>NZ_JCAWAG010000012.1:0-603 GCF_059691855.1 Rhodococcus sp. 320_ES | reverse complement strand
CGGTTTGTCTTTATTAACCGCTTCCAGACCTTCATCAGTCAGCAGATAGTTTTCGAGGAACTCTTTCGCCAGCTCTTTGTTCGGACTGGCGGCGTTAATACCTGCGCTCAGCACGCCAACGAACGGTTTGGATGGTTGACCCTTGAAGGTCGGCAGTACCGTTACACCATAATTCACTTTGCTGGTGTCGATGTTGGACCATGCCCACGGGCCGTTGATGGTCATCGCTGTTTCGCCTTTATTAAAGGCAGCTTCTGCGATGGAGTAATCGGTGTCTGCATTCATGTGTTTGTTTTTAATCAGGTCAACCAGGAAGGTCAGACCCGCTTTCGCGCCAGCGTTATCCACGCCCACGTCTTTAATGTCGTACTTGCCGTTTTCATACTTGAACGCATAACCCCCGTCAGCAGCAATCAGCGGCCAGGTGAAGTACGGTTCTTGCAGGTTGAACATCAGCGCGCTCTTACCTTTCGCTTTCAGTTCTTTATCCAGCGCCGGGATCTCTTCCCAGGTTTTTGGCGGGTTCGGCAGCAGATCTTTGTTATAAATCAGCGATAACGCTTCAACAGCGATCGGGTAAGCAATCAGCTTGCCGTTGTAACG
>NZ_JCAWAG010000011.1:0-1320 GCF_059691855.1 Rhodococcus sp. 320_ES | reverse complement strand
CCGCCGTCGGCCCAGTCGTCGATGCGGTGATGCGCCTCGCAGTAATACGCCACCGCGGTGCACTCGGGGAAGGTGCAACCCCGGTCGAGCGCGTGCAGCACATACCGCTGCTCCGGTGACGCGGTGCGCCGGGTCCGACCGAAGTACAGCGGTCTACGGGTGTGCTCGTCGAAGACGATCAGGTAGTTCTCCGCGTGTACGGCCATGCGCCGCACATCGTCGTGGGTGAGGCGGGTACCGCCCCCGGTGCGGACATACCCGGTCTTTTTGTCCAGGTCGGCGAGGGTGGTGGTGATGACCACGGAGACGGGGATACCGCGGTGAGTGCCGTATCGCCCCGCCATCAACCCCGAGCGGAGCACGAACTTCAGGGCGTCGTGCCGACGCCGGCCGGCGGAGCGGGTGTCGCGGGCGGCGGCGGACTCCCGGCGGTCCTGCAGGTCGGGCGACTCCACTGCCGTGTCCGTGTCCGCAGCGGTGTCCGTGTCGGTGTCGGGCGCACCGTCGGGTTCGGTGTCGACGATGGGGGTGGCGTCGTCGGGGTTCAGCATCCCGGGTGCGGCGAACTTCGCCAGCAGCGGTTCGAGGTAGGCGCTGGTTTCGGCGTCCAGGTCACCGACCACCCGGCGCAGCCCGTTCTCCCGCTGCGGGTGCAACTCCAGGAACGGGGCATCTGCGGTGTCGTGGTCGAGGTGGCCGTCGGGCAGCAACCGTTCGGTGAGTTCGCGGGCGGCGAGGGCGAGGTGGTCCGCGGTCAGGGTGCGGGTGAGGTGACCGAGCAGATCCACCGCCTCGCGCACCGAGTCGGGATCGACGGTGTCGGTGTCGGCGCGGGAGAGGTAGCGGCGGAAGTTGTCGATGACGGTCAGGTGTTGGCGGTTCGCGGCGCCGTCGGCGATCGCCGAGCACAGTCGGGGGTGTTCGGGGGCGATCGCGACACCGGCCGCGGTGGTGTTGACGGTGACCTCGCGCGCTCGGTTGCGGCGTTGGTTCGCCTCCCCGGGGGTGCAGCGGGTGAGGTCGACGATGATGTCGTTGGTTCGGGTCAGCCCGGAGGCGACGTGGCCGGGTTGTTCGGTGAGCTGCTGGATCAGGGGGTATTGCAGGGCGAGGGCGCGGTTGGCGAGGGTGTCGAGGCGCCGGATCAGTTCGGCTCGGTCGGTGTTCTCACCGAGGGCGGTGTTCACCGCGGCGAGGGCGTCGACGTGCTCCTCGATGGCCGTCAGGTGTGCGGTGTAGTCGGTGATCATGGTCCCCCCGAACCGTGTGTCGAACTGGTGTTCGAACTGATACGGATACCGTAACAAGGGGGTCCGACAA
>NZ_JCAWAG010000010.1:0-1345 GCF_059691855.1 Rhodococcus sp. 320_ES | reverse complement strand
TGAACCGTCCTGGTCCTGATGGAGACTTCGTTCAGGCCACCTCGCGGTCGGAGGCGGCGTTCGTGCGGTTCTGACGGTATTCGTTCTCGTAGTCGATGGGCGAGGTGTAGCCGATAGAGGAGTGCAACCGGGTGGTGTTGAACCAGTGCACCCACGACGCGGTCTCCCGCTCCACCTCGGCCCTGCCGGACCACGACTTCTGGCGGTCGATCAGCTCCGACTTGTACAGGCCGATAGTCGATTCCATCAACGCGTTGTCGAGCGCGTCCCCGACGCTGCCGATCGATCCCGCCAACCCCGATTCGATCAACGCCTCCGTGAACGCCAGCGACGTATATTGCGAGCCCGCGTCCGAGTGGTGGACCAATCCCGTTGCAGTGAAGGCGAAGTCGGCCCTGCGACGGGTGAACAACGCTTGCTCGAGCACACCCGACACCAGCGGTGTCGCCTTCGTCGTCATCACCCGCCACCCCAGGATGCGGCGGGAGAACACGTCCACGACGAACGAGGTGTAGACGAACCCCGCGAGCGTCCAGGTGTAGGTGAAGTCAGCGACCCACCACTGATCGGGACGCTCCGGTAGATCCCACCGGCGGTCGATCAGATCCGGGTGCCGCGGTGCCCGGTCGTCGCTTTCGGTGGTGATCGTGCGCCGGCGACCTCGCACGACTCCGACTGCGCCGCAGATGCCCATCAGCCGCCCGACCTGATCTCGGCCGACGTCGTGACCAGCGCGTGTCATCGCGTGCCACAGCTTGCGGACCCCGTAGAGGCGCCGATTCACCAGGTACACCGAGTGGACGGTGTTCGCGGCGTACGCCTCGGCCAACGCGGCCTCGGAGACGCGGCCGCGCTGTTTGGCTGCGTAGTAGGTGGACGGGGCGATCTTCGTTCCGTGCTCGGTGAGCACTCTGCAGATCGGGTCGACCCCGTAGAGGTGACGGTAGCCGTCGATGTAATCGACGATCACCGCAGTCGGCGGTCGACCTCCGCCGCTGCGAAAAACGCCGATGCTGTCTTGAGAATGTCGTTGGCTCTTCGTAATTCGGCATTCTCACGGCGCAGCGCCTTCAGCTCCGCGTCACGATCGGCGCCCGACGAATCACCGTCGGGTTCGTCTGCGGCACCGGTCTTCTCGATCCAGTTCCGCAGCGTCGCCGGGTTCACATCCAACAATCCGCCGACATGCTTTCGGGCGGCGAGCTTCGAATCACCGTGCTCGGTGATCCGTTCCCGATACATCCTCACCGCCCGCTGGCGGGTCTCCTCGTCGAACTTCCTCGGTGCAGCCATAACGGCATTCTCCTGGTGAGATCACAGTCTCCACCAGACCCAGGACGGTTCA
>NZ_JCAWAG010000009.1:3181-5291 GCF_059691855.1 Rhodococcus sp. 320_ES | reverse complement strand
GGTGGTGTGGTGTGGCGGTTTTCAGTTGTGCACTGAACAACTCGTGTGTTGTTTCAGATATCGCACAGTGGACGCGTAGCAGCTTTGTGGTAAGTCCTCGGCCTATTAGTACCAGTCACCTGCACCCATTGCTGGGCTTCCAGTTCTGGCCTATCAACCCGGTGGTCTGCCGGGGGCCTTACCCCCTCGAGGGGGTGAGAAACCTCATCTTGGAACAGGCTTCCCGCTTAGATGCTTTCAGCGGTTATCCCTTCCGAACGTAGCTAACCAGCGGTGCTCCTGGTGGAACAACTGGCACACCAGAGGTTCGTCCGTCCCGGTCCTCTCGTACTAGGGACAGCCTTCCTCAAGTTTCTGACGCGCGCGGCGGATAGAGACCGAACTGTCTCACGACGTTCTAAACCCAGCTCGCGTGCCGCTTTAATGGGCGAACAGCCCAACCCTTGGGACCTACTCCAGCCCCAGGATGCGACGAGCCGACATCGAGGTGCCAAACCATCCCGTCGATATGGACTCTTGGGGAAGATCAGCCTGTTATCCCCGGGGTACCTTTTATCCGTTGAGCGACACCGCTTCCACTTGCCGGTGCCGGATCACTAGTCCCGACTTTCGTCCCTGCTCGACTTGTCAGTCTCACAGTCAAGCTCCCTTGTGCACTTGCACTCGACACCTGATTGCCAACCAGGCTGAGGGAACCTTTGGGCGCCTCCGTTACATTTTGGGAGGCAACCGCCCCAGTTAAACTACCCACCAGGCACTGTCCCTGAACCAGATCATGGTCCGAGGTTGAGGTATCCAATACGATCAGAGTGGTATTTCAACAACGACTCCACACACACTGGCGTGCATGCTTCACAGTCTCCCACCTATCCTACACAAACCGAACCGAACACCAATACCAAGCTGTAGTGAAGGTCCCGGGGTCTTTTCGTCCTGCCGCGCGTAACGAGCATCTTTACTCGTAATGCAATTTCGCCGAGTCTATGGTTGAGACAGCTGAGAAGTCGTTACGCCATTCGTGCAGGTCGGAACTTACCCGACAAGGAATTTCGCTACCTTAGGATGGTTATAGTTACCACCGCCGTTTACTGGGGCTTAAATTCTCAGCTTCACCACCGAAGTGATTAACCGGTCCTCTTAACCTTCCAGCACCGGGCAGGCGTCAGTCCGTATACATCGTCTTACGACTTCGCACGGACCTGTGTTTTTAGTAAACAGTCGCTTCTCACTGGTCTCTGCGACCCACACCAGCTCAGGAAGCACGTTCCATCACCAGCAGGGGTCCCCCTTCTCCCGAAGTTACGGGGGCATTTTGCCGAGTTCCTTAACCATAGTTCTCTCGATCGCCTTGGTATTCTCTACCTGATCACCTGTGTCGGTTTGGGGTACGGGCCATGTACCAGCTCGCTAGAGGCTTTTCTCGGCAGCATAGGATCATCGAATTCGCCTCATTCGGCTATGCGTCACCTCTCAGGATATGTGCGACCCGGATTTGCCTGGGTCACTCCCTACGGGCTTACACCAGTATTACCACTGACTGGCTCGACTACCTTCCTGCGTCACCCCATCGCTTGACTACTACCAGGAAAGGTCCCGTGCATCACCCTCACGTCACCCGAAGGTGCTCCAGAAGGCTCTGGACGGTTAGTACTCCTGATTCGTCATGGGCGCGGATACACGGGTACGGGAATATCAACCCGTTGTCCATCGACTACGCCTGTCGGCCTCGCCTTAGGTCCCGACTCACCCTGGGCGGATTAACCTGGCCCAGGAACCCTTGATCATTCGGCGGACGAGTTTCTCACTCGTCTTTCGCTACTCATGCCTGCATTCTCACTCGCGTGGCCTCCACACCTGGATCACTCCGGCGCTTCCCTGGCCACACGACGCTCCCCTACCCATCCACACACCTGGCACAACCCCCGTGGGGACTGTGCGGGCTATTGCGTGAATGCCGCGGCTTCGGCGGTGTACTTGAGCCCCGCTACATTGTCGGCGCAAAATCACTTGACCAGTGAGCTATTACGCACTCTTTCAAGGGTGGCTGCTTCTAAGCCAACCTCCTGGTTGTCTTCGCGACTTCACATCCTTTTCCACTTAGTACACGCTT
>NZ_JCAWAG010000009.1:1925-3082 GCF_059691855.1 Rhodococcus sp. 320_ES | reverse complement strand
GGGGGCCTTAGCCGGCGATCTGGGCTGTTTCCCTCTCGACTACGAACCTTATCGCCCGCAGTCTCACTGCCGCGCTCTCACACCCTGGCATTCGGAGTTTGGCTGATTTCGATAAGCTTGTAGGCCCTCTAGACCATCCAGTAGCTCTACCTCCAGAGTGAAACACGCGACGCTGCACCTAAATGCATTTCGGGGAGAACCAGCTATCACGGAGTTTGATTGGCCTTTCACCCCTACCCACAACTCATCCCCTCAGTTTTCAACCTAAGTGGGTTCGGTCCTCCACGACGTCTTACCGTCGCTTCAACCTGGCCATGGGTAGATCACTCCGCTTCGGGTCTAGAGCATGCGACTATGATCGCCCTATTCGGACTCGCTTTCGCTACGGCTACCCCACACGGGTTAACCTCGCCACATACCACTAACTCGCAGGCTCATTCTTCAAAAGGCACGCCATCACCCCCCACGACAAGTCGTGCGAAGGCTCTGACGGATTGTAAGCGCACGGTTTCAGGTACTATTTCACTCCCCTCCCGGGGTACTTTTCACCTTTCCCTCACGGTACTAGTCCGCTATCGGTCACCAGGGAGTATTCAGGCTTATCGGGTGGTCCCGACAGATTCACAGCAGATTTCACGGGCCCGCTGCTACTTGGGCATTCACTTCGACAGTCACACAGTTTTCGTCTACGGGATTCTCACCCTCTACGACAGGCCATCCCAGACCACTTCGACTAACCACATGATTTCTTACTGTCGGCCGATCCGGCAGAATCGACAAAAACAAACCCCACAACCCCACACGCACAACCCCTGCCGGGTATCACATGCACATGGTTTGGCCTCTTCCGCGTTCGCTCGCCACTACTGACGGAATCACTGTTGTTTTCTCTTCCTGTGGGTACTGAGATGTTTCACTTCCCCACGTTCCCTCCACACGCCCTATATATTCAGGCGCGGGTAACACGACATCACTCGTGCTGGGTTTCCCCATTCGGACACCCTCGGATCTCAGCTCGGTTGACAGCTCCCCGAGGCTTATCGCAGCCTCCTACGTCCTTCATCGGCTCCTGGTGCCAAGGCATCCACCGTACGCTCTTCATTACTTACAACAAAGATGCTCGCGTCCACTGTGCAATTCTCAAACAACACACACCA
>NZ_JCAWAG010000008.1:0-36503 GCF_059691855.1 Rhodococcus sp. 320_ES | reverse complement strand
CGTCGAACTTCCTCGGTGCAGCCATAACGGCATTCTCCTGGTGAGATCACAGTCTCCACCAGACCCAGGACGGTTCACCCCGCCCCTCAGACAGGGTGCCCATGTAGCACCTCACGGCCATCGCTCACCAGGCCAGCCTTCAATGAGAACCAAGAAACGGCAGCAGGCACGCCCAATCCACGCCGCTGATACCCCGACACACATCGCGACCAACCGGCGACTATCCGATCATCAGGTCGAGAGACCCGACCATCGCATGATTTCAACAAACAGTAGTGGTCAGGGTTCAACGCAACAGGTGTGATAGCCCGAACGCAGAGGATGAACTGAGCAAGTCACAGGCATGCTGCTCCAGACGACGCACACGCCAATGGTGCCGCCGCACAGTGGCGCAACTGCGATCGCCGTCCGCACGTCGGCGAACCAGCTGGGGGAGTGCACCCGACCACTTGACCAACCGGGAACACAAACCCACCTTGCACCCCCATCGCACGTCCCGGCCTACAGTCATACCTACGGCCATACGTATGGGCTTATGAGTGGGCTTATGAGTGGGCTGAACCCAGCGGATCCCGCCTTACATTCCCAGCCAGAACGTAGGCTCCCGCAATGGCCAACTCAGGATCAAGAGTCGAGACTATCTAGCCCACAGGAAATCGGCTTCGTCACGTGACATTGCGCGACCTACGGCAACAGTGGACTGAATGCCGGGGTTTGTCTTGATGGAACACCTGAAGAGACGTTATAGCCGCCGCCGGTGCGATGACCTTAGCCCGTCGGAGCGCCGAGCGTTGATGATGGGCCGAGGGGACAATCCGCAGGGCAAGCCGCATAGCGGCAGCAAGGAGCACACGTTTCGGCCGAAGACGGCTCAAGTCCGAGCCTGATGTGGGGTGAGAAGACGACGATTCGACTATGGAGGTCGACGGACTTCTCCTTCCCGGTCCCTCATATAGAGTCTCGGCGATTAAGCGTTCGACGCAAGACAAGGTGTTTGCGACGCCCGATCGCCCGTCCGCCGATAGGAGCAGGGGCCGCCAATGCAGTCCGCGAACACTCTCGGGATCAGACGCTGGCACGCCATTTCGGCAGCTCATGCTGTCGTTGTATTGGTCTCAATGACACCTACCGAGGTCTGCAACCGAGCAGATTGTGTGATGGTGACCCAGGTCAGCCCAACGACCTATCCGCGTGACCTCGCACTGCGGCTGGTGAAAACACCGCGACGAGCGGCGCTTCATAGTCACCCACATTTTTTCAGATTATGCCAATGTAAATTGCATTTTCCGCATCGTCTGGCCCAGAACGCCGGGTCAGCACAGTTTTGCTGTGCAGACGTGTCGGTGACCTGCGATAGGCTGCCCTTATGGACTTCCGGCCAGGCCATGCACCTGCGGTGAGCACTGTCGAGAACACCCTGGGCGGCAGATCGTTGGCGGTCGAGCCGGAGATCCCACCCGCCGTCGCGAAGCGGATCGCGGCCGCCGTGCACTCCTCCCAGTCCGATGGAACGCGCAAGACATACGCCGCGGCGTGGAGACGCTTCACCAATTGGTGCGAGACGAATGGTCACGTGACGCTTCCTGCGCACCCGATCACCGTCGCCGCCTATCTCGTCGACGCAGCCGACACCCGAAACGAAACAGGGGAGCGGGCTTACGCCGTCGCTACGTTCGGCACCTGGATCGCCGCGATCAACCACCGACACCGCACCACCGGGCATCTGTCGCCGTCAGCCCATGAACTCGTCACCGCGACTCTGTCCGGCATCCGGCGTGAGTATGCCGCGGCGGGGGACCGACCCCGCACCCCGCGAAACCCGTTGCTGGTCGAGGACATCAAACTCCTCGTCGAGACGGCAAGGCACCGATGCCGAGGCTGGGCCGACGAGGTCCTCGAACGCCGCGACTCCGCAATTCTGCTCCTCGGGTTCGCTGGCGCATTCCGACGCAGCGAACTCTCCGACCTCGTGTGCGGCGACATCATCGTGCACCGGCACGACGGATTGCATGTGCGGCTGCGGAAGTCGAAGACCGACCAAGAGGGCAGGGGAGCGGTGAAGGCCCTGCCGTACACAGACTCCCACGAGACCTGCCCACCGTGCGCGTACGTCCGTTGGGTGCAGGTCGTGGCTGCGTTCGACGCCGGCGGCCGTCCGTCCGTGATCCGCCTACTCCGGAAGCGAGAACCGTTCGACGCTCACGTCTGTCGTGGGGGAGTGCCGCGCACCGCCGCCCGCGCACCGTTGCTCCGGGCAGTTGCCAAGAACGGCAACCTCGGTTCCAGCGCGTTGTCCGGAGCTGCGATCCACCAGGCCATCCGCCGCCGCGCCAAACATGCTGGCTTCGACCCTGCGTCGCTCGCCAAACTCGGCGGGCACTCACTGCGCGCCGGGTTCGTCACCCAAGGCACCCGCAACGGTGCCGACGGCTCCGCCATCGCACGCCAAACCGGCCACGCCAGCCTCGACTCCGTCGAGGTGTATCGACGCGAACATGCGCCCCTCGTCGGCAACGCGGTCACTAATATCGGGTTATGAAGCAGCGACGCATGGCTAGCTCAGGTCTCTTCCTCCTATGCAGTGAAGGTGCCGGCGAGATCGACGCAAAGCCCGTTACCGAATCGGTAATCCAGGAGCCGACGCCGGTGCATCTGGTGCACGGCCACGCCGGGCGCAATGCCGATCCTCGCCGCGGCATCTGCAATCTCGCGATCGCGGGTTAGTCCCTCAAACGGCTTGATGCCGTCCTCGCCAAACAAGATCTTCATCGCGAACGCATTGGCCCCCTTTTCCGCGGCGCTGTTGCGCTTCTTCTGCGTGCTGTATTCGACGTGCATCTCGCCTCTTGGGTCGTTGAGCACATGGCCGAGTTCGTGGAAGAGCGTCCAGATGACAAAGCCATCCTTGCCCCACCGTCCGGTCTGCTGGATAACGGGCACTCGCTTGTCGATCCACCGGGTCATGCCCAGCAACTGGAGCTTTTTGGGCGGCTCAACCACCATGAACACCACACCAACATCGGCGAGCATGTTGACTGTGTCCCGAAGCATCGCTGAGTCAGGTGCGGCAGCTCTCGCGCGCAGTTTGGGCAGAGCCTCCTTGAGCCGAGCGGGGTCGTAATCATAGTGCCGACCCCGTTCGAACGGCTCTGCCAGCTCAGCCGCTCGAAGCCACGTCGTCAGAAGCGTTCGATCGAGCGTTGCACTCGAGTCCTTTAGCGCGGCCAGTGCATAGTCGCCTGTCGAGGCCTCTCGGTGGAGGTGGTCGTACGCGGCCCAAGTGCCGCAGCGGTGGAACGCAAGGAAGTCAGATACCAGCTTGCCGGGAGTGCGTTTGGTCGCCCCGGTCGCGCCGATACTACGCAAGTAAGCGATCGCTGATGGCGCGATCTCGTCGACATGCTCGGCGAGGCCCTCTTCGTCGGCGATACGGGCAAGGTCGGCTCGATACAGTGCCTCATACTTAAGCCAAGTCCTCGCAGGGATGCCGACGACGCGCTCGAGGCGCATGGCAGTGTCGCTAGTGATCGGCGCGCGCCCGTTGACGATCTCGTTAACCTGCTTGCGGCTGGTGCCGAGAAGCTCAGCTACCCGCTGCTGGGACAGGTCTTGATCGTCGATCCACTCCTCCAAGTACTCCCCGGGAGCTACGGCGTAGTTCGTGGCGGTCATGGCCGATCCTTCCTCAGTGGTAGTCCTCGACGTCGATCACGGTGGTCTCTGTAGCGGTCAACGAATTGGGCGACGGTGCGACCAGCAGCCGCCAGTTTCCACTGAGCTCTCCAGCCCAGGTGCCCGCGCGCTTGCCCTTAAGGTCGTGCCAAGCGCCCCCGGGGTCATCAACAGGCAGATCGCCCAGTGTTTCCGAGTTTTCGAGCGCCTTTACACGCAGTCGTAGCTTTTTCTTCAGGTCGGGTCGCTGCTTCTGCATCTCGCGCTCGTCAGTGCACAGCTTTTTGAGCTTGTTGTCCTTGTACTCTACGCGCAATCAGTGTCACCGATCTCGTTACAGTCCAACGCGGCCTATCCGAAAATTATGCCCGAGCGCGCAAAGCAGGCGGGCGCTGCCCCTGGGTGTCATCGGTTTTGAAAAACTCAGCTGGGTGCAGCGACAAAGGCCATGTCGACTCTCGGGCAGTAGCCAATCTGCGAGAGCCCGTTTGAGCAGCAGTTGCTGCGCCTCGGTCAGACGAACGACCGGACCAATCGTCAACATGCCTTGTACACCGGACAGTCCGAAACTCGCTGCAAGAGCTCAGTTATCGAATAGTCTCGAGGTCCCATTCAATACAGGCGCTCTACACCGTCCACGTTCGTTCACAGCGCGGCTCCCACCGCTGCCTGCAACCGCCATCTGGCAGACACCGTAGTGGCGCGACAGCGACCTCGCCTGATGCGGAACACATATAGGACGCTCCAAATGTTCTCGGGCTTCCCGGTTGCGTAAGCGGATTTCGATACATCGCGCACCGCTTCACGACTGTTCAGAGTGGGCAACGAGCTCCGATGCGCGCGCAGCATGCTCGGTGACGCAGGCGATGAGTCGATCCCGCTGAACAGCGAATCTGGTTGACGGGGTCGATAGGTTGATGGTTCCGATGAGCGTGCCTGATGGGCTGAGAATAGGAGCGGAAACCCCGGAGATGTCCTCTTGATAGTCGCCCGGGTCCAATGACCACCCACGCGATCGGGTGTCGGGGAGCTCTTCGTCCAGTGTCGCTTGCGCCGCCTCTCGCTCCATCGCGCTGAGGCGTGCGGTCGAGAGTGTGAACATTGCTTTGCTTGCGTCGGCATCGAGAAGTGCCAGAGCCAATCTGCCTGATGCTCTTAAGTATTCATGTCCTGTCAAACCGATGTAGAGGCCCGTTGCCTTGACTGGTTGAGTCCCCTCCGCCAGTGCTTGAACGACCATCCGGTTGTCGACGACCATAGAGGCCGATGCCGTCTCGTTGGTCAGTGCCGACAGTTCCTGGACCAACTGCACTATGCGGCCGTGCGGGCTGACGGTACGGCGGTAGGCCTGCGCGAGGGCGGAACTTTTCGCGCCGATGTGAAGCGTCGAGTTGGCATCTCGCGTCAAATAGCCAAGATCGACAAGGGTATTGAACAGATGGTAGCTGGTGGTGATGTTCAGCCCGAGTCGCTCGGCCACCTCCTTGACGGTAGGCGGAACCTGCGACGCGGCCACCTCTTCCAAAAAGGCAAGGCCACGAGCCAGAGTCTGAAGCGTAGTGACGGCACGGGCTTTTGGAGGTGGGGTTGACATGTGCCGATCCTACTATTTCATTAAATGAAATAGTATTCAAATATTGACATCCGTTTGTGATGGGGGTCATAGTCGACTTCTAACCAAAGGAGAAACGCGTGCATGACTACATCGAGTACTACCGGCAAATGCGGCGGATCCGATCGATGGAGGACCGCTGCCTTGAGCTCAGCTCCGAGGGCTTCTTCGTAGGCTCTGTGCATACCTGCCACGGCCACGAGGCTGTCGCAATCGGCGTGACAGCGCTGAAGCAACCGCAAGACAAAATCTTGTCCACCTACAGAGGTCACGGTTGGGGTCTCGGGTGCGGGGTACCGCTCGTGGAGTTGATGGGTGAAATTTGTCAACGATCAGGCGGTATCAACGGGGGACGCTCGGGGTCGCTGATGCTCACGGCACCGGAATACGGGTTCGTCGGTGAGAACTCCATTGTGGGCGCGGGCGCCCCAATAGCCGATGGGGTCGCGCTTGCTGCCCAAATCACCGAATCCGGAGGCGTGGCAGTAGCAACAATCGGAGACGGCGCGATGAGCCAAGGTGCACTGCACGAAGGCCTAGTCTTCGCTGCTGTGAAGAATCTTCCGGTCGTGTTCATCTGCGAGAACAACGGTTGGGCTGAGATGACGCCTGCGTCCGAAATGACGCGCGACCCGCAGCTTGCCAATCGTGCAGCTGCGTACGGCTTACCATCACGCTCGGTCGATGGGTGTGACCTCAAAGCAGTGCTCGACGCGTCGACCTGGGCACTCGACGAGGCTCGCGCCGGACGAGGCCCTGTCTTCCTTGAGTTCAAAGTCGTTCGCATGAAAGGTCACTACAACCGCGACATCGAGCACTACCGCCCACGGGCCGACATCGAGGACGCAAAGTCCCGAGATCCGTTGGCTAGGTTGGTCCGCCAACTGATCTCGGATCGAACCGCCACCGCGGAAGAACTCAAGGCAGTCGACGCCGCCGTGCAGTCCGAAGTGGACGCCGCTACGGTCGCGGTACGCAACATGGCAGAGCCGATCATCGCAGATGCCACCACCGACATCTACGCGGCCGAAGCAATCGGACATCGCGGCACGAACAAAGGTCGCGGCGAACCGTCCGGCCCGATGGAATACTGGCGGGCCATCAACACGGCGTTGGCCACCGACCTCTCCGAACGACAGGAAATGGTGGTCTACGGCGAAGATGTCGCCTTTGCCGGCGGCATTTTCGGGGTCACCCGCGGTCTGCAGAAGCGCTTCGGCACTCGACGGGTATTCGACACCCCGATTGCCGAAACCGCAATTCTGGGTTCTGCCGTGGGTGCATCCATCGCAGGTCTGCGCCCTGTAGTCGAGATCATGTGGATGGACTTTCTGATGGTTGCACTCGATCAACTCGTGAACCAGGCAGCAAATGTTCGATACGCGAGTCGAGGTACTCAGTCCGCACCTTTGACCGTGCGACTCCAACAGGGCGCAACCGCGGGGTCGTGCGCCCAACACACTCAAAGCCTCGAGGCACTGTTGGCTCACATTCCCGGGCTTCGAGTAGGCCTGCCTGCGAGCCCGGCAGATGCCTATGCCATGACCCGTGCAGCGATCGCGGACGCGGACCCGGTTGTGTTGATCGAGTCACGCGAATTGTACCAACTCAAGGGCGTCGTCTATCCAGACGCGGACATTGAGGCAGTCCGCGGTTCACGTCTATATCCAGCAGACGAGAATCATGTTGTTGTGATCACGTGGGGGGCCATGGTGCAGCGCGCACTCGCAGCCAAGGCGCAACTACGAAGTGAGGGTATCGAGATCGCTGTGCTCGACTTGCGCTGGCTTGCTCCACTCGACCTGGAGGCGGTGACCGCCGCTGTTCGTCATGCACGAGGCCGTGCGGCCGTGGTGCACGAAGCAAACTTGACCGGAGGCTTCGGCGGGGAAGTGGTTTCTCGCATCCACGAAGGTCTCGGCCGAGAGATGCCGTTGGATATTCGCCGTCTCGCAACACCCGACTCTCGAATCCCGACGCCCGGGAAATTGCAAAAAGCAATCATCCCGGGGACAGACTCCATTATCGAAGTGTGCCGGGAACTGTCCGAGACACGCCCGGCACCATCCGAACTTGCTGCGTTGTCCACCCAAACAGCCGGTTAGCGAGGAGAAATTACCCATGACTGTCCCTAGTGAAGTGTCGGCTCGTAACCACCTCGAACTTACGTCTGAAAAACGGTTCAAATCTCTGTTCGCCAGCGGAGTCGGGAATACTCTGGAGTGGTACGACTGGACCGCGTACGCAGTTTTTTCACCATTCATCGCTCAGGCACTTTTCGACAAGTCCGATCCGGTATCCGCCATGCTGGCGACACTCGTCGTCTTCGCCGTAGGTTTCGTATCGCGCCCTTTGGGCGGAATGTTCTTCGGATACCTGGCAGCAAGAGCGGGTCGCCGTACCGTACTGATTGCCACCATGCTCACGATGGCTGCAGCGAGCCTGTTGATCGCCGTCACGCCGGCATATGGTGCCATAGGTGGGCTCGCGTCCGCGCTGCTGCTATTCGCCCGCCTTGTTCAGGGGTTTGCGCATGGAGGTGAATCCACAGCGTCGTACGCTTACGTCGCTGAGATCGCACCTGCTCGCCGCCGAGGTTTATGGTCGAGCACGGTCTACATCAGCGTGGGCCTCGGGACCGTTCTCGCAACAGCGATGGGTGCGGTGCTGACCGCGACAGTTCCGGCCGAATCTGTCGAATCATGGGGATGGCGGGTCCCATTTTTCGTCGGCGGTCTGCTTGCATTGTTCGCTCTGTACCTTCGACGAGGGATGATCGAGAGCGACGTCTACGAGACCCAGGAAAAAGACACACCGGACGATGCGAGGTGGTCACGGAAGCAGTTGTTCATCTCCGGTTTGAAACTATTCGTATTCACCGGCGGTACTTCGGTCGTGTTCTATACGTTCAACTCTTTCGCTTCCGCTTTTGCGATCTCTCAGCACGGAATGCAATCGTCCGGTGCATTCCGCGCCAGCCTTCTGGCCCAACTCGTCGGGATAGTCGTGCTTCCGATGTGGGGTGCGCTATCGGACAAGATCGGGCGAAAGCCCGTCCTGATCTTCTGGGCCGTGTCGTTCACGGCTCTGATTTTTCCCTTACTCGGTTTGATCGACTCTCGACCATGGACCTTGTTCACGGCGCAAGCTGTCGCTCTCGCTGTCGCAGGTGCAGCTACCTCTATCTACGCCGCCACCATTGCAGAACAGTTACCGACAAACCAGCGAACGAAAGTAATCGGAATTGCCATGTCACTGTCGGTCGCAGTTTTTGGGGGGACTGCCCCGTATTTGAACACAGCCTTGAACTCGATGGGCCTGGGCTGGCTTTTTCAGATCTATTTCGTATTACTATGCGTCGCTTCACTTGTGGTCGTCATCTCTTTCAAAGAGACTCGGGCCATAGACCTCCGGAAAGTTGGGTCCTGATGTCTGAACTATCAGATTCGGTTGCGCTCGTGACCGGCGCTGCGTCCGGTCTCGGCTACGCCACAGCTCGGGCGCTGAGCGAGCATGGTGCCAGTGTCGTCGGCGCGGATCTGTCTCGTCCACCCGACGAGCCGGGTATCGAGTTCGTCGAATGCGATGTGACAAACGAGGACAGTGTGCGCCACGCGCTGACCACGGCCACTGGAACGGGGAAGCACTTTCGTTACGCCGTTAATTGCGCCGGAATTCGGTCATCGACCAGAGTGCTGAACGACGGTGGCCCGCACCCTCTTCAAGAATTTCGCCGGGTACTAGATATCAACCTTGTGGGAACGTTTAACGTGACCAGACTCGCCTCAGCGGAGATTGCCAGGCAGCAACCGTTGTCCGACGGTGCTAGAGGTGCCGTGGTGAATACCTCGTCGATCGCCGCCTACGAAGGCCTACCAGGCCAGGCTGCCTACGCTGCGTCCAAAGCTGCGATCGCAGGTATGACCCTCACCCTGGCCAGAGATCTCGCCGAACACGGCATACGAGTCAATTCCATCGCACCAGGCGTGATGGAAAGTCCCATGATCAACGAGTTGTCGGGCCTGCGCCGCAGGCATCTGAGTGAATCTGTGATCTTCCCTAAACGGCTCGGCGACGCCCACGAATTCGCTGAACTGGCGCTGTTCTTGCTTCGCTCCTCCTACATCAACGGAGAAGTCGTTCGGCTGGATGGTGCGCTCAGGATGGTTCCGCGATATGGCGTGCCCGAGGGCTGCACGAGATCAGTGCCATGACCCGTTTTTGGTGGCGCAACCAGCTGATCAGCAACGACATCGAGACCACGCCCCACCGCTTCGTCTCGGCGCGGCTGTGCCGACCCTGAATGAAAACAAGAGCGTCGCCGACATCTCGTCATCTCGGGTCACACCGGCTCGACATACAGCTCACCGGCAGCGGTAGCGTCCAAAGCCGAGGTGATCGGGCTGGCCAAAGCCGGGGTAGTTCCCCGTCGCTGAACGCAGTGCGTGCGTCGAGAGTAGTAACCGCGTGTGGGTCGTCCACGCTCGGAACAAGCCACCGGTGAGGTTGTTCCTCGACCGCCACTATCGAACCGGATACCGGCTCGACCCACACATCGCGAGTGTTCTCGTAGTGAAGGTTCATCGTCGTAGCCTCTTCGCCACCACCTTCGTGATCGCGGTGGTAGCCGTCGTGTCCTTAGTGTCGAGAAGGCCGTTGATCGAACGGATTCGACGCGACTTGTCAGGCGAAATAAAGGGTTTCGAGGAAACCATGGCACGAAGCCCGCCATTGCGGACCCCGATGCCGATATCGCGGCACTGTGTGCGCAGATGGCGAACGTGGTCGCGCTGATCAGCGACGGCACCTGGACCCCACACGAGACGGCCGAAACAGCCCGAGCCGCAGCCGAACTCAACTGGACCGTCTCGACGAAAGAAATAAGGTCGACCGACGAACACAAGCCTTGATCGGGCCCGAAGGCCGTGTCGCGATCACCGGCGTCCCTGCGCGCGACCACCCTGCCCCATCGGCTCGACGCTACCGAGTCTCGTTGCTACAGCGCAATATCAGCGTACGCAGTCAACTCCGTCCAACGTTCCCCGACCGGTCGCGCAGCGGGCTGGAGGGTGTAGCGATCCGCGCCGATCAGTTGGTCCATCGACAGGCCGGTGTCTGCGGCGATGTCCTCGATCGGCACCTGGAATGTCCGGTACGGGCCAAGTGGGGGAGTGGCGGTCTCGGTGCGGGCGGGCCGGGTGAGGATCGGACCCAACGACGGTGTCTGATCGAGAACGTATCCCGTCGCCGCCAACTCCGAATCTTGCACCCAGGCGGCGATTTTGAAGAACCGGCGTGGGATCGCCACGCCCGCATCCGCATCGACCCCCACGAGGCCACCGGCTTTCAGCCGGTCGACGTGTGGGAGCGCTGGCACACCGTCCTGCAATTCTCCGACCGGTAACCCTCGACGACATTGCTCGCAGAGCATCTGCAGCACAACACGTTTCCCGACATGACCGCGTCACCGCACCGCGGCGGTCCGGTCGCGGTCCCGATCGACCGGTGGGGTCACCTACCGTTGCCTGCCGCTCCGATGACCGCCGCCGAGATCGGATCGGTGATCGCCGCGCACCGCACCGGGCTCTCACCGCTGCACACCCCACGACGCCGTTCGAGTAGACCACACGCGGACGCCGAACAAATCGACGTGATTCGTCCCGAGCCCACACCAGCAGACCTCGATTCCGGGTACTACCGCGCGGGTGTCGACGCGCGGCGCCGCGCGCACACCGCCCTGGCTGATGTCCCGGACATGGTCGACGACGTCGAGGACCGCATCGAAGCGCTGCTGCAACGCACCCTCGACCTGCTCGGCGACGAGGCCGCACCCTGAGAAGGCCACGTGCCACCGACGCCCACAGGGGCGTCAGAAGATCCTGGCGGTTCCACCTGACATAAAAACCGGCTTATCGGCGGGGTCCGACGTCAAATTCTTGACGGTGAAGTATCGCGAAACATCATGCTTGCACCCTTAATAAGCGGTTTTTCGAACTAAGTTTTGGCATCCAGGTCCGAGTCCGTGGTCACGGTGACGGTGACGGTAAGGTCGAGATTGTCGTTTCAGGCTCTGGCACCGGTAGGTGTCGGTTCGCGACCCGGTGAGCTCGCTCGGGCATTGTCGAAGTCGCCAGCAACCATGACCGCACCGGAATACATGACAAGAATCCTCATAGCTTCGAGTCGCGTGAGTTCTGCGGGGTGGCGCATCGGCGGGAGGCGGCAGTGCTCACCAACTGTGTGGGTGCATTGGGACCGTTGGTGAGCCCTGCCAATGTGGCTTTCAGTGCGTAGACGAGGTGGTCGGATGAGTCGGGGTCTTACTCGCGGAGAGTTGGATCGCGCTCACGGGAAGGACAAGCGTCAGTAGCGCTGCGAGAGCGTACATGCCGGCGAAGATCCAGACCATGCCCTCGGCTCCGACCGTTCCCAGAAAAACCGCAACGAGCAACGGGCCGACGGCGACCGATAAGCCCGCGCCGACGTTGCACGCGGACATCGCTGCGCCGGGGTGCTTCGGTTCGAGTGCTGCGATGATCGCGGAGATTGGGATGAACCCGGCGAGAGAGATGCCGAAGGCGATGCCGGCGAGTAGCGCAACGGTGTAAGAACCAGTCCAGGCTGGCAGGTAGTAGAGACCGAGGATGCTCACGCCTGCGCAGACCGCGCCGAACCACCGGACGGTACGGACCCATCCCAAACGGTCGCCCATCATGCCGAACACGACATTGAAGGGGATGTTGGCGGCATAGATGACAGTGGTCAATATAAGCCACCGGGACAGCCCGAAGCCGAACTGTTCCGCAAACAGCACGGGAAAGAAGACGAACGAGCCGTACTGCGGCGCCGTTGCGATCATGCGGACGGTGACAGCACTGAGAACCCGGGGACGGGTCGCGATCAAGCGCAAACCGAGGAACAAGATGTCGAATGGTTTGGCGTCGGGTTCGGCGAGCCTGGACCGACCGGTTTTCTCTTTCACGCCGAACAATGCGAGCAGGCCACCGAGGACGACCAGGCCGACCGAAAGCCACAACGTGTTGTAACCACCGATGAGGGGGATCGTGCTGGACGCCACCAACGCTCCGAGCGTCGGCAGACCCGCGGTGAACATGACGTAGAACCACCCAATGGCTGTCGCGAGCCGACGTCTGTCAGCGACCGCCGCGATCCACACAAGGAATCCGAACGCAAACAGGGGGTATCCAAGACCGCGGAATGCGTAAGAGACAAACAGGACGACCTCGTTATCCCCGGCGACACCGAATGTCAGAAAGATCACCTCGAAGAACACCCAGGTGGCGAAGCCGATCGTCATGACCCGCCTGGGTCCCCATAAGTCGGAGAGTGCGGCGGAAAGCCAGGAGGCAAATGCGACCACGATTCCGTACATGGCGACGAGAAGTCCCACGCGTTCGGTGTCAAGTCCGTTGTTGTCGCGCAGGAATGGCGCGAGGAAGTTCGATTCGACGCCGTCACCGATCATGAATAGGAGCAGGCCGAGATACCCGAACAGTAGGGGGCGAGGTAATCCCAATCGGTGCCACAAGGTTGTAGCGCCGTCCTGGGCCGGCTGAACAGATCTGGTCATTTCACGTTCCTCTGGGAATGCCAAAGTATGGCGTGGGTGCGCCCTACGGTGGGCGGGTGTGGTTCATGCGTAGGGGTGGTCACTACAGCAGCTGTGTGCGGGCTTGAGGGAGTCGTACGGAGCCCGATGAATTTCGGTGTTCGCGGCGCTTTCTGGATCCGGGGGACGATCGTAAGAGGAACTTGGCACTCTTTTTGAGAGTTACATCGAGACTTGATGCAGTCCCCCGGTGTCTAACTCGACCATCGATGCGCTTGGTGATGTGGTTTTCGGACTTGGGGGCAGGATGTGCCCGAACCTGTTCAGGATGTGGCGACGATTTGCATTCAGACGGCGCGCCACGTCGTCTTGCCACCGGTCACGTTGTCGTGGGTGAGTTACGGCCAAGTGATGGTTGTTTTTCCGATACTGCCGCTGGCGAAGTCGGCGACAGCAGCCGGCGCGTCTTCCAAGCGACAGTGAACTGTGAGAATGGGGTCGAGATCGAGTCCTAGTTTCACCGCATCCGCGACAGCCTCCATCATCACCGGCATGCTGAAAACGAACGACCCCTTGATCGTCGACTGTCGCATGATCACGTCCGTAACTGGATCGATGTCGTACCCTGGCCCAAATCCGACCAGCACGACAGTGCCCCAGACTTTCGCGATGCGTGACGCCGTCCGGCGGCCATGAATGTTTCCTGAAGTGTCGATCACCGAATCCACACCGTCGGGTGCGATGGAAGCGATATCGAAATCGTTGGAATCGTGGCTCTCGAATCCGAGATCTGAGGCGAATTTCAAGCGCTCAGGAACCGGATCTATCCCGAATGCGCGGACCCCCAACGCTTTCGCCCAAGCCAGGGAAGCAAGTCCCACCGGCCCGAGGCCGATGACAGCGACAGTCCCGCCGAGCGGGATGTCAGCCCGACGCAACGCTTGATATGCAGTTGAGGCACCACAGGCTAGAAAGGCACCCGCTCCGAAACTCAGCTCGCTGGGAAGAGGCACGCAATCCCGTGCCTCGACGATTACTTTGTCCTGGTAGCCGCCGTCTCGGTCGAGCGAATATACGGTGTTGTTCTGGCAATGGTTGTCCCACCCTTTTCGACAAGACAGGCAGTTGCCGCAACCCGAGTAATGTTGCACGGCTATTCGGTCACCCGGCTTTAGATGGCTGACTCCCTCGCCTACGGCCTCGACGATGCCCGCGATCTCATGGCCGGGAGTCGTTGTGTGCTTTCGAGGTTGAGTATGGGACTCCATAGCCTCCGCCGAGATGTGGTAATAGTGCAAGTCGCTCCCGCAGACTCCCTCTGCCTTGACGTCGAGCAACACTTCCCCAAGGCGTGGTGACCTGACTTCTTTTTCAACCAGAGCCATTTCGGACAGCCCTGTGAAAATCGCGGCCTTAACTAGCTGGGTTTCGGGCATAATTGATACTTCCTTTAGGTTCGTGCGAAGGCGGAGACTCGATCAGTCGAACGAGACCATGCTGTGCCGGGTGAGGACAGAGTGCCGCTGCAGATTTTGACCAGCGGGAGCTGCAGATCAGCTTATGATCGTGAACAAGACAGCTGCTACTGCGAAGCTGACGACCGACAGCACGGTCTCCAACACTGTCCACGTTTGCAGTGTCTGCTTGACGGTCATGTTGAAGAACTTGGCGATGATCCAGAAACCGCCGTCGTTGACGTGGCCGAGGATGATGGATCCGGCGGCGATCGCCATGGCGATGAGGGCGATGGCGATCTGCGAGTAGTCCTGTTCGATGACGAGTGGTCCAACGATGCCGCCGGTCGTGACGATGGCAACCGTCGCGGACCCCTGTGCGATGCGGAGTGCGCAGCTGATGATGTACGCGAGGACGATGATCGGTAAGCCTGCAGCCGACATGGTGTCTGCGAGCGCGGTTCCGATTCCGGTGGCCGAAATAACCTTGCCGAAGAACGCGCCCGCGCCGACGACGAGGAGCAGCATGCCCACCGGTCTTAGCGATTCACCGGTCAGCGTGGACAGTTCCTGCACAGTCGATCCGCGGCGGATACCGAGGATGTAAAAAGCGATAAGAACCGTGATGAGCAAAGCAACTGCGGGCGTTCCGAAGAACGTCAGGACCTGAAGCAAATCGCCCTCGCCCAGCAATATGTTGCCGAAGGTTGCACCGAGGATCAGTACGAGCGGCACCGCGATGATGGCACCGATGGTGGCGACGGACGGGGGTGTGGTGACCACAGATCGTTTGGTTCCGACGGCGATGCCGCTCGAGCCCTGTGGCCCGTCGGTGGGAGCGTCGTTGATGAAATCCGGGGGTACCTCGACGAAGATTCGTTTGCCGATGTAGCTACTCCACAAGATTCCTGCTGCCAGGAACCCGGGGATGCCGCAGACGAAGCCCATCAGAATGAGCCAGCCGAGGTTGACCTCGAGGAGGCCGCCGAGCGCGACCGGACCGGGGTGCGGGGGGAGGAATGCGTGGGTCATGGACAGACCGGCGAGCATGGGCATCGCATAGAGCACCAACGATTTTCCGCCCTGTCGTGCTGCGACGTACACGAGCGGTGCGAGGACGAAGATGCCGATATCGAAGAAGACCGGGATACCGAAGATGAGGCCGAGCAGACCCATGGCCAGCGGGGCACCGCGATCGCCGAAGACACCAAGCAGTTTTGCAGTCAGTGTCTGTGCGCCGCCGGACCTTTCGAGGATGGCACCGAGAACTGTGCCGAGTCCGATGATAACCGCGACGTGGCCGAGGATGCCGCCGAAACCGGTCTCGAGGAGCGAGTCGCTGCTCTTGATGGCAGTACCCACGATTTGTGACACCGGCAGACCTGCAGCAAGTGCGAGTCCGATGCCCGCTATGAGGAGAGCGATGAACGGTTCGAGTTTGATTCTGATGATGGCGACGAGCAGTATCGCGATAGCGACACCGCAGAGAACCAGGAGCCCGGGTGTGGACGTTCGCAACCAGTCGACGACGGAACCCATGAGGTTGCCTTTCTAATTTGCAGATGCACTAGCGGGTCCGACTGGCACATGTGGAAGTGCGTCGGATACCCGAGGGCCAATCGAACCGGTTCTTACCCGGGGCGATGAAAACTCGGGGTGTGGCGCGACCGCACTGCCTACAAGGTGGGTGACACCAGGATTTTGATCGATGACTCGGTGTCCTTGATCAGGGAGTTCAACCCGTCCTGCACCAGATCTTCTAGTCCGATCTTCTTGGTGATGAACGGCGCGAGATCGATCTTCCCGTCCTGTACCAGCGCAATGACCGCTCGGTGATTGTTCACGTACGCAAAGGTTCCCCGCAGGTCGATCTCTTTGAGAACAATTTTTTGCATATCGATTGAAGCTCGTGACCCCCAAATCGACACGTTGACAACAACACCCGCCGGTCGCACGGCATCGAGAACAGTGTCGAGCACAGCGTTGACGCCGGCGCATTCGAATGCAACATCCACACCGACTCCGTCGGTAAGCTCTCGAACTCGGTCTGCGATGTCGCCATCGGTCGGATTCAGAACGTGATCGGCCAGCTCCGCGGCTTGGGCCAGACGAGCGGCACTGACTTCGCTGATGATGGTTGTGACACCGATGCCCTTCAGAACCGCCGCCAGTAGCAGCCCGACCGGTCCCGCGCCGGCGACCAGAGCGGTCGTACCTGATCGAGCGCCACTGCGTTCTACGGCGTGGTAGGCCACGGCTAGGGGTTCGATGAGCGCCGCGTGATCCAACGGTATGTCCCCGACTGGGTGTACCCAGCGGGGGTCGACCACGATGCGTTCGCTCAGTCCACCGCCGTCGCCCGCGAGCCCGATCACTGCGATGCGTGTGCAGAGGTGATATTTGCCGAGTTGACAGGGAATGCACTCGTTACACACGACGTAGGGCTCGACCACGACCGCGTCTCCGACGCTCAAGCCTTCGACCCCGTCCCCGATCTCGGCGATCGTGCCGGAAAACTCGTGACCTAGCGTCACTGGCGGTACTTCCCCGGTCAGCGGATGCGGTGTATCAGCCGACGGAACAAAAATCGGTCCTTCGAGATACTCGTGTACGTCGGTGCCACAGATTCCACACCACGCGATATTCACCGCAACGGTGCCGGGCCGCACGGCGGGAACGGGTACGTCCTCTACGCGGATGTCGTTTCGAGCGTAGAAACGGGCGGCTTTCACATCTTCTCCTGGTCATTCGTCGAGATTCGGGATGGCCCCGGGCGACACAGAGAGGGCCAGCCACCTCGGTAGCGATTTGCGGAACGACATGTGTTCCTGTGCACATCAGAGCATCAGTATGTCTGTCATCACTCCACAATGTCAACGATGAGATAGCTACTATCTCATTGCGATACAAACGAAGGTCCGCGAATCGACAGCGTTGGGCGGAGAAGAGGGTGGCCCCAATGGAACCGGAGCGCGACACGGAGCAGGGCAGGTTGCCAGACCTTCGATCCAACCGATGCGTTATCGCAATGCCATGGTGTAATCAGCAATGCGATAGTACGATTCGAGTTGCCTTAAAGATCATCACGCCATGCCAAGTACCGACATCGCCTATAACTGCCCAACTCTGCGACGTGCCCCGGAGTAGCCGATGCCGCTCCGCGCAACACTCTTGACGGCGTTGAATCAACCGAACCCGCGCAGACAACACTGATCGCACACACGAAACCGAGGACCAACTGATATGACTGAGAACGGCCCGTTACGGACATCTGATCTCGCGCAAGCTCTCGACACGAGGACTGTGACCGCTCTGGCGAAGTTGCGTACCGGGTCTGACGGTGTCGGGTTGGTGCAGAAGGAGGTCCCGGCTCCCCGGTCCGGGCAGGCCCTGGTGAGGGTTCGCGCGGCCGGTGTGTGCGGTACCGATCTGCATATTCAGGACGATGAATACGCTAGTGCTCCGCCGGTGACGATGGGGCACGAGATCGCCGGTGTCGTGGAAGCGGTTGGTGATGAGCTTGATTCGAGCTGGGTCGGACGTAGGGTAGCCGTCGAGACGTACTTCTCCACCTGCGGGAAATGCGTGCAGTGTCGCGCAGGCAGGGGAAACCTCTGCGCCGACCGGAAGTCCATCGGATCGTTCCGAGATGGCGGCTTCGCCGACTTCATGTTGATTCCCGTAATAAATCTGCATGAGATTCCAGACACGGTGGACATTCACGCAGCTGCGCTGACAGAGCCTCTGGCGTGCGTGTGCCACTGCCTGCTGGATCCGGCCATCGTCAACACCGGCGATCGTGTGCTCGTCACCGGCCCCGGAGCTATGGGACTACTGTCCGCTCAGGTGGCCCGCGCGTCAGGAGGGCGCGTCGTCATCAGCGGGCTGGAGTCGGATCGGCCTCGACTCGACATCGCGGAGGGCTTGGGGATAAGCACCACCACACAGGTACCCGAAGTCGAAGCCTTCGATGTGGTCATCGAATGTTCCGGCAGCGCTGGAGGGGCGAATGCAGCGCTACGGGCTGCAAAGCGGTACGGCAACTACGTGTCAGTGGGAATCTTCGGACGCGCGGTGTCGATCGATTTCGACACCGTGCTGTACAAGGAACTGACGGTCACGTCCGGATTCGCATCCACCCCGAAGTCGTGGGACCGCGCCGTGGAGCTACTCCGCCAAGGAGACGTGTCCTTGGACGTTCTGGTGGGTCGTGTCGTGTCGCTACACGAGTGGGAAGAGGTGTTCGAGGCCTTACGTCGCGGTCAAGGACTCAAGTCCGTATTCGATCCCACGCTCCGCCCCTGACCTAAGCCTGGCCTTGGGTGCACGACCGTATTGTCGCTGCTGAAGGCCGCTTTATACCTCTTCACAAATGTGCTGCGAGATTGCATTGCGATAAAGATGTCAGGAGTGCGACAATTTGGCCATGGCAAAGCGGAGTCCGCACATCGCCTCGGTGTCGCGTGCGTTCACGGTGGTGACCATGATCGCCGACAGTGCCGCCCCGCTTTCAGCGAAGGATCTCGCTGCCGCCGTTGGCACCCCGCTACCGACCATGTATCACATGATCAACACACTGTTGGCGGAAAATGTGTTGCTGCGCACGGGGATAGGCGGGTACCGGCTCGGACCACGACTAGGAGGCCTCTCCGGCGCGTTAAGTATCTCCGAACCGACCTCGCGCATCGTCCGGCAACAAGACGACGTGATTGGCGTGCCCACGCGCACTGCTGAATCGGCGAGACAATTGCCGGGATCACTCCGGTGCCCTTGACGACGCATGGCCTCACACCAGGCCTCGACCGTGCTCTTGAGGAGTCGCTGGTCGACGACATGCGAGCTCGCGGTCAAGAGATAGGGGTAATTGCGGCCGGGCCACTCGTTCGCCTGCGATTTGAAGACTTAACAGCTGACGACTGGCGTATGCATCTAAATCGCGTATACCAGGCGATATCAGCGGCAGAACGTGTTGCTCTCGCTGCGAAAGCTACTCACAAATACGCGACAATCGTTTTCCTTGCACACCCGTCGAGCGCACTCTATGGGCAAGGATCGATGCTTAATACTGTGGGCGAAAGTGTGCTGCAGGGCTTCGTAAGTTCAGGGGGGATCAGGTCAGTCAACACTCAAGCTATCTGTAACATCGCATCACTGCGCTACACGGGGTGGGGATTCAGCCAGTCCGACTTGGATTCCGTCGACGACTCGGAGATTGTCGAGTTGATTCACTTCCTACTGTCCCCGGCTGCACGCCACATCGACAAAGCTATGATCAGCCTCGACCGCCGGGGGCATGTTGTCAGCAGCATCGGAAGTAGCAGTCCTCTCCTCGGACTCGGGAATGACTAACTCGCGAATACCACACTAGTCGGGTTCTCGAAACGGATCCCTCGGAGCCGGGACAACCGGGGAGATCGTCCGAGACGGCAGCCAAAAAGCCCATGGCAGTGGTTTGCGAGGTTGCCTATACCGCTTTGCATCCGTCCTGTTGCAATAGTCGAAGCAGGTAGAAGTCGTTGGTGGTGGGGTAGAACCCAAACTGGTTGTCGACGATCGCTATTGGGAGGCGACGGAATGCCTGTATCCGAGCATCCCTGCGGCACGTGGACGCAGAACTTGCGACGGGGGTTCAATCGGGCGGTATTGAATTGCTAACACGACACCATGTCGCCCGGTGTGCTGTCGGAGCTGGAGTACGCCCGGAGCGCTTCGTCGAGATCCGGAATGAGCCCGAACGTTGTCAATGACATCGGTGAGCCGCCTCTTTGGTGACATTGCCCCCACCCGAAACCTGCGGAGTCGGTCGCGAGTTCTTGGTGCACGCCGCTCATCCAACGCTTTACCGCACCACGATCCTCGGTCCGACGTCGGCGCTTTTGTATGGGCCGACGACATCTAGCCCGCAGCCGCCTCGCTGACGAGCAACCGCCGAGCTGCGTCAGCCGTTTCAAGTGCCACCGCGATCATTTCTTCTCGATGTCGTTCGAACCTGGAGGTGGGACTGGAGATTGTGAAGGCGGCGATGATGCGTCCGTTGATCAAGACCGGCACCGCGATGCACGACACGTCCTGGGTGAATTCCTCGAGATCGGTGGCGTATCCGCGTACCCGAATTGTCTCGAAGTCTTCGTACAGCTCGGCTGCGTCGATGATGGTGTGCTCGGTGAGCGCGTCGAGGGGGTGTTCGCGTAGGTATTGCGCACGCAGACCGGGGCGTGCGTAGGCCAGCAGTACCTTGCCCGAGGCTCTGGCGTGTGCCTGACCGTGAGCTCCCCGTTGGAGTTGCGTTACGCGTACCGCATGGCGACCCTCGGCCGTAGTCACGACTTCGATCTCACCGTTGCGCCACGCGCTGACATAGGCGGTTTCGCCCGTAGCACCGGCCAGTTCTTTCAACGCTGTCTCAAGCAGGGCCACTGGCTCGCCCTGTTCGAGGTAGGCATCGGAGAGGACTCCTAGTCGTGGTCCGAGCCGGTACCCGCCTATCCCCGTGCGCAGCAACACATTTTCCGCCAACAGTGTGTTGATCATGTGATACATGGTCGGTAGCGGGGTGCCAACGGCGGCAGCGAGATCCTTCGCTGAAAGCGGGGCGGCACTGTCGGCGATCATGGTCACCACCGTGAACGCACGCGACACCGAGGCGATGTGCGGACTCCGCTTTGCCATGGCCAAATTGTCGCACTCCTGACATCTTTATCGCAATGCAATCGAACAGCACATTGGTGAAGAGGGTCTTATGCATCGCGAGACATCGACATCGGTTCCGCCCCCTTAGGCAGTGGGGACCGGCAACACGTCGAATTCGCATGCTTCGAGTCGCTTCTTGACCGCGCCGAGGTACCCCGCTGCCGTGGCTCCGTCGATCAGTCGATGATCGTAGGTCAGCGCGAGGTAGACCACCGACCTGATCTCCACGGTCTTGTAGTCGTACTCATCGGTGACGACTCGCGGTCGTTCCACGACTGCGCCCGCGCCCAGGATCGCGACCTGGGGCTGATTGATGATTGGTGTGTCGAATAGCGCACCGCGCGATCCGGTGTTGGTCAACGTGAAGGTTCCACCGGTCAGTTCATCGGCACCGATGGTGTTATCCGTCGTGCGGCCGGCGACGTCGGCGGTCTGTACTGCCAATTGTTCGATGTCGAGGCTCGATGCCCCGGTGATGACGGGCGCGAGAAGTCCTCGGTCAGTGTCAACTGCGAGGGCGAGATGGACTTCGGGATGGTAGGTGACGGTCCCGGCGTCGGTGTCGATGGACGCATTGATCACGGGGAATTCACTGATCGAGTCTACGGCGGCGGCGGCGAAGAACGGCGTGAATGTCAGTTTGGTCCCAACGCGTGCTAGGAAGTCGTCCTTCAGTCGTGATCGCAGCGCGGCAAGATCGGTGACGTCCGCCTCGACGACCGTGGTCAACTGGGCAGAAACACGCAGGGACTCGACCATCCTTGAAGCAATGACGCTGCGCAGTCGGGTCAGTTTCTCGGTGCGCGACTGCGGCACCGACGTGGGGCGGGCATTGCCCGCCGCGATGTCGGACAAGCGAATGCGCCCCCTGTGGCCGGTTCCGGTCACTTCGGACAAGTCACGCCCGGTGCGTTCGGCCACGATACTCACTAGTGGGCTGATGTAGTCGGTGGTGTACTGCACCTCGGTGGGCATTTCGGCGAGCGGCGTGGCGGCCTCGTCGGTGCGCTTGGCGACGTGAGCGAGTAGGTCACTCTTGCGTATCCGGCCGCCGAGACCTGTGGCCTGCACTTGGCTCAGATCGACGTCGAGTTCCGCGGCCAGGCGCCGAACAAGAGGTGTGAGGTATCTCGACGTGTCGGGTAGTTGCATCACCTTCGCGGGCTCGGGAGCATCCTCGTCGTCGCCGGATGTTGTCGTAGGGGTCGACACCGGCTCGGGACGGGAGCCATCGTCTCCCGTCTCGCGGAGAGGGTCGCCGGAGACGTCGCGCGGTAGGTTGTCGGTGGCGTCGACCGTGCCGACCGAGTCCTCGGTGGGCGTCGCATGAGGCTGGACGTCGTCGATGACTGCGATCTCGCTGCCGACTGCGATGACGTCGTCCTCGGCTGCCGCGAGCGTGGTGATGCGCCCTGCTACCGGGGAGGGTACTTCCGTGTCGACTTTGTCCGTGGCGACCTCGAGAAGTGGTTCGTCCTTCTCCACGAGGTCACCCTCGGCTTTGAGCCACCGGGTGATGGTTCCTTCGGTGACGCTCTCGCCGAGGTTAGGCAGGGTCACTGAGATTGCGGCCATGTCTGCCGTCCTTCGTTCGTGGGTGGCTGGTTAAAGAAGCCCCGCAGTGGGTCGTTCGGATGCGTCTCGGTGGCGTATACAGCGATGGTCGCCAGGGGAAACAACGGTAGGCTTGCCAGGATCTCATCGAGTTCCGTGCGGTTGGCCGCGCGCCACAGTCCCCAGTTCGCCCATCGCCCCGGAATGCGCCACAGGCGCACGAGGTGACCGGACTCGCTCAGCTCACTGGCTCGCTGCGCCTCTGCTCGTCGCAAGGCGTCGAGGTCAGGTTCACCCATGTCCGTGGGAACGGTGAAGTCGATGGTGACCAGGAACTCGGCCGAGTCGGAGATGCTCATTGTCGGCCCATCAGGCTGGAGTGAGAGACGCGAGCTTGCGGGCTGCGTCCTCGATGTCCGCCGCGCCGGGGAGAACGGCCGCCTGGAGGGCGGGCGCGGAGGGCATCCTGAGTTCGTCGAGCCCGATCCGATGGACGGGGCCGCGGAGAGTTCCGAAATGGCGTTCGGTGATGCGGGCCGATACCTCTGCGCCGAATCCGCCACTGACGTTTGCCTCGTGCACGACGAGTACGCGGCCGCTGGTCGCTGAGACGACGCGGGCGATCGCGTCGTCGTCGAGGGGACGCAGCCACCGCAGGTCCAGCACGGTTGCCTCGATGCCGTCAACGGCGAGGTTCTCGGCTGCGGTCAGCGCGGCTCCGAGCATCGCGCCCCACGTGATGATCGCGACATCTGCCCCCGTCCGGTGAGTCCGTGCCCCGGCAGCCGCTTCGACGCGTCCGCCCGCGGTAACCGATCCGGATTCCTGGTACAGCGACCGGTGTTCGATCAGCACGGTGGGATCGGGGTCGCCGATCGCGGCACGGGTCATCGAGTACGCGTCCTGGGCTGTGGCGGGAAGTCCCACCTTGATGCCGGGGATATGCGCCAGGATGGCTTCGATGGACTGGGAGTGCTGCGCGCACGAACCTGGTGTCACACCCTGCTGCATGCGGATGGTCAACGGTGCGGACAACCGCGACCGGTTGACGTAGCGAACGTTCGCGGCCTGATTGATGATCTGATCGAGCGCAACGAAGACGAAGTCTGCCCACATGATCTCCACGACCGGCCGCATGCCCTCCATCGCCGCACCGACGGCGGCGCCGAGAATCGCCGCCTCGGCGATCGGGGTATCGAAGATACGCGTGTCACCGAACTCCTTGTGCAGTCCTCGGGTGACTCCGAAGATGCCGCCGGCGAAGCCGACGTCTTCACCCCAGATCGCCACCTCGGGGCGGTTCACCATCTCCGTGCGCAGCGCCAAATTGATCGCGCGCAGGTAGGTGAGCTCCTTCGTCGGCTCATCCGGCGCATCGCTGATCGCATCGTCGGAGGTCTCGGCGGGTGCGTAGACGTGTTCGGTGACGTCGTCGGTGGTGGGCTCGGGCATCTGCCGCACCTTGTCAGCTATCTGGTCGATCGTGGTGTAGACATCTTCGTCGATCGCGTCGATCTCGTCTTCGGACAACGACCCCTTCTTGACTGCTGAGTGCACCAGCAGGGCCAGCGGGTCACCGGCACGCGCCGCTTCCGAGTCCTCCTTTGGGCGGTAGTGCTGGACGTCCTTGTTGTAGTGACCGGAGAGTCGGACCGTCTTGCATTCCAGTAGAACGGGTCCCTCGCCGCGACGGCATGCCGCGGCCGCAGAGGCCACGGCCTCCTGCACGGCAAATGGGTCGCCACCGTCGACTACCCGACTGTCGATGTGCAGGCCCTTACCGCGGTCGATCAAGTCTTCGCCGCGCGTGACGGCGGCGGTGGGCGTCATTTCGGCCCAGCCGTTGTTCTCGCAGAGAAAGATCACCGGCAGTTTCCGGGCTGCTGCGAAGATCATTCCCTCGGTGGTGGACCCCTGGTTCATCGCACCGTCACCGATAGACGTGACCACGACGCGGTCCGTTCCCTGAAATTGCGAGGCGAGCGCGACACCGGCGGCAATCGGGACTCCGGCACCCACGATGGAGTTTTCGCCAAGGAAGCCGTGGTCGGGATCGCTAAGCAAAGGAGATCCAGCGCGCCCACCGTTAACTCCGGCACCGCGCTGTGCGATTTCGGCCATCAGCGCTGTCGGATTGCTACCGCAGGCCAACGCCCACCCGTGTCCGCGGTAGGTGGACAGGACTCGATCCTGCGGCTGAAGGGCCGCCAGTGTTCCGACAGGGATCGCTTCTTGGCCGAGACACAGGTGGATCGAGCCGGCGATCAGCCCTTCCCTGCCGAGATCGAGAATTTGCTCCTCGAACCGGCGGATGAGGGCCATACCGCGGTACGCGGCGGCGGGGGAGAAGGTGTCGGTGGGCACTGGTTAGCTCCTTGGGATGAGTGACAACGGGTCTCGGCTGCAAGCGCCGAGCGAGGTGTGTCAAATTTCGGCGAGCCACGGGCCATGAACAGGTTGGCTACCGGACAACTCGTGTCGACCGTCACCTTCGACACTAGATCTTTCAACACTATGGAGTCAAGTATCGCAATGCGATAATAATCTACAGAGGCGCGGACGCAGCCATTTCCATGGACGCCACCACCAGGCGCAGGCACTAGGCACTAGGCACTAGGCACTAGGCACTAGGCACCGGAGCACGTCAGGAGTCGCCGAGCATCGACGGCTCGACACCGGCCGCACAATCAATCGTCGAGCAGAGCTTGCTCAATCAATCGTCGAGCAGAGCTCGCTCGGCCGAACGAGCTATACCCAAGGCGGTGGTGACCAGAGTGTCGCGGGACCGCTCGAAACGGCTGGTAGGGCACGAGACGGTGAGTGCGGCGATGATGCGGTCGCCGACGAGAACGGGGACTGCGATGCAGGATACGTCCTCGGAGAATTCTTCGAGATCCGTGGAATATCCCCGCTCGCGGATGGCATCGAAATCTGCCTGCAGGCAGTCGGGTTCAACGATGGTGGTCTTGGTTCGGCGTTCGAGTGGGTGTTCGCGAAGATACTGCTCACGCAGACCGGGGCGCGCGAAAGCAAGCAGCAGCTTTCCCGACGCCCGCGCGTGGGCGTAGCCGTGCGCGCCACGCTGCAGTTGCATCACACGCACCGCATGAGACCCCTCCGCCGTCGCCACTACCTCGATCTCCCCGTTGTGCCAGGCACTGACGTATGCGGTCTCGCCGGTGACGTCCGCCAGTTCCTTGAGTGGCCCCTCCAGCATCGCGACCGGTTCGCCCTGCTCCAGGTATGCATCGGAGAGCATGCCGATGGTGGGCCCGAGCCGGTATCCGCGCGAACCGCTCTTCACCAAGGCACCTTCCGCAACCAACGTGTTAAGCATGTGGTACGTGGTCGGCAACGGCGAACCGAGGGTCTCGGCAACATGCTTGGCCGACACCGACTCTCTCGACGCGACGGTAGACAGCACAGTGAAGGCCTTGCTCACTGAAGCGATATACGGACTACGGCGCTCGACCATGGCTACATCATCGCATCGTCAGAGCGTGTTCGAGCACTGCGGCACAAGCTTCGGCTCCAGTACCGGTCCCAGTTACTTCGATCATGGGTCAGAAGGTGATGAGGGGTTTGATGACGCCATCCTTCTTGTGTCGCATTACGTCGAAGGCCTCCTCGGCAGCTTCGAAGGGAAAGCGGTGCGTCGTCATCGGTGTCGGGTCGATACGTCCACCTTCGATCAGTCGAAGGATGCGCGAGAGTCGCTCGTTGCCTCCAGGACACAGACCGCCGCGGATCTTCTGGTCCCCGTGACCGAGTCCGAAAGCTGCGATGTCGATCGGGAGAGGGTCGGATCCTTCGTGATAGCCGACGTTGGAAAGCCGACCTCGCGGTTTGAGGATGCGGAAGGCCGCATCGAAGGTCTCCTTGGTGCCGAGCGCTTCGACAGCCGCATCGACGCCTGCCCCGTCGGTAAGCGCGAGGATCTGATCCACGGTGTCGCCGAGGGTGTAGTCGACGATTTCGTCGGCGCCGAACTTGCGGGCGAGGTCCTGCCGTGCCGGTACGGATTCGACCACGATGATTCGGCCGGCGCCAAGCAGGCGTGCACCGATGGTGGCGGAAAGGCCGACTGGTCCACCGCCGATGATTGCGACGGTCTCACCGAGCTGCAGCTCGCAATTTTCGGCGCCCATCAAGCCGGTGGTGAGCATGTCCGTGACGTAGACGGCCTGCTCGTCGGTAACCGCGTCCGGGATCGGGGTCAGGTTGCCCCGTGCATTGTTGACAAGGAAGTACTCAGCCATATTGCCGTCTCTGGCACCGGTCGCACGGTAGCCGCCCAGCATTCCTTGGCAATGCGAACTGTGCCCGGTCTGGCACGCGTCGCACTCGAAGCACGGAGTGATGGCCGAAACTGCAACGCGCTGACCGACTTCGATATTGTCGACCTCGGATCCAATGGCGTGGACGACACCCACCGACTCGTGACCGAGTGTGCGCCCGTCGGGAACGGTAATGCCGCCGCCGACGGTGTGCACATCCGACGTACAGATCATCGCCGCAGTCGTCCGCACGACGGCATCGTTGGGGCCGGGGACAGGAATGGGCTTGGACTTGAGTGCGACTCGCCCTATTTCAGCCAGAACGAGCGCTCGCATCTCGGACATGAGGTTGTCTCTCCTTCGGTCGAATTCGTGTGGGCCTGCGATGTAGCTGCTAGACGTTGTCGCAGGTCTGTCAGGTGCCCGATGGGGTGTCCGTGATCGTTCGAGTAAGCGTTCCGTCACGACCGACGAAACTGACGGGAACATCGAATTGGTCGGTGAGCAGTCGCAGCGTCAGCCAACTCGTCTGTACCGCGCCTGGATCGAGTCGCAGCTGTTGTCCGCGCGTGCGCGCTCCGTCCAGTCCGTCGAACGGCCAAGCGCGGTTGGGTTCGACGCCCATCATGCTGGCTCGGCCGAACCACGGGAATTCATTGGTGCGGGTCAGAGTCCACAACCACAGCGCCGGCCACGTCTCGAGGTCCCACGCCATAGCGATGCCGGGAGTGTTCTTCGCAGCCGGGGGCCGGTAGGCGACCCATCCTTCGGCGAGCGCGTGTTGGTAGGTCAGGCGGTGTTCGGGCTCGGCGTTGACGACACTGAGGTCGACGGTTGTGCCGCTGGAACCGGGAACGTGTGGCCAGCTGCCACCGCGGCCGTCGAGTCCGCCGGGGGCGGTGGGTTCGACATCGACTGTGCAGGCCGGGAGATCGATTCTGCTCCCGTCGAAGGTGGGAACCACGGGGTGATGGCCCCAGACGAAGTCCGCTGGCTCGGTACCGTCGTTGACCACAGTCTCTTCCAGAAACAGGCATGGAGAGGCGTCGTCGAGTCGCATCGATCGCGTGAGAGTCAGCGGGGTCCGGGCACCCACCTGCAGGCTACAGCTGGTGGAGGTCCGCTCGAGTACGTCCCATTCCGACACGGAGGCTTCGCCGTGAAACGGGGTGGCGATGCCGTTCACGGAGGATTCTGCTCCGCTGTTTGGGAACAGTTCCTGCCAGCCGCCGCGGTAGTCGCTCAACCAGTCGGTGCCGCTGTCACCGTAGCGATGGCCGTCACGTGCGCGTGTCGGTGAGCGCCAGTTGTAGTGAGCGAGTGCGTTGGCGGTCGAACCCGCTGCGGTGATCGACAGGATCTGCGCGCCGTGTTCGGGTTCGAGCTCGATCTCGATGTGGTCGTTGCCGAGGTGGATCATGCGGTTCCGACCGGCTGCGCGGAGCGGGGGCGAGCCGTCGGCACCACTGCAGGTGCGCCGATCTCGGCCCGCAGGAGTGCGGCGTTGCGGGACACCGTGGGGTCGTCTGTTCCGAAAGGTGGTGCGCAGCAAAGGTAGAGCGTCGTACCGTCGTCGCCGCCGATGCATGCGGAGTAGACGGCAAGGTCACCGGTGTCGACGAAGTCTGTGACGTCGCCGTGTTCGCGGATCCGTGCGATGCCGTGACCGGACGCGTCCGCGACCCACAGACCGCCCGCTCGATCCGCCGCGAGTCCGTCGGGAAGAACGTCCAGTGCGTCGACGCCGACGCCTGTGTTCCAGTGGTCGGACTCGTTGCCGAACCGAGCCCACTCTCGGCGCCCGCTCAAGTCACCGGAAGAGGAGATGTCGAAAGCCGTGATGCGGTTGGCGAAGGTCTCGGCGACCAGCAGCACGGTCTCGTTGTCGGTCAGTGCCATCCCGTTCGGAAAGTTCAGTCCATCGGCGGCGACGCGGGTCGACCCGTCGGCACCGACGCGGACGATGACGGTTGGTGCGATCGCGTCCTCGCCTGGTTCGTCGTCGCCGAAACATCCGATATAGGCGTTACCGCGGGAGTCGATCACCATGTCGTTGGCGGTGCCGTTGAGCAGGCTGGACAGGTCGGCGACCGTGTCGAACCCGTTACCGGTCCATTCCAGCAGCGAGCGGGTGAGCATAGAGACGACTCTGAGTCGGCCGTTGGGCATGAATCCCAGGCCGGAGGGTTGTCCGGGGACGTGGCACACTTCCTCGATGTCGTCGCCGCGTAGGCGTAGCACGCGGTGGGTGTAGAAATCGGACAGGAACAGGCTGCCTTCGAACCAGCGAGGTGCTTCGAGGAAGGAGAATCCGTCCGCGATCTTCTCGGAACTGATGTGGGTGATCGTCATGCGGGACCTCCGGCGGTGACGGGTGCGGGGTCGAGATGGTTCGGTGACGACCAGGAGTCGACGGCGTGGAAGGACACCGCGTCCATGTCGAGAGGAAGCGCCAGGCCCGGCGCAGTGGGGGTGAGCCAGGTTCCACCATGGATGGGCGCTGGTTCGCTGAGCAGGTGCCACAGGGGGTCCGCACCGACATGGTCGGGTATGACTTCGATCGTCGCGACCGACGACGATGCTGCGGCCAACGGCGCGTGAAAGTGCGGCCAGACGTGGGGTGCGACGTGGGCGGAGTGACGTTCCGCAGCCTGCAGGGCGGCCAGTCCGGTGGTGTAACCGCCGCTCGCGGTGACATCGACGCGCAGGTATCGCACGCCGGCACCCAGCAGATCGTCGAACCCGGTGAGGTTGACCAGGTCCTCGCCCGACGCAACCGGGGTCGGCGAACGGGACGTGAAGTCGGCGACGTTGTGCCAGTCCAGGCTGGGGAAGGGGTCTTCGATGAAGCGAACACCACGCTGGTGAATGTCCTCGCAGTAGGACATCGCATCGGGCACGGAGTCGAAGGCACCGTGAAAATCCACCGCGATGGAGATGTGATCGGGGTGCGCTGCCCGCATCGTGTCGAGCAGGTGCAGATCGGCGCGGTGGTCGTGGCCTGGGAGGATCAGTTTCAGGGTGGTGTATCCGTCGTCGACGAAACGCTGTGTCTCCTCGACGAGTTCGGCGACGGTGCGGTTGTCGGAGAAGTAACCGGCGACCGCCATCAACGGTGCATCAGCAGTACCGGACCCGAGGACTGCGGTCAGCGGCAGGCCTTGTCGCTGGGCGTGGATGTCCCAGAGCGCGATGTCTACCAAGGACGCTGCTCGGGCGAAGGCAGCCCAGCCTGGGGCCAGGCGTTTCTTGAGTGCCGTGTGGGTAGCTTCCGGGCATGCCGGGAGATCGCCGAGGTGACCGCATATGACCCTGGTGGCTTCGAGAAGAGGTGTCCCGCGGGTGTATCCGACGGCATATCCGGTGTACCCATCACTTGTCGTCAGGCGTAGAACAACGTAATCGCGAGTCGTGTACGAGATTGCTCCGAGGTTCAGCGGAACCGGCAGTGGCAGCGCGCACAGCCACGCCTGCGCCCCCGTGACCGTTCCGACGTCCTTGGCGGGGTCAGGGTGTCTGTTCATGACCCACGCTTCCGTCTAGCACGAGACCTCCGTCGGCACGAATGACCTGCCCCGTGACGTAGCGGGCACCTGGGTCGGCGAGCAGCGCGACGGCGGCAGCAACTTCCTCGGGTGACCCGATCCGGCGGGCGGGAATGCGCTTGAGGTAATTCTCACGTACTGCATCTGTCCAGGCGGCATCGTTGAGAGGGGTGTCGGTGGCACCCGGCGATACCGCGTTCACAACGATCCCGGCCGGACCGAGTTCGACGGCCAACGCGCGGGTCAGACCGGTCACCGCTCCCTTGGCGCTGACATATGCGGATAGATCGGTGGGCGGCTGCTCGAACACGACGGAGCTGACGTTGACGATGCTGCCCGACTGCTGACGAGTCATGTGCTGAGCGGCGACCTGACACCCCCACACGTAGCCGAGGAAGTTGATCGAGAAGAGAGATGACCAGTCATCCTCCGTGGTCTCTAGAAAGGGTTTGACCATCAGCCGGGCTGCATTGTTGACCCAGAAGTCGATACCGCCGAAGGCGTCGGCTGCCTCGTTACCGAAGGCGACCACCGCGGCTCGATCGCTGACGTCCACACTACGCAGCAGCGCCCGCCCGCCTGCATCGCGAATCTCGCTGGCAAAAGCTTCGCGGGCGTCGTCGTCGCCACGGAAAGTGCCCGCGACGCTTGCTCCTCGTGCGGCGAGATGCAGTGCGAGTGCTCGCCCGATGCCACCGGAGGCTCCGGTAACAACGGCACGCAATGGTTCGGTCATCGCGGTAGCTCCCGGTAGCTGATCGTCTGGCGTTCGCCTGTTTGTGCTGCCCGCAGGATCGCATCAGCGACCTCTGCGCAGCGGTATCCGTCCTCAAGCGTGGCACCATGCGGACCGATCGGGGTGTCGTTCCTGATGGCCGAAAGCAGGTGTTCCATCTCGTGAACGAAACTGTCTTCCCACCCGATCATGTGTCCGTGCGGCCACCAGTTTTCCCAGTAGGGATGATAGGTCTCCGATACGAGTACTGTCCGAAATCCTTGGGCCCTGTCACCCGGTGTAGTGCCGGCCAGGTGTAGCTCGAGTTCGTTCATCCGCTCCTGGTCGAAGATGACCGTGCCTTTGGTAGTGCTGATCTCGAAGCGCATGTGGTTCTTGCGCCCCGGCGCCACTCGCGTGGCCTCGAGGGTTCCCAGGGCACCACCTTCGAACTGCAGGACTGCGTCGAAGGCGTCGTCGACGTCGACGGTGCCGCCGGGTCGTTCCTGGGTGAAGGTCACGGTGTTGGCCGAGATGGTGCTGGGCTCCCCGACTAGGTATCGGGCGAGATCGATGATGTGTGCGCCGAGGTCGCCGAGCGCACCGGAGCCGGCGGTCTCCTTGTTCAGACGCCATGATGTCGGTGCTTGTGGATCGACAAGCCATTCCTGGTGGTATCGGGCACGGAAATGTCGCACCTCTCCCAGGGTTCCGTCCTCAAGCATTTCTTTGACAAGTCGGATGGCGGGGAAGAAGCGGTAGTTGAAGGCGGTCATGGCCTTCACTCCGGTCTCTGCCACCCCGGACCACACCGCGAACGCTTCCTCTGCGGTGCGCCCCAGTGGTTTTTCGCAAATAACGTGTTTTCCGGCCTGCGCAGCGGCGATCGTAGGCTCGAGGTGCTGGTCGTTAGGGCCGCCGTTGTCGAAGATCGACACGTCGGGGTCGTTGACGATGTCCCGCCAGTCCGTCGTGTGCTTGGAATAGCCGTAGCGTCTGGCGGCTTCCTCCACACCTTCTTCGTTGCGGCCAGCGATGTGAACAAGTTCGACGTTCATCGGCGGCGGCCAGAAGGTGTACGCGATCTTTTTGTAGGCGTTGGTGTGTGCCCTGCCCATGAACGCGTACCCGAGCATTCCGACGCCGGCGGTAGGGATGTCGGTCGCCTCGGACCTCTTGTCGCCCTGGGTGAAGAAAGAAGGGGAACTCATAGTCAATAACTCCGAAATCGTTGTGCAGCAGAGGGCGGGGTGTTTGCTGGACCGATGTCACACCAGCCAGAAATGCTTCGCTTCCGGATCCATCGGCTCCTTGACGATGAGCGGCCGCAGGTACGCCGCTGCCTTCTCCGCACCGTCGCGCTCACTCATGACCGGGTCCTCGTGCTCGTAGGACATCACGTAGTCGTACCCCACCTCGAGCAGTGCAGTAATGATGCGCTTCCACGGCACCTGACCCCAACCGACAACCCGATAGCGAGCCGCGCGGCGGGGGTTGCGCCACGATCCGGTCGATAGCACACCGTCGCGGCGGATCTCGTCCTCCTGGACTTCGAAGTCCTTCGCGTGCACGTGCAAGATTCGGTCACCGAAAGTCTTGACGAAGATCACCGGATCGATCTGCTGCCAGATGAAGTGGCTGGGGTCGAAATTGAAGCCCCAGTCGTCACGGTCGAGCTTGTCGACGGCCATCTGAGCGGTGGTGATGTTGTAAGCAATCTCGGTGGGGTGCGTCTCGTGAGCGAACTTCACGCCCAGCTTGGCGAACTCGTCGAGAATTGGATTCCACCGCTCCACGAACAGATCCCACCCCGCGTTGTAGATCTCAAGGTGCTTCGGCGGCCAGGTGTACCACGATCCCCACACTGTGGAGCCGAAGAAGCCATTCACGACCGGAATCTCGAGGTCAGATGCCGCGCGTGCCGTGCGGATGAGGTGATCGCGTCCGTACTCGAACATCTCCTGTTTGTCCGTCACGGGTGACCAGTCGTCGAAGCTGGCGTCGTTCGGCGGAAGCACCTGCTGGGCGGACAGGTGATCGGAGAGTGCTGAAATGGTCAGACCCCGCGAGGCGAGCATCTTCTTCAAATTCCTGCCGTACTGAGCGTCCGAACTTGCCCGGTCGAGATCAAAGTGCCCGGATCCCATCCAGGTGGTCAGTTCGACTGCTTCGTACCCGAGCTCCGAGACGTAATCTGCAACGTCCTCAAGCGGCTGCGAATCGAAGAGAGCTGTCAGAATTCCGAGTTTCATGTCAATCCTCACGTGAGAACAGCGGTGGTCCAAGACAAACCAACCTGATCGACGACGAAAGTTGCTATCCGTCAACGCAAATCGACGATTCGACGACGTCAAGCGTTCAGGCTGGGATCTGAATCACTATGACGCACGTCGCACTGAGTTGTCAATATGCTGAGCTGATTGTCGCACTGCGATAACTAGTCGAGGTTTTCGTCGCACGTCCCGACGGGCTGTAGTCGCATTTTGCGAACCAGGGCAGCGGATCGGTCGACCGCCCGTCGAACGAGCAGCGGAGGCGTTCCACCCGCAGGACCGCACTCCGCGCAGCGTTTTGCGACCTCTTGGACTCTGGACCCAAATTTATCGCATTGCGACACATATAACAGCCAGTTGACAATTGAGCCGCGATCGCCGATGGTGATCCGTATCTCACGGTGCGCGCAGCACGCGGTTCCCGCTCAGGCGACCAAGTTTCGGTCCGCTACTGATTGCGTTGCGTCCATTCATCTTTGATCCGCAATAGCAACAGGAGAATCGTGAAAGCCGCCATTGCCGCGCCCCTGGTGCTCATCATCGGTGCCACGTTCGGCACCAACCTCCTGACGAGGGCAACCTGCTTCTCACGTTTTTCTGCACCCCCGTGGTCGCCCTCCTCATCGCGTTCTACGTCCCGGGCATACGCTGCGGGTCGACAATGCAGGAGTTGTCCACTCTCGCCGGCAAATTGGTCCGCCCGGTGGGAATGCTGCTCCTCGTCGTCGGTGCGGGTCCCGCACTCACGGACAACACGTCCGCCGCGGGACTGCCGATCATCGTGCTCGCCCAGATCATCAGCTGTGCACTGCGCACGGCTCAGGGGTCGGCGACCGGCGGCGTGGTCGGACCACTCATCACCGCGCAGAACTACTCGAAGATGTCCGTCACCCTCAACGCCATGGCGATCGAGGCCGCCTCCATCATCATCGGCCACGTCAACGACGGCGAGTTCTGGATCATCGCCGAGTTCTCCAACGCGGCCGTCAAGCAGACGTTGCACACGTGGACCGAGCTGTCGATCGTCAACTCCGCCGTTCCGGCCGAGCTGTTCACGATCGTGAGCTGATCTCCAACCCCGCGACGGGGCGGACCGCCTGAAGTGGCACCGACTCTGCACCCTTCACCTGGGTTGAGCCAAACGTCCGGATCCGGGGCCAGAAAATTATAAGTCACAACCACGCAGCTGTAGTGCGCCCGTCGGGCTCACTTGCCACATCGGCCACACGGCCCTTCCCAAGGAAAGCACCATGACCAAACCTACATCTACCGGATCCGTTCACCCGACGGAGCATTCCGGACCCAACTCTGTTGTCAAACTCGCAGCCAGCGTTGCAGCGCTCGGCGGATTCCTCTTCGGGTACGACACCGGCGTTATATCCGCAGCTCTACTTTACATTACGCCGGAATTCAGTCTGAGCGAGGGCGGGCAGCAGATCGTAGTGGCGTCACTGCTGCTTGGCGCGATGGGCGGCGTACTGGTGGGCAGCCCATTAGTTGACCGAGTCGGGCGAAAGTTGACCCTACTCTTCACCTCTGCGGTATTCGCACTCGGTGCCGTAGCCGCCGCGTTGGCTATGTCAGTCGAGATGCTCGTCGTTGCCCGAGTTGCACTCGGCGTCGCGGTAGGCGCGTCATCGGTGGTCGTCCCCACCTACATCGCTGAAATCGCGCCCAAGGCCAGCCGTGGATGGCTGGTGTCGTTGAACCAGCTGATGCTGACCGCCGGGATATTCGTGTCCTATCTCGTCGGCTATGCGTTAGCGGAGTCCCAGAACTGGCGCTGGATGGTCGGGCTGGCCGCGATTCCCTCCGCAATAATGTTCTTTGGCTTGTTCACCCTGCCTGAAAGCCCGAGATGGCTGGCAAATCACGGGCGACGAGATGAAGCGCGAGCTGTGCTGATGCGGTCGCGTACCGAAGCCGAAGCAATCGAGGAACTCGCCGAGATCGAAGAAGCATCCAGGGCGGAGGCTCGTTTCACTTTTCGCGATCTTCTGTCCCCTCGCCTGCGCCCAGCTGTCATTCTTGGCGTCACCGTCGCTGCTGCCAGCCAACTGGTAGGAGTGAACGCCGTCATCTACTACACGCCGACGCTGCTCAAGCAGTCCGGATTCGGCGACTCGGCTGCCATCCTCTCCTCGGTCGGAATCGGTGCCGTGCTGATGGTGGTGACCGGTCTGGCTCTCGTCTTCATCGATCGCGTCGGACGTCGCCCTTTGCTTCTAGGAGGGATCGGCACGATTGTCGCGTCACTGGCGTACCTCGGAACCCTTTACCTGGTGTACGGAGCTGAAGAAGTCCCCAAACTGCCTCTGGTGATCGGACTGTGCGTTTACATCGCTGCGTTCGCCGCCAGCCTCGGTGTGGCCATCTGGCTGATCAACAGTGAAATCTTCCCCACAGCAGTGCGAGGAAAAGCAGCAGGGTTCGGGATCATGACGCACTGGGGTCTGGACTTCCTTGTTTCTCTGACCGTCCTCACTGCTATCAGCGCCATGACAGCCACCGGCGTGTTCTGGATGTACGCAGTCTTCGGAGTCATCAGCTTTGTGATCTTGCAGCGCAAACTGCCCGAAACCAAAGGCCGGAGCCTCGAAGAAATCGAACAGTCCTTGCAGAAACACTGATGCTGACGCCACCTCTGGCATCAGCCGGCCACGATTGCCTGATGCCAGGGGTGCGCACCTGTCACACTTGATCGGACTCAATTTGAGAGCTGTGCATGGCCGGCGGCGGCAGGCAATTGATTCAGCGAAAGCAACTTGCAGTCGTTCACTGGACAATGGCTCTTATCTGAGTTGGACATATTGGTCGATGGCGGTGGGGCATTCGGTGATCCGATGCATAGGTGCGTTACGGGCTCCCGGGGGTAGGGCTCGCGGGCAGGCCGACCATCGGGACGCCCGAACGTGAGCGGTGAGGTGTTGTCCCGCCAATGTCCCCGGAATCAGCCCGGAGACTGGTTACTGGTTGTGCCCTCGTTGGCGCGCCTGAAGTCAAGTACTCATGGAACAGGAGGAGTGGTGGTGTGGCATTGGCGCAGGGTAATTCACCAGCCCACTGAACCGTCCTGGTCCTGATGGAGACTTCGTTCAGGCCACCTCGCGGTCGGAGGCGGCGTTCGTGCGGTTCTGACGG
>NZ_JCAWAG010000007.1:0-213832 GCF_059691855.1 Rhodococcus sp. 320_ES | reverse complement strand
TGGCACTGACATTCATCGACACACTGTTGAGTTCTCAAAGAACACGCACACACCATCACCACCCACCAACACAGGCAGGCAATTCCGGGGCAACCGTTCCAGACTAACCATGAAGCGCGAGCGTGGTCAAGCTGCTCTGCGTTTCGGTTGTGGACTGTACGCTCAGCCTACACGATGTGCAGACGAACCTTTTCTGTCCGAGTGGTCATGCGACTCCGTACTACCTCGTTTTCCGTAGCTCCTGCGGTTAGCCGCTGGGCTCCGGGTCGGTGTCCGTGTCGCTCTGACTTGAAGAAAGTTACGCGACCGGTTCCGCACGGTCAAATCGGCAGGTGAGACCGGAACGAGCCCCTGTTTCCCCAGGTCAGACCCATCATCGGGACGCCGGCCCGACCGGATCGCCGGAAAACTCCCGATGTGACGCCGGACACAGTGGACCGGTCCGACGGAAATTACCTGGTCAGGACGTTTTCGACGGTCCACGGCACACCTACGCCGTCACCGACGTCGCCGGCAGTGATCGCGGGCCCCACCTCGGTCTTCACCGGAACGACCCCTGCCCACACTCTCCCGGCAAGTACGTCCTGATCGTCGTCCTGCGGCGGGCCGCTACGGCTCTTGACCGACGCGTCGTACAGCGGAAGCGCCAGCACGAGCGTGGCCGCGAGCTCCCGCTTGGTGTTGCTACGCAGCTCTGCGCTGCGCCCCGGAACGATGTGATCGACGATCGCATTCAGCGCCGTCTCACGCTCCTGCTCGTCGTCGACGCGGCGCGCACGTCCGTGGATCACTGCGCTCCGATAGTTCATGGAGTGGTGAAAAGCGGACCGTGCGAGGACAAGTCCGTCGAGCTGTGTGACGGTCACGCAGACATCGACTCCACCGGCCGCCACCAGACTTCGCGCTGCCACCGATCCGTGCAGGTACAACGTGCCCCCACGGTCCGGTCCGTCGTAGTCCACCCCGAATGCAGTGGGCATGACCCGCGGCGCCCCGTCCACCACCACACCCAAGTGGCAGACGTAGGAGGAGTCGAGCAGTTCCGTCAGAGCTCGGCGGTCCTCGGCGCCGCGTTCGCGCAATCTGGTCAAAGTTGTTCTGGGAGTGGGAGACAAGGGATCAGAGGTACTCATGACAGTCACGATCCCATCTGATTGGCGCACTGTCAGGGTCCAATACAGGGTTGTTTTCGTAGGCCAATTATCGTGTCGGACATGTTGGCCGCCTCCGTCTCGGTCGTTCTCGACCGCACCGACCGCCGCACTCTGCCCGTCCAACTGTCCGATGCGATACGTACCGCGATCGGGCGGGGCGAGCTCCCCGGCGGGGCGCGGCTACCCAGTACCCGCGCCCTGTCGAGCGATCTCGGCGTCGCGCGTGGTGTCGTCGAGCGCGCATTCGACCAACTCGGCGCTGAGGGTTGGATAGACACGGTCCGCGGCTCCGGGACGTTCGTGACCGACACCCCTCCCACCGTGGTTCGCCATGCCGCCCCGGCAGCACCCACCGAACGAAGCGAGGTATCGACGCGAATCGGGCTTCGGCCGGGCCTTCCGTGGACGCCCGAGCGGCCGTCTCCTGCGTGGAAGAGGGCATGGCGTGAAGTCGGCTCGATGCGCGCGCCCGGCGAATATCCGGACCCCGCCGGCGAACCCGATGTACGCGCGTGCGTCAGCGCCCTGATCGCCCGCACACGCGGACTGCACATCGACCCCGCACATCTGGTGATCACGTCCGGAACCAATCATGGTTCGTCACTTGCTTTTTCGGCTCTCGGTCACGGACACGGATCGCCGACGCTGGCACTCGAAGACCCCGGCTATCGCGCCGCAGCAGCCACGGCGCGTGCACGCGGATGGACTCTGCACGACGTTCCGGTGGATCGCGACGGCCTGAGGACCGACCTACTTTCCTCGGCTCCGCCGTCGACACGTGCCGTCTACGTCACCCCGTCACACCAGTACCCGACCGGTGGGCTTCTCCCGGTCGCCCGGCGGACCGCACTGGCCGAGTTCGCCCGTTCTCGCGACCTCCTCGTCGTCGAGGACGATTACGACTCGGAGTTCAGGTACGACGTCGCGCCGCTTCCGACTCTGGCCGAGTTGGCTCCCGGTCGAGTCGTGTACCTGGGCACGGTCGCCAAGACTCTGGGCGCGGGTGTCAGATTCGGATGGCTGTCGGCGCCGCCGCACATCGTGGACCGAATCATCGAAATGCGCACTGCCACAGCAGACTTCCCGTCCGTACCGGTTCAGCGAGCAGTCACGACGTTGATCCGCGACGGCGAATGGGACCGCCTGGTGCGCGCGGCACGTCGTCGATATCGAGCGCGCGACGCGGCGGTCGCGGCGGCGTTGTCGGAGTTCGGTGAACTGCGTGGTCTGGGAGCAGGCATGCACACAACGTTGCTGCTCGATCCCGACGTTGCGCAGAAGGTGGCCACCGCGTCGGCACAGCGTGGGGTGGACGTACCGCTGCTTGCCGAGTCGACTCGGTCCGTCACCGGGGTCGGCGGGCTCGTGATCGGCTATGGCCGCGTCGAGGACGACGAACTCGACCGGGCGCTACGCGTTGTTCGTTGTGCCCTGCTCGAATTCAGCTGACGCGTTCGATCTCGCCGCCGAGATCCTGAAGGTTCTCCACGAACCGCGGATAGCCGCGATCGATGTGGTAGACGTCGTGGACCTCGGTGACACCGTCAGCGCACAGCCCGGCAAGCACGAGACCCGCGCCCGCACGGATGTCCGACGACCACACCGGTGCGCTCGACAGCCGAGGCACTCCGCGCACCACGGCGTGGTGCCCGTCGGTCCGGGCGTCGGCGCCCAGCCGGATCATCTCCTCGACGAACCGGAAGCGCGCTTCGAAGACGTTCTCGGTGATCATCGACGTTCCGTTCGCGATGGATGCGAGTCCGATCGCCATCGGTTGCAGGTCGGTGGGAAAGCCGGGAAAGGGCAGCGTCGCGTAGTTGACCGCGGTCGGTCGACCGTGCTGAACCACGCGGAAACCGTCGGGACGGATCGTGACCTCGGATCCCGCCGCCTTCAACTTGTCCAGCACGAGGGACAGATGTTTGGGGTTGACCCCGCTGACGGTCACGTCACCGCTGGTCATGGTGGCCGCGATTCCCCAGGTCGCCGCAACGATGCGGTCGCCGATCACTCGGTGTGTGGTGGGCCGAAGAGAGGGCACGCCGTTGATTGTCAACGTCGGCGATCCGGCGCCTTCGACGCGTGCGCCCATCTCGTTCAGCATTGCGCACAGGTCGGCGATGTCGGGTTCGCGAGCGGCATTGTCGATGACGGTTTCACCGTCGGCCAAAACTGCTGCCATCAAGATGTTCTCGGTGGCGCCGACGGACGGAAAGGCGAGCCTGATGGTGGCTCCGTGCAACTTCTCGGCGGTTGCCACCACGCACCCGTGCTCGATCTCGCTGTGGGCGCCCAGGAGCCGGAGGCCCGATTGATGCATGTCGAGCGGGCGCGACCCGATGGCGTCACCACCCGGAAGCGCAACGACCGCCTTCCGGCACCGCGCGACGAGCGGACCGAGCACGCACACGGACGCGCGAAACTGGCGCACCGCGGCGAAATCAGCGTGGTACTTCAGCTCGGCCGGAGTCTCGATGGTGACCACCGGGCCGTCCAGGCGCACCTCGCAGCCGAGACCGCGCAGCACGTCGGCCATCAGCGGGACGTCGAGAATGTCCGGGCAGTTGGTGATCGTGGTCGTTCCCTCGGCGAGCAAAGCTGCCGCCATCAGTTTCAGAACACTGTTCTTTGCGCCGCCGACGGACACCTCACCTGCGAGGCGGCCGCCACCGGTGACGAGAAAGCGTGAACTCACTGCCTCAGCGTAGAGGCACGCCAGCGCTTCGGAGACCGCCGGTACTGTTGGCGCCATGGCCGTCAACCTGACGAATATCTACACACGCACCGGTGACGACGGAACGACGGGGCTCAGCGATTTCTCGCGCGTACGCAAAACCGACCCGCGTCTCGTGGCGTACGCGGACTGCGACGAGGCGAATGCCGCCATCGGCGTTGCAGTGGTTCTCGGCGCACCCGAGCAACGAGTGATCGATGTGTTGCGGCAGGTGCAGAACGACCTGTTCGACGCGGGCGCCGACCTGTCGACACCGATCGAGGAGAGTCCGAAGTACCCGCCGCTGCGGATCACCGAGGAGTACATCGAGCGGCTCGAGACCTGGTGCGACGATTTCAACTCCACGCTCGAGCCGTTGAAATCGTTCATTCTTCCCGGCGGGACTGCCGCCGGCGCGTTGTTGCACACGGCGCGGACGGTGACCCGTCGGGCCGAGCGGTCGGCGTGGGCGGCGGTCGAACACAGCCCCGAAACGACCAGCACGCTGCCCGCCAAATATCTGAACCGTCTGTCCGACCTGCTCTTCGTGCTCGGGCGGGTCGTCAACCCTGACGGCGACGTGCTGTGGAAGCCCGGCGGAGGCCGAACCCCGCCAACGTCCTAGGAAGGTCGTCCGCGTAGGGACCGACCTGACGGGCGCGACTCGACCCACGACATGAATGCGGTGAAAGCACCGCTCTCCATGGCGATTTCGAGAACACGAGTCTTTCCGCTACCGATCAGTTCCCCGCGGATCTCGGTCACGACGGTCGCGTCCGACATGATGTCGTGCTCGGAGGCCATAGGACGGCGTCGGCCGATCACTTCGATCGTCTGCCGGTCCATCCGAACGTCCGGTCCCGGCCGGATGCTGGTCAGCTGGAAGAAGACCAACGACCCCTCGCCGTACCGGATGACACCGTGTCGCCACCGGTCGCCCGGACTTGCCGGCATCTTGCGCAGAATGGCCGGCGTGCCGGCACCGCGAATCTTCCGAAGCCGAAACAGAGCAACCCCGGCGAGCGCAGCGAGAACGACCAGAACTGCAATTACTGCAATTTCTTCGGTCATCGCTCGCCCTGCCCGCCGGGGTCGGAAAGAAACTCTGTCTGACTACGCCCGCTCGACGGCCCGAATGCGACCCTTCGCGATCGCAATCTCGTCCGGATCCTCGGATCCTTCGGACAGAACCGATCGAGCTGCGTCGACGTCGATGTCGTCCGAGAACTCGGCCGACTCGGCGAGGATGGTCACGGTCGCACCGGTCACGGCGAGGAAGCCACCGTGCACCGCAGCGACGCGACGCTCGCCGTCCTCGGACGTGATCGCGACGGTTCCGCCGGGAATCAACTGTCCGAGGACCGGCTCGTGTCCGGCCATGATGCCGATCTCACCCTCGGTGGTCTGAGCGCTGACCAACGTGGCCTTGCCCGACCACAGACGCTCCTCGACGGCGACGAGTTCGACCGTCATTTCGGTGGCCATGATCGACTACTTTCCGCTGATCTTCTTGGCTGCGGCCTCGACGTCGTCGAGTCCACCGCAGCTGTTGAATGCCTGCTCGGGAAGGTGGTCGTACTCACCCTTGCTCACCTTGTCGAACGCTTCGATGGTGTCCGAGAGCGACACGACCGAGCCTTCTTCGCCGGTGAACTTCTCGGCGACGATGAAGTTCTGTCCGAGGAACTTCTCGAGGCGACGGGCACGGGACACCGTGACCTTGTCCTCTTCGGAGAGCTCGTCCATGCCGAGGATGGCGATGATGTCCTGCAGTTCCTTGTACTTCTGCAGGATGCGCTTGACCTCGTTGGCAACGCGGAAGTGCTCGTTGCCGACGATCGACGCTTCGAGGATTCGCGACGTCGACGTCAGGGGGTCCACCGCGGGGTAGATGCCCTTCTGCGAAATCGGGCGCGAGAGCTCGGTCGTGGCGTCGAGGTGGGCGAACGTCGTCGCCGGGGCGGGGTCGGTGTAGTCGTCGGCGGGCACGTAGATGGCCTGCAGAGACGTGATCGAGCGTCCACGAGTCGACGTGATGCGCTCCTGGAGCTCACCCATCTCGTCCGCGAGCGTCGGCTGGTAACCCACGGCGGACGGCATACGGCCGAGCAGCGTGGACACCTCGGAACCGGCCTGCGTGAACCGGAAGATGTTGTCGATGAAGAGCAACACGTCCTGGTTCTGCACGTCGCGGAAGTACTCGGCCATCGTCAGAGCCGAGAGTGCGACGCGCATGCGCGTGCCCGGCGGCTCGTCCATCTGACCGAACACGAGGGCGGTGTCCTGCAGAACGCCCATCTCCTCCATTTCGAGGTGGAGGTCGGTGCCCTCACGAGTGCGCTCACCGACGCCGGCGAACACCGACGTTCCGGAGAACTCGCGAGCGATACGGGTGATCATCTCCTGGATGAGCACGGTCTTGCCGACACCGGCACCACCGAACAGACCGATCTTTCCGCCCTTGACGTACGGGGTGAGGAGGTCGATGACCTTGATGCCGGTCTCGAGGATCTCGGTCTTGCCCTCGAGCTGATCGAAGGCTGGGGGCTTGCGGTGGATGCCCCACTGTTCGCCGTCGCGGCCGAGGCCCGGCGAGTCGAGGCAGTCACCGAGGGCGTTGAACACGTGGCCCTTGACGACGTCGCCCACAGGAACCGAGATCGGCTTGCCCGTGTCGGACACCGGGGTGCCGCGGACGAGTCCGTCGGTCGGCTGCATGGAGATGGTGCGGACCAGGTTGTCACCCAGGTGCTGCGCCACTTCGAGAGTCAGCGTCTTGGCGACGGCCTCGAGCTCGATCTCCGCGTGCAGAGCGTTGAAGAGCTCGGGGATCGATCCACGCGGGAATTCGACGTCGACGACGGGACCGATGACCCGCACGACGCGCCCGTTCTCGGACGACTTCTCTCCGGAACTCTTGCTATCGGTTACTGCTGCAGTCATTTTCAGTCGCTTCCTGAGCTCGCGGCGAGCGCGTCGACGCCACCGACGATCTCGCTGATTTCCTGGGTGATCTGGGCCTGCCGGGCCTGGTTCGCCTGCCGAGACAAGGCATTGACCAGGTCGTTCGCATTGTCCGTGGCCGCCTTCATGGCGGTACGACGTGCTGCACTCTCCGACGCGGCAGCGTCGAGTAGTGCCGAGTAGATGCGAGTGCTGATGTACTTCGGGAGCAGCGCGGAGAGCAGAGTTGCGGCTTCGGGTTCGAAGTCGTACTGCGCCTTGACCTCCGACGACGATTCGCTGTCGGAGAGGTAATCCGCGCCCATCTCGACGTCTTCGTCCTCGTAGTCGACATCGAGAGGTGCCATGCGACGCACGGTGGGCTTCAGCGAGAGCATCGAGACGAACGTCGTGTAGACGATGTGCAACTCGTCGACACCTTCGACGGTGCCCTCGCCGTTCGGCGCTTCGACCTCGTCGCCGGAGCCCGCCATGAACAACTCGACCAGATGCTTGCTCGCCTTCGCGGCATCGGCGTAGGTCGGTTGCTGCGAGAAGCCGGTCCACGCACCCTTCACGTCCCTGTCACGGAACGTGTAGTACGTCAGACCTTTACGGCCCAACACGTAGATGACCGGATCCTTGCCCTCGGAGCGCAGCAGCTGCTGCAGTTCCTCGGCCTCGCGCAGAACGTTCGAGTTGTAGCCGCCACACTGACCGGAGTCACTGGTGACCACCAGAACAGCTGCACGCTTGGGTTCCGGACGCTCGGTGAGCAGCGGATGATCGAGCGAACCCGCCGCACTGGCCAAGGCCGAGAGCACCTTCGTGATCTCGGTGGCGTACGGCTTGGACGCCTCGACTCGCGCCTGCGCCTTCGTGATGCGCGATGTCGCGATCAGTTCCTGCGCCTTGGTGATCTTCTTGATCGAGTTCGTCGATCGGATCCGGGAGCGGAGCTCACGAATGCTGGGCATCGGTCACCTCACTCCCGTATCGCCGTTGCTCGATTGCCGTCATGACTTCTTGGGGTGCTTCCGAGTGACCTTGACGTTCTCGTGATCGACCTCGTTGGGGTCCATCGACTCTGCCTCGGCCTCGTTGACGATCGACTCGCCGTCTGACGTCAGGAAGCCCTGCTTGAACTTGTCGGTCGCGTCCTTGATCTTGTCGGCGCTCTCGTCGGCCAGCGCCTTCGCGCCACCCTTGATCGCATCGAACGCGTCCTGGGCGTTGCGGTGCAGGTCTTCGAGCAGTTCGCTGTTGAAGCGGCGAACGTCGTCGACCGGGACGCTGTCGTAGTAGCCGGCGTCGACGAGGTAGATCGAGACGATCTGATCCTCGACGGAGACCGGGGTGTACTGGTCCTGCTTGAGCAGCTCGACCCAGCGTGCGCCGCGCTCGAGCTGCGCCTTGGAGGCCGCGTCGAGGTCGGATGCGAAGGCGGAGAACGCCTCCAGCTCACGGAACTGAGCCATTTCCAGACGCAGCGATCCGGCGACCTTCTTCAGGCCCTTGGTCTGCGCCGCGCCACCGACGCGCGAGACCGAGGTACCGACGTTGATCGCGGGGCGAACGCCTTTGTTGAACAGGTCGGACTCGAGGAACACCTGACCGTCGGTGATCGAGATGACGTTGGTCGGGATGAACGCCGAGATGTCGTTGGCCTTGGTCTCGATGATCGGAAGACCGGTCATCGAGCCGCCACCGAGCTCGTCGGAGAGCTTTGCGCACCGCTCGAGCAGACGCGAGTGCAGGTAGAAGACGTCACCCGGGTACGCCTCACGGCCCGGCGGGCGACGCAGAAGCAGCGAGATGGTGCGGTATGCCTCGGCCTGCTTGGTCAGATCGTCGAACACGATCAGAACGTGCTTGCCCTGGTACATCCAGTGCTGGCCGAGTGCCGAGCCGGTGTACGGGGCGAGCCACTTGAAGCCGGCCGAGTCGGACGCGGGAGCGGCCACGATGGTGGTGTACTCCATGGCGCCGTGCTCGTCGAGAGCGGTCTTGACTCCGGCGATCGTGGAGCCCTTCTGACCGATGGCGACGTAGATGCAGCGAACCTGCTTGTTCTCGTCGCCGCTTTCCCAGTTGGCCTTCTGGTTGATGATGGCGTCGACGCAGACCGCGGTCTTGCCGGTCTTGCGGTCGCCGATGATCAACTGACGCTGTCCGCGGCCGATGGCCGTGAGCGCGTCGATGGCCGTGATGCCGGTGGCGAGGGGCTCCTCGACGGGCTGACGCTCGAGCACGGACGCGGCCTGAAGCTCGAGGACGCGCTGCTCGTCGGACTCGATGTCGCCGAGGCCGTCGATGGGCGCACCGAGCGGGTCGATGACGCGACCGAGGAACTTGTCGCCGACGGGCACGGAGAGAACCTCGCCGGTGCGCCGAACTTCCTGGCCCTCTTCGATGTGCTCGTAGTCGCCGAGGATGACGGCACCGATGGAGGTGGCGTCGAGGTTCAGGGCCACGCCCTGCACGCCGCCCTTGAACTCGAGCAACTCGTTCGACATCGCCGACGGCAATCCGGCGACGTGCGCGATGCCGTCACTGGTGTCCGACACCGTGCCGACCTCTTCGCGGGAGGATTCCGGCGAGTAGTTCGCGGTGTAGGTCTCGATAGCACTACGGATCTCGTCGGAGGAGATCGTCAGCTCCGCCATGTTGTTCCTGCTCTCACTGTCTAGGTTGACTGAAGAATTACTTGAGCGTCTTGCGAAGGGCCGCAAGTCGGCCTGCGCCACTGCCGTCGATGACTTCGTCGCCGACACGGACAACGAGCCCGCTCAGCAATTCCCGATCGATCTCGACGTGGACGGTCACGGGCTTGCCGTAGATGCCTTCCAGCGTCGTTCCGAGCCGATTCACCTGCTCGGTCGTCAGCTCGGTAGCGCTGCGCACGAGTGCGACAGCTTTCTGCCGTCGATCTGCTGCAAGGTGCGACAGCGCGTCGATGGCGTCCGCCGGTGCGCCGCGAAGGCGTCCGACGGCCTGCTTGGCCAGGGCCTCGGTGATGGCGGTGACCTTGCCGTAGAGCAACTTCGACATCAGTTCCTGCACTGCGGAAGCCGGCTTCGACCGGTCCGACAGTGCCTGCTCCAGTGCCGGGTTGCCCGCCACGATCCGGCCGAGGCGAAACAGTTCGTCCTCGACGGTGTCGAGTTGATCCTGATCGTCGGCTGCCCGCAGCAGGGACTCCTGCCCGAGACGCACCAGCGAGTCGGTCATGTCCCGCGGGACGGACCACCCGCGAGCGGCGGCGACGCGCAGGACGGCCAGGGTCGGATCGCCGACCTTGCCGCCGAACAGCTTGTCCGCCAACCCGGTTCGGGCTTCGGGCGACGCCGAGGCGTCGGCCAGTGCGTTGCGCAGCGACCGCTGCGTGTCCAGAACGGACACGACGGAGAACAACTCGGCGCCGGTCTGCGCGGCGGCGGCGGTTGCCTCGCCCGCGGACGCGGAGTCGAGAGCGCTGCCGAGCGCCTCACGCGCTTCGGAAAGCGCTTCGCGACTCGCTGCGTACATGGTGCTCACTTTCCGGAATCTGCGCCGACGGAGTCGAGCTCGTCGAGGAACCGGTCGATGCTTCCGGCCCGCTTGACGTCGTCGGACAGCTGCTCTCCGATGACCTTCTCCGCGAGATCGACGGCGGTGCGACCCAGTTCGCTACGCAGCTCGGCCACGATCTGCTGGCGCTGTGCTGCAAGCTGCTGGTGTCCCGACGCGACGATGCGGTCGCTCTCTTCCTGGGCGCTGACCTTCATGTCGGCGAGAATCTGCTGTCCTTGCGAACGTGCGTCCTCGCGAATCTTGGCGGCTTCCTGGCGTGCTTCGGCGAGCTGAGCGCGGTACTGCTCGAGCGCTTCCTTCGCCTCGGCCTGAGCCTCTTCGGCTCGCTTGATGCCGCCTTCGATCTTGTCGGTGCGCTCGGCCAAGACCGTCTGGAAACGCGGGAGCACGTACTTCCAGAAGAAGAAGCCGATGACGACGACACAGACCGCGGACCAGACGATGTCGTAGGTCGCGGGAACGAGAGGGTTGATCTTCTCGCCCTCTGTGGCCGCGAGTACCGCAGTTGTCGACATGATCAGAAGATGAAGCCGGCGACGAGGCCGATCAGCGCGAGCGCCTCGGTGAACGCGATGCCGAGGAACATGTTGGTACGGATCTGGCCGGCGAGCTCGGGCTGACGCGCGATGCCCTCGATGGCCTTACCGACGACGATGCCCACGCCGATGCCGGGGCCGATGGCCGCGAGGCCGTAGCCGATGGCGCCGTAGCCGGCACCGGTGACTTCGGTGGCTTCCTGTGCCAGGTAGGTGAGGCTCATGTTGATCTGTTCCCTTTCTGTTGCCCACGACCGGTCGGGCGCGGGTCAGGTGTTCCAGGTGGAGCGGTCAGTGTGAATCGGCGTGCGCAGCGAGGTCGATGTACACGGCAGTGAGCAGTGCGAAGACGTACGCCTGCAGGAAGATCACCAGGAGCTCGAAGAGCGTGAACCCGAACCCGGCGATGAGCGAGAAGATTCCGAACCCCTGCAGCGGCGTCTCTGCTTCGAAGAAGAAGAACTGCGTCGCGCTGAAGAACAGAACAAGCATGATGTGGCCGGCGAGCATGTTGGCCATGAGTCGCACCGTCAGGGTGAACGGGCGCAGGATGAACGTCGAGACGAACTCGATCGGAATCAGCAGGAAGTGCAGTGCGATCGGGACGTTCGGAACGACCACCGACGACTTCATGTACTTCGTGAACCCGTACTTCTTGATGCCCACGTAGTTGAAGACGATGTACGCCACGGCAGCGAGAACGATCGGCATGCCGACGCGGGCGTTCGACGAGATGTTCAGGAACGGGATCACACCCGAGAAGTTCAGGAACAGAACGGTGAAGAAGATGGTCGCGAGGATGGGCAGATACTTCTTGCCCATCTCCTTGCCCAACACCTCGTCGGCGATCTGCTCCTTGACGAAGGTCAGCGCGATCTCACCCAGGTTCTGAATTCCGCGAGGGACGATCTTGGGGCTGCGCATCGCGAGAGCGAAGAAGGCGATGAGAACGACCGTCATCAGGATGCGGACGAGCATCAGACGATCCAGCTCGAACGGCGTCCCCTCGAACAACACGGCCGGAGGGAAGAAGTCGGCTAGTGACGGCGGGCTGAACTCCGCGGCCAGATTGGTGACGCTCAGCGGTCTCTCCCGTGTTCGGGCCGTGGATCGAGTGCATCCACGGTTCGAGCGGACAACGACAATGTTGCTGGTCGACGAGGACGTCTCGCGTGGTCGTCAGTCGCACGAGAGCCATGGGATCTCACTGCGCCTGCCGAAGGTCGGCGACTGTCGTCGACTCGGTTGAAATGTGGTGATGTAGTCAGCGAAACGGTCGACGATCTGGACAAAGCGCCCAATTCGTCCGCTTCCTTCTCGCTTGAACGAAACTTTAGCAACCAGTTTGGGCCGAAGCTTAACTGGGTCGTAACGGGCTTCACACTACTACACAATGTCGTACTACTGACCGTCGGATTCATCCTTCGAGTCGACGTACGGCGTTCTGGATCTGAGGACACCGAAAGTCTCCGCACCGAGCACGATCACCAATGCAGCCAGGACCACGATGCCCAGCGTGCTCCGGTGATAGAAGGTCATTCCGTTCAGCACGCCGAGCACCACGACCGCGACGAGCATCTTCGCGATCCACCCGCCCAGCAGCACGGCGCCGAGGCTGGTAGGCGACAGCCGGGCCGAGAACAGAACGGACACCGACGTCAGCAGAATGAACGCGCCGCCCAGCCCGGCTCCGATGAGCGCGCCCCACAATCCCGGCAATCCCTGGACGAGATACGCGATCACGGCGGACGCCACGGCGAGCACCGCCAGCGCGATCGCGCCGTATCGAACGGCGGCTCGTAAGGGAGCAGTGGGCGCCGGAATCGGCTGCGGTGTGAAACTCACGGGAAGCGACCCTACCGCCTAACGGTGACGCCGTTCCTCACTCAAGCTGGGCACCACCGTCGCGACCAGCGCGAACACGAGTCCGCCGGCGAACACGAGGACCACCACGCGCCGGTCGATCAGGGCGGCGCCCACCGCCCCGAAGGCCAGCACGCCGACCCACAAGTAGATGAGAAGCACCACGCGCCGGTGCGAGTGCCCGATCTGAAGCAACCGGTGATGCAGATGCATCTTGTCCGGGCTGAAGGGACTGCGCCCCGCGCGAGTGCGTCGCACGACGGCCAGCAGGAGGTCGAGCATCGGGATGAACATCACGGCCCCGACGATGAGCAACGGGGTGAGCAGGCCCAGCAGGTCGCGGGTGCCGTAGGCATTCAGGCTGATGCGGCCCGACGCACTGGTCGAGACCGTGGCCAGCATCAGTCCGATCACCATCGAGCCCGAGTCGCCCATGAAGATGCGTGCGGGTTGAAAGTTGTGCGGGAGAAATCCGAGGCACGCGCCCGCGAGAGCGGCAGCGATCATCGCCGGCGGGTAGGCGCTGACGTCACCACCCTGTTGGTGGAGCAGGCCGATCGAGAAGATGCAGATCGCGACGGCAGCAATGAGTCCGAGGCCGGCCGCGAGCCCGTCCAGGCCGTCGACGAAGTTCATCGCGTTGACCATCACCAAGGTGATCATCACCGTGACGAGGCCCGCCTGAAGTTGGTCGAGAATGATGGTCTGGCCTCCGCCCCAGGGAACGAACAGCAGGTACCAACTCACCCCCATCAACACCAGAACACCGGACGCGGTGACCTGGCCGACGAACTTGGTCAGGGCGTCGAGGCCCCACCGATCGTCGACCACCCCGACGAGCATGATGATCACGCCCGCGACCAGCGCCGCGGGTACTTCCTTGGTGAACTCGAACCCGCGCGTCAGTGCCGGCAACTGCTGCGCGAACAACAGCGCGACGAGCAGTCCGAGATAGATGCCGATACCGCCGAGGCGAGGTGTGGGCGTGACGTGGACGTCGCGCTCGCGCGGCACGGCAACGGCGCCGAATCGGAGAGCGAGGAGCCTGATTCCACCGGTTGCGAAGAAGGTCACGACGGCTGCGGTCAACATCACCAGCAGCAACTCGCGAATGGGGACGCCCGCCCCTCGACCACTGGACTGGGCCAGCAGAGAGGTCGCGGAGTGGGCAAGCACGGCTCAGACGCTACCTTCGGACGCGGTCAGGCCCGCGGGTAGGCAGGCTTGCTCGACACGAACTCGGCGGTCTCCTTCGAGAGCTGCTCGAGGGTCTTTCGGCCGGCGTCGGTGGCCGGATCTGCCGCGACTGCCCGACCGATCAGCGAACCGATGGTGGCCATGTCCGACCTGACGAATCCCTGCGTGGTCACCGATGCCGATCCGACGCGAATACCGGACGTGACGGCAGGCGGGGCAGGATCGAACGGAATCGAGTTCTTGTTCAGCGTGACTCCCGCTGCGCCACAACGAGACTCGGCCTCGGCGCCGGACACACCGGTCTTGCCGATGTCGATCAACGCGAGATGGGTGTCGGTACCGCCCGACACCGCACGCATGCCCTCCGACTCGAGCGCCTCGGTGAGCGCCGCCGCGTTCTCCACCACCGAGCGTGCATAGGTGCGGTACTCGGGCGTCGCCGCCTCTCGGAACGCCACCGCTTTGGCGGCGATGGCGTGCATGAACGGGCCACCCTGCGTGAACGGGAAGACGGCCTTGTCGAGCGCAGTGGCGTGCTCGGCACGGCTGAGCAACATGCCGCCGCGCGGACCTCGCAGAACTTTGTGCGTGGTGGCGGACACGACGTCGGCGTAGGGAACCGGCGATTCGATCGCACCTCCCGCCACCAGACCGATGAAGTGGGCCGCGTCGACCCACAGAATTGCGTTGACCTCGTCGGCGATGGACCGGAACGCGGCGAAGTCGATGGTCCGCGGGTAGGCGGTTGCGCCCGCGACGATGATCTTCGGACGATGAAGCAAAGCCAGGTCCCGCACTTCGTCGTAGTCGATCAGCTCGGTGCGCTTGTCGACGTGGTACGGCACCGGTGTGAACCATCGACCGGAGAAGCTGACCCTCGAACCATGTGTCAGATGTCCCCCGTGCGGGAGGCTCATCGCGAGGACGGAATCGCCCGGCTGCGCGAACGCCGAGTAGACGGCCAGGTTGGCGTTGGCACCGGAGTGCGGCTGCACGTTTGCGTGTTCCGCACCGAACAGCGCTTTCGCACGCTCGATCGCCAGAGTCTCGGCCCGATCGACGAACTCGCAGCCCCCGTAGTAGCGGCGCCCGGGGTAGCCCTCGGCGTACTTGTTGCTCAGCACCGACCCCAGTGCCGCCAACACCGCCGGGCTTGTGAGGTTCTCGCTCGCGATCAGCTGCAGGCCGCCGCGCAGACGGCCGAGTTCCGATTGCACGACGTCGGCGATCTCGGGGTCGGTGGTCGCCAACTCGTTCCAGTCGGGACCCCAGAACTGCGCTGCCATGACGGACGTCCTTATCGGTCGACGAGACTGTCTTCGGTCACACCGAGCACCTCGGCGATGTCTTTCGCCGTGACTGCCCCGACACGAAGTATGCGCGGGGTGTCCCCGGTGAGGTCGACGATCGTCGATGCGAGAGCGTGTTTCGCCGGGCCCCCGTCGAGGTAGACGGCGGCCGACCCGCCCAGCTGCTCCTTCGCCTCCGTGACCGTCACGGCCGGCGGTTTGCCGGAGATGTTGGCGCTCGACACCGCCAGCGGGCCGACGGCGCGCAGCAATTCGATCGCCACCGGATGGAGCGGCATCCGCAGCATCACGGTTCCGCGGGCGTCTCCGAGGTCCCACGCGAGCGACGGCGCCTGATGCACGACGAGGCTCAGCGCGCCGGGCCAGAACGCCTGAATCAGGTCGCGCGCAGCAGAGCGAACACCCAGGACAAGACCGTCGATCGTGTTCCAGGAACCGACCAGGACGGGGACCGGCATGTCCCGGCCCCGACCCTTCGCTCGCAGTAGGTCGCTGACGGTATTGCTGTCGAAGGCGTCGGCCGCGACACCGTAGACGGTGTCGGTGGGCATGACCACGAGCCGGCCGGAGGAGAGGGCGCGCCGAGCGGCGTCCAGTCCTGCAGCGCGTGAATCGACGTCGGAACAGTCGTAAACAGTGGACACGGGATCATCCTCTCACTCGGTGCGAACGGTCCGGCGAGCGACGACGAATCGCGGCCTCCCCGCAAGGTCTACGTGCTCGGTGACATCTGTGAAAACCGCTCGCTCGGTGAAGGATTCGACCACACCGGCGCCGTTGGAATCGTCGTGCTCCACCCCGACCCCTCCCCCGACACGCAACCACCGGGCCACGTTGGCGACCATCGGCTTGATGACCGACAGGCCGTCCGAACCCGCGAACAGTGCGGTGCGCGGGTCGTGGTCGGCGACCTCGGGCTCGAGTACCGCGCCTTCGGGAATGTAGGGCGGATTGGCGACGACCACGTCGACAGTGCCGTCCAGCTGGTTCAGCAGAGTGCGGTCGGTGACGTCCCCGTGATGGAGGTGAATCGGCGTATCGCCTTGTGTCGCGAGCAGATCGGCGTTGCGCCTCGCCCAGGCCAGCGCGTGGTGTTCGAGTTCGACTGCGTGCACCACCGCGTCTGGTCGAGCGTGCGCAATCGCCAGGGCGAGGGCGCCCGACCCCGTGCAGAGGTCCAGCACGACCGGCGGATGCCGGTCGACGTTCTCCAGGAACGCGAGAGCCCACGCGAGGAGCAGTTCGGTTTCGGGCCTGGGCACGAACACTCCAGGCCCGACCTCGACGTCGATCTCACCGAGCGAGGACGTTCCGATGATGTACTGCAACGGAATTCGCTTGGCGCGCTGCGCGACCATCTGGCGGTACGCGTCGAGCACCTCGGGTTCCACGAGCGGGACGAGCCCGAGTCGCGTCCGCGGCACGCCCACGATGTGCGATGCGAGAACTTCTGCGTCGGCCCGTGGGCTCCCGACACCCGCCTCAGTGAGCGTGGCGGTTGCCTCGACGATCGCGATGCGAAGCGGAACTCTGGTCACCTCTACAACCTCCCGAGTAGTTCCGCTTTCTTGGCCGAGAACTCGTCGTCGGTCAGGATTCCTCGTGCGTGCAACCCGGCGAGGGCCTCGATGGACGCGATCACGTCGTTCGAGCCGGAGCCTCCCGACAGTGGGGACTGTGTCTGCGCAGTTGCGGACTGCGGAGTTGCGGACATGGGCGGTGCCTGTTCGGGCTGCCGGTTCCAGCTCAGGTCCGCATCGGTGCGGTGCTGCGGCGGCGACGGAACCGACTCGGGCGCCTGCTGAACCGTCGGCTCTGCTCGGCCGTCGGCGTCGGTGCGAACCTGAGGGAGGCTGGTCACCGGGATCTGCCCCTTCTGGCTCGAGAACAGCAGTGACTGCGGCCCGTTGCCCTGCTGCTGCGACACACCGCCGATCGAGTAATCGAGGGTGTCGTACACGGTGACCGATCCGCCGTACTGGATCGCGAGACGCTTGACCTGTGGGAAGACGGCGTACCGGGTGTCGTTCTGGCCGCCGCTCGAGCTGGGTGTGCCCAACTCGGCAGGCCACCAGTTGTTTCCGCGACCACCCGAGGCCCCCGGAACCACCGCGAACACCTGCATCGACGCGAGGAGATTGGACAGCTCGTTGCACAGATTGTCCACGCGCTGCTTCAGCCCGTGATCGAACATGTTGCCCACCATGGTCATTCCGCCGCGCATCCACTGACCACCGCCGCCCAGCTCGGCGACGTTGAACTGCGCCATGGTGCCGCCACCGATGTTGACCGCGACCAGCATGGTCTCGACCGCCCCGGTGGAAATGCCGTATCGCTGCGCAATCGAATCGACGGAACGCCGACCGTCCGGAGTCAACTGCTGTGCCATGACGGTCAGCTTACGCAGGTCACTCCGCTTGCAGCCGGGCCGCACGATCGGCTGCGGCGAGGGCGTCGAGCAACGGATCGAGCTCGCCGTCGAGAACGGCGTCGAGGTTGTGGGACTTGAACCCGATCCGGTGATCGGTGATGCGGTTCTCGGGAAAGTTGTAGGTGCGGATGCGCTCGGAACGGTCGACCGTGCGGACCTGACTGGCGCGACCGGCGGCGGCCTCCTGGTCTGCAGCTTCCTCGGCAGCAGCCTGCAGACGCGCGGCGAGCACCACCATGGCGCGGGCCTTGTTCTGCAGTTGCGAGCGTTCGTTCTGGCAGGTGACGACGATGCCGGTGGGGAGGTGCGTGATGCGTACCGCCGAGTCGGTGGTGTTGACGCCCTGCCCACCCTTGCCGGACGAGCGGTAGACGTCGATCCGCAGGTCGCCCTCGTCGATCTGGACGTCCTCGACCTCCTCGGGCTCGGGGTAGACGAGAATGCCTGCGGCCGAGGTGTGTACGCGTCCCTGCGACTCGGTGACGGGCACACGCTGGACGCGGTGCACACCGCCCTCGAATTTGAGCCTAGCCCAGACACCGTCCGCCGCATCACCTTTGGACTTGATGGACAGCGTGGCGTCCTTGTATCCACCGAGATCGGACACGGTGGCGTCAAGGATCTCGACCTTCCAGCCGCGGCGCTCCGCGTACCGGACGTACATGCGAGCGAGGTCGGATGCGAACAACGCCGACTCCTCGCCGCCCTCACCGGATTTGACCTCCATCACGATGTCTTCCGAGTCGTGCGGATCACGTGGTGCGAGCAGATCGGTCAGAGCCGTGTCGAGTTCGAGGACAGTGGCTTCGAGGGCCGGGATTTCCGCGGCGAAGCTCGAATCGTCAGCAGCCAGTTCGCGCGCGGCTTCGAGGTCGTCTCGCGCAGCGGACAGCTTGGCGTGGACGCTCATGATGGGGGCGAGCTGGGCGAAGCGCTTGCCGGCGCGGCGGGCAGCGGCCGGGTCGTTGTGCAGAGCCGGGTCGGCGAGCTCGCGCTCGAGCCCCTCGTGCTCCGCCAGGATGTCGTCGATGGCGGACGGGGAGGTGGTGCGTGCCATGTTCGTGCTCCCAGTCGTCGGTGATGAACATGTCGTGGAGAAAGAACAGACGCCCGCCCCGAGCGCGGAGCTCAGGACGGGCGTCTGTGGAGAAGCTAGCTGTCTGCGTCGGCCTTCTTGCCGGCGCGCTTGCCGTAGCGAGCCTCGAAGCGAGCAACGCGGCCGCCGGTGTCGAGGATCTTCTGCTTACCCGTGTAGAACGGGTGGCACTGCGAGCAGACCTCGACGTTGATGCGTCCGGCCGTGGACGTGCTGTGCGTCTCGAAAGTATTTCCGCAACCACACACGACGGTCGTCGCGTTGTAGCTCGGGTGGATTCCTGCCTTCATGGGTGTCCCTTTCATGGTCGCCGGGTCGACCTCGCCAATCGAGGACGTGAACCGGAACCGGACTCAGCCGCTCAGTATGCCAGATGGGCTCTCTGAGCTGGTAATCCTCACAACCGGGCGGCAGTTCGATCTATTCCTCGGTGGTCGGACAGCCCGGAATTGCGTCGGGCACCGCCGATTCGGGGTGCGAGAAGCCGGGGCACCTTCGATCCGGTCCGTGCAACGACAAGAGTGGAGCATTCGTCCCGGCCGGCGGGACGAATGCTCCACTCTCGGCGAAGCGAACTAGTTGTCGTTCCCGCCCGGCGCCGTCTTCGAGACCTCCATGAGGAACTCGATGTTGTTCTTGCTCTTCTTCAGACGGTCCACCAGCAGGTCGATGGCCTGATGCGAGTCGAGACCGGAGAGCACGCGCCGGAGCTTGTGCACCACAGCTGCCTCGTCGGGGCTGAGCAGCAACTCGTCGTGGCGGGTGCTGGACGGGTTGATGTCGACCGCGGGGAACACGCGACGCTCGGCGATCTTGCGATCGAGCTTGAGCTCGGCGTTACCCGTGCCCTTGAACTCCTCGAAGATCACGGTGTCACCGGTCGACCCGGTTTCGACCATGGCCGTCGCGATGATCGTCAGCGATCCACCGTGCTCGATGTTGCGAGCGGCACCGAGGAAACGTTTCGGCGGGTACAGCGCAGTCGAATCGACACCACCGGAGAGGATGCGGCCCGATGCGGGCGAGCTGTTGTTGTACGCACGGCCCAGACGCGTGATCGAGTCGAGCAACACGACGACGTCGCGGCCGTCCTCGACCAGACGCTTCGCGCGCTCGATGGCGAGCTCCGCGACGGACGTGTGATCGCCCGGCGGCCGGTCGAAGGTCGAGGCGATGACCTCACCCTTCACGCTGCGCTGCATGTCCGTGACTTCTTCGGGTCGCTCGTCGACGAGGATGACCATCAGATAGCACTCGGGGTTGTTCACGGCGATCGCGTTGGCGATGGCCTGCAGCACGCTCGTCTTACCGGCCTTGGGCGGGCTGACGATCAGCGCACGCTGACCCTTACCGATGGGCATGACCAGGTCGATGATGCGCGTGGTCAGGATGTTCGGCGTGGTCTCGAGGCGCAGACGCTGGTTCGGGTAGAGCGGCGTGAGCTTGTTGAACTCGGGCCGCTTCCGGGCTGCGTCGGGCTCGGCACCGTTGACGGTGTCGAGGCGAACCAGCGGGTTGAACTTCTGCCGCGAGTTGCCCTGATCGCCGCCGTCCTTGGCCACCTTGACCGCACCGGTGATGGCGTCACCACGACGCAATCCGTTGCGGCGGACGAGGTTCATGGACACGTACACGTCGTTGGGTCCGGCGAGGTACCCGGACGTCCGCACGAACGCATAGTTGTCGAGCACGTCGAGGATGCCGGCAACCGGCTGCAGAACGTCGTCTTCCCGGATCTCCGGCTCGCGCTGGTTGCCGTCGGGGGCACCGTCGCGGTCGCGTCCACGACGACGCTCACGGAACCTGCGGCCCCGCCTGCCCCGACCGTCTCCCTCGTCGTCCTGCTGACGATTGTCGTCGCGCGGACCGTTGTTCTGCCGGTCGTTGTTGTTGCGATCGTTGTTGTTTCGGTCGTTGTTGCGATCGTTGCGCGGCTGGCGGTCGCCGTTGTTCTGACGATCGTTGGTGCCCTGGCGGTCGCCGTTGCCCTGGCGGTCGCTGTTGTTCTGACGATCGTTGTTTCCCTGGCGATCGTTGTTGTTCTGACGCTCGCCGTTGCCCTGGCGATCGTTGTTGTTCTGACGCTCGCGACGCGGTCGGTCGTTTCCGCCCTGGCGGTCCGACTGACCCTGTCCGTTGCCACCGGTGCGTTCCTCGGTGGGCGCAGATTCGGTGGGAGCAGATTCGGTGGGCGCAGATTCGGTGGGCGCCGCCTCGGCGGGCGCAGATTCGGTCGGCGCGGCCGGTGCGGTCTCGGCGGTAGCCGGTGCGTCCTGCGTGGAGGGCGCGGCAGAACCGGCTTCCGAATCGGCAGCGCCGGCACGGCGGGTCGCACCGCGGCGTGCTCGGGTGCGACGAGGCCCTGCGGAATCGGCGTCGTCCGACGGAGACGCCTGCGTCGTCTCGGCTGCGGGTGCCGCAGCGGCAGCTGGCTCCTGCGCCGGAGCGCTCTCGCGGCGCGGCGGCGGCACCTGGCGCGATTCGATGGCCTCGACGAGCGCGCCCTTGCGCATCCCGGAGACACCCTTGATGCCCAGCTCGGTGGCGAGGCTCCGCAGCTCGGTCAACACCATCGACGACAGACCCGCACCGCGACGAGAGGCTGCGCGGGGAGCCGAGGTGGAATCGGGAACAGCAATGAGGTCCGTATCGGTCACGGAGGTCCTTTCCTTCCCTCGCGCGCACTGTGCGCCAAAGCGAGGGTTCGTCCCGAGGTTCGAGTCATTTCGAACCCGGTTGTGCCGTGTTCGTTCGCGTCGGTTGCAGAATCGGTCTCAGTAGAGAACCAGGGGGAGGCTACGAATAGAATTTCGCCCTGTGTGAAGACCGGCGCCAGATGCGCACGATGTGCGGACGATTGCCAGAATAGCCGCACACCTCGGCGCGGGCAAGAACCGACCTGCGCGCGCCGCGCTCAGTCGACCGCTACGCCCTCTGCAACGTCCAACTCGAGGACTTTCATTCCCTCGTCCCGCGCCGATTCGACCAGGTCGTGCGGCAGCGGCTCGGTGCTCAGGGCAAGGACGGTGGGGCCCGCTCCGGACACGGTGGCCGCGAAACCCCGGCTGCGAATTTCGCGCACCCAACGCGTGGTCAGAGGCAGTGCAGAGGCGCGGTACGGCTGATGCAGCCGGTCTTCGGTGGCCGCCATCAGCAGTTCCGGGTGCGACGTCAGGGCCACGACCGCGAGACCTGTTCGTCCCGCGTTGAAAGCCGCGTCGCGGTGTGGCACCAATTCGGGAAGCAGCCCGCGCGTGTGCACGGTCGAGGATCGTTCCCGCGGGATGAACACGGTGGCGCGGACGTCCGGGTGCACTTCGAGTCGCGTCGCCGCGAAGGTGCGGGGACCTTCCGGCGGGCCGGCCTCTTCACTCCAGGACACCACCGCTCCCCCGAGGACGCTCGCCGACGCGTTGTCGGGGTGACCCTCGAACTCCGAGGCCAGTTGCACCATCTGCGCCGCACTCAGCTCGAGCTCGGCACTCATCTTGGCGGCCAGCGCGTTTGCCGCTGCCAACCCACCGACCACGGCGGACGCCGACGACCCGAGACCGCGCGAGTGGGGAATGGAGTTGTGACACACCACAGAAAGACCGTCCGCCCACACGCCCGCGGACTCGAGGCCACGTTCGATGGCGCGCACGACGAGATGCGATGGGCCCCAGGGAACGTCGTCGGCGCCTTCGCCCTCGACTCGGATGTCCAACCCGGATGCGGCGACGGTCACGACGATCTCGTCGTAGAGCCCCAAAGCCATTCCGAGACAGTCGAATCCGGGACCGAGGTTGGCACTCGACGCCGGCACGCGCGCTCGCGCGGACAGTCCGGTGGGCAGTGTCGCAGTCATCGTCGCCGTCGTCAGGCCAGTTCGAGTGCCGACGCCACTGCAACGGGATCGACCGGGATCGGCTGCACCTCGGTCATTCCGAGCAGTGCGGTGTCCGAATCCTTGAGACCGTTGCCGGTGACCGTGCACACGACCTTGAGTCCACGGTCGAGCCATCCTTCTCGGCTCGCCGCGATCAGGCCGGCGATCGATGCCGCGGACGCAGGTTCGACGAAGATACCTTCGGTCGACGCGAGCAACCGGTACGCCTCGAGGATCTCGTCGTCCGTCGCGGCCCGGAACGCGCCGCCGGACTCTTCCTTGGCGGTCATTGCGCCGTTCCACGAGGCGGGCGAACCGATCCGAATCGCCGTCGCGATCGTGTCCGGGTTCTTCACGGGCGCACCGTGCACCAGAGGTGCCGCACCGGCCGCCTGAACGCCGAGCATTCGCGGACGGCGTGTGGTGAGTCCGTCGGTGTAGTACTCGCTGTATCCGCGCCAGTAGGCGGTGATGTTGCCGGCGTTGCCGACCGGGAGGACGTGGACGTCCGGGGCGTCGCCGAGCGCGTCGCAGATCTCGAAGGCGGCGGTCTTCTGACCGTCGATGCGCACCGGGTTGACCGAGTTGACGAGCCCGATGGTGGGGAACTCCGCGGTGGTCTTGCGGGCGAGTTCCAGGCAGTCGTCGAAGTTGCCTTCGACCTGAATGATCCTGGCGCCGTGCATGAGCGCCTGCGCCAGCTTGCCCATCGCGATCTTGCCCTGCGGAATCAACACCGCACAGGTCATGCCCGCCTTGGCCGCGTACGCCGCAGCCGAGGCCGAGGTGTTTCCGGTGGAGGCGCACAGCACGGCGCGCTGCCCACGAGCAAGCGCATCGGTGACCGCCATGGTCATGCCGCGGTCCTTGAACGACCCCGTCGGGTTGAGGCCTTCGACCTTGACGTGCACCTCGCACCCGGTCAGCTCGGACAGCCGCTCGGCGGGGAGAAGCGGAGTTCCGCCCTCGCGCAACGTGATCGGGGTCCAGTTGGAACCGATGGCGAGACGATCGCGGTAGGCGGCGATCAACCCAGGCCACGGGGTGTGTACGGGCTGCGTGGTGGTCGTCATTCGGAAGTGCCTTCCAATCGGAGAACGCTGGTGACGTCGTTGACGAACTCGAGGCCCGACAAGGACTTCACGGTGGCCGCCAGGGCGGAATCGGTGGCGCGGTGCGTCACGACGACGAGGCGGGCGTGTTCACCGGCACCCTCCTGCCGCACCGTGGAGATGCTGACGTCGAACTTGGCGAATTCGGCTGCGACAGCGGACAACACGCCGGCACGGTCGGAGACCTGCATGTTGACGTGGTACCGCGTGGGCGTGTCGCCCATCGGCGCGATGGGGAGCTTGGCGTAGGTCGAATCGGCCGGACCGCGGCCGCCGAACACCTTGTTGCGCGCCGCCATCACCAGATCGCCCATGACCGCGGACGCGGTGGGAGCACCGCCGGCGCCCTGACCGTAGAACATCAGCCGGCCGGCCGCCTTCGCCTCGACGACGACGGCGTTGAACGCACCGTTCACCGACGCCAGGGGGTGCGAGAGCGGCACCAGGGCGGGATAGACGCGAACGGAGATGCTTTCCTTGCCGTCCTGATCGACCACACGTTCGCACAGCGCGAGGAGCTTGACGGTGCAGTCGAGCGCACGAGCGGTGGCCAGGTCGTCGGCGGTGATGGACGAGATGCCCTCGCGGTACACGTCGGCGGCCGTCACGCGGGTGTGGAACGCCAACGAGGCGAGGATGGCGGCCTTCGCTGCGGCGTCGAACCCTTCGACGTCGGCGGTGGGATCGGCCTCGGCGTAACCGAGTCGGCCCGCCTCGGCCAGGGTCTCCGAGTAGTCTGCTCCGGTCGAATCCATCGCGGACAGAATGAAGTTCGTGGTGCCGTTGACGATGCCGATGACCCGGTCGACTCGATCTCCCGCCAGGGACTGCATGAGCGGACGAACAACCGGAATCGCTCCGGCGACAGCCGCCTCGAAATACAGGTCCGCGCGGTGGTTCTCGGCCGCTTCGGCGAGCTCACCGGTGTACTCGGCCAGCAGTGCCTTGTTGGCGGTGACCACCGACTTGCCGGCGTTCAACGCACTGAGCATCAGCTCCTTCGCCGGCTCGATGCCGCCGAAGACCTCGACGACGATGTCGACGTCGTCGCGAGCGACCAGCGCGTGCGGATCGGTGGTCAGCAGATCCTCGGACACGCCGCGGTCCCCCAGCGTGCGAACGGCGATGCCGCGCAGCACGATCGGAGCACCGACGCGTGCTTCCAGGTCGCCCGCGTTCTCCTGGATTATGCGGACCACCTCGGTGCCGACGTTGCCGAGACCGAGAACGGCGACCCCGATGGGGTGTACCGACGGTGCGCTCACTTGCTTACCTCCAGGCTGAGAAGATCGTCGAAGGTTTCTCGGCGGAGCACGAGTCGCGCTTCGCCGGCCCGCACAGCCACCACCGCGGGGCGCGGCAGCAGGTTGTAGCGGCTCGACATGGAATAGCAGTAGGCGCCGGTGGCGGCCACGGCGAACAGGTCCCCGGGACCGAGGTCGGCCGGCTGCCACGTATCACGAATCACGATGTCGCCACTCTCGCAATGCTTTCCGACGATTCGCGCCAGCACCGGCTCGGCGTCGGAGTCACGCGAGACCAGACGTCCGACGTACTCGGCCTGATAGAGCGAGGTACGAATGTTGTCGCTCATACCGCCGTCGACGCTGATGTAGCGACGCGTCAGTGTGGACCCGACCGTGACGTCCTTGACCGTTCCCACCTCGTACAGCGTCACCGTTCCGGGTCCGGCGATGGCCCGTCCGGGCTCGACCGCGAGAGTCGGTGTCGGCAAACCCGCTGCGGCGGACTCGGTCTCGACGATGTTCGTCAACTTCGCCGCCAGCTCGTCCACCGGAGGCGGATCGTCGCCGGGCACGTAGTGGATGCCCATGCCGCCACCGAGATCGACCACCGAGATCTGCGAGGTCTTGTCGACCCCGAACTCGGCCACGACGTCGCGGAGGAGTCCGATCACGCGGTGGGCGGCGAGTTCGAACCCGTCGACCTCGAAGATCTGCGACCCGATGTGGCTGTGCAGACCGACGAGTCGCAGATTGTCGGTCTCGAACACCCGACGCACGGCAGCGAGCGCAGAACCGTCCGCAAGCGAGAATCCGAACTTCTGATCCTCGTGGGCGGTGGCGATGAACTCGTGGGTGTGGGCCTCGACGCCCACTGTGATGCGAATCAGAACGTCCTGCACGGACCCGAGTTCACCGGCGACCTGGTCGAGACGGTCGATCTCGGTCATCGAGTCCAGCACCACGTGCTCGACGCCCGCGCGGACGCCGGCTTCGAGCTCGGCACGGGATTTGTTGTTGCCGTGCATGGCAATTCGATCCGCGGGGAAGCCGGCGTGCAGCGCGATCGCCAGCTCGCCGCCGGAGCACACGTCGAGCGAGAGGCCTTCGTCGGCCACCCAGCGAGCGATCTCTCCGCACAGGAACGCCTTGGACGCGTAGTGAACTCGCTCGGGGGCGCCGAACGCGGCCGCCATGTCCCGGCAGCGCGAGCGGAAATCGTCCTCGTCGATGACGAAGAGCGGCGTGCCGTACTCGGCAGCGAGGTCGGTGACCTTCACGCCGGCGACGGACAGCACACCGTCGTCGTCTCGCGTCGCGTTGCGCGGAAAGATCTTCTCCGGCAACGACGTCGACGCGGCGGCGGTGGGCCGTTCCGGCGCGGACGACACGGGGGAACCCTCTGCGTGCCGGGGGCCGGCGGGATGCGCGTTCACATTTTCTCCGGTGCGGTCACGCCGAGGAGTCCGAGCCCGTTGGCGAGGACCTGGCGAGTTGCGTTGCCGAGCGCCAGGCGCGCGGTGTGCAGAGGCGCCGGCTGCTCGTCGCCCTGCGGCAACACTCGGCACGCGCCGTAGAAACGGTGGTAGGACCCGGCCAGCTCCTCGAGATACCGCGCGATGCGGTGCGGCTCACGAAGATCGGCGGCACTGGCCACCACCCGCGGGTACTCCCCGATGGTCCTGATCAGATCGCCCTCCGCCTCGTGGGTGAGCAACGAGAAGTCCGGGTCGTCGGAGCTCACGCCGAGTTCCGCGGCTCCGACGGCGAGCGAGCAGAGTCGCGCGTGCGCGTACTGCACGTAGTAGACCGGGTTGTCGCTGCTCTGCGACGACCACAGCGCAAGGTCGATGTCGATGCTCGAATCCACCGACGACCGCACCAGCACGTACCGCGCGGCGTCGACTCCGATGGCCTCGACCAGGTCGTCGAGCGTGATGACGGTGCCCGCCCGCTTGCTCATCTTGACCGCGACACCGTCCGAGACCAGGTTCACCATCTGACCGATGAGAACCTCCACGGTGTCCGGGTCGTCGCCGAACGCGGCCGCTGCGGCCTTGAGCCTGCCGATGTATCCGTGATGGTCGGCGCCCAGCATGTAGATGCAGAGGTCGAATCCGCGCGAACGCTTGTCCTGGAAGTACGCGATGTCACCGGCGATATAAGCGGCGTTGCCGTCGCTCTTGATCACCACCCGGTCCTTGTCGTCGCCGAAGTCGGTGCTGCGCAGCCACCACGCGCCGTCCTTCTCGTACAACTTGCCCGACGTGCGGAGCGTCTCGACGGCCTTCTCCACCGCTCCCGACTCGAACAGGGAGTTCTCGTGGAAGTAGACGTCGAAATCGGTGCCGAACTCGTGCAGGTTGGCTTTGATCTGGGAGAACATCTTGTCGACGCCGATCGCGCGGAACACTTCCTGACGATCCTCCGGCGCCAACTCGAGCGCGTCGGGTCGCTCGGCCAGCACACCCGCGGCGATGTCGGACAGATAGGCACCGGCGTATCCGTCGTCCGGGGTGGGTTCGCCCAGAGCAACTGCGACCAGTGACCGCGCGAATCGGTCGATCTGCGCCCCGTGGTCGTTGAAGTAGTACTCGCGAGTGACGGCCGCGCCGCGCGCGGTGAGTACGCGACCGAGCGCGTCGCCGACGGCGGCCCACCGGGTTCCGCCCAGGTGAATGGGGCCGGTGGGGTTGGCCGAGACGAATTCGAGGTTGATCGAGGTACCGGACAGTGCGTCCGACGTGCCGTAGGAAACTCCGTCGGCGAGCGCACGCTCGACGATCGCGCCCTGCGCCGCCTTGGCCAGCCGAATGTTGAGGAAGCCGGGGCCCGCAACCGTGGCCTCGTCGATCGCGGCCTCGGACGAGAGTGCGTCGGCGAGCCAGGACGCGAGGTCGCGGGGGGACACACCGGCCTTCTTGGCCACCTGCATCGCGACGTTGGTGGCGTAGTCGCCGTGCTCGGGGTTGCGTGGACGGTCCAGCGTCACCGTTGCCGGGAGCACCGCGGGATCGAGACCGCGCGAGACCAGCACCGAGGCGGCGGTCGCGCGGAGCAGTTCGGCAAGATCGGCGGGAGTCACAGGCGCTTATTCTATGGGCACAGGTCAGGTGCACCCGACCGGCCTTGCGGACGCACGTCTGAGCGAGTACTCAGACTCCGTCCGTACAGTAGTCGCTTGCAGGTTCCCCTCGACGAAAGAGCACACCACCGATGCCCAGCGGTTCCGACAAAGGCGCGAAGTCAGCCAAAGCCATCAAGGCTGCTTCCAAGAAGAAGCCCAAGAAGCAGGGTGGTGTACCCGGCGCAGGCGCGAAGGGTCGCCGTCAGATTCCGTGGCTCACCATCGGCGCCGTCGTGGTCGTGATCGCTCTCATCGGTGTTCTCGCCGCCAACCTGTACCCGAAGTACCAGGCCCGGGTCGAGGCGCAGAAGTTCGCGCCGTCCGAGTCCAACCAGGATCCGTCGACCGGTATCGAAGGCGTCGTGGTGAAGCAGTATCCGGCTGCGTTGCACGTGGCCGCGACCCAGCGCGTGGCCTACGACGAGTCGCCGCCGTTCGGTGGGCCGCACGATCAGGTGTGGGCGAACTGCATGGGCACGGTGTACCCCAACGCGATTCGCACCGAGAACGCCGTGCACGGCCTCGAACACGGCGCTGTCTGGATCACCTACAACCCGGACGACCTGTCCGCGGATCAGGTCGCCGACCTCGCCAAGAAGGTCGACGGCCAGCAATACACGATGATGTCGCCGTACCCCGGTCTCGATCACGCGGTGTCGCTGCAGTCGTGGGGCCATCAGCTCAAGCTCGACAGCCCGGACGATCCGCGCATCGACCAGTTCATCTCGGCCCTGCGCCTCAACCGCTTCCAGTACCCCGAGGTCGGTGCGAGTTGCTCGACCACGCCGGAGACGTTCGACGTCGACAACCCGCCGCCGTTCGATCCCACACCTCCCGGTCCGGACGCGGTGCCGATGGACGGCGCCGGCATCACCCCCGACGCCACCGAGACCGGTGGGGCGGGCGGCTCCGGACTGCCGTCCGATCTGCAGATCCCGACCGGAACACCCAACCCGTGACCGAGGCGCAGCAGAGCACCGGGGAATCGGAGACCACGGAGCTCTCGGAAACCGACGTCCCGAAGCGCAGTCAGAAGACCGCGCTGCTGGTGATCGGCGCCATCGGTCTGCTCGTGATCGGGTTCGCAGTGGGCTTCCTGGTGCAGATGCCGCTCGCGGACAAGGGCGTCCCGATTCCGGCGGACGACTCGGTCGACGTCGGATTCGCGCAGGACATGACGGTCCACCACAACCAGGCCATCGAGATGGCGACGATCGGCTACACGAACGCTGTCGATCCGCTGGTGAAGAACTTGGCCTACGACATCTTGACCACGCAGCAGAATCAGGTCGGTCAGATGCAGGGGTGGCTCGCACTGTGGGACAAGGCACCGCTGTCCTCCGGCGGCTACATGGCCTGGATGACGGCCGACAGCGGGCACTCCATGTCCGGGATGTCCACCGAGACGGGCCCGGTGTCGACCATGCCGGGCATGGCCTCGGCCGACGACATGTCGCGTCTCCGGACGGCCACAGGGTCCGCGGTCGACGTTCTGTTCCTGCAGTTGATGCTCCGGCACCACCAGGGCGGCCTCGAGATGATGCAGTACGGCGCCACCTACGCCGAGACGGCCGCGGTGCGCCAACTCGCGCAGACCATGGTCGACACGCAGACCTCCGAGGCACAGTTGATGACGCAGATGCTCTCTCAGAAGGGTGCGCAACCCCTCTGATCGACGATCCAGCCATGAGATAGGCTGGCAGCGCCCAACAGGCACATCGCATGTCGATGCGCCCCCGTAGCTCAGGGGATAGAGCGTCCGCCTCCGGAGCGGAAGGCCGCAGGTTCGAATCCTGCCGGGGGCACTTGCAAATTCCGCCGGCTATTGCCGCGTCACAGCTCACACAACCGATCCGATTCGCGGTCGGAGCCGAATTACGACCACAATGATTTCAATAGTCGACATCACGTCGATTGTGCGGATTGTGATTCGGGAGGGCTCCGCCGTGGAATACACAGCCATGAACAACGAGAGCTGTCGCGTATGTCGCTGCTGACCGTCGACGACTCGGACACCTTCGGCGAGCAAATCGAAGGATTCGACACTCTCTTCCGCAGCGCCTCGGCCGGAAAGCCGTGCTGGGTGCTCAGCGAGTCCGGTGAGCGCGCACCCATGCCGGTCAACCGATGGTTGGGCGGCGACGCCGCGAGCACCCGAGACCGCGTGGGCGACATGGCTCTTCTCGTTCCCTGCGACGGACCCACGCTCGATCTCGGCTGTGGGCCCGGCCGTCTGACCGCAGATCTCGCTCGGCGTGGAATCCGCGCACTCGGCGTCGATTCCTCCGAGGCGGCCATCGAGATGACCGTCGCGCGCGGCGGACATGCGTTGCAGCGCAGCATCTTCGACACCATCCCCGACGCCGGATCGTGGCGGCACGTCCTGCTGGCCGACGGCAACATCGGCATCGGCGGTGATCCCTTGCGGGTGCTGCGCCGTGCCCGTGAGCTCGTGGCGCTGGACGGTTACGTTCTCGCCGAGGTGGATCGCCCGGGCACCGGACTGACGTCGGAGCGCGTTCGCTGGGAGTCCCAGGACGCCACCGGCGGTTGGTTCGACTGGGCGCGCGTGGATCCCGCGGTCATGACGGACTTGGCCAGCGCGTCGGATCTGCGTGTGGTCACCACCGTGGAACTGGGCGGGCGCAGCTTCGTTCGATTGGCCCCCGTCACCAATTCGTGAGCAGAAGGTGATTGATCGCCAACGCGGCAATTGCCTGCACGGCAAGCCAGAACCGGTGAGTTCGCTTCGGCAGCAACGCCGTTGCCGCGAGGACCCACATGTAGAACGGCAGCCAGATGCGTTCGGTCTCCGCCTTGCTGAGGGTGCTGAGGTCCGCCGCCGCGATGGCGAGGACTCCGGCGATCACCAACATCGACAGTCCCGACAACCCTCGCAGACGCTTCCACGCGAACGATCTGTGCAGGGCCGCCGGGACCGCAAGACCCAACGCGCACACCGCCGACGCGATGTTTGCCCATCCCCAGTAGGCGAACGGGCGGTACTGCGCAATGCCCTGCCAGTAACGCACCTGGACGAGTTGGTAGCCGTCATACCACCAGAAGCCGTACGCCGTGAAGATCGCAGCTACGGCAAGCGCGCCGAACAATGCCCCGATCAAGGGCCGCGCGTTGCGTGTGGCGATCAGGACCGCGAGCGCCGGAATGGCCATCAGCGTGAGCCCGTAGTTCAGGTACACGGTGAAACCGAGGAGAACGCCCGCACCGACGGCGTAGATCCAGGGACGCGACACGGTACGGGTGGCCGCGAGGGCCAGCAACGAAATGCCCCACGCCGCAACGCCGGCGAACAACCCGTCACCGGACACACCGATCCAGATCGCGGCCGGGGCGAGGATCAGGAACGGCACCGCCCGCCGAGCGAGCGACTCTCCGGCCAATGCGCGCACTGCGATCGCCACGGCGACAGCGGCGGAGGATCCGACGAGGATGCACAACATTCCCGCCCAGGCACCGCCCTGCAATCCGAGGCGATCGAGCCAGACGAACACGAGCAGAGCGCCCGGCGGATGACCCGACACGTGCGTCGTCCAGGAGCCGATCTGACCGTCGACGATGTGCGTGGTGAACGTCTTCAGCATGGCGGGAATGTCGGTGACGCCCGGAACCTCGTACAGGTACTCGTCTTTCGCGGTCAGCTTCTCCACGACGCCGCGGTGCCACCCGTCGACCAGTGCGAGAGACAGCACCCACCCGAACGAGGCGGCCCAGGTCGTGAACATCAACGGTCGCCACGACATCCGGGCCGCCACGGCGGGGCCGTAGAGAACCATCGCGACCGCGATCACCACCGCGAACGGGGTACCGGGGCCCACGTGCGGCAGCCACTGAGCGAACAGCGGCGACCCTTCGGTGAAGTCGCGGAACGTGCGGGCCGAGGGCGTGATCAGCGGGGTGATTTTCTCGTTCCCCATCTTCGCGACCACAGCCGCGACGACCACCAATACGACGGCCAGGACCGCCCCGATCAGATCGCGCATCCGAGGCAGGCGCAACCCAGGCTCGGTGTCGTGAGAGTCTTGCTCGACAGTAATGTTCCCCAGCTCCTTGTTCGGCAGCAGCCCGATCCACACACGAATGTACCGACCGAGGAAATGACGAGGAGAGCGAAGTGCGTGTACTTCTGACCGGTGCAGCGGGTTTCATCGGCGGGCACATCGCCGAGGCGTTGCGCATCGACGGTCACGACGTGGTCGCGTCCGACGCATTCCTCGCCTCCGCGCACGGAGAGTCCCCCGAACCCGTCGACGGTATCTCCCGCCTGGACGTTCGTTCACCGGCCGACTTGTCGACGGCCATGGCCGGGGTCGACGTGGTCTGTCACCAAGCGGCCGTGGTCGGTGCCGGTGTGAGCATGGCCGACGCCCCCGCGTACGCCAGTCACAACGATTTCGGGACGTCCGTCCTGCTGGCTGCCATGGCGGAAACCGGGTGCAGCAGACTCGTTCTCGCATCGTCCATGGTCGTCTACGGGGAAGGTCACTATCGGTGCGAGACGCACGGCGCCGTCCGGCCGCTCCCCCGACGCACCGAGGACCTCGAGAACGGGATGTTCGACAACCGCTGCCCCATCGGCGACGAGCCGCTGGTGTGGGATGTCGTGCACGAGAACGCGCCATTGGAACCGCGGAGCCTCTACGCCGCGAGCAAGACGGCGCAGGAACACTTCGCGCTGGCGTTCTCCCTGGCGACCGGCAGTTCGGTGACGGCGCTGCGCTACCACAACGTCTACGGCGACCACATGCCGCGCGACACCCCGTATTCCGGTGTGGCAGCGATGTTTCGGTCGTCACTCGAAGCCGGGCAACCGCCGCGGGTCTACGAGGACGGGACGCAGATGCGAGACTTCGTCGACGTCCGTGACGTAGCGGCGGCCAATCTCGCCGCGGTCAACATCGGTCTGTCCGGCTTCACTCCCCTGAACGTGTGTTCGGGCCACCCGATTTCGATCGGCGAGGTCGCGTCCATCCTCGCCGAAGCGCAGTCGCATGCAATCGAACCGGTCGTCACCGGGCAATTCCGTCCGGGCGACGTGCGGCACATCGTGGCCAGCGGGGATCGCGCCGAGAAGCTTCTCGGGTTCAAGGCGTCGGTGCACCCCGAAGACGGTCTCGTGCGCTTCGCCTCGGCACCTCTGCGCGACGCCGCCTCCGCCGGCCCGCCGACGGTGTGAGACGGACATGACCGATCCCATTGCGACAGTCGTGATTCCGTGCCTGAACGAGGCCGGCTCGTTGCCGGGCGTGTTGGCCGCGATGCCGCCGGGGTTCACCGCGCTCGTCGTCGACAACAACTCCACGGACGGAACCGCCGACGTGGCCCGCGCACACGGCGCCCGCGTCGTCCACGAACGCGTCCCGGGATACGGGTCGGCGGTGCACGCCGGGGTGGTGGCTGCCGAGACCGACATCGTGTGTGTGCTCGACGGTGACGGATCCATGGATCCGGCCGAGTTGGTCTCCATGGTGGGCGCCCTGGCCGACGCCGATCTCGTGGTCGGTCGCCGACGGGCCGTGCGTGCGAGCGGGTGGCCGTGGCACGCCCGCATCGGCAACTCGATTCTGGCTGCGCGCCTGCGGCAGCGCCTCGACATCGACGTCCACGACATCGGTCCGGTGCGTGCGTTCCGACGGACGCAGCTGCTCGATCTGGGTGTGAGCGACCGCCGCTCGGGTTACCCGCTGCAGTTGCTCGTCCTCGCTGCGCGCGCGAAGTGGCGAATCGTCGAGCGCGACATCACCTATCGGCCCCGCACCGCCGGCAAATCGAAGGTCTCCGGGTCGGTCAAGGGCAGTGCGATCGCGATCTGGGACTTCTGGAAGGCGATACCGTGACCGATCCGGCTGTGACCCTCCTGGTGGTGGCGAAGGCGCCGGTACCGGGACTGGCGAAGACTCGCCTGATGAAGACGATGACCGCGGACCAGGCGGCGGGGATCGCTGCTGCCGCACTGCTCGACACTCTCGATGCGGTGGCCCGCACCCCCGCACGCCGCCGCGTGGTGGCCATGACGGGTCGGGTGGCCGACGCGGCCCGCAGCGACGAGGTGCGAGAAGCGCTGTCGCATTTCACCGTTGTCGAGCAGCGGGGCGACGACTTCGCAACACGCCTCGTGAACGCGCACCACGACGCCTTCGACGGGGACCCCATCGTCCAGATCGGCATGGACACTCCTCAGGTGACGCCCGCTCTGCTCACGTCGGTGTGCAGTTCACTGCTGCGTACCCCCGACCACTGTGTTCTCGGACCTGCACTCGACGGCGGGTGGTGGGTGCTCGGTGTACCGAACCCGACGTGGGTGATTCCCGTCGGGTCGGTGCCGATGTCGCAGTCGAACACCGGTGACCTCACCCGGTCGGCGATCGAGAAGGCCGGTGGCCGTGTCGAACTGGTCGATGCGCTGCTCGACGCGGACGAGCTCGAGGACCTGCAGACGGTGGCCGATCTGTGCGCGTCGGGCAGCAATTTCGCGCGAGCCGTGGCGGATCAGAGCAGGTAGTCCACCACGGCGTCGGCGGCAAGTGTTCCGGTCGGCTTCTTGGCGGGCGCGAGATCGTGGCCGGCGCCCGCAATGTTCACCACGTGCACCTGCGACGGAACGTCGGTGACCGCCTCCGCCAGCTCGTCGTCGGTGGCGAACGGGTCGCTGCTTCCGTGGACGAATACGACCGGGGTTCGCAACTGCGGAAAGTGCTCGGTGCGCATCTTCTCCGGCTTGCCCGGCGGATGTAGCGGATAGGACAGCAACAGCAGGCCGTCGGCAATGTCCGGGTTCTCCGCCGCCACCATCGACGCCTGACGGCCGCCGTAGGACTGACCGCCGACGACCAGTGGCACGTCGCCGGCCAGCGACCGCAGCGCCGACGCCGCGGCCACGATGCCCGCACGATCGCCGGCCGCCCCGGACGGGGAGGGCGGACCCTTCGGACGTCGCTGCCGAAACGGCAGATCGATCCGGGCCACCAGCAGTCCGCGCGCCGTCAGCGCGTCGGAGACGGCCAACAGGATCTTCGATTCGCGGTTGCCGCCCGCTCCGTGGGCGAGCAACACTGCCGCACGGACGGCGTCGGCTGGGCGATCGAGCGAACCCACGACCCCCTCGGCCTCGAATGACTCCATGACGGTGACGGTACCGTCCGCCGGCTCCCAGCAACCTCACAGCTCGGGAATGGCGGACGCACCGGTGAGGTTGCATATTCTCGAGCTCGGGTAACTACTTTTCGTGAAGGGCATCGATGTGACCGCTGTGACCGACGTGCCGGCACGTGCGCCGCGCACGGCGCCGGCGTGGACACTTCGCCGTATCGGATCGGCTCTGTGGTCAGTTCGGGTCACGACGATCTACGCGTGCCTGATCATCGCCGCGTCGATCGGGTTGTCGCAGCTGTCCGACTCCGCACAGGATCGCTTTCTGTTGCTCGCCAGCACGAACCTGCACAATCTCCTGCACGGCCACGTCGGAACGCTCGTCGTCAGCGCGTTCGTCACCGACGGCGGCGCCACCTGGCTCTGGCTTCCCGGCCTCGTCTGTCTTCTCGCGGTGGCGGAGATCGTGTGGCGCAGCCGCAAGCTGTTCGCGTTGTTCGCTCTCGGGCACGTCGGCGCGACGCTGCTGGTGGCAACGGGCCTGTTCTTCGCAGTACGGCACGGCGCCGTCCCGATCAGCGTGGTCCGCGCGGAGGACGTCGGCGTCAGTTATGGCGCCGCGGCCGTCATCGGCGCGCTGACCTGGGCGCTACCGACGACGTACCGGGCTCCCTGGGCCTCGATGTGGTTCGCGGTCACCGGCGTCGCCGTCGTGATCGAGCACGACTTCACCGCCGTCGGCCACCTGACAGCCGTCACCATCGGGATGCTGGCCGCGTACCGATGGATCCGGCCGTCCAACGCAGTTCCTCGTGAGTACAACAAGACCGCCCTGCGCACCCTCCTCGCCGTCGGCACGGTGTTCGCGCTCGCCGAGGTCGGGTGGCAGGACTACTGGTGGACGGTCCCGTTGGTCGCCGCAGCCGCCGCGATGACCGCGTACAAGCTGACCTCACACAAACCGGCGCCGGTCACCCGACCTGCGTGAGCCCGATGGTCGGCAGGAACGCGCAGGTCTGTCCGTCGTGAGTGACCTGGCCGAACACCGCAGCAAGCACCGTTCCTGATCCGGTCTCGACCGGCGCGAGCCGCACGCCGGCACTCGGAATCGCGTTTACGACGGGGGCCAGGATGCTTTCGGCGATCGCCTTGAACTGGTCGGGCACACGGCTCAACAGGGTGCCCATGAGCGTCTCTCCGAGGCCGCCCATCTCGGCGAATCCACCCTGGAACGTGTTGACGTTGAACCAGGCCACCTGCATCCCCGTCTTGTCGGCGGCGTCGTTCACGACACCGGCCGGCACGAACGCGAAGAGGGTCTCACCCTTGCCGACGAGGTTCGTGTCGACTCCCGGAACCGTGGGCAGGCCCGGAATGGCGTACGGCCCGGGCGCTGCTCCGGCGACCGCGGGCACGATTCCCAGCGGCGTTCCGGGAACGGCGGAGCAGTTGAGTGCGCCGGTCGGGTAGAAGAACGGCGTCAACCCGAGTCCTTCGAGAGCTTGGTTCGCCGTGCCGATCAGGCTCGCGAGATCGGCGGGTCCGGCAACGTCCGTCGCTGTTCCCGCGGCGGCGATCGCCTGCTGCGCGGCTGCGGCCGCGCCGGTGGCGACGGGGGCGGCAGAGGCCGTGGTGGGAACGGCGAGTGCCGCGGATGCGACGGCGAGAACCGCGACCGTTCGGCGGAGCGATCGTTGGTGGCGCATGGAAGGACTCCCTCGGTGAAACGGACAGAGATGGTGTGCACAGCGAGTGGAACACGGGATTTCGGCGTCGTAGCCGTTTGAGACGGTACTGATACCAAAGTGATAGATGTTGCTGATGGGGTTGATGGTTCGGTGCGAACAGGGTAGTGGCCGTGAAATGATCAAAGCATGGCGTCCGCACCGAAGCTCCCGCTCGATCCGATCGAGGAAGCTCACCGACAGTGGACGAAACACGGGTGGAAGAAGGCCGCCGACGGTATGGCTGCCGTCACCTCGATCATGCGTGTGCAGCAGATCATGATGTCGCGCGTCGAGGAGGTCCTGAAACCGACCGGCTTGACCTTCGCTCGATACGAGCTGCTCACCCTCCTGACCTTCACCAAGAACGGGTCGTTGCCGATGGCGAAAGCCAGTGCGCGCCTGCAGGTTCACCCGACCAGCGTCACCAACGCCGTCGACCGGCTCGAGGCAGCGTCCCTCGTCCGCCGCGTTCCGCACCCGACGGATCGACGCACTACGTTGGTCGAGATCACCGACGAGGGACGCGCACTGGCCATCTCGGCGACGAAGGAGCTCAACGATCGAGTGTTCGCCCAGCCCGGAATTGCCGACAAGGATCTGAGCCCCCTGGTCCGCATCCTCGCCCGAACTCGCCGCGAGGCCGGGGACTTCGACGAAGGCGGTTCCTGGTGAACCTCAGCGGTTCTCGAACGTCGGCGACCGCTTCTCGATGAAGGCGGTCATTCCCTCGCTCTGATCGTCCGTGGCGAAGGTCGAGTGGAAAACCCTGCGCTCGAACCGAACTCCCTCGGCCAAGGTGGTGTCGAACGAACGATTCACCGCCTCTTTCACCATCATCGCGACCGGCAACGATTTCTCGGCAATGGTGGCGGCCACCGACATCGCCTCGTCGAGCAGCTCCGCCGCCGGCACGATGCGCGACACCAGCCCGGCTCGCTCGGCTTCCTCGGCATCCATCTTGCGCCCGGTCAGGCACATCTCCATCGCCTTGGACTTGCCGACCGACCGCGTGAGGCGCTGCGAGCCACCGATTCCGGGAATGACGCCGAGTGCGATCTCGGGTTGACCGAACTGCGCGGTGTCCGCGGCGAGGATGAAGTCGCACATCATCGCCAGTTCGCACCCGCCGCCCAGCGCGTACCCGGCCACGGCGGCGATCGTGGGAGTTCGCACGGCGGCGAAGGAATCCCAGTCGGCGAAGAAGTCGTCGAGGTACGCGTCCATGTACGTCTTGGACTGCATTTCCTTGATGTCCGCTCCGGCGGCGAAGGCGCGATCCGACCCGGTGATCACGATGGCACCGATGCCTCGATCCCGGTCGAAAGTGCGAGCGGCGGAGACGACCTCCTCCATCAGCTGCGAATTGAGCGCGTTCAGCGCCTTCGGCCGATTCAGCGTGATCAACCCGACCCGCCCGCGGGTCTCGGTCAGGATGGTCTGGTAGTCGCTCACGCGGATCGCTCCCTGATGGCGTTGACGATGGCGGAGAAGTCCTGCCCACCGGACTCTTCAGCGAACTTCTCGTAGATCGACGTGGCGAGCAGACCCAGTTCGCCCTCGACTCCGTTGGCACGCAACGCATTCGCTGCGAGACCGAGATCCTTCGTCATCAACGCAGCCGAGAAGCCCGGCTTGTAGTCGTTGTTGGCCGGGCTCGTCGGTACGGGACCGGGCACCGGACAATTGGTGGTCAAGGCCCAGCACTGCCCCGACGCCGTGGACGCGACGTCGAAGAGAGCCTGATTGGTCAGCCCCAGCTTCTCACCGAGCACGAATGCCTCGCTGACCGCGATCATCGAGATGCCGAGAATCATGTTGTTGCAGACCTTGGCCGCCTGCCCGTTTCCCGCTGCGCCGCAGTGCACGACTTTGCGCCCCATGACCTCGAGAAGCGGAAGGGCCCGGGCGAAGTCGTCCTCCGTGCCGCCGACCATGAAGGTCAGCGTTCCCGCGGTGGCGCCGCCGACTCCGCCCGAGACCGGCGCGTCGAGCGCGGCGAAACCGGCGGCAACCGCGGATGCGCCCGCCTGCCGGGCATCTGCCACGTCGATCGTCGACGAATCGACGAACAGGGTGCCCGGTGCGGCCGCTTCGAGCACCTCGTCGTAGACCCCGAGAACGAGGCGCCCGTTCGGCAGCATCGTGATCACGACATCCGCGTCCGACGCTGCATCGGAGGCCGACGAGGCGAGACGCACCCCGTCTTTCTCCGCCTGCTCGAGCGATGCGGGCACCAGGTCGAACCCGTGCACGTCGTACCCCGCGGAGACGAGGTTGGCGGCCATCGGACCACCCATGTGTCCGAGGCCGATGAATCCGATGGTCGTGGTCACGACGATCCTTTCTGTGGGTCCAGCTCGGGAAGATTCAGTTCGTTGTCGCCGAGCGAGCCGAAGAACCGGTCGACGTCCGCCGTCGTCACGTCCGCCAGGGTCGCGGGAGTCCACGACGGCGACCGGTCCTTGTCGATGACCTGCGCTCGAATACCTTCGACGAGATCGGGAGAAGTCAGGCACGACACGGAGATTCGGTACTCGTGCTCGAGCACCTCCTCCAACGACGCTGCGCGTTCCGCCAGCCGAATCGACCGGAGCGTGACGGCCACCGACGTGGGCGACTTGCTCTCGATAGCGTCGGCAGCAGCGACGGCCGCGTCGATTCCGCTCTCGCGCAGACGGTCGACGATGACGCTCGCGTCGTCGCCGCCGTAGAGTTCGTCGATCCAGTCACGCTGTGCCATCAACTCGGACTCACCCGGTGGCTGCGCGAACCCACCCACCGCATCCTCCACGGTTCCAGCGCGCAGGGTCTTCTCGAAGTCTTCGAGCGAGTCCGACGGCACCAGGTGGTCGGCGAATCCGGCGGCGATCGCGTCGGCGGCCGACATCCGCGCCGTCGTGAGCGCCACGTGAACACCGGTCTGGCCGGGGCTGCGGGCGAGCAGCCAGGTACCACCGACGTCGGGGACGAAACCGATTCCCACTTCGGGCATTCCGACCTTGGAGCGCTCGGTGACGATGCGGACCGACGCATGTGCCGCGATGCCCACTCCCCCGCCCATCACGATGCCGTCCATGATCGCCACGAACGGCTTCGAGTAGCGGCCGATTCGCGAGTTCATCACGTACTCGTCGCGCCAGAAGTCGGCGCTGGCCGTGCCACCGGATCGCGCGTCCTCGTAGATGGAGACGATGTCGCCGCCTGCGCACAGACCCCGATCACCGGCGCCCTTCAGCAGCACCACGCGCACTTGCGGATCCGACGCCCAGGAGATCAGCTGGGCGTCGATCTCACGAACCATCTCGTGGTCGAGCGCGTTGATTGCCTTGGGCCGGTTCAGAAGGATGGTGCCGACGCCGTCCGAGACGTCGAAAACTACATCCGTCATGCTGCTCCCACGACCGAACGTCCGATGACGACGCGCATGATTTCGTTCGTCCCTTCCAGAATTTGGTGCACCCGAAGGTCGCGCACGATCTTCTCGATGCCGTACTCGGCAAGATAGCCGTATCCGCCGAGCATCTGCAGTGAATCGTTGGCCACCGCGAAACAGGTATCGGTGACGAACCGTTTCGCCATCGCGCACAGTTCCACCTTGTCGGGCGAATTCGCCTGCAACGCATGAGCTGCGCGGAGAAGCAACGTGCGAGACGCCTCGAGATCGGTGCGCATGTCGGCGAGCCGGAACTGCAGCGCCTGTTTCTCCTGCAGCGCCCCGCCGAACGCCCGACGGTCCGCCAGGTAGGCGACAGCCGTGTCGAATGCGGACTGCGCGCCGCCGAGAGAGCACGCGGCGATATTTATGCGTCCACCGTTGAGACCGTTCATGGCGATGCGAAAACCGTCGCCCTCGGCTCCGAGCATGTCGGCGGCGGGAACGCGCACGTCCTCGAACACGACCTGCCGGGTGGGCTGAGCGTTCCAGCCCATCTTCTTCTCGTTGGCGCCGAACGACAGTCCCGCGGAGTCCTTTCCGACGATGAAGGCGCTCACCCCGCGTGCCCCGTTCGCGCTGGTGCGTGCCATGACGACGTAGACGTCGGAGGTGCCGGCGCCGGAGATGAACTGCTTGACCCCGTTCAGGACATAGTCGTCCCCGTCGCGAACCGCACGCGTGGACAACGCGGCGGCGTCCGACCCCGCTCCCGGCTCGGTGAGGCAGTAACTGCCCAGGTGATCCATCGAACAGAGAGCGGGAACCCACCTGGTGCGCTGTTCGTCGGTGCCGTAGGAGTCGATCATCCACGTCACCATGTTGTGAATGGAGATGTACGCAGCGATCGACGGGTCACCGATCGCGAGTTGCTCGAAGATCCTGACCGCGTCCACTCGCGTCAGCCCGGAGCCGCCCACGTCCTCCCTGGTGTAGATGCCGCCCATTCCCAGAGCCGCGGCCTTGCGAAGAACGTCGACCGGGAAATGTTTGTCCTGGTCCCATTCGATCGCATGCGGCGCGAGGTACTCCGCGGCGAATTCGCGGGCGGTGTCACTGATCGCCCGCTCGTCACCGGAGAGCTCGAAGATGTTGCTCGACATACGCGATCAGTCCATCGTCGGGATGACGAAATGATTCTCGGCCACGGCTTCCTTGGCGCCGCTGGGCCAGCGCGAGGTCACCGTCTTGGTCTTGGTGTAGAACCGCACCGAGTCCGGGCCGTGCTGATTCAGATCGCCGAATCCGGAACGCTTCCAACCACCGAAGGTGTGGTACGCGATCGGAACGGGAATCGGCACGTTGACGCCGACCATACCGACGTTGACGCGGGCCGTGAAGTCACGGGCGGTGTCGCCGTCGCGGGTGAAGATGGCAACACCGTTGCCGTACTCGTGATCCGACGGAAGCCGCAGCGCCTCTTCGTAATCGGCGGCGCGGACCATCTGCAGCACGGGTCCGAAGATCTCTTCCTTGTAGATGCGCATGTCGGGGGTGACCCGGTCGAACAGCGACGGCCCGGCGAAGAACCCGCTCTCGTGACCCTCCAACGAGAAACCGCGGCCGTCGACGGCCAGATCGGCTCCCTCGTCCACACCGATCTGCACATATTCGTTGACGCGGTCCAGCGCGGCCTGCGTGACGACGGGCCCGTAGTCCACGCCCTCGTCGTCGCTGCGACCGACCTTCAACTTCTCCATACGCTCGATCAGCTTGGCGCGCAACGCCTCTGCGGTTTCCTCACCCACCGGCACTGCGACGGAGATGGCCATGCAGCGCTCGCCGGCGGATCCGTAACCTGCGCCGATGAGGGCGTCGGCGGCGCCGTCGAGGTCGGCGTCGGGCATCACGATCGCGTGGTTCTTGGCGCCGCCGAAGCACTGAGCGCGTTTGCCGTGCTGGGCGGCCGTCTCGTAGATGTACTGGGCGATGGGCGTGGAGCCGACGAAGCCGATCGCCTTGATCCGGTCGTCGGTGAGCAGCACGTCGACGGCGGTCTTGTCGCCGTTGACGACGTTGAACACGCCGGGCGGCAGCCCCGCCTCGAGGAAGAGCTCCGCGATGCGCAGCGGCACCGACGGGTCACGCTCGGACGGCTTGAGGATGAACGCGTTGCCGCACGCCAGCGCGGGTGCGGCTTTCCACAGCGGAATCATGGCGGGGAAGTTGAACGGGGTGATCCCGGCGACGACGCCGAGGGGCTGACGCATCGAGTAGACATCGATACCGCCGCCGGCACTCTCGGTGTACTCGCCTTTGAGCAGGTGCGGAATGCCGGTGGCGAACTCGACGACCTCGAGGCCGCGCTGGATGTCGCCCTTGGCGTCGGCGATGGTCTTGCCGTGCTCGGAGGACAGCAGACGGGCGAGCGACTCCATGTCCGCGTTGATCAGTTGCAGGAACTTCATCAGCACACGGGCCCGCTTCTGCGGATTCTGCATGGCCCATTCGCGCTGGGCGTCCTCGGCGTTCGCGATGGCGGCCTCGGTCTCGGCCTTGTCGGCCAACGGAACTCGGGCCTGCACGGCTCCGGTGTTGGGATCGAACACGTCGGCGAAGTTGCCGGACGAACCGGGGATGTGCTTGCCGCCGACGAAGTGGGTCAGTTCACGAGTCATGCGGTCATCCTATAGTTGGACGTCCGAGCATGTCTAGGACCAGCCCTCACTTCATCCGTCGGTACAGGTCGTCCAGGTCGGCCATGGCCTTCGCGTTCTCGGACTCGTCCACGTCCGCCGTTCGCAGGGCCTGGCGCAGGCAGGACCGGTCCAGGTCGGCGGGTGCAGCGGCGTACACGGGCGTGGGCAACTCGGGAAACTCGACCTCGTCGCCGAAGTGGTCGTCCGCGCTCACCCGCGTCGTCGTCGACTCGATACCGGTGATCAACGAGTCGAGTTCGACGCCGCGCAGAATCAAGATCTTGTCGGCGCTGACGTCGATCTCTTCGGCAGCGAGATACGTCAGCGCGGCGGCGTGCTTGCATGGCCACCCTGCATCCGGGCACGTGCACTCGAAGTCGAGTTCGGACGCGCTGGTCGGCAACAATCGCGGACCGAGCGCCGTGGGGATGGATCCCGACGCCAGCTCGGCCAGCATTCCCGGCGTCTGCCTGATCTCGGCCAGCAGCTCGTCGGTGGCGAACGTATCGAGCGGCCGCACGGACACCACCGCGGAGAACGGGTCGAGCTGACTTCCCTGGACGTCGCCGACGATGAGCCCCCGGCGAATTTCGAGCGACAGTACCGCCTTGCCGCGCGCATACGTTCGGCCACGGGCGAGTCGGCCGGCATCGGCCAGCTCCTCCATGGTCTGCACGAATTGCTTGCCCCACCACGAACGACCGAAAGCTCCTCGCGTGGTGCGTGATTCGATACCGCCGGCAACGAGGCGACGCTTTCCGTACTGGCTGAAATCGACCATCAGTCCCCCACCGCATCTCGGGACAGGCTCATGAGGTCGCGCAACTCGGCGGTGGACATCTCGGTCACCCAGCTCTCGCCGGACCCCACCGCGAGGTCGGCCAGATCCTTCTTCGTCGTCAACATCGCATCGATGCGCTCCTCGACCGTGCCGACGCACAGCAACTTGCGCACCTGCACGTTCTTGCGCTGGCCGATGCGGAACGCACGGTCCGTCGCCTGATTCTCCACAGCCGGGTTCCACCACCGGTCGAGATGGACGACGTGGTTGGCCGCGGTCAGATTGAGTCCCGTGCCGCCGGCCTTGAGCGAGAGCGCCATGATGGGCGGGCCGTCGTCGGACTGGAATGCCTGGACCATCTCGTCGCGCTTCTTCTTCGACACCCCGCCGTGCAGAAACGGAACTTCCCGACCGAAGCGGTCGGAGAAGTGTGGGGCCACGATGTCACCGAACTCGCGAAACTGGGTGAACAGCAACGCTTTCTCACCGTCACCGAGCACCGACTCGAGAATGTCCTCGACGAGCGCGAGCTTGCCCGACCGGTGCTGCCCACGCTTGAGAACCGACGAGCCGTCACCGAGGAAGTGCGCCGGATGATTGCAGATCTGTTTGAGCCGCGTCAGCGTTGCGAGGACGGCCCCCTTGCGCGCCATACCCTCGGATTCGGCGATCTGGCGCATCATCTCGTCGACCACCGCCTGGTACAGCGACGCCTGCTCGGCCGTGAGATTGCTGCGGACGGTCATCTCGAACTTGTCGGGCAGATCGGCGATCACGCTCTTGTCGGTCTTGACCCGGCGCAACACGAACGGCGATGTGAGCGAGCGCAATCGAGCCACGGCGGTCTCGTCCTTCTCCCGCTCGATCGGTATCGCGAACCGCGCGCGGAAGCCCGACGGCGACCCCAACAAGTCCTTGTTGGTGAAGTTCAGGATGGACCGCAGCTCGTCGAGCCGGTTCTCGACCGGTGTCCCGGTGAGAGCCAGCCGGTGATCGGCAGGGATGGCGCTCGCGGCCTTGGACTGACGGGTCGTGTGGTTCTTGATGTGCTGCGCTTCGTCCAGCACCACCCGCCGCCACGTCTGGTTCTGCAACTGCTCGACGTCGCGCGCGAGCAGCGCGTAGGTGGTCACCACCAGATCGCTGGAGACCACCGCGCGGGTCAGCGCCTCGTCGCGCAACCGGTCGGCGCCGTGGTGAACGTGTACCTTCAGGTCGGGTACGAACTTCGCGGCCTCGCGCTGCCAGTTGCCGACGACGGACATGGGCGACACGAGCAGTGTCGGGATCACCGCCCGTTCGTGGGCGAGAAGCGCCAGCACCTGAATCGTCTTGCCCAGACCCATGTCGTCGGCCAGTACGGCACCGAGTCCGAGAGAACTCATGAACGCCAACCAGTCCAGTCCCCGCTGCTGGTACGGGCGGAGCGTCGCTTTCAGCGACTCCGGCACCGGAATCGGTTCCGGCGTGCGGTCCGGATCCAGCAGCGCCGCAGCCCATCCGGTTGCGTCGACCTGCTCGATGGGGACCGGTACCGAGCTCGACAGCTGATCGAGCAACGACTTCAGCGACTCCGATTGGGACGGCCCCTGATCGGTGATGAACTTGATGGCCTTGGCCAGTGTTGCCGCGTCCGCCTGCACCCATTGCCCGCGCATGCGCACGAGACCGGACTTGGCGTCGATGAGCCGCGACATCTCGACTTCGGTGAGCACCATGTCGCCGAGCGCGAGTTGCCAATCGTAGGAGACGATCTCGTTCATACCGACGGCGCGATCCTCGGTGGCCGGCGCCGGCGGAGATTCGACCTTCAGCCGGAGCGACGGGTCGAGCTTGCTCCACGCGCGCGGGAGCAGAACGGTGATCCCCTTCTCGCGCAACGCGGTTGCGCCGTGCTGCACCAGATCGATCACCACGTCGGTGGGGAGAAGGAGGTCGAGCGTATCGGGGTCGGACGGTACGTCGCGCAGACGTGGGTAGGCCGTGAATGCCTCCCCGAGCTTGCGCACCCCGATCCGCAGAAACGCCGGGTCCGTCGTTCCGGCCGGCCTCCGGCCTTCCCGCAGTGATCCGCGCACCGGAACCGGCTGCGGCGCTTCGCCATCCGGTCTCAGCAGAACCTCGAGGCGCCACAACGCGTCGGGCTCGGACTCGGTATCGGCACTTTCCGGCAGGTCCTCCGGCTCGAGCAACCGCAGTACCAGATCCGGCTCGTCTCCCTGCAGACTGGCGCGCCACTTCGCCAGCAGCGCTTCGGATCTGGCCGTCCCGTCCACGTACGGCTCGCCGTCCATAAGCGACTCCAGCAAGGGGTGCGTGACCTCGGGCCGCCCCACGATGCGCCGCACCAGTGGATCGGTGAGTTCGCCGACCATGTCGTCGAGAACCGCCTTCGGCCCGCCGCTCTCGAAGGTCTGCACCGGCGGCATGACGGCGATCAGCTCTGCCATCCACGCGCGCTGGGACTCTCCTCCCACCAGCTCCCACCTGGTCCACCACTGATTCTCCGCCCGGTGCTGCTGCGGAACCACTCGACCCGCACGCACCCATCGCTGCAGACCGGCGACCACGACGCCCAGGAAGCGGAGGTCACCGGACAATCGGGGATGTCGACGCGGAACCTTGAGCAGCACCTCGACCGCCTCCGGCGGAGCGAGTCCGATGGCGGGCATCGCGACGGACAAGGTTCCCGGCGGCGACGGCAACGTGACGCGAGGGCGGTGCCGGAACTTGCGCGTCATCATCTTGGCGAGGACGGGTGGCAGCTCGTCGTCCTCCGAGTCGACGCTCTCGTCGTCCCACAGCATGAGGCCCGCACCTGGAGTCCAGAGCCCGTGCAGCATGAAACCATCCAACCACCGGGGTCCGACACCTGGCAGGATGGCCGCCGTGCCCTTGGCGTACTGCTTCACCGCTTACGGCGGCCCCGAGACGCAGGTTCTGCTCGATCTCCCCACTCCGCAGCCAGGCCCCGGTCAGCTGCTGGTCGAGGTGCGCGCGGCGGGCGTGGATCCGGCCGACTGGAAGGTCCGATCCGGGCTGCGCACAGCAACCGTGCCGGTGACCTTTCCCGCGGTTCTGGGCCGGGAGGTGGCCGGAACCGTCGTCGCCGCCGGAGAGGGCGTCAGCGGGTTCACGCCGGGCGACGCCGTGTTCGGGGCCGCGCAGGGCGGGTACGCCGAATTCACGCTCGTCGACGCCGAGTCGGCCGCGCACAAGCCGGACGGCGTGTCCTTCGCCGACGCCTCGACACTCCCCGTTGCGGCCGGGACCGCGTACGACGCGATGGATCAGATGAGTGTCGGGGCCGACACCACTCTGGTCGTGATCGGGGCCGGCGGGGGTGTGGGCACCGCTGCGCTCCAAATCGCACAGGGCCGAGCTGCGCGGGTGCTGGGCATCGCAAGCAAATCGAAAGCCGACGTGGTCCGCGGTCTCGGCGCAACCTGGCTCGACCGCGGCACCGTTCCGTCCGAACGAGTCGACGCGATCCTCGACCTGGTCGGCGGCGACACGCTGCGCTCGGTGGCGAGCACTCTCGCTCCGGGTGGCCGGTTGATCAGCGTCGCGGACCCGTCGACCGCGTCGGCGCTCGGCGGCGCGGGAGTGACGCGGCGACGTACCGGCGAGGCCTTCGCTGCTCTCGCTCGTCTCGTCGAATCGGGCGATCTCGATCCTCGGGTCGGTCTTCGGTTCCCGCTCGACCGTGCGGGTGAGGCCCTCGCCGCCGTCGAGGCAGGTCACGCGACCGGGAAAGTGGTCATCGAACTCGGCTGTGGATAACCGTCGGCACTCTGTCGGTGCGGCCGGGCACACTGCACGGGTGACCCGACGCCGACTGCTCCTCGTCCTCGCCGCCGGCGTCGTCTCGTTGTTCGCCGTCGTCACGGGCTGCGACTCGGTTCCCGGGTTCACCGCGGCCGCCCCGGCTCCGGGAAGTCCCACTCGGGCGCAGCTGGAGACGTTGCTCGCCGGTGTTGCGACCGCCCCATCCCGTCCCGACGTCCCCGGGTACGAGCGCAGCTGCAAGGTCGGCGACGGCTGCGTGTTCGGCCCGGCGTGGACCGACGACTACGACGGACCCGGTGGGCACGACGGGTGCGGAACACGGGACAACGTCCTGCAGGTCGCCTTGACGAACGTCGAGTTCAAGCCGGGCACCAACAATTGCGTGGTCGTCGCGGGTTCTTTGGCCGATCCGTACACGGGCACCACGATCGCGTTCACCAAGCAGAACGCGGGCGAGATACAGATCGATCACGTCTACCCGCTGTCCGCGGCCTGGGACATGGGCGCGTCGCTGTGGCCGATCGAGCGACGCATCCAGTTCGCGAACGACGTGACCTACGAGTTGATAGCCGTCGACGGCGAAGAGAACCAGTCCAAGAGCGACAAGACGCCGTCCGACTGGATGCCGCCGAACGAGGCGTACCACTGCTTCTACGCAGGCCGCTATCTCACCGTCGCCGCCCAGTACGGCCTTCCGATCACCGCTGCCGACCGCGAGACGCTCACCGATGTCGCCCAAGGATGCGGCTAGTCTGTGCGGTCATGACACGCATGTTGAACCGCGACACCCAGCTCTGCATGTCGTTGTCCGGACGTCCGAGCAACATCGGGACGCGATTCCACAACTACCTGTACGACGAGCTCGATCTGAACTTCGTCTACAAGGCCTTCACGACCACCGACCTCGCCTCGGCGATCGGGGGCATCCGGGCACTCGGAATTCGAGGGTGCGGAGTCTCGATGCCGTTCAAGGAGGCGTGCATCGAGTTCGTGGACGTCATGCACGATTCGGCGTCGGCCATCGAGTCGGTCAACACGATCGTCAACGAGGGCGGAGAGTTGCACGCCTACAACACCGACTACCAGGCGGTGGCCGATCTTGTTGCGGGAGCGGGCTACGGGACGGACTGGTCCGTCGCCGTCACCGGCAGCGGCGGGATGGCGAAGGCGGTCGTGGCGGCGCTTCGGGACAGCGGACTCGTCGACGGCACCCTCGTTGCGCGCAACACCACCGCCGGTCCGGCGCTCGCAGAGCAGTACGGCTACCGATGGGTTCCGGAGCCGGTGGGAGCCGACCTGCTGGTGAACGTGACACCAGTCGGCATGGCGGGAGGGCCGGACGCCGACGCGTCGCCCTTCACTTCCGAGCAGATCAGCAAGGCACGGGCCGTGTTCGACGTGGTGGCGATGCCGTCGGAAACACCGTTGATCGTGGCTGCCCGTGCTGCGGGCAAACCTGTGGTGACGGGTGCGCAGGTGATCGCGTTGCAGGCGGCAGAGCAATTCGCGCTCTACACCGGAGTGCGGCCGACCGACGAGCAGATCGCGCGTGCGTCGGAGTTCTCCCGGGCCTAGGCTTTTTGGCGTCCGACGGTGGTCACGTCGGTGTTGGCGCCGCACACGATCACGGCCACCCGTTCACCGTCGCTCGGCACGTAGGCCCCCGACAGCAGTCCCGCCAGCGCGGTGGCCGCACCGTGTTCCGCGGCGATCCGGAATTCGCTCCACAGGTGATTGCGGGCGTCGACGATATCGGCATCGTCGACGAGAACGCTGACCGGCGGCGTGGCCGTCGCGATCTCGAAAGCCAACGCTCCGACGCGACGAGCACCGAGCGAGTCCGCGGCGATCCCCGACACGGGCACGTCAACCGGGGTTCGCGCGGCGAGAGCCGAGTGCAACGTCGGAACGGTCCGCGGTTCGACCGCGACGATCCGGGCGCGACCGGTGGCCGACGCCGCGACACCGGCGTAGAGGCCGCCGCCCCCGACGGACAGGACGATCGTGTCGACGTCGGGATCGTCGGCGAGGATTTCCTCGGCGATCGTGCCGGCGCCGGCCGCCACCTCGATCTGGTCGTAGGGATGACACATCACGGCGCCGGTTCGCGTCGCGAAAGTCGTTGCGGCGTCGAATGCCTCGGCGAACTCCGACCCGACCTGATGCACGATCGCGCCGTACGCGTGCAATCGTTCGACCTTGGTGGCCGGGGCGGTCTCCGGGACGAACACGGTGCACGGGACACCCACGGTTCTCGCCGCGTAGGCGTTCGCCAGACCGGCGTTGCCTCCCGACGCGGCCACCACGCCGACGGCCGGGTCCAGCTCACCCCGATCGTGCGCCGTCAGAACACGATTGAAGGCGCCGCGCGCTTTGAACGAGCCGGTGTGCTGCAAGTATTCGCACTTGAGAACGAGATTCGGCGACACCTCGATCGAGGGCGTTCTGCGCACGAAGCCGTGGACACGGTCGGCAGCCTGAACGACGTCGTCCCGACCGATCACGCGCTCTCCGCCAGCCGCACACGCAGCAGCTCGGCAACCTCGCTGTCGAAGGCCACCATGGTCACCGTGGTGACGTGGGTGACGGCCGACCCGATCGCGGTGATGGCCTGGTCGACGGCGTCCTTCTTCGGCCATCCGTAGACGCCGGCCGAGATGAGAGGGAACGCCACGTGATGGGCGCCCAGAATGTCGGCGGCGGCCAGCGACGCGATGTACGCGGAACGCAGGGTCTCCGATCTGTCCTCCGATTCCGAGTACACCGGTCCGACGGTGTGAATCACCCAGCGAGACGGCATGTTTCCCGCCGTCGTCGACACGGCCTGCCCGGCCGGCAACCCGTTCGGGTAGGTCGACGTCCGCAGTTTGCGGCACTCGGCCAGAATCTCCGGTCCTCCGGCGCGGTGGATGGCACCGTCGACGCCGCCGCCACCGAGCAGCTCGGAGTTCGCTGCGTTCACGATGGCGTCGACGTCGAGAGTGGTGATGTCCCCTTCGACGATCTCGATAGCGGTCATGGCTACAGAGATTGCCACGCCGGCTTGTTCGCAAACGCATACCGGTAGTAGTCCGCGAGTGCGAGCCGCGACGCCGCGGCGTCGTCGAGTACGACGCTGACGTGCTGGTGCCACTGGATCACCGAGGCCGGGCAGAAGGCCGACAGCGGACCCTCCACCGCCGCGGCGACAGCATCTGCTTTCGACTCGCCGGTGGCGATCAGTACGAGGTGTCGCGCCTCGGAAATGGTGCCGAGACCCTGCGTCAACACGTGGTGCGGCACGTCGTCGGGTGTGTCGAAGAAGCGCGCGTTGTCGGTTCGGGTCTGCTCGGTGAGCGTCTTGACCCTGGTGCGCGACTGCAACGACGAACCCGGTTCGTTGAACCCGATGTGCCCGTCCGTGCCGATGCCGAGCAACTGCACGTCGACGCCCCCGGCCTCGGCGATGGCGCGGTCGTACCGACGGGCCTCCGCGGCGATGTCCGACGCCTCGCCGTCGGGACTCGCGACAACGGCGGGATCGAGATCGACATGGTCGACGAATTCCGTCCTGATGAACGAGAAGTACGACTGTTCTCGTTCCTTGGGTAGCCCGACGTACTCGTCGAGCAGGAATGCACGCGCGCCGGTGAAGGACAGGCCTTCCTCGCGGTGTCGTCGTGCCAGTTCGCGGTAGCACCCGACCGGACTCGAACCGGTGGCGAGCCCGAGAACACAGGGCCCGGACCGCACCGCCCGTTCGACGACGTCGGCGACCACCGAGTTCACCTCGGAGGCACTGGGCAGAATCACGATTTCCATCAGCGAACTCCCGTCACCCAATCACCGCCGCGCATCACGCGCACCGGTCGTAGATCGGCATCGGTCACGACGAGGTCGGCGCGCGCACCGACTTCGATGCGGCCGACGTCGTCGATACCCAACAGTGCGGCGGGAGTGCGGGATCCGGCCTGAACCGCATCCCGGAGTCCGATGCCCGCGTGGACCACAGCTCTCCGCACGATCGCGAGAACGTTCGACGTCCCGCCCGCGATGGCGTGCGAGCCTTCCGCAAGGCGCGCCGTCCCGTCCGTCACCTGCACATCCAGCGCACCCAACCGGTATCGGCCGTCGGCCATCCCGGCCGCGGCCATCGCGTCGCTCACGAACGCGATGCGGTCGGGTCCGACCAGATCGAACACGGTGCGCACCGTCTCGTCCGCGAGATGTACACCGTCGCCGATCAATTCGAGGACGGTTCTGCCTGCGCCGGCCGCGGCCAGGCATGCTCCCGCAGGCCCCGGCGCTCGATGATGGAACTGCGGCATCCCGTTGAACAGGTGCGTCGCACTGGTACGGCCGTCGATGGACTCGAAGGCACGACGCACGAGAGCCGCGTCGCCGTCGGTGTGCCCGAGGCTGACGACCACACCGGCACCGAGCATCACCTCCACCAACTCGTCGAACCGTGCGGTCTCGGGTGCCACCGTCATGGACCTGATCGATCCTCGGCCGGCGTCGATCAGTTCCTTCAGCAAGCCCGGGTCTCCGTCGACGATGGAAGCCGGATCCTGTGCGCCACAGCAGGCGGCCGAGATGAACGGTCCCTCCAGATGGACGCCGGCGATCTCGCCGGCCTCGTACAGACCGGCCAGCAGCTCGGTTCGATCGAGAAGACGCTCGGCCGGAGCCGATACCAATGACGCCAGCATCGTCGTGGTGCCCTGCCGGCGATGGTGGAGCACAGCTTCCATCACCGAGTCCGAATCGGGGAAGCTCGAACCGCCGCCGCCGTGACAGTGCACGTCGACCAAACCGGGCAGAATCGTCGAGTCCGGTTGCGCCGCACGATCGGACGGTACAGCAGGGTCGGACGGCACCGCGTGGCGCACGGCGGTGATCACGCCGTCATCAGCGGTGACCACGCCGTCGTCGACGACGCCGCCCGGTGTGACGACCCTCCCACGCAGGAACTGTTCTGTCACTTGACTTCTGCGGCGTCCGGGACCACGTCGTCCTCGCGGCCGGGGGTGCGCAGGTTCCACTTCTTGATGACGAAGCTGAACAGGAAGTAGTAGATCAGCGCGTAGACGAGGCCGATGGGGATCAGCATCCATGCCTTCGTGGCGATTCCGTAGTTGAGCAGGTAGTCGATGCCTCCCGCGGAGAAGGTGAAGCCGTCGTGAATGCCTAGTGCATTGCACAGCGCCATCGACGTTCCCGTGAGGAACGCGTGAATGATGTACAGCGGCCAGGCGATGAACATGAACGAGTACTCGAGAGGCTCGGTGATACCGGTGACGAACGCAGTGAGGCCGGTCGACAACATGATTCCGCCCACCAATTTCTTCTGTGACGGCTTCGCGTTGCGGTAGATCGCGAACGCCGCCGCCGGGAGCGCGAACATCAGGATCGGGAAGAAGCCGGTCATGAAGACACCCGCGGTCGGGTCGCCTGCGAAGAATCGGTTCAGATCGCCGCGCACGATCTGACCGCTTGCATCCTGGTAGTCACCGACGAGGAACCACACGACGGAGTTCAGAATGTGGTGCAGGCCGGCGGGAATGAGCATGCGGTTGGCGAATCCATAGATGCCGCTGCCGACGACGCTGTGTTCGGCGACGGTGTTACCGACCCAGTTCAGGGCACTGTAGAAGAGGGGGTAGATGAACGACATCAGTACCGCGACAACGAGTCCCGTCACAGCGGTGAGGATCGGAACCAGGCGGCGCCCGCTGAAGAACCCGAGGTAGTCCGGAAGCTTCTGGCGGTAGAAGCGTTGCCAGAGAATCGCCGACAGCAGGCCGATCACGATGCCCGAGAGAACACCGAAGTCGATCATCGCCTGAGCACCCTTGGCATCGGTCTTGCCGGCCAGCACAACCGGCGACATCGCCTTGAAGACTCCGTCCATCACCATGTAGCCGACCACAGCAGCCAGAGCGGTGGACCCGTCGGACTTCTTCGCCCAGCCGATGGCGATTCCGACCGCGAAGATGAGCGGCAGCCAGGTGAACACGGACTGCCCGGCCGCCGAGATCACGGTGGCCGCGGTTTTCAGCGGATCGAAGCGTCCGAGCAGGTCGTCCTGGCCGAGGCGCAGCAGGATGCCTGCGGCCGGCAGGACAGCGATGGGGAGCATCAGACTGCGACCGAAGCGCTGCAGATTGGCCAGCGACCTGGACTCTTTCTTGCCGTCCTCCGTCGAGGTTGTTTCCACTGCCATGGTGATTCCTTCCGGTGTTGTGGACCGCAGAGCCAGGGGGTACTGTCCGGTCATAACCAGTTAGAGTTTGACCAGGTCCAGCCGTGATGTCAACCTCGTGATGTGACCCGGACGACAACCAAGGAGAATCGATGTCCAAAGCCGAAGCCATCGTCGCCGGACTCGGCGGCGCCGAGAACATCGTCGAAATCGAAGCCTGCATCACCCGGTTGCGCACCGAGGTGAAGGACGGATCACTGGTCGACGAGTCAGCCCTCAAGAAGGCCGGCGCGCACGGTGTGTTTCAGAAGGGCGCAGCGGTGCAGGTGATCGTCGGACCGGAAGCCGACACCCTCGCCGAGGACATCGAGGACATTCTGTGAAACCGGCCGACCTCCGGTCTTCCCGAGCGAATCCGGCCGACCTCCGATCCTCCGGGACCACGAGCGTTCTCACCCCCATCCGGGGCCACGTGATCGCGCTCGCCGACGTCCCGGATCCGGTGTTCGCCGGTCAGATGGTCGGAGCCGGCGTCGCGATCGCACCGGCACCCGCGGACGGACGCATCGAGGTCCGCTCCCCCGTGGCGGGAAGGATCCTGAAACTGCATCCCCATGCATTCGTCGTGTTCACGCCGGACAAAGCGGGTGTCCTGGTTCACATCGGGATCGACACCGTGCAGATGAAGGGCGAAGGATTCGAACTTGTTGCCGCAGAGGGTGATCGCGTAGAAGCCGGGGACATCGTGGTGTCCTACGATCCGGCCGCCATCGCCGCGGCGGGATACTCCGACGTCTGCCCCGTCGTCGTGATGGATTCCAAGCCCGATTCCATTGCCGTCCCGTCCGTCGACTCGGACGTCGAACCGGGTGATCCGCTTTTCGACCTGCCCGGGAAAAACACCTAGCGCGCCGAGTTCCGCCGCTGCCCTTGCACTTCCATCGAAAGCTGGTACCGATCACACCGGTACCAGCTCTCGGTGTGTTCGAGGGGTTCGTCGCCGCAGAAGGACACTCGGTCGAAATACAGCACCGGCGCACCACGTTTGGTGCCGAGAAGGGTCGCCGTGTCGTTGTCCGCGGCCGTCGCGCTCACGGTCTGCTCCGCGCGGTCGATCGTGAGTCCGTACTGCGTTGCGATCGACTGGTACACCGATGCGCTCAGATCCAGATCGATCAGACCGGGTAGCGCCGTCGCGCTGTACCACCCGTCGTCGACACTGACCGGTTCGCCGTCCGCGAGACGCAACCGCTTGATGTGATAAGCCTTCTCTCCGTTGCGAAGTCGCAATGCGCGCGTCGTCGCAGCCGACGGGTCCTCGAGTCGAGCGAACAGCACCACCGTCGTCGGCGTCAGGCCCTGATTGCGCATCTCCTCCGAGAACGACGCAAGGTGCAGCCTCGACTGGACCGGCCGACTGGCCACGAACGTGCCTTTGCCGCGGACTCGGACGAGGTGACCTTCGTTGACGAGCTGACCGATGGCCTCACGCACGGTGATGCGGCTGACCCCGTAGTCCTCCATCAGCTTTCGCTCGCTGGGCATCAGGTCACCCGCTTGCAGCTCCTTGGTGCACCGGTGCAACAGAATCGCGCGCAGCTGTTCGTGCTTCGGGACGGCGGTGTCTCGAAGGTGTACGGGCATCACCACGGTCAGAGGCCTTTCGAGCAGGTAAGGACTGGTCCGGTCCAATGGCAGAATACGTCATCGGGGCCACTTTCGGCCGAAGTTGTACCGTCGACGGATGTCGAACGAACGCGCACTCAGTTTCGGTCGGGTCGCCGACGAATACGACCGCTGGCGGCCGAGCTATCCCGACGATCTGATCTCCGACATCGTTGCCGAGGGCACCCGTGTTCTCGAGGCGGGCGCCGGCACCGGCAAGTCGACCGCTGCTCTGGTTCGGGCCGGAGCATCGGTGCTCGCCGTGGAGCCCGATCCGCAGATGTCCGCACTCATCAGATCTCGCTGCGCAGGAGGCGATGTCGAGGTGCAGACCTCGACCTTCGAGAACTGCATCGTGCCGGAGAGCACGTTCGACGTCGTGTCGGCCGCCCAGAGTTGGCACTGGGTCGACCCCGTTCGCGGCGCTGCCGTTGCCGCCCGAGCACTGCGACCGGGCGGGAAGCTCTGCGTGTTCGGCAACCGCCTGCGAGACATCGACGGTCCCGTGTGGGCTGCGGTCAACGACGTGTACGCCCGATACGCACCCGATCTGGACCGACGCGTGGAGATCGAACTCCACGCGAAGTTCGAGCAGCAACTGGAACGAGCAGAGGGCTTCTCGCCGTGGACCGTGACGACGTACGACTGGACCGCCCACTACGACCCCGACAGCTTCGCGGGCCTGCTCGGCACGTTCTCGAACCACATCGCGCTGCCTGCGGACACACGCGAGCCGCTTCTCCGCGCCGTACGTGCTGCGGTTGCCGATTCCGATGCGGGGCAGATCGACTACCACTACATGACGGTTCTGGCCACGGCATACGTCGAGTGAGTCGGTGAAAAACGAGCGTTCTGCTTCACCACGAGTGTGTTCGACGGCGACACCTGAGCCAGACTGTCCGTCGTGAGCCTCAGTCAACCGATCAACGCCGGAATCGTCACGGCGCTCGTCGGTTTCACCAACTCCTTCGCCGTCGTCTTGACCGGGCTTCGCGCGGTCGGTGCCAGCCCGGCCGAAGCGGCCTCCGGGCTGTTCGTCGTGACCCTGGTCATGGCGTTGGGAATCATGTTCCTCGCCTACCGCTTTCGCATGCCGATCACGTTGGCGTGGTCGACTCCGGGAGCAGCACTGCTGGCCGGGACCGGCGCCGTCGAGGGCGGGTGGGCGGCGGCGGTCGGCGCATTCGTGGTGACCGGTGCGGCCATCGTGCTCACCGGCGTATGGTCCAGGCTCGGTGACCTCATCGCCTCCATTCCGGTGTCGTTGGCTCAGGCGATGCTGGCGGGGGTGATCCTCCCGCTGTGCATCGAGCCGGTGAAGGCCTTCTCGGTGAATCCCCTCGCGGTCGCACCGGTGGTCGTCGTGTGGCTCGCTCTGTCACGTCTTGCGCCGCGCTGGGCCGTTCCTGCGGCGTTCGGCACTGCCGCCATCGTGATCGGCATCAGCGTCGTCGCCGGGAAATCCGCTCTCGACACGTCCACGCTCGTCCCGGCCGTGAGCCTGACGACGCCACACTGGACGTGGCAGGCGATGGTCGGCATCGCGCTCCCGCTCTACATCGTGACGATGGCGGCGCAGAACATCCCCGGCACCGCTGTCATGGCGTCCTTCGGTTACACCGTTCCGTGGCGCGCCTCGATGACCCTCACCGGGCTCGGAACCGTGATCACGGCGCCGGCCGGTGTGCACGCCGTCAACCTCGCCGCGATCAGCGCCGCGCTGTCCGCCGGTCCCGACGCGCACCCCGATCCGAAAAAACGGTGGACCGCAGCATTCTCCGCCGGTGTCGCGTACCTCGTTCTCGCTCTCGCCTCTGCCGCGCTGGTGACTCTGGTCGCGGCCGCACCGGCAGGAATCGTCGAAACGGTTGCGGGCCTTGCCCTTCTCGGAGTGCTCGCGTCCTCGCTGGCGGCATCGCTGTCCGACGATCGCGGCCGCATCGCCGCAGTGGTCACGTTCGTCGTCGCCGCGTCGGGAGTCTCCATCGCCGGAATCGGCCCGGCGTTCTGGGCACTCGTGATGGGGCTCGTCGTGCGGGCCACGTTATTGTCGAAGGCATGAGAGAGGTCGAGCCCGTCATCGCGTCCGACTACCCGGTGCTGTGGCCGGTTCCCACCCGATGGGCGGACAACGACCACTACGGCCACGTCAACAACGTCACCTACTATTCGTTTTTCGACACGGCGGTGAACGCGTGGCTGATGGACGCGGCCGGGGTCGACATTCGCACCCTGCCCGCCATCGGCATCGTGGCCGAGACGTCCTGTAACTACTTGCGCGAGTTGAGTTTTCCCGACAAGCTCCACGTGGGCATCTCGGTCACCAAGCTCGGCAGCAAATCGATCGTCTACGCGCTGGCGGTGTTCCGCGAGAACGGTGACCAGCTCGAACCCGCCGCAACCGGCCGGTTCGTGCACGTCTACGTCGACGCCACCACCCGCAAGCCGGTCGAGATTCCCGAGCAGATTCGCTCGGCCGCAGCGCGTCTCACAGAATCCCCGACTCCTCTGCCGTCCTGACGGCACGGGCGATGATGCCGTCGATGAGCGTCGCCGTCGGACCACCGTCGCGTCCACGGTTGCGCTCGTCGTCGAGAGCGCGGCGCATGACCCCTTCGGCAATGATGGACAGCTTCCACAGCGCCAGGGTGTGCCAGTATCCGACGGTGGAGACGTCGCGCCCCGTCGACTGTGCATAGGTCTCGACCAGTTCCGCACGGGTCGGGAAACCCGGGAGCGTGGACATCATGAACGGCCCACCGGACGGGTCGGTCTTCTCCGGCCAGTAGGCGAGCAGGGCACCGACGTCGGCGAGTGGATCGCCGAGCGTGCACAGTTCCCAGTCCACGACCGCCTTGATCGACCCGTCGTCGGCGGAGGTGATGACGTTGCTCAGGTGGAAGTCCCCGTGGACCAGGGTCAACTCGGACTGCTCCGGCGCGCACTCCGCCAACGCCGTTGCCAGGCGCGAGATGTCGTCGACGTCGCGGGTCTTCGATTGCTCCCACTGCGCGGACCACCGCTTGAGTTGGCGCGCCGCGTAGGGCTTGTGGCTGGCGAGATCGAGGAGACCCACGCTCTCGAGGTCGACGCCGTGGACGGTGCCGAGGGTGGTGGGCATGGCGAGACCGATGGCGCGCCGACGCTCCTGCGTGAGCCCCTCCGCCACCGAGACGTCGTCGACGACGATGCCGTCGACGTAACTCATCAAGACCAGAGGTGCGTCGGTGACCGTCGAATCTTCGGTCACCGCAACCATCTTGGGCACGGGAACACTGGTCCCCTGAAGGGCGGACAGGATTCGGTGTTCGCGCACCACGTCGTGCGCGGACGCCAAGAGGTGCCCGAGCGGGGGTCTACGCAGAACCCAGCGGCCCCCGGTCGCGTCCTTCACCGCGTAGGTCAGGTTCGACTGCCCGTTTCCGATGCGCTCGAACGAGATCGGAGGACCTGCTCCGATGCCGAGATCGGAGATCCAGGTCCCGACAGCATCTTCGTCGATGCCGACTGCTGTCATTTCGCGTCCTGGCGATACGGCGCGAGCTCGACCCGTGCGATGGTCCGCTTGTGCACCTCGTCCGGACCGTCGGCAAGTCGCAAGGTGCGCAGGTGTGCGTACATGCTGGCGAGGGGGAAGTCGTCGGACACTCCGCCGCCCCCATGGACCTGGATGGCACGGTCGACGATGCGCAGCGCCATGTTCGGGGCGGCCACCTTGATGGCCGCGATCTCGACTCGCGCTTCCTTGTTGCCGACGGTGTCCATCAGCCATGCGGCCTTGAGGGTGAGCAGGCGTGCCATCTCGATGTCGATGCGAGACTCGGCAATCCAGTCCTGAATGTTCGACTGTGCCGCAACAGGTTTACCGAAGGCAACGCGCGACGACGCGCGCTCGCACATCAGCTCCAGCGCCCGCTCGGCCATGCCGATGGCGCGCATGCAGTGATGGATGCGTCCTGGGCCGAGGCGTGCCTGACCGATCATGAATCCTGCACCGACGCCCGCCAGAACGTCCTTGCCCGGAACGCGAACGTTCTCGAACAGCACCTCGGCGTGGCCCTCGCGGTCCTGGTACCCGAACACCGGCAGGCCCCGCACCACCGTGACACCGGGCGCATCGATGGGAACGACCATCATCGACTGCTGGGCGTACGTCGACGCGCTGGGATCGGTCTTGCCCATGACGATGAGCACCTTGCAGTTGGGGTGCAATGCGTTGGAGGTCCACCACTTTCGGCCGTTCAGTACGAAGTCCTCGCCGTCGGCTTCCATCGTCATCTGGATGTTGGTGGCGTCGGAGCTCGCCACGGCAGGTTCGGTCATCGCGAAGGCTGACCGGATGGTGCCGTCGAGAAGGGGTTTGAGCCACTTCTCCTTGTGCTCGTCCGTGCCGAACCGAGTGAACACCTCCATGTTGCCGGTGTCCGGCGCCGAGCAGTTGCACGCCTCGGGCGCGAGAATGGCGCTGCGGCCCATGATTTCGGCAAGCGGCGCATAGTCGGCGTTGGTCAGGCCCGCGCCGTACTCGGGGTCGGGGTGGAAGAGGTTCCACAGGCCGCGCGACTTCGCTTCGGCCTTGAGCTCCTCCATGATGGGCGGGTCGAAGTGCGGGTCGCCGGACTCCGCCATCTGCTTCGCGTACACCGCTTCCGCCGGATAGATGTGCTCGTCCATGAACGCGAGAAGCCGTTCACGAAAGTCGAGGCAGCGGTCGGAGTAAGCGAAATCCATGGTGGTGTCTCCTCTAGTTGGACTGGCCGGATTCGAGGGCGCGCCGGTACTTGCGCATGCCGCCGATCCATCTGCCGTAATCGGATCCCTTGCGGCGGTACATCTCCAGCACTTCGGGATGGGGCAGGATCAGGAAACGCTCGTCCTCGATCGCCTCCATGACCACGCGGGCGACGTCGTCCGGTTCCAGTACGGCGCCCGCTTGGGTGACAGCACTCGCCGCCACGGATGCGCCCGGCTGATCCGTCTCGAATCCCGAATTGAGCAATGCGGTGTTGACGCCCATCGGACACAGGCAACTGACGGCAATTCCCCTGTCGCCGTAGGTAACCGACATCCATTCCGCGAACCCGACCGCGGCGTGCTTGGACACCGAGTAGGTGGCCGAACCGATCTGGGTCAGCAAGCCGGCCGCAGACGCCGTCGACAGGAAGTAGCCACTTCCGCGCTCGAGCCATCCGGGGACGAGCGCACGCGCGGCCCGGACATGAGCCAGCACGTTGACGTTCAGTGCGACGTCCCACAGATCGTCCGGTGTGTCGACACCCATGCCCGCGGCCGTGCCGGCGTTGGCCACGTACAGATCCACCGGGCCGAATTCCTTCTCCGCGCGCGCGATCAGTGCGTCGATCACGGCCGGGTCGGACACGTCGCCGCCCATTCCGACAGCGGAGGCGCCGATCGAGTCCGCCACCGCGACCGCGGAGTCCTCGGCGAGGTCCGCGACGACGACGGACGCACCCCCGGCTGCGAGCGCTCGTGCAATGGCTGCGCCGATACCGGCGCCGCCTCCCGTGACAATGGCGACTGTGCCTGTGACCCGCATCTCTCCGATGCTAGACGTAGCTCGGCGACGCGTCGGAGTCGGCGCCGACGATCTAGAAACTGTCTCGGTGTCGCTCCTGCTCGAGCACGGCGTCGAGGTCTTTGAGTCGGTTCATCGAACTCACTGCCCGAGAAGTACGAGGGTTGGAGCCCAAGCGTTCTCGATGGCGGTGAGTGAACGCCCAGTACCCCGCGGTGAACGGGCACGCGTCGTCGCCGAGCCTCTTCTTGGGGTCGAACTCGCACCCCTTGCAGTGGTTCGTCATCTTGTCGATGTAGGCGCCGCCGGAACTGTAGGGCTTGCTGGCGATCACCCCGCCGTCCGCGTGCTGGCTCATCCCCACGACGTTGACCGGCATGACCCACGTGAACCCGTCGACGAAGTTGGCGGTGTACCAGTCCGTGAGCTCGCGGGGGTCGTAACCCTGTTGCAGCGCATGGTTTCCCAGAATCATCAGCCGCGGAATGTGGTGCACCCACCCCCGGTCGCGGACCCCACGCAACGCGTCGGACAGGCAGGCCGCGGTGACGGCGTCCGCGTCGAGATCGGCGAACCACGACGGCAGCGGGGTGTGCGCGTCCATCTCGTTGCGGTTCGCGTACTCCTCCCCCAAGTGCCAGTAGAGGTGCCACACGTACTCGCGCCATCCGATGATCTGACGAACGAAACCCTCGACGCTCGCCAGCGGCGCATTGCCGTCCCGATAGGCCTGCTCGGCAGCGTGGACGGCGTCGAGCGGGTGCAGCAGCCCCATGTTGAGCGGGACGGACAGCAACGAATGCGACATGGTCCAGTCGTCGGCCATGACCGCATCCTCGTAAGGCCCGAACGTGTCGAGTCGATCGGCGACGAACGTCGTCAATGCCTGCTGCGCCTCGTCCGCGGTGACCGCGAACAGTCGTGGGCCGTCCTCACCGAGCCACGTGATGTCCATCGCGTCGAGGTCGCGTCTAACCTCGTTGTCGATGCTGTCCTCCTCGGGCCACCACGGCTCCGGAACATCGAGTGTGCGTTGCCCTTTGGGAGGCTTTTCCCGGTTCTCCACGTCGAGGTTCCACGCACCTGCGGTCGGCAGTTCACCGTCCATCAGGATGTCGAATCGCCGACGCTGATCTCGGTAGAAGTTCTCCATGATGAACTTCTTCTTCTTGCCCGCCCAGTCCGCGAAATCGGCGCGAGAAAGCGCGAACGTGGGAATCGGGAGGATCTTCTCGACGAGTCCGTCGTCCTGCATCCGTCGCACCAGGGCTTCCGCGGCGCGGGACGTCGGCTCGTGCACGACGACGGGGCGTCCGAGGGACTCGATGGCCTCTCGGTACGTGTCGGCCTTGATGTAGGTCGCCCGGTCGCCGAGCTCGGCGGCGAGATGGCGCATGCCCGACAGGAGCAGGTGCGCTTTCTGCCTGTGCGCCGGGCGGCGACGGAGGGCGCCGGCGGACTCGACCATCACCACCTCGCGGTCCACGTGTTCGGGTGTCGAGTGCACGTGGGGACCGAGTTGGTCGGCGAAGATCCAGAGTGGTGCGGCCATGTTTCGAGTATGCCCAGCCGTCGCCGCGACCAACCGAAGTGAGCAGGACGCTCATCACTGATCAAAGCATTTATTGTCAGACGTGCCTTCTGCGCATATTGTTGACCAGCACTTGCGCATCTCGCTCAGACGAGGATCCTGTGAAGCAGGACACAATCCTGAGACCGGAGGCAGTGCAATGCGAGACCACATCGCTCATCCCGTGCAGTTGGTTCAGCCGGACGGTCGACGCGTCCACAATCCCGAGTTCGCCGCATTGGTCGCCGATGTCGGCCCCGACGCCGTTCGCGCGCTGTACGAGGATCTCGTCGTCAGCCGCCGCATCGACTCCGAGGCCACCGCCTTGCAGCGCCAGGGCGAACTCGGCCTCTGGGCTCCGATGCTCGGCCAGGAGGCCGCGCAGGTCGGTTCCGCACGCGCACTCGAACCGACCGATTTCGCATTCACCAGCTACCGCGAACACGCCGTCGCCTACTGCCGCGGAGTGCCGCCGGAGGACCTCACGAAGTTGTGGCGCGGTGTCGCACACGCCGGGTGGGACCCGAAGACGTACGGCATCACCAACCCGGCCATCATCGTCGGCTCGCAGGGCCTGCACGCCACCGGATACGCCATGGCCGCCCACCTCGAGGGCGACGAGCTCGCCACCATCGCCTACTTCGGCGACGGCGCGACGAGTCAGGGCGACATCTCGGAGGCGCTGTCCTTCTCCGTCGCCTTCGGCGCAGGCGTCGTGTTCTTCTGCCAGAACAACCACTGGGCCATCAGCGAGCCGGTCAGCGTGCAGAGCCCTCTCCCCTTGGCCTCGCGCGCAGCAGGTTTCGGGATGCCGGCACTGCGCGTGGACGGCAACGACGTGCTCGCGGTTCTCGCCGTCACCCGCATGGCCGCCAAGCGCGCCCGCGAAGGTGGTGGCCCGACGTTCGTCGAAGCGATGACCTACCGCATGGGCCCGCACACCACCTCCGACGACCCGACCCGCTACCGCGACAGCGCAGAACGCGACGCATGGAAGGTCCGCGACCCGATCTCCCGCGTCGAGCAGCTGCTCCGTCGAGAAGATCTGTGGGACAGCAAATTCGAGGAGCGCGTTCGCGAGCGGGCCGACGACGTGGCCACCCGCCTCCGCGCAGCCACGATCACCTCGGTCGATCCGACCCCCGCCTCGCTGTTCGACCACGTCTACGCCGACCCGCACTCACTGGTCGAGACCCAGAAGCAGAACTTCGACGCCTACACGGAGGCCCTGTCATGAGCACGACCACCACACTGGGAAAGGCGATCAACGCCGGTCTGCGCGCAGCCCTGGACGACGACGCCAAGGTCCTGTTGATGGGACTCGACATCGGCAAGCTGGGCGGAGTGTTCCGCGTGACCGACGAGCTGCAGAAGGACTTCGGCAACACCCGCGTCCTCGACATGCCGCTCGCCGAATCCGGCATCATCGGAACGGCTTTCGGGATGGCCCTGCGGGGAATGCGGCCGGTCTGCGAAATTCAGTTCGACGGATTCGTCTACCCCGCGTTCGACCAGATCGTCTCGCAGGTGGCCAAGATTCGCTACCGCACCGACGGTCTTGCCACGGCGCCGCTGACCATCCGCATCCCGTTCGGAGGCGGAATCGGTGCAGTGGAACATCATTCGGAGTCGCCCGAAGCGTACTTCGCACACACGGCCGGGCTGCGCGTCGTGGTTCCGAGCACGCCGACCGATGCGTACTGGATGATCCAGCAGTCCATCGCGTCGGACGATCCGGTCGTGTTCTTCGAACCGAAGAGCCGCTACTGGGACAAGGGCGAGATCGACATGTCCGACCCGCTGCCGCTGGACTCCGCACGAGTGGTCCGTCAGGGGACTGACGTCACGATCGTCGCCTACGGCTCCCGCGTGCGGACCGCTCTGCAGGCCGCGGAGATCGCGGCGAGCGAGGGCCACAGCGTCGAGGTCATCGATCTGCGGTCACTCTCGCCCATCGACTACGCGACCATCGACGCGTCGGTCCGCAAGACCGGGGGTCTGGTGACGGTTCAGGAAGCGTCGACCTTCGTCGGGATCGGGGCCGAGATCGCCGCGCACGTGTCACACGAGTGCTTCCTCAGCCTGGAAGCTCCGGTCGAACGGGTCGGCGGCTTCCACACGCCCTACCCACCCGCGCGGTTGGAGAAGCACTACCTCCCCGACGCCGACCGCATCCTGGCTGCGGTGGACACCGTTCTGGCGCGATAGCACCTCCGTCAAGGTTTTTCTCCGGAGAGCAGCAGCACCGCTCCCAGGCCGATCATGAGTCCGCCGCCGATGCCCTCCATACTCGACAGTCGCTTCGGAGAGGTAGCGAACCAGTCCCTGGCTCCCCCTGCGACGAGCGCCCAGATCGAGTCGAGCGCAAGCGCGACGAGCACGAATATCATGCCGAGCGCGACAAGCTGAACTGGCACATCCTCGCGTGATGGATCCACGAATTGGGGAAGGATCGCGACGAGGAAGACAATCGATTTCGGGTTGGTCACTCCCACTGTGAAGCCCTGAAGCAGAAGCCGCTTTCTCGACAGCGTCCTTGCGCGCGTGTCGGCCACCGCACTCGGTCGGTTGCGATGGCGAATGGTCTGGACGCCGAGGTATGCGAGGTACGCGGCACCCAGGATCTTGATGACAGTCAGTGCCGCAACAGAACTCGCCACGAGCGCTCCTACTCCGGCTGTGACCGCGACGACCAGCGGTATTTGCCCCAATCCGTTGCCGAGGACATTCAGTAGACCGCCGCGACGTCCATAGGAGATCGAGCGACTGACGGTGAACAGCACGCTGGGTCCCGGAACTGCGATGAGCGCAAGCGAGGCCAGAGCGAAGGCGACTGCCGTCGTGAAAGAGATCATGTCATTGCTTCCGTACGGTGAGGACTATCCAAATTTCGGATGGACTATGTCGACAGCCGGGAAGGCTTGTTTTCGAGATCGCGTAAGCGGCGGGTCCGTTCGGTCCTGCCGGGAACAACTGTACCCGGCCCGGGCCGCTGCCCGCTCGCTCCAGCGTCTAAGGATTTTGCCAGAGTCATGAGAGAGAATTCGTCTCCGTGAGCACCACGACCACGGAGCGAATTCGACTCCAGTACCGAGGAACCCGGCGACGGTGGTGGACGGCATCGGCCGTCACCGCCGCCGCGCTGATCGCGCTGTACGCAGTGCTGCCCGCCGCGGGCGTCGACTACCCACCGGGCCGCACGTACCTCGCTCCGCTGTACCGACCCGCGGCTGCACTGCTCGGGTCGCTCGAGGTGACGTCGATTCTGCTCGCCGTGACGGCGTTGTCCGTGATCGCGGTGGTCCGCAAGCTGCACTACGGAATTGCGGCGGTCCTGATCACGACCCTGGGCGCCAACCTGATGGGCGCCGGCATGCGCACCTGGATCGGCGAGGCCGTTCTCCCGTCCGCGGTGGCCAACGGGCCGGTGATCGCGGTGGCGTCGGTGGTTGCGGCTGCGTCGATCGTGAGTGCGGCGCGGTGGCGACCGGCGGTGGCGGGCCTCGGCAGCGTGGTGATTCTCGCCGTGTCCGGTGCCGCGGTGACCACGGCCGCGGCCGGCGTCGTTTCGGTGGTCGGCGCATTACTGGTGGTGGGGCTCTGGTGGTCGCTTGCGTCGATCCTCATGACGCACTCGCCCATCGCTGCCGAGCGCGAACGGCAGAACCCGCTCAGCACGGCCGCCATGGCGCTGGGTGCCGACCGCCAATAGTCCACCCGCTGTGCGCGATTTCCGCCCCTCTGGGGGCGGAAATCGCGCACAGGTGGCGAAGCCGCCTACAGAGCCTTGAGCTCCTCGGTCACTTCACTGACGGACTTCTTCGCGTCGCCGAACAGCATCGACGTTCCCTGCGCGAAGAACAGCGGGTTGTCGATACCGGCGAAACCGGAGTTCATCGACCGCTTGAGCACGATCACCGACTTGGACTGATCCACATTCAGGATCGGCATGCCGTGGATCGGCGAGCTCGGGTCGTTGCGCGCTGCCGGGTTGGTGACGTCGTTCGCGCCGATCACCAACGTGACGTCGGTGCGGCCGAACTCGTCGTTGATGTCGTCCATTTCCTTCATCGCGTCGTAGCTGACGTCGGCCTCGGCGAGCAGGACGTTCATGTGGCCCGGCATGCGGCCCGCGACGGGGTGAATGGCGTACTTGACCTCGACACCCTTCGCCTCGAGCAGCTTGGCCATGTCCTTGACCGCGTGCTGTGCCTGCGCGACCGCGAGGCCGTAGCCCGGCACGACGATGACCTGGTTGGCGTACGCCATCTGAATCGCGGCGTCCGCGGCGGACGTTGCCGTCACGGTCCGCTCGACACCGTCACCGGCACCGGCAACCGCTGCGCCGCCGCCGAATCCACCGGCGACGATGGCCGGGATGGACCGGTTCATGGCCTTGGCCATGAGGTTGGTCAGGATGGTTCCCGACGCGCCGACGATCATGCCGGCGACGATCATGGCGGTGTTGTCGAGCGCCAGGCCGGCGGCCGCCGCGGACAGTCCGGTCAGGGCGTTGAGCAGCGAGATCACCACGGGCATGTCCGCACCGCCGATGGGCAGCACGACCGTCAGACCGAGGATTCCGGCCGCAACCAGAACCACGAGGATCCACAGCTGCGACACACCGCCGCCGGACGCACCGATCCCGATGATCACCGCGGCCGCGACGGCAGCGATGAGGAGAAGTGCGTTGAGCGGCTGCTGCAGCTTGCCGACGGTGATCGGGCGTCCCGGCAGCGTTTCCTGCAGCTTGAGGAACGCGATGAGCGAGCCCCAGAACGAGATCGACCCGATGATGGCGGCGAAGAGCGAACCGATGATGACGGGCGCAGTCGGGCCCGTCTCGCCGTGGAAGTCCGAGAAGCCGCTGGTCTCGAGGAACTCCGACCATGCGATCAGCGCGACCGTACCGCCGCCCACGCCGTTGAACAGCGCGACGAGCTGCGGCATCGCCGTCATCTTGGTGCGACGTGCGGGCGGAACACCGAGCACCACACCGACGACGAGACCCGCGACGATGATGATCCAGTTCGAGGTGTCCCGGATGTGGATGAGCGTCGCGATCACGGCGATCGCCATGCCGACCGCGGCGATCTTGTTGCCGCGAACCGCGGTCTTGGGGCCGGTCAGGCCCATCAGGCCGTAGATGAACATGGCGAACGCCACGATGTACATCACGGAGACGAGGTTGTTCATCAGGCGTCGCCCTTCGTGTCGGCCGAGACCTTCTCGGGGGCCTTGCCCTTGAACATGCCCAGCATGCGGTCGGTCACGACGAAGCCGCCGATGACGTTGACCGTGCCGAACACGACGGCGACGAACAGGATGATCTGAATGAGAATGCTGGGGTTCTCCACGGTGCCGAGCACCACGAGCGCACCGAGCACGACGATGCCGTGAATGGCATTGGTGCCCGACATCAGCGGTGTGTGCAGCGTGTTGGGGACCTTGGAGATCACGGCGAACCCGACGAAGCCGGACAGCACCAGGATCCCGATGTTGGCGAGCAGACCTGTGTAATCCATCAGGCGTCTTCCTTTTCACGTGTCACACAGGACTGCGCGATCACCTCGTCGGAGAAGTCCGGCGAGAATGCACCGTCCTTCAGCATGAGTTCGAGCAAAGCCGAGATGTTCTTGGCGTACAGCTCGCTGGCGTGCTCCGGCATCGTGGCCGGGAGGTTGAGCGGCGAGCAGATGGTGACGTCGTGCTTGACGACGGTCCGGCCCGGCTCGGTGAGCTCACAGTTTCCGCCCGTTTCGCCGGCGAGGTCGACGACCACGCTGCCGGGCTTCATGCCCTCGACGGCCGCCGCCGTCACCAGACGCGGTGCCGGCCGTCCCGGTACGAGCGCGGTGGTGATGACGACGTCGAAGCCCTTGATCGCGTCTTCGAGCGCTTTCTGCTGCTGGGCGCGCTCGTCGTCGGTGAGCTCACGGGCGTACCCACCCTCACCGGCGGCGTCGATGCCGAGATCGAGCCACTGCGCGCCGACCGAACGAACCTGGTCGGCGACCTCGGGACGTACGTCGTATCCGGTCGGGCGCGAGCCGAGACGCTTGGCCGTCGCCAGGGCCTGCAGACCGGCGACGCCGACTCCCAGCACGAGCACCAGCGCAGGCTTCACGGTGCCGGCCGCGGTGGTGAGCATCGGGAAGAAGCGCGTGGACTCCGACGCCGCGAGCAACACGGATTTGTAGCCCGCGACGTTGGCCTGCGAGGACAACGCGTCCATGACCTGCGCGCGCGAGATGCGCGGGATGGCCTCGACCGCGAACGCCTGCACGCCCGCGGACTTCAGCGCGGCGATCTTGTTGTCCGCGTTGCGCGGCGCCAGGAACCCGATGAGCGTCGAGCCCGACTTCAGCTTCGCGACCTCGTAGTCGCTGGGGGGCGCCACCTTGACGACGACGTCGGCGGACCACGGGTCGCCGATGGACGCGCCCGCGGCGGTGTACAGCTCGTCGGGAATGAGAGCCCCGAGGCCCGCACCCGACTCGACGACGACGCGGACACCTTTTCCGGTCAGGGACGACACGATCTTGGGAACCAGCGCGACGCGGCGTTCACCGTCGCCCGATTCGCGAACGACCCCCACGAGGGGGCCGACGCTCTGCGGCGTATCCAAATGCTTTGTCTTTCTCTGATGGTGCGGTTACCGGCGAGGTGTTCTCGGAGTGCTGATCGAGCGCTCGACGGAACACGCCGGTGTTGACGTTGACGACGTATGGGCAAGGTAACCCACGACACAGACAGATGGGACACGGGCCGGAGATGGTGAGCGAACTCATACAGAATCGGCGATCCGATCTGTGGCACGGCACACTCCAGGCATGACTTCCCACGCTGCGTCACGCGGCGCCGTCGCACTGGCTCGCGACGCGCAGCGCGTCGCAATCCTGACCGGAGCAGGCATGTCCGCGGAGTCCGGAGTTCCGACGTTTCGCGACGTTCGAACCGGCCTGTGGGCCCGCTTCGACAACGAAGAGCTCGCCAGCGCGGACGGCTGGGAACGCGACAGTGCCCTGGTGTGGGGCTGGTACCGGTGGCGAATGGACATCGTGGCTCGGGCGCAGCCCAACCCCGGGCACCGTGCGATCACCGAATGGCAGCGGGCCGTCGACGTCACCGTCGCGACGCAGAACGTCGACGATCTGCACGAACGTGCGGGAACGACGGTGGCCGCACACGTGCACGGCAACCTGTTCGATCCGCGCTGTACACCTGCGGCCGGCGTGATCCCGACTTCGAGCTCGCGCCCTTCGACCCGTCCGCGGACCGGATGACGCCGCCGACGTGTCCGCACTGCGGTGGGGAGATGCGCCCGGGTGTCGTGTGGTTCGGGGAGTCTCTCCCCTCGGAGGACTGGAACGCGGCCAGTGCCGCCGTGTCGGCTGCCGACCTGGTCGTCGTGATCGGAACCTCCGGCGTCGTGCAGCCGTTCGCGAGCCTGCCGTCGCACGCCCGCGGGTCCGTTCTCGAGATCAACCCGGTCGAGACCGAGATCTCGCACGTAGCCGACGTGTGCTGGCGGACCACCGCAGCCGAGGGCCTACCCGCGCTCGTCGACGCCGTCCTGCGGCCCGGGACGCTGTAGCCGTGACCGACTGCATCTTCTGCGACATCGTCGACGGCACGTGCCCCGCGTCACGGGTCTACGAGAACGACACCGTCGTGGCGTTCCTGGACATCCGTCCGCTCGCGCGGGGTCACACGCTGGTCGTGCCGCGCACTCACGCCTCCGGTCTGGCCGACCTCGACCCGATCTCGGCGGAAGCCGTGTTCACCGCAGGCCGCAAGATCGCTGCCGCGCAGCGCAGATCGGCCATCGGCGCCGACGGGGTGAACCTGCTCGTCAACGACGGCCGCGCCGCCATGCAGACCGTCTTCCATCACCACATGCACGTGGTTCCGCGCTTCTCCGGGGACAAGCTGCGTTTCGCCGCCCAGCTGTTGACGCGGCGACCGCACGAACTCGAGGCGACGGCGCGCATGTTGCGGGAGGCGTTGGCGCAGGAGTGATCAGGCAGGGGCCGAATCAGGTCAGGGGGCGAATCAGGTCAGGGGGCGAATCAAGTCAGGGACTGCGCTGCCTCCTCGAAAAGCCACGCGACCACCAGAGCCCCCGGATCGACGACACCGCGAGCTGCGTCGCCGATGTAGCTCGCCCGGCCGCGGCGGCCCAGCAGTTCGGACGTCGACTCGGCGCCCGAGCGAGCGGCGTCCGCGGCGACGCGCAGCGCGTCCGAGAGCGATTGTGCGCGTGCCGAATCGAGAGCCTCGACCGCGGGTGCTATCGCATCGATCATCGTCTTGTCGCCGACCGCGGCGCCACCGAGATCGGTGATGGCGCGCATACCGTCGCGGGTGGCATCGGCCAGCGCATCGGTGGTGACACCGGCCGCCCCGAAGGCGACGTCGAACTGGTGGAACCACACCCCGAACAGCGCGCCGGACGTGCCGCCGGCACTGCCGAGGAAACCGTCGGCGATGCGTCTGAACACAGCGGACGGGGAGTCGTCGTCGGTGATCGCCACCGCGTCCAACGCGGCGACCATGTTCGTTCCGAAGTCTCCGTCACCCGCCCGTCGGTCGAGGTCGGTCAGCTCGTCGACGCTCCCGAGGACTCTCTCGACGAACCGGGACGCCCACGCCGTCACCGAGGAATCGGCTTCGGAGTCGTCCGTGTAGTCCAGTGCGGCAACATCATCGGAGGCATCCTGCAGTCCCGCGAACTCACCGCCGGGCGCGTGCGGCCATCCCGGCGCCGACGTGGGGGCGTCCCACAACTCGAGCATGTCGTCGGTGCACGTCACGAGCGTGAGGGATGCCCCGGCCATGTCGAAGGCGGTCACGAACGTACCGACGAGGGCACGGCGTACCCGTATTCCTCGGCCGGACAGGTACTTTGCCGCGTTGCCGAACAGTACGTTCAGTTCCAACGGATGGGTGGCGCCCAGACCGTTGACGATCACGATGACCTCCGCCCCGCTGTCGAGGCCGAGCGAGGACACGATGGGGTCGAGAAGGGCGGCGGCGAGTTCCTGCGCCGACATCGCCGGCACCCGGCCGGTTCCGCGTTCACCGTGAATGCCGACGCCGAGCTCGATCTCGCCGTCGGGCAGATCGAAGGACGCACGGTCGGCGCCGGGCACCGTACACGCGCGAAAGGCGACGGCCATGCTGCGCGCGTTCTCGGCCACGGCACGTCCGAGAGCTGCGACCTCGGTCAGTGAATCACCGCGCTCGGCCGCTGCGCCACAGATCTTTTCGACGGCGATGGTGGCCGCGGTACCGCGCCGACCCGGCCCGTCCTCGGACTCGGTCGCCACGTCGTCGGCCACGACGACCGTCTCGACGTCGATCCCGTCGTCTGCCGCGAAATCGGCGGCGATCGAGAAATTGACCACGTCGCCCGTGTAGTTCTTGACGATGTGCAGCACTCCGCCGCCGGCGTGTACCGCCGCGGTGGCAGCTCGGATCTGCAGGGCATTGGGTGAGGTGAACACGAGTCCCGGAACGGCGCCCGCCAGCATCCCGGCACCGACGAATCCGGCATGCAACGGCTCGTGTCCGGACCCACCGCCGGACAGGAGTGCGACGCGAGAATCGGGCAACGGTTCGCGCCGTGTGAAGTATCCGGGGTTCGGCACCCAGGTCAGGTCGGCGGCGATCGATGCGGCAGCGCGCGCAGCGTCGGCGACCAGGGTCCGCGGAGAATCGATGATCTTCTGCGTCGTCATGACCCCACACTAGGTAGCGTTTCCGACGTGCGATTGTTTTTGGCGTCCTACCGATTCGGCGGTCATCGACAACGGTTCCTCGACATGGTCGGGCAACCGGGTCGCATCGCGGTGATCGCCAACGCGGGCGATTCCTGGCCGGCGTCGGCCAGGGCGTCGAGCGTGACCAGCGAGCTGGGTCCGTTGCGGTCGGCCGGGTTCGCCCCGGAGGAGGTCGACCTGCGTGAATTCGTCGGCAGGACAGCCGAACTCGCCGATACGCTGGCCACGTTTCCGGCCGTCTGGGTCCGAGGGGGAAACACCTTCGTGTTGCGGGCGCAGCTCGCCCGCAGCGGCGGGGACACCGTGCTGCGCCGGATGCTTGTCGACGACGCGGCGGTGTACGGCGGTTACAGCGCCGGAGCGTGCATCCTCGGGCCCACTCTGGTGGGAATCGAGGAAGCCGACCCGCCCGGCGAGGTGCGGCCGACCACCGGGACGGACGCGCAATGGGACGGACTCGGAGTGATCTCCAGAGCCGTTGTGCCGCATTGGCAATCGGAATTACTGGACGACGACGACGCGGGTGGTCGAATGGTGAGTGCACTGCGGGCGGCAGGCGTGGATTTCGTCACCCTTACCGACGAGCAGGTGCTGATCGTGGACGGCGACCGCGAGGAAGTGGTCTGACTGCTTTAACCGCTGTGCGCTACCGGTACGAGCAACGGCGACAGCCTGTCCAGCGCCGACCACGTGGTGCGGCAGCGCCGGACCGTCATCTCGTCCGCGTCCCGCAGCAGAAGATCGAGCAACTCCTTGGGTTGTGCCGACCAGCGCGCGCGGAACTCCTGCGCCTCCGCCGGCGAGAACAGCCCGGACGAGGTGAGTGCATCGACCCAGGTACCCACGTCGCCTCGATGGATGGCTTCGATGGTGTCGTAGTGAACCCGCGTGTGGGCGAACTCGTACGAGAACAGCGCTGCCACGCAGTCGGACTTCTGCGATGTGTTGGACCGTGCCATGGGGAGCCTCCTAGCGACCGTCTTCTGGACGCTAGCCCTACGACAAGCGTTTTCGAGTCGCTATACCGATACGATCTGATAACAGAGTGACTGATGTGACGTATGTGAAAGTCGCATTTTTGTGGCTCACGTCATACGCGCGGGTAACGTCGAAGGCGTGACCATCAGCATCAGCGCACTCGATTCGCTCGTCGAGACACTCGACTCCTCGGACGTCGTCACCGACCCCGACATCACGGCGAGCTACCGCCAGGACTGGGCGCGCGACCCCGACGCCGGTACGCCCCTCGCCGTCGTCCGGGCGCGGAGCACCGAAGACATTCAGGCCGTGATGCGCTGGGCGACAGAGCATTCGGTTCCCGTCGTCCCCCGCGGCGCCGGATCGGGACTGTCGGGCGGCGCCACCGCCGTCGACGGAGGACTCGTGCTGTCGACGGAACTGATGCGCGAGATCACCGTCGATCCCGTCACGCGCACCGCCGTCGCGCAGCCCGGTCTGCTGAACGTCGAGGTCAAGGCCGCCGCTGCCGAGCACGGCCTCTGGTACCCGCCGGACCCGTCGTCGTTCGAGATGTGTTCGATCGGCGGCAACGCCGCGACCAACGCGGGCGGACTGTGCTGCGTGAAGTACGGCGTGACCACCGATTACATTCTCGGCCTGCAGGTCGTCCTCGCCGACGGCACCGCGGTGCATCTCGGTGGCGCGCGCCTGAAGGACTCGGCGGGACTCTCGCTCACCAAGTTGTTCGTCGGCAGCGAAGGTGTGCTCGGCATCATCACCGAGATCACGCTGCGCCTCATTCCGGCTCAGCCGCCCGCGAGCACCGTCGTCGCTTCGTTCGCGTCGCTTCGCGCCGCCACCGACACAATCCTCGCAATCACCCGCACTATGCGACCCGCGATGCTCGAGTTCATGGACAAGGCGTCCATCAACGCCGTCGAGGACGCGATGAAGATGGGCCTGGACCGCAGCGCCGAGGCCATGCTGATCGCCCGCTCCGACTCACCCGGCGCGCACCGCACCGAGGAGATCGAGATCATCGCGGCCGCGTGCCGGGACAACGGAGCCGACGACGTCTTCGTCACCGACGACCCCGACGAGGGCGAAGCCTTCGCGGCCGCCCGTCGCTTCGCCATACCGGCGGTCGAACGGACCGGCAGCCTACTCCTCGAGGACGTGGGAGTTCCCCTGCCCGCGCTGGCCGATCTGGTCGAGGGGATCGCGGAAATCTCCGCTGCGCAGGACGTGGTGGTCGCCGTGATCGCGCACGCCGGCGACGGCAACACCCACCCGCTGATCGTCTTCGACCCCGACGACGCCGACATGGAGCGGCGCGCCCATCAGGCCTTCGGCGACATCATGACGCTCGCAATCTCGTTGGGCGGCACCATCACCGGCGAACACGGCGTGGGCCGGTTGAAGAAGGCGTGGCTGCCCGATCAGGTGGGCCCGGACGTGATGGAGCTGACCCGCCGGATCAAGCACGCGCTCGATCCGGCGGGGATTCTGAACCCGGGCGCCGTGCTGTGAGTGAAAACCGCCCCTCTCGGGGCGGTTTTCACTCACAGCGGGTTACATCAGCGAATCGGCCACGTCCAGAACCTCGTCGAGAATTTCGAGCCCCTGCCTGATCTCGTCCTCGCTCGTGGTGAGCGGCGGCGCGATCTGCAACCGGTTGCCGGCGACGAAAGGCCACAGGCCACGGCTCTTCGCCGCCTTGGTCACCTCGGCCATCGCAGCATTGTCCGCACCCGTCGCGGCGAACGGCGTCAACGGTTCCCGAGTCTTCGGGTCCTTCACCAATTCGACCGCCCAGAAGAAGCCCTTGCCGCGAACCTCGCCGACGCTGGGATGCGACTCCCCCAACTTCGACAGGCCCGCTCCGAGAACCTCCTCGCCGACGGAGCGCACGTGCTTCAGGATGCCGTCGCGCTCGAACACCTCGATCGACGCGACGCCGGCCGCGCAGCCGAGCACGTGACCGGAGTAGGTCAGGCCGCCCGGGTACGGAGTGTGATCGAACTGCTGCGCAATGCGTTCCGAGATGACCACGCCGCCGAGCGGCACGTAGCCGGAGTTGACTCCCTTCGCGAACGTGATCAGATCCGGCTCGACGTCCCAGGCCTGACACGCGAACCACTCGCCGATACGGCCGAACCCGACCATGACCTCGTCGGCGATGTAGACGATGCCGTACTTGGTGCACAGTTCCCGTACGCCGGCAAGGTAGCCGGGAGGCGGGATCAGCACACCGTTGGTGCCGATGACGGATTCGAGGATCAACCCGGCGATGTTCTGAGCGCCCTCGAGTTGGATCACCATCTCGAGATGCTTCAGCGCCGCAGCGGTCTCCTCCTCCGGACTGCTTGTCTCCCAGGGTGATCGGTACGGGTAGGGACCGAGGAATCGGACGACGTCGACGTTCGTCGGTTCCGTCCCCCACCGCCGCGGCTCACCCGTCAGGCCGATCGCCACACCCGTTCCGCCGTGGTACGAGCGGTACGCCGCCAGCATCTTGGTGCGGCCGGTGTGTTGGCGCGCCAACCGAACCGCGTGCTCGACGGCCTCGGCACCGCCGGTGGTGAAGAAGACCCGATTCAGGTCGCCCGGCGCACGTTCGGCGATCATCGTCGCCAGTTGGCTTCGCTTGTCGTTGGCGACGGTCGGAGAGATGGTGGTGAGAATCTGCGCCTGCTCGACGATGGCCGCGATGACGTCCGGATGCTGGTGTCCGATGTTGACGTTCACCAGCTGCGACGAGAAGTCCAGGTATCGCTTTCCCGTCTCGTCCCAGAACCACGAACCCGATGCTCCCGCAACGGTGATCGGGTTCAGCTCGGCCTGAGCCGACCAGGAGTAGAAAACGTGCTCACTCACTTTCCACCTTCTTCGAGCGTGACTGTCTGCGGCGTGTAGGACTCACCGGTCACGTCGACACCGTCGGACTTCAACATGTCGAGTGCCTGCGTGACGTATTCGTTGGTGTACGCCTCGGCGTCGGGATCCTTGGTCAGCACCGTCGACCCTTCGGCGTTGCGGGCGCTCTTAGCAATTTCGACGGTCTGATTCCACGAGGACTGGTCGACCATGCCGATTCCGTCGGGCGACGGCCAGATCAGCTTGTTGACCTCGTTGACCTGCCAGAGCTGATGGCTCGCACCGAGTGTCGATCCGGCGGCGACGGTGATGTCGCGGCACTTCTCGACGTTGTCGCGGCAGAACGCCCACCCCTTCAGCGATGCGGCGATGAACTTGACGGTCTGGTCCTTGTAGGCCTGATCGTTCAGTTTCTCCGTGTTGGCCCAGATCGCGTCCTGCAGCATCGCAACGCCGTCGGTGTTCCAGTCGATCGTGGTGAAGTCGGCCGGCGTATAGAGCTGGCCGGTGGCCGGGTTCTTCGTCTCGAGAAGCTGTGCGTACTCGTTGTACGACGTCGCCTGCGCCGCTGCGATGTCACCGGACAGCAACCCGTTCATGTCGAACTGCTGCTGCACGAGCGTGACGTCCGATGCCGGATTCAGACCGGCCTTCGTCATCCCGGCGAACAGCTCGAATTCGTTTCCGTAGCCCCAGTTTCCGACTGTCTTGCCGCGGAAGTCGGCGGGAGAGTTGATGTTCGCCGACTTGAACGAGACTTGCCTCGATCCCGACTTCTGGAAGATCTGCGCGACGTCGGTGATGCCGGCGCCGGCTTCACGGGACGCGAGCGCCTTCGGCACCCAGGCGATCGCGTAGTCGGCCTGACCCTGGGCCAGAACCGTCTGCGGCACGATATCGGTTCCGCCGTCCACGATCTGGACGTCCAGACCCTGCTCCTTGTAGAAGCCCTGATCGACGGCGGCGAGGTAGCCGGCGAACTGGCCCTGCTTGAACCACTGCAGTTGCAGTTTGACCGGCGTCAGGCCGTCCGCACTCGTGGACGATGTGGTCGACCCCGATTCGGTTGTGCTGCAGGCGGTCAGGGCGGTGGCGACCAGGGCGACGCTGGCCGCAGCCATGCCCACACGCTTCCAAAGGGTTGTCATCGAGTCTCCTGGTCAGTGGGTGGACGATACGGACGGGCGGGGCCTTTTCGCCGCCTGCTCGACGAGCAGAACGACGACGAAGAAGAGCAGGCCTACGATCATGGCTCCGAGAACGTAGGACCAGGCTCGCGGATACGCGGTATTGGATGCGGCAGAGGTGATTCGGGAGCCGAGACCGTTCTGGAGCCCCCCGAAGTACTCGGCGATGATGGCGGCGATCACGGCACCGGGCGCTGCGACGCGTAGCCCGGTGAACAGGAACGGCAATGCAGCCGGAATGCGGACGGCGCGCGTCGTGGCCCAGTTGCTCGCGGCGTAGGACGTCATGAGGTCGAGGTGGACCTGCGGAGACTGCCGCAATCCTTTTCCGGTGCTGACGAACAAGGGAAAGAACACCACGACGGTGACCACCAGACGACGCGGGAGGTCTGTCGTCGAGGAGTACATCGAGTTGAACAGCGGCGCGAGCGCGACGATCGGGATGGCAGCGGCCGCAGCGGCTACGGGCGACAGCAGTTCGTCGACGATACGGGTGCGCGTGGCGAGAATAGCCGCGAGCACGCCCAGAACGGTTCCCGCGAGCAAGCCGACCAACGCGTTCGTTCCCGTCGCCATCGACGCCGTGGCGATACCGCTGACGTTCTTCCCGAACTGCTCGGCAATCGCACCGGGCGACGGGAGCAGGAACGACGGGATTCCGGCGACCGTGGTCAGCACCTGCCACAACGCCAGCACGGCGACCCCGAACACGACGGGTGGGGCGAGCGTCTTCATCGGACGTCGACTCCGCTGACGCCGATGGTTCCCGACCGCGTGCGACCGTGCAGCGCCTCGCGCACTGCGGTGATCGAGTCGAAGAACGCCGCACTCTCGCGCACGTCCCCCTCGGCTCCGCGGACTCCGGTGATCGGAACGACAGCCGTGATGCGGCCCGGGCGCGGCGACATCACGACCACCCGATCGGACAGGAACACCGCCTCGGGAATCGAGTGCGTCACGAACACCACGGCAGCGCCGGTCTCACCCGCGATGCGCAGCAGCTCGGATTGCATTCGCTCACGGGTCATTTCGTCGAGAGCGCCGAACGGCTCGTCCATGAGCAGCAGTGACGGCGTCCGCGCAAGCGCGCGAGCGATGGCGACGCGTTGCTGCATACCGCCCGACAGTTCGGTCGGGTACCGCGTCGCGAAATCGGTGAGCCCCACCATCTCGAGCAACTCTGCGCTGCGTGCGCGTCGCTCCTTCCCGGGCATCTTGTGGAGCTCCAGCGGCAGCTCGACGTTGGCGCGGACGGTGCGCCAATCGAGCAGTCCCGCTTGCTGAAAGGCGATGCCGTAGTCCTGATCGAGACGCGCCTGGCGCGGAGTCTTGCCCAGGACCTTGGCCGTTCCCGACGACGGTTGGTCCAGGTCGGCGATGATGCGTAACAACGTCGACTTGCCGCACCCCGACGGCCCGATGAGGGAGACGAACTCGCCTGCTCCGACGGTCAGCGACACGTCTTCGAGCGCGGTGACGCCCGCACCCTGAAACACCTTGCCGACGCCGTCTAAGTCGATTGCATTCGTCATTGCTGTCCTTATCCGCGGCGGCCGGCGTACCGGCCGAGGAGACGTTCGAGAAGTCCGACGAGTGCGGTGACCACCACACCGAGCAGTGCGGCCGCGAGCACCGCGGCGTAGAGGCGAGAGGAGTCACCGGTCGCCTGCTGCGAGAACACGATGATCTGCCGGCCGATGCCACCCGCTGTGCCGGTGGAGATCTCGGCGACGATCGCGCCGATCACCGACGACGCCGCGGCGAGTCGAAGTGCCGGGATCAGGTGCGGAACCGACGCCGGGAGCCGCACTTTCAGCAAGGTCGGCCACCACCCGGCCGAATAGCAGTGCATCAGTTCGACGGACGCCGTCGAGGGTGCCCGCAACCCACGCAGCATCCCGATGGCCACCGGGAAGAACGCGAGGTACGACGCGATGACGGCGATGCTCATCCACGGCTGCCAAGGCTGGCCTCCGATCGCAATCTTTCCGCCCCACCCGACGATCAGCGGAGCCAACGCGATCAACGGAACAGTCTGCGACAGAATCACATACGGCAGGACGGCTCGCTCGACCAAGCCGAACCGCTGCATCGCCACCGCGAGGAGTAGCCCGACGACCGCGCCGAGCACGAATCCCAGGATCGCCAACACGAAGCTGAACAGGCCTGTCGCCAGCAGCGCCGCGCCCACGCTGCGGGACCCGGCCACACTCACCTCGGGCTGCCCGAGAACGGTGATGACAGACCAGACGTGAGGCAGGGCGCCGTCGTCCGTCCTGGGCAGGACTCGCGTGTCGCCGATCGACACCCCGTTCGCAGGCACCAGGACCTTGACCAGTTCCCACACCACGAGAATCAGAGCGATGGCGAGGACGCCCATGAGGGGGCGCCGGTACCGGCTGGACGTCGGAGCTGCCGGCGCCGGCTCCACCACCGCCGCCGCATCGAGAACGCTTGTCACTGTGTGGCCGTCACGGGTGCAATCAGCTCGGGCAGAACGGATTCCCCGTACGCGTCGAGCGTGGCGGTCTTGTTGTCGTGCTGCAGGTACACCGCGAACTGGTCGACGCCCAGCTTCTCGAGCTCCTTCAACCGGCGCACGTGTTCGCTCGCCGGCCCCAGCAGGCAGAAACGGTCGACGATCTCGTCGGGTACGAAGTCCGCGTGGGTGTTCCCGGCGCGGCCGTGCTGGTTGTAGTCGTATCCTTCGCGACCGGCGATGTAATCGGTCAACGCCTTCGGAACAGCAGGAGTGGAGCCTGCGGAACGACCCGAGGTGTCTGCATCCGCACCGTATTTGGTGACGATGTCGGCGACGTGGTTGCCCACCATTCCGCCGAACCAACGACACTGGTTCCGCGCATGGTCGAGCGCCTCCGGTGATCCGTCGGTGATGTACGCCGGTGCCGCAACGCACATGGTGATCTCGTCCGGGTCACGGCCGGCTGCTTCGGCACCGGCACGCACCGTCGCGATGGTCCATGCGGTGATGTCGGGATCGGCCAGCTGCAGGATGAAGCCGTCCGCGACTCGCCCCGTCAGTTCGAGTGCGCGTGGACCGTATCCGGCCACCCAGACCTCGAGTTCGGACTTCGCCGCCCACGGGAATCGAACCGTGGTCTCACCGATCTGCGCGCTGCGCCCGTTGCCGAGCTCGCGAATGACCTCGATCGATTCTTCCAGTCGCGCAATGGTGGTGGGCTTGCCGCCGAGCGTGCGGACAGCCGAGTCACCGCGGCCGATGCCGCACACCGTTCGATTTCCGTACATCTCGTTCAGCGTCGCGAACGTGGATGCGGTGACGGTGACGTCGCGGGTGGACGGGTTGGTGACCATCGGTCCGACGACGACCTTGCGCGTCGACGCCAGAATTTGGCTGTAGATCACGTACGGCTCCTGCCACAGCAGGTGCGAATCGAACGTCCACACGTGCGAAAAACCATGCGTCTCGGCGATTCTCGCGAGCTCCACGACCCGTGAACTGGGCGGGGTGCATTGCAGCACCACTCCGATGTCCATCGATCAGATCAGGTTCTGCGAGAGTTCGCGTTTGACGAACGATCCGTGCCCGGCCCGGCCCACGTACTTCTCCTCGTCGACGATGATCGTTCCGCGCGAGAGCACGGTGTCGACGTGACCGTCGATCTCGAACCCCTCGTACGCGGAGTAGTCCATGTTCATGTGGTGCGTCTTGTCCACCCCGATGCTGGTGTGCCCCTTGGGGTCGTAGATCACGATGTCCGCATCCGCACCCGGCGCGACGATGCCCTTGCGGGGGTACATCCCGAACATGCGAGCGGGCGTGGTGCAGCACACCTCGACCCACTTCTCCAACGAGATGAGGCCGTTCTTGACTCCCTGGAACATGAGATCCATGCGGTGCTCCACGGACCCGATACCGTTGGGGATCTTGGAGAAATCGCCGATCCCCATTTCCTTCTGGTCCTTCATGCAGAACGGGCAATGGTCGGTGCTGACGGTGGTGACGTCACCGGTCCGCAGGTACCGCCACAGCTCGTCCTGGTGACCTTCTTCGCGGGAGCGCAGCGGGGTCGAGCAGACCCATTTGGCGCCTTCGAATCCCGGTGCACCGAGCTGCTCTTCGAGCGAGAGGTACAGGTACTGCGGGCAGGTCTCGGCGAAGACGTTCTGACCGCGGCCGCGGGCCTGCGCGATCTGTTCCAGCGCCTGCTTGGCGGACACGTGGACGACGTACAGCGGTGCGCCGGTGACGTTCGCGAGCATGATCGCCCGGTGCGTCGCCTCTTCCTCCATCTGCCACGGGCGCGAGGTGCCGTGGAAATACGGAGCGGTGTCACCACGGGCGACGGACTGCGCCACGAGCACGTCGATGGCAATTCCGTTCTCCGCGTGCATCATCAGCAGAGCCCCGGTTTCGGCAGCGGACTGCATGGCCCGCAGGATCTTGCCGTCGTCGGAGTAGAACACACCGGGATACGCCATGAAGAGCTTGAAGCTGGTGACGCCCTCGGACACCAGCTCGCTCATGGCTTTCAGCGAATCGTCGGTGACGTCGCCGATGATCTGATGGAACCCGTAGTCGATGGCGCATTGCCCCGCGGCCTTCTCGTGCCACTGCGCCAGCGTGTCCTGAACTCGTTGGCCCGGAGTCTGAATGGCGAAGTCGACGATGGTGGTCGTCCCTCCCCACGCCGCAGCGCGGGTGCCGGTTTCGAACGTGTCGGACGCGAACGTGCCGCCGAACGGCATCTCCATATGGGTGTGTCCGTCGACTCCGCCGGGGATGACGTACTTGCCCGTCGCGTCGATCACCGTGTCGCTGGTCGCGGCGAGATCCACCCCCAAAGTGGTCGAACCCGGTTGCAGCACAGCGACGATCGTCTGATCGTCGATCAGGACGTCGAGCTTCTGCGAGCCTGTCGGCGACACCACTGTGCCGCCGTGGACGAACGTCGTACTCACGGCGCCACCAACGGTCCGTAGGCGTCGGGCCTGCGGTCTCGATAGAAGGCCCACCGATCGCGCACGGTCTTGATGAGCGAGAGGTCGAGGTCGCGAACCACCAGTTCCGGCGCGGTGTCCGATGCGACGTCGCCGACGAACTTGCCCTCCGGGTCGACGAAGTAGCTGGTTCCGTAGAAGTCGTCGTCACCGAACTCCTCGATGCCGACCCGGTTGATGGCGCCGATGTAGTACTCGTTGGCCACGGCGGACGCGGGCTGCTCGAGCTTCCACAGGTAGTTGGACAGCCCGCGCGAGGTGGCGGAGGGGTTGAACACGATCTCGGCGCCGGCGAGGCCCAGCGCTCGCCAGCCCTCGGGGAAGTGCCGGTCGTAACAGATGTAGACGCCGACCTTGCCGACCGCGGTGTCGAACACGGGCCAGCCGAGATTGCCCGGGCGGAAGTAGAACTTCTCCCAGAACCCGTTGACGTGCGGAATGTGGTGCTTGCGGTATTTGCCCAAGTAGGAGCCGTCCGCGTCGATCACGGCGGCGGTGTTGTAGAGAACTCCGGGCTGCTCCTGTTCGTAGACGGGCAGCACCATGACCATCCCGAGTTCCTTGGCGAGCGCCTGGAACCGCTCGACCGTCGGGCCGGGAACGGACTCGGCGTAGTCGTAGAACTTCGCGTCCTGCAACTGGCAGAAATAGGGCCCGTAGAACAACTCCTGGAAGCAGATCACCTTGGCGCCCTGCTCGGCTGCCTGCCGGGCATAGTCCTCGTGGGCCTTGATCATCGATTCCTTGTCACCGGTCCAGTTCGTCTGAACCAGCGCGGCGCGCACGATCGTCATTGCAGCAATCACCTTCCGCGATCAACGAGATTCTTCGTCTGTGTGATCCTGCACCCTGAACGCAACAATTTGTGTAACAACTGAGCGGTAACAGTTTCCGCCTCGTAAATTCCTCTCGGGACCGATCTCGCGGATGACGATGCGTGCGAACAATGAGTCCATGTCGACCGCCGAAGAGGAGCACGTTGACGTCCTCGGCGACTTCGTCGGGCAGCTCGACGACCGCACTGCAGCTGGCATAGCGGCGGCGGTCAGTCGCAGAATCCGTTCCGGCGCAGTGCAACCCGGCGACCGTCTCCCCACCGTTCGCGAACTGGCCCGCGAGCTACGGGTCTCCCCCGCCACCGTCAATCAGGCCTGGCAGGCACTTGCCGGTCTCGGCGTCATCGTCTCCCGAGGACGGGCCGGCACGTTCGTCACCTCGCCGGGCGCACGCAATGGCACCCGGTACTGGCGCCTGCATCCGCCCACCGAGAGCGGTTTCACCGTCGACCTGTCGCGCGGAACTCCGGACCCCGCGCTGCTCCCCGACCTCTCGGCGGCACTGAAGACGGTGGCCGGAACCGACCTCGCCGCCAACTACCTCGGCGACGCCGTTCTGCCCGAACTCGACGCAGCTATGCGCGCGACGTGGCCGTTCGCACCCGATCGGATCGCCGTGCTGGACGGCGCGCTCGATGCCGTCGACCGCCTGCTGCGCGTGCACGTGCACATGGGCGACCGCGTCGTCGTCGAAGACCCTTGCTTTCCTCCCTTCCTCGACCTCCTCGCGCGCGTCGGCGCCAAACCGATTCCGGTGCCCGTCGACGCCGAGGGCATGCGCGCGGACATGCTGGCCGTCGCGCTTCGAGCGCACTCGCCCGCCGCCGTCATGTTGCAAACCCGCGCGCACAACCCGACCGGGGTGTCGCTCAGCGAACTGCGAGTGTCCCAACTCGCGAGCGTGCTGGGCGACGCCGACATCGTCGTCATCGAGGACGACCACTCCGGTGACATTGCCGGAGCCGCCGATCTCTCCCTCGGCTCGTTCGTCCCGGACAAGGTGGCGCACGTGCGGTCCTACTCAAAATCGCACGGCGCCGATCTGCGCCTCTCGGTCCTCGGCGGCGCCGCCGGGATCGTCGACGACGTGATCGAGCGACGCATGCTGGGACCCGGATGGACCAGCAGGCTGTTGCAGCGACTGCTCATGGCGATGCTGGACGATCCCGTCGCCTCCGCCACGGTGGAGAACGCCCGACGGACGTATCGAGAGCGTTCGGCGTCGCTCATCGACGCGCTGTCCTCGCGGGGCATCGATGTCGGGCGGGTGGACGGATTCAACCTGTGGTTACCGGTGCTGGACCAGTCCTCGGCCATGGTCTCGCTCGCTGCCGCCGGCATCAAGACGGCGCCCGGCGAGGTGTTTCGCGTCGCCGATTCCGCTGACCACCATCTTCGTATCACCACCGCCGCCCTGAAGTCCGACGAGATCGACTGGGTGGCAGCGGAATTGGTGCATGCGGCGCGGACGGAGCCGCAGTATGGGAGGCGGCGGTAGATCTGGGATTGTTTTGGCAGACCGTCCAGCGTTGGGCAGACGCTGCAGGGTCGGCCGGTTGCTGCGGGGTCTGCCAAAACTCAGGCAGCGCGCACCGTCGTCGGCCGCGGCATCGTGCGCGCAGTCTCGATGGCCCGCGCGATCCGAATCGCCGCCCGCGGTGTGGCCAGGTCCGCCCATGTCCACCGGACCACCATCCACCCGTAGGAGCGCAGTTCGTCCTCGCGACGCTTTTCGCGCTCGACGGCGTCGCCCGGCGTCTCACCGTTGCGAAGGTACTTGCTGTACTTCACCATCCCGTCGAATTCACCGATCACTCCCTCGTCCTCCCACAGGCAGTCGGGCCGCCCGAGGAACCGTCCGTGCGGATCGAGAAGCGCCACTTGCAGTTCGGGAATCGGAAGTCCGCGCCGATGGATGTAGACCCGACTGCGAGATTCACCGACCGTCTCTGCGAGTGGATTCATGAACTCGACAGCCCGCCGCGCGGCCGTGCGCCCTCGCGTCGAGGACCGACCGAGCGCGTCCGTGACGTCTTGCGTCGACGCCGAGGATGTCCTCAACCCCGAATCACCCACGCAGACTGCCTTTTCGAACGATAGAACGCGAGCGAGATCGGCGATGGTTCGTGCCGGTGTGGTGACCCGCATACCGTCGACGACGGTGATGTCGTCGTCGGTCAGTCCGTCGGCATGGAGATGGCGACGCGTGCTCTTGTGCCCACTACGAGCTCGACTCGAACCGACGTGCACGACGCGCAGATCCGGGCTCCACATCTCGAACCCGTGCACGAGCGCGGCCGACTGATGGCTGACGACCACCGTCCGGTATGTCCATCGTTCGATGGTCGAGGACCGGGCGCATCGTCTGCCGACGCTTATCCACAGGCCGTTCGGCAGACCGTCCAGCGTTCGGCAGACGCTACAGGGTCTGCCCATTGCTGCACGGTCTGCCAAAACCAACTACCAGCGATAGTCCAGAAACTTCCCGTCGAACGTCACCACAACCCGGTCCCCGTCGGGATCCGGCCGCCGCGAGACGTCCAACTTGAAGTTGATGGCGCTCATGATTCCGTCACCGAACTCCTCGTGGATGAGCTCCTTGAGCGCGGGCCCGTAAACCATGAGCGCTTCGTGGAAGCGGTACATCGTCGGGTCGGTGGGGATCGAACCGTCCCACGGCCCTCGGTACGGCTGCACCGTGAGCGCGAGGGTGGTGTCGGCGTCGAGCTCGAGGATCGCGGCAACCTTCTCGGCCAGTTCGGCCGGCACCGGATGCTGGCCGAGAAGCGCCGCGACGGTCCACGCCGGCGCCCGGTCGATGGCGTCGGCGAGCTGAGCCCACGTGACGCCGTGCCGCACCTTCGCTTCCAGTACGGCCTCTGCTGCCTTCTTCTTGTCGAGTGCCATCACGGCCCTTTCGATAAGCGGCGTGAGCCGGTGTGTCCTACTGTTCTGCGCATCGATTACGGAGGTGATTGATTGTTGCACCATGGCGACGTCATCGCCGGGCACACGATCCACACACTCGTCGGCACAGGCGGTTCCAGCGAGGTCTATCTGGCCGTCGACGCGGACGGGAATCGGGTTGCGCTCAAGGTTCTGACCGCCGCCGAGGCACGGACCGAGCACGGTCGGACCCGTTTCGACCGCGAATTCGCCATCGCGTCCGAGCTGCGCCACCCCAATATCGTTGCGGTGTACGGCCACGGAGTGTCGGGCGACATTCCGTACACGACGATGCAGTACGTCGACGGGACCACCGCGGCCCGACTCCAGCTCGCGAGCGACGACCGCCGTCTGCCTGCCGCGACCGTCTCGCGCATCGTCGACGGAATCGCCGCGGCGCTCGACTACGCGCACGGGTGCGAGGTCCTGCATCGCGACGTCAAACCGTCCAACATTCTCGTGTCCGACGAGCGGGCATTGTTGACCGACTTCGGAATAGCACGAGTGCTGAACGACGTACGACCTCTCAATCGCAACGGTCGCATTCTCGGGTCCGTTCCGTACGCTTCGCCGGAACTGCTTCAAGCGGGACGTCTGGACGGGCGCGTGGACGTGTACGCGCTGGCGTGCACATTCGTGGAATTGATATCCGGAGCGCCGCCCTATCCGCGCTCGACTGTGTTCGGCATCGTCTCGGCCCACCTCTCGGCGCCACCCCCGTCGGTGAGCCGGCGGGCGCCGTCGATTCCGAGGGCAGTCGATTCGATTGTGGCGAAGGCACTTTCGAAGGACCCCGCCGATCGTTACCGAACCGCGGGCGAGTTCGCCACTCTCCTTGCCCGGGCTCTGTACGTCGAATCTCCGGTGGCGGCGACGACGAACTCGAGGCGACGATTCTGGCGTGGGCGCCGATAACCATTTTCGAAACGCCGTTGTTGCATAATTGATTTCGGCCAGGAAAGGTCAGCCTGACCTTGCTGTTGCATTCGAATTTTCGACGCTATCTTCGGTGTCATGACAACTCTCGAAATGCCCCACGTCAGCGAATGCACGGTGAGCAGTTGCTCCTACAACCACGACGGATGTCACGCCTTTGCCATCAACGTCGGCGGCTCGAACGGAAGTGCCGATTGCGGCACCTTCATCCCGCTGTCGACGAAGGGCGGACTCGACACCGTGTCCACTCAGGTCGGCGCCTGCCAGCGCGTCGACTGCGTCAACAACAAGAACCTCGAGTGCAACGCCACGGCCGTTCGCATCGGCGCCGGTGAAGGTTCCGACACCGCGAACTGCCTCACGTACTCGAAGGCCTAACTGAACCCCAGCACCTTCTGCCCCCACACTTCGCGCAGTTCCTTGTCGGGGTCGTCGACGAGCGAATCGTGGCCGTCGATCACGAGGGTGCGACGCCGCACGTCGTCGTACGGCGCCCAGTGTTTCGAGCCGTCCAACGCAGCAGGTACCCCGTGCCATGCGAACGCCACCCAGCGTCGCTGAATCCGCCGGGATACCTGCTGTGCCGCTTTGCGTCCACCCAGCCAGAACGTCGGGTCGCGGTCGAAGGTCCCGAAATTGCCGAACACGTACGGCAGTTCGGTCGCGTGACCGGCACCGACTCGCGCTGCGCGCAGGACCGGCGTCGCATGGTCGAAGCGGTAGACGAACGTCTGGGAATGCTGACAGTGCGCTTCCGCAATCCACAGGCTCGGCATTCGGAAACCTGCGTCGCGGGACAGAGCGATCGCGCCACTGCTCTTCGGGAGATCGGGATACGCAGCCATGATCTCGGCCACCCGTGCGGGCGCGAGGTCCGGGTGATCGAGGGCGATCGCGTCGAACATCTTGGTGACGGTGTCGGAGGTGACCGGCATCAGCGGCGACCGCATCAACCGAAACACCGACGCCTCGTCGTGATTGGATCCGATAATCAGCGGAATGCGGTGCGAGAACCCCTTCTGGAACGCGGCGACCGGGTAGCGCGGGACGATGTCGCCGTCCACGACCGGTGCCAATCCCAGTGTGCCGGGCACCTTTTCGGGAATCTCGTAGACGAGCTTCTCGCTCGCGTCGACGATCCTCTCGAACGGCATCGTGCGCAGCTCGTGCGCGTCCGCCGCCGACAGACCCACCAACTCCATGAACCGCCGCGCGACGGTTTCCGCCCGGTCCGGTCCGTATACAGACGTGGCCGGCGAGCTCTGCGCGATCGCCTTGTGAAAGAGCCCCTCGGCTTTCGGCGACGTCATCAGCGTCGTGATGGACGCGCCGCCCGACGATTCGCCGAACACGGTGACGTTGCCCGGGTCTCCGCCGAACGCGTCGATGGACGAGCGCACCCATTCGAGAGCGAAGATCTGATCCCGCAATCCGATGTTGGTGTCGAATTCGTCGGACACCGACGATAGATCGACCCACCCGAACGCGCCGACGCGGTAGTTGATCGTGACGATTACGACCTCACCGAGGTGCGCGAGATTGCGTCCGTCGTAGATCTTCTGGGCCGACGAACCCAACGCGTAAGCGCCTCCGTGAATCCAGACCATGACCGGACGACGGACACCGTCGGGGCGCGGCGCCCACACGTTGAGCGACAGGCAGTCCTCCCCGATGACCATCTTGGGATCCATCGGGACGGGACCGTCGCGTCCCTGCGGCGCCATCTCTCCGAAGTGCTTGCCGTCGAGTACGTCCTGCCACGGCTCGCGGGCCACGGGCGCCCGAAAGCGGAGATCGCCGACGGGCGGAGCGGCGAAGGGTATGCCCTTCCAGCTGACGATGTCGCCCTCGGCGTATCCGCGGACCGGACCGGACGGCGTGTCGACGACGATGGAATCGGATTTCACCGAATCCATCGTAGGCAACGCGGTCAGGCGACGAGGCGGCCGAGCGCGAGGTAGGCGGCGGGCGAGTAGCCCAGTACCAGCGGGGCGAGGCCACTGACGGTCAACCACGTTCGGGTTCCGCGTTGCCCCGTTCCGCGCACCGCATCCTGAACGCCGTGCTCGAGTGTGAGGCCGAGCGACTCGGGGCCGACCCACGCGCGCCACAGCCAGGTGCGAGCCGGCTCGTCGACGACGAGTACCTCGAAGTTGGCCTTGACGGCCAGCGGCCCGTAGACGGTGCCGGTGGTGCCGTCGCGCAGACGGTTGTCGCTGGCGTCGACTCCGCGAATCTGCGGCGCCCAGGACGTCCACATCAGCGGGTTCATGTAGCGCTCCCACACCACGTCTGCGGGCGCGCCGCCGGTTTTCTGCAATGTCGTCTGCACATCATTGATTCGGAAGCGGCTACGGTTTCGATCATGGCCAACAGGTGTGGGGGCAGGGCACTCGTCGTCGGACTCGCCGCTGCCGCGCTGCTCACCGGGTGCGGGGGCACCACCGTCGAGGGAAATCCCCGAGGGGACGGCCGCCCGCCGATCACGGCAACCTCCAGCGCACCGACCACCACACCCGCACGAACGTCGACGACGACGACGACATCCAGCAGCAGCACCAGCACGACCACCAACATGTCGACCACGACGACCACGTCGACAGCGGCCCCCGCCGTCGATCCGTCGAAGTACGCCGGATCCGTCTCGGGCAGTTACTTTTTCACCTCACCGAGCGGCAAGTTCAACTGCGCCATCATCACGGGCGGGGCTCAACCCGCGGCGGGGTGCCAGGGCGACCTCCCCGCCGACGCCCCGAAAGTGGAGGGCAGCGGCGCACCCGGAACGTCGGTGTTTCCGAACTCCATCGAGGTCGGCGGCGGCGAACCCGGCCGGTTCGTCAGCCTCGGCGATCCGAAGTACACGAACCTCGACGGCCCGGCGCAGGAGCTTCCCTACGGTGCTCCGCTGTCGGCCGACGGCTTCACGTGTGCGGTGGACGAGTCGACAGGGGTCACCTGCACGGACAGAGGCGAGCACGGATTCACCGTGTCGAACAATGCATTCCGGGTCTTCTGACCGCAGCGCAATTCTTCGGGCGTATGGTGCGAAAAGTAACCAATACTCGATCGAAGTAGGCGCAGCATGACCACTCAGGCGTCAGCCAACCACACGGCCAAGGTTATCGGCGTCACCGTCGCTGCCGCCGTCGGTGGTTTCCTCTTCGGATTCGACAGCTCGGTCATCAACGGCGCTGTCGATTCCATTCAGGGCAACTTCGGGCTCGGCAAGTTCTTCACCGGGTTCACCGTGGCCATCGCACTCCTCGGGTGCGCGGCCGGCGCCTGGTTCGCCGGCTCCCTGTCCGACCGCTGGGGTCGCAAGAAGGTGATGCTCCTCGGCTCTGCGCTCTTCATCATCAGCTCCATCGGCTCCGGCATCGCCTTCAGCGTTCCCGACCTCATGCTCTGGCGTGTGCTCGGCGGCCTGGGAATCGGTATCGCGTCCGTGATCGCGCCCGCCTACATCGCGGAGATCGCACCGGCACGCATGCGCGGGTCGCTCGCGTCGCTGCAGCAGCTCGCCATCACCATCGGCATCTTCGCCGCACTGCTCTCCGACGCGGTCCTCGCGAACACCGCAGGCGGCGCGTCCAACGATCTCTGGTTCGGCATGGAGGCGTGGCGGTGGATGTTCCTCGTCGGCGTCGTCCCCGCCGTCATCTACGGCGTGCTCTCCCTGCTCATCCCGGAATCGCCCCGCTACCTGGTCGGCAAGCACCTCGACGAGGAAGCCGCCGAAATTCTGGCGAACATCACCGGCGAGCTGCACCCCAACGAGCGCATCCACGAGATTCGGCTGACCCTGCGGGCCGAGCAGAAGTCGTCGTTCGCCGACATCCGCGGACCGAAGTTCGGGCTGCACCCGTTGGTGTGGGTCGGCATCGTGATGGCCGTTCTGCAGCAGTTCGTCGGCATCAACGCGATCTTCTACTACTCGACCACGCTGTGGAAGTCGGTCGGCTTCACCGAGGATCAGTCCTTCACGACGTCGGTGATCACCTCGGTCATCAACGTCGCCATGACGTTCGTGGCGATCCTGTTCGTCGACCGCGTCGGCCGACGAAACCTGTTGATGGCCGGGTCGATCGGCATGTTCGTCGGCCTCGTCATGGCCGCCGTCGCGTTCTCGCAGCAGATCGGCAGCGGCGACAACGTCAGCCTGCCCAGCCCGTGGGGTGTCGTCGCGCTGATCGGCGCGAACCTGTTCGTCATCTTCTTCGCCTCCACCTGGGGCCCGGTCATGTGGGTGCTGCTCGGTGAGATGTTCCCCAACCGGATGCGCGCGATGGCGCTCGGAATCGGCACCGCGGCGAACTGGATCGCGAACTTCGTCATCTCGCTGCTCTTCCCGTCGCTCACGGAGATGGTCGGACTCTCGATCGTGTACGGCGGCTTCGCCTTCTTCGCGGCGGTGTCCTTCTTCTTCGTCAAGCGCAACATTCCCGAGACCAAGGGCATGGAATTGGAGGACATGAAGGCCTGACACCGGATGGTGTTATGTTGAGGCAGTTCTTTGACACGGGGTGCTTTGCCTTTGACGGCAAGGCTGAGATGACACCCGAGAACCTGATGCAGGTAATGCTGACGAAGGGATGTCACTGCTGTGACTGCTGTACCTGGCGCGCGCTTCACCGACGATCTGTGGCAACAGACCGCTGTTCTACGCAAACAGATCGACGAACTCGAATTTCTCCGACGGCTCGGTGACGGGACGCTTCCGCTGGACGCGTTCCACCACTACATCGAGCAGGACGCCCTCTACCTCGAGGGATACGCGAAGGCTCTCGCGCTTCTCGCCTCCCGTGCTCCCGACTCGGAGAGCGGCGCCTTCTGGGCCACGTCGGCGGCCACGGCCGCTGTGGTCGAGAAGTCGCTGCACACGTCCCTCCTCCCTGTGAGCGAAAACCGCCCCTCCGGGGGCGGAAATCACTCACAGGTGTGTTTGGGGTACGTCTCCTACCTGATCGCCGCGGCCGCCACCGAGTCCTTCGGAGTCGCCGCGGCAGCCGTACTCCCGTGCTTCTGGATCTACGCGGACGTGGGCCGCGGTCTCGCCGCGTCCGCGCAGAACGTCCTGGCGCGCGACCCGGATCACCCGTACGCCCGCTGGGTCACCACCTACGACGCCGAGGAGTTTCAGGACTCGGCGGGTCGAGCACGCGAATTGGTCGATACCGCAGCGCAATCCGCGACGGACGTCGAGCGCGAGAAGATGGCCGACGCCTTCGTCGTCGCCATGCGGTACGAGCTCCTGTTCTGGGACACCGCCCTGTTCCCCCAGCCCTGGCCCGCATCGTGAAGCGGCTGATCGCACTCGTGGCCGTTGCGGCGTCGGTCCTGACCGGTTGCGCCGGGTCGAACGCGGACAGTCCCGAGACCATCGACTTCGCCCTCGACTGGACCCCGAACACCAATCACACGGGTCTCTTCGTCGCCCAGCAGGAGGGATACTTCGCGGACGCCGGACTGAACGTGAACGTCCTGCCCTACAACAACACCTCGCCCGACACTCTCGTCGACGCGGGTAACGCAGAGTTCGGCATCAGCTTCCAGAGCTCGGCCACGTTCGCCAAGGCCGCGGGCGCGCGCACCGTGTCCGTGCTTGCGCCGCTGCAACATTGGGCGACCGGCATCGGAGTGCGCGCCGATCGCGACGACATCCGCAGCCCGAAAGATTTGTCCGGCAAGACATACGCCGGATTCGGCGACGCCGGCGAGGACGCGACCCTGAAACAGGTCATCGCGAACGACGGCGGAAGCGGTGACTTCAAGACGGTCGTGCTCGGTACGTCCGCGTACGAGGCGGTCTACAACGGCGACGCCGACTTCACGGTGTCCTACGACGCATGGGAAGGGCTCGAAGCTCAGCGCGCCGGCACGCCCATGAAGTACTTCCAGTACACCGATTACGGATTCCCCGACGCGTACGCGATCGTCGTCAACGGCAACGAACAATGGCTCGCGGACCATCCCGACGAGGCGCGAAAGTTCGTGCAGGCCCTGCAGAAGGGGTATCAGTTCGCCGCCGACAACCCTGACAAGGCGGCGCAGGACCTGATCGACGCGAATCCCGGCGCATTCACCGACGAAGATCTGGTGCGCGAAAGCCAGAAGATGTTGGCCGAGAAGTACATGCGCGACGCCGACGGCCGCGTCGGCACCCAGACTCTCCAACAGTGGACGGGGTATTCGGACTTCCTCTACAAGGCAGGCGTCCTGACCGACCAGAGCGGCGCACCGCTGACGTCCGAGCCGGACTGGTCGACGTACTTCACCGATGACTACCTCGCACAGAACTGACCGGTGGAGCCGGTTCGCGCCGGCGCTGGTGGTTGTCGTCGTTCTGCTCGCGGTGTGGCAGGTGTACGTCGGCGTCGCCGGGGTGCGGCCCCAGATCCTGCCGACGCCGACGCGGGTCGTCTCTCAGGGCTGGGCGCAACGTGACGTGATCGCCGGGCACGCGTGGTCGACCCTGCAGGTCACTCTTCTCGGCTTCGCACTCTCCCTCACGGTCGCCTGGGTTCTCGCTGTGCTCGTGGATTTCTCGCCGTGGCTGCGGCGTGCGCTCGTTCCACTCTTCGTCGTGTCGCAGACGCTGCCGATCATCGCGATAGCGCCGCTGATGATCATCTGGTTCGGCTTCGGCACCGCACCGAAATTGTTGGTGGTGGCGCTGGTGACGTTCTTCCCCATGGCGCTCGGACTGATCGAGGGGTTCGGTTCTGCTGATCGAGACGCTGGGCGGCTGTTGCGCAGCATGGGCGCCTCGCGCCGTCAGGTGTTCCGGTACGTACGCCTTCCCTCCGCCATGCCGCGATTCTTCACCTCGCTGCGCATCGGTATCACCTACGCCGTGGTCGGTGCGGTGTTCTCCGAATACGTCGGGGCCACATCGGGTCTGGGCATCTACATGAGTCAGCAGAAGAACTCGTTCCGCACCGATCTGGTGCTCGCCGCGGTGGTGGTCACCGCCGTCCTCAGCATCGTGCTCTTCCTGCTGACGTACGCGGTGGAGCGGATCGTGGCTCCGTGGATTCTGGCGGAGGCATCATGACGGTCACGCTCGACGGGGTCGTCAAGTCCTACCCCGGCACACCGGTGCTGGACGGGATCGACCTGACCGCCCGCCCCGGCGAGTTCGTCTCGATCATCGGGCCGAGCGGCTGCGGCAAGAGCACCATCTTCAACGTGCTGGCCGGACTGGACTCCCCCGACGCGGGAACCGTCGACGCCCCCCGCTGCGGATACATGCCGCAAAAGGACCTGCTGTTCCCGTGGCGGTCGATTCTCGACAACACCACCCTCGGTCTCGAGGTACAGGGCGTGAGCAAGAACGACGCGCGGAGCCGGGCCCGAGAACTGTTCCCCGTCTTCGGACTCGGGGGATTCGAAAGTGCGCGCCCGCGCGAGCTGTCCGGCGGTATGCGCCAGCGCGCCGCACTGCTGCGGACCGTGGTGCAGGGTCGCGACGTCCTCCTGCTCGACGAACCGTTCGGAGCACTCGATTCGCTCACCCGAACGTCGATGCAGGACTGGCTGCAGGGTGTGTGGCAGCAATATCGGTGGACGGTGCTGATGATCACCCACGACATCCGCGAGGCGATCTACCTCTCCGATCGGGTGATCGTGTTGTCGCACCGACCTTCTCGCGTGGTGGCCGAGCTGTCGATCGAGTTGCCTCGGCCCCGCGGCGTGGACGTGATCACCTCGCCCGCGTTCGTCGAGCACGAACGAGAATTGCTCGCCCTGCTCCGGGCGTAGATTGGCACCCATGACGACACGGGTCGAACACCAGCAGGACCGTCAGCGGTTCGAGATCTTCGACGGCGACACCTTGGCCGGTTACTCGGACTACGTCGAGCACGACGGGGTGCGCGACTTCAATCACACGGTCACCCTGCCGGAGTTCCGTGGCCGCGGGCTCGCCGCGAAGATCACCGAGTTCGCGCTCGACGACACCCGAGACGCCGGCGCGAAAGTGGTGCCGACGTGCTGGTTCGTCCGCGATTTCATTGCCTCGTCTGACAAATACACGGACCTGTTGGCTTAGCGCTTCACCCGCGCTGCCTCGGTCCGGTTGCGGACGCCGAGTTTGGACAGCACGTTCGACACGTGCACGCTCACCGTCTTGACGCTGATGAACAACCGATCGGCGATCTGCTTGTTGGTCAATCCCTCGGTGATCAGGTCGAGCACGTCACGCTCGCGTGGTGTGAGCGCGTCCGAGGCCGATTCCGTCGCCACCTCGCGCTCGGTGGGGATCTTCAGCGCTGCGTAGATCTCGTGCGCGACGCGACGTGACTCGACGTCACCGGCTTCGAGCAGGCATCGAGCGCGTTCGTAGGGTTGCCGGGCGAAGAGCGCCGCCGTCTCACGCCACGCCCGACGTGCAGGCTCTTGGTCCGAATGATCGAGCAGCGCAGTGATGTGCAACTCCTCCGCAGCCAATCGCGCTGCCCAAGCGCGACTTTCCCATCCCGTCTCGCCGCCGAACGAGTGCGCGTAGTCGAGGGTGATACGCCCGTCGACGATGAACGCCGACGCTTTCTCTCGCGCATCGTCCGGCGTGAGGGCTCCGCTCTGCAGCCCGGCCCGGACCGCTCGCGCGCCGAGCGTGCTGAGCCGCAACCGTGCGGCGAACCACGGGTTGTGCCACTGCTTCGCAATCGACGCGACGCCGCTCGTGACGGCGTCGATCGCCGCGGCACTACGTCCGTGAAACATGTTGAGATCGAACAGCGCCGACGCACACTGCAGGGTGATCAGCCCGTCCTGGGAGCCGTATTCCCACACGGCGTCGACATCGTCGACCACCGTGTCGTCACCTCGCGCCGCGCGCACGGGTAGCACGGCCGCGCGCAGTTGCGCTCGCGCCAAGGCCGGTGCGTCTCGGCCCGTCGCATCGGCGATCTGCAGAACTCGGTCCCATTCGCCGACGTAGAACAGGACCGTGCCCTCGTGCACGCGCGCCAGGGTCGCGTAGGGATTCCACGCCCGCCCCGACTCTTCCGCGACCGAGACAGCCGACGCGAGCGAGCGCAGAGCAGAGGTGAAGTCACCCTCGTCCAGGTCGAACATTCCGATGTTCATCAACGATCGAATGTGCGTACCCACCTCGCCGTCCTGCTCCGCGAGCGACGCCGATTCCGCCAGCAGCTGCCGAGCCCGCTCCGGATCGCTGAGTCGTTGATGCATGCGTGCCAACGTGATTCGCGCGTCCGCCGACAGGGCGGGCTTGTCCAGTTCGGTGGCGAGGGCTACCGACTCGCGCGCCCACGCCTGCGACACGTCGTAGCGTCCGAGCGATTCCGTCACGTGCGCCGCGAGGGCCGTCAACCGTGCCCGCCAGTGTGGGTGCGTCGAGGCCGTGGCGAGATCGAGCGCGGCGTTCACCCACTCCATCGCCTCGATCTCTCGCTCGACCTCGAGTGCCGCGGTTGCACCTGCGTACAGCAAGCCGATTCGTTCGACCTCGTCGGCGTCGGTCCCGATGCGGGTGAGCTCGCGACGTACGGCGGTGAGTGCTCGCATCTGTTCGCCCGCAACACCTGCCGCCTCCGCGAAATGGAGCACCAGTCGACTCTCCGTCGGTTCGAATCCGGGCGAGTAGAGGTCCAGTGCGGCCTCGAAATGCGCCATCGCCTCACTGGGCGCGGGGATCGTCATCGCCTCGTCACCGGCCCGGACGTGAGCGGCGTAGGCGGTGGGCACGTCGTGCGCGAGTTCGGCGTGGCGTGCCAGATCGGCCGCGGCACCGGGATGTTCGTGCCCGGGGAGTACGGCAGCGAAGCGGGTGTGCAGCCGATTACGTTGCCCCGGAAGCAGGTCGGAGTACAACGCCTCCCCCAGCAGGGCATGGCGGAACCGGTAGTACGACCCCGATACGACGGCGATCTTCGCGTCGACCAGTTCGCGCAGCGCCGCCTCGAGGTCCTCGTCCGGCATGTCGACCACGCCCGCGAGCACGTCCTGAGCCGAGCGAGGGCCGGCCACCGCCATCGCGTCGGCCACGCGGTGCGCGGTGTCCGAGAGGCCGTCGACGCGGACAAGTAGAACGTCGGCGAGCGCCGGCGGAATGACCGAATCACCGCGCATACGAGCAGCTTCGAGCTCTTCCAGAAAGAACGGATTGCCACCCGACCGGTCGACGATCTCGCTACGCCGCGGGTCCGAACGCTGGCCGGCGTGAATCGACTCGAGCAATCGGTGCGACAGTTCGCCGCTCAGCGGTTCGACGTCGACACGGCGCACGGCGGGCATACGGGTCCACTCCGACAGCGTCGGGCGCAGCGGGTGACGACGGTGCAGATCGTCGCTCCGGTAGCTCACCACCAGCGACACCCGCTCGGTGTGCAGCCGAGCGAACAGGAACGACAACAACTCTCGCGTGGACGTGTCGGCCCAGTGCACGTCCTCGACGACGAGCAGGACTGGATCCCGGTCGCCGATGCTCGCCAGCGCACCGAGAACCGAGTCGAACAGCAAACCGCGACTGGGTCGTTCGTCCGCCGTGTCCGCTCCGGGGAACAGGCGAGAGGCGGACGGGAAGCTGTCCCGTATCGCGTCGGACAGATCGGGGTCGACGTTCTGCACACGCGCGAACATCTCGGTGAACGGCAGGTACGGCGCTCCCATCCCGCCCAGGTCGAGGCAGTGCCCGACGAGGACGGACCAACCACGCTCGCGTGCACGGGACGCGAATTCGGTGAGCAACCGCGTCTTGCCGACCCCCGCGTCACCGGAGACGACGGCAACCGAACGATCGGCGTCACCGAGGCCCTGCAGCAACGCATCCAGTTCCGTGCCTCGGCCGATCAGCGGACTGGTGGGGAGCACGCGCTCATCATTGCGCACCCCGACGGCGGGGTCTACGCCGTAGGACGAGTCGGGGCGTGCGTGTGGGTGTCGACGAAGTAGTACAGCCGCTGCCAGACGCTCGGACGGGACGGGCTCGCCTTCGCGCGCTCTCGGCGCTGATACGCGGCGAGAGAACGGGAGACACGGTTTTCGTATTCGGCCATGGAATCGAATGTGGGGTTCATGGGTACAACCGTCGTCCGATGCGGCCCGAGGCACATCGGACGAACTCCCGAACTTCGTGGCCGGAGCGATCCCTAGGGAATGTTCAGCTATCCCTAGGGTTTCGGAACGGCAGGCGTTTCGACGATCGTCATGACCGACTCTCGCCGCAGCGTGAAACCGAGCTGCGTGTAGAGGCGAATGGCACCGGTGTTCGACGCTGACGCATGCAGGAACGGCGTCTCGCCGCGCGCCACGATTCCGGCGGCGACAGCGCGCATCAACCGCGTCGCGAGACCTTCGCCGCGGAACTCGGGATCGGTGCACACGGCACTGATCTCGGTCCAGTCCCCGGGGTGCATGCGCTCGCCGGCCATGGCGATCAGTCGGCCTTCCCGGCGGATGCCGAGGTAGGTGCCGAGTTCGATGGTCCGGTCAAGGAACGGCCCGGGTCGGGTGCGGGCGACGAGATCGAGGATGTCCGGCACGTCCTCCCGTCCCAGGCGCACCGCGGAAAGTTCGGGCGCCGGGGCGAAGTTCTCGCCGGTCATCTGTACGAGGCCGAATTGAGAGACCATTCGCCAGCCGCTCGGTGCCTCGGTGTTCTCGAGGGAGATGAGCGGAAGGGTGACACCGGGTCCGCCGATGTCGGCGAGGTCGGACCAGTCGTCGTCGGTCATGAGCAATGGGTGCGCGATGAACGGCGCCACGTCGCGCTCGTATCCGGCGACGCGGCCGCGAGTGACTCGGAACCTGCGGTGGGCGCCGCTCAGCGCCGAGCGGACCGGGTCGTCGAGATCGGAGTACTCACGCACTCGCGACACGATACGTCCGGCCACGCTCGGCGCTCTCGTGCGGTGTCACCTCCACGCCGGGACGAGGGCACGAACAATCGACTTCTTCTCGTGCACAACTGGTTTCGACTCGATCAACTTGCTGCGCTCGTAGGCGAGCAGCGACCGCTCGACCCTCTGGCGGTGTTCGCGGACGAGGTGCTGGTAGTGGGTCATGGTGGCCTGACCTCCTCTCGGGGGCAGCAGAAACAGACGGCTTCCCTGACAGGGATCCGTGAAAGGAAAAGGGGGGTGCGGCTAGCGCGCGAAGACGGCCGTGGCGCGCGCGGACCCGCGGTTCGGGACATCGATGGTCGTGTTCACGGGGATCACCTCGCTTCGCTCTCGGGTACTGGACTCATCATGCGCAGACCGGCCGGCAAGCGCCACCGAATTAAATTGTCGGTGCCTCGCGCTACGGTCCGCTCATGACTGATGTCGACGATTTCGACCGCTCCGTTGCCCTGGCATGGCGCGCCTGCCGGAGCGCTCTCGGGGATCACATCGCGGACATGCGCGACGGTGACACGCTGCTGCTGGTCGCCGTGACCGACGACCCCGACGAAGTGTCGGCACCGTGCGTGCAGCTCTACGCGTGGGACGACGCGGACAGCGCTGCGGATCATCGACAGTTCGTCCGGTGTGAGGTGCTCTCCAACCACTATCTCGCCGCCGACAGGCAGTTGAGCCCGGCCGACGAGGACGCGTTGCGAGCTCTGGGATTCGCCGATCCCGTCGTGGGACCGGAGTCCGCGTCGGACGAGCCGAGCAACTGGTTCCTCGACCGCCCTCTGTCGTTCGCCGACGAGGTCGCGGCGGCGGCCGTCGCCGTCGTCCGAGACGTCTTCTGCGTGCCGCATCCGGTGTTCCTCGACTCGGAGTCGACCGGCAGCGAGTTCGTCGTCTCGGATCCACCACCTCGCGTGTCGATCGACCTGCGGGCCGCGGTCACGATCGTCTCGCCCGATCATCGCCGGTCGCTGATCGACGACACGCTCGAACACATGCTGGGCTTCGTACCCCCGGTCGACGAGGACGGCGACATCCCACTGCGGCTGGGGTCGGCGTGGATCTACCTGTGCCCCATGGACGACGCGCCGTTCGTTCAGATCCTGGCGCCCATCGCAGCGGCGGTACCCGACGTCCGTGGTGCGGCCACCGTGATCGCCGACATCAACACGCGGTGGCCGCACGTCAAACTGCTTCTGCAGGACGATCGGGTGGTGGCGACGATCGAGCTGTCCGTGGTGCCCTTCGTTCCGCAGCACCTTCTCGACATGCTCGCTGTGATGGAGCGTTTCGTGTTCGAGGCTGCACACGATGTCGTCGTCGAGCTGGATGCGGTGCCCTACATCGATGCTTTGGGGAACGTGACGTCCCTGGCCGACGACGACGATTCGGCCGTACTCCCCGTGGAGTTGCGGGCCCTGGTCGAGCTGGTGTGGCAACACGGAGATTCCGTGGACATCGACGACGTCCTGATTCTCGGCGATCGGGACCGTCAGACCATCGGCCGCTACCTGGACCTCGCGAAGGAGCAGGTGCACGCCGCGAACGAGCGCGCGGAGGCGAGCGACGACCGACGCGTCGTCCGCGCGGCGTACGAGGACCTCGCGGTCTGGGACATCACCGTCGATCTGCTCACCTCCGCCCACCGACGGCTGGTCGGGGAGGTGCGCACGCGGGACGTGGCGGGCGGTCAGCTGGAGCTGTTCCGCAACCCCGGAGAGAACACGCTGTTCGACTGAGCGAGACGGCGGGCCCTGGCCGCCGACGCCGCGGCGGCGAGAACGGCCAGCACCACCATGGGCGCGACGATGCCCACCGAGGGCTCGATCAGCACCAGCAGCACAGGAAGACCAAAGCCGAGGTAGGTACCGACGTAGAAGACGCCGGTCAGAGAGCCTCGAATACGGGGCGGCGCGAACAGTTCGAGATCGAGCAGACCAGCCCGCAGGCAGAGTCCGTAGGCCGCACCGAGCACCACACAGCACACGGCGAACAGCCACACCGGTGGTTGAGCACCGCCGACGGCCACCAGCAGATACCCCACGGCGGCGAGCCCGGACCCCACGACACCGGTCCGCGGCCCCCACTGTCGGCGGCGCGCCGCCGCCTGCACAGCGATGCCGGTGATCAGAGCCGTGCCTGCAGCCACGCCCGACAGCAACGGTCCTTCCAGATCGGCGGGCATACGCGAGGGCAGCGTCACGAAGGCGAGGGTGACGCTCGCGAACACCCAGAACGACATCGGTAGCGACCAGCTCAGCGCCGACGTGGCCGAGTACTCACGGTCCACCGCCCCTGCCGTCGGCGTCCCCGCGGTGACGTCCACTCGGGCGAACAGCAGTGCCGACACGATGGCGGCCACCGACAGGACTGCCGACACGATGAACGGCAGGGTGATGGGCCGGTCCGAGAACTGTCCGACGATGCCGCTCACCAGCGGGCCGAACGCAAACCCCGCCGTCAGGAACACCCCGGCCAGCACCGTGCCGGCCGATCCCTTCAGGTCGGCAGCCCACGCGGTGCCGGCGCCGATCGTCAGGCCCGCTCCGATTCCCACCACGAGGCGGCCGACCAGCAGGCCGGTGGGTTCGTGCCACAGCAACAAGGAGACGGTTCCCGCGGTGGCCACGACGGCGCCCGGTATCACCACGCCGACGCGGCCGATGCGATCCGACAGCGTCCCGCCGAAGAAGAGTCCCGGAAGCAGGCCCAGCGCATAGATGCCGAACACCCCGTCGAGCAGGGCGGCCGACAGCCCCTCCGACTCCTTCAAGGACGGGATGACCGCGGCGAAATGATTTGCCGCCCAACCCGTCGTGAGCAGTACGGCGAGGACAGAGGCGAATGCGCGATTCGTCACTTCGTCATTGAACCAGCAACGTGAAGGGGTCCTCCCGTTACCCTTCGAAGCATGATCGTCACCCCGCGCTACGGTCACGGCGCGCTGTCCGATGTGATGCCGTCCGTGCTCGGCGCACTCGGTGTCGCCGGTGAACACGACCGGCTCGACCTCGGAATCGACGGCGTACGCAGAGTGTGTGTGCTCTTGGTGGACGGCTTGGGCTACGAGCAACTCGTCGCCAATCCCGCCGCCGCACCGTTCCTCTCTCAGCACACGGGTCGATCGTGGACGGCCGGGTTCCCGTCCACCACCGCCACCAGTCTGGGGTCCATCGGAACGGGTTTGCCCGCGGGCGAGCACGGCATCGTCGGCTACCTGATGGCGTTGCCCGGCTTCGATCGCCCGATGAATCCGTTGAAGTGGCAGCTGCACGGACAAGCGGACCACGGGCACCAGCAGAAGGTGAACATGCTCGCCGCTGCGGTCCCCGAGGAGATTCAGCCGCGGAGCACCGTGTTCGAGCGGGCCGAGGCAGACGGCATCACCGTCTCGCGCGTCGCACCGTCGTATCAGAAAGAATCCGGTCTGACCCGAGCCGTGCTGCGCGGCGGCGACTTTCGGACCGTGGTGTCGGCGGGTGACCTGATCGCGGAGTCACGGTCGGCCCTGCGGGCAGGCGAACGATCACTGGTGTACGCCTACTACGCCGACCTCGATCTGACCGGCCACGTCCGCGGACCGCACTCTGCTGCATGGGCATTCGAGTTGTCTCAGGTCGACCGGATCGCCGAGGGAATCGCGAACGAGTTGCCACCGGACGCCGCTCTCGTCGTGACTGCCGACCACGGCATGGTGCACGTCGAGGGGCATGTCGACGTCGACGCCTCTCCTGCACTGCGCGAGGGAGTTCGGATGATCGCCGGTGAACCACGGGCGCGGCACGTGTTCGCCGAGTCCGGCTCGGCGGCAGACGTTCTCGCGGCGTGGTCGAGTCTCGCCGGCTTTCTCGCCGTGGCCCGTGAGGACGCGATCGAGCGCGGGTGGTTCGGGCCGACGGTCACCGGCGCCGTGGCCGAGCGCATCGGCGACGTGGTGGCGGTGTCGCTCGGATCCGGTGCGCTGGTGCGCCGCGGGGGCGAGCCGATGCAGTCGAAGTTGCTCGGTCATCACGGCTCGTTGACGTCGGCCGAGATGCTGGTGCCCGCGATCGTGGTGTCGCACAACCACTGACGCTCAGTCCAGTCCTCGATCTCTGCGCAGCACGCCCAGCAGTTCCTCGTACGGGCCGACGACGTAGGCATGGTCACCCGCGGCGAAACTCGTTCCGCGCCGGGGCGGATGCTCGACGACGCCCGACGCGACCCGTCCGATCGCGATGACCCGAGTGTGCGCCGACAACTCGTGCATGGCCATGCCGTCGAGTCCGCCGTCGACGGTCACCTCGAGTCGCCCGACCATGAACGATCGGGGTCCGACCGAGAACGTGCCGAGCACCTCGAGACCGAGCGCTGCTCCGATGAACCACGGCGCCGCAAGCTCTTCCGTCGACCGCACGTAGCGAAATCCGAATCGATCGGCCACCGCATCGCCGAGCGAACGGTCGAACACCCGCATCACGACGGGTACGCCCGGTCGTCCCGGCCGGTCAGCCCACCGGTCTCCGAGCACACCGCGCACCGCGATGCCGGTTTCGATATTGACCATGTCGTCGCTGGTCAGCACGGCGACGGCGGAGGCCTGCGCCACCCTGGCGTCGACGAGTGTCTCCGTGAGGGTGGCGTCGCCGAAGATGACGGGAACATCGAGTGCGGCTGCGGCACTGACGAATCGGCTGTCCTCGGATCGTTCGATCACCACCACGTCACGCCCGAGCGACTTCAGCTCGCGGGCGACCCGAATGCCGAACGCGCCCAGCCCGATCACCACCACGTGACCCGACATGAACCGCGCCGCGCGTTTGCCTGCGGTGTGCGAGAGCCGCCGACTGATGAGCAGCTCCGCCAGGAAGGCCATCAGCAGCGCGGTGGTGGTGACTCCGGCGAACATCAGGACGATCGAGAAGAGGCGCAGCCACACTGCCTGATCGCTGAAGGTGAAGTCGCCGTAGCCGACTGTCGCAATGGTCTCGGTACTGAAGTACAACGCGTCGAGAATGCTCATTCCCGGTTTGGTGTAGCCGATACGCAGAACGGTCGACGAGATCACCAGCAGCGTCAGCAGCACGGCGAGCATCCGAAAGAAGTTGGGGTTGGTGTCCTCGACGAAACCTCGGAAGGCGGCACGTATTCGGTGGCGTCGCCTCGGGGCGAACGACTGCTCGCCGGCCTCCGAACCCCGCGTCAGGGTGATGCCGGCGCGAGCGAAATCGTCGTCGGTACCGAGCATCGTCGCGACGTCGCCCGGTCCGACGGTATGGTCGCGGCCCGGGCACGCGACCAGCTCCCCACCGGGGCCGACCACCGCGACGGGGGCCAGATCCCCATAGAGGGCGCGGAGGGTGGACTTCTCCGCGACGTCCAATCGCGCTGCCACGAAACCTGTTTCGGCGATCTCGACGTCGTGGACCGTGATGCCCAGGCACGCCTCCACGACCGAGGGGGCAGCCAGGTCCGCGATGTCCAGTACGCCACCGGGACCGCCGTCGTCGTTCATCGCCCCGCCGACGGTCGCGTTCGACAGCTGCGCGACGACATTGACGTCCGGGCGCAGTTCGCGCGCGAGGACGGCGGTCTCGAGGTTCCAGAGCTCGTTCTGCTCGACGCAGATGACGGCCATGGCGGTCGACAGTCCGGCGGCAGCCAGTGCCTCGGCAATTCCGACGCCCGCCACGAGGTGCGGGACGCCCCATCGGGCCGCAGCCGCGGTGAGGCGCGGATCGGGCGTGCGACCGACCACAACGACCTGCTCACCGGACGCGACGAGCTGGTCGACGATGCGCATCCCGATTCCCGCGACACCGCAGACGATGACGTGTCCGGCGAGCTCGTCCATGCTCGGACTGTAGTGCGAGTGCGGCGCCAGGGTTGGAATCACGCCGAGGCTAATTCTGTGCCTCCAGGCGATCGACCTCTACGTTCGGATGTATGACTGTCGACTTGCACTGGTTCCTGCCCACCTACGGCGACAGTCGCCTCATCGTCGGCGGCGGCCACGGGATGAAGGCCGGAACCGCGGGAGGCGATCGCCGTGCCACCATCGGCTACCTGTCGTCCATCGGCAGAGCCGCCGAGGAGTTCGGATTCCGCGGCGCTCTCACACCGGCCGGCGCCTGGTGCGAGGATGCGTGGCTGACCACGGCCATGCTCGCCCGCGAGACGGAGAAGCTGGCCTTTCTCATCGCGTTCCGCCCCGGCCTGATCAGTCCCACACTGGCCGCGCAGATGTCGGCGACCTTCACCAGCCACGCTCCGTCACGGTTGCTGCTCAACGTCGTCACCGGCGGCGAGGCCCACGAACAGAGGCAGTACGGCGACCATCTCGACAAGGTGCAGCGCTACGAGCGCACCGACGAATTCCTGGAGATCGTCCGCGGCCTCTGGCGCGGTGAGACGGTCACGCACCGCGGCAAGCACATTCAGGTCGACGACGCCGCGCTGCCGTTCGTTCCGGATCCCACTCCCCCGCTGTACTTCGGTGGGTCGTCCGGCCCCGCGGGACCCATCGCAGCCCGCCACTGCGACGTCTACCTCACATGGGGCGAGCCGGTCGAGGCCGTGGCGAAGAAGATCGAGTGGATCCGGGGTCTCGCGGCCGAGCAGGGGCGGACACTTCGCTTCGGAATCCGGCTGCACGTGATCACCCGGGACACGTCCGAGGCAGCGTGGGCGCAGGCCGGTCAGCTCATCGAAGCTTTGGGTGAGGACACCGTCGCCACGGCGCAGGCGAATCTGGCGCGGAGCGAGTCGACGGGCCAGCGGAACATGCTCGCGCTGCACGAGGAAAACCGACAGGACGGATCGTGGAAGGACGCACGCGCACTGGAGATTCGGCCGAATCTGTGGGCGGGCGTGGGACTTGTGCGCGGCGGCGCCGGCACCGCACTGGTCGGCAGCCACACCGAGGTGGCCGACCGCATCGCCGAGTATGCAGCCGTCGGGATCGACGAGTTCGTGTTCTCCGGATACCCCCACCTCGAGGAGCTGTACTGGTTCGGCGAAGGCGTCCTGCCGGTGCTGCGTCGGCGCGGACTCTTCGGCGACGCATCCGCGGCTCCCGCACCGTCCGGCCATGTGCCGTTCCTGCCGGCGCGATGACCTTCGTCGACACTGCGCGCACGCTCGGTGCGAAATTCGCCGCCGGTGCGCACGACCGTGATCTGAAACGGACCCTGCCCCGCGCCGAGCTGGACGAGTTGTCCGCGTCCGGATTGCTCGGCATCACCGTCCCGACGGAGTTCGGCGGTGTCGGTGCGTCCGCGGTAGAGCTGGCGGAGGTGTTCCTTGCCCTCGCGGAGGGCGATCCCAGCGTCGCTCAGATCCCGCAGAGTCACTTCACGTTCCTCGAAGCTCTCAGGCTGCAGGGTACGCAGGAACAGCAGGCGTACTTCTTTTCGGAAGCACTGGCGGGCAGGCGATTCGCGAACGCCCAGAGCGAACGTGCAACGCCCGGAATCGACATCGATCTCACGACACTGTCCGACGGTTGCCTGACCGGAACCAAGTTCTATTGCACGGGTGCGCTTCTCGCGGACTGGCTCGTGGTTCGGGCCGTCGTCGGTGACGTGGACGCCCGACCACAGAACAAGGTGGTCGTCTTCGTATCCGCCGACGCTCCCGGTGTCACGATCGAGGACGACTGGGACGGGTTCGGTCAGCGCACCACGGCCAGCGGCACCGTCCGCCTCGACGACGTCCGCGTGGATCCGGAAGCGGTAGTTCCGTTCTCACCGATCTTCGCCGTCCCCACGACGTACGGCGCGCGAGCTCAACTGCTGCACGCAGCGATCGACGCCGGTATCGGCCGAGCCGCGGTCCGCGTTGCCCGGGAGGTTCTCGCGAAAGCTCGACCGCACTTCGAGGCCGGAGTCACCGCCGCGTCGGACGACCCTCTTCTGATTCAGCAGTTCGGGGACGTCGAAATCGGCGTGCGGGCCGCGTACGCCCTGGTGCGCGACGCCGCGCGGTCCATCGACCACGCCGAAGCCGACCTGACGGAAGACTCCGCGGCCGAGGCGTCCATCGCCACCGCGGCAGCGAAGGTGTCGTCGGTTCGGGCCGCTCTCGACGCGTCGGCCGCCCTGTTCGATGCGGGCGGAACACGTTCTGCGGCTGCGTCGTTGGGGCTCGATCGGCTCTGGCGCGACGCGCGCACCCACACGCTGCACGATCCCGTGCGGTGGAAGGTGCAGCACATCGGGCGGTACGCGCTGTCCGACACGCTGCCACCGAGGCACGGCTTGATCTGAACTCGGGCCGCTACACCGCCCGGGCCCGAATGGGCCGCCCGAACTGAGTGCGCACCCCGTCCGAGAACAGCACCGAATCCGGCGGCGACGACGCGACGCCCTCCAGCCCGGCCGCGGCGAGTAGTTCGTCGTCGCATCGCACCAGCGTGGCGTCCACCAAGGGCCACTTCCGGTGCACGTTGGGCACGAAGAACAGACGCCCGGCGATCGACGTGTGCATGCCCCAGCGTGCGGTGAGAAACTCGCCGAGCGGATCGTCGGACATGTCGCGCGTTCCACGCCGGACGGCGAAATCGGTTGTGGCGCCGCGGCTCGGCGGGGCGAGACGTCGGCTACGAAAGCCGATCACGCTTCCGTCGTCGTCGATGTCGATCGACGACCACCGGTACTTGACTTTCACGGCATTGGTCGCGAGGACGACGGCCAGGCGCGACGCTTCGAGTGAGCGGAACACCACGCCCCGGCGACCGTCACCGTCGACCGAGTACAGCCGGACGTTGATCTCGGGGAACGTCCCGACGTACGGGACGGGGTGGCCGTAACCGAGACCGGCGCCGACCATCTCGAATCCGATCAGGCCCACCCAGGTCGACCCGTCGAACACGTCCGGTGCCACACCCGCCGGCAGCAGCGGTGCGACACGGGACGGGTCGACCCGCCAATGCAGGAACGTCAGCCGCTCCCACCTCTGGTCCATGACGATGGGCCGGGGCAATCGTGGAGGCCGAGGCCATAACTCGGCATCGGGCGCGCCCACCGATCAGCTACCGAACAGGTTCTGGACCTTGAGTATCAACTCGTAGACACCCCACGCGAAGGGCGCGCCAACCCACACCCAGGCCAGTGCCATGACCGGCACGGGTGCCGACTTCTGCTCGCTCACTGTGCTGCTCCCACTTTGTCGGTGTCGAGGTCCGTCTCCGAGAACTTCGGATCCACGGGCTTGATCAGTTCGTTCGCCACGAAGCCGACGGCCAACAGGCACATCATCGTGATGAAAGCGGGTACGTATCGGCTGGTCGTTCCCGGCTCGCCCGAATCGGCGATGGCGTTGACGATCAACGGTCCGAGAACACCGGCGGCGGACCATGCCGTGAGGAGACGACCGTGAATGGCACCGACCTGGTACGTCCCGAAGAGGTCCTTCAGGTATGCGGGCATCGTGGCGAACCCGGCGCCGTAGAACGACAGAATCAACAACGCGCTGACGAGGAACAACACCTTGTTGTTGTTCGTGAACAGCGTGATGTAGAGGTAGAGCAACGCGCCACCGCCGAGGTAGATCCGGTAGATGTTCTTGCGCCCGACGAGATCCGACACCGACGACCAGACGAAGCGTCCCAGCATGTTGGTGAGCGAGAGGCACGCCACGAAACCTGCTGCGGCCGACGCGATCGCTTCGGGAGCGGTCGGGTCGGGGAAGAAGTCCGTGTAGATGCCCGCGGCGCGCTCGAGAATGCCGATGCCCGCAGTCACGTTGAAGCACAACACGATCCACAGGAGCCAGAACTGAGGGGTCTTGATCGCGTTGGCCGCCGACACCTTGATCGCCTGAACTCCGGCCGTGACGGAGGGAGGAGTCCAGCCCTTCGGGGTCCAGTCGTCGGCGGGAACTCGGATGAGCACGACGCCGAGCGCCATGAACACGGCGTAGCCGATTCCCAGCGTCAGGAACGTCTTGGCAATGGACGAGTCGGAGATACCGCCGTAGGCGGTGAACAGCTTCGACGTCAGGGGCGAGGCGATCAGTGCGCCGCCACCGAAACCCATGATGGCGATTCCGGTTGCCATTCCTGGGCGGTCGGGAAACCACTTCATCAACGTCGAGACGGGGCTGATGTATCCGATGCCGAGGCCGATACCGCCGATCACGCCGTAGCCCAGAACGACGAGCCAGAACTGGTCGAGGCTCATCCCCAGGGCCGACACGAGAAGGCCGGACGAGAAGAACAGCAGTGACATCGCCATGGCCCATCGGGGGCCGTGCTTCTCGACTCGGGTTCCGAGCACCGCTGCCGACAGTCCGAGCATGACGATGGCGAGCTGGAACGGGATGGCGGTGACGGTGCCACTCAATCCGAGGGACGCATCGGACGAGATGGCGGCTTTGAACACGCTCCAGGCATAGGCCTGGCCGATAGCGAGGTGAATGGCGAGCGCTGCCGGTGGGATCAGCCATCGACTCCAACCCGCCGGGGCAACGATGCGAGATTTTTCCAGTATGGCGTAGGACACAGTGGCGGGTGCCCTGTCCGACAGGTGCTCAAACTGTTGAAGCATGAATCATCTTTTGTCGATTTGATCCCCGACGTTGTGGGTGTTGTCCGCAGACAATTCCCGCGACCCGGACCGCGCGATCAGGTCACCGATCTTGCCGTCGAGGTCGACTGTGCGTTGCAGGGCGCCGAGAGTGCGGTGGTCACGCTCGGCGTCGACGAGTTGGTCGACGATGCGCGAGAGCGCGGCCACCCGGTCCACCAGCTGGTCCCACACCGGGATGAGGTCACCTTTGCGCAGCAGCACCTCGCGGCGGCCGACCTCGTCGCGGGCATCGCCCTCTTCGAACGCCGCGGTCAGTTCGGTTTCGACGTCGGCGAGCTCGGTCACGTCGATGGAGATCTGGATCAGTTCCTCGCCGACGTCGAGTTGGCTTCGTTGGATGGCGAACACCTCGGAGCGCCACATCTTCGACGCCTGGATCCGGTCGTGGTACGTGCCCGCGAGGAACAGCATGGTGTCGAAGCGGTCCGCGAATCGATCCGCGTCCTTGCCGGCGACGGCGCGGGCCAGCTCGGGAACCCCTCGGCCGACCGGCTCGAGCCGCTCCGCCGCCACACCGGCGACGATTTCTCGCGCGCGGTCGAACGGTCCGGGGCCGAGCCCCAGCGGCGTCGGTGTCCTCGTCAACGCGGCGAAGAGCGCAGATCGTTGTTCGAGGTCGAGGTGCACGCCGTCGCGGCGGTCCTTGCGAATGGCACGGACTCCGCGGGCGTAGTGGTGATCGGAGAGCTCGAACGTCGACTCGGCGGCCGCGTACTTGCGTGCAAGGTGCGCTCGACGCTGCTGCAGCGCAAGACGGGTCGGTCCCACCCGCAATCCCTCGAGCTTGCCGTCGAGCCAGGTGATCTCCTCGCACAGCAGGCGCAGCTCGCCGAACCCGCCGATCGAGGGGAACAGCCGCCCCGAGCGCAAGCGGTTCAGGACGATCTGTCGAGTCGTCTCGTCGACGCGTCCCAGCGCGATGAGCAGCGCGGCGCGGTCGGTGAGCGCGTCGTGGTGGCACTCGAGTCGGGCGGCGTCGGTCCACTGCCGAATGCGGTCACCGCGCCGGGTGCGCTCGTCGATCGGATCGTCGCTCGTGTCCATGCACTCCACTGTCCCAGACGATTCGAAGCGTGGCCCAGAAGTCTCGAAGTGTGGCCCAGAAGCCTAGACTCGGGCATCGTGACCTACACCGAGAAACTGCGTCATCTCGCCGACCGCTACGGCGTTGCCACGTCGTACGAAGGGTGGGACAAAGCGCGTCGCGACGTCAGCGACGCGACCCTGCAGCGAGTCCTCGGTGCGCTGGACGTGGCCGCGGCCGACGAGGCGGACGTCGAGCAGTCCGTCGCCGATCACGATCTGGCCGACTGGCGCCGCGTTCTTCCTCCCGTGGTCGTGACCACCGAGGGCACCCGACCCCATGTGCTGGTGCATGTTCCACACGGCGAGAGTGTCACCGTCACCATCGAGACCGAGTTCGGCGACACCGTCGAGGCCGAGCAACTCGCCGTGTGGTTCGACCCCCGCGAGATCGACGGGATCCTCACCGGGCGAGCCACTTTCGCTCCGCCGGCCGATCTGCCGCTCGGGTGGCACACGCTGCGCGCGAGCGGTTCCGTGGACGCCTCGTGCACTCTCGTCGTCACACCTGCGACGCTCTCGACCACCGAGCGGATCTCCGACCGCCAGCGGTGGGGTCTGCTCACGCAGCTGTACTCCATTCGCTCCGAGAGGTCCTGGGGTGTCGGTGATTTCGGTGACTTGGGCGATATCGCGTCCATCATGGGCGCCGATCACGGAGCGGACTACGTCCTCATCAATCCCGTGCACGCCGCGGCGCCGCAGCCGCCCATCGAAGCCTCCCCCTACCTTCCCACGACGCGACGCTTCTTCAACCCTCTCTACATTCGTATCGAGAACATCTGCGAGACAGCGCAACTGAGCAAGGAGCGCTACGGCAGAGTCACCGAGCTCGCCGGAAAATTCGCCAAGGTCAACCACAAAATCAAACGGATCGACCGCACCCCGTCGTACCGAGCGAAGCTGCTCGCCCTCGAGTGGATCTTCGCGGTGCCGCGGAGCCCGAGCCGGCAGGCGTCGTTCGAACGGTTCTGCGACCTCGAGGGTGAGGGGCTGCGCAACTTCGCAACCTGGTGTGCGCTCACCGAGAAGATGTCCGACGACGATCCCCGCTGGAAGACCAAAGCCGCGGGCCCGGAGTCGGAGTGGGTTCGCAAGCAGCAGAACAAGCTTGCCGATCGCATCGAGTTCTACAGCTGGCTGCAGTGGATCTGCGACGAGCAGCTCCGCCAGGCCCAGGTTGCCGCGCTCGACGCGGGCATGGACATCGGCGTCGTGCACGACCTTGCGGTCGGGGTGCAGCAGCGCGGAGCCGACGCGTGGTCGCTCGGATCCGCACTTGCCGAGGGTGTCACTGTCGGCGCCCCGCCCGACAACTTCAATCAGCAAGGGCAGCAGTGGAATCAGCCGCCGTGGCGACCGGATCGCTTGGCGGAGCTGGGTTATGCGCCCTATCGAGACATGCTGCGTACCGTCCTGCGGCACGCCGGCGGTCTGCGCGTCGACCACATTCTCGGCCTGTTCCGACTCTGGTGGATTCCCACCGATGCGTCGTCACCAGCGGAGGGCACCTACGTTCGCTACGACCACGAGGCGCTGATCGGCATCCTCGTACTCGAGGCCGAACGTGCGGGCGCCGTGGTGGTCGGTGAGGACCTTGGGGTGTTCGAACCCGTCGTCCAGGACTACCTCGCCGAGCGCGGTGTCCTCGGCACGTCGATCCTGTGGTTCGAGAAGGACGGAGACGACAACCCGATCCCGCCCGAGGAATACCGTCGCCTCTGTCTGACGTCGGTGACCACCCACGACCTTCCGCCGACCGCCGGGTACCTCGCGGGCGAACACATCGACCTCAGATCGCGACTGGGTTTGCTGGAGCGCGACGTCGAGGAAGAAAAGGCGCAGGACGCGCAGGGTCGGGACGCCGTGCTGGAACTGGCCCGCGATCGCGGGCTGCTGACCGACGGCGCCACGATCGCGCAGACCGTGGCTGCGCTGCATCGGCTGATTCAGCGCAGCCCGTCGTTGCTTCTCGGAGTAGCGCTGGTCGACGTCGTCGGCGAGCACCGGATCCAGAATCAGCCCGGTACCGACGAGACCCAGTACGAGAACTGGCGCATTCCGCTCGCCGACGCGGACGGGACGGCGGTCATGGTCGACGATCTACGTGATGCACCCGACTTGCTCGCCGACGAAACGGTCGCCGTCCATTCCGGCTCAGGATCCGAATAATGGGCATGGACGAGACGACCGAACTGCACACCATCGAGAAGACGACCGCGCAGCGCGTGGCCAGTTGGATCGCGTTGCCGATGATGCTGGCCAGCCTCATTGCGCTCGGACTCTTCCTCACCGCCGCTGCCGGCGGTTTCGAGGGCTGGTCCCTGATCACCGGGATCAGCTTCGTCGTCCTGCTGGTGGGCGGGTCCACCCTCGCGTACCGCAACCGCGCGGTGGCCCGCACCGACTAGGAGGTCAGATCGTGCCGCGCAGCGACTCCTCGGTCTGCGCGGACGTGTTCGCGAGCAATCCACGTGCCTCGTCGAGGCCCTCCCACACGTTCCACATCAGCACACCCTGAACACGCTTCTCGTCGTTCAGGTAGTACACGACGCCCTCCTTGGCCGGCTCCTTCCAGTCCTCGACCGTCGTCAGTGACGCGTCGAGGGTGCCGATCGCCTGGTACCCGTCGTCGAACACGTCCGAGTAGAACAGCGGTGTGTAGGTGTAGGGCTCGGAGCTGCCGGCCATGATCTGCCCGACCGTCTTGCCCATCTGCTCGGCGTTGTCGACGTGCTCGATCCGGCGACGTCCGAGAATCGCGTCGGGATAGTTCGCGACGTCACCCGCCGCGTAGACGTGGGGGTCCGAGGTCCGCAGGAACTCGTCGACGACGATGCCGTTGTCGACCTCCAGTCCCGCACCTTCGGCCAACTCGGTGTTCGGCGTGACGCCCAGACCGAAGACGACGGCGTCGGCCTCGACGCTGGTGCCGTCGTCGAGGGTCACCGTGACCGACGATTCGGACTGGCTGCCGCCCGTCACCTTCGCCGACCGCTTCACGGTGACGCCGTGGTCGACGAACCCCTGGTCGAAGGCCGATGCGAGGTCTGCCGGGAACATGTGAGCGCCCAGCTTGTCGTCGGTGGTGACGAGCGTGACCTTCACCTTGTTCTGCACCAGCGCGGACGCGATCTCGGCGCCGATGTATCCGCCGCCGACGACGGCGATGTGGCTGCCTTCGGTCGCGAGCGCGCGCAGGCGTCGGTAGTCGGCGTAGGTGCGGAAGTAGACCACGCGCGGCGTCGCCGGGAGGTCGAGCGTCTTGGGTGTGGCGCCGGTGGCCAGCAACAGGTTCGTGTAGCCATACGTGTCGCCCGACGCCGTGGTGACCGTCGAGTTCTCGCGATCGATGGACGTCACGGCGGTGTCGGTCAGAACGGTGGCGCCGGTGTCCGACGCGGTGTTGAGCGGGACCTTGTCGGTGGTGAACTCGTCGTCGGTCCACAGCTTCTTGCTCAGCGCGGGTCGCGTGTAGGGCTCGTCGACGTCGGCTCCGAGGATGCCGATGGTCCCGTCGGTGTCCTTCTCGCGGATGCCGCGGGCCGCGCTGTCGGCGACCATGCCGCCGCCGATGATGAGGTAATCGAAACTGGAAGTAGTCATGTTTGGGCGTACCCGAGGGGTGCCCGGGTGAAACTGACGCTTCGTCAGCTGCGGGCTGCGAGCGTCGTGGCCAATTGCGACAACCGATCTCGCGCTGCCGCCAGGCTGGCCGCCGCGTCGCCGATCAGCGGTGCCATGGCCGGAACGCGACCGGCCAGAGTCCACTCCGCGAGGACCACGTGGACGTCCATTCCGAAGACGGTGCCGAACACGTGCTCGAGCGTGGGCACGACGAAGTCCGTTCCCGCGCTGGGTGTCCCGTCGGCGTAGGTGTTTCCGCGACTGCTCACCACCACGACCGGCTTTCCTTCCAGCGGCTTGGTGGGCCCGTCGAACGGTGTCGTGACACCGGGCACGTGCAGATAATCGATCCACGCCTTGAGCGTGGACGGCATCGACCAGTTGTACATCGGGGCGCCGACCACGACGACGTCGGCGGCGATCACCTCGTCGATCAGCTCTGCTTGCAGCGCCTCGGCCGCCGGATCGACGGATTCGTCCGCGGTACGCAGACGCGCAGGCCAGTGCAAGACGTTGCTCGGAAGATGCGGCAGCGCATCGACGTGCAGATCGCGCCGAACCACGGTGTTGTCGGCAGCCTGCGCGGACCACTGCTCGGCGAAGAACGCGGTGAGGGAGCGACTGACCGACCGCTGCAGGTCGGCGGACGAATCAAGGTGGAGCAGTGCGGGCACGGGAGGACCTTTCGTTCGGCGGGGTCATGGTGTCACGTCGGACATGACGGGAACCCTCACCACAGCTCCTTGGACAATTCGTCGTTCAGGACGAGTGGCACGTCGGCGGCGCTGACGACGAACAGTCCGCCGGACCCGAGGCCGTCACGGTTCAACGCAGCGGCGACGGCGTCGAGGGTCTGCACGTATTGCCCTGGCGGCGAGCCGATGGGATACGAATCCGCTACGGCCACAGTCGATTCGTCGTACCCGATCAGTGCAACGAAGTGCCCCACCGGCCACGACCACGCAAGGGTTGGATCGTCCGGATCGACGAAGAACGACGTGTGCACGTTGGCGATCACCACGACCGGCTCGGTGAGACCGGCCAGCAGGGCGTGCAGGTTGGCTGCGTCGAACGCGCCGGTCACCGGGACCACACTCAGCGGGTCGAGTGCGCGACGAACACCTTCGGCATCGGTGCCGGACCGATCGGGATCCGTCGTCGTCGGCAGTCCCGCCCACCCGGCGGTACGCGGCACCACCGACGACGGTCGGTACATCGGAAGATCGTGGGGGTACACCAGTGTTCCTGCGTCACGGGCGATCTCGGTGATCCCCGGCGACTCCCCGGTGAGCGCCCGAAACGCCACGTCCACCCAGAACGGCCCGCACAGCTGCTCCGGCTGCGGGAGCAGCGATTGTTGCTGCGCCAGAACGCCGTCCGAGCCGGGCAGGTACCGCACTCAGTATCGCCAGAGGTGCGCGTCGATGATCTCGGCGGCCGATTTTCCTTCCGCCCAGGCGGCATCGGACGCGCGCACCGCAGCGAACGCTCCGTACACCTGTGGACCGAGAACCGAACGGACACGGTCGTTCTCGGCCAGAGCAGCGGCCTGCGTGGACGCGTCCGTGGCCAATGCGACGACGCCCTTGTCGGCGCGTTCGGCCTCGGTCCAGCCGCCCACGTCGTCTCGAATGGGCTCCGGCAACGTCAGCTCGTCGGCGATACCCGCCAGGCCGGATCCGATCACGACCGCCAGCGCCAGATACGGATTCGACGACGCATCGGACGGTTTCAGCTCCACGTTGGCGTTCCCGGCGCCGAGCAGCGCGCCCCCGAGGACGTACCGCAATGCGGCCTCGCGATTCTCCACGCCCCAGAAACCGTAGGCACCCGCCCAGAAGCCCGGTCGGCGGCGCAACAACGACGCTTCGGACGGGGCGGTGACGGCGACGATCGCCGGCAGGTCTCGCAGAATTCCCGCGACGTACGATGCTCCCTCCGCCGACATCTCGTGCGCGTCGTCTCCGCTCAGGAGGTTGTTCTCCTCCCGCCATACCGAGGTGTGCAGGTGCCACCCGTTGCCCGGGTTGTTCTCACGCGTGACCGGCGAGAAGCTCACGCGCAGACCGTGTGTGCGCGCAGCGGCGTAGATGGTCTGCCGCGCCAGAAGCTGGTTGTCGGCAGCGCTGATCGGATCGACCGCGGCGAGGCTGAGTTCGAACTGGGAGTTGCCGAACTCTGCGTGCAGCTGGCCGATCGCCACCCCATTAGCAGCCAGATCCTTCAGCAGGGCGCGGACGAAATCGTCGACCTCGACGAGGGCGCGAGCGCTGTAGGCAGCGCCCGACTCCGCCGCGGACGGGCCACCGTCGGCCGCGAACACCGAGAACTCGATCTCGTAACCGGCCCGAATCGTGAGTCCTCGCTCCGCCGCGGCCTCGACCTGCCGGGCGAGCACCCCGCGCGCATCCCACGGCCACTGGTCGCCGTTGCGGTCGAGTTGACGCGCCGCCGCCCACGCCAGGCCGTGCTGGCCCGCCAGCGGAGCCAGCGTCTCGAGAACCGGCAAGACGCGGAAATCGCCGGACGGCCGCGACAGCTCCTCGAAGCCGTTGGTGATGGTGTCGTGGGTGTCGAACACCGGGAAGATGGCAGCGACGCCCACGCCCTTCAGCGCCACCGACGCGAACTCCTCCGTCGTGACGATGCGCGAACGCACGATCCCGTTGTTGTCGAACCAGGCGATCGTGACGCCGACGATGCCGCGGCCCGCGAGGGCGTGCGCGATCGAGATGGGGCTCTGGGTGGTGTCGATGAAGTCGTGCATCAGCTGATCTTCGCCTAAATCAGTGGAACTTGTCGGTACCTCTCGCTACCGTCCCGTCGACTGGTCGTTCCGCAGGCTCCACTCCTGCCCGATGAGTTTTGTCCCGTTCGCAGGTCGTACCCGGCATACCAGGAAAAAGGAGCGCAGATGACGTTCGCTATCACCGCCAGCGGCCTACGAAAGAGTTACGGCGACATCCACGCCCTCGACGGACTCGACCTCGAGGTTCCCGTGGGCACGGTCATGGCCCTGCTCGGCCCCAACGGTGCCGGCAAGACCACCACCATCCGCGTCCTGACCACGCTTCTGCAGGCCGATTCCGGAACTGCCACCGTGGTCGGCCTCGACGTGGTGAAGGACGCGCGCGAGCTGAAGTCCCGGATCGGGGTCTCCGGCCAGTACTCGGCGGTCGACGAACACCTCACCGGATTCGAGAACCTCGACATGGTGGGGCGGCTTTATCACCTCGGGCGAGCCAAGAGCCGATCTCGCGCGCGCGAGCTACTCGAGCGTTTCGACCTCGCCGACGCGGCGGACCGCCCGGTCAAGGGCTACTCGGGCGGAATGCGGCGGCGCCTCGATCTTGCGGGCGCACTCGTGGCCGACCCACCGGTGCTGTTCCTCGACGAGCCGACCACCGGACTCGACCCCCGAGCCCGTGTCGACCTGTGGGCGGTGATCGAGGAGTTGGTGGCCGGCGGCACCACGCTGTTGCTCACCACGCAGTACCTCGAGGAGGCCGACAAGCTGGCCGATTCGATCGCCGTGATCGACCGCGGCACGGTCATCGAGCGGGGAACCGCCGACGAGCTGAAGGACCGGGTCGGCGGAACGCGGCTCGAGCTCACTCTGGCCGAGGGCACCGACCTCACCGTGGCCCGCAGCATTCTCGAGCAGTTCGCGCCGGGCCGCGTCGAGATGGACGAGAGTTCACGCGAGGTGAGCGTCGGTGTGAGCGACGGGTCCGCCTCCCTGACCGACGCGCTGATCCTGCTCCGCGACAAGGACATTGCACCGACGGACGTTCGGCTCGGCCGCCCGAGTCTCGACGACGTGTTCATGAAACTGACCGGGCATGCACCGGAGTCCGACACTGCGGAGGAGCAGAAATGAACGCCATGACCATGGCCGTGACCGACGGCGCCACCATCGCCAAACGCAATCTGATCAAGATCAAGCGCGTGCCCGACCTGATCGTCTTCACTCTGCTCTCGCCGATCATGTTCGTTCTCGTCTTCGCGTTCATCTTCGGATCGGCCATCGACATACCTGGGATGTCCTATCGGGAATTCCTGATCGCCGGCATCTTCGCGCAGACCGTCATCTTCGGTTCCACGTGGACCGGTCTCGGCCTCGCCGAGGACATGCAGAAGGGCATCATCGACCGGTTCCGGACCCTGCCGATGGCGCCGTCGGCCGTGCTGATCGGCCGCACCAGCAGCGACATCGTGATCAACGTGATCAGCCTCGTGGTGATGTCGCTGACCGGTCTACTGGTCGGCTGGCGCATCAGATCGTCGTTCTTCGAGGCGCTGCTCGGGTTCGTGCTGTTGCTGCTGTTCGCGTACGCGCTGTCGTGGTTGATGGCGGTCATCGGACTGTGGATCCGCACACCGGAGGTGTTCAACAACGCCAGCTTCATCGTGATCTTTCCGCTGACGTTCATCGCGAACACGTTCGTCCAGAGCAGCGACCTGCCGTCGTTCCTGAAGCCGGTGGCGGAGTGGAATCCGGTCTCGGCGATCACTCAGGCCAGTCGCGTGTTGTTCGGCAACGTGAACCCGGCGCTTCCGCCACCCGATGCCTGGCCGCTGCAACATCCCGTCATTGCGACCCTGGGGTGGTCGGCGCTCATGCTGATCGTCTTCGTGCCATTGGCGATCAACCGGTACAAGAAGGCCGTCAGTCGCTGAACCGTTGACTAAGGTTTTCGCGGTGAGTGCACCCGAAGCCGACCCGCTCGACGACCTGGTCGAGGAGCTCTACACCGACCGGGCCCGTGCGTGGGAAGCTGCGCTCGTCACGGCGCAGACGTTTCTGGACACCATCGCCGACGAAATCCTGGACAACCTGGACCGCGACAGGCTGAACGCCGACACCGCGCGCATCAAGGATCCGGCGCGCGCCGCGGACAAGATCAGGCGCAGGATCGCCGAGGGCCGGATCACCATGCCGCAGACCCCCGACGACGTCGCTCGAGCACTCAGCGACATCGTCGGGGTCAAGGTGCTGTGCAAGTCGCCGCGCGATCTCACTGCGTTCACCGAGAAGCTCGTCGAGGCGTCCGAGTCCGCGCATTGCCCCATCGACTTCGCCGAGACTCCCGTCGACTACGTCACCTACCCCAAACCGAGCGGGTATCGCGCATTCCATGCGGTGCTCGTGGTCGGGGTCGCCACCCACCAGGGAATGGTGAGCGTGAAGGTCGAGGTGCAGGTCAAGACGCGTCTGCAGGACGCCTGGGGCGAGTTGACGCACGAGGACATGTACAAACCGGGAGGCGCGCTGAAGCCGACTCAGCGCCACTCCGAGTACGCCACTTCCATGGCAACCCTCCTCGCCGAGGTGGACGCCATGGCCGACACCCTCGCCGGCCAACTCGAAGAGCTGACCACCGCGTCCGGCGCGCACGCGTCGGGGCCCACTATCCGCGTTCGGGTGGTCCGCACCGGCCCGCGCTATGCCCTCGCCGTCGCCGACGACGGACGCCGCGGCCTCATCCCCGCGCGATCGGTCAAGGACGCGGCCAAGTCACGCCAGCGCATCAAGGTCGACCACTACCTCAGCGTCGGGCAGCACGTGAACGTCACGGTCGACGACACCGACGACGCGCTGTACTACAACGTCGTCGGGCCGTTGGAGCGAACCAAACCGCTCTGATCCAGCCGTGCCTTTAGTCTTGGGGGAACGTCCACCATTTCGCCCCCTGATCGAGGACTTCTAACGATGCCGGACCCCGAGAGCAGCGCCGACGCGCACCTCGACCTGTTCCGGTATCTGTCGACGGACGAGCGGCACGAGTACATCGCAATTCTGAACAGATTGACCTCCGGAGTCCTCACGGACATGTCCGCCTCGATGGTGGCCGAGCGCGTGGATCTCGACGTCGACACCGTCGAGGCGCGCTGCCTGCAGCTGGTCGAGTGGGGCAACCTCGTTCCGTCCACCCACGACGCTCGGGTCGACACCGTCGCCGACTATCTGCGAGCCCGTGCGCGCTACCGCGTGAGCGGCCTCGGCCGGCGGGTTCACCGCGGAGCCGTCGAGATCCTGCATGCCACCGACGGCGCCCGCGAGGTCTCCCGCGAAGTGCTGGGCCGGATCGCGGAGGGAGTCGGTGCACTGCCGACGCTGCTCGACACCCCGGCGCCCGATGCAGACCGCATCGCGGGCATCGTCACGGGCGTCTTCAACGATCACCGTCTCTTCACCGAGAGCGTCGCCGAGTTCTACGCCTACCTGGCCGACGTCCTGGGTCGGTTCGACCTCGGCGGCGACGAATACACCGAGCTCAAGTCGGTCCTGCTCGACTACGTCGACCTCGTCACCGCCGACGTCAACCGCCACGCACCCGTGGTGTCGGCTGCCTTGGAGCGGGTACCGAATTCGTTGTTCGAGGTCCTCGACTCGGTTCCGCGCCTGGTGCTGACCGACACTCCCGTCGAACGGCCCGCCGGACGCACCCGCGATGAATGGGACGGTCTTCGGCGCTGGTACGCGGGCCATGGCGCCGGATCGGGACCGGCCGAACTGCGCGCCGCCGCTGGGCAGGCACTCGGCCAGCTGCTCTCGAACGCCAAGCGCATTCTCGACGCGTCGGACTCCGGGTTCTCTCGCCGAGCGGACCTGTTGCGCCTCGCCTCGTGGTTCGACTCGTCGTCCGACGAGGATGCCGAGCGTCTGTTCGCCGCCACGTTCGGTGCCCACCCGACCCGGCACCTGTTGCTCGGACCCGACGAACCCGACCCGCGTGTCGGTCCCGGAACATCGTGGTGGAACGCCGATCCCATCACCGTGCCGGTGTCGCTGCGCGAGCGCGGTGATCGTGTGTCGCGAGGCCGCGTGTCGCGGGTGCCGGACACGACGGCCGACCGACGACGGGTCGAGGAGATCGCCCGCGCCGACGCCCTCCGCACGCGGGACGCCGCCGACGAACTCGCCGGCCTCGGCACCCTCGACGGTGCTCGATTGTCCAGCGCCGCAAGGGCTCTGCTGCTCGAACAACTCGGACGTTTGCTGACGGCCGCCGGCGATGCGGGGCCCGGTGGGCAGTGGAGCGACGAGGATCTCGGGTTCCGGTTGATCGCAACCGGCGGCGCGGACACCGTCGTCCACTCGCCGGACGGGACGCTGACCGTGCACGATCTGGCGCTCACGGTGGAACCCCTGTCGAGTCGCAGCGCGGACGACGCCCGCTGGAGCGCGCGATGACCGAATCTCTGGGCACCCACTCACAGGACGCGGCGGGTCGGCAGGAAGCGAGCCGCGAACTCGTGCAGCGGCCCATCATCACGGCGTCCAGAGACCCGGAGTTGTTGTCGCTCATCCGCAAACACGCCACCGCGCTCAAGTCGACGTTCGCGACGCAGCTCGGATACACGCTCGTCGTCGAGTCGAGTTTTGCCCGCCTGGAAAAAACCCCGCTCGAACCGACGGCGCCCACACGAGCCATGCGGCGGCCCAACGGTGTTCCGCTGGGGGCATCGTCCTATGCGTTGCTGGCCCTTACCGCCGCGGCACTGCTGGCGCCCGGGATGGGCGATCAGGTTCTGCTGTCGACCCTCGCCGCGCGGGTCCGCGAGGACGCCGATGCTCGGGGAATCGCGTTGACGGAGAACATCACCGACCGCCGACGGTTGGTCGCCGCGCTGCAGGTTCTCGTCGAGTGGGGGCTGCTCGGCGAGACCGACGGGACCGTCACCGCGTGGGGCGACAATGCGAACAACGACGCGCTGCTCTCCGTCGCACGTCCCCTGCTCCCCCACCTCCTGACGCATCCGCTGGGACCGGACACCGAACTCGCACAGGTTCTCACCGGCCCGAGCGACAACCCGCGGCAGCGACTGCGTCGACGGCTCGTGGAGGATCCGATCAGTCTGCGACAGGACCTCAGCGACGCCGAGCTGGACGTCCTCGCCCGCGAGAAGACCGAACTCACCCGAGAACTGGACGAGTACTTCGGTCTCACGCTGGAAGTACGCGCCGAGGGAGTGCTCGCCTACGACTCCGACGCCCGGCTCAGCGACATCGAATTCCCCGGCAGCGGCAGCCTCAAGCAGGCGACGCTCTTACTGGTAGGCGAACTGGTGGAACGACTTCCGGCTGCGCAGCCGCGGACCGAACTGCTCGCACCGTGGTCGCTGGTCGATCAGATCCTGTCCGAACTCACCGCGGAGAACGAGCGGTCGTGGAAGCAGGAGTACGTCGATTCGGTGTCCGCGCTGCGCACCGATGTGGTGGCACTGCTGCACGACTTCCGCATGGCCGAGTCCCGCGAGAACGGACTTGCACTCCGCGCCCACGCCGCCCGCTACCGACCCATGACGGGATCAGACACGTGACCCAGCCCGAACCAGGCATTCCCGCTGAACAAGGACGACCGGCCTCCGGCCTTCCCGCCAAGCAGTACAGCCGCCGCTGGCGCCTCACCCGCGCCGGCGTCGTGAACGTCTGGCATTACCTCGACACCGAGTTCACCATCTCCGGCGGTCGGCTGATCTTGCGGGGCGCCAACGGATCCGGTAAGTCGCGCGCCCTGGAGATGCTGCTCCCCTACCTTCTCGACGGCGATCGCCGACGGATGGATGCGACCGGATCGAACAAGGTCAATCTGGACGAGCTGATGCGCACCGGCGCGCGCGGACAGAGCAATCGACTGGGCTACCTGTGGGTGGAGCTCGAGAACGACCGCGGGCACCTCACCGTCGGCGCGCACGTCAAGTACTCCACCACGGCGAACCGCAGTGAGGTGCTCTTCTTCACCACCGATCGCCGCGTCGGGCTCGATCTCCACCTGATCGCCGACAACCGCGAAGCCCTCTCGCGTGACGACCTGATCGACGCCGTCGGCGCGGACAACCTGTCGAAGACCCCCGAGGAACATCGGGAAGCCGTGCGCACCAGAGTGTTCGGCCTGACCGGCGAGTCCGGAAAGGATCGCTTCGCCGGTCTGATGCAGTTGCTGCACACCCTGCGCTCCCCCGACGTGGGTAACCGCATCGACGAAGGCAAGTTGCCGCAGATCCTCTCCGACGCGTTGCCACCGCTGAGCGAGTCCACCTTGGGCGCAGCAGGCGAGCAGCTCGACGGACTCACCGAAACTCGTCAGTCTCAGCAGCGTCTCGAAGCGACGCTGGCGAACGTCGACCGGTTCCGCGGAGTCTGGACCGACTACGCCGCAACAGTTCTGCACAATGCTGCCGTGCGGGTACGGGAAGGCGTCGACGCCGTGTCCACGGCCCGCGGCATCGAGGGCACGCATATCGCCATCGCGGAGCGGTTGGCGTCCGAACTCGGGGTCGCGACCGCACTCCGGCAAGACCTGACCGACGAGCGCGCCGAGTTGGTGCGGGCGCTCGACGCCTTCCGCGAGCACGACCTGTTCAAGTCGGCCGACGACCTCCGCCAGCGCGACGTGGCGGTAGCGGCGCTGCGCAGCACGGCGGAGCAATCGCTCGGCTTCGCCCGGCGGGCCCGCATCGCCGAGGTCAACGCGGCCGATCGTCTCATCGGACGCTACGACGACGTCCGCACCGCTGCGCGGGACGCGGCCTCGAATCTCGCGGCGTTACCGCGAGATTCGACGTCGGCCGGGCTCGAGGCAGGAGACCTGCCCACGGAGATTCACGTCGTCGATCGGGCCCGCGAGCCGGAGCAGGCCACGGTCACTGACTCGCTCGACGGTTTTCCGTCCTCGATCGTCCGGCCGACGTTCGTCGAAGCGACCACGGTGCCGGCCGATCTCGGGCCTGCCGCCGAGGCCGCCGAGCGAGTCGCCGAGGCCGCCGAGCACCGACACCAACAGGCCACGCGTCGGCTCCAGGAAGCCACGCGCCTCGAGGTCGAGCGCGGCCGCATTCGCGAACTCGAGCTTCATGCCGAACACGCACGCGCAGAGGCGGATCGAGACGACCGACGCGCGTCCGACGCCGCAGAGTCGCGCGACGAAGTCGCCATCTCCGCGAATCGTGCGTGGCGGCAATGGGTCTCGGATCCGACCACAGCATCGCTCCTGCCGGACATCGCCGAACACCCCGAGGTCGACGCCCTGCTCTCCGATGTGGAGGCCTTCGTCGGCGAGTCCACGGCCGGGCCGGCGCTGGACACACTTCCCGTGCGCGCAGCTCGGGCGATCGGCGACCGATCGGCCGACGACCGGTCTGCCCTGGAGGCTCACCTCGGCGCAGCTCCGTCGTCGACGGCGCTGACCGCCGCTCGTGCGACCGCAGCCGCTCTGGCCGAGTTTGCGCGGGCGAGTGCCACCCGCGCTCGCGACGCCGAGCTTCACGCCCGGCGCGAACGCGACGAGTGGAGCACGGATTTCGAGAATCACCGCGTCGCCTGCCACGGCATGGACCTTCCGGTGACCGTCGCCGACCTGACCGCCGTCGATGCGGCATGTCTGCGTGTCGCGTCCTCGGCCACCGTGTTCGCGGCGGCGTCCCGCACCACGGTTCGCGCTGCAGCGGCCGCGGCGTCAGCGCTCACCGAGTTCGGGTACGCGACGAACGATCGCGTCCACGCCGAGAGCGCAGCGGAAGATCGCCGTCTCCAGTGGCACGATCAGGCGTCCAAGCTCGCATCTGCCCACGACGCGCTCGACGTTCCGCTCCAAGAACTGACCGTCGAGCTGAATCGAACGGTCGAACAACACCGGGTCACCGAGGACAACCTGAACGACGCGTCGCGCACGGTCACCGATCTGCAGAACCAGCTCGCCGCAGCCCGGACCGACGCCGCGGTGGCGGCCGAGAAGGAGTCGGCGCGCGCGGCGGAACTCGTCGAGCGAGTAGCCCAATACAACGCCCGCGTCCGCCTTCCAGGCCTGGCTGCGGCCGTTCCCGCAGAGATCCCCGTCGCCCAACACCCCGACGACACAGAGCACGTCCGCCAGGTCGTCACCTCCGCACTCGACGCCATCGGCACGCACACCGCGGTCGACGTCAACGACCTCATCGCCGCACTTCAGCAGTTCCAGCGTGACTCGTCCGGCCAGCTCGAGGTGTCCGAGCGCGTCGAGGACGGGGTGTACGTCGTGCACATCGACGGCGCCGGCGACGCTCACCATCCGATCGCGGCCGTCGAGTATCTGACCCGCCGCGTCAGCGAGGGCAAACAGGCACTCGGCCAGCGCGAGCGGGACGTCTTCACCGGCTTCGTGCTCGGCGGGGTGTCCGACGAACTACGCAGGCGCATCGAGCAGGCGCGCGAGCTGATCGAGGCGATGAATTCCAGCCTCAGTACCAGCCGCACCTCGCACGGCATCGGTGTGCGCATGGGCTGGCACCTCGAGAAGGACGAACCCGAGCTCGCCCGCATTCTCGAGCTGTTGTCGGCCGAGCAGTCGTCGAATCAGGACGAACTCGTCGGACTTCTGCGCGGACGCGTCGAGCAGCTGCATGCGGAGGATCCGAGCGCCGGATACGCCGCCCATCTGGCCACGGCGCTCGACTACCGGACGTGGCACGCCGTCGAGGTCACCATCCTCGGCCCGGAGCCCGACCAGCAGCGCCGCATCTCCAAACGCGCCAAGATCTCGCAGGGCGAGACGCGGTTCGTGTCCTATGCCGCACTCTTCGCCGCGGCGGACGGTTACCTGTCCAGCCTTCCCGACGCCGACAACGCGCTGCGGCTCGTCTTGCTCGACGACGCGTTCGCCAAGATCGACGAGAGCACGATCGGCGAGCTGATGGGTCTGCTCGTGCGGCTCGACATCGACTTCGTCATGACGGGCCACGCTCTGTGGGGCACAGTTCCCGAGGTGCCCGCGCTCGACGTCTACGAGATCCGGCGGCTGGGCGACAGCGCGGTCGTCACGACCCGCGTGCACTGGGACGGCAAACACAAGCACCTGCACGCGCTGGGTTGAGGGTTCACAGGCATATCTCATTTTCTGCGAGTAGAACTGACTTCCCGTGACGGCTTTACAGAACAAACCCGAGGTGAGGGCGCCCGAACCGTCGGCACGGACGCGCGGGTGGGCGCTGCCACTGAGCGCCTTCGTCGTCTTCGCGGCGCTGTACTCGGCGCTGTCGCTGATGGGCCAGCGCCAACTCCGCACATCGGGCTTCGACCTGGGCATCTTCGTCCAAGAGGTGTCGGGATACGCGCATCTGCAGGCGCCGATATCCAACCTCCTCGGCACCGGCTACAACACCCTCGGCGATCACTTCTCGCCCATCACCGCTCTCCTCGCCCCCTTCTATCGGTTGTTTCCGTCGCCGGACACGCTGCTGATCGCGCAGGCCGTCCTCTTCGCTGTCGGCGTCGTCCCGCTGACGCGGTGGGCGCAGGAGTCCTTCGGCAAGCGCATCGCCGTCATCGTCGCGCTCGGCTACGGCCTCTCCTTCGGCCTGCAATCGGCACTGAACTTCGACTTCCACGAGATCGCGTTCGCCGTTCCGATCCTGGCGTTCTCGGTGGTGGCGCTCGGTCAGGGCCGCTGGCGCGCAGCGCTGCTCTGGGCCCTTCCGCTGGTGTTCGTCAAGGAAGACATGGGCCTGACCGTCGCCGTGATCGGCGCATTGGCCGCCTTCTGGACGACCGGCCGTGTCCGCCTCTGGGGAGCGGCGACGATCGTGTGGGGGTTGGGGTGGACCGCTCTGGCGGTCAAGGTGATCATCCCCGCCCTGAGCACCGACGACGCGTACAACCAGGGATCGAACCTGCCCCCGCTCGGCTCCGGAATCGCCGACACCGCGCACGGACTGGTGGCAGGTGACTCCCGCGCGGCGACGATTCTGCTCCTGCTCGCCATCACCGGGTTCGCTGCGCTGCGGTCGCCGCTGACGCTGATCGCTGCTCCGACCGTCGCGTGGCGGTTCCTGAGCGACAACTCGAACTACTGGGTGCCGATCTACCACTACAACGCGATCCTGATGCCGATTCTGTTCGCCGCATTGATCGACGCCGTGATTCGCGGTCGACGCGACATGCACCTCTCGCGCCGAGCGCAACGGGTCATCTTCGGTGCCGTCGCCGTGGTTGCGATCGGATCGCTCCCGTTCACCCCGCTCTCGCGCCTCGCGCACGCGGACGGCTGGCGCGTGGATCCGCAGGCCGTCACGGCGGCGGAGATCGCCTCGACCATCCCCGCCGACGAGTCGATCGCGGCATCGAACAATCTCGTGCCGCAGTTCGTCTCGACCCACGACGTGACGGTGTTTCCTCGTCGCCAGGCCGACACCTCGACTCCCGATTGGATCGTGGTGAATCGGGCGAGGCCGCCCGGCTGGCCTCTCGACCGAGCCGGTGACGACAAGGCGATCAGCGACGCCCTGGCCGACGGTTACGTGGTGACGGCGGACGTCGACGGCATCGAAGTTCTCTCGCGCGTCGCGCGGTGAGCGACGAACACGGCGGCCGCACCGACCAGTGAGATAACGGCCGTGACGACGGCTGCGTGGTTCCAGCCGGTCGCAAGCGAGGCCGCTACGGCAGGACCGCTGCCCGGCCGGGCCGCGATGACGGCCACGACGGTCACTCCGATGGCCGACCCCACGTAGCGGGCGGTGTTGTTTGCGCCGCTGCCGAGACCGCCGCGTCCGGCGGGAACGCTGGCCACCGCCTCACGTCCGAGTGCCGCGTTGAGCACGCCGCTGGCAATTCCGGCGATCAGCAGTCCGGGCAGAAACCGCACCCACGTGGATTCCGCGGTGATCCCCACGAGCGTTAGCTGCCCGACGGCCACGCCGATCAGTCCGACGCCCAGCTGCGGTCGACCGCCGAAGCGCGACGGGATGCGCCGTGCCAGAAGGGCGGTGACCACACTCGAGCCGGACCACGCGAACAGCAGAAACGCGCCGCCCAGCGCCGAGATTCCGAGCGCCCCGCCGAGGAACGCACCCATGTACGACATCAGTGCGATGATGCCGGCGCCCGTCGCCAGCGCGGCCACCGTTGCGGCCACGAACGGCGGCTGGCGAAAAAGTGCAAGGTCGAGCATCGCTGCGCTGCTTCGTGATTCGACCACCACGAACAGTCCCAGCAGAATCACCGCGGCCGCGGCGAGAACGGCGACGTGCACCTGTGCCCAGCCCTGACGTCCTTCGACGAGGGTGGCCAGCAGCGAACTGACACCGGCCGCCAGCAGAACCGTTCCGATCAGGTCGAGACCGCGTCGGCTGTCCGCCCGCGATTCCCCGACGACACGAACGGTCACGACGGCCAGGACCACGACGGCGGCGAGGAGCAGCCAGTACGCGTCGCGCCAGTTCGCGAATCGATCCAGCGTCGCGGAGACCAACGGACCCAATGCGATTCCGCCGCCCACACTCGCGCCCCACACCCCCGATGCCGCTGCCCGTTCGGGTCCCGGCGGAAATGCGTGCGCGATGATCCCGAGGCTGGCGGCCACGATGGCTGCGCCGCCGAGGCCCTGCACGACGCGGGCGCCCACGAACACCTGTGTGGTGGGCGCCAGGGCGCAGGCCAAAGATCCGACGGCGAGAACCACACAGCCGATCACGAAGGTGCGGCGGCGGCCGAAGTCGTCGGCGATCGTGCCGCTCGACAACAGCGCGGCGCCGAGGCCGATGGCCATCGAGCTCAGGATCCACGTGCGTCCCGCGGTGTCGGCGCCGAGTGTCGACGCCGTCGCGTTCAGCGTCGCCAGGGGTGCGGTGAAGGCGACGAGAGTCAGGAGCGTTCCGAGCGCGGACACCGCGAGGGCATGCGAGCGATTCATGGCGTCAATGTAACAGCATCTGGTCCGATGAACAGACCATCACGTAGAATCGCACCATGGCACTCGGAGTCGATTACGCGAAGCAGGACTGCTCGCTCGCGCGAGCGCTGGAAACGGTGGGCGAACGCTGGACCATGCTCATCCTGCGCGACAGCGTCTTCGGGGTACGCCGCTTCACCGACTTCCAGATGCATCTCGACATCTCCAAAGCAGTACTGACCACGCGCCTGGCATCCCTCGTCGACGACGGCCTGCTGGTGCGGACCGGAGACGAGTACGTCCCCACCGACGATGCCCTGTCGCTCTGGCCGGCACTCGCCGCGCTCACGACATGGGCGGAACGTCGATCACCGCGGGGGCCGCGCCGCATCTTCGCGCACGCCGACTGCGGTACCGACCTGGTCGCAGGCCGGTGCCCGCGATGCGAGACGTCACCGAGCCCGGATCGCATCGACATGCGGCCCGGCCCCGGGGCGGATCCGACCGTGAGGTCCGACGCGATCTCGGTCGCTCTACGCAGTCCACGGCGACTGTTGACGCCGTTTCGGTAGTGCTCACAGGTAACGACGAGTCATCGGACCGATTCCGTATCGAGACTCGCGCGGCGGGGTCAGGCCCGTAGACCCGCTAACATCATCGCCATGAAGGGTTCGAAACTGCTGGCGTGTGGCGTGATGGCCGCGGTGATCGCGTTGACCGGTTCCACCACCGCGGCGGCCGATCCGGCTCCCGCACCGCCGAAGTCGCCCGTCGACATTGCACTGGACGCGGCCATCGCCGCCGCGCAATCCGGCGCTCGGGGCGCCGAGACCAACGTTGCCGGTTATCCCATCCCGGTCCCCTTCGGCACGAACATGCAAGCTCCGCAACAGCAGTTCTTCTACGACACGTTCGCCAACAGCTGCACCGGCTACTACGACAACCGGAACCCGCTGCGCAACTCGTCTCAAGGGCGCGCGTGGGGCGTCTCCGGACCTGCCGCGGATCCGACGCTGCCGTACTTCATCGAGCCGGGCAGCGTGCACTTCATGTTCTTCGGCATCGACACCCCGATCGACATGGCCAAGCAGACCGACACGCTGTGGGTGACGTGGTTCAACCTCGCCAACGGCCAGCGCGGCGACGCACCCCTGCGCAGCGAGCGCACCTGGGTCGCTCAGCAGCTCGCCGGTCTGCCCACCGGTCCGGAAACCCTGTCCGCCACTGTACCGACCGGCCCCGGACTCGTCGCGGCCGTGATTCACGGCTCGACTCAGACGATCTTCGGCACGCAGTGCGATTACCTCCCGGTCGCGGGAGTTGTCAACGCGCCCTAGGGCGTTCGATCAACCGGTCAGGGCGTGGGGTTGCCCAGGTTCGGGCCGGCCTTGTTCGGTCCCGGCTTGTCGGCCTTCGGTGACGGGTTCGCCATGCTGGACGACGGTGCGTCCGAGGTCGGATCCGGGTTGGCCATCTGCGTGGGACCACCGTCCGAATGCACCTCGGGCACAGGAGGATTGGTGGGCTCGGGATCTGGCTCCGGATCAGGACCCGGACCCGGCGTGGGCTGATGGGTCGGAGCCGACTGCACCTGCGGCTGAGCGGGCAACGGCGCCGGCTGCGGCGCGGGAACGGGCGCAGGCTCGGGGTCCGGATCCCGTTTCTTCTCGGGCTGCTCCTGCGCGGGAGTCCGTGCCGGAGGAGTCTGCGTGACGGGCCCCGGTTCCGGCTGGGGCTCAGGTTCCGGCATGGGCTCGGGTTCCGGCGCAACCACAACGGGGGCAACGGCATCCGGGACCGGCGCCGGCGCAGGAGCCGCCTCGACGGGAGCCGGGTCGGCAGGCGGGGTCAAGCCCGGAACGTCGAACGGGAGATCGGGGAGGACGAACACCGGCGGCACCCACGGCGCGGGCGGCGGCGGAGCGTCTTGCGAGTTCTGGTCCTGTGCGTTCTGACGATCTTGCTCGCGCTGCTCCTTCTGGCGCTCCTCGCGTTGCGCCTCCGCCTCGGCGTCTTTCGCGTCCTGGGCCGCCTTGGCGTCGGCGGCCATCTTCGCCATCTTCTCGTTCTGTTCCTGGCGTTGCTTCTCGACAGCAGCGGCACCGGTCGGTGTGTCGTCGGTCGGAGCAGCCCACGCCGTGGACTGCCCGAACACACCGATGGTCGCGGCGGCCACCACACCCAGTCCGGCGTAAGCCACGGATTTCCACAACGGGAGCGGCACAGTGTTGGCGGACACGGATCGGGGACCCTTTCGATCGACGGGAATCACGGAGCGGGGCACTGCTGTTCGCAGTCGATCTTCGAGACGATGGAGTAGGAGCCGTCGTTCTCGGCGACCGTGAACTGTTGGTTGTACGGGTGCTCCACACCGTCCGACGTCGTCAGGGTGAGGACCACGTCGAACACGTTCGGATCCGACGTCGGCGTCACGGCCAATCGGTGTTGCATACCCGGGTCGGTGTCGTCGATCGTCTTCTGCAACTGGTCCGTCCGAGCGGTGGCCTCGGCAGGCGAGACCTCCGGAAGAGTCCACAGCGACGCGGCGCCCTCGGCACTGCGGTCCGTGTAGTACCGGTCGTCGTACGCTCGGATCACCGCCGGTCCGCTGGCTCGCGCGGGGTCGACGCCTGAATCCGACTGCGCGGCAACGGGTGCGGGAGGTGTCGCGTCAGCGCGATCGGCCAGGTGGAACACACCGCCTGCGGATGCCGCCGCGAGTGCGACCGCGGCGCACGCCATGACACCACGTACCGGTATCCGTCTGCCGGTCTCTGCGCGGACTCCGACGGGAGCCGGGGCGGGTTCGCGCGTCGACCACTGGCGCAGGGCAGCGGTGGTCACGTCGAACGATTGCGCATCGTCGGTTGGTACTGCGTCGGTTGGTACCGCGTCGGTCGGCACGGCGCTGTCGGGTGAAGCTGCATCGGGTCGACGCGCTCCGACGGCCAGGGATTTCGCGATCACTGCCGCGGCGTGCGTCCAGGCTCGCACCGTCGCGTCCGGCAGGGATACGTGGTCGATGCGCTCCCACGAGGCCAACGCGGGCTCGTACGGAACGTCGACGATCGTGCGGACACCGAATTCGGTCAGCCGTCGCCGCACCTCCTCGACCACCGCAGCAGGCGCCCCACGCGGGGGCGGCGATGCGATCACGATGGCGCGCTCGACAAGGTCGTCCAAACCGCGTGCGCTGAGCGTCGCCAGCATGGACGTCACCGACGACGCGGCGCCGCGGCGGTAGGGCATCGGAACGACAAGCTGGTCCGCGGACGACGTCGCCCACTTCCATGCGGTCGCGCGGTCGTCGTTGCCGGTGTCGAAGATGATGATCTGGCGGTGCTGCGCCAGCGTGTTTCCGATCGCGACCAATTCGGGAGTCGTGATCGACTCCATGTGCCGGGCCGCACGGTCGGACGCCAGGATTTCGTCGCCCGTGGGCTGGCGGCACAAGTAGCGCGCGAGCTCGGCTTCGGCGGACGGCTCTTCGTTCGTGTCGGCGAGCAGACCCCAGACGGTGTTGCCGTCGGCGACGTTGGTGGCCGAGCGTTGCCCGAGGTTGCCGCGGACCCCGGCGATGTCCCAGGCGACCACGTCGCCTCCGCGGTGGCGCCCGAACAGGTTGGCCAGCATGACGACGGTCGGGGTCTTGCCCATGCCGCCTTCGGTGTTCGCGACGACGATCGATTGGCGGGCCGGCAGGGCGCACCGGATGGCGTTCACATCGTCGCGCGCTTCGAGCTCCGCGGCGCCGGCCGACAGCAGGGATGCCCCGCCGAGCAGGCCGTTGACCTTGCCTCGCAGGCCCCAGCGAGCAGGTCCGCTGTCGATGGACGGGGCGTCGGACGTGCCGGAGCGAACGCGGCGCAGTGCGCGCTCGGGCTCTACCGAAGTTGCCATGACTGATTCCCTCCGAGGACGGGCGATCCCCCTCACGTACCGGTTTGGGTGCAGAAACAAACTTTACGCCCGAAACCGACCGAATATTAGCGCACCGATCAATGGCGCGGGAGATAACGGGAGTCCCGACTATGTGGCGCACCACAATGGGAACCTCGAGTCACTCGAGTATCGTGCGCCTCAGCCCACTCGCCCGCAGCACCTGCCGCTCGACACCTGCTCGCACAGCTTCCTCGGTGCCGACCACCCGGACATGCTTCCTGGCACGGGTGATCGCCGTGTAGAGAAGTTCGCGAGTGAGAAGCGACGACGCTTCGGCGGGAAGAACCACTGTGACAGTGTCGTACTGGCTGCCCTGACTCCTGTGAATTGTCATGGCATAAATGGTCTGAATTGCCGACAATTGGCTCGGATGCAGCAGGAATGGTGTGGATCCGCGCTGGAACGCCGCGGAGAGCGTGCCGTCCTGGTTCTGCACGATGACACCGGTGTCCCCGTTGTAGATGCGTGTCTCGTGGTCGTTCGCGGTCACGAGCAACGGCTGACCCGGATACCACCGGGAGGGGTCGAAGATCTTTCCCTGCGCTTCACCCACCCACTCCATGGCGGTGCGGGCCCACCGCTGCACTCCGTACGGTCCGTCCCGATGAGCACACAGGAGACGGTGTTGCTCGAGTCCCCGTATTGCCTCGGCGGCGTGGCCCGACGCCGCGGCAGCGGTGACCACCGCGGCGGTGTCGACGACGTCCCGCCTCACCCCGGCCACGTCCTCGGGCCCATGGAACGACAACTCCTCGGTCGGGCGGTCGAGGAGACGCAGCACCGCGTCGGCGTCTCCGTCGCGCACGGCCACGGCGAGCTCGGCAATCTGCCCGCCGAAGCGCCGACCGCGGCTCAACCGCACCACACCGCCACGCAGTCGGTCCCGCTCGAGCGCGGTGAGCGCCTTCTCGTCCGGATCGTCGGCTGCGTTCAGGTCGTTCCCGACGAGCGAGGTCAGAGCCGGTGGGAGCGAACCGGTGACCGGGCGCGCCACCAGGTCGGCCAGCACCGCGCCCGCGTCGACGGAGGTCAGCTGGTCGGGGTCACCCACCAGCAGCACGCGCGTGTCGGGCCGGACGGCTTCGAGGAGGCGGCTCATCATGGTCAGCGACACCATCGACGTTTCGTCGACCACCACCACGTCGTACGGCAATCGGTTGCCGGCGGTGTACTTGAAGCGCGATTTGCTTCCCGGCTGCCATCCGAGCAGGCGGTGCAACGTCATCGCCGACAGATCGGGCGGAAGCGAGAGTTCTGCGGACTGCTCGCCGACCGACTCCTGCAGGCGTGCCGCGGCCTTTCCGGTGGGTGCCGCGAGACCGATGCGCAACGAGGGACCGTGCGCCGCAACGAGAATGGCGAGTATTCGCGCCACCGTGTGCGTCTTGCCGGTGCCGGGTCCACCGGCGATGACGGTGGTCCAGGTGGTGGCGGCCAATGCTGCGGCGATGCGCTGACGGTCGGGCGCCGACTCCCCACCGAACCGCAGCGTCAGGTCGGACGCCAGCGCCCGGGCGTCCACCTCGGGGTGCGAGGTGGAGCGTTCGTCGAGAACCTGCCGAATCATCTGCTCCTGCAGGAAGTATCGATCGAGGTAGAGCAGCAGACCCTCGTCCGTGTCGATCAGGCGAAGCGGTCGAAGAGGACCCCGGTCGCCGCCGACGATCAACGGACTGCGGCGCAGCGCGGCGATCACCCCGTCGATCTGCGGCCATGGCAAGGACTCGACCTCGACCTCGGAGTCGTCGTCGACCGTGACGTCTCGGAACCTGTTCAGGTCCAAGCACACCGAGCCCGAACGCACCGCGCGCACGGCGAGCGCCGTCGCCAGCAGCACGTCCTCCGACGACTCTCCACCGAGATGACCGAGACGAAGCGCGACGTGAACATCGGCGGCGGCGAGCACCCCCGCCTCGTTGAATTCGCGCAGGCGTCCTTTCCCGCGCTGGGCCACGGCGGCGGTGATCATGCGCCCGCTCCCGCAAGAAGGTCGGAGAGCCCCGCCACCAGCGCCGGCGGCGGCGCCCAGTCGAAGACTCCACAACCAGCGGGAGTGTCCGGACCGACCATTCCACGCACGAAGTGATACTGCGCGCCGCCGAGATGCCGATCGGCCCGGTAGCCGGGCAGACGCCACCGCAGATATCGATGCAGCGCAACCGAATACAGCAACGCCTGCAGCGGGTAGTGCGATCGCATCATCTCCCCCGCCATCCGCGTGCGACCGAAGTGAGCGACGGTGAGGTCACCACGCGATATGCGATTGGTCTTGTAGTCGACGATCACGAACTTCTCCCCGACGCGCAGCACCGAGTCGATGCTCCCGGTCAGGTACCCGCGCAACGGGACTGCCTCGAGGGTGTCGAGCATGTCCGCGTAGGGAGCCAGCACGTCGTCGGGCGACACATGCGAACGCACCAGTGCGGCAATGTTCTTCACGGTGACGAGCACGGACGCGGGGTCGTCACCGCCGACCAGTGGAAGCTCGAAATCGAGTTCGGCGAGGCGGTCCTGCGGGCCGATGTCGGCCAACGTTCCGAAACCGAGCGGGGTGTGCAGAACCGGCATGAGCGCGTCGGCGAGCGCCTCGGGTTCGACGTCGGCGAGCCGCGCCGCGACGGCGTCCCGACAGCGACGCAGCACCTCGGCGTGCAGATCGTCGACTCCGGTGTCGACGTGCTCGAGCACCTCGTGCACCAGAGTACCGAACGCTGCCCCGGCCGGCATACCGTTCATCGGCGACGGGATGCCGGTCAGCACCTCCTCGACAGGAGGTTCCCCGTCCGGCTCGTCGGTCTTCTCCTCACGCTCGACTTCGCTGCCCACGCCCGCGGTGTCGTGGGCGGACGCCGTCAGGGCGGAGTAGGACGTGCGGCGCCACGCCATGTCGAGTGTCCGGTCGAACTCAGCTGCTGCCAGTGGACCGGCCGGCGACTCTGTCGGTGACCAGTGCGCGTCGAATTCTGCTCGGGTGTCGACGAATTCGACCGAGATCGTCCCGTCAGGGCCGTCGCCCGCCCAGTTCTCGAGGTGCGTGCGCACGACGTCGTCGGCCGGGACCTTGGGTTTCGGCTCGGGTGTACTGATGCCCGGCAGCCGTCCGAACAACAGCCGATGTGCGGGCGATTCGCGCGTTCCCCAGCTCGGTGCCCACCACAAGGTGACGGCGCACTGTGCGCGCGTGAGTGCGACATAGAACAGGCGCAATTCCTCACCCGCCTGTTCGGTGTCGTGCACGGTCTTGCGCGCGGAGTACCCCGGTCCGCTCGACCCGCCCACATCCAGCAGGCGCCGGCCGTCGTCGTCGTGCAGCAGCAGCGACGTCGGCTCGAACATCGAGAAGGCATCCCAGACGTAGGGGACGTAGACGATTGGAAACTCGAGACCTTTGGTGGCGTGGACGGTCGCGATCTGCACGGCCGCGGCGTCGCTGTCGAGCCGGCGGCTCCGGTCGGTGACCCCGCCCCCGGGATCCTTGACACGATCGGTCAGCCATCGCGTCAGAGCGGTGAGGCCGAACGACTCCTCCACCGCCGCCTTGTTCAGCAGTTGCGCGATGTGGCGCAGGTCAGTCAGCTGCCGTTCCCCCGCGTCGAGCGCGAGTAGTCGACTCTCGAGGCGCGTCTCCCAGGCCATGCGTTCGAATACCGCGGCAAAACCGGACTGCGCGAACAACATCGACAGATTTCGTAGCTGGTTGCTCACCTCGGCGACGGCATCGTCACCGCGGGCGTCGAGCCCCTCGGCGGTCCACCCCAGCAGAGGGGTGAGCGCGGCGAGTCGCACTCGATCGGATCGGTGCGGTTGTTCGAGCGCTTGCAACACCCACAGCCAGTCGGTGGCGCTGGCGGTGGCGAAAACCGAGGAGCCCCCGGCGAGCACGGACGGAACACCGGCGCGATCGAGCGCATCGCGCACGAGGGCGACCTGCCGCCACGTACGCAGCAGCACGGCGACGTCTCCGGGTGCGACCGGACGACTCTCGCCGCCAATGTTCAGGGTGGTTGAACCGCTCAGCAATCCGACGATGTCCGCTGCAACGTCCTCCGCGACCCGTTCCCGCACCCGACCCACCGTGGGGAATCCCGATCGATTCAGCGGTCCCATGCTGGTGCGCGGCAGGTAGCGCACCCGCAGCGGCGGCCGTCCCGTAATCCGGGACTCGGGATGCTTGGCACCGACGTGGTGCACCACGATGTCCTCGTGACCCAGGGCGGCGCCCTCGTAGACGTGCGCGAGGGCGTCGAGCAGGGGCTGGTCACTGCGCCAGTTCGTGGTGAGCTCGTGACGTTCGTCGGCGATGCGCGCTGCATCGAGGTAGCTGAGGACCTCGGCTCCTCGGAATGCGTAGATGGCTTGTTTGGGGTCGCCGACCAGGACCAAGGTGCTGCTGCCGTGAAATGCGCGGCGCAGAATGTCCCATTGCAGCGGGTCGGTGTCCTGGAACTCGTCGACGAGAACCACGCGAAACCGCTCGCTGATGCGGGCGCACGCCGCGGCCCCGTGCTCGGGATCGTCGATCACTCCGTGCAGCAGACCGAGCAGGTCGTCGTAATCCCGCACGCCCAGAACCCTTTTGCGCCGCTCGACCTCGTCGCGGGCTTTGCGCGCGAAGATGACGCGGTGGCCCGCGACGGTGTCCTCGTCCTCGTCCGGCACCAAGACGGCTTGCCGGTCCTTGACCGCGGCCGTCGCCACCGAGCGCGCTTCCTTGGGCTCGATGGCCGCCGAGACGTCGGACCGGGAATAGGTGCGCAGGTAGATGTCGTCGGACGCCTCCGCGATGAGGTCGTCGAGATCCTCGACGAATACCGCGTCCGGCTCGCGTTCGCCGCCGATCCCCAACCCGTCGAGCATGCGCTGGCAGAAGCTGTGGGTGGTGGCGATGGTGCCGGCGTCGAAGTCGGACAGTGCCGTGGTCAGGCGTCGTCGCCGAACCTCGACCTCCGCAGGCTCGACGTCGGCGAGGCAGCGCACCACCTCGTCGGTCGACGTACGCGCCGTCTTCACGTCGGCCAATGCCGTTGCGACGGAGGCGAAGCGAGCACGGGTTCGATCGCGAAGCTCCTGCGTGGCGGCCTTGCTGAACGTCACGAGCAGCAGGTGCGCCACGTCGGTCACGCCCTCTGCAACGAAGCGGGTGGCGAGACCGACGATGGCGTAGGTCTTGCCGGTGCCGGCGCTGGCTTCGAGGACGGTCGTGCCCGTCGGCAGCGGTGCGGTCGGATCGAAGTTCATGGCTGCCCCTGCGTCTCTCGGCTCAGCAATGGGTGCCACAGCCGAAACGCCAAGGCGCCGAACCGCGTCGGGTCGTCGCTCCACGTGGCTTCGTCCTCGTGTGGTGGTCCGTCGCCGAGTGCTGCCAGCGTCGGGGAGTCTCCGTAGACGTAGACGATGCTGCGGTCGGTGTTGTCGCCGAACCTGTCCGCGAACGTCTCATTTGCGGCAGTCAGAGCACCATCGGCGTTGACGCCTCTGAACCGTCGTTCCGCGTACGCAGCCGTCGACTCTGTGGCCATCGGCAGCGGGGCCCGCATTCCGCGGTCACGAAGGTCGACCAGTTGGCGCAGAATGTCGACTGCGTTGGCTGGCGCGGACAAGGTCGATCGCATGATGGGTGTGCTGCGTTTGCCCTTCCCCGTGGTGATCGCCTCCCAGATCCCGTCCGGTGCATGAGCGGCCAAGGCCAACAGATGAACCCACGCTTCCAACCGATGTTTGGGCCCGAGCGTCGAATAGCGTGTCCTCGCGATCACGTAGCCGTGAATGCCGGGGATGGTTCCGGTGATGCGGCGGCCGTCGCCGAGATCGACCGCGACGTCCACACTCGTCGGTGAGCCCACGTGGACCGACCGGGACGCCTCGGCCAGCGCCATGACGCCCTGTTCGATGACGTTCAGCTGGCGACGGCCCTGGTGGAACGGGGGCAAGGTTCCGCGTCGCCATTCCGCGGCCGCGAACTCGGACAGTTCGGTGCCGCCGAGTACCGCGGACAGCATGCGGTCCCCGATGTTCCACCGCGACAACGGAGCCAGTTCGACGTCGAGCGCATCGGCAATGTCGTCGTCGACCTCGGGAACCCGAAAGCGGAGTCGCTGACGAAGGAACGCCTGCGTGGGGTTCTGCACGAAGGCGACCAGATCGGCCAGATTCACATCACCCGTCGGCAGCGCCGGCAAGGGTGCGGGCAGGAACGGCGGAATCGGCTGGGCGGGCTGCCGATCTGCCTTCGCACCCGCCAGCGCGCTGGTATCGAAACTGAAGGGCTCGGCGGCGACGAAGTTTCGAGGATCGAAGGGCTGCAACGGATGTCGCTGAACCGGATCGGCTCCGGCCGTCGACGTGACCACGTCCAGCAGCTCGCTGAGCGGAATGGCGGGCGGCTTGGCAACACCCGACACCGGGTCGGCGCCGGTGTAGAAGAGCAACAGTCGGTCTCCGGCGGACATCACCGCGTCGAGTAGCAGCTGACGATCCTCGCTGCGCAGGTCCCGCTCTCCGACAAGGGGATCGCGGGCCAGGACGTCGTCACCGTCGGTGCTGCTCGACCGGGGAAAGACGTCGTCGTCCAATCCGAGCAACACCACCACGCGGTGCGGCACCGACCGCATGGGCACCATGGTGCACACCGTCAGCTCACCGGTACGGAAGTTCGCGCGGGTCGGGCGACCTGCCAGACGGCTCGCCAACATGGCTCTTATGTCGGCCAGACGCAGCTCGGTGGCCGCGCCGTGTTCGGTGGCCTCGGCCAGTTCTCGGTGCGCGCCGGCCACCTGCCACTGATCCGCCACGCGGACGTCGGTCAACAGATCCAGCGCGCGGCGCAGAACTCGAACCCACTCCGACACTGTCTGCGGCCCTTGAAGATCGCGCAGAACGACGGCAAGCCGGTCCACCATTTCGGCGAACCGACCGGCGAGGTCGATGTCGTTTCCGTCGACGTCGTCCAGCGGAAGCGCGAGATCGAGCCAACTGTTGTCGGACTCGTCCGCTGCAACTCCGAGCAGGATGCGGTCGACGGCGGTGTTGAAGGTGTTCTGTGGGAAGTCGCCGAGTCCGAAGGCCTCGCGCTGTCTCGAACCGATGCCCCACCGTGCGCCCGACGCGTGCGTCCACTCTCGCAGCCGCTCGAGATCGTCGTCGGTGAAGCGGAACATGGTGCGCACCGGCGCACTGGTGGCGAGGTCGAGTACCTGACTGGCCGTGACACGGCCCTCGGCGAGTTCGAGGAACGTGGCCACGGAGGCGAGCAACGGGTTGGTCTGTCGGAGCCCGCGATCGGCGAGACGAACGCGCAGCCGGTGACCGGGGTGTCCGAGCAGGCCTTGCCCGAAGGTCGCACGCACCAGGGGCGCATACGTTTCCACGTCGGGACACAGCACGAGGACGTCGCGCGGTTCGAGGGTCGGGTCCTCGGCGAACACGTGCAGCAAGCACTCACGCAGCACTTCCACCTGACGCGGAGCTCCATGGCAGGCGTGCACCTGAACGGTGCCGTCGAGGGTGGCACCGGTCGCCGGCGCGCGGTCGTGGCGAATGTCGTCCTGGATGCGGCCCAGCAGCGTCGATCGCGTGTCGTCGCCGTCGTGATGGATGTCCGTCACGTCGTGCGGACCGAGGCGCACCTGAAGTTCGCGAACGTCCCTCGCCAGGGAGGACAGGAGCGGGTGCCCGACCGCGAGAGCCGTACCGTCCTCGGACCGGCGCACGTGCGCGGGTGCCGTGGCCAGGGACGTCCACATCGCCGGGCTCGGATGCGGAATCCACACATGCACGTCCCGATTGGCCGCCAGAGCCGAGATCACCTGCAGCTGCTCGTAACTCAGTCGGGTGGGGCCGAACAGGGACAGTCGTTCGGGTAAGTCGACCGACTCGGGCCGACTGCGCAACGTGTCGCATGCATCGCCGAGACGTTCGGCCGGACTGGGGCTCCCGATGCGTGAGTGCAGCCGTGACCACAACTCCGCTTGCCAAGCGAGGTCGGGCGCCAACGGCGCGCCCGCACCGTCGGTGAGCGCACCGCCGGACCAGTCGATCAGCATGCGGGGACGCGCGGCGGCGTACCCGCGGAAGAGATCCGCGACGTGAGCGGCGGTGGCCCACCGACGTCCCGCGCGATACCCCTCGACCGTTCTCGTCTCGGGGTCGTACCCGAGGTGCTTGGCCATCACCGCGCACCACGGTTCACCCAGGCTCTCGTCGATGACCGCCAGCAACGCCCACAGAACCCGGCCGGGCGACCAGGGATCGTCGTCCGGGTCCATCCCGCCGGCCGCGGAGATCGCCGTGTCGACGAGTCGAGTGGGCGTTGGAAAATCGATGTTGGCGGCGATACCGTCGCCGGCCGCCGTTCCCAGCACCGTGGACAGGCGCTGGTTGAGCCACCGCTCCACACCCTTTGCGGGCACAGACACGATCTCCCGAGTGAACGGATCGTCGAGGGGCGTCGACAGCACCTGCCCCAAGGCATCGGCGAGCGTTCCGGAACGCTCGGCGCGATGCACGATCAACATGCCCTGCACGGTAGCGGGTGGGTCGGACACGAAGTCGATGGAACCGATTCGAGGAAAGGTGCGTCGAACCAATCGGGGGGAGAAAGATTCGGCGGTCGGCGCCGCTCGCCCACGAACGCTGATGCGCGCCGGCCGTCGGATCCCTTACTCAGACCGTGACGACTTCGTCGCGGTCGGCCGACTTCCTGTTTCGACGAATACTGCTCACGAGCGACAGTCCGATGAGCACCACTCCCACCAGACCGGTGATGATGTCGTTGATCTCGACGCCGATGGACACCAGCAGAATGACCGACAGGGCGCCGATGGCCCAGTGCGCTCCGTGCTCGAGGTACACGTACTCCGAGAGGGTTCCCTTGCGCACCAGATAGACCGTCAGCGATCGAACGAACAGGGCGCCTACGAAGCCGAGACCCAGCGCGATGATGATCGGGTCTGCCGTGATGGCAAACGCCCCGATGACACCGTCGAAGCTGAACGACGCGTCGAGCACTTCGAGGTAGAGAAACAGGAAGAATCCGGCCTTTCCGGTGGCCTTCGCCAATTCCGAGGGGCCGTCACCGTCTCCGGTGTCGAAGAATTCTCCGAGTCCGTTGACGGCGATGTAGGTGACCATTCCGAGCACACCGGCAACCATGACGGTGGACACTTTGTCCTCCGGTGCCAGGAATTCGGCGGCCAGTACCAGGGCGATTCCGGCGACGACGACGGCCAGCATGTCGAGTTTGCCGGCCTTCGCGAGCGGCTTCTCGATGGCGGACAACCAGGTGATGTCGCGCTCTTCGAAGATGAAGCCCAGGAACAGCATCAGGAGAAACATGCCGCCGAACGCGGCGATCTGCGGATGCGCGTCGGTCAGCAGAGTTTCGTAGCTCGGTCGTCCGTCCGGGAACGTGGCGGCGCCGTCGGCCGGCGGGTTGAGTGCAAGGTCCAGTGCGGCAACGGGTCCGAGTCCCGACGCGGCCCACACGATCACGAGCGGGAAGATCAGCCGCATGCCGAACACGGCGATGATCACGCCGACCGTCAGGAAGATCTTCTGCCAGAACTCACTCATCCGTTGCAGCACAGTCGCATTGATGACCGCGTTGTCGAACGAGAGCGAAATCTCCAGAACGCCGAGGATCAACACGAGCACCGCTGCCTGCGGTCCGCCGTAGACGAACCCCACGACGACGGCGAGCACGGTGAACACGATGGACATGCCGAAGATGCGAAGCACCATTGTCGAAGAAACCTCTGCTTTGTCGCTTTTGCCCGAATTATGCTGTCAGGGCACGGTTTCAGACGTTGATCCCGTTGTCACGGACGATACCCGCAAGCCCGGACACATAACCCTGCCCGATTGCCCGGAACTTCCATTCGCCGGCGCGGCGGTAGATCTCCCCGAACACCATCGCGGTCTCGGTCGACGCATCCTCCGACGAGACATTGCCGCTTTTGGCGAGAGTTACTGCCATCACGCACCTCATTTCCGAATGTTTCGTGCGGCTGTGCACCGTCTCGGATCCCGAAGGGAACCAGATCACGTTCATCGGCGGGTTCCGGGTCCAGTACTAGGGCGCCTCGACAACCCACCAAGCCGCGTACGGCGGCACCCACACCGAACCGCCTGCGTCGACGATCAGCTCGTGCCCGGACAGCACCTCCAGTGCCGGCGACGGCAGGCGATGCTGCGGAAACGGCAGCGGGTGCGCGGTCACGTTGAACAGAGCCATCAGAGTTCCGCTGGGGTGCCGCCGCGCGATGGCGAGCAGCCCGTCCGGCGCGTCGGTCAGAACGTCGACGGGCGCTTCGGCGTGCAGCATCGGCAGATCCGCGCGCACGCGGGCGACGTGAGCTAGGCCGTCGAACACGTGCTGCGCGTCGGTGCCGGCTTCGAGGCGGCGGGCGCGGTCCGCGTCCGTGACTCGCGGCCGGTGCACCCACCTGTTGTCGCCGGAATGACCTTCTTCGGACGCCCAGTCGGGGTCGCCGAGGTGGCCGATCTCGTCGCCGCTCCACACCACCGGCATTCCGCCCCACACCGCGATGATCGCGTGCGCGAGAAACAGCCGAGCCCGTGCGTTGTCGGGATCGGATCGGAGCCCTGCCAACGCGGCCGCGGTACCGCTGATGCGGCGGTCACCGGTCTGCGGATTGTGTTGGAAGACAATGCCGTCGGCCCAGGACCCGTCGAACTCGCCGGAGTACCAGTCGGCGAGGAAGTTTCGGTGTCCCCACCCCGACAACCCCACTGCCGCAGCATCGGCGTCGTCGATAGCCCACCCGATGTCGTCGTGACAGCGGACGTAGGTGACCCAGGTGCCGCTCGGCGGAGTGGGCGGGAGCGAGGACAGCGCGTGCACCGCCAGATCGGTTCGCCCAGTGGCCAACATCGACCACACCTGCACCATCAAGCTGTTGTGGTAGGCGATGTCGGACACACGGCCGGTGTGCCGACCCGCCCCGAGGTACGGCAGCAGATCGCGCGGTCCGACGATGGCCTCGGCCTTGAACAGCACCGACGGAGCGGCGAGTCGAGCGGTGGCCCGCAGCGCCTGCGTGATGGCGTGAACCTCGGGCTGATTCTGACAGTTCGTGCCGAGCCGTTTCCAGAGAAACGCGATCGCGTCCAGGCGCAGTACCTCGACGCCCAGGTTCGCCAGATGCATGACGATGTCGGCGAATTCGACCAACACGGCCGGGTTGGCCCAGTTCAGATCCCACTGGAAGTCGTTGAAGGTGGTCCACACCCACTCGTCGAGTTCCGGGTCGAGTGTGAAGCTTCCCGGAGCGAAATCGGGAAACACTTCCGGGAGGGTTCGCTCGTAGGAGTCCGGTGTCGTGCGGTCCGGATAGATCAGGAAGTAGTCCCGATAGACCGAATCTCCCGCACGCGCCTTCTCGGCCCACTCGTGTTCGCGCGCAACATGGTTGAGCACCAAGTCGATGACCGGCGAAATTCCGCGGTCTCGCAGCTTCGCGCAGAGCTCGGACAGGTCGTCGTTGCTACCGAGATCGGAGCGGACGGTGCGGTAGTCCATGACGGCGTAGCCGCCGTCGCTGTCTCCTGGCCTCGGGGTGAGAAGCGGCATCAGATGCAGATACGTGACGCCGAGGTCCGTCAGGTGATCGAGACGGTCACCGACGCCGGCGAGGGTACCGCCGTAGCGGTCGACGTAGCAGGCGTATCCGAACATATCGGGCCCCTGGAACCAGTCGGGGCGCAGCAGGCGACGCTCGTCGAGCCGGTGCAGGTCGGTCGGCCGTGCGACGAAACCGCGTGCCGCGACCGACACCAGGCGCAGCGCAACGTGGTCCGGGTCCGGGTACAGGGCCGTGACCGCATCGTGCAGGTCGGGCCACCACCGTTCGAGCCGCAACTCGAACGACTTGCGTTGGTGGACCGGCGCGTCGGCGAGGATGTCGCGCACCGTGTCGTAGACGGCGTCGGGAGTTGCCATGAAGCGATCATTTCACGGGTCGACGTGCCACAGTATGGGCCATGACCGAGAACGCTGCCTGGCCCGCACTTCCCGTCGAGAACTGGATCGCCACCCGCGACACCGTGCACCTGTGGACTCAAATCGTCGGAAAGGTGCGTCTTGCGCTTGCCCCGGACGTCAATCATTGGTGGGGCGTCCCGCTCTACGTCGATGCCACGGGACTGACCACGTCGCTGATGCCCTACAAGTCCATCGGCGTCGAGATCAGGATGGATTTCCGGGCGCACACCCTGACCATCCTGACGACGGACGGTCGATCGCGCACCATGGCGCTGGCGCCGCGGACCGTGGCCGATTTCTACACCGAATTCCGTTCGTTGCTTGTCGAACTCGATATCGACGTCGCGATCACGCCGGTCCCGGTGGAACTCGCCCACGCGATTCCGTTCGCGGAGGACACCGAGCATTCGAGTTACGACGCGGCGGCCATGACCGACTTCTGGACGTCCCTGGTGAGTGCACACCGCGTGTTCTCGGACTTCCGGGGACGATTCCGCGGTAAGGCCAGCCCGGTCCACTTCTTCTGGGGCGCTTTCGATCTGGCCGTCACACGCTTCTCCGGACGCAAGGCCGAGCCCCATCCCGGCGGTATCCCGAACTGTCCGGACTGGGTGATGACCGAGGCCTACAGCGACGAGGTCTCGAGTTGCGGCTACTGGCCGGGTGGCGCGGACGAAGGCGTCTTCTACTCCTACGCGTACCCGTCGCCGATCGGCTTCGAGTCGCACGTCGTGGCACCGGACCAAGCCTTCTACGACGCAGCGCTCGGGGAGTTCGTACTCCCCTATGCCGATGTGCGGAACGCGGCCAACCCCGACGTGCTCCTGATGGAGTTTCTGGAGTCGACCTTTTCCGTGGCCGCCGAACTCGGTGACTGGTCGGACGCGGTGATCTTTTGAAGACGCGGTGATCTTCTAGACCAGCGCGTCCACGTACCCGCCGTCGACGCGGACCGCCGCTCCCGTGGTCGCCGACGCCAACGGCGAACTGAGGTAGACCACCATGTTGGCGATCTCCTCCGGCTCGATCAGCCTCTGCAGCAACGACTGTGGACGAAACTTCTTCATGAACTCGACCTGGGCCTCGTCCCAGGGCAAATTCGAGTCGACGAGTTCGTAGACGAAATCTTCGACGCCACCGGTGTGGGTGGGACCGGCGATCACGGAGTTGACGGTCACTCCGGTGCCGGCCGCTTCCTTCGCGAACCCGCGTGAGACCGCGAGCAGCGCAGTCTTCGACATTCCGTAGTGGATCATCTCGGCGGGTATGACGATCGCCGAATCGCTTGCGATGTCGAGGATTCGACCCCACCCCTTCTTTGTCATCTGCGGCAGATACAGTCGGATGAGCCGCGCCGCGGCAAGAACGTTGACCTCGAAGTACCGTCGCCAGTCGTCGTCGGTAATGTCGAGCGCCGGCGTCGACCCGAAGATGCCGAGGTTGTTGACGAGGATGTCGACCTCGGGAACCGTGTCCAGCACCGCGGTGGCTCCGTCGGCCGTCGTGACGTCAGCGGGAGCGGCAACGAACGTTCCGTCGGGCACCTCGGAGCGCAATCGCTCGATGGCCGCGTCGACACCCGACTGCGAACGCCCGTTGACCGCGACGGTGGCGCCCGATCGCGCCAACCCGGCAGCGATGGCCGCACCGATTCCCTGCGTGGAACCGGTGACGAGGGCGGTGTACGGGGACAGGTCGATCTGCATTAGAGGTGCCTCTCAGTCGAAGATGCGGCGCAGGACGTTGGTGTCGGCGAGGTCCACCAACTCGTCCGCCCGTCCGGACAAAATCGTCCGAATGCCGTACAGCGTGAACCCTTTTGCCTGTTCCAAGGTGATCTTGGGCGGAATGGAGAGTTCCTGGGCTGCGGTCACGACATCGATCACCGCCGGCCCGTCGTACGCGAACGCCTCGGTGAGAGCAGCTTCGAGATCCTGCGGCTTCTCCACTCGCCGACCGAACATCCCCAGCGCCCGGGCGACCGCGCCGAAATCGGGGTTCTTCAGATCGGTGCCGTAGTTGACGATGCCCGCCGCCTTCATCTCCAGCTCCACGAAGTTCAGCGACGAGTTGTCGAAGATGATCACCTTCACCGGTAACCCGCTCTGCATCAACGTGATCAGCTCACCGAAGCCCATGGTCAGTCCGCCGTCGCCGGCGAACGCCACCACCTGTCGGCCGGGCTGCGCCGTCTGCGCACCGATGGCGAGCGGCAGCGCGCAGGCCATCGAACCGTGGTTGAACGATCCCAGGAGTCGACGCTTGCCGTTCATCGTGAGGTACCGCGCGGCCCACACCACGGGTGATCCGACGTCGACGGTGAAGACCGCGTCGTCGTCGGCGAGTTCGTTTGCCAACCGCGCCAAGTACTCCGGCCGAATAGGAGTGCGGTGCCGATCGTCGACGGCGAAGGAATCGAGGTTCTTTCTCGTTTTGCGATAGTGCTTCAGGGACTTGTCCAGGTGTTCCCGGTCGGTCTTCGCGTGAAGGCGCGGCAGCAGTGCGTCGACGGTGTCGGCCACGGTGCCCACGAGACCGACGTCCAGCGTTGCTCTGCGGCCCAGGTTCTGCCCACGAATGTCGACCTGGATGATCTTCGCGTCCTCGGGATAGAAGGTGCGGTAGGGAAAGTCGGTGCCCAGCATCAGCAGCACATCGGCGTGCGAGATGGCGCGGTAGCCCGACGCGAAGCCAAGCAGACCCGTCATACCGACGTCGTACGGGTTGTCGTACTCCACATGCTCTTTGCCGCGCAGCGCGTGCACGACCGGGGCGTTGAGCGCACCGGCGATGTCGAGCAGTTGCTGGTGCGCTCCGGCCACACCGGCGCCGGCCAGAATCGTGATGTTGCTGCTCGCGTTCAGGATGGACGCAGCATGGTCGAGCGACGCGTCGTCGGGACGGACATGCGAGGTGGTGGGGCGGATCGCAGGTGTCGATTTCCGCTGTTCGGCATGTGCGAGGAAGATTTCGCCCGGTACCACCACGACCGCGACCCCTCGCTCTTCGATGGCGGCGCGCATCGCCATGGCGAGAACGTGTTCGGCCATGTCGGGATCGCTGACCAGTTCGCAGAAGACGCTGCATTCCTGAAACAGGCTCTGCGGGTGGGTTTCCTGAAAGTACTGCGACCCGATCTCGCTGCGCGGGATGTGGGCGGCGATGGCCAGCACCGGCACACGGCTGCGGTGGGCGTCGAACAACCCGTTGATCAAATGCAGGTTGCCGGGTCCGCAACTACCGGCACACACCGCGAGTTCGCCCGTGATCGCGGCATCACCGGCAGCGGCGAACGCTGCGGTCTCCTCGTTGCGAACATGCTGCCAGGTCATACCCTCGTGCCGACGGATCGCGTCGGTGAAGCCGTTCAGTGAATCTCCGGGAAGACCGTAGACGTGGGTCACGCCACTCTCGGTCAGGGTCTGGACGTAATGGTCTGCGACGGTTGCCATGGCCGACAGTATGCGCCGGATCAGCGCCGGAAGCGCCGCGGAATGGGAAGCCAGCCGTCCTCGATCGCGCGCTTGTACAGATCGGTTTTCGTCGGTGCTGGACGCCCTACCGCGCTGTACTTGGCCCGGATCCGCCCGACGTACGCATTGACGGTCTCGGTCGACAGATCCGTCTGCGCGGCCACCCGACTGGTCGGCTCCCCCGCCGCGTACAGCTCCAACACCTGCCGCAGCCTCGGCGGCAGGTCGACGAAGTCCTCGTCGGAGTCGATGGCCGCGGCCCAGTCCATGGTGGCGAACTGCTCACCCGCCGCCGCGCACCGGATGGCCTCGACGATCTCCGACGGACGCGCCGACTTGCGCACCACACCCAGCACACCCGCCGCGGCGGCCTGACGAACCAGGTAGGGCTCATCACCCGAGGTGTACACCAGTGTTTTCATGCCCGCGTCACGCAGGCACTCGACGTTCGCTCGCGGGGAGGAACCGTCGGCCAGCCTGAGGTCGAGAATCACCAGGTCGAGGTCCGTGGTGACGGCCAGCAAGTCTGCCACCGTGTCCTCGCCGGCCACCACCGCCATGTCGTCGTGCTCGTCGGCGATCGCCGTCAGTCCTCGAACTATCGAATAGTGGTCGTCCACGACACCGATCCGCAGCACCCGCTTCTCGACGTCGTCGCGCACATCACCTCGCCCCATTGGACGATTCTGACGCACCGGTCGCCCGCTCGCCTACCCTCGACTGCGATGACCGCCTCTCTGCCCCGCCTCTCTGCCTCCGCGCCCGCCGCAATTCGTCGAACGTTCACGGGGGACAGCTACTCGCGCGGCGACGCATACGCCCGCGCTGGACGGGTATCGGGGTTGGAGTGGGACGGTCACGTGCTGCACGCGCGGGTGCGCGGTCAGCGGGCGGTTCCGTACGAGACTCGGGTGGACGTCATCGTCGACGACGGCGCCGTGGCCGGCATCTCCGATACGTCCTGCTCGTGCCCGATGAGGGTTCGATGCAAGCACTCCGCGGCTGTGGTGCTGCACGCAATCCGGTCGGCGGTGACGACAGCGCCTGCCCCGTCGCACTGGACGACTGTGCTCGAACCGCTGGTCGACGACGACACCGAGCAGTCCCATCTCGCGCTGCAGTTGTCCTTGGGGGCAACGAAGGAGCACCCCGGCTCCCTCCGTCTTCTCGCTCGTCCGTTGCGACGAGGGCGTACCGGGGCGTGGGCCACGACAGGTATCGCGTGGGACCGCATGCCGTACTCGCAGGATCGCGGGTTCGCGGAGCAGTTGGAGATCCTCGAGGAGTTGTACTCGCTGCACCTGGTCAAGTCCCGGGCCGGTCGGTCCCGGTACTCGTACCAGCAGATCGGAAACCTCGATCTCGGTGACCTGCCCGGCCGCTCGGTCTGGGGCGTTCTGGCCAGCGCACACGACGCCGGTCTCCCCCTCGTCCACGCCACTCGAACTTTTGGCGACATCCCGCCCATCGAGCAGGCGACGTTCGAAGTCGATGTGGTGTCGCACGATTCGGGATCGCTGACGGTGACCGGCCACACGACGGTCGACGGTGTGTCCCTCCCGAGTTCGGCGTTCTCCTTCGTCGGCGACGACGGCACGGGCCTCGTGCACTGGGATCCCGCGAACACCGACGAGCCCGCCAAACGCCCGTTTCGGTTGGCGCGCATGTCCACTCCCGTTCCGGCCGCACTCATGTCGATCGCGACGACGCCCGGTGGGTTGATGGTTCCGCGGGAGGACCGCGACTCGTTCTCCTCGCGCTACCTGCCCGCCATCCGGCGTACCACGTCCGTGGTGTCGTCCGACTCGTCGTTCCGCGAGCCCGTGATCGTCGGCCCCGCACTGGATCTGGTGATGACGTACTCGCCAGGACACCGAGTGTTGGTGTCGGGGCAGTGGCACTACACGGTCGACACCGTTCCGATGTACATCTCCACCGAGCGAGCGCCCGGAGGTGAGGCTCACCGCGACACTTCTTCCGAACTGGCCGTATTGACAGCGGTCGCCGAGATTCTCGACGTCCCCTCGCTCGGGGGAATGCTGCGGCCCTTCACCCGAGAGGGATTCGCGGCAGCGCAGCTGATGTCGTTCGGCGTTCCTGCATTGCAGAACATCGACGGCGTCACCGTAATCGTCACCGGTGAACCGCCGTCCTTCGCAGACGTCAGCGACGACATCTCGATCTCGGTGAGCACCAGCTCGATCCGCGGCAGCAACGACTGGTTCGATCTGGGAATCGACGTCATGGTCGACGGGACCACAGTGCCTGTCGCGGAGGTCATCTCGGGAATCGCACGCGGCGACTCCCACCTCATTCTGGCCGACGGCCGGTACTTCGACCTGGGATCCGATCAGCTGACACGACTGCGTGCACTGGTCGAGGAAGCACGCTCGCTGCAGGACGCACCGGGAAATTCTCTGCGCCTCAGCCGCTTCCAGGTGGGGTTGTGGGACGAGTTCGCAGCACTGGGAGTCGTCACGTCGCAGGCCGAGGCGTGGCAAGCGCAGGTGTCGGGACTGTTGATGCTCGACTCGCTCGAACCCGTCGAACCACCTGCGGGCCTGAATGCGACGCTGCGCACCTACCAGCTCGAAGGTTTGTCGTGGCTCTCGTTCGTCTACACCCACGGGCTCGGCGGAATCCTGGCCGACGACATGGGTCTCGGAAAGACCATTCAGACGCTCTCGCTGATTCAGAAGCAAAGCGAGACAACGGGACTGGTATCCCCGTTCTTGATCGTCGCGCCCACGAGCGTCGTGCACAACTGGGCACGAGAAGCCGCCACCTTCACCCCCGGTCTCCGCGTCGTCACCGCGTCGGAGACCCAAGCCCGCCGCGGCCGGAGCATCGTCGACATCGCGGAGGGCGCCGACATCGTCGTCACGTCGTACACCATCTTCCGCATCGATTTCGACGACTTCGACTCGCGCACATGGTCAGGACTGGTGCTCGACGAAGCTCAGTCGGTCAAGAATCACCAGGGAAAGTCGTACCAGTGCGCCCGACGACTGGAGACCCCGTTCAAGCTGGCCATCACCGGCACACCGATGGAGAACAGCGTGATGGAACTGTGGTCGCTGCTGTCCATCACCTCCCCCGGACTGTTCCCGTCGCCGCGCGTGTTCACCGAGATGTACCGCAAACCGATCGAAAACGACGGTGACAGCGACGTTCTCGCCCGACTGCGTCGACGCATCCGCCCGCTCGTGATGCGCCGCACCAAGGAGTTCGTGGCGACCGACCTGCCCCCGAAACAGGAAGTCACCGTCGAGGTCGACCTGAATCCGGCGCACCAGCGTCTCTACGACCTGACGTTCAACCGTGAACGTCAGAAGATTCTCGGACTCCTCGGGGAGCTGGACAAGAACCGGTTCACCATCCTCACGTCGCTGACGTTGCTGCGTCAGCTCAGCTTGGATCCGTTCCTCATCGACCCCCAGTACGCCGACGTCTCCAGCTCCAAGACCGACGAACTGATCGACCAGTTGGACGAGGTGATCGCCGGAGGCCACCGCGCCCTGGTGTTCAGCCAGTTCACCGGATACCTCTCGCGCGTGCGAGAACGATTGTCTGCGAGCGGAATCGAGACCGAATACCTCGACGGCCGCACCCGCAACCGCGGCGCCGTACTGGAGCGGTTCCGCACTGGTTCGGCGCCGGTGTTCCTGATCTCGTTGAAAGCAGGCGGCGTCGGCCTCACCCTCACCGAAGCCGACTACTGCTTCGTCCTCGACCCGTGGTGGAACCCGGCCACCGAAGCCCAGGCCGTGGACCGCACCCACCGCATCGGTCAGACGAAGACGGTGTTCGTGAACCGCTACGTCGCGCGCGGGACCATCGAGGAGAAAGTGATGGCGTTGAAGGAGCGCAAGGCAGCGCTGTTCCGAAGCGTGATGGACGACGGTGCGGCGTTCAGCTCGACGTTGTCCGCGGACGATATTCGGGGGTTGGTGGAGTAGCTTGGGTTGGTCGAGTAGCTTGGGTTGCTCGATAGGCGCATGGTTTTGCCATGGGCGTACGTCTCGACGTGCGCCTATGGCGATGTCATAGGCGAATCGTCAGCGGCGGCGGAAGTCGTGCTGCTCGCTGAAGTCCCCGCCTCAGCGTGACGGCACCGGCGTCGCTCGACAGGTCGCCCCACGTCCACCGCACGACCACCCAGCCGAGCGACGTCAGTTCGTCTTCGCGCTTCTTCTCCGCGAACAGTGCCTCCTGCGAGGTGTACTTCACCTTCCCGTCGAACTCCAGGATCACACCGCCGATCAGCATGTCTGGTCGCATCACCCGCAGGGTGTTCGGATTGCGCAGCGCGATTTGCAGTTCGGGCGCCGGAAAGCCGTAGCGCTGGAGGTAGACCCGGCTACGCGACTCTCCGACTGACTCGGCTCGACCGTCCGCGAAGGCCACGACTCGTTTCGCAGCGCTGATTCCTGTCAGGCCGGCGCTCGCGTGGACGACTCGTGTGACCTCGTCTCTTGTCGTTCTTGTCAGTGCCGAGTCCATCACGCACACAGCAGCTTCGAACGGCAACGTTCGCGCCAGATCCACTGCCGTCTTGGCCGCCGACGTCACGGTCAGTCCGTCCTTGTGGACCAGGTCGCCGAGGCGGTTGGGGTGCACGTGCAGCGTCGCCGTCCTTCGACCGTGATGTCGCGAGTCGACGCTGAGGTGCACGCGTGAGAGGTCCGGGTTCCACATGCTCAGACCGTGGAGTACGGCAGCGGACTGATGGCTGACCACCGGCCTGCTGCACGCCGACGCGGCTGCCCGGACGGACAGCACGTGCCGCTGCTCCGCTGTCATGGCCTCGTACGCCGCCGCGTCCGCATAGGCGCCGTGGCCCAGGGCGACAAGGGTGCGAGCACGTAGCCCGCGCTTGATCTCGTTGTCGGTCACACCTATCGCGGCGAGACCGGTCCGAGTGTGGAAGATGCCGAAAGGAAAGTCCATGGATGCAGCGTGGACTTATCGGGGTACTTCGTGCTGACGGTTATCCACAGGCTCGCGGTTTCGCCATACGCACACGTCTCGACGTGCGCCGATGGCACAAGCGCAGGTGGATCTATGCCACGGACGCCCGCATCGCCGCCAACGCCTCCGGTTCGCATTCGGGACCCACCACCACGATGTCGGCGTTCGACGCTTCGATCACCGTCGCGCACGACAGCTCGATGCGCGGACCACCCGGAACCACCGTGGCACAGCCTGCGCTCGACGCAGCGAACACAATCTGTGCGACTCCCGCCCACACGCACGCGGCCGCGCACATCGGGCAGGGCTCTCCGCTTGCGTAGACAGTCGATCCGGCCAGCTGGTCTGCCGTCAATTGTTGCAGCGCCATGAGTTCGGCGTGCGCACTGATGTCCCCGGTCGACGCGACTTCGTTGCGCCCCTCAGCCAGCACCACCCCGGTTGTTCCGACTACCACCGCTCCGTAGGGACGGTTTCCCGCCTCGCCCGCCTCGACGGCCAGCGCGATACTGCGGGCAAGGTGGTCGTTGTTCTCCGGCATCGTTGCCTCCATGCGTCAGTCGACTACTTCCAGAGACGATACGGATCTCTGCTGTGAGCAGAATCGACGAGCCTGCCCGACGACACGGGGCTAGGGTTCGACCATGGGAGAGCTCATTCGTCTCGATACGCGTCGGCCATCCGTGGAACCACTCTGGCGTGAGGTGGTCGGTCGACGACTGCGCGAGCATCGTCGTCGGCGAGGGCAGACGTTGGCCGGCACCGCATCTCGCGCCGGAATCTCGCCTCAGTACCTCTCCGAGCTCGAGCGGGGCCGCAAGGATCCGTCGAGCGAGATCCTCGCGGCCGTCGTCGGAGCGCTCGGCACCTCGGTGGCCGAGATTGCCGGTCAGGCGCAGCACGACCTGTCCCGCGGCACCACCACGATGATGGCGGCCTAGCGACCCTCCAGAACCTGGTCGACGATTCCGTACTCCAGTGCTCTCGGAGCCGTCAGCACGAGGTCGCGGTCGGTGTCGTGCCGCAGCGTCGAGGCGTCGCGGCCCGTGTGTTTCGCGAGAATCGACTCCATCTCCGCACGTACCCGCACTACTTCGTCGGCAGCGAGAATGAGGTCCGGGATGGTGCCGCGCCCCTGCGCCGCCGGTTGATGGAGCACGACCCGACTGTGCGTCAATGCCGACCGCCGGCCCGGCGCCCCAGCAGCCAGCAAGACCGCGCCTGCCGCCACCGCCTGCCCGACACATGTTGTGGCAACTGGTGATCCAATGAACTGCATCGTGTCGTAGACGGCCAGCATCGCTGCAGTATCACCGCCTTCGCAGTTGATGTACATCGAGATTTCCTGGTCGGGCGAGTCTGCTTCCAGATGAAGAAGCTGTGCGATCAGCGCGTTCGCGACGCCGGCGTCGATGCCGGTACCGAGGTAGACAATGCGCTCGCTGAGCAGATGGGAGTACACGTCGACGACGCGTTCACCCCTCGAATCGCGAGTGATGACGTTGGGGATCGTGTAGGTGCTCATCGAGCCATCTCCATTCCGAACGGAACGCGTCTGATAGGCATGACCTGGTCGAACGAGTCAACGATCGCATCGACGAATCCGTAATCGCGTGCAGCGTCGGCGGTGAACCACCGATCGTGCAGCGAGTCCTCGAAGATCTGCTCGCGGGATTGGCCGGTGTCGTCTGCGATGAGACCGAGCACGGTGTCGCGAGTGTGCCGCAGATCGTTCGCCTGCACCTCCACCTCCACGGCCGATCCACCGATACCGGAGGATCCCTGATGCATCAGAATCCGCGCGTGCGGGAGGGCGTACCGCTTGCCCCGGGTACCCGATGACAGAAGGAATTGTCCAGCGCTGCAGGCCAACCCGAGCGCGAGTGTCGATACGTCGCACGGGACGAGTCGCATCACGTCGCGGATCGCCAACATCGCCGGCACCGATCCGCCCGGTGAATGAATCCAGAGGGCAATATCGGCCGACGCATTCTCTGCGGCCAAGGTCAGCAGGTGGGTGGTGAGGACGGTGCCGTTGTCGTCGTCCAGCGGTCCGTCGAGTACCAGAACGCGGTGGCGCAGAAGTTGGTTGCGGAGGTCTGGCGGGAACATTCTCGGGCTGTCGGTCATGGTTCGAGTCTGCAGTGCCAATGTGGCTGCGGGCCAGCGGTTCTGCTGTGGGCAGCGCGTCTGCTATGAGCAGAGGGGCACAGTGGGGTTTTGCTTCTAGCGGTTGCCGTGGTGGAACCGATACGGTTCCTGGTGCGTCCAAGGTCTCAGGGGGTGGGGAATGCGTCGGCTGTGGGTGGCAATGCTCGGACTTGTCGTGGCCGGATGCGGGCAGTCCGTCGAGGGCACACCGGTCGTCGACGCATCCAGCTTCGAACTGTTCGACCCCTGCGAGATCCCGGCGGACTCGGTTCGAGCAACCGGTGCCAATCCGGACGACGTCGTGGCGACGGACTATTTTGGGGTCGAGGCCAAGGACTGGGATCTGTGCACCTGGGACGCCGGGTGGTACTACCTGACGGTGTTGTCGACGACGCACACGATTGGGGAGATTCGGAGTAATCCGCAAAGTACGGACTTCGTCTCGGTGAAGGTGGGTGACCGGGATGCGGTGAGTTACGTAGCTGTGTACGACACGGCACGTGACTATTGCGATGTTGCATTCGCATGGGCCAGAGGTTCGATAGTCGTGAGCGTCGGTACAAAAGGTGGCCTCCCCAAAGCTGAGGCGCCCTGTGATGCCGCGATGCGATCAGCCCAGATTCTCGATCCAATACTTCTTAAATGACGGGGCAAAAATGACCGAAACACTCGTTCTCGAGCCAGGAGCAGCGGAGAGTTGCGCTGCGGCCTGCCGGCAGTATGCGGGAAGCCTCCGCGACCTCAAGAACAGGGCGTTCTACTTGACCAACATCGAAGCCTTCGGCACCCTCCCCTCCGGCCAAGCCCTCGGCAACAAGTTCCTCCAACTGGCCATCGGCTCAGACGCCTCGTTTGCCTCGGTGATCCAGCAGCACATCGACATCGCCGACCGCATGGCCGAGACCTTCCTCGCCGCAGGCCGGGCGTACACCGAAACCGAGGCGGCGAACACTGCACGGCTCACCTCCTCCGGATAGGCGCACCGAATCGCCATAGGCCCACGTCGAGCCGTGGGCCTATCGCCATACCGTGCGCTTATCGCAGACAACAGCCCTCCGACCGGCCACACTGGCACCGTGAAGATCACCGACGCTCAACGCCGGGCCAGGCTGACGCGCTACCAACTCGCGATGTCGGAGAGTCCGAACAGCATCGTGTCCTCCATGCTCGCCCTCCACGCCACGGACCCGGCCAGCGTCTACCTGTCGTTCTTCGCTCGGTCGAAGTCGCTCACCGTCGAGGACGTTCGAGCCTCGATGTACCAGGACCGCAGCCTGCTTCGCATGATGGCGATGCGCCGGACGATGTTCGTCGTGAAGGCGGAGGACGTCCCGCTGTTCCACTCCGCGGCGAGCGTCGGGGTCGCACGCGTGATGCGGGCACGGCTGATCAAGCAGGTGTCGACGCTGCCGACGGACCCCGTCGTCGAGGACGTCGACGCCTGGCTCGCCGATCTCGAGCGGGACACGCTTGCAGAGCTGCGCCGACTCGGAACCGCCACGGGGGCGGAGTTGTCTGCGGCCGTACCGGGATTGCGGACTGCGTTGTTGCCCACGACCGACAAGGTCTACGACGTCAAGCAAAACGTCACCTCGCAGGTGCTCGTGATGTTGGCGGCGGAGGGGCACATGGTCCGGTCCGAGCCGCGCGGCAAGTGGACCTCGCGTCACCACACGTGGGCACCGATCGAGCACTGGCGGCCAGATGGGATCGAGGACATCGACGAGGCAACGGCGCGAACGGAGTTGGCCCGGCGGTGGCTCGAAGTGTTCGGTCCCGCGACGCCCGAAGACCTGCAGTGGTGGACGGGTTGGAACAAGACCCAGACCAAGGCGGCGGTCGCGTCACTCGACACTGTCGATGTGCAGCTGGCCGAAGGTGACGGGATTATGTTGTCGGGCACGGACTTCCCGCGGAAGAAGGCAGGAGTCGCCCTCCTGCCCTCGCTGGATCCGACGCCCATGGGGTGGAAACGTCGCGACTGGTACCTCGGCGATCACGGACCGAAATTGTTCGACACGTTCGGCAACATAGGCCCGACCATCTGGTCCGACGGTCGCATCGTTGGTGGGTGGTCCGTCAGCTCGACCGGCGACGTGATCACCGAGATGTTCGACGACGTCGGCTCGGCCGCAACCACAGCCGTCGAGGCGGAAGCCGCGAGGCTGACAACACTGTTGGACGGAATGCCGATCGTGCCGTCGTTCCCCACCCCCACCGACAAGAAGCTGCGCGGACGCGCCTGACAGCGATCACGCGTAATCTTTGCGCCGTGACTCCGAGCGACGAGATCGACAACCTGATTGCCACGCATCCGGATTGGCGTGGTGCGGCGTTGGCCGAGGCACGCCGCATCGTCCTCGCTGCCGATTCGGCGGTCACCGAGGACTGGAAGTACATGGGTTCCCCCACGTGGGAGGTCGACGGGATCCTGATCGTCGGCGACATCTTCAAGAAGAAGGTGAAACTGGGCTTCATGTACGGCGCGTCTCTCGACGATCCGAAGGGTGTGTTCAACGGGGAGCTGGGCGGTAAGCAGCGCCGATCCTACGAGCTGTACGAAGGCGACACCATCGACGAGGACGCGCTGACCGGCTTGGTGCAGGCGGCGATCGAGTTCAACCGGGCACGCAAGACCAAGAAGTAGGAAATGATCCGTTGATCGTCAACAGTCCGTTGAACTTTCGACCACTACCGTCCCCGAATCGTTACGTTCGAATCGCTAACGACACCGACTCGCCGACGGATAAACCTCCCAACAACCCGTCGAGGAGGACCCATGTTCCGAAAGCTCGCTCTGGTCGCCGCCGTAGCAGCCGCGATGTCCGTTTCCGCGTGTGGAGGGCAAGCCGAACCCACGTCCGACTCGCTCACCACCTCGGCGGGCAGTCAACCGGCATTGACAACCTCCCTACCCACCCTGACCAGGACCAGTTCAGCCGCGCCGGTGACCGAGACCGTCACAGAGACCGCGTCTGCTCCCGATGCACCCGTCACCGCTGTCGACCCGTCCACCTTCGAGGACGGCAACGGTATTTCCTGGACGTCCCCGACGGGCAACATTGCGTGCAGGATTTCCTCGCTCGACTACGGGTCGGGTTGCCAGGCTGCGGATGCTCCAGTCCCTCCCGGTGCCAGCTGCGCGAACTCGACGTTCACGGTCGATCAGCTCACCAAGGGCTTCTTCATGAAGCAGTCGACCATCGAGCCGGCGTGCTTCAATCAGGGCGTCTTCTATTCGCAGACTCCGAAAGTGTTGCAGTACAACCAATCCATCGCGATGAACGGCTACACCTGCGCCTCACGCGAGGATGGCATGACATGCACGAACGACGGCGGCTTCGGCTTTCAACTGTCTGCTCAAGTGGCGCGGCTGTTCTGAGAACAACGTCCTGGCGAGCATCCCGGTCGTATTCTCGACGAGGATGACGAGACGAACCATCATCGCGAAGGCGCTCGTTGCGGGGACCAGTCCTATCGGGTGAGCTCCGCGTTCGTCCACTCGTTGACGAACTCCAGCCCGCTTCGGACGAAGAGCTGCGACAGAGGGCACCGACGCTCCACCTCGGACACGAACGTCTCGAAGGTGGCCTGGTCCGCGTCGGTCTGCAGAGTGGCCTGGACCGTCACGGTGTCGAAGTTGGCGTTGCCCTCGGAACCCTTGACCAGAACCTCGGTGTCGAGATCGCCCTGGACACGGAAGGTGAACTCGCCCAACGTGATACCAAGGTCTTTCGCGACGAGCGCGGCGGTGACCTGATTGCACGACGTCAGTGCGCCGAGGACGTAGAACAGGGGGCTGGGTGCTTCGTCCTTGCCACCGAAGGCCGGGTAGGCGTCGGTGTCGAACTCGTGTCCGGCGTCTCCCTGGACGACGAGGTGCTGGGCCACGCCGGTTCCGCGGGCGTCGAGCACGAACGGAACGACGGAGGTGCGAATAGTGCTGGTAGTCATGGTCCCACCATCACCCCGAGCCACGGCGTCCAACACTGTTGCACTCGAGGTGATTCAAATCTTGACTACGGGTAACGATTCTGGGTCGCGGACCGACACACGGACACCACCGTCGACACCGAGGAGTCATCATGCGCTCGATCACCAAAGCAGCACTGGTCGGAGCCGCCGCGCTCGCCATGTCGTTGACGGGAGCCGGCGTCGCGTCGGCCATCGACTACCCCGCACCGGTCCCGGTCTCGCCGGACGCCTACCTGCAGGGAGACACGGTCTACTTCTCGAGCGGTTCCCTCAACTGTTCGATCAAGCCGACCGGCGTCGTCGGCTGCGACATCGTCGGCGGCCAATTCCTGACTCAGGTGCCGTTCTCCCCCAAGGTCTACGACATCGCGATCGACGTCCCCTGGTTTCCCGCTCACCCGACCTTCGGCATCGGCGGCCCCCACGGACGCGCGGGAAGCAAGCAGTTGGAGGGATCGGTGAGCTATGGCGGCGCCAACTGCCAGGTCGGCTTCAAGGGCGCGCTGACCTGCACATCCATGGGTCACTCGTTCACAGCCTGGACGCCTTACCTGACCGTCAGCTGACCCCGGAGTGGTCATGGGTACGTTCAATACTCATGACCACCTCGCCGGAGCTCGCACGCGCTGCCTACAAGACGTTCGAGCGGTATCACATCACCGCGTATTTCAACCCCGACCTGACCCAGGCGGGGACGGACACCGGGCTCGACGGGCATGCCTGGTACGTCGGATCTCGCGCAGCTCCGATGGGGGCGTGCGCCCCGAGCGTCGTCGCGGCGGCGTTCTACAACTTCAACCCGACGTTGATCGACCGTTCGTGGCCCAAGGCCCTGGATGCCGGCCTCGATACCATTGCTGCCCGTCGGTGGGCCGCACTCGACCGCGTACTTGGTGACGCCCTCGGACCGCTCGTCGACGAACCTCATCTCGTCGAGGTGGCGGACCGACTGCGTGACATCGGCGACACCGCGTCCTTCGCGGGCCGCCCACTGGCCGCCGCGTGGCATTCCTCGGAGCGCCCGGACGCACCCCACCTGAAACTGTGGCATTCAATTGCGGTGCTGCGGGAGTGGCGCGGCGACGGTCATCTCGCCGCCTTGGTCGACGCCCAGTTGGACCCGACGGAAGCGAACGTGTTCCACGAGGCCAAGCATCTGGATCCCGACATCCGTCGCGGCGGACTCGGTCGACGCATCACCCAGCTGACGCGCGGATGGTCCGACGACGAATGGGATTCCGCCGCACAGCGTCTCGTCGAGCGTGGGTTGCTGTCGGTTGCCGACGGCGCAGAAACCTTGACCGCCGACGGCGTCACCCTCGATCAGCACATCGAGGACCGCACCGACATCATGGCCTCGGCCGTGTGGAACGACGTGCCCGACGCGGACGAGCTCATCACCAGCGTTCGCCCGTACGTGAAGGCCGTGATCGACGCCGGTTTCCTGCCGGGAACGAAGAAGAAATGACCCACAACTTCGACGACGCCCTCGCGCTGGAAAGCCTGGGAGACGGCAACTATCGCGGACGGACCTCCGCACCGTTCAACAACATGGTCGGGCCGTTCGGTGGACTGACTGCCGCACTGCTCGTCCGTGCAGTCGAGCTACACCCGGACCGTCACGGTGATCCGCTGATCGTCACGGTGAACTTCGCCGGCCCCATCGCCGAGGGCGACTTCGAGATCACCACGCGCGCAGTGCGAACCAATCGCAGCAACCAGCACTGGTACATCGAACTGCACCAGAACGGAACGATCGCGACGACGGCCACCGCCGTGTTCGGCACCCGCCGCGACACCTGGGATTCCGACGAGGCCGTGCAACCGGACGTTCCAGGACCCGACGGTATCGATCCGATCGACTTCCCGACGATGATCGCGTGGGCCGCGAACTACGAGATGCGCTACCTGAGAGGCGCTCTCACCGAGACCGAAGCGGCCGATTCGGTCGGCACACTGTGGATCAGAGACAATCCGCCGCGCCCGCTGGACTTCGCTGCGCTGACGTCGCTGAGCGACACCTTCTACCCCCGCGTCTTTCAGCGACGCGGGAAGTACCTGTCCGCCGGCACCATCTCGCTGACTGTCCACTTCTTCGCGACCGCCGACGACCTCGCCGCGCAGGGCGACGACTTCCTCCTGGCCACCGCCCACGCACGACGGTTCCACCGCGGGTACCACGACCAGACAGCCGAATTATGGAGCACCGCAGGCACTCTCCTCGCCACCGGACATCAGCTGGTGTACTACAAGGACTGATGTATCGTGACCGCGGTGTAGTCGCCGGCGAGTTCGCTTGCCTGCGCCAGCGTCTCGCCGTACGGCGACACGATCGACGAGTGGCCCGCAGCCCGGTCGTACCCTTCGCCGGTCGGTCCCGCGAAACTGGCCATCGCGACGTACGCGTCGCAACGAGAGGCGATGTCCGTTGCTCGCCGGCGTTGCTCCGCGAGTTCAGACCGATGATGCACCACGCCACACGCGTAGACGTCGACGTCCAGAGCTGCTGTGGCGGTGATGTGTTCGTCGACTCCGGTGTCTTTGCAGACGCCCAAGCCGAATCGCCATCCGTCGATCTCGATGGCCGTGGCACCGGGGCCGGCCTCGAAATGCGACTTCTCGTCCTCGGCGAGAAACGATTTTCGGTACGCGACGCTGACGCCATCGGAATCGACCCGCAGTATTGCGATGGCTCGTTGTCCGTCGTGCTCGATCGGAGCCCCCACCAACGCGTACGTCACCACCGCTCTGCACGCGAGGACGAGTTCGTTCAATCCGTCGAGGTCCACCGGATCGGCGTCGAGGCGATAACCGGTCAGCGACATCTCGGGGAAGACCATCACGTCGGCTCGCGCCGCCAGTACGAGCGCGGCGTGTGCGCTGACCGACGCCGACAGGTCGGTACCGACCAGCGGTTGCCCGACGGCGATGCGCAGCGACTCCATGTACCCATCCTCACATCGAAAGTACTTCCAGTCATTCGAACGTAGGACAGACAGTTCCGCACGGCTCGTGCTCTCATGGTCGGATGGAGGAGCGTCTGCAGACTGCTCCCCTCGACCCCCTGAATTCCTCTGCTTCCCTCCGCATCACGCAACAATTCTCCATCTTCCTCGGCATCGGCTACGTTTTCTACCTCGGCATGCTGGCGCCTGACATTCATCGTGCATTCGCGGTGACGGCCCCCTGGTGGAATGTGGTTGCGCTACCGGCTTTCTTCGGCCCCGGCATCGCCATGGGTGTGCTGGGATGGCGATCGTCCGAGGCGCAGCTCCGCGTCCTCGCCGCTACGTCCGTGATTGGATGCTTTGTCTCGCTGGCACTCTGGCCCGTCGGATGGAACGGTGGGTTGATCGAGAACAACAAAGGCATGTGGTTCTCGCAATTCATCGGTCTACCGGGACTTGCAGCAGCCGCAGCGTGGCGGCCCAGATGGGCGTTTCTGACTCTGGGCGTGGTGGTGGTCGGCGCCGCAGCTATCAACCACGAGGTCCGCGCCCCTGCATTCAATGGCCCCCTCTATCCCGAGATCGCGTTCTCGTTCGCGTTCTGCATCGTGCCGGTCGCGGCCGGCATCATGGCCATCCGCACGGCCGGGGTGCTGGACCGTACCCGCAATCAGGCCTTCGTCGACGCTGCGGAGACCGGTGCCGTGCGCGCCCGCGCCGACGAGCGACGCCGGTTCGACGAGCTCACTCACGACAGCGTGATGTCGACGCTGTTGGCCGCCGCTCGTGAGGGCAGCTCAGTGGAGCTGGCACGTCAGGCGTCGCGAACACTCGATGCCATCGACGACATGCAGTCGGGAGCCGACGACGATCAGCAACTCGGTGCTGCGCAGAGCGTGGCGGTGATCCAGGCGGTGGTGGCCGCCATCGACCCGGGTCTGCGCGTCGACGTCGACACTCAGCTGCCTGATGTCGTCTTCCCCGCCGGGGTTGTCCGCACCCTGGCGTCGGCGACGTCGGAAGCGCTCCGTAACAGCGTTGTTCACGCCGGTCCATTAACGACGCGATCAGTCCGTGTCGCCCTGGCGGAGGGTCCTTCACTTCGGATCGAGATCGCCGACGACGGCGTGGGCTTCGATCCGGCGAGCGTTCCTCCACACCGGTTGGGAATTGCGGTGAGCATTCACGGACGGTTGCGCCAACTTCCCGGTGGCTCGTCGTCCGTCGTCTCGCGCCCCGATCACGGCACCCGCGTCAGTGTGTCCTGGACAGCCGCACAGTGACGCCGGAGCAGGACGTTCGCACCCTCCTCGGGATGCACACGCAGGCAGCCAAGGTAGTTGTCGTCGTGTACATCGTCGCGATCTCGGTGTCAGCCTTCGCGAACCTTCAGGGTGTCAGCTCCGTCTGGCCCGTCGTCGGGGCGGTGGCGCTCATCTCCGCCGGGGTGATCGCGTTGATCGCAGCGCCCGGTGATCCGTTGCCGCGCAGCACAACTCTCGCACTGTCCTCGATCGGACCGCTCGCATCGGTACTTGTGCTGTGGGTGCTCCCCGTCCCGATGGTGACGCCCCTACAAGGCTGGACCCACGGAGCAGCGACCACCGTTCTGTGTTTCATGTGCGTTCGGGGTCGGCGAATTCCACCATGGCTCAGCCTGTTTGCGATGATCGCGATCTACGGCGCATGGGGATCCTGGACAGGAAGCACATTCGCCGCAGAAGCGGGCAAGGTCGTCATCGACGCCACCCCCTTGGCGATGGCCACAATCCTGTCCTTCACCCTCCGTCCCACCGCAAAGGCCGTGTTCACGTTGCGCGCCCGGTCGGAGCGGCAGATCGAAGAACAGTCCGCGTTGGCAGCAGCCGTTGCCGAGCGCACCGAGCAACGCAATCGGCTCGACCGTCTGGCCAGGCCGCTCCTGACCCGAATAGCCAGCGACATTCCACTCACCGTCCACGAGCGCATCGAGTGCGAGCTGTTGGAAGCTCATCTGCGGGATCATCTCCGTGCACCGGCTCTGTCGACACCGCTGGTCGACGAGGCCGCACTCGAAGCCCGTCGACGTGGGGTCGAAGTCCTTCTGATCGATGATGGAGGTCTGGACGACGCGGACCCCTGGGTGGTCGATCGCGTGCGATCTCAGGTGGCAACGGTCCTGGCGTCGGCTCAGTCCGGCGCGGTGCGAGTGCGAATTCTCCCGCCGGGCCGCGAGACGGTGGCGTCGGTCTACGTCGAGGATTCGTCGTCGAGGCGAATCAGCATCGACGCGAACGGAGTCGATACTTTCAGCACGTAACCGTGACCCCCGAACTGGTGTCACGAAAAGTCGCGTCTGTCCGTTCCGGGCCGCCCTCACTAGCGTTCCGAGGGTGACCGCTCCCCCGCTTTCGCCGCCGTTCGAACGGCCCGCCCTGAGCCCCCGCGAAATAGCAGTACTGCGGGAATGGTTGTTGTGTGATTCGAAAAGCAAGGCCGCGCGGCGGTTGTTCATCGCGCCCTCGACGCTCAGCACGCACATCGCGAGAATCCGGGACAAGTACGAGGACTGTGGGCGGTCCGCGTCGACCAAGGCATCGTTGCTGTGCCGGGCACTGCAGGACGGGCTGATCGATATCGAGGATCTGTGAGTCAGCTCGCCGACAACTGGCGCCACGTTCGCACGAGGTTGCTGAACTCCTTCACCTGAACCAATACGTGGTCCCGTGCCGCGGTCTCGGCGGCAGCCGCGTCTCCGCGGGCGATCGCGTCGGCAATGACCCGGTGTTCTGCCATCGACCGCCGCATCCTGTCGGGTACACGCAACTGGAGTCGTCGGTAGGGCTGCAGTACCCGCTTCAACGCAAATGCCTGTTGACGCAGGTAGTCGTTGCCACACGAATCGTTGATGATGCCGTGGAAGCGCGCGTTCGCGTAGTAGTACGCATCCGCGTTGCCGCTGATTGCGTGCTCCTCGCATTCCTGCAGTGCCACTTCGAGTTCGGCGAGTGCGTCGCGTTCGATACGGCCCGCCGCGAGTCGCGCAGCCATGCCCTCCAGTTCGGCCATCACCTCGAAACGCTCGGCCACTTCCGAGATACCGAGTTCGGTGACGTACGTGCCTTGCTTGGGACGAATTTGCACCAGACCCGACCGCTCGAGCGCCTGCAGCGCCTCACGGATGGGCGTGCGTGAGCAGCCGAACTCTTTTTCGAGTTGGGTCGGATCGAGGCGTGCGCCCGGCCGGTAGTGGCCGTCGAGGACGGCGTTCTCCAGCGCATCGCGCACTCGCTGGGATTCGGGAACTCGAATCATGGCCACCTCCTGCGAAATAGATTAACCGATCCAAGGGGTGGTGCAGCTCACAATTATCCGCTACCGTCGCTGTTATATATATCACGCGCTTCGAAATATACCGCTTGGACAAGGACGTGCCATGGAATCCGAACACGGCCAACCACTGAACGCGCTGCTCGAAGCATGCGAAATCCTGATGAGCGACGTCGGTGAGGCGTCGATTCGCGCCGTTGCGACCGAGGCCTTGGCCGACTACGCGGGACTCGACGATGCCGACAAGCTGCGCTTCTTCCAGCACGTCACCACCGCGTACGACGTCGACGCCGACCGAGTTCGGGCCGCCTTCCGGCAGTGGGAGGGCGTCCGCAGCGCCGGCACCGATACCAGCGCACAGACCATCGAGCTTTTCGACGCCGTCGAGCCGGCTCGCCAGCAGTTGCTCCGTCGCATCAACCACGCGCCCGGCGCGACATTGGCACTGGTCGAGATGCGGTCCGATCTACGCCGGCTGATGCGCACCGACCCGCGCCTGCGTGCACTCGACCACGACTTCCACCATCTTCTGAAATCCTGGTTCAACCGCGGATTCCTGCAGATGACCGAGGTCACCTGGGACTCACCGATCGAACTGCACCGGCACCTGATGCACTACGAATCAGTCCACCCGATGACGACCGAAGAGGAACTTCGTCGTCGAATCGAACCCGAGGACCGCCGCGTCTTCGCCTTCTTCCACCCGGCAACAGGTGACGTGCCGCTGATCTTCGTCGAAGTCGCTTTGGTGCAGGGTGTGCCCGACCGTATCGGTCCACTACTGGAACCTGCTGCCGCCCTCGACCCGTCGAGCGCAGACACCGCCGCGCTGTATTCGATCAACAACGCTCTCGACGGTCTGGCGGGGGTCTCGTTCGGCAGTTCCCTGATCAAACAGGTCATCGAGCAGGTGAAAAGTCAACTGCCGCACCTACATCGGTTCGTCACGCTGTCACCGATCCCCGGCTTCCGGCAGTGGCTCGAAGATCCGCAGACCGGCGACGCCGAGCTGGCGGCCGAGTTGGACTCCGGTGCGGCAGCCGGCGACCGATTGTTTCCCGCCCTGCTGAAGTATCTGACAGTCGAGCGACGCGCCGACGGTCGCCCGGTGGACTCCGTCGCCCGCTTCCACCTCGGAAATGGCGCGACTGTGTGGCGACTGAACTGGCCGGCGAACCTCTCCGACAAGGCCTGCCAGCAGTCGTACGGGGCCATGGTCAATTACCTCTACGAGCCCGACCAGCTCGAACGCAGGCACGAGGACTTCGTGCGGCGGCGCACGGTCGCCGTCGACGGTCCTCTGAAGGCGCTCGCCGACACGCTTCCCAACAGAGAAGGAACACCGCTGATGACCCACGCCACCACCATCTTCCGACTGTTCGACGAGCAGGTGCGACGTCGACCGGACGCTCCACTCTTCGAGCTGCCCGATGGTCGCACACTCGGCTACCGCGACACCTCCGACGTCGTCGCGCAGATCGCTGCCCGACTGCGAGCCGACGGTGTGACGCCGGGAGACCGCGTCGCGATGCAGGTATCGAAATCTCCCGAGGCCATTGCGCTGTACCTGGCGACGCTGCAGGTCGGCGGCGTCTTCCTGCCGCTGAACACTGCCTACACCGGTTCGGAGATGCGCTATTTCATCGGCGACGCGCAGCCTCGCGTCCTGGTCTGCGCGCCCGATCGGGTGAGCGAGTACGCCGAGTACGAGGACAGCCTCGTACTGGAAACGCTCGGCGAGTCGGGCGACGGATCGCTACTGAGCGGCACCGAGCGGGACGACCAGATTTTCGACGCCACGACCGATGACCCTGCCGCCATCCTCTACACCTCCGGCACTACCGGGCGCTCCAAGGGCGCGGTGCTCACGCACGGCAACCTCGCCGCCAACTGCGAGGCCTTGATCGACGCGTGGCAGTTCACGTCCGAGGACCGACTGATCCACGCATTGCCGATCTTTCACGTGCACGGACTGTTCGTTGCCGCCAACATGACACTCGCAGCCGGCGCGTCGATGCACTTCCTGCCCAAGTTCGACGCCGATGCCATCATCGATCTCCTCCCACACTCCACCGTCCTGATGGGCGTGCCCACCTTCTATACCCGGCTCGCGAACAGCGAGAAGGTCACACCCGAACTGTGCACGTCGATGCGCCTGTTCGTCTCGGGGTCCGCGCCGCTGCTCGCCAGCGACCACAAGGCGTTCTCGGCCCGCACCGGCCACTCCATTCTCGAGCGCTACGGCATGACCGAAACGGGCATGAACAGCACGAACCCGTACGAGGGCGGACCCCGCAAACCCGGAACCGTCGGCAAGGCGTTGCCGGGTACGGAGATTCGTGTCGTCGACCGTAACTCTGCAAAGCCGTTGCCGGACGGCGAGGTCGGCAGCATCGAGGTACGCGGCCCCAACGTCTTCGCGGGCTATTGGCAGATGCCCGAGAAGACGGCCTCGGAGTTCCGCTCCGACGGCTTCTTCATCACCGGGGATCTGGGCATGTTCGACGAGGACGGCTACCTGTGCATCGTCGGACGTGACAAGGACATGGTGATTTCGGGGGGATACAACATTTACCCCATCGAGATCGAAGAGCTCATCGACAGCCACCCCAAGGTGCTCGAATCCGCCGTCATCGGCGTACCGCATCCGGATTTCGGTGAAACCATTGTCGCCCTGGTGGTTCCGAATCCGGGCGAGAGCCCGCAGGACAACGAACTGATGGATCACATCACCGGCGATCTGGCCCGGTTCAAACATCCCCGAGCTGTGCGTGTCGTGGAGGCGCTGCCCCGCAACGTCATGGGCAAAGTCCAAAAGGCCGAACTGCGCAAGCAGTACGCCGATCTGTTCACATCCGCGACGTAGGAGTACACGATGGTTCTCTATGGAGTTGCGGCGCTCGCGCTGTGCATGCTGTCCGGCACGATTGTCGGTGAAGTCATCGGCGCCCTGCTCGGCATCGATGCCAATGTCGGCGGAGTCGGCTTCGCGATGATCATGTTGATCTTCGCCGTCGAATGGTTGCGCCGAAAGGGCCACTTCCCCAAAGCAAGTGAACAGGGAATCTTTTTCTGGAGCGCAATGTACATCCCGATCGTCATCGCCATGGCGTCGATCCAGAACGTCGCGGCAGCCGTCAGCGGCGGACCGATGGCGATCCTCGCCGGCCTCGGAGCTCTGGTTGCCGGCGCCGCTCTGGTTCCGGTGCTGGCCAAGATCGGCACACCGTCCGAGCCGTTGCCTCCGCTGACCGAGCAAGAAAAGCAGGAGGCCTGATATGGAACTGCTCAGCTCGGTCTTCGAGAAGAACGATTTGTTGGTGGCGTTCGTAGTCGTCGGCGCATTGACGCTGCTGGCCGGATTCCTGTCCAAGACGCTGACCCGCGGCCGTTTGCACGGGTCCGCAATTGCGATCATTTTCGGCCTGGCACTGGCTTATTGGGGCGGCACGGTCACCGGGGGCGAGAAGGGCGTTGCCGACTTCGCAGTGCTGTCCGGTCTCGCCCTGCTGGGCGGGTCGATGCTGCGCGACTTCGCCATCGTGTCCACCGCCTTCGGCGTCGACCTCAAGGAGATCAAGCGCTCCGGCATCACCGGTGTGCTGTCGATCATCCTGGGCGTGACAGTGTCTTTCGTCGTCGGCGCAGCCATCGCCGCGGCATTCGGCTACCGGGACGCCGAATCATTGGTGACCATCGGCGCCGGCGCTGCAACGTACATCGTCGGACCGGTGACAGGAACCGCCGTGGGTGCGAGCTCGGAAGTGATCGCACTGTCCGTTGCAGCCGGTCTCGTGAAGTCCGTTGTCGTCATGATCGGTACACCGTTCATCGCGCGTCTGATCGGGCTGAACAACGCAAAATCGGCGATGGCCTACGGCGGACTGATGGGCACCACGTCCGGAGTCGCTGGCGGACTGGCCGCGACCGACAAACGCCTGGTTCCGTACGGCGCCATGACCGCAACGTACTACACCGGAATCGGTTGCCTGCTCGGACCGTCGCTGTTCTACGTGATCATCAGGGCCATCGTTGGCGGGTGATGGTCGACATGCGGGTCGAGTCGTGACGATGTCGAGCACACCCTGGAACCATCGATCGGGAATGCACCTGGACGCCGTCCCGGCAGACGCGCTGTACACGCTCGCCGCAGGTGATCCGGATCCACGGGTGTCGCCCTATCTGGCGGGGATCGAATGCCGCGGTCTCTGGCGCCTCCGAAGTAGGCAGATCACGCAGACACCTTCGGACGCAACATGGATCACGCGCTTGATCGTCGACCCCGATATCTCCCTTCCGGTCGGAGTGGCCGGCTTTCACGGCGCTCCCGACGAGGCGGGCATGGTGGAAATCGGGTACCGAGTGGATCCCGAATTTCGTAGGCGCGGATATGCACGACGGTCCGTTGAGACGCTCCTGGGCGTCGGGCAGCGACACCCGGACGTGCACACCGTGCGCGCCACCATCAGCCCCGACAACACGCCCTCGCTCGCCCTGATCGCGACCTTCGGGTTCGTCGAGGTGGGCGAGCAGTGGGACGAGGAGGATGGGTTGGAGATCGTGTTCGAAACTGCCGTATAGGATTCCGTGGGCTCAGCTGATGCTTCGACCGGTCATCAGGCTCTCCCGCCGGGTGCACCTCACTCGGATCGGTACCGGGGTCACCGGTCAGTCGTCGGGCGACTACTGAGGTCCGTCTCGGTCTCTCCGCGAATCTCACAGCGCAGCCCGACGCACCCTCTCCGCGAACTCGTCGAGTGCGGTGAGTACGTCATCGGCTTGCCAGACTCTGTTCCGACGGCCTTTCGACGTCTGACGAAGCACCTGCGCCTCGACCAATTTGTCGATAGCCCGTTGCGCAGCCATATCGCTCACACCGAACGTTCGCTGCACGAATGCGTTGTCTATCACGGGCTGCCCGACGAGCGCGTCGACAGCCCCCCACACCACCGAATCACTGCGTGCCACAACATTTTCGGTCCAGTGCAATCGGGTTGCCACCAGGTCGTCGACCAACTGCCGTCCATTCGCTACGGCGTGAAAGGTCGCGTTGTTGAAACTGCGAACGATGGGCTCCACCTTGCCACTTCGGTAGGCGTCGAGGCTGTCGAAGTACGACCGCGTGTCGGTGAGCAGCCCGGCAGACAGGGGGACCGTAACCCGCTGGACGGCATCGCTGCGGTAAAGCATGACGTGGACCAGTGCACGCCCAGTTCTGCCGTTGCCGTCCGTGAAGGGGTGAATGGTCTCGAACTGAGCGTGCGTGAGCGCCACATGGGGCAGAACGGGAAGGTCGGTCCGACTGGCAAAGTCCAACAGGTCGGTCAACGATTCGGCGAGCCGATCATGATGGGGCGGTACGAATGCTGCGCGATGCGGACCGACGTTCGACCCCCCGATCCAGACCTGTTCCTGTCGCCATTCCCCCGCGTGAGTGTCACCGGTCGGAGTCATCAGCGCGCGATGCATCGCCAGGATCGAGCCGGCGTCTATGCCCGAACGCGCGGCGATCGCAGCCTCCATGGCACGAACGTTTCCTACAACGATGGATGCGTTTCGATTAGCGGGAAGCCCCAACTCGGCGAGCGCAAGTCCTCGCGCCCCGACGGTCAGATTCTCGATCTGCGACGACGCCGCGCTCTCCGTGCGCAACAGAATCGAACTCATCGGAGCTAGCTCGACTCCCGGACCCAACTTCTGCGATGCGTACTCGTCGAACCGAACGATCTCGCGCAGGGCATCTTCGGATTCGGCGATCACGTCGGTCGCCAGACCCAACTCCAAGTCGACAATTCGTGCGGGAATCGAGGAGGAGTACGGACCGGTGTGCAGGCGCTTCTGCGTCCGGGATGTGAGTTCCGTGGTGGGACGCCACGGCCGCTGCTCGTAGTCCACCGCCCTGAGTCGATTTCCGGCCATGAGTGATCTTACCAAATCTTAACGACATAGCGTTTGCTATGAGCAGCCGGATCCCTACTTAGCCCGGCCCGCTCGTCCACCACATTCGCGTGGCACAGCATTTCGAGAGCTGTTTGCAACTTCGCTAGCCCTGCAGTGCTCTCCAACTCGCAGAGCGCTCTCGAAACGGCCTGATCGCCTGTGGATAACTGGGCACAGCGAGCCGAGCGGACAAGCAGCTGCCTGCACACTCCATCTCGTGGACTACCTCACACGCCGCGCCGCGCTCGCCGCCGGGATCACTGATCAGCAGCTTCGGACCGCCCGCATGCGAGGCGAACGCGCCTCGATCCTGCGCGGATGCACGGTCACCCGCAGCGACTGGGACGCGTTGGCACCGCACGAGCAGTACGCGGTCACCGTCCGGGCCTATGCGGAACGCGGCATCAGCGGGGTGCTCAGCCACGAGTCGGCCGCAGCGTTGCACGGTCTCGCATTGTTGCGGCCCGACCGCTCGCGCGTTCACGAAAGCGCAGACGGGCGCGGAGGCGGAACGACGTCGTCGCGGCGCAAGTTGTATCGGTTCCCCCTGGCCCCAGAGGATTGCACCGTCGTGGACTCGATTCCGGTGACGACGCCGGCGCGGACGGCACTCGACATCGCATGCCGGGGAACGTTCGATCAAGCAGTGTGCGCGGTGGAGTCTGCGCTGCGCCTGGGTGCAAACTTCGTCGAACCGCTCGAGAGACTGGGCCGACGTCACGGTCTCGCCATGGCGAGGCGTGCAGTCGAATTCGCGAGTCCACTGACCGAGAGCATCGGCGAATCGTGGAGTCGGGCGCTGATGACGCGGTGGCCCGAGGTGCCCGCACCGCGACTACAGCACACCTTCATGGACCGACGTGGTGTCATCGGCTGGACGGACTTCGACTGGGAGTTCATGATCGGCGAGTTCGACGGGTTGACCAAGTACGGCGATCACAGCTCCCTGGTGAAAGAGAAGCTTCGGGAGGATCGCCTGAGGGCACTCGGTCTGCATGTGGTGCGCTGGGTATGGTCGGACCTGACGCATCCGGAGCGGTTGCGCCGCATACTTCGTGACGGGTTCGCTTTGATCGAGAGACGTTCGCACATTCGATAGCGAACAGAATGCTCTCGAAAACTACCCCTTCGTCACCGCCCGCAATACTCCGAAGACCTCACCGACGAAGGCGGCGAACGAGCTCTCTTCCTCGTCGGCGATCCACTGCCGGTACGCAACTCCGAACGCCGTCACTCCGGACTCCGCCGCCAGAGTTGCCTGCGGCTCGGGAATGCCGCGCTCACCGAGCGCCACTGCGGTCGCCCTGGCAAGCGAGGCCATCTTCAGCAACTCGCGCTCCTGCAGGCCAGGATTCGCGTCGATGACAGCCTGGCGCACGCGCGAACTCGACCGGTGGTCGGCATCGAAGTACGACTCGATCGAATGGACCACGTGCTCCACGATGGCGACAGCCGACCACTCCGCCGGGGCCGCAGCCACTCCGCCGACGAACACCTGACGCAGCGAGTCCTGCCCGCCGAACAGCACTTCGCGTTTGTCGGAGTAGTGGCGGAAGAATGTTCGCTCGGTGACGCCGGCAGCCTCCGCGATGTCGGCGGCCGTCGTCTGCTCGAACCCCCGATCGTGGGACAGCTCGAGGGCAGCGCCACGTAGGCGATCGGTCCAGCACCATCACCCAGAAGATGTTGGGCTGGAATCCATCCGGGCCGACATTGCTGGACGACTTGGCGAGCGGGTCCTACTTCCGGGACTGACGAAGGGTACGACGAGGCGAAGACGTTTCCGAGAGCCTTATCTCTTCCCGATAGCCCTGCAGCACTATCGATCTCGCGAAGCACTCTCGAACCCGCCCAGCTTCGACGGATTCATAACCCACATCACGTGCTCGATCCCCTGCGGCGACACCTCCGCCGTCACCAATGTGTACGGCACACCGTCGCGCGACAGCAACGCCGCCGGCGCACCGTTCGCCTCGACCCAGCGGATGTCGGCGCCCGTCCAGAAGTGGGAGGCGAATGCCGCAACGAACTGCGCCACCCTCGCGTCGCCGCATACCGGGATGCGAGCGGCGAGAGTGCCCACCACACCACCACCATCGGACGAGCTGACGACGTCGGCCACGAAGAGTCGCTTCAATGAGGCCAGGTCGCCGGTCTGCGCTGCGTCGACGAAGGCGGTCAGCAACCGACGCCGGTCATCGACGTGCACCGTCGCGCTCCGTCCGGTGGCGATATGTCTACGTGCCCGAGTGACCAGTTGGCGCGCATTGGCTTCCGACACCTCGATGATCTCCCCGATCTGCCTGTACGGGTATTCGAAGGATTCCCGAAGCACGTACGCAGCTCGCTCGGTGGGTGAGAGCTTCTCCAGGAGGATCAGCACCGCGAACTCCAGCGCCTCTCCGCGTTCAGCACCCAGCGAAGGATCGTTGCTCGTGTCGACCGGCTCGGGAAGCCATGGCCCGACGTAGGTTTCGCGCCGAGCGCGAGCAGACTGCACCGCGTTGATCGCCAGCCGCGTGGTAGTCGTCGACAAGAATGCCACCGGATTCACCACCGTCGATCGGTCACACGCCTGCCATCGCAGCCACGCGTCCTGAACGATGTCCTCGGCCTCGCCGGCACTCCCCAACATTCGGTAGGCGATGCCGAAAAGTTGTGGACGCGCATCCATGAACAGCGCTGTGGCTGAATCGAGTTCGGATGTCACGACGCCGTCCAATGTCCGAGCTTGGCAGGCGCCAGCACGCACCACATCCGATCGATCAGACTGCGCCGCAGGGAGAACACAACAATTCCGTTCACTCGGTTCGCCTCGCGGCGCACGAGGCCCGCTCGACCGTTCACTGATCCCACGCTCACTGTCCCATGTTCCGCACAGAACGCCAGAAGAAAATCGACCACACCGGCTCGACCGAACACCCGACCCTCCATGTCGATGTCCACCCACACGCCCTCCGACATCACGCTCCCGAGTGTGAGCGCGTTGCCGGAGCAGCATGCGGCGGCCACGTCGTCGTGGGAGGTCAGGGCTTCGGTCCGCTGACGACGTCGACGGCGAGCCACGTATCGAACGTCGTCTCCACGCGCTGGGCGTCATCGTTGGGGATCAGTTCGCGGTCGGTCAGGATCGCGCCGAAGTATGGTGCCTGCGGGTCGGCAACGACGGTGCGTGGGTCGCCGTGCGCCTTCAGTCCGTGCGCGACGAACTCGTTCAGTGCGAAGATCTCGGGTCCACCGACTTCGACGGTCGCGTTCGACGGGGCACCGAGCGTGACGCGTGCGACGGTCTCGGCCACGTCGTCGGCAGCCATCGGTTGGATGCGAGCGGGTGACAGTCGCACCTCGTCGCCGACCGTCGCTCCTCGTGCAATGGACTTGAAAAACTCGAAGAACTGGGTGGCGTGGACGATCGAGTATGGAATCGAGGATTCCGCGATCAGGCTCTCCTGCTTCACCTTCGCTCGCATATACCCACTGTCGGCGAGCCGCTCGGTCCCCACCACCGACAGCGCAACGTGATGCCCGACGCCGGCGACAACCTCGGCAGCAAGTATGTTCGTCGTCGCCCTGGTGAAGAAGTCGAGAACGGCCGCGTCCTCGAACGACGGTGAATTCGACACGTCGACGACGACGTCGGCTCCGTCGAGTACCTCGGCCAATCCCTCGCCGGTGAGGGTGTCGACGCCCGAGTTGGGTGACGCTGCGATGACGTCGTGTCCCTCGTCGCTCAGCTTTGCGACGAGTTTCGAGCCGATCAGGCCCGTTCCGCCGATGACCACGATGCGCATGGTGACTACTTCCGCTGGATTGCCGGAAGCCCAGGTGGCTGCCGGTCACCCCTACGACCGGGTAGCTCGCCGAGTTGTGACAGGCGCGGTGTCGGAGGGCTCCTTTACTGTTGCCGGGCCGCCGTCCGACAGACTGGATCCGATGCCTCCGCGTAAACGAACGACCACCACCCGAACCGTCCGAGCCGGTCAGAGCAGCGCTGCCCGCAAGTTCAAGGGCACCACGAAGAAGCGGGCACCGCGTAGAACCACCAAGACCGCTGCCCCCGACCTACGCGTCCCCGATCCGGGAGAACGTGTCTGGGTCCTTGACGTCCCGTTCGAGGACCGGTCAACGGCCGGTGCCGCGGGAGCTCGCTGGTATCCGGGCCCCCGGGTGTTCGCGTACTACGGAACCGAGTTGCCGGAGTATCTGCAGCCGTACGAGTCGATGCCCTACAGCCTGCAGCGCTGGCTCGAGGACGACGCGAACGAGACGTGGCGTGACGAAGAGACCAGAGAGCGGTCGATGCAGCCGCGCGAGACCCAACTCGAATCCGTTCGACGCCACCTCGCCGCCCTGGACAACGGCTTTCCGTATTTCACGCAGATGGATTCGACCGGCCTCGGTAAGACCCTCGCCGTGTGTGAGGCGGTTCGGCAGATGTCGGCCGCCGAGATCGGGACGGTACTGGTGGTGGCGCCGAAGGGTGCGCTGCCGGGGTGGCGTCGCACGATCGCCGACAGCGAGGCGGACATCGACCCGCCGGATCGCAAGCGCTGGCTCCTCGTCACCTACCAGTCGACGAAGAAGCTGCTGACGGTTCCCGAGGACACCGATCTGGGCAAACGCAAACGGACACAGAACAAACGGACCATCACGCTCGGTGAACTCCGCTTCGAGATCGACGTGGTTGTCGCCGACGAGTCGCATGCGTTGATGAACATCGAATCGCAGCAGTCGCAAATCCTGTGGCGGTACCAGGAGGCGGCGCGGGCGGTGGTGTGGATGTCCGCGACACCGGGCTACCAACCGCTGCACTTCGCGTACATGGCGCGGGCGATCGAGCAGTCACGCGGCACCGAGATCATCGGCGACGACGATTCCCTCGGCTACGCCCTCACCGTGAAATGGGCACAGTTCCTTCAGGAGTCCGGCTTCGCGATCAAAGCGGGCAAAGCCTCGACCGGGTTGGCGACGTGGCGATGGGAACCCGCGGACGCCGCCGAACGTGCACGCGACATCGCGTCCGTCCACGGCTGGCTCTCGGGAGGGGCTGTGCCGTGGTCGATTTCGCGTCCCTCACCGCCTACCCCGCGTGAACCGCTCGGCCAGGAACTCACCGCCGCGCAGAAACGGCTCTACAACTCCGCGTGGCTCGACTACCGCAAGGAAGTGGGACTGCCGGTCTACAAGAATCGGGTGCTGCAGAAGAATCCGAGTCTCCGGTCTGCCACCCTGCGCTTCCGGCAGAAGTGTTCATACCTACGCATCGAGGCATCGGCAGATCAGGTGCGCACCTGGGTCAAGGCCGGCAACCAGGTGTTCGTGTCGGCGTTCTACCGCGAAACTGTTGCAGCGCTTGCCGAGACGTTGCGCGACGAAGGTCTCGCCGTCGCCGTGGTCGACGGCAGCATGAGCAGCCCCGACCAGGAGCGCGAGATCCGCAGATTCCAGACCGGGGACGCCGCCGTCATCATCTCCACCACGACCAGTGCCATCAACCTGCACACCAACGAGCTACTTCTTCCCGAGGGCACGACCTCGACCCTCGCCCCGCGCGTCACCCTCATCCACGACCCGCGGTGGACGCCCATCGACATCCGCCAGATCGAGGGCCGCGCGAACCGGATCGACAAGGACCACCAGCACACGACGTCCACCTGCTACTACGCCTACGCCGAAGGCACTGTCGAAGAGGAGATGGTGCTGACCGGGGTAGAGCGGATCGCGGACCTGGGTTCGATTGTGGGGCAGGCGGATCTGATCGACCCGGAGGCGTTCCTGGCGGCGAGAGCACAGTGAGTCAGTACCCGGTATCTGGTCGTTTGGTCAAGTGACCGCGGCGTTCCCGAGCGTCACCGGGTCCACTGCGGATCTCGCCCGATGAACCCGACCAACCGCGTCACCGGGTCCGCGTCGGTCGGCACAGGCACCGCGGGGCCGTACTGACCCGACGACCTCAGCATCTCCTCGATGCCTGCCATACCGTCGACCACCTGAGCGGCGAAGTCTGGGTCGAGCCCACTGTCGACGCCTCGCGCCGTCGCAAGGTCCCATGTGTGCATGTAGACGTCCGTCGAGTAGAAGCGGTCGATGGCATCGGCGAGCGCGTGCGTTCCGGCGAACGGATGGGTGAACGACGCGGTTGCATCGGGCCCGTCGAGCAACGACTGAATATCTGCGCTGTGAGCAGACCACGCTGCTACTGGGTCTACGGACGTCTGCGGGTCGACCGCGAGCTCGAGACCTCCCGCACGCAGGAATCCGCGTGACCACCCGATCAGGTGCTCGACGACGTCGCGCGCGACCCATCCATCCACCGGGGTCGGCATGCCCCAATCAGTCACCTGTGCAACGTGTTCACCGAATCCGGCTGCGAACACCGCGTGACGTTCGGCGGGTGACAGTTCTGCGATCGCACCCATCAGAGTTCGCCCAGTAGCGCGTCCAGCTGCGCATAGCCGTCGTTGACGCCGGCCTCCATGCCCGAGGCCAGCCAGCCGTCGCGGCTTTCGAAGCTGTCGACCAACGACTGGGCACGCAAGCGGGTACGACCGTCGCCGAGATCCTCGAAGCGCAGGGTCTCCAGCGAGACGCCGTCGGGTTGGCCTTCCCACGTGAAGGTCTGGACGATGACGTCGTCGGAGACGGTGTGGAAGCAGCCGCGGAACCCGTATTCCTCACCGTCTTGGCGCGCAACGTAGCGCCACGCACCTCCGTTGCGAGCGTCCCACTCGAGAATTTCGGTGTCCATGCCGCGAGGTCCGACCCATTGGGAGAACACTGCGGGATCGGTATGCGCGCGCATCAATTGGGCTGGGGTGGCGTCGAAATCGCGGGTGATGCGAATGATCGGCAGTGTGGCATCGGCCTCGATGGTGGCCTCGCGAACGTTCATGATGCGGTGTCCTTTCGGTGTGGTTTCTCGTTCATCTCGGCAAGCACTGCATCCAGGCGCTGGTAGCGCTGTTCGGCCCGGATGCGGTACCGCTCAATCCATTTCGTCATCAGATCGAAGACCTCCGCTTCGAGGTGCACGGGGCGTGTCTGTGCTACTCGGCCACGACTGACCAAGCCGGCACGCTCGAGCACTTTGAGGTGCTTGGAGACGGCCTGCATGCTCACGTCGTACTGCTCGGCGAGTTCGCTGACCGTCGCATCGGCGTCGGACAGCCTGCCCACCATGTCGCGGCGGATCGGATCACTGAGTGCTGCAAATACTTTGGACAGTGGATCGGTCATGTTCAACCTTTCGGTTGAGTATCAGTGTGCGCGTCGTCGGTTCTGTTGTCAACCGTTGGATTGAATACGCTAGCGGTTTGCTCTCGAACTACCTGTGGATAACTACCGTCGAGGCGCGCGGCTCAGCCCACCAACGCATCAGCCGCGAACCTGCGACCCCACTCCGGGATCTCACTGTCGCGGCCGAGCGTCCACGGGACAGCGCCGATCAGCGTCAGGAGGTCCAGCGTGGGGCGGGCGACGTACTGCATGTAGCTGCGTTGACGGTCGGGAATTCTCCAGCCGCCGATTTCCATGCTCTGCAACATGAGCGAATTGCGTTCGCCTCCAATCATTCCTGCAGCGACGGCGGCGATCAGGAGGACACCTGATTCCTTCTCGGAGTCCTCGCGACCGACAGGCATCCTGCTGGTGGCGTGGACCCATAACTTGACCGGGTCTTCGGCGAGCGCTGCACCCATGCGAGTGCGTACCAGTCGACCCTTCAGCACGCGCGCCAACCCGAGGTTGGTCATCGCGTGCCGGAGCCAGTGGACCGGTTGATTGTCCACTTCCCGATTCGACCCCCCGATCCACTCGCGCCCCCAGTCCAGCTCGTCACGGATTGCGACGACGTCCTTGGGTGCGAGGTAACCCGCGGCGGTGAGCCCGAGTCCGTCGCTGCCGAGACGACCGAGCATCCACGTCATCTTCTCCATCGCGACGGCTGCGACGACCGGGTCGACGGGTGCGCCGCCGAAGTCAACCCGGCGCAGCGCATCGATCAGTTTGGGGTGATAGCGGAGAGGTGCGCGGTCGAGCACCGGCAGCAGCTTCGGCGCATGCGCAGCCAGTCCCGCGATTTCTTGCCGTGCAGCGATCCGACGGTTCGCCTCGTCCACATCGAACCGCTCGCTGGCGAAGTCGCCTGCCCAGTTCTTCATATGCTCGTGTTCGGGGTGGCTCGGGTCTGCGAGTGTCGCCAGCAGCTCCTCGTACCCATGCGGTCCACCGCAGTCTTCGGGTGGACACGCACGCTCCCCGGCCAGACATTTCGGAGGACCGTCATCGGCGACGGTGCTGTCGCAGACCAGCTGGTGTTTCCACCCGTCACCGAAGTCGTACTCGTATTCGAGACCGTCACCGAGTAGCTCGTCGACGCGAACACCGTCCTCGACGAGGTCCTCACCGTGGTCCCATTCGTCGAGGGACACCTGCATCTCGTATCGCTGACCGTTGCCTGTGACGAATGCGTGTAGGTGCCGGTCCTCCCAACCCAAGACGTCCTGCAGGACTTCATGCAGCTCAGGCAAGGTCGCGCCGGAGGGCAGGGTGAACCGTCGCCAGACCGCAGGCTCGACGTGCTCCAGCGTCACCGTGATCTCCATGAGCGGAATTCTATGGCGGTGGGCTTCCCGAGAGCCGTATGTGTTCCTGCTAGCCACCTCGAACCACGGGGTTCGAACCCGGCCAGGATGGGAACACTCAACACCGACAGCCCCGCGACGAACACAGGAGTTCACGATGAAAGTACTGATGGTCCTCACCTCCCACGACGAGCTGGGCGACACCGGCAACAAGACCGGCTTCTGGCTCGAGGAGTTCGCGGCCCCGTACTACCGCTTTATCGACTCGGGCGCCGACGTCACGCTCGCCTCACCCAAGGGCGGCCAGCCCCCACTCGATCCGAAGAGCAGCGAGCCCGATGCCCAGACCGATCAGACCCGCCGCTTCGACGACGACACCGACGCCCAGTCCGCACTCGCGAACACGGTCCGGCTCGACTCGGTGTCCCCGGACGACTTCGACACCGTCTTCTACCCCGGCGGCCACGGCCCCCTGTGGGACCTCGCTGAGGACGAGGACTCCATCCACCTCATCGAAAACACCTTGCGCTCAGGCAAACCCGTCGCCCTCGTCTGCCACGCACCCGGCGTGCTGCGACGTGTCCGCAACGAAGACGGCACCCCGCTGGTGCAGGGCAAGAAGGTCACCGGGTTCACCAACAGCGAGGAAGAGGGCGTCCAGTTGACCGACGTCGTCCCGTTCCTCCTCGAAGACGAGCTCACCAAGCTCGGCGGCAACTTCTCCAAGGGCGACGACTGGGCGTCGTACGTCGTCGAAGACGGACTCCTCATCACCGGGCAGAACCCCGCGTCCTCGTCCGCCGCAGCCGATGCGCTGATCGAGAAGCTCGGATCGCTCCAGAAGTGACCCCCTCCAGGTAACTGTCCTGGTACGGAACCTCGCGATTCGTCGACGCCCACGAGGGCGAGCACTCGACCGCGTTGATGTGGTTCCTGTCCCTCAGATCGCCGGGGGGTAGGTCCAATCGGCTGCGGGGTTCCGCGCCTGACAGCGAGGCGTCTGTTCGACCGGCACCACAAGGACGTATGCCTCGGTAACGAATCTCCCGGTCATGGCGACACTGTGAACACATGACGGACGCCTCGGGAGGATTCATGAACAGGTTCGCACGACGCACCGCGGTGGCCATGGCGGCCGTGGCCTTGGCCATCGCAACTGCGAGTTGCTCGTCAGAACCCGACTCGAGTCCCGCGCCGACAGTGACGGTGACCGTGCCCGACACGACCGGCGACGCTGCGACGCCCGATCCCGCGACCGACGCGACCGACGCTGCGGACACGCCGGCACCCGCCGCCCCGACCAGCCAGGCGACGTCGCCTGCGCCACTTCCCGCTTCGAACTTCACCGACGGGTCGCGGTACTCGTTCGCGACCCCGTCCAAGCAGATTCAGTGCCGCGTCATCGACGGCAACTTCATCTGCCAGACCGAGGGACACCCGCACACAGTCACCACCGCGTCGCTGTGTGGCTTCTACCCCGACGTCGAACAAAGTCGCGCGAATCGCTTCGGCTGGTTCCCCAGCGGTCCACAGCCGTGCGCGACGATCATTCAGGGCGAAGGATACGACTCACCCAACACCCTCGAGTACGGGGACAGTGCCGTCTTCTCGCTTCCCAGTGGCCGCACCGTCACGTGTGCATCGGCCGAGAACGGATTGACGTGCACGCAGGTCGGTGGGCCGGGAGAGAAGGGCTTCTTCCTGTCGATCGACTCGTTCACCGTGCTCTGAGGCGTAAGCGTTCTGCGAGTTCAGTTTCTATCGCCCTAGCCAATTCCCGCCCTGCCGCCACCAACCACCGGTGCGCGTCCCCCATCGCCGCCTCGGCGCTCCCCGCGAGCTCGGTCAACGAGACGGTTCGCACGTCGTCATCGGAGTCGACGGCACCGGCAACTACTGCGACCGGAACGGCAGCGCTGGTGCACATCTGAACGACGTGCCCGACGAGCTTTCCGGTCAACGATGTGCGATCGAACCTCCCCTCACCCGTCACCACCAGGTCCGCGGTGGGCACCGCAAGCTTCAGCCCCGTCAGCTCGGACACCCGCTGCGCCCCGCCGACGACTCGGGCTCCCAGCGCGACGAGTCCGAAACCTACCCCGCCGGCGGCTCCCGTGCCCGGCATGAGAGGGTCGGCCACCAATCCTGCGTCTCCAAGCAACTCTGCCCATCGCTCCAATGCCTCGTCCAGTACCCCGACGTCCGCGGCCGACGCTCCCTTCTGCGGCCCGAAAACCTGTGCAGCACCATCGGTTCCGAACAGCACAGCGCGTGTGTCGGTCAGCAACTCGATGTCCGACGGCACCGACATCAGGCCCGACGCATCGACGGACCGAGCACGAACCAACCCGGCGGCGCCTTCCGAAACGTCACGGCCAGCCGCGTCGAGCACTCGAACCCCCAGCGCCCGAAGCACTCCGAGACCGCCATCGGTCGACGCCGAACTTCCCAGCGCCACCGAGATCTGATCGCACCCCGAGGCCGCGATCACCTGGCCGAGCCCGCGGGTCGTGGCACCGAACGGGTCCAACGAAGCCATCATCGCAATCCCCGACGATTCGGCCAGTTCGACCACTGCCCGGCCGTCTGCCAGCACCAGCCACCGCGCATCGACCGCACGTCCATCCGGGCCGCACACACCGCGCGCACGTGACCACTCCGAACCGGCGGAGCACGCCGCGAGCACGTCGAGCGTGCCTTCGCCACCGTCGGCCTGGGGCATCGACACCAGATCGTCTGCATCTCGAACAGACGCCCACCCTTCCATCAACGCGGCTGCAGCGTCGACGGCGTCGATGGTGCCCTTGAACGAGTCGGGGGCGAAAAGAACCCTCACCCGATCAGGCTGGGCAGCACCAGATCACGGAACCGCCGCTTCATCGTCTCGATCACGTAGTCCCCGTCCGCAGCCCACACATCGGCATTGAAGATCTCCACTTCGACGTCGCCTCGATAACCTGCGCTGCGGACCCACTGGCCGATGGTGCCGAAGTCGATCACACCATCACCCATCATTCCGCGTGAAAGCAGTGGATCGGCCTCCATCGGCACCAACCAGTCACACACCTGATAGGAGCTGATTCGTCCCCTTTCACCTGCCGTTCGGATCTGCAATTCCAGTTCCGGGTCCCACCACACGTGGAAGGTGTCGACCACGACGCCCACCGCCGCGACCGGGTGTGGCTCCGCCATCGACAGTGCCTGACCCAGCGTCGAGACGACGGCACGATCGGCCACGAACATCGGGTGCAGCGGTTCCAACGCGATGCGCACACCACGCTCCAGCGCATATGGGACGAGCTGAGCCAGGCGATCCTCCACTCGTTGGCGCGCACCGACCAGATCGCGATCGGGAATACCGCCCATCACCATCACCAGTTCGGGCGCGCCGAGTTCCGCCGCTTCGTCGAGTGCCCGACGGTTGTCGTCGAGGCCGTCGTCGGTCAACCCCGTGAGGAAGCCGCCGCGGCAGAGGCTCGATACCCGAAGTCCCGCATCGGAAATCATCTTCGCCGACTCGGAGACCCCTGCCTCCTGCACTCGGTCACGCCACGGTCCGATCGCACCGAGTCCGGCTCGGGCGGCAGCATCGACGCACTCCTTCAACGTCCAGCTGTTCGTCGTCTTGGTGTTGAGAGAGAGCAACGCATACGGGTCGTCGGTCATGACAACACCCCGTTCAGTTCGAGGAACAGTGCCATGCGATGGGCGGCGAGCGGCGGATCGGCCAGCAGCCCCGCACGATCGGCAAGCACGAACAACTCCGTCAGATGCTCGACGCTGCGTCCCGACGCCAGTCCGCCCACCATGGAGAAGCCCGGTTGCTTGCCGTTCAGCCACGACAGGAACGCGATTCCCGTTTTGTAGTAGTACGTGGGAGCGGAGAAGATGTGCCGCCCGAGTTCCTGTGTCGAGCGCAGGATCTCCTCGGCGCGAGTCGTGTTCCCGCGATCGAGTTCTTGCAAGGCCGTCGACGCGGCGGGGTAGATGCCGGCGAAGATGCCGAGCAACGCATCCGAATGATGCTGCCCGTCACCGATGATGAGCTCGGGATAGTTGAAGTCGTCACCGGTGTAGAGGCGCACGCCATCGGGCAGCGCGGCCCGCAACGAAACCTCGTGCTCGGCGTTCAACAGTGACACCTTGACGCCGTCGACCTTCGCCGCGTGCGTATCGATCAGCTCACGGAAGGTCGCGGTCGCCTCGTCGATAACGGAGCTACCCCAGTAGCCGTCGAGCGCCGGGTCGAACATCGTTCCGAGCCAATGCAATACGACGGGTCGATCGACCTCGTCGAGCAGAGTCGAGTAGACGGCGAGGTAGTCGTCCGGTGACGTCGCCACCCGCGCGAGCGCCCGCGAGGCCATGACGATGACCTTCGCGCCCGACTCGGTCACCACCGCAATCTGTTCCCGGTACGCGTCGAGGACGCGGGAGAGACCGACCCGTCCGGACGGCAGGGTCTCCAAGTCCAGTTGATCCGTACCGGCGCCACACGCCAGCAGTCCGCCGACGCGAACAGCTTCGGCACCGGACCGACGAATCAACTCGGACGTTGCCGCCCAGTCGAGGCCCATACCGCGCTGCGCGGTGTCCATCGCATCCGCGACACCGAGTCCGTAGGACCACAGTTCGTGGCGATACGACAGGGTCGCGTCCCAGTCGATGTCCGCGGCTGCGCCGGGAGTGTTGTCTCCCGTTGCGCGTGGAATGACATGCGCTGCCGCGTAAGCGATGCGCGAGGTGATCGGCGAGGCGGGTTTCGTCCACTCGCCGGGCTCGCCGAGCTCGTAGACGCCGTGACCGGGCAGCGCGATGTCGATCCGCGAGTCGACGGCGGTCACAGCGCGATCTCAGGAACGTCGAGGCGGCGACCTTCGGCCGAGCTGCGCAACCCGAGCTCGGCCAGCTGAACGCCTCTGGCGGCGGACAGCAACCCGAAACGGTGCGGTCGAGCGGCGATGACGTCGCGCAGGAATTCTTCCCACTGCAGTTTGAATCCGTTGTCGAGGTCGGCGTTCGCGGGGACCTCGAGCCATTGGTCGCGAAACGGCTCGGTGACGGGGAGGTCGGGATTCCAGACGGGCTTCGGGGTGTGCGAGCGGTGCTGCGCGACGCACTTGCGCAGCCCCGCAACGGCGGAACCGTGTGTGCCGTCGACCTGGAACTCGACGAGCTCGTCGCGGAACACCCGCACGGCCCACGACGAGTTGATCTGCGCGACAACGCCGTTTTCCATCTCGAAGATTCCGTAGGCCGCGTCGTCGGCGGTGGCGGCGTATTCCTTGCCCTGCTCGTCCCAGCGCGTCGGAATGTGGGTGGCGGCCTTCGCGGTGACGGTCTCGACCTTCCCCAGAATGCTTTCGAGCACGTAGTTCCAGTGGCAGAACATGTCGATGACGATGCCGCCACCGTCCTGCGCCCGGTAGTTCCAGCTCGGGCGTTGAGCGGGTTGCCCGTCGCCTTCGAAGACCCAGTATCCGAATTCGCCTCGGAGGGAGAGGATGCGTCCGAAGAAGCCCTCGTCGACCAGGCGCTTGAGTTTCACCAGCCCGGGAAGGTAGAGCTTGTCGTGCACCACGCCGGCGGTGACTCCCGCGTTCTGCGCGATACGCGCAAGTTCGATGGCCTCGGTCAGCGTTTCTGCCGTGGGCTTTTCCGTGAAGACGTGCTTGCCGGCCTTCATGGCGGACGACAGCGCTTCTGCGCGGCGCGAGGTCACTTGGGCGTCGAAATAGATGTCGATGGATGCGTCCTCGATGACCGCGGCGCTGTCCGTCGACCATTCGGTGATGCCGTGCTTCTCGCACAGCTCCTGCAGCTTCGCTTCGTTGCGACCGACGAGAATTGGCTCGATCTGCACGCGGGTGCCGTCGTCGAGTAGAAGTCCGCCGGTGTCGCGAATCGGCAGGATGGACCGCAGAAGGTGTTGGCGATAACCCATGCGGCCGGTGACGCCGTTCATGGCGATGCGCAGGGTTCGGGTGGTCTGGGGCATTCGAATTGCCTTGTCTGTGCAGAGGGATACGGGCCGGTGAAAGCCCACGACAGGACCTGTTGAGACGGTGCAGCGGAAAGTCGGCACACGTCGGGGAGGAAAGTCAGCTTCGGAATGCGCTTTCCAAGCTATGCTGTCAACGACGATTGGTCAACAGGCAGCAGGGGGTGACATGGCAGCAGTGCGTTTACGTGACGTGGCCGCAGCAGCCGGCGTCTCCCAGGCGACCGCGTCGAGGGTGCTGAACGGGTCATCGCGCGTTCCAGGCGAAGGAGTAGCCGACCGAGTTCGCGCCGTGGCAACACAACTCGGGTACGTGGCGAACGCCCAGGCACAGGCCCTGGCACGGGCGTCGACGGGACTGATCGGGCTGATCGTGCACGATGTCGCCGATCCATACTTCTCCTCCATCGTCCGCGGAGTCCAGAACGAGGCGCGCAACGCAGGGAAACTCGTGCTCCTCGCCAGCACTGAACGTGACTTCGACATCGAGCGCCAGTCGGTGAGTACGTTCATCTCCCACCGTGCCGACGCGATCATCTTGGCCGGCTCCCGTCAGAGCGGGGACCTGGACCGCACATTGGAGCGCGAGTTCGCGACCTATCGCGACAACGGTGGCCGCGTTGTGGTCATCGGACAACCACTGCCCTTCGGATCTGCGGTGGAACCCGAAAATCGTTCTGCATCAGCAGCATTGGCTGAGGCGCTGTACGAGCTCGGCCACCGCCGCTTCGCCGTCATCGGCGGACCGGGCAACATCCGCACCTCCGCAGACCGTCGCAACGGGTTCGTCGATGCCCTCTGCCGGCACGGCGTGACGCCCGAAATCGAGATCGCAGGCGACTTCTCCCGCGACGGCGGCTACAGCGCCGCCCGGCGACTCGCGCCGGCACTCGAGCTGACGCCGGGTCACGGAACTCCGCCGTGTGTCTTTGCCGTTACCGACGTCATGGCCATCGGTGCCATCGCCGCGTGGCGCGAGCTCGGTCTCGACGTTCCCACCGACGTATGCGTGGCCGGGTTCGACGACATCCCTACCCTTCGCGACCATGTCCCCAGCTTGACGACGGTGGCACTGTCACTCGTCGACATCGGCAAGCGAGCAGTCGAACTCGCCCTCGATCCCGCAGAGTCCTCGCGTGACACCCACGAGTTCGCCCCTGGCGCAGTGATTCTGAGAGCAAGCAGCGCTCTGAGCAGGTAAGTGTCCGAATTCCTTGACACTGTGCGCCCCATCACACTATGTTCGTCCTCAGCTTCGGAAAGCGCATTCCCAGCGGGAGCAACCGAGCCCGCACCATTACTAGCTTGAGGACTACTCATGGCGGTAACAACGTCAGCTGAGGCCCGTCCCACTGCACCGCCGGCGCCACATCCCGCGCCGACGCGTCGTCGACGGTTTCCCTCGTTCCGCAACACCTGGTCCGGCCTGTGGCGTCCCCTCGCCCTCGTCGCCGTTCTGGTAGCCGCCTGGTGGGCGGTGACCGCTTCCGGACTCGTTGCGCCCTACATTCTTCCGTCTCCCGGTGACACCTGGTCGACGATGGTGGACAACGCGTCCTATCTCGCCGGCCACACCTGGGTGACCACCTACGAAACCGTCGCAGGTTTCGTCATCGCCGGACTGGTCGGTATCGCCGTCGCAGTGATGATGCTCTATTCGTCGTCCCTCGAAAAGACGATGTACCCGCTGATTCTGTTCGCGCAGGTCATCCCCAAAATCGCGATTGCCCCACTGTTCGTCGTGTGGCTCGGCTTCGGTGCCAGCCCCAAAATCCTCGTCGCTGTACTCATGGCGTTCTTCCCCATCGTCATCGCCGGCATGGCGGGTCTTCGGTCCGTCGACCCCGAAATTTTGGAGTTGACGTCCACGATGGGCGCGAGCAAGTGGAAGACGTTCTGCAAGGTGCGCTTTCCCGCATCCCTGCCACAGTTGATGTCCGGCCTCAAGATCGCGGCGACGCTCGCAGTGACCGGTGCGGTGGTCGGTGAGTTCGTGGGCGCCAACGAGGGACTCGGATACGTGATTCTCCAGGCCAACGGAAACATCGACACCGCAATGCTTTTCGCCGCACTCATCATCATGTCTCTACTCGGCATCATTTTGTTCCTCATCATCGAGGTCGCCGAGAAGTTCCTCATCCCCTGGCACGCATCTCGCCGCTCCACCGCGTCCGTCGGCGCAGTGTGATTCGGCAGCCTCCCCTTACACCTCATCGAAAGAAGACTCGCATGAAACTCAAGACTGCCCTCGTCGCCGCGGTAGCCGCGTCGCTCGCTCTCGCCGGATGTGGCGGCGGTGGCGGCGGCACGGAGAAGGCGCCCGGCGCCGACGGGGAGACAACCGCGTCCTCGCTGATGCTCAACTGGTATCCGTACGGCGAGCACGCTCCGTTCTATTACGGTGTCCAAGAGGGGATTTTCGCGAAGCACGGCATCGACCTCACCATCACCGCAGGCCAGGGCTCGACCAAGACCGCTCAGGCCGCAGGCTCGAACCAGACCGACTTCGGCTGGGCGGATTCCGCCGCCGTCATGTCGAACATCGACAAGGGCGTGAAGGTCAAGAGTCTCGGCGTCTTCCTGCAGACGACGCCGTCCGCTGTGCAGGTCTACGCCGACGGACCCATTCAGAGCACCGCGGACCTCGCGGGCAAGACCATCGCCGTATCCGCCGGTGACGCCCCCACCACCACCTTCCCGATTTTCCTCGAACGCGCGGGGGTACCCGAGGATCAGGTCAAGCAACAAAGTCTGGACTCGGCGGGGAAGATCGCCGCCATGCTCTCCGGCCAGGTGGACGGTCTCATCGGCTTCGCGCACGACCAGGGCCCGAACATCGCCAACAAGTCGGGCAAGGAGATGCGCTACTTCCGATACTCCGACGAGGGGCTGAACTTCTTCAGCAACGGCCTCATCGCCAACACGTCGACGATCGAGCGCTCCCCCGAGCTTGCTCAAGCCATGGTCGACGCCACCATCGAGTCGTTCGAAGCCGCCATCGCCAACCCCGAAGAGGCCGTGAAAGCCATGGTGGGCAAGGACCCGCAGACCCCGCCGGAGTCGGTGCTGCTGCAGCAGTGGCAGGAGACCATCCCGCTGCTCTCCACCGCCAACACCGAGGGCCAGGCTCCCGGCGTCAATGCCGAGCAGGACTGGACCAACACCATCTCCATCCTCGGTGACGCCGGTCTGACCGAGGTCGGAGCTGAGCCGTCGAAGTACTGGGACTCCTCCTTCACCTCCAACAAGGAATGAGCGAGCACATGAGCGCATCTTTATCGGAACGTCCGACAACCGTCACCGACACCGCCGTCACGGTGGACAACCTCACTGTCCAATTCTCGTCCAAGCGGGGCGATGTCACGGCACTGTCCGATGTCGACCTCACCGTGGGTAAGGGCGAGTTCGTCTCCATCGCAGGACCTTCGGGCTGCGGCAAGTCGACGCTGTTGAAAGTGGTCGCCGGCCTGACCGGCGCCTCCCGCGGATCCGTCGAACTCGCCGGCAAGCAAGTCAAAGGACCCCAACGCAACATCGGCTACGTCTTCCAGCGCGCCGCACTGCTCGAATGGCGAACAGTCCGCAAGAACATCCTGCTTCAGGGTGAGATGCGCGGTATGAACAAGAAGGCCGCAGCGGCCAAGGCCGATCAGCTCATCGAGATGACAGGTCTGACCGGCTTCGAAGGGGCGCTTCCTCACGAGTTGTCCGGAGGCATGCAGCAACGCGTCTCCCTCTGCCGGGCTCTGCTACACGAACCCGAAGTTCTGCTGATGGACGAGCCCTTCGGCGCCCTCGATGCGCTCACCCGCGAGAAGATGAACGTCGAACTGCACCGTATCTGGCGAGAAACCGGCACGACGGTCATGCTGGTCACCCACTCCGTGGCCGAAGCCGTTTACCTCGCCAACCGCGTGGTGGTCATGAGCCCTCGGCCCGGCCGGATCGTGGACATTCTCGACGTGGACCTACCCGCACACCGCGAATACGGCGCGACGATGGAGAAGCCCGAGTTCATCTCGGTGGCGAACACGGTGCGGGATCTGTTGGGGGCGACGACAGGGGTGGACTAGTCAGGACTGGCCGGGTAGAAGAACGACCGCCGAATCGACAGCGAAACCTGCTCCCCCACTTCGGGTCTCGGGCCGCGGACCGAGCAGCGGTAGTCGGCGCCGCCGCTCTCCACCACCACGTCGCTGGCGTCGCGCCCGAACAGGGACGAGGTGACGGTCCCGTGAATCGCGCCGCTGGTGTCGATATCGCTGCCGATCTCGATGTCGGTGGGGAGGATGGCCAGCGTGCCGGGTCCGGAGCCGTCGGAGGGCACGCTCACCGTTCCAGCGGTGAAGGTTCCGTCCGCGACGACGCCGTCGATCAGGTTGGCGTCGGACAGGAACCGCGCCACGAACGCCGACGACGGAGTACGCACCACCTCCTCTGGCGTCCCCACCTGGGCGATCTTCCCGTCGTCCAACACCACGACTCGGTCGGCGAGCGCGAGCGCTTCGGTGCGGTCGTGCGTCACGTGGATCACGGTCAGCCCGGCAGCCCTGGTCAGGGAACGCAATTCGAGTCGGAGACGGTCGCGGAGCGGTTCGTCGAGGGCCGACAGCGCCTCGTCGAGAAGAAGCGCCCTGGGCGAGGACACCAAAGCGCGAGCCAGTGCGACGCGTTGACGCTGACCACCCGACAGCGTCGCGGGATCCCGTTTCTCCAGACCGGGAAGGCCCACCAGATCGAGCACGCGGGACACCCGTTCGGCGCGTTCCGCTTTCGGGACCTTCGCCAGTTCGAGTGGGTACGAGACATTGCGTCCCACCGAGCGGTGCGGCCACAGTGCGTGCTGCTGGAAGACCATGCCCAGCTTGCGTTTCTCCGGTGGCAGATCGGCGACAGGCTCGGATCCGATCGAGATGGACCCCGTCGTGGGTCGCAGGAATCCCGCGACCGTGCGCAGCAGCGTCGTCTTGCCGGAACCCGAGGGTCCCACCAGCGCAACGAATTCACCGTCCGCGATGTCGAGGTCGATGCCGTCGAGTCCGACTGTTCCGTCGGGGTAGCGCAGACCGAGCGCGTCGATGGTGATGGCTGACATCGTTACCTTCTTCTAGCGTCGGATGCGTGAGGACGCGACCAGGCCGAGGCCGGCGATACCCACGAGGGCGACGAGCAGGGACAGGGCGGACGCGGCGTTGTAGTCGCCGGCTTGCTGCAGGTTGAAGATGGACACTCCGAGCGTCTGCGTGCCGGGGGCCACGAGCAAAACCGAAATGGTCAGCTCGCGTACCGCGGTCAGTGCGACCAACACCGCACCCGTCACTGCCGCCGGGATGGCCATCTTCCAGGGCACGTCCCAGAGCGACCGAAAGTGTGAGGCGCCGGACGATCTCGCGACCTCCTCCAACGCGGTGGGCGTGGCGCTCAAGGGTGCGCGTACCGCCTGCACCACGATGGCCAAGAACGCCATCACGTAGGCGCAGAGGATGACCCACTTGGTGTCGAACAGTCCGGTGTAGCGGCCGATGATCAACCATCCGACAGCGATCACCAATCCGGGTATGGCTTGCGGCAACATCGCTGCGAGGTCGAGGCCCACGTTGTCGCGCGAGCGGGTTCGGGTGGTGACGACACCGATCGCGAGGCCGAGAAATCCGCACACCACGGCAGCTCCAACCGCGAGGGTGACCGAATTCTGAATGCCCACAAGCGTTCCGGGCGCAGTCACGGCCGATTCGATACTGGACAACGTCAGGTTGTCCCACGTCAGCGGTACGCCCGGCGCCGGCAACAACGCTTGGGTCGCCAGTGCGGCGATCGGAAGAACCGTCAGGATCAGTCCGATGGTCCATGCTCCGACAGCGGCAGCACTGCGACTGCGACCCAGCTCGAGCAGCTGCGACGCGGTGACGGCGCCGTCGATCTGGACCGTCCGTCGTCCCACCAGGCGGTCGACGATGACCGCCGCGATCGCAAGTACGAGGAGACCGATGCCGATGGTCGAGACCACCTCGAGCGGCCGGTCGACGGTACCGGACTGGATGTATCGGTAGACCGTCGTCGACAGTGTCACGTACCGCTCGGGCAGACCCACCAGCGCGGGGATTCCGAAGTCGGCGAGGTTGGACACCGCCGTCAGCGTGAAGGACGCCAGAAGTGCCGGACGCAGCAGCGGCAGCGTGACGTGGCGCAGGGCTTGGCCTGGTGACGCGCCCGTGATCCGCGCCGCCTGCTCCAGATCGCCCGGAACCCGTTGCAGCGCAGCACTGATGATGAGGTACGCCAACGGGTAGGAGTGAACGGCCAAAAGGAAGATGACGCCGTCACCGCCGTAGATGTTCCACAACGGTCCGCTACCGAATCGGTCGTTCCAGAACGAGTTGATCATTCCGCTCGGACCGAGCAAACCCGTCCACGCGATGGCACCGACGAACGGCGGAATCAGCAACGGGCTCAGCAGGATCAGCCGTAGCGCCGAGCGTCCGGGCAGATCGGTGCGGTCCAGCACCAGCGCCATCACCGTCGCGAAGGCGACGGCAATGGCTGCAGAGACTCCGGCCGAGACCACACTGTTCGTCGCGGCCGACGCAATGCCGCCGTCGATCAGTTCCTGAATGTGGTTGCCACCCAGGCCGATCGACACCACCGCGGCCAAGGGTGCGGCAACCAGGGCGAGTACAGCCAGCCACAGGCCGGCTCGTACCCAGGTGACGCGGTCAGCCAAGAAGATCGTTGAACGTGCGGACGGCATCGGGCTGCGAGGCGGTGATCTGGTCGAGGTCGGGATTCAGCAGGTTGATGTCGGCGAGCGCGGGTGCGCCCTCGGGGGTGCCGACGTCCGAGCGGACGGGCAGGTACTGCTGCCCGACCGCGATCTCCTGTCCCTTCTTGCTGACGAGGAAGTCGACGTACTTCTGCGCGGCCTCGGTGTTGGCGGAATCCTTGAAGATGCCGGCGGGCTCCGAGATGTAAGGGACACCGTCGGTGGGGTACGACGCGGCGATGGGCGAGCCCTTCTCCGCGAGTTCTCGCACCAGGTAATCGACGACGATGCCGATCGGCTGCGTGCCGGCGGCGACGGATTGGGCCACGGGGCCGTTGCTTTCGGCGACGACGGGTTCGTTGGCGACGAGGTCGGTGAGCCACGGCAGGCCCAGATCGGACTGACCGAGCCACACAGCGGTGTTGAACGCGGCTGCTCCCGAGACGTCGGGATTCGGGAGGGTGATCTGGCCCTTGTACTTGGGGTCTGCCAGGTCCTTCCACGCCGTCGGCGCCTGCGAGACGGCGTTGGTGTTGTAGGCGATGACCGTCGGGATGATGCGGGTACCGACGTAGAAACCGTCGGGGTCGACGACGTTCGGATCCAGCGCACCGACGTCGGCCGGGGTGTACTTCAGCAGCAGGTCGTCGGCCTTGTACTTCTCGAAGGTCGGAGCATCGGCGGCGAGGAGTACGTCGGCGCCGATCTTGCCGGTCTGCCGCTCGGAGGCGATGCGCGCGTTCAGGTCACCGGTGCCGGCACGGAACACCTGGACGTCGATGCCCGGGTTCTCGGCGGTGAACTCGGCGTTCAGCGCATCGATCTTGGCCTGCGGTTCCGAGGTGTAGACGGTGAGGGACCCGCTGGCGCCGCCGCCGGCACCGCTGCTGGATTCCGGGGCGGCAGGCTCGGAACAGGAGGCCACAGACAGCGCAACAGCGAGGCCCAATGCTCCGCTGGCCACGCGACGAAAAGTGTTCACAGAGAGTTCTCCCAAAAGCATCGACGATCGAAGTCACTCATGCTGCTGACCGTAACCGACTCGTCGAGGTGTCTTGGGGGAACGGATGGTGTCGGCGGAGTGAACGGGTTGGAATGGGTAGAACTGGACCATGGAACCTCACCGGCTGGTCCATCCGGCGTGAGGCCCTGCGAGATCGGCGTGGGCCGAACTTGTTCATATCGCCGCAAGCGGCGAGGAGAACCATAACGCTTGCCATTCCAAGCTTAGCAACTCGCATCGGATCCTTGCCTCGGCATGGCGCCCTTAAGCAGCTACTTGCAAGCATAGAAGACGCTGCAGGCGCTATCGCTGCTACAGTTCACCTAAAGCCCGGAACTACAAGCCCTAGGCACCTCACATGGCCCAGCCACGCAAGACCCAGAAACACGACCTCGACCAACTCACCCGCGCCTTCATTTCCCGACGGTTGCAGCTTCGGCTCACGCAAGCCGAGCTGGCACTCTTGGCGGGGGTCGGCCGCTCCACGGTGCAGGCACTGGAGAGCGGACGGACGGCGATCCAATCCGACAGTGCGACAGCCATTGCCGACGCGTTGGGGTGCGAAGTCAAACTGGTGACCAGAGCTGGTTCGGTCGTCGACCCCGACACGTCGTCATGACAGGGTCCACCGCACTTCGGTCGGTCAGCGCAGCCGACGTCTACACAGGTGATCGCTTGGCGGGAACGTTGGTGAGAACGGGCGACGACGTCACGTTCAGCTATGGTTCGGATTACCTCGACGATCCGACCGCATCGGCCATTGCCTGGTCGCTTCCGAAATCCTTGCAAAGCACAGTCGCATCGGGTGGAAGTGTGCCCGCATTCTTCGCAGGCCTACTCCCAGAGGGAGTTCGACTCAGCGGCGTCGTGAGCGCAACGAAGACGTCCGAGGACGATCACCTCACCCTCCTTCTGGCGGTGGGGGCGGACACCATCGGCGACGTCCGTGTCCTTCCGAGCGGCGACAGCCTGCCGGAACAGCAGTATGCCTTCGATCCGCGGTCGCCGGTAGCTGACCTCCGGGCACTGTTCGCGTCACTGTCGAGCACGGACTCGCTGGACATCGACCATGCAGCCCTACCGGGTGTACAGGGAAAAGTGTCTGCACAGATGTATTCGTCACCCGTCCAGACCACTACCGGGCCTGCAATCTTGAAACTGGCACCGCCTCAACGCTTTCCCCATCTCATCGAAAACGAGAACTTCTTCATGACCCTCGCAGGACAATGCGGTATTCGCGTCCCGCGGAGGCAGGTCGTCACCGATCGACACGGAACCACCGCGCTGCTGGTCGAACGGTTCGACCGTCACGCAGATCGGCGCCTGGCGCAAGAAGATGCATGTCAAGTACTGGGGATCTACCCGGCATCGAAGTACAGGGCCAAGACCGAGACCGTCATCTCCGCCCTTGCCGACGCGGTCGAACGCGGTGGCGGATCCGCGCAACAGGCCCGATCCGAATTGATGCGAATGACGGTGTTCTCCTACGCCATCGGGAACGGCAATCTTCACGGGAAGAACTATTCGATCTACCGGAACAGCCGCGATATCTGGACTGTCACACCGGCATACGACCTCCTGTGCACGCAGCCGTACGCGCAGTGGAAGGACCCGATGGCGCTCGACTTGTACGGTCGCGCGAACAGGTGGTCCCGCACGCACGTCGTCGAGTCGGCAGGCAGATTGGGCTTGCCCGAGCGAGCCGCGCTGAAGATCATCGACGACGTGTGTGCCGGGGTGCGCTCCGGGGTGTCCGATCTCGATTCCGTGGGCTTCGACCCCAAGTCGACTGCTCGCCTTGCCGACCTACTCTCGAAGCGGTGCGACGAACTGTCCGACGAGTGAGCTGATTCCCTCGCGTAATCAAGAACTGGCGTCGCGTACTCCCCGCGCCCGACCCCGAGTGGGACGGTAGAACGGGACCATGGAACCTCACGCCATACCGTCCTGGCAGTTCGCATTCGACGACCTGTGCACCCGGTACGTCGTGATCACGGACCCGCACGCCGACCTCACCGGCTGGACCATCCACTACAACCACGTCGACGGGACCGCGGACTCCTCCCCATTTGTGCAGAACGACGCCGACTTCCGCTACATCGAACTGGCGACGCGCACCGCGTGGACCGCGACCATCGAAGCGGCTGCACTGCTCGACAGCTTCGAAACAGCTGATGGACAAGTACTTCCGGTGGAACCGTGGGACGGATTGGCCGCCTGGCTGATCGAGTCCATGACCGATTCGCGACCCGGAATGATCATCGACCTCGGACCCAACACCGACATCCCCGACGAGGAGATCGAGGACTTCGAATTCGTCAACGCGCAGATTCACGTGCTCGAGGATGGCGTGTTCTTGGTGCGCCGCTCACGTCGGATTCTGCGGCAGCTGCGGTTCGTCGACCATTCCGTCGCCGGACTCGAGCTCGATCTGTGGCATCACGACGGGCTGTTCGACGACTGCACCGACGGCTACCTCTTCAGCCGGGACCGACTCCTGGTAGCGAGTGCGTGCGCCGCGTGGCTGCGGGACAACGGCGGGGAGGACGCCCTGGATCAGCTCGGGTGCTCGTTCGAGTTCGCGGACGAGTTGCCGCGCACGGCGTAGGTCTCCCAAAAAAAACCGGACGACCGCCGGAAACTTGACCGGGTAATAGGCTCTGGGTATGGACGGTTTCCGCCCCACCCGAGCTCAGATGTTGTTGCTGGTTGCTCTCGGTGTCCTGGCCGTCCTGGTGGGTGCGCTCGCATTCGTGGTGACGCATCGCGATACCGCGGCACCGATCGCTGCGCCGCAGACTTCGGTCACCACCGCTGCGCCGACGTCGACAACGACCACCACCGTCACCACCACCACCACGCCGCCTCCCCCGCCGATGCCGTCACCGGAGCAGGTGGTTCGCAATCTGTACGGCCTGTTGCCCGGGTCCACCGAGCAGGCCTGGGCGATGTTCGACCAGCGGTACGCCAGCAAGACGGGCAAGGCAAGCTTCGAGCAATTCTGGTCGACGATTCGGTCGGTCGAGGTTCTGTCCGTGACGCCGCGGGATGCGTCGACGGTCGTCGCCCGGCTCAGATATGTCACCAAGGGCGGACGGGTGGACACCGAGAATCGTTCGCTGACACTGGTAGACGTGCAAGGCAGACTGCTGGTCGACGACTCCGTCCGCTTGGGTCCCGCCTGACGACCTACGTCAGCAGCTTTGCCTCGACCCGAACTGCGCCCTTGTCGTTGCGGGTCGCAATCGCATGGGCTTCGTGCGGCTTTCCGTCGAACATCAACGTCATCGGTGCGCCCTCGCCGAGGAAGTTGCGCCACCAGCTCTTCGCGTCCGGAGCAACGACTGCGATGCGCACGGTGTCTCCGCTGCGCTTGTAGCTGACGACCAGCGTGATCTGCTTGCCCGACTTGCGGCCTGTGTAGGTGACCTCGGCCATCGACTTGTTGAGCACACCCGCCAACGGACTGTTCCGGAGGAGCGGGAGCATCACCTTGTTCGCCCCGTTCGCCGCGGTGCGGAAGACCTGTCCGAAATCCATGAGCTCTCCTCTGGTCGCCACGCTGTCGCGTTCACACAGTAGGCGTCCGGGGGGCTCGACGACTAGTGCAACGAAACATGCAGACCGTGCTCCGACGAGGTGTGAATCGGAAACCCGTTGTCCGGCTGCGACGGATCCAACTGTGCGTCCGGGTACGCACGTAGGAAGGCGTTGACGTAGATCACGATCATCGACGTCGCGAACGACTTTCCGGGGCACGACCGCGGCCCCTTCCCGAACGGGATCACCAACTCCGACGCGTGCGCCCGCAGCAGACGGCCAGGGTCGAAGGTCGGTCCGTACGAGGCATGCAGCGCATGAATGTTCGGCATCACGAGCGTGTTTCGGTGAAGGTCGAACTGTGAGTCCCCGAGGGTCACGGTGAAGTCCTCGGTCACCCGCCCGTTGAACACGGACCCCGGGGTGTCGACGCGCATCGCCTCCATCACGCAGGCACGCATCAGCATGGAGTCGCCGACCGAATCGGGACTCACCGCCGCGACCTGCTCCTTCCAGCTCGCATTCGCCGGGTCGAGCAGATGTTTCAGGGTTGCGAGAATGGCGGTGCGTGTGGTGTCGACTGCGGCGATGAACGATGTCGCGGTGTCGTCCCGGACGATGTCGTGCGAGAAACCCGAAATGCCATGCAGCCGCCTGATGTGGCCGGCAATGGTGTTGTCGGGAGGAACCGTCGACATGTGCCGTTGCAGGACGCGGGTGTTGGAGCGCATCCAACGTTGCTCTCGGGTGACGGCGAACCGCTGCAGTCTCGGCTCGACTCGCATCACGTACGTGTTCGCGTACTCTCTCAGCCTGAGAAAGTTGTCGTACATCGCCTCCGCGAACGGCAGGGTCTGCTCACACCCTGCCCCGTCGATGTAGACGACAGGCGCAGAGGCCGCGTCACCCCAGATCGCTTCTGCCACAGCATCGCGAACGCAGACGGTGACGGAGGGACGCACGTCGAGAGTGGCCAGTCCGCGGGTAGCGGCGAACTGTCGATCGATGGCGTGCATCGTGGGCGCAGCGGCGTAGCCGGCACTGGTTGCGACGATCAGGTTCCTCTTGCGCTCACGAAAGTTCGGCTGGTTCGCCGATGCGAAGGTGATCGCCTCCGGACTCAGCTGACCGAACGAGTAGCGCGCTGCCGTGTCCCGGTCGATCAGAGGTCCCGAAATCTTCGGATTCACGATCGCGTCGATGGCCCGGCGCGAGACTGCGTACAGCTGCACTCGGCTGCCGCGCCAGGTGCCGACGAAGTCCGAACGACCGTCACCGACGAACAGATGGTCGCGGGCCAATTTCTGGTCGAACGCCCCCGACACCTTGCGTTCCGACAACAATGGCAGCGGGCCGCCCTGGAAACGGATGCCTTGCCGGTGGTAGCTGGCGCGCTGTGCGAACACCGAAGTCACGCCACCACTGCTCCTCGGACCGCCGACGTTGCCGCGTCGCGGCTTCGAGGGGATCGTAATCCCTTTCCGGCAAATTGGTCCTGCCATTCGCGGACGTCCTATTTCGGCGCCTCTCACGGACTGACGTGCACGCAGGTCGGTGGCCCAGGAGCGAAGGGCTTCTTCCTGTCGGTCGACTCGTTCACCGTGCTCTACGGCGTGTGCGTCCTGCGAGCTGCCTGACTGATGAGGAGGCGTTTCTGGCGGGGCGAGCAGCAAAGCCGCCTGACCCAACTACTCGCATGACTGAATTCCTCTGCAGTGCAGCCGAACCACAGAAGCCATCGCGCGGGTGGCTGTCGCCACCCGTCTTGCGGCACGCCTGGAAAGAAAGATCCAGAGAATCCATGCGACAGCACTGACCGACAACGAACCAACCAAAACTATTACTGCTAAACGCTGATGCACTGGAAACAACGGGATAGCGCCAAACATCGCGCAATAGGCAAATGCCGCCACACTCGCAGCCATGAAAGGCTTTCCGTCACCCTCGCGTCGCGCCACCGCGCAAGTGGCCGTACAGCAGTTTCCAGAGCCTCCTGTTCGAACTCAGCTGCCCACTCGGCCAGTCCGATGCTCTTCAGTCGTTCGGCGTCCCCGAGCGCCACCGCCATTTCATCGAGCCGCTCGTGCATCTTTCTCGACTTGTCGTCGGCAACCAGCCAACGCCCTGCCTTGACGACGGCCGATGCGGACGCCGTCAGGATCGCTACCGCCAGCGGAGCGAGTACGAGATTCCAGTCCACTGTTCCCCCTTGTGTGTGGTGTGGGAACCGTAGATGGAAGCTCCGACATAGACGTGGGTGTCCAAGTGCGATCTCACGGGATGCGATTCACCCCGCAACCAACAAATCGACGGGAACCGCCCCGCGCGTTCACGCGTCCAAGATGGCAGGGGGCCAGCAGATGCATAGGTATGCCGACAGGTGGGTGTCGTGACGCAGCTCGACATCGACCCACAGATCTACTACGACGCCGCCAGCCGCTGCAACGACGCAGCCGTCGCAGTCTTCACGGTTCTCGGTGCTGCGAGTAGAAACCTTGTCGTTTGCGGCGGAATGGCGGGTTCCGACGACGGCGGGGCAGCATGGGCCGCGTCCTACGACCAACGCGCAATCGGAATCACGGCCACCGCGAACGACATCGTCAAGGCACTCGAGAACTACGCCGGCCTTCTCAGAACCGCTGGATTCAATCATGCTGCAGCCGAGTCGGATTCGACGCTTGATAACTCTACTCAGCTGTCAATGGTGCCCGACCCAGCGCCGACTCCCGGGTGCGACTCGCCCCTGCCGCCGTCGGCGGGCGGTCCCGGCAACGGGCTTGTCGACGGAACGCTGGGGCTCGTCGCCCAGATCGGTGTGGCCGTCCCCGACGCGGACACGAACAAGCTCGCGAATGCCGCGGAGGCCTGGCTCCAGGTAGGTCACAGTTCCGAACTGACTGACGCCGCTGCCGACCTGATCGCCGCTGTCAGTTCGTTCGGCGACACCATTTCGCCTGAAGTCGACCTCATCTTGGACGACCTGGAAGAACTTGCCACGAGCGTCGACGCGATCCGCATGGCCAGCACGGAGTTGGCGGACTCGTGCGGCGAGTACCGACGAAACATCGAGGAGTTTCGCGGCGCTCTGAGCCGAATATTGAACAACCTTGCCGTTGAACTCGGCGTCACAGCCGCCATCACGGTGGCCGCCTCCTTCATCACGTTCGGCGCCGCGGCAGCTGTAGGCGCAGCCAAGTCTGCTCACACGATTACAAAGTTTGCGCGCATTGTCTCCGAGGCCGTCGCGACGTGGCGAGTCGCGAAGACCATCGAGCGAGGCGTCAAAGTCACGGAAGATCTTCGGGGTCTCATGCTCACCCTGGAGCGATTGAAATCCCTCGGACGCAACGTCGTCGACCGAATTCGCCCGACAGCACCGCGTCGGCAACTGTCCGAGTTGTTCGAGAACGACGTTGCACCGAAGGCATCCGAGCTGGAGAACCTTGCCCGCGGTGAAGGATGGACGCGGATGCAATCCCCTGGCGGCCCGATCAAATTCGTGGACGAGAACGGCGTGGTCCGAGTGACGATCAAACGCGGCTCCGATCGAGCACCGGGCAGCACCGACCCGCATGTCGAGATTCGCGACGCCTCCGGTCAACGAACCGACCCGTTCGGAAACCCCGTCTCACGGCGGAGCCCCGACAACCACACACCGATAGAGTGGGATGTGCCATGACGACCGACTACACGAGTTTGTCCGGAATGGCCGGGGTGTATCTCGAAGACAGCTACGTCACCGCGATCCGCGAGGGCGATGGCAACCTCGTGTTCGATCTCGATGCCGTCCTCACGCCATCACACCCGGCGTATCGTCCGCCACGGCGTGGTGAGCAATATTGTTATGCTGCAGCTAGTTTGATATTCCTGAGCCCGTCGGGGGTCGAGTGGATCCGCAGGAGCACGGTGCGCTCGACCGACGCTGACGGGCTCGACGACCTCGGCAACATCGACACCTTGGCGCAATCGGGGAACAGCTATCGACTGGTCGGTGACTGGGGCGAGGTTATTGTGCACACGGTCGAGATGCCTCGATTCATACTGCAGCCGCCGTATTGACCAGGCGGGGTTGACGAAGACCCGACCAGCGAGCTTCAGGCGGTCAACCTCAGTCGTCCACCTCCACGCCATACCGCCCTGCCAGTTCCGCCAAGCCGTCGTCATACCCCTGGCCCACGGCGCGCATTCGCCACCCGGTTCCCCGCCGGTAGATCTCGGCGAGAAGCAACGACCGCTCGGTCGTCGCTGCGTCCAATACTGCTGTTGCGAAGGCAGACTCGGGACCAGTGACTGTGATGGACACGCCGCCGACGTCGCCGAAGGTGCGCTCGTCCTCGATCGCGGCCACAACGACGATGCGCTCGATATCGTCCGGCACCGCGTCGAGGTCGACACGGACACCTTGCTCACTGTCGCCGTCGATGGACAACGACACGGCTACGTCGGAAGTCGCCGGCGCGTTGTAGAAGACGAAGTCCTCGTCCCCGGACGCCACTTCATCACGGATGAGCAGGAAGGCCACGACGTCGACGGACAGCGGCCCGGCCGCGGCGCTCCACGACGCATCGACTGTGAAAACGGTGGTCGTGGAATCGAGGTCGATCACGGCTCCGCGCGGAAGAAGCGGCACGGTCGGCTTCCGGGCCGGCAACACGGCGGGCTGCTCAATCTTCAACGCGCCGTCCACATCCGAGGCGCCCAGGACGCTCAGTCCTCTCTCGACGACGCGCGGCATCCGCGGATCAAAGTCGCCGCCGTCGAGAAGCAAGACTGCGGACACGCTGGCGTTGAAATTGACCGCCGGTGTCGCTCCGAGCTGAATCAACCTGGAGCGCATCAGCACCGAGTCGCCATGCGAACGACACCCTATGCCCACCCGCAACGAAAATTGCGTGACGCTAAACCCAAGAGACCAGATCGCTTCCGACACCGTCCAACATATGGTAGCCGGCGATTGACCTAGCAGACACCTTCCGGCTTCACTGTCATTCAGTTAGCGGACTGCGCGGGATCAGAAAAAGCTGTTCAATCCCATGAGAAACAGACTCCCACCAGATTACGATCGGAAGGTCTACTTTGATCCGCTGGATTCGTACGCTATTAGTGTGCAGCGTCATCAGCCTGGCTTACCTAGTCACGACATTGCCCGCACAAGCTGACCCGGCCCAGGATCTGACCGGCCGATGGTTTGGCACTGTTATCTGGCCTGACGGACCATATCCAGCGATCGTCGACATCGACAGATCCGCCCCCCTGCGCGGTAGCATAGATATTTCAGGTTTGTGCAAGGCCGACTGGGCCGAGATTGGCCGCAACGGGTCCACGATCTTAGTACAAGCCACCGTTAGGTCATCTTCTGTTTCATGCGTCGACGGCGTATGGGCACTCACCGCGAGTGATACTACTTTGAGCGGCCCTTCCCCGGACTTTCCGGGACAGTCGATCTCATTGAGCCGTGACGGTGGGACGAGCAAACAAACGTGCGGTAATCAACGCGCCGCATCGTTCGAACCGCTCCCACCGGGATTAGAGGCAGCAGCATCGGTGTTACTGAATCGGGTTTACGGCCTTCCCAAATGGGTTGGAAGTACGTTGTGGATTGCGGCCTGCATTCCTGAGGCATTAGATGCCAATCCCGGCGGAGGAGTACCGAACATTTGGGAGAATATCAACTCACCTGAGTGGTTCGACGCTTGGTGCAGAACATTTGAGTCGGTAGGTGACCCACTGGGACTTGGCTATACCAAAAACTTTCTCTGTGGTGCACCTGCCGGATAAAAGTGGTGGCGGGAGTGATAGCTGTTGGTGTGGAAATTACGTAGTGAGATACATCGCTACTTTGGTTTTGGGACACTTCGATGCAGCGTTCGATAGGCAGGGAACGTCCCTCGGCGTCCCTGCCGTCAGTCCAATCACAACCTCCTGCCGAACCTACCTCGAGTCCCCCCGCTTCTCGGATGCCACCTCGTCTAAGGTCGCGGTGGTGATGCCGAGGTCAGAAGCCAACGCCCAGACGCCTTGCAGACGTCGGTCAGCTCCTCGACGTTGTCGTCCTCAGCAGCGTCGCGAAGCTCATAGCCCTCCTCGGAAGTGTTTATCGAGCAACGCGTTTCGCGAATCCTCAGCGTCCAAGATTCGGGTCGAGGGAATTCGCCCGGAGGCTACGATGATGTCGGGGATCAAGTCCCGTACAAGCTTGCCGTCCTCGTCGCGCTGCTAGAGTTCTGCGTCGAGCACGTTCCAGAGGACCACGACGCCGCGTTCTCAGTTGATCTAGACGACCTCTCCGCATGGGTGATCGCGCTCTACTGGAGGCAGGTTCGCGACTTCGATGGTCACTACCTCCGACAGTCCTCGAACAAGGTGGCCAAGATCCCGGACGCGGTCCGCGACCTGGCATCACTGACACGGTCTCAGGGTCGAGAGATACCGCTGGACATCGCAGCACGGCGGGACCCCGACGCCTACCGACGCACGGTTGCGACTGTGAAGCTCGTACTGGCGCAGCAACCGCTGTTCCGTCTGCAGCGCGTACCCGGCCGCTCGGCAGTTGCCGCGTTCCTGTTCGACGACAGCTGGCTCAGCGGCAAGGTCAGCGCCCGCACTGTCCAAGATCACGACAACTGCATCGTCCTGTTTCCCGGAGTCTGCTTCGCCCTCGCTCGACTGTCCGCACTCCTCAAGCCTGCGCTTTTGATCGCGTGGGTCGACGACGTCCGGAGAATGAATTCGTATCTGTCCGAGACCGTTCCGGATCTCGAAGGGCACCTGTTCGGCTCGGACCGGGTCGCGCTGCAACGTCCCCGCGAAGTCTTGACGGAGGCATTCAGTGATCGGTGCTTCTACTGCGCCACCCGCCTAGGGCTGGCCGCGCATGTCGACCATGTGCTCCCCTGGTCGAGGGTCGGTATCGACGGACTGACCAATCTTGTGCTGGACTGCCCACGGTGCAACACGAGCAAGTCTCAACTACTACCCGACCGCGCCCACGTCGACCGTGCCCTGGACCGGGGACGTCCGCTGCTCGACGAACTCGCTGCGCGCATCGAGTGGCCCAGCCAGTTCGACCGGGTGCGCACATCCGCGCGTGGCCTCTACGCCAGCCAGCCCGTCGTATCACCTGTCTGGCGGGCCCGCAGGGCATCGTGTCGCTCCGCCTCGATGTCTCGAGTTTGACCAGCACTGACCTGCTTCCTGGACGTCCACGGCCAACCCGAAAGTGTCGGTACCCCCGTGTACAACTATGAGTGCAGGTGGTCCTCACGGCGGACACCTCCTCGCCGACATCCGCGGCACTTCCTTCGCACACCACAGAGAAGAGCGCTATGCAACCAAACCCTTATGGACTCGATGGCATCCCCGCCGGGGACCCCGGTTTCACGATCGCCATCGAGGTGGACCAGCGGTTGTCGACGCTGTCCCCCAGCCGGCGCACCGCGCTCCTGGACACCCTCGGGACGCGCGTCGCTTATCTCGACCGATCACCGCTCGGCAACGCGCGCATCGTGTTCGAGGTCGCGCACAGCGGATGGTGGGAGTCCGGACAGACCGCCATGCAGGCGGTCGGGTCCATGAAGGACTTCTGGCCGATCGCCGGCATCGAGATCTGCCGCTCCGATCTGTGGGTAACCGAACCCTTCGTGGACCACGACGCCGACATTTCGCCCGACTGGTGCAACGAAGTCGAGCTGCGACGCCGTGCGACCGTGCTCATCGAGGTCGAGCCGGAGCGGACACCATCCGGGAAACGACGCACTCCGCGACCGTTGTTAAAATGTGTGCACAGCACAGTGGATGCACGGCTCAGTCAGTCAGGTACGAAACGGCCACAGTTGATCGTCGAGACGCATGGCCCTGCGGAGCTCGGTGCACAGTTGATCGCCAAGCCTGCACACTCCGTCAGCAATGCGTGGTCGATCGCGCGCATCCGCTCGGTCCGCGCCGACATCTACCGCGCCGAGACATCAGACGCGGTAACACATTCGGGAACAACGGACGATGCGCAGATGCCTGACTGGCAGCTGGTGTCGAACGACGTGGACCGATACGTGGTGGTCACCGATCCGTATGTCGACCTCAGCGGGTGGAGTGCCGACATCACCACGGTCGACGGACACACGCTCACGCGCCCGTTCTTCCTCGACAGCGTCTGGGTCGATGAGGATGGGACGGCCAACATCGTCGGAGACGGGTCGGAGATCCCCGCCTGGACTGCTCGGATAGAGAACGGCAGTCACCTCGTCACTCTCCACAACGCAGAGACGCGGCTAGAGATAGATCCCTGGGACAGCATGGCGGCGTGGCTGGTCGAATCGATGCACGGGAAACCGGTCGGGCTCGTGATCGAACTCGGCCCCAGTGATTACGGACCAGCCGAGGAAGAGGAAGGCGCACCCGTGGTGTGCGCACAAATCCAAGTGCTCGACGACGGCGTCTTCATGGTGAGGCGTTCACGCGAGGTGCTCGGCTACCTCATGCTCGCGGATTACTCCGCGGACGGACTCGAACTCGACACCTGGCACCACGACGACCATTTCGACGACTGCACCGACGGCTACCTGTTCACCCGAGACACACGATTGATCGCGAACACGTGTATCACCTGGTTCCGCGACAACACAGGCATGACGAAGCCCGACGACCTCGGGTGCAACTACCGATTTGCCGACGAGTTGCCGCGTTCCCTGTGAGCTCATGTACGACCGACACAACAGACTGGAAAAGCTTTGACTACTCAGCTCCTTGCCGATAGCTTCCGTGCGACGAAATTGAAGCACATGGACTCGGCCGCACTGGTATTCGCGATTCTGCACGAGCTCGACGCCACGCGCGTCGACGTCGTACAGCTCCGCGCCGCCCTCGAACTGGCGACCGCAGCGCACCTCTCCCAGACCCGGATCGGACGCAACGGCTATCCGGTCGATCCGTACATCGTTCATCCGCTCCGGAACGTGCTGCGGCTCATCCGGTTGGGGTGCGCCGACACGGACGTACTCTGCGCGGCGGCGCTGCACGACACCGTCGAGGACCAGCCGGGGCAGATCGTGTCGATCCTGACCGATGGTGAGGCTGCGGCAGAGTCCGCGCCGGACCTTTTGGCTTCGCACTTCGGGGCCGAGACAGCTCGGCTGGTCGACGCGGTCACGAACCCGCCGACAGAACCAGGCCTTACGAAGGAGGAGAAGAACGCCGCCTATGCGAAGCACGTCGCGTCCGTGATCTCGGATCCGAAGGTATTCCTGGTGAAGTACGCGGACTTCGTCGACAACGCCGGCAGCGTTCAGTTTCTGGGCGACGACGACCAACGCGAGAAGCTGAGCAGGAAATACGCGCCACTGGTCCCGGTTTTCTCGTCCGCGCTGGAATCACTGGACGACCGGCTCGCCCTCGGTCGCGACGGCGTCGACGCCATTCGAACTCGACTCGTCGCGTTGTCCGAGTCGCTGGGTGAACCTCACTGACCCCGAGCCGCTCAGGTCGGTCAGCTAAACCCGATCAAGTATTCGAAAAATCACCCGGACCGCTCACGCGGCCCGAGTTACTCAGCCCCTGCGAGCAACCAAGGCTCGGGCATATTCCAATGTGAGGTACCTATGAAGGTTTTTTACTCCCCCCAGTACGTCGGAGCGACCCACACGTTCGACACCACCCGCAAGGCCGGTTGGATCGCCGATTCGCTCACCACGCACCCCATCGACGGTGTCCAGGTCGTGTCGCCCCGCCCCATGTCGATCGAGCAGCTACAGCGAGCACACACGACCACCTACATCGACGCTGTTCAGACCGGCAACGACCGTATCCTCGCTGAGGGCAACGGGTTTCCGTGGTCACGTGACCTCTATCCCATGGTCGCGTCGTCCAACGGTGGCGCTATCGAAGCTGCATACGCCGCCCTGTCGGACGGTGTCGCCGGGTCACTGTCATCTGGGTTGCACCACGCAAGTCGTGACAGTGGAGCCGGTTTCTGCACGTTCAACGGGTTGGCCATCGCCGCTTTCGATGTCCTCGCCAGTGGCGCGGCCCGCGTCGTGATGATCGTGGACTTCGACGCCCACAACGGCGGCGGCACCGCCGACATCATCGGTCGCAACACGTCAGTGATCCACGTCGACGTGTCCGTCGACAGATTCGACCAGCACGAAGGGTCGGTGATGGTCGACAGCGCTGCCGACTATCTGCCCGCGTGCGCCGCCGCACTGTCCGACGCCATCGGCAACAACGACGTCGACCTGGTCCTCTACAACGCCGGGATGGATCCCTTCGAGAACTGCGACATCGGTGGTCTCGACGGCATCACCCACCCCGTGCTCGCGTTACGCGAACAGCTGGTGTTCGACGCCTGCCGCGACGCCGGTATCCCCGTGGCGTTCGTCATGGCCGGCGGCTACAAGGGCAGCCGGTTGTCGGAGGACGCCGTGGTCGAGCTGCACCGCATCACCATCGCGACAGCGTTGGACCGCAATGCCTGCACCGACATCATCGGTGACGCGACAGTGACGACCGCAGCGTAAACGGTGGCCGCTACGACAATTATTCCCCGTCGAACTTCGTTGCGGCAGTTGCAAGTTCCCAGTGAAAGGGTCATCTCGATTTCGAGTCTCGTTGCCCACAACCTGGGCAGACGAGACGATCAACACTGGCTGGACGGAAACGGCACTCGGCGGAAGACAACGTGCGCAAACTCCGCCGGGCCGACGAGTTGACCGCGGCGGGTAAGTCGCAGGAGCGAGATTACCGGGTCACGTAAACTTGCCGATGCTGTCACTCACCAACCGGAGGACGGCAACGAGATCAACGAACCTCAATAAGAACCCCGCTTTGACCCGATGTGGTCCGACTATCGGCGACCTGCACACCCAGGGCCAGCAACTGCCAACTCACTCTTCAAGGAGCGTCCGTGCCAAAGAATGCCAAAGGAACCGATGATTCCGTTCAGTCGCACCACACTGAGTCGGATGACCGCCGGCGAGTCGAACGCGATCGCTCTGAGGTACAGGACTTCGTCAAGCAGCTGAGCGGCGACGACATCAAATCGGGCGGCTGGTTCACGAAGCTCTTAGCGCACTCCCTTCGCGCATACTCCGAGAAGGTGGACTGGCAGTACTTCCAAACGAAGTACAAAGGCGTCCCCGCGGATGCGATTGTCGATCAGCGGATCAAGATGGCCTCACGCTATGCAGCAATCGAGGGCGGCCTGTCGGCCAGTGCTTACACAGCAACCATCGCCGCGACGATCGGGAGCCTCGGCGGGGCATCCCCGGCGACGGTGCCAGCTGCAATCGTGACCGTGATGATCGACGTCGCCTACATCACGCAACTGCAGTTGCACCTCGCCTACGACGTAGCCGTCCTCTACCGCGTGCCACTCGATCTGGACGATCCGGACGACCTGTGGAAGCTCATACGGGTTGCCTTCACCATTAAAGGTGGAGAAGTGGCGCGCGAGGGCGTAGTCAAAATCGTCCCCGTCGCGATCCGGCCCCTAGTCAAGCGTTTTTATGCGAAAGGCGTGCTGAATGCCGCCAAGGGTTTGCCATTCGTCGGGAAATTTCTCCTGCAGCGCAATGTCATTAAGATCGGCATCCCGCTGGTCGGCATACCGCTATCTGTCCTCCTGAATCGGTATACGACGCAGGTTGCCGGACGCCATGCGCGAGCCGTCTTCCGCAACGAGGCCCGAGTACTTGAGCTCGCAAATCGTCTTTCCACGCGCTCGAAGCATCCCCGCTTGGCGTTGTGGGTCGCGTGGCTGGTCATCAACGCCGATGGGAAGATCTCTGACGACGAAGCCCTTTTGATGCGGCACCTTGTCACGATCGTGGGGGATCAACACCAGGTCGTCGACCATCAATTGGCGCAGCTCGTTGAGGTATCCGAGGATGAGGTCTGGCAACAGTTCGCCTCGGAAAGCGGAGGTTTCGCCGATATTGCCGAACTCGCGAAAGAGGTAGCAAGCGTCGACGGAGCCCCGAACCGCGCGGAATGCAAGGTCATATCGAAGATTGAGGTCCTACGAGACCGCCGAGAAGGCAACACACCAATCGACTGACTGTCAGCTTCCGCGCAATCGGTGACGACGGTCAGAGCTGATTGTGACCGCACTGACCCGGCTGCCGGTGTCGACCGCACCTGCTCGAACACGCATTCCTAAACTGACGACGGGAGAAAACGCCCCTCGGACCGTGAACTCGAGTCCATCGGCACCCCATCACGCTACGGCCTCGCACCGGGGCCGCAGAATCACAATCTCGACTCGCTCAGGCCAACACGTCAGCCCAGAGAAAGATCGAGGTTAGGCGCCGTCGATGTAAGCCAACAACACTCACAGAGAACTGGTCAGCACTTCTGACTTTCCGTCGAACGCGATGCCTGGCAGCGCGACGGGCGGAGCGTAGACGTACCGGTAGCACGTCGGCTTAGCAAGTCGTTCCTGGACGTGCTCGTCTGTAATCCCTTGACCGGAGAGGCCGACACTGTCGGCACAAAGCCGTCGATGGCCGACCCATAGACAGCGGCTGTAGCGGTCTTGCTGTCTTTCGACACGAACTCAGTTCGCATCCGCCGGTTTTCGCCGACGACCTCGTGGAGCGCGAGTACTGCCCGTCTGGTTGCTAAGGGATCTGTCACAGTCGGTAATGCAACACGCGCAACAAGTTTATGAGTGGGACCGCCGATGCGGTTGGTTAAAAGAACGACAGTCCCAGCCCGAACGTATCCGCGAGGTCTGTGGTCAGCCACGGCTCGCGCTTAAGCGCCATTCGGTGGGACGATCAGGGACTGCAGATAGCGGTATGTGTGCATCGGCCCTGCGTGCCCGATCGCTATTCGTAGTCCTGAGGACGCTCATCGGAAGTGCTCAGGTCCGCTCACCGAAACTGCTCACCCTGTAGCGGTGATCACTGTAGCGGTTGGCGGGTGCCGCTGACTGCTTTGCGGAGCTTTTCCGAGCGTGCGTTGTGGTCGCGCAGCCGGTAGGAATCGCCGGTCATGTCCAGCACGACGGATCGGTGCAGCAGCCGGTCGAGCATCGCAGCGGCCATGATGTCGTCGCCGAGGACGGTGCCCCAGGAGCCGACCCCACGGTTGCTGGTGATCACGATCGAGGTTTTCGTATAGCGTTGCGAGACAACCTGAAACAACGCAGCAGCAGCCTCACCCGGCAACGGGAGGTAGCCGAGTTCGTCGATCACCAGCAACGTCGGGCCGGCGTAGAACCGCATCGTCGTCGCCCACCGCCCCTCGATCGCCGCCCGGTGACACCGAGCTGCGAGGTCTGCGGCGGTGGTGAAGTAGGTGCGATAACCGGCATATGCTGCGGCCCTGGCCAATCCGACCGAGAGGTGCGTCTTCCCGACACCGGGCGGGCCGATCAGCAGGACATTCGTAGCCGTCTCGAGGTAGCGGCAAGTGGCCAGTTCGTCGATCAACTTCTTGTCCACCCCGACCGCGTTGTCGTAGTCGAAATTCTCCAGCGACGCCGGCGTCGGCAGGCACGCGAACCGCAGCCGTCCGGTCAACCGGCGGGCCTCGGTGGCGTCGACCTCGATGGACAGCAGCCGCTCCAACGCCGCGGTCATGGTCCAGTTCTCCGCGGTGGCCTGATCGAGCACGGCGGGGAGCGCTTCGGCGGCGTCGGCGAGGCGCAGCACCCCCAGATGCCCGCGCAGGCGTTGATAGAGACTGGCCGCCTCCGCGGTGTTCGGGGTGGGCAGGGCGTCGGCTTTCGGGGTGCGGCTCATGTGAGGGTGTTCCGTCCCCGCGCGACCCGCTCGTAGGCGGAAAGGTCGACGACATCGGAAGCTGCTGACGCCGAACCGGTCTCGTGTGCAGCCGGGTCCGCCGGCGCAGTGTCGGTGTGGTTGCGCCGCAGCGTCTCCGCTGCGGCGAGCGCCTCGGTTCCGGGTGGTATCCGTTCCTTGCGGCGGTGCGGTCTGCCGGTGTTCGCACCCGCCATGGCGGCCGCCTCGAGCGCCACGACGTGACCGTGGTCGCGCACCACCGCGCCGAGCCCGTCCGCGGCGATGCGGTGCCGTGCGACGGTGATCCCCGAGACGGTGAGGATGTCGAGATGGCCCCCACCGACCGGTCGGGCCACGGTCACCTGCGCTGACGCAAGCTCAGGCGGCACCGAGTACCGGTTGCCGCGGTAGGACACCAACGCTTGCCGGGACGCTGTCCGGGCGTCACCGACGATGACCGGGTAGCCCGCGGCGGGCACCGCGGCCAACGGTTCGGCCGCTGCCGCCTCGGCGACGGTGACCGTTCCCGATGCGGTGTGCCGGGTGCGGGTATCGCCGACGCGGGCGCAGAATTCGTCCAGGTTCGTTTGCGCCGCTTCGACACTCATGTCCGGTAGTGAACGCCACCATCGTTGCGCTGCAGTGTGATTTGCCTTCTCGACCACGCCTTTGCGGTTCCCGCGTCGCGGTGGGCAGATCTCGACGGACACTCCGTAGTGTTTGGCGACGCCGGCGAAGGTGGCGGTCACGCGTCCGGAGTCGGGATGGCAGACCGTGGCCATCCGGTCGAACCGCCACGCCGCGGTGACCCCGCCGAGCGCCCGGGTTACCCGGTCGAGGTCCTCGACGAGGTGCGGTTGATCCTTCGACGGGGTCAGCACCGCCCGCCACTTCCCGGAATGCGCCAACGAGCCGACCCACAGGGCCGCCGATCTGCCCCACCCCCACGACGGTGGCGGGTCGGGGAGATCGACGTAGTCCCATTGGGTTTCCGCTCCCGGGTGGGTGTTCGATCACCGCGTTCGCGCGGTCGGTGGATGTGCTGCAGGACAGGCAGATCGGGCGCAGCGTCTGCTCGCGGATCTTGCGTGTCAAGCTCTGATACGACAGTGCGAACCCGAGTGCGATCAGTTCGTCGAACAGTGCCACCGCCCACAGGTGTGGGTCCTCGGCGAGGCGGGCGCGGACGTAGTCGACAAACGCCTCGAACGGGTCCGGTGTGGTTCTCGTGCGGACGCCGGGGGTGGTGACGCCGGTGATGTAGTTGCGGACGGTCCTACGGTTTCGGCCGGTGTGGCGGGCGATCGCCGAGATCGACATTCCTCGTTTGTGCAGTGCGGATATCTCCATGTCCTCTTCCCATGTGAGCATGAGATCGCGGGTCTCCTTCGGAGTGCTGGTGCGTGGTGAGAGACCACCAGCATCGAAGGAGACCCGCCCTCATTGGCGGAGCCACACGGGTGAGCAGTTTCGGTGAGCAGAGGTGAGCACTTCAGATGAGCGCCGTCAGTCCTCCGGCAGTCCGCGATCTAGCCGGGTGAAGACGCGCGGGTTCAGCAGTGTGGATTCTGTCGGCGCAACTATGTACAACAGTGGACGACGTCCCCTCGAACCACCGAATCCTCCTGCTAATAACGCTATTCGTCACCACACTCCCGAAGACGGGCCCGCCGTCACCATGCGGTCGTAATACCGCGCACCGCGACAGACCTAGTATCGGTCTTATGATGAAGTCACCGTTCGGCAACGGTTCGAAGCATCCCCACCTACAAACGGTCGAAACGCGCGTGGCCGGCCACGTCTTCGTGGTGAAGGGCCGACTGGAAGCGGTTGCGTCCGACGTTCTCATCGTCCCGACGAGCTCGAACTTTATTCCACGTAGGACCTGGTGGCCTGCCCTTGAACTCGATAAGGAGCCATCAGCCGCAATCGGAAGGGGACGCGCCCGTCAGCTTTCATCCCGTTCGGCCGCCCACCGGCCGGCATGGATTCTGAATGTCGCACACGACGGACGGCCGTCCGTCCCGTGGCTGATGGCAGGCCTGGACGAGGCGCTCGAGGAGATCAAGGCGAACGTGCCTCGACTAGGAGACGGCCGGGTGAGGCCATTGATTGCTATGCCCACGCTCGGTGTTGGACTCGGCGGCTACGACGGTGTGCGGGGTGATGTGATCAAGTCCCTGCTCGACCACACCACTAGGTTCGTGGAGAATTCGAAATTCGACATCGTGATCGTGGTGGACAATGCGGCAGACTACGCAGCCCTGCAGTCGATCAGACGGGAGCGGCACCAACCGACGGACCGAAGCACAGCGGCCAAGAAGTTGGCTGTGAAGATCAGGGGTGGTGACGTCGCGCTGCTGCTCGGCGCAGGCGTGAGCGTATCCGCCGGTCTGCCGAACTGGGACCAACTGCTAAAGCTGATCAAGCAAGACACTCTGCCGATGCTGGACGACGATGCTTTCGCCGCAATGAACGTGCTCGATCGGGCGCAGTTGCTGTCCAGGTCCAGCGCACGGAGTCTTTGAACCGTCCTGGGTCTGGTGGAGACTGTGATCTCACCAGGAGAATGCCGTTATGGCTGCACCGAGGAAGTTCG
>NZ_JCAWAG010000006.1:0-262116 GCF_059691855.1 Rhodococcus sp. 320_ES | reverse complement strand
GAAAGAGCTACAACTCCGTGATGTCGATGAGCCCGTCCTGCAGAGCGCGAGCCACCAGCGACGCCTTCGTCGGCGCGGCCCGCCCAACCGCTGCGTACTTTGCGCGGATCCGGGTCATGTGTGTGTTGACAGTGCCCAGCGAGAGAAAGAGCGATGCTGCCACCGCGGGCTTCGAGTCGCACCGAATCCACGCGAGCAGCACCTCGATCTCGCGTGCACTGAGGTTGGGCCGCGTGGGGAGGCCCGTGAGCTCGGCCGCCATCTGGCTTTTGGGCTCAGGAGCGAGTGACAGGATGCGCGGTTGCGGACGCGACGGCGGGGCGTCGAAGCGTGAAAAGGCATCAGGAGTCGGCACAGACACAGGCGTAGAACCTTTTCGTTCGTAAGGCTTGCCCGGCTCGCTGAAGCCGAATCCCCCTTGTTCCGATCCCCCGACCGCTGACAGTTCGGGTAGCGCGGTCCACCGAAGAGGTTCCCCGCTGCAACCCGAACGCGAATAGCGTACCCCGTGGAACGTTTCGCTGCACCTCGTTAGCGCAGCTCAGGGACCTGCGTCAGCCCAAACGCCGTCGAAGGGCGTCTCTGGCGGCCGGCCAATCGTCGTCCGTCATCGCGAACAGGGCGGTCGTGCGCCACGTGCCGTCGACGCGACGCCGGTGCTTGCGCAGCAAACCTTCGAACTGCGCACCCAGTTTCGCTATGGCTGCCCGCGACTGCGCGTTCAGCTCGTCGGTGTGCCACTCGACGCGGACGGCGGAGTGCTCGTCGAACGCGCGCTCGAGAAGCAGAAACTTCGCTTCGGGATTGATCTTGGTGCCCTGAGCCGACGTGGACAGCCACGTGTACCCGATCGCGAGTCCCCGGTTGGCTGCGTCGAGCTGGTAGTAGGAGGTAGTTCCCACCGCAGCGCCGGTGTCCGCGTCGCGCTGCAGGTACGGCAGGCGAAGCGGATCGGCCGTCGCGGCCGCGACATACGCAGCCGCCGATTCGCGATCGGAGATCACGCTGCCGGTCCACGCAAAAATGGTGGGGTAGTCCGCAGCCGTAAGGAGCTCGTCGACATGCTCGTCCGTGAGGGGTTCGAGAATCACGTACTCGCCTCGAAGGGCGGTGTGCGGGATCCAGCTCATCGCGAGAACTCCTCTTCACGTTGGACTTTCGAGACTTCGGCCGTACGACCGGCAAGGGTGCGAGGGTGAGCGCGCGCAAAGGCGACGATCAGAACACAGAGCAGCAGTGCCCGTCCCCAGACTCCGAAAAGGACGAACGGTTCCTCGGTGCCGGCGTCGTTGCCCGACGCGAGGGCGGCGAAGTACTTGAACACCCCGATCCCCATGGACAGATCGGCGACGAGGTACGCGCCGAGGAGTGACCACGGCACGCGGAGCAGCACGAAGAACGGGACCAGCCACAGCGTGTACTGAGGCGAGTGGACCTTGTGGAACAGCAGGAATCCGCACAGCATCACCGCGCTCACCGCGACCCACGGATACGTGCCCTCGGTGCGGTATCGCCGCCAGCCGAACCACAGCGCTGCCCCGAACGTGACGAGAATCAGGAGGGGCGACGCGATGGACACCATGTCCTGGAACGACGCGTCGTGCAGGGCCTCCACGGACGGAGTGTCGGTCCCCGACACGTACAGCTTGCGCAGTCCCCAGTACCAAATGGAGTTGGTCGTGATGTCCGCCTGCCGCGACTGCTGGAACGCGAACGACGCCCGCCATCCGTCGTATCCGAACAGGGCGAAGGGAAGATTGACGAGGGCGACGACGGCGGCGGCGATGCCGACGACCGACGCGGCGCCGGCGACGTCGTAGCGCCCGGTGACGGATGCGGGCTTCTCACGGCCGGCGATTCCTCCCACGAGAACGAACAGCGCGAGCGGGAGGACGAAGGCGCCGGGGTAGAGCTTGAGGCAGAAGCCGATCGCGAGAAGTATTGCGGCAAGGGAGGATCGGAGCCGCAACGGCAGTCGCGTCGTCATCACGTACACGGCGCCGACGGACGTTGCGACGACGGGAAGTTCCCAGTTGTGGAACGCGTACAGAACGAGCGCGGGCCCCGCGGACCACACGAGGGCGGTCCGACCGGCGAGTCGCCCCAGCATCCATGCCGTCAGAACTCCGAACGGCGCCAGCAGAACGGCCGAGTAGAACAGGAACTCGGCGTCGGTGTGGGACGGGATTCCCCCGAGCCACATGAGCAGGCCGCTCAGGACGGGGTACTCGACGGCGCCGCCGACCAGTGATCCGTCGGCGGTCATGCCCCCGGTCAGGTACGGAAACAGGTGCAGGTCGATACCGCGGTCGAGCCACAGGAACTGAATGTCGGAGTAGCAGACCGACGAATCCTTGATGCTGTCGAACTTGATGCTTCGTCCGACGCTGTCGAATGGTGCGCCCGCACACCGAGCTTTGTTGATGTACCCCAACACGATCGTCAGCACGCTCAGTGCCGTCACGAGGACGACCGAGGCGCCGGATGCTCGGGGCGTCATGTCGATCAGACTATGGCATCCGGTCCCCTCGCCGATTTCGCTGGTCAGGGGTGCGCCCTGTAGCCTGGGCAGGTTGCTGACGCAACGACCCTCCTGTCACGGAACGTCCGTGACCGTTTCACAGTCCATAGGAGGTGATGAGGTCTTATGCGTCATTACGAACTGATGGTCATTCTCGACCCCAACCTGGACGAGCGCACCGTCGCCCCGTCGCTCGACACGTTCCTCAACGTCATTCGCAAGGATGGCGGCAAGGTCGACAAGGTCGACGTGTGGGGAAAGCGTCGTCTCGCCTACGAGATCCTGAAGCACACCGAAGGCATCTACGCGGTGATCGACATCAACGCCGAGCCCGCCACGGTGTCCGAGCTGGATCGTCAGCTGGGCCTCAACGAGTCGGTGCTGCGCACCAAGGTTCTGCGTCAAGGCAAGTGATTTGTCTGTGCTCAGCCCTAGGCTGAGCGGCATTCACACCCTTCGGCACTTTCAGCAGAAAGAGGAACCATGGCAGGCGAGACCGTCATCACGGTCGTCGGAAATCTGACGGCCGATCCCGAACTTCGATTCACTCCCGCCGGTGCGGCGGTCGCCAACTTCACGGTTGCGTCCACGCCCCGCACGTTCGACCGTCAGACCAACGAATGGAAAGACGGAGACGCACTCTTCATGCGCTGCAACATCTGGCGCGAAGCTGCGGAAAACGTGGCCGAGAGCCTGACTCGCGGTGCTCGGGTGGTCGTGACCGGGCGGCTTCGGCAGCGCTCGTTCGAGACTCGTGAAGGCGAGAAGCGCACTGTCGTGGAGCTCGAAGTCGACGAGATCGGTCCCTCCCTCCGCTACGCAACGGCCAAGGTCAACAAGGCCAGCCGTGGCGGCGGTGGTGGCGGCGGATTCGGCGGCGGCTCGGGTTCCTCAGGTGGATCGGGTGGTTCCAGCCGGCCTTCCGGCGGCGGCAATTCCGGTGGAGACGACCCGTGGGGCAGCGCCCCGCAGGCGTCGGGCTCCTTCGGCGGCGGCCGCGGCGGTGGAGACGACGAACCCCCGTTCTGATTTCACACACATGCGTTCGATGAACCAAGTTATGGAGAATGACCATGCCTAAACCGCCGTTGCGCGACAAGGTGATCAAGAAGAAGGTTTGCGCCTTCTGCAAGGAAAAGAATTCGACGATCGATTACAAGGACACGACGCTGCTGCGCAAGTACGTCAGTGACCGAGGAAAGATCCGCGCTCGCCGCGTCACGGGTAACTGTGTCCAGCACCAGCGCGACATCGCCATTGCCGTCAAGAACTCGCGTGAGGTTGCTCTGCTTCCCTACGCGACCACCGGACGCTGAGAAGGAGAGAAACATGAAGCTCATTCTCACCGCTGACGTCGACAACCTCGGCGCACCCGGCGACACCGTCGAGGTCAAGGACGGTTACGGCCGCAACTTCCTGCTGCCCCGCGGACTCGCGATCACCGCGACCCGTGGAGCTCAGAAGCAGGTCGAAGGCATCCGCCGCGCACAGGAAGCTCGCGCGGTGCGCGGGCTCGAGCACGCCAACGAGCTCAAGCAGGCCATCGAGTCGCTCGACTCCGTGTCGCTCGCGGTCCGCACCGCAGGTGGCTCGGGCAAGCTGTTCGGCTCGGTCACCGCAGCCGACGTTGCCGCAGCCGTCAAGAAGGCCGGTGGCCCGGTCGTCGACAAGCGCAGCATCGAGCTGCCGAAGTCGCACATCAAGTCGACGGGCAAGCACACCATCACGGTTGCTCTGCACCCCGACGTGACGGCGACGTTCGTCCTCGAAGTCACGGCGGCCTGATACACGCCGCTCGACTCTTCACACAGGGCCCCGACTCGTTTCGAGTCGGGGCCCTGTGTGCGTGAGTGGCGAAACAGCCTGCGGCGTCAGGTGTTACGGACGTCGCGGCGCCCGAACAGGGCCGTTCCGACGGCGGCAAGAACCGCTGCCACGACCGCGAGCACGACGAGTGGGGTCCACGTCAATGCGCCGCCCGGAACCGGCGGGACGTGCTCGAACGGCGACAGGTCGAGGAGCCACCGCGGCAACCGCAGGATCACGCCCGCAATCCCGACGACGGCCGCGTAGGCCATCACGAGGGCGGTCGATCGCAGTGCAGCGGAACCGATCCCGAACAGCAAAGCGGCAGTGCCGACGACGACGAGCACGGCCGGCACATGGACGGCCGCTCCGGCGAGTACCGGTCCCGTCAGGGCCGTCCCGGTGGACGCCGACGCGGTGACGCCCATGGTCAGCCCGGCGAGCAGAAGCATTCCGCTGCTCGCGGCGGCAGTCACCGTCAGCTGGGACCACACCCACCGAGTTCGCGAGACGCCGGTGGTGAGCACGGCGTCGGCCCGACCGGATGTCTCCTCGCCTCCCGCACGCATCGCCGACGTCACGGCGAACGCGCCGGCGGCCAGCGCCAGGATGGACACCACGGTCGAGGCGAATGCATCGGTGATCGAACCACCCGAGCGTTCCAAGAGGTCGACGACGGTCGAGTTCTGAGTCAGAGAGTCCTGGGCGGCACCCAGTACTCCTCCAAAAGCGGCACCCGCCAACGCAAGTCCTGCCGTCCATCCCAGGACGCTCCCGCATTGCAGTCGCCACGCCAAGCCGAGGGGGCCGGCCAGGAATCCGGAGGCGTTCGCGGGGCCGGGGCGCACGGGCAGAACTCCGGCTCCCACGTCTCGCCGGGCCGACAACAGCACGGCCGCAACGCATGCCGGGACGGCAATCACCGCGAACAGCGCGAGCGGCCACACCCGCAGGTCGACGAAGGGGCGTGTCTGCTGGGCCCAGGCAAAGGGCGATGCCCAGGAATACGCGTCGCCGCCGCGTCGACGGGTGTCACCCAGCGCGCGGAGTGCGAAGGCGACCGCGGCGAGCGCCAAGGTGTATCCCGTTGCGGCCGAACCGTGCTCGGTGAGCTGAACCATGACTGCCGCAAGTGTTCCGAACGTGAACGCGGTCAGGGTAATTCCGAGCGCCAAGACCAGCGACGGTCCGACGGCGAGTCCGCTGACTGCAAGCGCGAGCGTGGTTGCGGCCATGACGAGGACGCTCGCCAGCGCGGCCACCACGAGTGCGGACGTCAACATTGCGCGGGATCCGACGACGGCGGCGCGCAGCATTTCGGCTCGCCCGGTCTCTTCTTCGCGACGGGTATGTCGCACAACGAGAGTGACGGTCAGGATCACCGCAGCGACGATGACGTACTGCACCTGTTCGTTCGTGAACATCGCGCCGTAGGTGTAGTTGTCGAGCCCGTATCCAGGACCCGCGAGAAGCGATGCGGTCGGCGAGGCGATCAGCTGGGCGCGCGCCTGCCGGTCCGACGCGGTGGCGTACACGGACTTCACCGACGCCGTGGTGGCCACCTGGTAGAGAAAGAGGGCGACGATCCAGACGGTGAGCCGCACTCGATCGGCGCGCAACGCGAGCCGTATCAACTCCACAGTTCCTGTGTACGAACTCATTTCGGTGCATCGCTGTACTCGCGTAGAAACAGATCCTCCAGCGACGGAGGCGTGCTGGTGAGTGAGCGCACGCCGAGGGCAGACACCGCGCGGACGACGTCGGCCATGGCGTCGGGGTCGACGTCGAACGACATGGTGTAGCCGTCGCGTGAGACGTTGTGAACGCCGGTGGCGTCTGCGAGTTCGCTGGGGTCCCGCTCGGTGGTGATGTCGAATCGCGTACGCGTGAGATGACGCATGTCTTTCAGCGACCCCGATTGGACGGTCTTCCCTGCGCGAAGAATGGTGACCGTATCGCACAGCTTCTCCACCTCGGAAAGAATGTGGCTGGAGAGCAGAACCGTCGTACCCCGGCGGGCTGCGTCGACCACGGTGTCCTGAAAGACTTTCTCCATCAACGGGTCCAGGCCCGAGGTCGGTTCGTCGAGGACGAGCAGTTCGACGTCTGCCGACAGTGCGGCGACGAGCGCGACTTTCTGCCGGTTGCCCTTGGAATACGTCCGCGCTTTCTTGCGCGGGTCCAATTCGAACCGTTCGAGAAGCTCGTCCCGCCGGGCGGTGTCGGTGCCGCCCCGCAGTCGGCCGAGCAGGTCGATGATTTCGCCGCCGGTCAATGCGGGCCACAGGTTGACGTCACCCGGAACGTAGGCGAGGCGGCGATGCAACGCGACGGAGTCCGCCCACGGGTCGTGTCCGAGGACCGTCACGGACCCGGTATCGGCGCGGAGGAGGCCGAGCAGGATTCGGATCGTGGTGGATTTGCCCGCCCCATTGGGGCCGAGAAAGCCTGCGATGGAACCGGTTTCGACGGTCATGGACAGCCCGTCGAGGGCTCTTGTCTTCCCGAAGGTCTTGACGAGGGAATCGATGGTGAGCGCGGTGGTTGTCATTGCTCTTCGTTCGGTGGTCGCAGTGTGTCGAGGAGGGTCGAATCGGTGAGTACGCCGTGGGTGTAGAGCTCGAGCGTGGGAGCGCTCCATCGTTCGGTGTACTCGCGCAGAAAGCGGGGGAAGTCGGTGCGTACCAGGTCGTCGGACGTCGTGGCCTCGAGAAGCAGAGCTCCGAGCGACATGCGGGCCAGCAGCGCAGCTCGGGCGGGCGGATCGTGGCTCGGCGTGATGCGGCCGAGCTCGACGCCGATGCGCATGTTGTCGACCGTGTCGTCGACGATGCGCTGCAGGAAGGCCTCGGCGACGGCGCCGCCGCACTGCAGGGAGCGCACGATGTAGAGCAGCATGGGGGCGTAGTGGTCGGTCTCCGCGAGCCGGTGGAGCAACGACGCGCCCCCGGTCTCGCTCATCGACTCGATTTTCGTCTCCTGCAGCTGGGCGAGCACGTGGTTGTCGCAGGCAGTACGAAGGCCGCTCTTCGAGCCGAAGTGGTGCAGGATCAGCGCTCCGCTGACGCCCGCATCGGCGGCGATGGTCCGAAGAGCGGCCGTGAAGCCGTCACGTCCGTAGCGGTCGATTGCGGCGTCACGGATCCGCGCCGTCGTCGTCAGATCTCCTGGATCCGAAGCTGTGGCTGATCGCATGTTCAACATGCTAAACGCGTGTTCAGTATGCCCGCAAGGACGAGTTGTTCACCTCGCCGGCAAGCCGATTCGGGCGCGAGAACATACTTGGAGTCGGCTATGACGCATCTGAGCGAGTTTGTGACCTAGATCATGTTTGAGTTCAGCTTCCGTTTACTCAACACGCCCGAGCTGTCAACTCAGAAGACACGCCGAGACACAACCTATGCACAGTCCACGAGTTTTTCGCATAGCCTTCGACCTGCGGATCAGTGGGTAAATTGAAAAGTTATCCTCAGTTTGTCCACAGATGGTCAACACAACCGTCCAGCACTATGCACATTCGATCCCCAACTCCATCCACAGGCTCATTTGAGGGATTCCGATCGACCACATAGCGTCCCTCCGGCATGCCATCGCAGGGGTGGAGGTTCGGGAGTCGGGCCCGAGTTTTGTCGGTGTCACGCGGTACAACTACCGCGCAGCCGAGCGAAATTGTGTCGGTTCTTATCTTGATCGGGCGAGAGGGCGGCGAACTTCGGTGGCAGTTGTAGACGATCGAGGGCACTCCGATTACCAGGGCCCGGCGGAGGCGCCGGGCGAGGATTTCGGACGCCAGCCGCCGCAGGACATGGCGGCGGAACAGTCGGTGTTGGGCGGCATGCTTCTGAGCAAGGACGCCATCGCCGACGTGCTCGAGGTTCTGCGCCCCGGTGACTTCTACCGTCCCGCACACCAGATGGTCTACGACGCGATCCTCGATCTCTACGGCCGCGGCGACCCGGCCGACCCCGTGACTGTCTCCGCCGAACTCGAGCGGCGCGGAGAGCTCCGCCGTATCGGCGGTCCGCCCTATCTCGTCACTCTCACGCAGACGGTGCCCACCGCGGCCAACGCGTCGTTCTACGCCGAGATCGTCGTCGAGAAGGCGATCCTGCGGCGTCTCGTCGAGGCCGGCACACGCATCGTGCAGTTCGGCTACGCCGGAGCCGACGGCCAGGACGTCGCCGAGGTGGTCGACCGCGCCCAGGCCGAGGTGTACGAGGTCACCGAACGCCGGACCGCCGAAGACTTCATTCAGCTCGAAGAACTGCTGCAACCGACGATGGACGAAATCGACTCCATTGCCAGCCGCGGCGGAATGTCCAATGGTGTGCCAACGGGTTTCACCGAATTGGACGAGGTGACGAATGGTCTTCACCCGGGTCAGATGATTATCGTGGCGGCCCGACCTGGCGTGGGCAAGGCGCTCTCGTTGGACACGCCCCTACCCACACCGACTGGCTGGACCACCATGGCTGAGGTGGAAGTCGGTGACCTGCTCGTCGACGCCGACGGTAAGCCGACTCGAGTCGTCGCAGCGACGGATGTCATGGTCGGTCGCCCCTGCTACGAGGTGGAGTTCTCGGACGGCACCGTGATTGTTGCGGATGAAGAGCATCAGTGGTTGACCGAAACGCGCGCTTCCAGAAAATCTGCGCAAGCGGCGGCTGTCGGATACAACCGGTCCCGGAACCAGAAGACGTTCGCCACAGTCAAGACCACCGGCGAGATGTCGAAGACGCTGCGCTGCAAGACAAAAGACGCCCGCCTGAACCACTCGGTCAGCAACGCGGCGGCGCTCGACCTGCCGGAGCGCGACCTTCTCGTCCCTCCCTACACGCTGGGAGCGTGGCTCGGGGACGGATCGTCGGCGTGCGCCCAGCTGACATCGGCGGATCCCGAGATCGCTGCGCGAATTGAGGGCGAAGGCCTGGTTGCCGTGAAGTCGGCCAATGTCGCGTTGCGCTACTCGATTCAGCTCCCTCCGGAGCCACCCATCGAGAGCCGCTCGTGCGTCGTGTGCGGAAAGGACTTCATTCCGTTCACCAGCGAGGTCCGGACGTGCGGTCAGTCCTGCGGTGGGCGAGCACGTTTCATGTCAGCACCGGTTCCTGCTCCGACGTGTGCGCACTGTGGGACACGCACCATCGGGCTTCGAATGTGCCAGCAGTGCCGCAACCGCATCGGATCCGTCCAGGCACGCCTGCGCACCATCGGCGTTCTCGGCAACAAGCACATTCCGGTCGAGTATTTGCGGGCCTCGGAAACTCAACGCCGGGCACTGCTTGCCGGGCTGTTGGACACCGACGGCACAGTGACGCAGGGTGGCTCGGCTCAGTTCTCGGTGACCAGCAAGCGACTGATCGACGACGTCGAAGAGCTGATCGCCGGCCTCGGTTATCGCGTGCAGCGTTCTACGAAGAGAGTCAAGGGACACACCGAGGAGTCGTCGACCGCCTACACCCTTACCTTCTCCACCGATGATGTCGTGTTCGGTCTGCACCGAAAGGCCATGCTGCATAAGGAGCGTCGCGCTGGGGCGACGACTGTGCGCTCCAAGTCGCGATTCGTCGTGGATGTCCGGCCGATCGAGTCCGTTCCGGTTCGCTGCGTCGAGGTCGACAACCCGGATCACCTCTACCTCGCAAGCCGTTCGATGATCCCGACGCACAACTCCACGCTGGGGATGGACTTCATGCGCTCGTGCTCCATTAAGCATGGAATGGCGAGCGTCATGTTCTCCCTCGAAATGAGCCGCACCGAAATCGTCATGCGTCTTCTGTCGGCCGAGGCGAAGATCAAGCTCGGCGACATGCGCTCAGGCAAGATGACCGACGACGACTGGACCCGGCTTGCTCGGCGGATGAGCGAGATCTCGGAAGCGCCTCTGTTCGTTGATGATTCGCCCAACCTGACCATGATGGAGATCCGCGCGAAGGCGCGACGGCTCAAGCAGCGGCACGATCTCAAGCTCATCGTGATCGACTACCTGCAGCTGATGTCGTCGGGCAAGAAGGTCGAGTCACGTCAGCAGGAGGTCTCGGACTTCTCGCGTCAGCTCAAGCTTCTGGCCAAGGAACTGATGGTTCCAGTGGTCGCGATCTGTCAGCTGAACCGTGGACCGGAGCAGCGCACCGACAAGAAGCCGATGGTCTCGGACCTCCGCGAGTCCGGCTCGCTCGAGCAGGATGCGGACATGGTCATCCTCCTCTACCGCCCTGATGCCACGGAGCGCGACGATCCGCGCGGCGGTGAAGCGGACCTCATTCTGGGCAAGCACCGTAATGGTCCGACCGCGACAATCACTGTGGCGCACCAGCTTCACCTGTCCAGGTTCGTGGATATGGCGCGGGGCTGAACGGAAGTCGGTGACGACAATGAACGGTAAATACTGGAACGATCTCATGGCTGAGGGTGCCGCGTTGACTCGTGTCGCAGAGGGCATTGCACGCACCCCCGGGTCCCCGGTCATGAGGACGATCGTGCGGGAGTCCGGAAGGTCGCTGAGCTGTATCGATTGTCCGTGAACGACAAGAGGTATCGTGATCCGGAAAGACCTGAACATCAATTGCAGGATGTCATCGACGCGTACCGGTTTCTTTTCCCTCGCGCATCTGTTCTCGTAGGTCCAAGAGGTATTGAGAAGTCGAAAAGCAGCTGACGGCATGGAGATCGACGCGGGGGGCAAAGTGCTTCCGTCTCGCCAGTGACCTGTCGCGGCCTCTCGACTGGTCGAGGTTGTGGTGTATGCAGCGATGGGCGAGCTATCTTCTCGCACCGCGATAGGCAGCGATCAGCAACTCGCGAACAACGGCCTCGGTCGCGGGACCGGGATTGACCACGCACACCCACCCCGCTCGACCGTAGGTCGGGTGCACGGCGAGCACGTCGTCCGCCGATGCGTCTGGTAGCGAATCGAATTCGCTCTTCCTGGCGGCGATGTTCACGCGGAAGGCGCCCGGTCGGTCGAGCCGAGACAAGTCGTCGTCGGGATAATTCTTGGTCACGACCGTGGCGAACGGTTGCGTTCTGGTGGGGACAGAGCCGCCGGGTGAGTAGTAGAAGAAGAGATCACCCCACGCGAGTTCCGGAGAACCGTCGCCCTCGGTCGGCCGCAGTGTCAGCGTTCCGTCCATGGCCTCGACGAGGTCGGCGATATCGTCGACGGTCACGCCCTCACCCCGCCGGCTCCGACGACGTCGGCACCACCGACGCCGGCGGCGGGCCCTCGGGTGGGCCCATGATCCCGCGGACCAGGAAGGTGGCTGCGACGGCGATCAGTGCCACGACGATGACGACGAGCATCGCCACCAGGATGGTGCGCGGCCCGCCGAACAGGTTGTTGGAGCTCATGAGTACCGATCATGCCTCAGTTCGCACCCTTGATCGTCTTCATCGAGATCAGCGACGTCACCCGCCCGACGGCCGGCAGTCCACTGAGCTTCTCGACCAGGAACCGCTCGTAGGCCGGTAGGTCGCGCACCGCCACCCGGATGAAGTAGTCGGGGTTGCCGAACAGGCGGTGGCATTCGATGACCTCCTCGAAGCCGGCGATGCGCGATTCGAACTTCTCGATCGTCTTCTGGTCGTTGACGATGATCTCGGCGGTCACGATCACCTGGAAGCCCCGCCCGAGCGCCTTGTCGCTGAGCACGGCGCGGTACCCGGTGATGACGCCGTCCGCTTCGAGCTTCTTCACTCGCCGCAGGCACGGCGACGGCGTCAGCCCGACCAGATCCGCCAGTTCGGTGTTGGTCAGACTGGAGTCCTGCTGCAGGTGGTGAAGTATTGCCTCGTCGAGGTAGTCCATCGCAATATTATTGCGCAAACCAGGCTGTCGAGCCATTCCGAGCAATCTATCACCGCGCGATTCGCTATATGTTGTTCGCCATGACCTATCGTGCATCAGCCGTGCGCCTGTCCGTGCCCGTGGGCATCGGACTCTTTCCCCTGGGTATCGCGTTGGGCATTCTCGTGGTGCAGAGTGGTCTGAATCCGTTGTGGGCGTTGGGTTTCACTGCGTTCATCTACGCTGGATCGCTCGAGTTCGTCGCCGTGGGACTGGTCGCCGCACTGACTCCGCTGCCCTACATCGCGCTCACTGCACTGCTGGTCAACTTCCGACACGTCTTCTACGCGCTCAGCTTCCCGCTCGAGCGGGTCGACGGCCGTCTTGCCCGCTTCTACAGTGTCTTCGCCCTCACGGACGAGGCCTACGCGATGTCCGTCACCACGGATCGGCGAGTGCTCACCGGTCGCGTGATGGTGTGGACGCAGCTGTGCCTCCACGGGTACTGGGTCAGCGGTGCCGTGGTGGGGGCCATTGCGGGACAGTGGATTCCGGCGCACCTCGCCGGTCTGGAATTCGGGCTGACCGCGCTGTTCGTGGTTTTGTCCATCGATGCGATCAAGGCGCAGCGCGGTTGGGCGGTGCCCGCGGCGGCCGTCGCCTGTGGGTTGGTCGGCCGGATGATCTCGCCGGAACACATGCTGCCGATTGCCATGGGCGCGTTCGTGATTCTGCTCGCCGCCCGCTATGCGGCCACGGACCGGAGGGCACTCGTTCATGCCTGACGCCGTCTACCTCGCCTCGGCCATCGGGATCATGGCGGCCACTACCTTCGGCCTGCGGGCGCTCCCGTTCGCGTTGCTGCGGCCACTGCGGTCGTCCGCGCTGGTGGCGTACCTGGGTGTTTATCTCCCGGCCGGAATCATGCTGATCCTGGTGATGTATTCACTGCGCGACGTGAGCGTGACATCGTCGACTCACGGCATTCCCGAGGTCCTTGCTGTCGCTGCGACGGTCGGCATCCACCTGTGGAAGAAGAACGCCGTGCTGTCGATCATCGCTGGAACGGTCATCTACGTCGTCGCGGTCAACTACGTCTTCTGAGCCGTCAGCAGTAGGTACTGCCACTTCATGACCCCGTCGGTCATGAAGCGCTGGGCCAGGTCGATGAGTTCCCGGTACAGCGACTCGGCCCGGTCGGGGTCGTCCATCAGCCGCTTGAACACGGCGATCGTGGGTCCGTGGGTGGCGGTGAACCAGTCGACGAAGTGCTCGGGTGTGGCGAAGGCGTCGACGGTCAGCGCGTCTCGGGTCACCTCGATCGCGGTGACTCGGTCGCCGAGGAGATCGCGGACATGAGCCTCGTTGCCCCAGAGCAGCGGAGGTTGTGCGTCGGGCAGTAGCGGCGCCGCATAGGGTTTCAGGGCAGCGAACAGTTGTCCGACGAACCCGATCGGGGTCCAGTTCAGCAGACCGATCCTCCCGCCCGGCCGGCAGACGCGAACCAACTCGTCGGCACTGTCGTGATGGTGCGGTGCGTACATGACTCCCACGCACGACATCACGACGTCGAAGGTGTTGTCGTCGTACGGCAGGGCCTCGGCGTCACCCTCGTGCCACGCGAGGTCGACGCCCCGATCCTCGGCCCGAGCGCGACCGTGGACGAACAGTTCCGGGGTCAGGTCGCTCGCAATCACGTAGGCCCCCGCTGCGGCGGCTTCGATGGCGGCATTGCCCGATCCGGCCGCCACGTCGAGCACCGATTGTTCGGGTCGGACGTCGCACGCGGACGTCAGCACCCGGCCGAGTTCGGGGATCACCTCGGTGGCGATGGCGTCGTAGTCGCCGAGATTCCACACGGCCCGATCTGCGTGCTTCGAGGTGTTTCGGCACCGATTGGTCACCTGTGTCATGACCCGACTCCTGTTGTCGACGACGGATGGAACACCACCGTCTCCGCTCGGGCGCGCCGCGTCGCGGGTAGTCCACTACGCGTCTCCTGCCGTTTACGGCGTCGACGGTCGCGGGAAGTGCTGGCATAGTTCGCGACAGCACCGAACACAAACCGGGGGGTACGTCGTGAAGTTCCGCATACAGGTGACGGTCGCGATCACGGCCGCAGTCGTGGCCCTCGGATCGGGTGTGGCCGCTGCCGACCCGATCGGTGATCTGGTGAACCCGCCGCGCGACGCGGCGTCCTACGAGCCCACCCCGCTGGGCGATCCGTTCTTCGACGCTCCCGCGGGCTTCGAGAACGCCGCTCCGGGAACGATCTTCACGACGCGTCCGGTCGCGGTGCCACGTTTGTCGCAGCCCGTGACGGCGCGGCAGTACCTCTTCCGGTCCACCGACTCCAAGGACCGCCCGATCGTCGCCGCCACCACGGTGTTGGTTCCCACGGCGCCGTGGGGCGGCGGACCCCGCCCCGTCGTCTCGTTCAATCCCGCGACGGATTCGCTGGGCAACGCGTGCGCCCCGTCGTACACGCTGCCGCGCGGCACCAACGCCGAAGTGGACTCGGTGAACAACTTCCTCGATCGCAACTTCGCCGTCGTCGTCACCGACTACCAGGGGCCGAGGCAGGCCTACTCCGCAGGTCGCGTCGAGGGACACACCGTTCTCGACGGGTTGCGTGCGGCGGTGAACGACCCCGCCACCGGTCTCGCGCCGACGTCGCCCATCGGCATCACCGGCTATTCGGGAGGCGCCATCGCGTCGGGATGGGCGGCGCAGCTCGCGCCGTCGTACGCCGCCGAGCTGAACATCTCCGGCGTCTCGTTCGGTGGTCCCCCCACCGATTACTCGATCCTGCGGGAGTCGCTCAACGGCCATATCGGCGCAGGTCTCTACGTGGCGGCCACGTTCGGGTTGGCGCGGGGGTATCCGGAGCTGAACGCATTCGTCAACGACAACGGTCGGCGACTGGCGTTGATCTACCGCAATCAGTGCTCGGACTTCCTCAGCTACAGCGGCATCTTCATGATCGATCAGGCTGCGCTGCAAACGAATCCGAACGCGTTCTTCGATCCCGTCGTGCAGAAGGTCGTGAACGAGAACCGGATGGGCGCGTTCGCACCCACGGCGCCGATCTACGTCTACCAGGGCATCCAGGACTTCCTGATTCCGAAGCAAGGTGCGGAGAATCTGCAGAAGGACTGGTGCGCCAAAGGTGCCTCGGTTCACCTCGAGGAGATTCCGGGCGAACACACCATCGCCGAGGACACCGGGTCGCCGGGCGCGTTCGAGTGGCTCGCGCAGCGTATGAACGGAGTGCCGGCGGCGCCGGGGTGCTCGCTGACGGTGCGGTGATCACCACCGGTCGACGTGCAGAACAGTGTCGATCGGGTCGCGGGGAGCCACCTTGAACGTCTCGCCGGTGTAGTACGCGGTCGGGATCAGCGCGGCCTGATGGAAGCCCGCGGGGATGCCGAGGATCTCGGCCACCTGGGCTTCGCGGGCGAGATGGATTGTGGTCCAGGCTGTTCCGAGGCCACGGGCCCGCGCGGCCAACGCATAGCTCCACGCGGCGGGAAGGATGGAGCCCCAGAGGCCGGCCTGATTACCGGCGGGGAGCTCCTTGCCGGCCTTGATGCACGGAATGACGAGGACCGGAACCTCGCCCATGTGGTCGCCGAGCCACTGCGCGCTCGTTCCGACGCGCTGCTGGATCTGCGCGCGGTTCGGATCGTCCGGGAAGAGTGCCGACGCGGACTGTTGTGACCCAGCGTATTTCGCGAACTGTTCGCGGTAGATCTCACCGATCGCGGCCCGAGGCTCGGGGTCGGTGACCACAACCCATTGCCATCCCTGTCGGTTCGAACCGGACGGCGCCTGCAGCGCGATCTCGAGGCACTCCTTGACGAGTTCGAGCGGGACCGGGCGAGTCAGATCGAGCCGTTTGCGGACGGTGCGGGTGTTGGTGAGCAATTCGTCGGGCGTCAGATCGAGGGTCATGGGTCGATCATGCACCATCCATGTTCCAAAGAATCTGTGTTGTAATGACCGAATGCATATCAACCCTTACGGCACGTATGCGGTGCAGCTGGGCGTCGACCTCGTCAACCGCCCGCCGCAGTCGGCCGAGGAATTGGGATCGCGCTGCGCCGCGGCCGGATTGGTCGTCGACTGGGACTCCACCGACGACGACCTGGCGGCCACCCGTGAGTTCCTCGTCGAGTGGACCGGCGTCGTCGACGCGGAGACGGACGTCGAGCGTGCCGAGCGCCTGAACGTGCTGCTCGCCGCCGCCACGGCGTACCCACGTTTGACGAACCACGCCGACGACGGCTGGCACATGCACTACCGCGATCCTGGCATCTCCTTGGCCGGGGTGATTCGGGCGCTGGTCGGTGTGGGCACAGCTCTGCACCTGACCGGGCGGGGAATGAGCAGGCTCGGACGATGTGCCGCGCAGAACTGCGAGAACGTGTTCGCGGACGTGTCCCGAACCGGTCGTCAGCGGTACTGCGGCACGGCCTGCTCGAATCGCGATGCGGTACGCAGGCACCGAGCACGCGCCCGCTGACCGTTACGGTGGGCGAGGGCGGCAGGGGGTCGCCGACGAACGACGGAGGGGTTCATCGTGTCGCAGAACGTCAAAGGATCGACCGTGCTCATCACCGGCGCCAGCGCCGGGCTCGGAGTGGAGTTCGCGCGCCGGTTCGCCGACCGGGGTGGGAATCTGGTGCTGGTGGCGCGTCGCCGCGATCGGCTCGATGCGCTCGCCGACGAACTGCGGCAGAAGAATTCGATCACGGTCACCGTCGTGGCCAAGGACCTGGCCGAGCCGGGCGCCGGGTCGGACCTGCACCGTGAGCTGACGGATCAGGGTGTGCGCGTCGACTCGCTGGTCAACAACGCCGGATTCGGGACGTACGGCGACTTCTCCGGCGAGAAACTCGACCGCATCCTCTCCGAGATCCAGCTCAACATCTCCACGCTCGTGGAGCTGTCGCACGTGTTCCTGCCCGATCTGCTCCGCGGCCGCGGCATGCTCGTCAACATCGCGAGCACTGCTGCGTTCCAGCCCACCCCCGGCATGGCGGTCTACGGCGCAACCAAGGCATTCGTCCTGAACTTCACCGAGGCTCTCTGGGCCGAGGCGCAGGGCAGCGGGCTCACGGTCCTCACGGTGTGCCCCGGACCGACGGAGACCGAGTTCTTCGACGTGGTGGGGAGCAGCGAAGCCAGCGTCGGCGGAATGCAGACCGCCGAGCAGGTGGTGGACACCGCGTTCTCCGCACTGGACAAGCGTTTCGCGCCGCCCACCGTGGTGTCCGGATTCTCGAACTGGATCTCCGCCAACAGCACTCGGATGGCGACACGTCGACTGGGCGTGATGATCACCGGACGTCTGCTCGGCAACGTGCGTCTGAAGAGTCGGACTTAGACCACCTGCGCGACCGCGAAGATCCGGCGGAACGGGAAGAAAGTCGTCCCGTCGGATCGACGCGGGTATGCGTCGGCGAGCAGCGGCGCGAGTTCGCCTCGGAACGTCAGCCAATCGCTTTCGGACAGTGCAGCTTTCACGGGCCGCAGCGCCGTTCCGGTGGTCCATTCGAGCACGGGATCGTCGCCGGTCAGCACCTGAACGTAGGTGGTCTCCCAGGCGTCGACGACACATCCGGCCTCGGTGAGGAGATCGGCGTATTGCTCGGGTGAGTCGACGGTCCCGTCCGCGCGGAGGCTCACACCGCTCAACGAGTCGGCCCAGGAGGGACTTTCGGTGAGATCCCGGATGATCGCGTGCGACGGCGCGTCGAAGTTACCGGGCACCTGAACCGCGATCCACGCGCCGCCCGTAAGCTGAGACGGCCACCGCCGCAACAGTTCTCGATGCTCCGGAACCCACTGCAGTGTTGCGTTGGAGACGACGACGTCGGTGTCCGGAGTGGGCGTCCACTCGCGAACGTCCTGCACGGTCGCCTCCAACCCCAGGGCGCGGGCGGCCGCCACCATGTCGGATGAACTGTCCGACGCCTCGACCACCGCGTCCGGCCATCGCTCGGCCAAGGTGGCCGTGAGATTGCCGGGACCGCAGCCGAGATCGACTACCCGGCGGGGGTTTTCGGCTCGTACGCGGGACAGCAGCTCGTAGAAGGGGCGGCCGCGGTGGTCGGAGAAATCGAGGTACTTGTTCGGATCCCACTTCATGATTTAACCGTACGCTTGTACTGTATGGCTTGTCCAGAGCAGTCAGGCTTTTCGCGTCGCGCGCATGATCTCGTCGTGGATCGTGATGATCTGTCCGTCGGGAGTCGGTGCGTCGCGCGACGGCGTGTCGGTGACGATGTCCCAGTCGTTCGGATCGAAGACGGACGCCATCTCCTCGGCGGTGAGAAACATGTCGGGGAGGTCCGGTCGCTTCATCTCGCTGTGGACGTCCGAATGGGCGTGTCCGACGAGCAGGAGCGTGCCCCCCGGGTTGATCGCGGCCGCCAGGCGGCGATGCACCGACTGCTGAATCTCGCGGGGTAGGTGCATGAACTGCGCTGAGATCAGATCGAACCGGCGCGGCGCCGGGTCCCACTCGAGGACGTCGGCCTCCTCCCATACGATGTCGTCGACGCCGACGCGCCGAGCATGCTCGGCGGCACGTGCGAGCCCGACGGTGGAGACGTCGACACCGGTGACCGACCAACCCTGCTGAGCCAGCCAGATGGCGTCCGCGCCCTCTCCGCAGCCGACGTCCAGTGCCGTGCCCGGCCGAAGGTCCGAAACATGCTCCACCAGGCGGACATTGGGGTTACCGCTCCAGACCGATCCGCCGCTGTAGCGCTCGTTCCAGAATTCGGCGGTGAAGTGGTTGGCATAATCGACACTGCTTGAATCGACACCGTTTGAATCGACACTGTGCCGGGCCTTCTCGACGGCGAGGCGGGTGTCCTCCATGATGAGGTCGGCGTTCGCCGCAGCCCCGGCCATGACACCGGCGGCGGCGGAGACCACCACCGTTGCCGAGAGTTCGGTCACGTTGCCTGCCACCCACACGCCGGGAACCGAGGTGAGTCCGACGACGTCGGATTCGATCTGCTCGCCCATCCCCATCGGGTGCGGGGCGGGCTGTAATCCCAGGCCCGACAACAGGTCCGATCGAGCGTGCCCGTTCGGTGCGACCACCAGAGCCTCGCACGCGTAGGTCTCGGCCCCGATGGTGACGTTCGCCTTCTCGACGCTGTCCACGGTGCCGCGGACGAGGCGGATGCCCCGGGCGGCGAGTTGCTCGAGCTCGTCGGGCGACGGCTCCGGCGCGGTGTGGAGGAACAGGGTGACGTCGCCCGACCACTGCCGGAACATCAGGGTCTGATGAACGGCGAAGGTGCTGCTGCCGATGACACCGATGGGCTGGTCCCGCACCTCCCATCCGTGGCAGTACGGGCAGTGAATGACACTGCGGCCCCAACCCTCTCGTAGACCGGGAATGTCGGGCAGCTCGTCGACGGAACCGGTCGCGACGACGAGGCGCCGAGCGGACAGTGTCGTCCCGTCGCTGAGATCGATCTCGAAGACCGTACCTACGCGACGTGCCGCGACGGCGGCGGCGCGCACGATGCGACCACCGTAGAACTCGACTTCGGAGTGGCCGATCGCAACCAATTCCGTCGGCGAAATTCCGTCGCGGGTGAGGAAGCCGTGCACTCCTTCCGCCGGTGCGTTGCGGGGCGCTCCGGCGTCGATCATGGTCACGGACCGGCGGGCACGGGCGAGGGTGAGCGCAGCGGAGGAGCCGGCTGCGCCGCCGCCGATCACGGCGACGTCGATGGTTTCTGAAGTCATGTCCACACAGTGCAGCCTGACGGTCCAATATGGCAAGCTTTGTTGCCGATATGGCAAACTGCGGTGATGACCACCGACCGCGACAGCGTCCTCGACGCGGTCGGCCCGCGTCTGCGCGCGCTCCGCACCGAGCGCGACACGACGCTCGCCGACCTGTCCACCGCCACCGGCATCTCGGTGAGCACGCTGTCTCGGCTCGAGGCAGGTCAGCGCAAACCGACGCTCGAGTTGCTGCTGCCGCTGGCCCGCGCGTACGGCGTTCAGATCGACGAGTTGGTCGGAGCGCCGCCGACCGGTGATCCACGCATTCACATGAAGCCCGTCACCCATCACGGGATGACGATGATTCCCCTGACCCGTCGACCCGGCGGGCTGCAGGCCTACAAGATGATCATTCCCGGCAACATTCGCCGCGAGCCCGACCCGCAGACACACGAGGGATACGAGTGGCTCTACGTCCTCGACGGCAAACTGCGCTTGATCCTCGGTGAACAGGACATGATTCTCAGCTCCGGCGAGGCCGTCGAGTTCGATACCCGTGTGCCGCACTGGTTCTCGGCGGCCGGGGACGATGCGGTGGAGCTGCTCAGTCTGTTCGGTCGGCAGGGGGAACGGGCTCACCTGCGGGCGCGGCCCGCAACGTGATGTCCGCGTACGCCGTCAGCTCGCGCCACCGGTCGGAGTCGACGGTGGCCGACGCCGGTACGAGGTAGCGGTCCGCGGCGCTCAGCTGGTCCATGGTCAAGCCGGTCAGGCCGGCGATGTCGACGACGGGCACCTGAAAGGTGCGGTAGGGGCCCAGTGGCGGGACGTCTCCCGGAGCGATCTCCTTGGGGATGTCGTCCAGGCTCGCGGACTGGTCCAGTACGTAGCCGGAGGTTGCAAGCTCGTCCTCTTCCGACCACGCGACGATCTTGAAGAATCGGCGCGGAAGGGCGACTCCACGGTAGAGCGGATCGTCGTCTGCGAACACACACCCGGTGAAGACGCTGATCTTCTGCTCGTACTCGCCGGCGTAGGCGAGCACGAAGTCCTCGAGCCCCAGCCACAGGTCCATGGACTGGTTGAACACGGACGTCTGGGGAGCGCACACCGTGTAGTGGAAGGTGTCCGTATTGGCTTGCTCCGCAACGGATGTCTCGCCCCACACGGGATCGCGACGACGCACGAGGTGACCGCGGTCGATGTCGTTGTCGGCGTACACGAACTCACCGAGCTGCTGATCCTCTGGCAACCGAGGGTCGAGTTGCCACTCGTCCGCGCGCTCGACCTCCACGAGTTGCGACCCGTCGACGTTGACACCCGTGACTGCCGCCAGCCTGCGACGGGTGTTCATCGACACCGAGAAGTGCGTGTACGGCAGGTCTACCAGGCCCTCACAGACAGGTATGTCGACACCGTCGGCGAGGGCGAGGAAGGTCGGTTCGTATCCCATGACGCCATTGGACACCACCGGGGTGACACGTTCGTGAACGCGCTCAGACGATACGAGCCTCCGGGCTCACCGTCTTGGCCGGATCGCGCTCGATCGAGCCGTCCAGCGCGTCGTCGATCGCAGCCAGAACATCCGGGGTCAAGGTCACCTCGGCGGCCTTGACGTTCTCGGCGATCTGCTCCGGACGCGACGCTCCGACCAGGGCGGCAGCGATGTTGTCGTTGGCGAGAACCCACGCAACGGCCAACTGCGCCATGGTGATCGACAGATCGTCGGCGATGGGCTTCAACTTCTGTACGCGGGTGAGCGTCTCGTCGTTCAGGAAGCCCTTGATCATGTTGTCGCCGCCCCTGGTGTCCGTGGCGCGCGATCCCTCGGGAACAGGCTGTCCCGGTTGGTATTTCCCGGTCAGCACGCCCTGTGCGATGGGCGACCACACGACCTGCGAGATGCCCAGCTCCTTCGAGGCGGGAATGACCTCGGACTCGATGACGCGCCAGAGTGCGGAGTACTGAGGCTGATTGGACACCAGCGAGAAGCCGTCGGCCTTCGCCAGTTCCTGTCCGCGGCGCAGCTGGTCCGCCGTCCATTCGGACACCCCGATGTACAGCGCCTTACCCTGCCGCACCACGTCACCGAAAGCCGAAATCGTCTCTTCCAGTGGTGTTTCGACGTCGTACCGGTGTGCCTGGTACAGATCCACATAGTCCATGCCGAGGCGGTCGAGAGACTTGTCGATGCCCTCGAAGATGTGCTTGCGCGACAGGCCCGTGTCGTTCGGGCCCTTGCGCCCCACCGGGAAGTACACCTTGGTGAAGATTTCGAGAGACTCCCGCGGTTCGCCGGCGAGCGCCTTGCCCAGCACGGTCTCCGCCGCGCCGTTTGCGTAGACGTCGGCCGTGTCGAACGTGGTGATGCCGGCGTCGAGTGCGGTGCGCACGCATTGCGTGGCCACGTCGTTCTCGACCTGCGAGCCGTGGGTGAGCCAGTTGCCGTAGGTGATCTCCGAGACCTTGAGACCGCTGTTTCCGAGGTATCTGTATGCCATTGGATCGACGGTACGCCCGGTCTCGAGTTGGCCCTGTGTCAGTTGGCCCTGTCGTCAGTTAGCGCTGTTGTACGCCTCTTCGACCTCGCGCGGGATGCGGCCGCGTTCGGAGACGGTGAATCCGTTCTGGTTCGCCCAGTCTCTGATCGCCTTGGTTTGCAGCCGGTCACGCGCGGGCACCGTCTTCGATGCCCGGCCGGCGCCGGTCGACTTCTTCGCCTTACCGCCCACTCGGGTCGCATGCTCGGTCCAGTACCCGAGTTGCTTACGAAATTCCTTCGCATTCTTCGGCCCGAGATCGATTTCGAATTCGGTGCCGTCGACCGCGAACGAAATTGTCTCACCGCGACCCGTCTTGATGGGAGCGCCGTCGATATCGTCGACAAGTTCGACGTAAACTTGCTTCGCCATCACAAATTCCTCTGTAGTTGGTGGGCCGGTTCGCCTGTCACCGTAGCGGTAATTCGCGCTGGGAGACAGGCGTGCGACGGAATATCCGAGGCGCGCCGGTGGTTGCCAATGGCAACTGCTCTTTTTCGAAAGGATGCGCCCGCTGTGGTTGTACCTCTGTCCATCCTCGACCTGGCCTCCGTTGCCGACGGGTCCACCATCCGCAATACATTCGACGCCAGCGTCAAGTTGGCTCGACTCGCCGAAAAGCGCGGCTACCGCAGGATCTGGTACGCCGAGCATCACAACATGGCGTCCATCGCGTCGTCCGCCACCTCCGTGCTGATCGCCCACGTGGCAGCCAATACCGAGACCATTCGTCTCGGTTCGGGCGGAGTGATGTTGCCGAACCATTCACCGTTGACCATTGCCGAGCAATTCGGGACCCTGGCCACGCTGCATCCCGGACGCATCGACCTCGGCCTCGGTCGCGCTCCCGGCAGCGACCAGGTCACCATGCGCGCCTTGCGGCGCGACCCGTCGTCGTCGGATTCCTTTCCCCAGGACGTTCTCGAACTTCAGGGATATCTGAGCGGCGAATCGCGAGTGTCGGGGGTCAACGCAGTTCCGGGCCGCGGTACCGATGTTCCGCTCTACATTCTCGGGTCGTCCCTGTTCGGTGCGCAGCTCGCCGCGCATCTCGGGTTGCCGTACGCGAATGCGTCGCACTTCTCCCCCGACTCGCTCGAGCAGGCGGTATCGGTCTATCGCGATACCTTCCGTCCCTCCGCGCAATTGGACCAGCCCTACGTGATCGCCGGGGTCAATGCGATCGTCGCGGACACGTCCGCCGAGGCGCACGAGCTGCGCGACGCATCGGCCCGCCGGCGGGTGGTTCAGATGGTCGGCCGGGGCCGCACGTTCACCCCCGACGAGATCGAGATGATCATGGATTCACCTGCTGCTCAGCAGGTCCTGCAGATGATGAAGTTCACCGCGGTCGGCACGGCCGGTGAGGCCAAGGACTACCTCGAGTCCTTCGCGGCGCGTTTCGGCGTGGACGAGCTCATCGTCGCGTCGCACATCGACGATCGTGAGAAATGGCTTCGCTCGTACGACCTGTTGGCCGACGCGATGCTTCCCATTCCCGCCTGATCTCAAACCTCGAATCCTGTCGGTGATCACGGCCGTATTGTCCGATTTCGCTTGAAAGATAGACGATTTCGCCGTGATCACCGGCAATCGGGCCTAGCGTGCGAAGAATGGACGTTTTCAGAACCAAGTCTGTCGATGCCATCAAGGCCGACGCCGAAGGCGAGACCGGAGACGGATTGCGCAAGCAGTTGCGGCTGCGCGATCTCGTCGGCTTCGGTGTCGGCATCGTCATCGGCACCGGCATCTTCACCCTCACCGGAGTACAGGCCAAGGAGAACGCCGGGCCCGCCGTGGTGCTGTCGTTCGCGATCGCCGGTGTGGTGAGCCTGCTCGCCGCACTGTGTTACGCGGAACTGGCGTCCGCCGTCCCCACCGCCGGCAGCGCCTACACCTACGCGTACGCGACGCTCGGCGAGATGTTCGCGTGGATCATCGGGTGGGATCTCATCCTGGAATTCGCATTGGGCGCCGCCGTGGTCGCCCGAAGTTGGTCCGGTTACCTCGCCGATCTCTTCGGCCTTCCGCCCCGATTGTTCACCGAAGAGGCGCCGGTGAATATCGGCGCCGTACTGATCGTCGTGGTGCTCGGAGTCATTGCCGCGGTGGGCGTCAAGGAATCCGCACGCGTGACGAATTTCCTGGTGCTCGTCAAGGTGGCCATTTCGGTATTCATCATCATTGCCGGGTTCTTCTTCGTGAAGAAATCCAACATCGTTCCTTTCATTGCCGAATCCACGCCGAAGGAAGCGGGCGGGTCGACGCTCGACCAGCCGCTGTTGCAGGCCGTCGCAGGTGTCACCCCGGCGGCGTTCGGTGTGGCCGGCGTCGTGACGGCGGCTGCCGTGGTGTTCTTCGCCTACACCGGTTTCGAAGCGGTCGCGAACCTCAGCGAGGAATCGAAGCGTCCCGCGCGGGATCTTCCGCGCGCCCTGATCGGCACCCTGGTCCTGTGCACCATCCTCTACATGCTCGTCGCGTTCGTGGTCACCGGCATGGTGAAGTACACCGACCTCGACGAAAGTGCACCCATCGCAAAGGCATTTGACGCGGTCGGAGCGAGTTGGGCCGGTGCGTTGGTGTCCATCGCGGCCGTCGCCGGTCTGACGTCGGTGATCCTGGTCGAGCTGGTCACGATGGGCCGCATCGGTTTTGCGATGGGCCGGGACGGACTGCTCCCCAAGTCGGTCGCCAAGGTGTCGCCGCGTTTCGGAACACCTGTGCGGCTCACGATCGGCATCGTGGTTCTGGTGTCCGCTCTGGGCGCCTTCGTTCCGCTGGCGCAGTTGGCCGAAATGGTCAGCATCGGAGCGCTGTTCGCGTTCCTGCTGGTGTCCATCGCCGTTCCGATCCTGCGCCGCACCAAGCCGGACCTGAAGCGCCCGTTCCGCGTGCCGCTGTCCCCGCTGATTCCGATTTTGTCGGGACTCGCGTGCATCTACCTGATGGTGAACCTGGTCGTGGAGACCTGGATTCGATTCCTGGTGTGGCTCGCGCTCGGCATGGTCATCTACTTCGGGTATGGACGGCGCAACGCCAGGTTGGCTGCCAAGCTGGTGACGGAAAACTAAGCCGGGGCTTGTTCACCCGACGCAACAGCCGGGTCCATCCACATGACCTCCCAGACGTGGTTGTCCGGGTCGAGGAACGAACGGCCGTACATGAAGCCGTGATCCTGCGCGTCCATCCACGCCGATCCGCCGGTGCTCAGAGCCTTGTCGCAGAGCGAATCGACGTCGTCCTTGCTGTCTGCGGAGAGGGCGAACAGTGCCTCGCGCGATGTTCCGGTGTCGGTGATCTCGTCCTTGATGAAGTCCTTGAACCGGGCCTTCTCGAGAAGCATCACGGTGGCGAGGTCACTGATGACCATCGACGCGGTGTGCTCGTCGCTGAAGGTTTCGTTGAACTCGAATCCGAGTCCGGAGAAGAAGGTTCGGCTGACGGTGACGTCCTCGACGGGCAGGTTGACGAAGATCATGCGAGACATGGAGTGCTCCTGGGTTTCACGGATGTGGCGTGCACGGGTACCGACACCGGCGGCCCCGAAAACTCATCGCGCGACGTAGACCTCCGGCAATCCGAACTTCGCGAACAGGGCCAGGTCGAAGAAACACGCGACGTGCGCGACCTGCCCGTCCACGATGTCGAGTACGTGCAACTGGAAGGCGCGGTGCACGCCGTCCTCGCCCAACATGTACAGCCCGAAGGCGGGCTGGCCGTTGGCGGAGGTCTCCACCATCCGCATGCTCTCCGGTCCGGTGGCCGGGCACTTGGTGGAGATGAGTCCGCCGATGTCGGCAGGTCCGCGGTACCAGCCCTCGAACGGGGGCATCTCCCAGACGGCCTCGGCCGCGAACAACTTGACGATGCCGTCGACGTCGTAGTTCTCGAAGCCTTCGACGTAGCGGCGCAACAGCTCTCGGGTCTCCTCGGACTCCGGTTCGTCGACGGAATCCTCGGTCGGCATGATCTGGTCGATCTGCGCCCTCGCGCGCTGGAGCAAGCTGTTGATGGCGGTGGTCGAGGTGCCCATGAGCTCGGCGACCTCGGACGCCTTCCACTGCAGCACCTCACGCAGGACGAGAACCGCACGCTGGCGGGCCGACAGATGCTGCAGCGCGGCCACGAAGGCCAGCCGCACCGATTCACGGCCTGCGACCACCGTGGCCGGATCGTTCTTCTCCGCCACGTCGGCGTCGGGAAGTGGCTCGAGCCAGGCGATCTCGTGCCGCTCGACCAACTCGTCCGACGGACTAGACGACGGATTCCCGAGCCCCGACGGCAGCGGACGCCGCTTGCGCCCCTCCAGTGACGTCAGGCACGTGTTGGTGGCGATGCGGTACAGCCAGGTGCGCAGCGAGGAATCGCCCTTGAAGTTCGCGTAGCCGCGCCAGCCGCGGACCAGAGTGTCCTGAACGAGGTCCTCGGCGTCGTGGATCGATCCGGTCATGCGGTAGCAGTGGGCCAGGAGTTCCCGGCGGTACGGCTCGGCCAGTTCCATGAAGTCGCCGGAGAGTTCCTGCGTGGCAGTCATGGATGGAGAGAATAGTCCGATCGGCGCCGAAAAGACCGATGACTTCGGACGAGATGCCGAGTCGAACCACCATGACCACAACAGCGCGCCGCATCGGCCTCGTTCTGCAGATCCTCGTCGTCGTGTTTCTGCTGTTCGACGCGGTGACTCACATCTTGAACATCCAGCCCGTCAAGGACGCGTCCGCCGAACTCGGCCTCCGCGACGAGATGGCCCCGATCATCGGCATCGTCATGGCGATCATTTTGGTGCTGTACGCGATTCCGGCGACGTCCGTAATCGGCGCGATCCTGCTGACCGGCTACCTGGGCGGCGCCGTGCTCACGAACTGGCGCGTCGACAAGCCGCTGGTGAGCACCGTGTTCTTCGCGATCTACGTCGGTATTGCGGCGTGGGCCGCGCTGTACCTGCGTGACGAGCGGGTGCGCGGCATCATTCCGCTACGACGCTCCTGAATCTGCGCAGGCGGAGGCTGTTGGTCACCACGAACACCGACGACAGCGCCATGGCTGCACCCGCGAACATCGGGTTCAGCAGGCCCGCCGCTGCCACGGGTATGGCCGCGACGTTGTAGGCGAACGCCCAGAACAGGTTGGTCTCGATGGTGCGTAACGTCTTGCGCGACAGCCGAACCGCATCGACCACTCCGCGAAGATCGCCTCGGACCAGGGTCAGGTCGGACGCCTCGATGGCCACGTCGGTTCCGGTGCCCATCGACAGCCCGAGGTCGGCCGTCGCCAGGGCGGCGGCGTCGTTGACGCCGTCGCCGACCATGGCCACGACGTGTCCCTCCGACTGGAGCCGGGCGACCGCCTCCACCTTCTGGTGCGGAAGCACACCGGCGATGACGTCGTCGATTCCGACCTCGTCGGCGATCGCTCGAGCCGCACGTTCGTTGTCGCCGGTGAGCATGACCGGGGTGAGTCCGAGGCCGCGCAACTCGGAAACCGCCTGTGCCGACGTGGGTTTGACGGTGTCCGACACGACGATCACACCGCGCACCTCGTCGTCCCATCCGACGACGACCGCGGTGCGGCCGGCGCTTTCGGCGTCGTCCACGGCCTGCCGGGCGCGGTCGGGGAGATCGTCGCCGTGGAGCTGCGGTCGACCGACGACCACTCGGTGACCGTCGACGATCCCCCGCACGCCGAGCCCGGGGACGTTCTCGAACCGGTCGACCGGGGCCGGATCGTCGGTGACGATCGCGCGCGCGACGGGGTGCTCCGACCCGTTCTCGACGGCGGATGCGACGCGGCGGACGTCGCTCGCGGAGGCGTCGCCCACGGACACCACGTCGACCAACGTCATGACGCCGGTGGTCACGGTGCCGGTCTTGTCCAGGACGATGGTGTCGATCTTGCGTGTGTTCTCGAGAACCTCTGGGCCCTTGATGAGCACGCCCATCTGCGCGCCGCGTCCGGTGCCGACCATCAGCGCGGTGGGCGTCGCCAGGCCGAGCGCGCAGGGGCACGCGATGATCAGGACGGAGACGGCGGCGGTGAACGCGGCGGTCCACGATCCGCTGACCAGGACCCACCCGATCAGGGTCAGGAGTGCCAGCGCGATGACGATAGGCACGAACACTCCGGAGATGCGGTCGGCCAGGCGCTGTGCCTGCGCTTTGCCGTTCTGTGCGTCCTCGACCAGCCGCGCCATCTGCGCCAGTTGCGTATCGGACCCGACGCGCGACGCCGTCACGACGAGCCGCCCGCCCACGTTCACCGTCGCGCCGACGACGCTGTCTCCGGGACCGACTTCGACGGGGACGGACTCACCGGTCAGCAGCGACACGTCGAGCGCGGAGGTGCCCTCGGCGACGACGCCGTCGGTGGCCACCTTCTCCCCCGGCCGCACGACGAACGTGTCGCCGACGGTCAGGGCGTCGACGGGTATGCGCTGCTCGCGGCCGTCCCGCAGCACCGACACGTCCTTGACGCCCATGTCGAGGAGCGCTCGCAGAGCGGCCCCGGCGCGGCGCTTGGACCGCGCTTCCAGATAGCGACCCGCGATGATGAACGTGGTCACACCGGCGGCCGCTTCGAGGTAGATGTTTCCGGAGCCGTCGGTCCGGGACACCGTGAACTCGAACGCATGTCGCATGCCGTGCACGCCGGCGGTGCCGAAGAACAGGGCGTAGAGCGACCACCCGAAGGCGGCGAGGGTGCCGACCGAGACGAGTGTGTCCATTGTCGCAGCGCCGTGGCGCAGGTTGGTCCACGCGGCGACGTGAAACGGCCACCCCGCCCAGACGACGACGGGCGCGGCCAAGGTGAGCGAGAGCCACTGCCAGTTGTCGAACTGCAGCGCCGGAACCATGGCCATGAGTACGACGGGGACGCTCAGGAGGGCGGAGATCAGCAGACGGCGGCGGAGCGGATCGGTGGGATCCTCCTCCGCAGTTTCCGGTTCCGGCGCAGGCACCTCGGCGCTGTACCCCGCCTTCTCGACGGCGGCGATCAGCACGTCGGTCGACGCGCTGCCGGGCTGGATGCTCGCCTTCTCGGTGGCGTAGTTGACGGTGGCCGTGACACCGTCGATCTTGTTGAGCCGCTTCTCGATTCGGTTGGCGCACGACGCGCAGGTCATGCCGCCGATGGCGAGCTCGATGCGGTCTCCCGCCGGGGCGCTCACGGCGTGCGGGAAGGCCGGAGGCCGGTGGGTCCTTCAGCGGCCAGCTCGTACCCGGCTTCGTCGACAGCCTCGGCGAGGGACTCGGTGGCGATGGGGTCGGCCGAGGTGACGGCGACGTGACCGGACGCGAGGTCCACGTCCACCGAGGTGACTCCGTCGATGTTGCCGATCTCCTCGGTGACGGCTGCGACGCAGTGCGCGCAGGTCATTCCGACAACGGTGATCTCACGTGTAACCATGACTCCGATGATACCCCCATGGGGTATGTGTGGCCAGTGCCGGTACTCGCCGTACCCCTGCCCGACGCCGGTTGTACATCCGGCGCGACTACTCTGATCGGGCAGAGCAAGGGGGCTCGGTAGACCCGCGCCCCGACAGTCGGCATACCGGAAGCGAGACGCCGATGGAGCTTCGGACGGCCGAACATCCCCGCCCGGATCATTTCCTTCTCCACATCAGTGACACGCACCTGGTCGGTGGTGGGCGGGAGCTGCACGACGCCGTCGACAGCGAGGCGCGGTTGCGGCAGATCTTCGCCGAGCTGGAAGCGTCGCAGGCACGTCCCGACGCACTGATCTTCACCGGCGACCTGACCGACAAGGGCGAGAGCGACGCGTACGCCTCGCTGAGAGCCATCGTCGAGCCGGTCGCGGAGTCGCTCGGCGCCGTCGTCATCTGGGCGATGGGCAATCACGACGACCGCGCGGCGTTTCGCACTCAGCTCCTCGACGAGGCGCCGTCGACCGCTCCCGTCAACCACGTTCACGACCTGGACGGGCTGCGGATACTCACCGTCGACACCACCGTCCCCGGTGAGCACCACGGCGAGATCACGCAGGACCAGCTCGACTGGCTCTTCGCCGAGCTCGCCACCCCGGCCCCCCACGGCACGATCCTCGCGCTGCACCATCCCCCGGTGCCGTGTGTGCAGGACCTCGCGGTGCTCGTGGAGTTGCGTGAGCAGAACCGCCTGGCCGACGTCGTGCGCGGCAGTGACGTGCGGGCCATTCTTGCGGGCCACCTGCACTATTCGACGACGGCGACGTTCGCGGGCGTGCCGGTGTCCGTTGCGTCGGCCACCTGCTACACCCAAGACCTCAACGTCCCGGTCGGAGCGCAGCGCGGGCGCGACGCCGCCCAGGCCTACAACCTGGTGCACGTCTACCGGGACACCGTGGTGCACTCGGTCGTTCCCATCAGCACCGGAGACACCGTCGGCGAGTACGTCTCCGCCGACGAAACAGCGCGGCGACTGTCCGACGCCGGGGTGCGGATTCCGAAGAAGGACGAGGCGTTCAGTCGGGCGTGAGGCTCAGTCGGAGCGCTCGGCCTCCCACGGCGCCGGAATCGGGAAATACCGCTCCAGGAAATCCGTGACCGCACTGGCACGCTCGTCCGCGTCGATCTCGGGGAAGCTGCCGTCGTTGAGGCAGAAGAAATCCATCGACCGCTTCACCAGGAGGCGGTCCATTTCGCGCAGTCCCTGACGCATCGTGGTGTCGATGTATTTGACCGACGCCGCCGTCTGCACCACCGCACGTCCGCTGAGCAACGCGTAGTAGTGGTACAGCGAATTCGTCACGGAGATATTGGAACTCGCGCGGAACGTGCTCGCCGCGGTGGCCGCGAACTCGTCGGGAAATTCCTTCTCCAGCTCGTACATGACGCTGCGGCGCAACGGAACCGGTGCGTGTTCGAGATGACGGGTGGTGACTCGGCCGAAGCGCTGCATCAGCAGCCGACGGTTCACGCGCGCCGCGTTCTCGAATCCGCTGCGCTTCTCGTCGTTGGTGCCCAACCCGATTCGGGTTCCGGCTTCGACGAACATGGTGATGCCGCCGGGTGAGAAGAACATCTGCGGGCCCACGGGACGACCGAAGAACATGTCGTCGTTCGAGTAGAGGAAATGCTCGGCGAGGCCCTCGATGTGGTGCAGCTGGCACTCGACGGCCTGAGAGTTGTACGTGGGCAACGCATCCGGATTCTCGAAGAACTCCTCGCTGCGTACGAACGTCACGTCCGGATGGTCGGCGAGCCAGCTCGGCCGCGGCGAGTCCGTGACGACGAAGATCCGGCGGATCCACGGCGCATACAGGTGCACCGAGCGCAGGGCGTACTTCAGTTCGTCGATCTGGCGGAAGCGAGCCTCGTGATCGTCACCCTCGCCCACGACGAAATTCTCGAGGTGTGCGGCGCGTTCGGCCTGCCACTCGGCGTCGGTGCCGTCGACCCAGGAGAAGACGAGGTCGACGTCGAAATCGATGTCCGACGCGTGGTCGGCGAACATGTTCTCGATGGTCGGCCAGGTCCGTCCCCACCGCTCGACGGTTCCGCGCACTGCCTCGTCGGGAGCGACCGTGCGACGGGTCAGCGAGTTCTCGATGGGGAGGACGATCTCGTCGTCGGTGAACGACCACAGCTCGACCTGGACGCCGGTCCCGGCGCCGTAGGTGAGGCCCGACGGGACGTGGACGCGCGGGCGGAACATGCGGAAGATACGGGCCTGCGTCGTCGAGGACAGCAGACCGTCGGCGACGAGGAGTGTCGGCGCCTTCTTCGCGTCGACCGGCTTGGAGTAGAACGGCTCGTTGGCGCACGCGGCCACGAGTGCCTCGCGCAGTCGTCGTCGCTCCGACCAGTCGACGGCGACGACGGGGCGTTCGTCGTTGCCGCGCACCAGCAGGTAGCGGATACCGGCGTCGTCGAGCACGTCGCGAATGAAGAGCAGGTCTTCGACCATCGCCTCGAACGGCGTCGTCTCGGTGATCGAGAGCGCGAATCGATCCTTGCTCCGCACGATGTCGGCTCGTTCGAACAACCGAGCGCGCGACGCGGCCGAGGCGCGTTGAACGTCCTCGTGGTCATCGCTCTCGGGTGAACCGAAGTAGACGTCGGGCGGGGCGGTGTGCTGAGTGATGACAATCCTTCCTTCTTCTCGTGTACGCCCCTATTCTATTCGGCCGCGAGGTCCTCGATGACCGCGTCGCCGCGCAGGCGACCGAGCGCGTTCTGGACGTGTTGCAGGTGGCGGCGCATGGCCTCGGACGCATCGTCGGCCGACCCGTCGACGATGGCCTCGACGATCGAGCGGTGCTCGATGTCGGAGCGCTGGCGCCGGTCGGGCAGCACGTTGACCATCTCGGACTGACCCGCCAACGCGTCGCGAATCTGGGCGATGACGGCGGCGAACACGTCGTTGCCGCTGGCCTCGGCGATCAGGAGGTGGAACTCGGCGTCCAGCCGGACCCAGGTTTTCGGGTCGGGCTCGGCGAGCATGGTGTCGAACAGCCGCCGCAGCGAGTCGGCCTGCTCGTCGGTTCGCCGCACGGCGGCGAGGGCGGCGGCGGGCACCTCGATATGCGGACGCGCTTCGCGCAGTGCGTCGACGGTGTAGGCGCCGAAGGTCGGGTTCGCAGCAACCTCGGACGCGACGACGAACGTGCCCTTCCCGGTGTGCGTCTCCGTCAGTCCGAGGGTGGTGGTCGAGCGCAGCGCTTCTCGCACGACGGACCGGCTCACACCGAACTTCGCGGCGAGCGCGGCTTCGGACGGAAGACGCTCACCGACGGCGAGCTCACCGCCTTCGATTGCTGCCCGTAGGTCGGACAGCACGGCCTCGGCGGCGCCGACGCGGACGGTGGAGGGCTGCTTGCGTGCCCAGCTGTCTGACAGGGTCATGGCGTCACTGTGAAGCATCGGCCACGTCCCGGCAAGTCCGAATCGCCCCGACCCGCACGCTGCGTCCGATTTGTCGCGGTAGGCGACACAGTTCACCGCAATAATCCAGTGTTTACAGTGCACCCCTGCACAGGCGCGGATTTCGCCACTAGCTTCGGTTTTCGTCATCATTTCCGTTTCGTCATCATTCTGGGCGATTGCCGGCACCTACATCGAAGGACGACATCCGATGACCGACGTTCAGGGCGCTGCCTACGACAACTCCGCGCTGTCCCACGAGGACGAGGGGTACCACAAGGGGCTCAAACCCCGACAACTTCAGATGATCGCCATCGGCGGTGCAATCGGAACCGGACTGTTCCTCGGCGCCGGCACTCGGTTGCGTGAAGCCGGCCCCGGTCTGTTCATCGTCTACGCGATCTGCGGATTCTTCGTCTTCCTCATCCTGCGTGCGCTGGGCGAGCTGGTTCTGCATCGACCGTCGTCGGGATCGTTCGTGTCGTACGCGCGCGAATTCCTCGGCGAAAAGGCCGCTTTCGCGGCCGGGTGGTTGTACTTCCTCAACTGGGCCATGACCGCCATCGTCGACACCACCGCCATCGCGACCTACATGCACTACTGGGGTGCGTTCAAGGGAATCCCGCAGTGGACCATCGCGCTCATCGCCCTCGTGATCGTGTTGGCGATGAACCTCATCTCGGTGAAGCTGTTCGGAGAGTTGGAGTTCTGGGCCGCCCTCGTCAAAGTCGTTGCGCTGGTTGCCTTCATCGTCATCGGCACCATCTTCCTCGCCGGACGGATCGACATCGACGGGCACAAGGCCGGCTTCTCGCTCATCTCCGATGCGGGAGGCCTCTTCCCGACCGGTCTGTTCCCCCTGGTCATCGTCACGTCCGGTGTGGTGTTCGCCTATGCCGCAGTCGAATTGGTGGGAACGGCCGCAGGTGAGACGGAGAACCCCGAGAAGATCATGCCGCGCGCCATCAACTCGGTCATCGCGCGAATCGCCATCTTCTACGTCGGCTCGCTGGTCCTGCTGGCCCTGCTCCTGCCGTACACCGACTACGAGAAGGGGACGAGCCCGTTCGTCACGTTCTTCTCCAAGATCGGACTCGACGGCGCCGGCACCATCATGAACATCGTGGTTCTCACCGCAGCACTGTCGAGCCTCAACGCCGGCCTGTACTCCACCGGCCGCATTCTGCGCTCGATGGCGATGAACGGCAGCGCGCCCGCATTCACCGGCAAGATGAGCAAGAACGGTGTGCCGTTCGGTGGCATCCTGCTCACCGGCTTCATCACGCTCTTCGGTGTGGCACTGAACGCGTTCAATCCGGGCGAGGCCTTCGAGATCGTGCTGAACATGTCGGCGCTCGGCATCGTCGCGTCGTGGGGAACGATCGTGATCTGCCAGATCCAGCTGTACCGCTGGGCGCAGAAGGGAATCCTCGCCCGGCCGACGTTCCAGATGCCGTGGGCTCCGTACTCGAGCTACATCACGCTGGTGTTCCTGTTCGCGGTGCTGGTGCTGATGGGCTTCGACCGGCCCATCGGAACCTGGACGCTCGCAACGCTCGTCGTCATCATCCCGGCACTGATCGCCGGGTGGTACGGCGCCCGAGGCAAGGTGCTGGCCATGGCTCAGGAGCGCATCGGGTACACGGGTGAGTACCCGGTCGTGGCGAATCGTCCGCTGCCCGAGGAGAAGTAGCCGAACCCTCTGCACTCAGGGGCACCCTCATGTCGATGGATCGACCGAGGGTGCCCCTGAGTCGCGATGAAGGGGCCGGGCAGTGGTGAACACCAGCACCCCGGCCAGCACCACGATGACCGCGCCGAAGAGGTACGGAACCCAGTTCGTCGGCGCGCCCTGCGCCCCGGCCGTCGACGCGTAGGTCACGTTCACCGGATCCTTCAGAACCGCGGTCAGGGCGCTCGACGTGGACGGCAGGGCAGACACGCCGGTACCGATCTGCTTGCCGATGGTGTCGGACAGCGTCGACAGCTGGGTGATTGCGCCGAGGATCTGATCCTTCGCGCCGCCGAGAAGTTGGGGTGCACCGTCCGCGATGGGGCCGATCGCCTGCTGCAATTGCGCACCGGCACTCGATAATTGGGCCGAGATCTCGGACAGCTGGGAATACCCGTTCTGTACGGCGGTGCCGAGCAACGTGTCCGGTCCGCTGCCGAGGAGGGTCGAGAAGCTGGTCAGCTGCTCGGTCGCCAGCGCGATGTCGGATCGCGTCTGCGCGACCGGTGCCGCGTCGATTCCGTTGGCCTGCAACGTGTCCGTGACGGTGGCCAGGAGGCCTCGCAGTTGGTCGGCGCCGCGGGTGACGTCGGCGATGGTCAGACCGGCTTGGTTCAGCCGAGCCGAGAGGTCGGCAGTGGGCTGTCGCGCGCCGTCGACGAGCCGGGACACGTTTCCCGACGCAGCCACCAACTGGTCGGCGCCGCTGCGAGCGGTTTCGAGGAACGGAAGGAACTGTTCGACTCCCCCGAGGAGCTGCTCACCCTGTGCGCTCGCGCCCTTGGTGGCGGCGGACAGCAGCTGGGCCGGCAGGACTGCCTGCGACAGTTGCGCTTTCGCGCGTGCGGTCTGGGTGAGAAGACCTTGCACACCGGTGGATGCGGTTCCGGCGGATGCGGCGTCCACGAGCGCGACGAGGGTGGGTGACGCGGATCCGTCGACATTCAGTTGTGCCTGCTCCGGCGCCGTTCCCGTGGTCGAGTTCAGTGCCGCGGAGAACCCGTCGGGCACGGTGACAGTCGCGTCGAACTCGCCGGAGGGCCGCTCGCCCGACGCCACGGTCCAGTCGAACGCATCCGATTCGGTGAGGCGGTCGGCGAAGTCCCGGCCTGCTTGAACGGTGGTGGCACCGACGGCGACGCCCGCGTCGTTGTTCAGGACGAGGACCCGCTGCTGTCGGTCGGCGCCGCCGACGGCCGAGAACGCCGCCGCCCCGATCACGACGAGAACGGCGATCAGGGCGACGACGACGGGCCAGCGCCGACGCGCCGGGTGACTGTGGACCATGCAGTCCACGGTAGGCGGTCAGCCCATGTGCACCGGGGTGTCGCCGGCCGGGAGGTCGCTCTTCTTCGCGCGCACGAGGAACAGCACGATCGGGGTGATGATGACGACCATGACGGCGGCCGCCGCGAATGCATGTGCGTAGCCGGACACTTCGGCCGAGAACATGTAGTCGATGGTGGCGTTCACGAAGTTGCGGATGGGCTCGGGAAGCGCAGCCAGGGCCTCGTCGGACGGCAGGGTCTGCGACGCGAGCGCCTCGGGCGGAACCCCGGCCGGAGCGACCGGCGCAGCGTTCGAGCTGAGGTAGGCGGACTTGGCCGAGGTGTAGATGGTGGTGAAGACGGCGGTACCGAGTGCGCCACCGATCTGCAGTGCGGCGTTGACCAGGGCGCTGGCGGCACCGGCGTCGTGATCGGCGACGCCGATGAGTGCGACGTTCTGCATCGGAACCATCAGCAGGCCCAGTCCCAGTCCGAGCAGTAGGACACCGGGCAGGACGTGCGTCCAGTAGGACGTGTCGACGCCGATCTGGGTCAACAGGACCAGGCCGATGGCGGACACGACGGGACCGGCCGCCATCAGGGGCTTCGGTCCGACGCGGGGCATGAGGGCGGACGCCACACCGGCGGTCACCAGGATTCCTGCGGTCATGGGCAGCGACGCGACGCCGGCGACGACGGGGCTGAATCCGAGAACGATCTGGAAGTAGAACGTCAGGTACAGCGTGCCGCCGAGGAGTGCGGCGCCGATGATGGCGGAGCCCAGGTACGCGGACCCGCGGTTGCGGTCCAGCATGACGCCGAGCGGGAGGAGGGGGTGGTCGGACTTGGACTCGACGACGACGAATGCGGCCAGCAGGACGATGCCGATTGCGATGAAGCTCAGTGTGGACACATTGGACCAGCCGTCCTCCGCCTTCGTGAAGCCGTAGACGAGCGATCCGAGGCCGAGCGCGACGAGGACTGCGCCGGGCACGTCGTACTTGGTGTTGCCCTCGGCCTTGCTCTCCTTTACGAGCGGGATGGCCGCGGCCGCGGCGATGATCGCGACGGGCACGTTGACCAGCAGGCACCAACGCCAGTTGGCGTACTCGGTGAGCACGCCGCCGAGGAGCAGGCCGACGGCGGCGCCGCCACCGGCGATCGCACCGAAGACGCCGAACGCCTTGGCGCGTTCCTTCTCGTCGGTGAAGGTGGTGGTGAGGATGGCGAGCGCGGCGGGCGCGAGCAGCGCGGCGAAGACGCCCTGTCCGGCACGGGCGATGAAGAGCTGGTACCCCTCCTGCGCGAGGCCGCCGATCGCGGACGCGATGGCGAAGCCGGCCATGCCGACGAGGAACGAGCGCTTGCGGCCCCAGTAGTCGGCGATGCGTCCGCCGAGAAGGAGCAGCGCGCCGAACGACAGTGCGTACGCCGTGATGACCCACGCGCGGCTGCCGTCGCTGATGCCGAGATCTTCCTGGGCCTGCGGGAGCGCGATGTTGACGATGGTCGCGTCCAACACGATGGTGAGCTGGGTGATCGCGACGATGCAGAGCACCAGCCAGCGGCGTTCGTAGTTCGGATTCGCGTGCGACACGTCGGTCGCGTGGGTCGGGGAAGTCACCGGGAAAATTTACCGAGCACCTCCGACACGGGTCAAACGAACTAGTTGGTTGGAGTAGGATTTCGGCTGTGAAATCGGACACCCGAGACCGGATATTGGACGCAGCTCGCACCGAGTTCTCCCATTACGGGCTGGCCGGCGCCCGCGTGGACCGCATCGCGGTCGCCGCGAAGGCGAGCAAGGAACGGCTCTATGCCTATTTCGGAGACAAGGACAAGCTCTTCGAAGCGGTGCTCGAGACCGGCTTCGCGCGATTCGTCGACGCGGTGCCGTTCACCCCACGAGACCTGACCGAGTACGCCCTCGCGAGCTTCGCCCACCTGTCGACGACGGACGGCGACCTTCGCATGCTGCTGTGGGCTCAACTGCAGGGCGACGGCAAGCTCGTCGCGTCGGCCGAGCGGACCATGAACGAACGCATCGAGCTCGTCGAGAAGGCTCAGGCGGACGGCGTGGTCGACTCGTCGTGGCGGGCAGACGATCTTCTCACCATGATCTTCGGCGTGGTGTTCAGCTGGGCCACCATGCCTCACACCGAGGCCGACGCAGACGACCGGGAAATCGAGCGTCGCCGAGCGGTGATCGGCGACGCAGTCCGCCGGCTGGTCGAACCCCGATGATCTGCCCATGCGGAGCCGGGCCCGAGTACGACGCGTGCTGCGGGCCCCTGCTCGCCGGGACACTGCTCGACGGGACACAGTCGGCGCCCACCGCTGAGCGTCTGATGCGCTCGCGATTCACCGCCTTCGCGCGGGGCGATCGCGACTACCTGCTGCGCACCTGGCACCCGTCGACGCGGCCGACGCGTCTCGAGTTGGACGACGACCAGGTGTGGACCCGCCTCGAGGTCCTCGGCTCCACCGGTGGCGGAATGCTGCACACCGAGGGAACCGTGGACTTCGTGGCGCATTACCGGACAGGCCGAACCGCCGGAAAGATGGAGCAGCACAGCAGGTTCACCCGTGTCGACGGGTTGTGGTTCTACCTGGATTGAGTGGCCCGCGCTTCGACCGATTCGACGAACTCCGTCGTCAACCGTGCCAGGTCCTCCGGGTGCGAGAGCGGCGACCAGTGCCCGGCGTCGATGTCGGTGCGGCGCAGGTCTTTCACCCACAGTCCGGTGTCGTCATAGTGGAACGGACGCACGGCCACGTCGCGGGTGTTCACGATCAGTTGGACCGGGATGTCGACGTAGCGTTCGCGCGGACGCGTCAGTCGCGGAATCAGATTGGCGCGGTAGAGGGCGCCGCCGTTGAGCGCGTCCGCGAGGAGGGTGGGCGACATCTCGACGCGCGAGGGGTCGACGTCGGAGAAGGTCTGCAGGAAGTTGGCCCAGCCCTTGCGGAAGTAGCGTTTCGCGCGCCACCGGGCGAGGGGCGGGATGTGGAAGGTCACGGTGTACCAGGACGCCCGAACCTGCGCGAACACCTGCGCGAGGTTGTGCGGCGTCGGCCGCTTCAGGCGTGCGCGCGACCATTTGCCGAGGTGGTCCAGGTTCGGTCCGCTGACCGAGGTGTAGGACCGAATACGCTGCACCGCTCGAGGTTCCGCAGCGGCCTCCCATACCTCGACGCCGCCCCAGTCGTGCGCCAGAACGTGAACGGGGTCGTCCGGGCTGACGGCGTCGACGACGGCGTAGAAGTCGGCGGCCAGTTTGTCGAGGGTGAAGTCCGATCGCCGCGGAGGAGTCGTGCTCTGCCCGGCGCCGCGCGAGTCGTAGCTGACGATGCGAAACTTGTCTTCCAGCAACGGAACCACGTGCATCCACAGTGCGTGGGTGTCGGGCCATCCGTGGACGAGGACCAGTGTGGGGCCCTCTGGATTTCCGGTCTCGAACACGGCGAGGTCGACGTTCTGGCTTCGTACGGTGATCAACGTGGTCCTTAGGCTGGTTCGAGAGGTGGCTAGAGGTCGAGAACGAGTCGCGCCTGATCGGCGCGCGAGACGCAGATCAGCATGTGGTCGGCTCGCTCGTCGTCGGTGAGTCGTTTCTCACGGTGATCCGGAACCCCCGACAGCACACGCACTTTGCAGGTACCGCAGAAACCCTGACGGCACGAATAGCCGACGTTCGGTAGCTGCTCCTGGATCACCGACAGCGCGGAGCGATCGGCCGGTACGTCTAGAACCTGACCCGTGGAAACGAGTTGAACCTGAAAGGCTCGCCCGTCGACGATGGGTGCGGGTCCGAAGCGCTCGAAATGCAATGCGGTGGCGGGGCTTCGAGCGAATCCCGACCGCACTGCGGCGAGCATCGGGGCCGGTCCGCAGCAGTAGACCGCCCCGCCGTCCGGAGCGTCGCCGAGGAGGTCGTCGGTGGTGGGGATTCCGTCGTCGACATCGGTGTGGATGCGGACACGGGCGGATTCCCACGATGCGATTTCGTCGAGGAACGGCATCGACTCACGTGATCGTCCGGCGTAGACCAGCTTCCAGTCGAGTCCGCGGGTGCGAGCGGCACGCACCATGGGGAGGATGGGTGTGATGCCGATTCCGCCGGCGACGAACAACACGCGGGGCTCGGCTGCGAACGGGAAGGCGTTGCGCGGTCCGCGGACCGTGACCGTCGACCCGGGCTGCAGTCCGTGCATGAAACCGGAGCCGAAGCCCGACGGGATACGCCGCACTCCGACGCGGAAGCGGCTGCGATCGCCCGGATCCCCACACAGCGAATACTGGCGTCGAACGCCGCCACCGAGATGAATGTCGATGTGGGAGCCCGGTTTCCAGGCGGGGAGCTCGGATCCGGACGGATCCACGAGTTCGATGACGGCGACGTCGCCGTCGGCTGTTCCGGGGCGCACGGAGTCCACGGTCAGGTGGAGCGCCGACGAGCGGTCCAGTCCCGCGAGGGACTCGTCGTAGGCGAATCGCGACACGGCACCGAGGTAGTTGTTCACCACGAGACCGATCGCGGACAGAATGCGATCGGGTCGGGGCCGGCCGCGGAGATCGCGCGGCCCGTCGATCATCGCGTGGCCGCCTGCGCGGCAGGCGATGTCGCGAGGTAGGCCACTGCCTGCTCCGTCGATCCCTCGTGGCTCGGGTGGTAGTCGCGATGGAAGTAGTGCGAGAACCGGACGGTCAGCTCGATCGCGGACGGCAAGGTGCCTTTCTTCGCGGCGCGCCACCACTTGACCGGTGTCGGCCGGCGACGCTTCGCGGAATCACCCTGCAGCTCCGGGTCGTTGGCCATAAGGAAGCGGGTGCCGCGCATCCACATGTAGACCATCATCGGTCCGGCGATCAGAGAGGTGCGCACCCGGCGGACTTCACGCTTGTCGAAGTAGCGCAGCGTGTCGTAGGCGACGGATCGGTGTTCGACCTCTTCCGAGCCGTGCCAGCGCAGAAGGTCGAGCATCGTGGGGTGAACGTGTGCGCGGTCGAGGCCGTCCGCGTTCAGAACCCAGTCGCCGAGGAACGCGGTGACGTGCTCGATCGCGGCGATCAGCGCCAGTCGCTCGACGAGGTAGTTCTTCGACCGTGCGCTGGTGACCGGACGCGGCCCGATGACCTTGAAGAAGATCCAGTTCATCTGCTCGGTGAACGGCGTGGGGTCGAGGCCGCTCTTCTTCAGATGTTCGAGGACACCCGCGTGGGCGTTCGAGTGCATGGCTTCCTGGCCGATGAAGCCCACGACGTCGTCGCGCAGCTTTTCGTCGTCGATGAACGGCAGAGCCTGCTTGAAGGTTTCGACGAACCATTCTTCGCCCGCGGGGAGCAGGAGGTGCAGAACGTTGAGCACGTGCGTGGAGAACGGATCGTTCGGGATCCAGTGCATCGGCAATTCGTCCCATTCGAAGTGCACGTCGCGTGCCTGCAGGACGAGGTCGTCCGTTTCGGTGCCAGTCATGGGTGCCTCTCGTCGTACCGTGTGCTGTGTGCCAAGTTACTATGACGGAGCGTAACGGTAAAGGCTTCGGGCCGAAGAAACGTGCTGGTCACCACATGTGATGCTGGTCAAGAAGCCTTGCTTCGTGTAAGCGCTGCGCAGATTCTTGACTGAAGGTAACGACATCGTCGCGGGGATGACATCGATCGAGGTAATCAGCGCATGGACAAGTTCAGCAGCCTGACCGGACGAGATCTGGCACGGGACGCAGAGAGCCCGCTTCTGCGACCGGTCGACCGCATCGAGCGCACTGCGCACCGCATCATCGTGGCTCTGATTGCAGCAGCCGTCCCGCTCGCCCTGTGGTTCGGAATGACGACGTACAGCCAGCAGGAACAGCTGGCGCAGCAGGTGGCGGCGTCCACCAGATCCGTCGAAGCGACGACGACCGCCGACGCACCGAAGTTCACGACGGTGACGTCCGACTACGCCACCGCGCCCACGACGTCCGTGCCCGCGCAGTGGACCGTCGACGGTCGCACCCACGACGGCCACGTCACCGTAGCCGCCGGGGCGCCGGCCGGCACCAAGACCGACCTGACCGTCGACCAGGCGGGCCTGCCCTCGCAGGCCGCGGCCAGCAGCACCGACATCGCTGTCGTCTCGATCTTCGCCGCGATCATCTCCGCGGTCATGGTCGTCAGCATGCTCACGCTCGTGGGCTGGGCCATTCGTCGGCAGCTGGACCGACGACGGGACGCCATGTGGGACGACGCGCTGTATCGCTTCTTCGCCTGACGCTCACACGGTCCGAAGCTCACACGGTTCAGAACAGCCGATTCGCCCCGGCGACGATGGCGCGCGCGGTGGATTCGAACGCGCCGTCCGATGTGCCTATTGCCCAGGCCTGACGATCACCGCGGCTCAGCAGCGCCAACGTCATGATTCCGGCGTCGGTCGGTTGCTGGTGGAACGACATGATTTCGATGTGGATGCCGGCGTCGTGGAGCATCGACGTAATGGCTTCGGCAGGGCCGTAGGCGGAGAAAGTCGCGCTGTGAATGGTGTCGCCGAGCGCGAACGTGGCGGCGAACTCGTACCGTCCGCAGTTGCGGGGCGAGGATTCCCACGACCCGAGTCGGAGGGGCCCCGCTGTCGGCGAATAGGTTGCGCGAAAGTTGCTGGGCGACATGCCGTTCGCCTCCATGCTCAGTGCACGGGGCAACGCGAAGGGTGTGTAGGAATCAGAGAATGCGTGTGAAGTAGTCATTTTGGGGTTCTTCCGGTGACGAGGAAGGACCGACTGGTAGCGAACGACCCGCAGCGAGGGGTCGGTCCGAATCAGACCCCGCTACGGTGACGTACTACGAGTACACGCGACATGCAGACACAGTAACTCGGCACCGCGGAGTGGGGCAACCCCCGCGTGATCATCGATATATTCGACTTTCTAGCGATCTGTGAATACACCGGTAGAGGGATGTGTAGCCGATTCGTGTCTAGGACACGCGCTAGAGAGCCGCAGAATCGGATAGCGATCTTGCTAGCGTCGCGCCATGGATCCCGTGCGCAATCCGTATGCCCCCGGAGCCGGACAGCGTCCGCCCGAGCTGGCCGGCCGTACCAAGCAGCTCGACGCGTTCGACATCGTGCTCGAGCGCATCGCCCGTGGCCGGCCGGAGCGCAGTGTGGTGCTGACCGGTCTGCGCGGCGTGGGCAAGACCGTACTCCTGAATCACCTACGCTCGGCGGCGATTTCGCGTCGATGGGGAACCGGCAAGATCGAAGCGCGGCCGGATCAGGACCTGCGCCGGCCGCTCTCGTCCGCGTTGCACATGGCCGTGCGCGAGATCGCCGCATCGCACCGCGACCCCGATCGGGTCGACGAGTTCCTGGGCGTGCTGAAGTCCTTCGCTCTGAAAGCGTCGGCGGACAAGGGCATGCGCGACAAATGGCAGCCCGGCATCGATGCGCCGGCGCTCAAGGGCCGCGCCGACACCGGCGACATCGAGATCGATCTGGTCGAACTGCTTCTCGACGCCGCGTCTCTGGCGCGGGACGTCGGTGTCGGTATCGCCATCTTCATCGACGAGATGCAGGATCTCGCCGCCGAGGACGTCTCCGCGATCTGCGGTGCGTGCCACGAACTCAGCCAGGATGCGGCGCCGCTGATCGTGGTCGGCGCCGGACTTCCACATCTGCCGGCGGTGTTGTCGGCGTCGAAGAGCTACTCGGAGCGGCTGTTCAGCTACCACCGCATCGACCGACTCGACCGCGCGTCGGCCGATCAGGCGCTGATCGCGCCCGCCGAGCGTGAAGACGTCGAATTCACGCCCGAAGCTCTCGACGCCCTGTATGCCGCGGCGGACGGCTATCCGTACTTCGTGCAGGCGTACGGCAAGGCGACGTGGGATCTCGCCGCCGCATCGCCCATCACGGAGGCGGACGTTCGGGTAGCGGCCCCCACCGCGGAAGACGAACTGGCCGTTGGCTTCTTCGGCTCTCGCTACGAGCGAGCCACGCCCGCCGAGCGGGAGTACATGCGTGCGATGGCCGATCTGTCCGGCGACGACGGGCCGGTGGCGACCGCGAAGATCGCGTCGGAACTCGGGCGACGGCCGGCGTCGCTCTCCCCGGCGCGCGACGGTCTGATCAAGAAGGGCCTGATCTACTCGGCGGAGCGCGGATCCATCGGGTTCACCGTTCCCCACTTCGGCCGGTATCTCCGCGGCCACGCGGACTAGGTTTCAGCGGTTTCAGCGGTTCAGGGCCCACACGACGGCCACCGTCACCCCGACGGTCTGCTGTCCGGGCTCGATCGGAACTGCCGTGCTCGCCGCACTGCTGCGATCGGTCAGCGGCATCGGCTGGTCCTGCCCGCTGATGTTCTCGGAAATGGTCAGCGGGTCACCGAGCTGACCACCCGAGAGCGACGCGTACTGCTCGGCTCGCTCCCGTGCGTCGGCGAAGGCGCGGGATCGGGCGTCGGCGATCAACGTCGAATTGTCGTCGATCCGAAACGACACCCCGGAGATGCGGGTGGCATTGCCGCCGGCCGCCGTCGCGTCGCCCAGGACGGACGACGCCTTGGACAGGTCGCGCACGGTCACCCGCAGCGAGTTGGTCGCCTGATACCCGCTGATGTCGGAACTGCCGCCCGAGAACCCGCCGGAGTACTGCGGATTGATGGACACCTGCTGAGTTTGGACGTCACTTCGATCGACCCCCGCGGCCACGATCGCGTCGGTCACCGACGAGACCGCGGTGTTCGCCTGATCGATCGCAGCAGTCACGTCGCTGGCCACGGCCTCCACGCCGATCTGGGCGGTGAGCGTGTCGGGAGTGCCCTGCACTTCGCCGAGGCCGCTCACCGAGATGCTGGGAGGTCCGTCACCGGACCCGGTCGGTGGGTTGCTGTTTCCGCAAGCCGTGGTCAGAGCTGCGGTGAGGACGATTGCGGCCGCCAGTGTGCGCTTCACCGCCCGTATTGTTCATCCTCGGTGACCGGATGGAAAGGCCCGGCGTTCAGCGTTCGATGCTGCGCAGGGTGAACGTGCGGACCGGACCGGGGATGGTCGCGTCGCAGGTGCTCAGGATGGGCGTCGACCACCCCTGTTCCAGGGTCACGGTGACGTCGCTGCCCCCGTCGTGTTCCAGCACGATCGTCCACACGTCGTCGTCGACGGATTCCGACAGGGGTGCGAGTGTGTCGATCCTGTTGTCCTGCAGCATCAGTCGCGCATGGTGTTGCGCCGCCTGCACCGGGTTGGAGAGCGAACTGCGCCCGCGGACGAAACGCGTGTCCACCGTGCCCTGTGTGTACTGGTGAAAGAGTTCGCTCGTGTCGGTCAGATCGGCACGCCCGAAGTAGAACCCGTGCGGGAACATCACCATCGTGGCGGCGAAACGGTCTCCGCCGAGGTGCGAGCACTCCCACATCTGGTCGGGATGCGTCGCGTCGAGAGCTTGTGCCGCGCGGCGTCCGTGCACGGCGCAACACTGATCGTGGCGCCCGTGCGTGCAGACGACCACGAGCGGATCGGTGGACGGAGTGCCGGTCGACCCGTCGAGCGGGACGTCGAGCAGGTCGCGCGGAGTGTCGACCCGACCCCATCGGATCGTCTCGTGTCCGGGCCTCGAGTCGACGAAGGCCCATCGCCACACATCGGTCTCCGCGCGCCGGCCGGTTCTGCGAATGGCCAACGGCCGCATACCCGCTCGCTCGATGCGGCGGACGATCTCCCGGCCCAACGTCGGATCGATCGCGCTGGGTGAATTGACGAACGCCGAATGTCCCCAGGAACCCGAGAGTTCGATCAGGAACCATTGCAGTCCGCGTGAACCGGTGCCTTCGAGGTTGTCGCCGCGCTCGAGAGCGCAGTCGCTGCAGGGTCGCCAGTTCGGGTCCGAGCGTGCTGTCATCTCTTCCGACCGGGCACGAGGATTCCCTCGCGCAGCAATCTTCTGACGACGACCTTGGAATCGTCCGCATCGAGGCCGTCGAGTTCGCCTGCGCGAGCGGGCTTTCCCTCGTACAGCCGGTGTACTGCGGCCGAGCAGACGACGGGGAGGGTCACGGCCTTGTCGGGTAGGACGATGGAGACTCCGCGGGCGTCGTCGACGATGCGCGCGCTCGATCCGTGTCGCCAGAGCACCTCGTCCGCGTCGGTCAGGCCGGCCATCGCCGCGACGGTGCTCAACGGGCGCACCGGTTCGGGGCGGGTGGTGTCGAGGAACCGCGAGCGCAGACGGTCGGCGACCGCTCGGGAGTCGGTGTCGACGGCGCCGATCGCGTCGAGGGTGGAAAGAACATGCGGCGCAACCGCATCGACGTCGGCGAGGTCGATGCCGAGCGGCAACGGTGTGCGCATGGCCGGGTCGTCGGCCCACGTCTTCAGCATCTGCAGGGCGACGTCGTAGCGCGTGAACGCGGCCATGCCCACGGTGAGATGGATGGACGTCTCTCCCAGCGCAGTGGCCGAATGGATCCATCCCTTCGGGATGTAGAGCGAATCACCCTCGCGCAGAACGACATCGAGCGTGGGCTCGGTGGTGGCCGCGCGCTCGACGTCGGAGCGGTGATCGGTCCAGGGCTGGTTCGACAGGGGATGCAGGTGCACGGGCGGGTGGACCAGCCAACGCTTCTCGCCGCTGACCTGCAGCACGAACACGTCGTGCACGTCGTAGTGGGGATCGAAACCGCGGTTCGACGACGGCGTCACGTACGCGTTGATCTGAACCGGGTGGCCGACGTCGTCGACCAAATCCCGAGAGAAGCGAATCAGCGGCGGCCACAAGCGATGCAGACCCTGCAGCACCATCGTGGCGCCGGCGGCGAACTCGGACAGTGCCTTCGCCGAGTCGATCTGGTCGGGCATCTCGGCGCCGAATCCGCCGGAGGACGTGTAGGAGTCGCGCGGCAGCACCGAACCCTCGCGAGCCATGCGCATGAACGGTGCACGCACGCCGCGCTCGGCGACGAGCTCGTCGACCGCGTCGACGGACAACAGGTCGGTGAACGGCTGCGGCAACTCGTCGGCGCGGCTGAGCAGCGGTGCGCGGCCCCAGAATTCGTCTGCGAACCGCTTGGTGTCGTGTGAGATGCAACGAGAAAGCGCGGACCGGTTCTCCGGCCCGCGCATCCCGTCACGCAGTGTGGTCAATGGACGCAGAGTTACGCGGTGCCGTCGGCTCCGCCGTCGTGGCCGTCCGGGTTCGAGCCGCCGTCGGCCGTGCCCTCGCCTGCGCTGCCGTCGGCTCCGCCGTCGTGACCGTCCGGGTTCGAACCGCCGTCAGCAGTGCCCTCGCCGGGTGCTGCGCTGCCGTCGGCTCCGCCGTCGTGACCGCCGGGGTTGGATCCGCCGTCGGCGGGACCCTCTCCGCCTGCAGCTCCGGAAGTGGTGATGTCGTCGTCGTTGATGCTCATCGAATTCCTCTCGTTGCCATCCATACCTGCGCTACAGGCATGCCTCAGTGTTGACCGGGCGGGGTCAATTCAAACAGGCTAGGTACCCCCGCTGTGCGCGATTTCCGTCCCTGGGGGGCCGGAAATCGCGCACAGGGGCGGCGCCCCGGTGTCACAGGGGCGGAGCCCCTAGACCCGGATGATCAGCGCATCGCCCTGCCCGCCGCCGCCGCAGAGAGCGGCCGCACCCACACCGCCGCCGCGACGCTTCAGCTCGAGCGCCAGGTGCAGTGCGATACGGGCACCGGACATACCCAGCGGGTGGCCGATGGAGATGGCGCCGCCGTTGACGTTGACCTTGGCGGGATCGAGCCCGAGTTCGCGGGTGGATTCGATTCCGACGGCCGCAAAGGCTTCGTTGATCTCGACGAGGTCGAGGTCGGTGGGCTTGATGCCTTCCTTCTCGCATGCCTTGGCGATGGCGCGGGCCGGCTGCTGCTGCAGGGTCGAGTCGGGGCCGGCGACCACGCCGTGGGCTCCGATCTCGGCGAGCCACTCGATGCCGAGTTCCTCTGCCTTGGCCTTGCTCATCACGACCACGGCCGCGGCGCCGTCGTTGATCGTCGAGGCGTTGCCCGCGGTGATCGAACCGGTCTTGGAGAAGGCCGGGCGAAGCTTGGACAGCGTGTCGGTGGTGGTGTCGGCGCGCACACCCTCGTCCTCGGCGAACACGATCGGATCGCCCTTGCGCTGCGGAATGGACACCGGCACGACCTCGTCGTCGAAGAGTCCGTTCTTCCACGCCGCGGCCGCGCGCTGGTGTGACTGTGCGGCGAACTCGTCCTGCTCCTCGCGCGTCAAGGGGGTCGACCCGTCGGCGTTGTAGGACTCGGTCAGCGATCCCATCGCCTGGTCGGTGAAGATGTCGTAGAGGCCGTCGTACGCGAGGTGGTCCTTCATGGTCACGTCGCCGTACTTGAAGCCGGCGCGCGACTTCTCGAGCATGTGCGGAGCCTGCGTCATGGACTCCTGGCCGCCGGCCACCACGATGTCGAACTCGCCCGCGCGGATGAGCTGATCCGCGAGTGCGATGGCGTCGACTCCGGACAGGCACACCTTGTTGACGGTCAGCGCCGGAACCGACATCGGGATTCCGCCGGCCACGGCGGCCTGGCGAGCGGGCATCTGCCCGGCTCCGGCGGTGAGGACCTGACCCATGATCACGTACTCCACCTGGTCACCGGAGATCCCGGCCTTCTCGAGCGCACCCTTGATCGCGATGCCGCCGAGGTCCGACCCCGAGAAGTCCCGGAGCGAACCCATGAGTTTTCCGACGGGTGTCCGTGCGCCCGCGACGATGACCGATGTGCTCATATCGTTTCCCTACTGTCGTTGGTTTGCTGCTCGATGTTCAAGGCGGACAGGGCCATACGCGAAAGTACGGCTTTCATCGCTGCATCCGGTACGCGGCCGGTGGAGTGCGGTGTGGAGTTCAGCAGGCCGAAGGCGGCGTGCGCCCGCACACGAGCAGTCTCGTCCGTCAGCGCCGTGTCGTCGTTCAGTGCAGTGTCGACATCGCGAAGCGCCTGCACCCAGCACTCGACGTACGAACGCTGCAGCCGCCTGACCCGACCTTGCTCGGTGGGCGGGAGGTTGGCCAGGTCGCGTCCCTGGACGCTGATCAGGCCGGGTGAGGTGATGGCGAAGTCGAGATGGAAGTCGACGAGGCCGCGCACCGCATCGACGGGAGAGGCGGCGGTGCGCACCACCTCCTCGCCTCCCGACTGCAGGTGTTCGGAGATTCCGACGAGCAACTCGACCAGCACTGCTTCCTTGTTGGAGAAGTGGCGATATACCGCGGGGCCGCTGATACCGACCGCTGCACCGAGGTCTTCGAGTCGGACGCCGTGAAATCCCCGCTCGGCGACGAGGTGCGCGGCGGCGGCGAGCAGTTGGCCGCGGCGGTCGGCCTTGAGTTGGGAGCGGCGGGTCTGCGGCGGCGCCACCGACTCCCCTGCCGACCCCGTACCGCCCATTGCCGAGCCCCACGCTTTCCGTCGAGTGTGCGAAAACCGGATTCTACCGGGTTGGGTTAGTCGCTGTTCACTCGATCGAAGATCGGTTCCAATCCGGTGTGACGAGTGCCACGAATAAACAGGCACAAGGACAGGCACAAAGCACCCAAAACGGGTGGTTCGTCCTCCCCACGCCGTTGTTCGTCAAATAGATTCAGAGTTTTGGTAATGGCGAGTCCGCTTGGTTCGATAATGGTCGTCAGGGGCGACTACAGGAGAGGGTCAGTGCCGACGATGACGTGGACACGGGTGCTCGCGCTGGGTGTTCTCGGCGTGGTCGCGTACCTCGCTGTGCCCACGGTGTGGGGGCAGTCTCTCGTGTATTACGTGGTCGCCGTCCTGTCGGTCGTGGGAATTGCCCTCGGCACCCGCGCGAACTGGCCCAACAACGTGCCCGCCGGGCGACTCTTCACCGTCGGCGTGGCGTCCTGGGTGGCCGGCGACATCGCGGTCGGATTTCTGATCGACCCGAACGCTCCGATGTCGATCGCCGATCCGCTCTACGTCGCGGGGTACGTCTTCATCATCTGCGCGCTGGCCACCGTCACGGTCGCGGGCCGCCGCGTGGTCCGTACGGCGGAACTGCTCGAGAGCGCCATCGTCGCGGTGGGAATCGGGCTGGCCTCGTGGACCCTGGTCGTGGTCGATCGGTCGTCGCAGATCGGCGCGAACACGTGGGCCGCGGTCGTCTACACCAATCTCGACGTCTTTCTCATCGCCATTCTGGGCTATTTCCTCATGTCGCGACGTTCCCGGACCGCGACGCTCGGGCTGACGGCGGCCGCACTCGTTCTGATGGCGATCACGGACTACACGTCGTACGTCCTGCTCGATCCGCTGGGGCGGTACAGCGAGGCCGCGACGAACGCGGCGTGGCTGCTCTCGTACGTCCTGATGGCCGCGGCAGTGCTGAATCCACTCCCGCGCGTCGACTCCGAGCGAGCCCAGCGTGTTCGTGCGGAGCCGTCCCTGCCGGCGTGGCGCCTGCTCCTGCTGACGTTCGCCGTCAGTATCGCGCCGGTCGTGATGTTCATCGAATTGTGGCGCGGCCTGCCCGTCGAACGGTGGGGTTGGGTGGTGGTCCTCTCCTCCGCGGTGCTGACCCTGTTGGCGTCGACCCGCGCCTACGTCATCCTGCGGGACCTTCGCCACTACGCACGCAAGGTGCACGACTCCGCACGCACCGACCTGCTCACCGGTCTCGCGAACAGACTGTCGCTCACGGAGCGGACCGAAGAGCTCCTCGACCTTCACGACCACGAGGGCGTCGCGCTGGTCGTCGTCGACCTCGATCGGTTCTCGCACATCAACGAGACGTTCGGTTACGGCACCGGCGATCGCGTGCTGACCGAGGTGGGGGCACGCATCGAGTCGACCGTCGGGTCGAACGGCGTGGTCGGTCGCCTCGGCGGCGACGAATTCGTCGTCGTGTTGGCGCCCGCCGCGCGCCACGAGACCGCGACGGCGATGGCGCGCGCCATTCGGCAGGTCGTCGGTGAGGAACTGCGGGTCGGTGACATGGCGCTCGGCATCGAGGTCACCGTCGGAATCGCCCTGTCCTCCAGCGTCCTTCGCCCCGGCGCCGAGGTGTTGTTCCAGCGAGCTCACTTGGCGATGACCGAAGCCAAGCGTCGTCAGCCGCGACTGGCGGTCTACAACCGATCGATGGACATCGATCGGCATCGGCAGCTCCGGCTCATGAGCGAGATTCCCCGAGCCATCGCCGAGCAGGAGCTGAGGCTGTTCTATCAACCGCTGCTGGACCTGCGCACCGGCCGAGTCACCGGGGTGGAAACGCTGCTGCGGTGGCAGCACCCCGTCGACGGTCTCCTCTCGCCCGGAGATTTCCTTCCCAGCGCCGAACAGACCGGAATGCTTCCGGCCATCACCACTTTCGTTCTCGGAGAGGCATTCTCGCAATCTCGACGCTGGCGCGACGACGGACGACAGCTGTCTGTCGCGGTCAACCTGTCGGTGCGCAACCTCGTCGATTCGACTCTGCCCGAACAGATTCGCGCCCAGCTGTCCCGGTTCGGTCTGCCTGGCTCGGCCGTGTCGTTCGAGGTGACGGAATCGGACGCGATGACCGACCCCACCAAGTCCATCGAGACCCTTCTGGCTCTGCGCGCCCTGGGGTCGTCGATCTCCGTCGACGACTACGGGACGGGTCACAGTTCGCTCGCCTACCTGAGTTCGCTTCCGGTGCAACAACTCAAGATCGATCGTTCGTTCGTCACGACGATGACGACGGACCCGGCCAATGCCGCGATCGTGCGGTCGACGGTCGAGCTGGCTCGGAGCCTAGGCGTCGGCGTTCTTGCCGAGGGGGTGGAGGACGAAGCGACTCTGCTCGCCCTCCGATCGCTCGGCTGCGACGCCGCCCAGGGTTTCCACATCGCCCGTCCCATGCCGGCCCGTTCCGTGCTCGCCTCCGTGTCCTCGATCGAGGGGAAATCCGACGTACTAGCCTGAGCGCGAGAAGCATCGAACCCATCGAACCCATCGGCGGGCAGGCCGGAGGCCGGTCGGAACAACGGGCAGGCCGGAGGCCGGTCGGAACAACGGGCAGGCCGGAGGCCGGTCGGAAAAAGGAGAAAGGCGTCGACATGCGCGCAGTTCAGGTCACCACCCTCGACGGCCCGGACGCCGTGACCGTCGCGGACATCGACGAACCGACGGGGGACGGAGTCGTGGTCGACGTCCGCGCCGCCGGAGTCGCCTTCCCGGACGCACTTCTGACGCGCGGGCTCTACCAGATGAAGCCCGAGCTGCCCTTCGTCGCCGGGAGTGAGGTCGCCGGTGTGGTGCGGTCCGCGCCCGAGGGCTCGGGAGTGGCGCCGGGTGACCGCGTGGCCGGGCTCACCGGCTTCAGCGGGGGGATGGCGGAAGTGGCCGTCCTGCACCCCGATCTGACGTTCCGGCTTCCCGATTCGGTGTCCTTCACCGCCGGCGCGGGCGTGTTGTTCAACGACCTGACCGTGCACTTCGCGCTGCGTGAACGTGGCCGGCTGACCGAGGGCGAGTCGGTGCTGGTGCACGGCGCTGCAGGCGGCATCGGGACGTCGGCGCTGCGGTTGGCCCCGCTCTTCGGAGCCGCTCGCACGATCGCCGTGGTCAGTACCGAGGAGAAGGCCGACGTCGCACGCGCGGCAGGCGCGACGGACGTCGTGTTCGTCGACGGGTGGCGCGACAGCGTGAAGGAGCTGACGGGCGGCAAAGGCGTCGACGTGATCGTCGACCCCGTGGGTGGTGACCGATTCACCGACAGCCTCCGATCGCTCGCCCCGTCGGGCCGACTGCTCGTGCTGGGATTCACCGGCGGCGAAATCCCCACGGTGAAGGTGAACAGGTTGCTGCTGAACAACATCGAGGTCGTCGGCGTCGGATGGGGAGCCTGGTGGACGGCGCGGCCCGGGTACACCGCGACGCAGTGGGCCGAACTGGAGCCGCTGTTCGCGTCCGGCAAGCTGAGCGCACCGCAACCGGTCGTCTACCCCGTCGACCGGGCTGCGGAGGCGATCGCCTCCCTCGAAAACCGCACTGCCGTCGGCAAAGTCGTGGTCGAGTTCCAATGAGCTACGACGACGGCCTCGCCGTTCGCCGCGAGGTGATGGGCGACGACTTCGTCGACCGCGCCTTGTCGAACGCGGCGGGAACGGATTCGGAAGAACTGCAGACGCACATCACCGAGCACGTGTGGGGAGCGGTGTGGACCCGGCCGGGTCTGGACCGACGCAGCCGAAGCCTGCTGAACCTGGGCATGCTCATCGCGTTGCGCGCAGACGACGAACTCGCCGGACACGTGCGGGGAGCTCTCACGAACGGACTCACGCGGGACGAAATCGTCGAGTCCGTGATCCACGCGAGCGGGTACGTCGGAGCACCCGCGGCCCTGGCGGCGATGCGGGTGGTGAGGAAGGCGCTCGTCGACGAGCTCGGTGAGTTGTCCGAGTAACCGAGCTGTCCGAGCCGCGCAGTATCGTGAGGGCATGCGCATCGGAGCCCATGTCCGTAACTCGGAGAACCCACTCGACGAGGCCGAGGCCCTGGACGTCGACCTCGTTCAGCTCTTCGTCACCGATCCGCAGAAGTGGAAGAAGCCCGTCGTCGGCGAGGGACTCGAGCGCATCCGAGACAGCGCTGTCGACGTGGTGGTGCACTCGTCGTACGTCATCAATGTGGCCAGTCTGAACAACCGGATTCGCATCCCGTCCCGCAAGTCCGTCACCGAGCAGGCGACGGTGGCGTCCGAGGTCGGCGCTCTCGGTCTGGTGGTCCACGGTGGGCACGTCCGCGACGGCGAGGATCCCGACGAGGGAATTGCCAACTGGCGCAAGCTCTTCGAGCGTCAGGCAGAATCGGGTGGATTTGCGGTCCCCATCTGGATCGAGAACACCGCCGGTGGCGACTTCGCCATGGCGCGTCATTTCGACGCGATCGCCAAGCTCTGGGACGCGGTCGGCGATTTCGGCGCCGGGTTCTGCCTGGACACGTGCCACGCCTGGGCGGGTGGCGAGGACCTGGTGGGCGTCGTAGAGCGCATCAAGGCCATCACCGGCCGCATCGACCTTGTGCACTTGAACAACTCCCGCGACGAGTTCGACTCGGCGCGGGACCGCCACGCCAACCTCGAGGAGGGCACCATCGAGCCGGAGGTCCTCGTCGAGGTCGCCCGTGCGTCCGGTGCGCCCGTCATGCTCGAAACTCCGGCGGAAGGTATCGCCGCCGACGTGGCGTACCTGCGCTCGTTGTAGTTCCCTTTTCAGCGACTCAGGGGCACCCTCGTGCCGATGGATCGACCGAATGTGCCCCTGAGTCGGGAAAAGTGAGCGCTACTTCGTGAACCGCTCCACGTACTCCCCGTATCCCTCGGCGTCGAGGTCGGCGACGGGGATGAACCGCATCGCAGCGGAGTTCATGCAGTAGCGCAGCCCGCCCTCCGCTTTCGGTCCGTCCTTGAACAGGTGGCCGAGGTGGCTGTCGCCGTGGGCGGAGCGCACCTCGGTGCGGATCATGAGATGGCTGAAGTCGCGCTTCTCGACGACGTTCTCAGGCTCGATCGGCCGGGTGAAACTGGGCCAGCCCGAACCACTTTCGTACTTGTCGAGCGAGGAGAACAGCGGCTCGCCGGACACCACGTCGACGTAGAGGCCGGGCTCGTGGTTGTCCCAGGTCTCGCCCGTGAATGCGGGCTCTGTGCCGTTCTTCTGGGTCACCCGATACTGCTCGGGTGTCAGTGCGGCAACGGCCTTGTCATCTTTGCGGTACTGCTGCGTCGACATCGACGTCCTTTCCTTCGTACACGACGACACTCTCGGTGTCGGTCGCGCTTGTGCGTACTGCGAACAACGCGAGAAGCGCGACGAGCGCTCCCGCCGTCATGGTGATGGCGATCGCGGGGCCGTCGTTTCCGAGGACACCCACGAGCGGTGCAACCAGCGCACCCAGGCCGAACTGCGCTGCTCCGAGGACCGCCGCGGCGGTACCGGCTGCTTCGCCGTGTCGGGACAGGGCCAGCGCCGGCGAGTTGGGGATCACGAATCCGGCGGCACCGAGCACGAACCACACGGGGATCAGGAAGCCCCACATTCCGCCGGTGCTCAACTCGGTCGTCACGATCAGCACGGCGCCGGCCACGGTCGAGACCATCAGGGCCGCGATCACGATCTGCTTGGGGTTGAAACGTTGCAGCAGAACCACGTTGAGCTGAGACGCGCCGATCAGGGCGATCGCGCCGACTGCGAAGACCAGCGAGAACTGCTCCTGGCCGAGACCGTACTGATCCTGCAGGACGAACGACGACCCGGAGATGTAGGCGAACAGCGCAGCCATACCCAGCGCGGCGACGATCACCAGCACGACGAACTGGCGGTCGCGGAACAGCGATCCGTACGTCCGAAGTACCGGCCGGACCTCGAGCTGGCGCCGATTCTGCTCCGGCAGAGTCTCTTTCAGCAGGAACACCGCAACCGCCATCAAGCCCAGGCCGAGAACGGCGAGCATCGCGAACACGCCGCGCCACGATCCGTGCACCAGAATGATGCTTCCGAGACTGGGGGCCACGATGGGTGCGACGCCCATGACGAGCATCAGCCGCGACATGACCGTCGCGGCGGCGTTGCCGTCGAACAGGTCTCGCACCACGGCCAACGCGATGACCATCGCCGCTGCGGCACCGAAGCCCTGAACGGCGCGGAGCGCACCGAGCACGGCGACGTTCGGTGCGACGACACAGAGAATCGAAGCGACGACGTGAATGATCGTTCCGGCGATCAGCGGTCGGCGTCGACCCAGGGCGTCGGACAGGGGCCCGACGACCAACTGCCCGATGGCGAGGCCGATCAGCGTGCCGGTGAGGGTGAACTGAACCGCCGCATCGGTGGACCCGAGATCGTCGGTGATCGCGGGGAGGGCGGGCAGGTAGGTGTCGATCGTCAGCGGCCCCAGCGCGACGAGGGCACCGAGGACGAGGATCGTGCGCACGCGTGACGCGGGCGCGGCGTTCTGGAGACTGTTCTCCATGTGTGGATCTCCCTGCACGTTCTGTATTCGTAGGCTTACCCGGGTTGCAGCACTCGAAGGCTCCGTTCTGTTCCCGAAATACATTGCCGCCGGGTTAACGGTCAGGGGTCGGGACTCAGGCTCGCAAGCGCGGAACGGTCGGCGTCGGGACCTGACCGCGCTCGAGCGCGTCCACGAGCCCGTCGGCCCAGGCGATCAACCCGTCGACGTCGACGCCGTGCGGGGGGTCGACGTGGTACGGCCAGATGCGGTTGCGACCCTGGGTGAGCAGCGACTGGGCGCCGCGTTCGTTACCTCGTAGAAGGTGCGTCATGCCCACGGCGAGCTGTGCGAGGCCTTGCCACAGCGCTCGTTCGTCGGGCACCGAGATCTTCCAGGTGCCCTCCAGAATTTCGTGGGCGTGGAAGGGCATCCCGTCGTCGAGAAGACGTTGCGCCTCGGTCAGCGACTCGTCCGGTGGAAGCTGGACGTCGTCGGGAATGCGCGGAACACCGGCCGACCCGCGTGGCAACGGCCGGCCCAACTCGTCGCGGGGACGTGAGTTGAGTGGCCGGCCGTCGGCGTCGCGCTCGCGGGCGATGGTTACTCGCCGACCTTGTCGGAGACGGCCGTCAGGAGGTCGAGCTCCTGAGCGGTGAGCGTGAGGGAGGTGGAGTCGAGCAGGCCCTGCACCTGCTCGATGCGGCTTGCACTGGCAATGGGCGCCACGATGCCCGGACGCGAGAGCAGCCAGGCGAGGGCGACGGTCGCAAGCGAGGTGCCGTGCGCGGTGGCGACGGAGTCCAGGGCGTCGACGACCTCGAGGCCGGCGTCGCTGAAGTATCCCTGCGTCAGACGTTCGCGCGGAGTGTCGGCCAGGTCCTCACGGGTTCGGTACTTACCGGTCAGGAAGCCGGATGCGAGAGCGAAGTAGGGGAAGACACCGAGGTCGTTCGCTTCGGCGATGTCGCGGATCCGCGGCTCGTACGACCGGCGGTGCACCAGGTTGTAGTGCGGCTGGATGGCGATCGGGAGATCGAAGCCCTCGGCTCGCGCGATGGACAGCCATTCCTCGATGCGCTCCGGCGTGTAGTTGGAGATGGCGACGTAGCGAACCTTGCCGTCCTTGATCAACCCGTCGAAGGCGGCCAGAGATTCTGCGAGCGGCGTCTTCTCGTCGTCGTAGTGCGCGTAGTAGACGTCGATGTGATCGGTCTTCAAGCGCGACAGCGACGCGTCGGCCGCGGCCCGGATGTTGTCCGGCGCCAGTCCCTTGAAGTCGGGGTGCTGGCTGACCTTGGTGGCGAGGACCACCTCGTCACGATTTCCGCGTGCGGTGAACCACGATCCGAGGACGCTCTCCGACTCGCCGCCGGAGTTGCCGGGCGCGAAGGCCGAGTACGAATCCGCGGTGTCGACGAAGTTGCCGCCACCGGCGACGAACGCGTCGAGAATCGCGTGCGAATCCTTCTCGTCGCTGGTCCAGCCGAACGTGTTGGCGCCCAGGGCGAGTGGATGGACATCGAGGTCAGAGGTGCCGATCGTGGTCATGTGTAGTGCAACCTCCTGTGCGCCGTGGCTATTTCACGTGGTTTCACCTTGTGTCAGTGCCATCGAAGTTCAGTGCCATCGGTGGTCCGCGATCTGCGTGCGGGGTCCGAACCGCGGCCGGAGCGCGGTGCCGCTGATCTCGAGGAGGCGGACCGCGCGGTAGCGATGCGGGCGCAGAGGCTCCATGTACGCGACCATCTCGTCGTCGCTCATCGGTGTTCCCGTCAGCGATCTGCCGACGACCGTGGCGAGGTGATAGTCACCCACCGAGAGTGCGTCGGAATCGCCGAGCGCCCGTTGGGTGACCTCCGCGGCGGTCCACAGGCCTACGCCGGGCACCAGTCGCAGACGACGCTCCGCATCCTCCCGGTTCATTGTGGTGACGGCCTCGAGTTTGTCGGCGTACTGGGCCGCCAAGACGATGGTCTTCGACCGTTTCGGATCGACGTTGGCCCGGTGGAACTCCCACGAAGGGACACGCCGCCACACCTCGGCCGACGGCGGCACGCGCATTCCGTCGGGGGCGGGTCCGGGGGCCGGCTCGCCGAATTTGCGCAGCAGGTATCGCCAGGCCGAGAACGCCGACGCACCGTGAACTTTCTGTTCGAGGATGGCGGGCACCATCGCTTCCATCACCCGATCGGTCCTGCCGATCCGGAAGTGTGGGAAGCGTCGATGGGCTTCCTTCAGGATCGGGTGGTCGGGGGCGAAGCCGATCGGGTCGTCGTGTGCGCCGACGATGCCTGGCACCGATTCGAGAAGTTGCGCCGCGCCCGGACCCCAGGCTTCGCAGTGGGCGTCGTCGCCGGCTTTCGTCAGGCGGTAGGTGACCGGACCCGACGGCATCAGAGAACACCGCCAGACAGATCCGTCGGCAACCTGACGGTGCGCAGGGTCGCCGGGCCCGCGGCGGTGCGGAGACAGCGTGCGAGACAGGCCGACCGGATGCCCGACGCTGACGGTGACCTCCACCGGGAACCGTCAGAAACCGCCGGCGACCCGCACCAGCGCGCGGCCCGTGTAGCCACCGTCACGGATCGAGTCGATGACCGACACGACCTCCTCGACGTCCACCTCACGTGTGATCGACGCCAGGTGACGCGGCGCCAGATCGGTGACGATTCTCGTCCACAGTGCGCGCCGCTCGGCGATCGGCAACTGCACCGAATCGATACCGAGCAGGTCGACGCCGCGAAGGATGAACGGAAGCACGGTGGTCGGTAGCGACGATCCGCCGGTGAGCCCGCTGGCGGCCACGGCGCCGCGGTACTTCAGGGTGCTCAGCACATGCGCGAGGGTCTTGCCGCCGACGCAGTCCACCGCTGCCGCCCATTGCGACTTGCCGAGCGGTCGAGGCCTGGCGTCCGGATCCTCGGGCAAACGGCCGATGACCGTCGATGCACCGAGCTCGGTGAGGAAGTCGTGGGCGTCCGCCTTCCCGCTGGACGCGACCACCTCGAAACCGGCGGCCGCCAGCAGGTCGACGCTGACGGAGCCGACGCCTCCGGAGGCCCCGGTGACGAGAACCGGACCGTCGTCGGGCGTCAGTCCGCGATCGAGCAGAGCGGCGACGCTCATCGCGGCCGTGAAGCCCGCGGTGCCGATGGTTGCTGCGTCGGCCGGGGACAACCCGTCCGTCAACTTCACGACCCATTCGGCGGGAACTCGCGCCCGCTCGGCGTATCCACCGTGGCGGGCGGTGCCGATGTCGTACCCGTGCGCGACGACGAGGTCACCCGGCGCGAAATCGGCGCTGTCGGACGAGAGAACCTCACCGGCCAGGTCGATACCGGGAACGATCGGATATTCGCGAACCACACCACCTTTGGGGGTGACGGCGAGAGCGTCCTTGTAGTTCACGCTGGAGTAGTGCACCGCGATGGTGACCTCTCCCGGTGGCAGGAAGGAGTCGTCGACGGTCTCGGGCGCGAAGTCGATCTTGCCGTCGTTCTCACGTGCGACCCAGGCCTGAAAGGAGCTGCTCATGCATCCGACTTTAGGGGTCGGCACCGACAGCGCGGCGCGGGACCGACGGTTTGTCGGTGGCCCGTCGTAGGGTGCGCAGCGTGATCATCGTGAGTACCGACGGCTCGTGCCTCAAGAATCCCGGAGGCGCCATCGGCTGGGCGTGGGTCAACCACCTCGGGCCGCAGGCCTCGGGAGGATCGGCGTCGGGTACCAATCAGATCGCCGAACTACGGGCCCTGCTCGAGGCGATTCGCGCGCACGGCGGAGACGAACCGCTGCTCATCGAGTCCGACTCCCAGTACGCCATCAAATGCGCGTCCGAGTGGTTGCCCGGATGGAAACGCAAGGGATGGCGCACGGCGGGCGGCACACCGGTGAAGAACATCGACCTCGTGCAGGCCATCGACAGGGCGATCACCGAACGCGAGGGGCCGGTGCGGTTCCGGTGGGTCCGCGGGCACGTCGGAAACGAGTTCAACGAGATGGCGGACCAACTCGCCGGCGCCGCCGCCCGCGCCGTGCTGGCCGGCGGGGAGACGTCACCGGACGTCAGACGAGCAGAGCCCGTCACTCTGTTCTAGAGGTCGCCTTCGCGGTTTTGTCGGACTCGGGATCGGAGCCGCTCGTCGGATGCGGGGCGGGCAGCGTCTTGCCGTCGTCGCGGGCGTTCCCGTCGTGCTCTGCCTCGCTGCCGTCGAGGGTGGTCGGGCCCTCGTCGTCCGAATGATCGTCGAACTCGCGGACCGCTTCGGCGCGCTCGCCGGGGCTCTGCGCGTCGTCCGCGCCGAGGCCCTTGCTGTGCGCTGCCGGGTCGTCGGTGGCGTCCAGTGTGTTTGCTGCGCTGTCGGTGTTCTCTGTGCTGTCGGTCATGTCCCACGGGATGCCCAGTACGGTCGAGCACGAACCGTCCGACTCGATGAGGAGAAGGTATGTCCGAGGAACTCGTAGTGCGCCGAGTGATCGAAGCCACCGCAGCCACGGTGTTCGAAGCACTCAGCGACCCGAATGTCCAGGCCGAGATCGACGGGTCGGGAATGCTGAAGGGTGCGGTGGATCCCAAGCCCCTCACGCAGGTCGGCGATGTGTTCACGATGAAGATGCACCAGCCGGAGCTCGGTGACTACGTCATGGAGAACACGGTGTTCCTGTTCGAGAAGGACGTGCGAATCGGGTGGGAGCCGCAGCGGCAAGGACAGCCGCCGCGCGGCTCACGGTGGTCGTGGGAACTGGACGTGGTCGACTCCGAACGATCAGGTCTGACGCAGATCTACGACTGGTCGGCCGTCACGGACCCCGAGTTCAAGAAGGTGTTCCCGCGGGTGACGGAGAAGCAGATCGTCGCGACGATGCAGCGGTTGGCCGACCACCTCGGTGTGCTGCTCGAAGACAGCTAACCGCGGGACTTCAGACGCGAAGTGGGCATGGCGGGGGCGTGGAGCCACGCCCCGTCGTACCCCTCCACCGTCCCGAATCGTGTTGCGGGCCGGACGTGGTCGACTTCCGCGTTCCACTGTTCGCGATAGTCCACGATCTCGTCGTGGGTGCGGCCCATGAAGTTCCACCACATGATGACCTGCTCGCCGAACGGTGTCCCGCCGAGAAGTAGGACGCGTGCAGAGTCCCTGCCGCGGTTGCGAATGCGGACCGTCCGGGCGCTCGGTGCGAGGTATCCCATCGCGCCGTTCTGTACGGGCGTACCTTCGACGAGCACGTCGCCGGAGTCGACCAGCACACCGTGCTCGAAGGTCTCGTCGACGGTGAATGTCTCCTCGCTCTCGGCCGGCAGCGTGATCTCCGCGCCGAGCAGAGGGCTGAAGGTCGTGACGGGCGACGTCTCCCCCTCGAGTGATCCAAGGAAGACTCGAACGGTCGCGGCTCCGTGGGCGACGGCGTCGGGTACGTGATGGGCGAAACCGGCTGCCGTATCACGGCTTTCGTTCGGAAGCGCAACCCAGAGCTGGGCGCCGTGCAGGATCGTGGTGGCGGATGTCGACACCTCGGAGTGCGCGATACCCGATCCCGCGGTCATGATGTTCAGCTCGCCGGGGCGCACCATGGCGTGGGCGCCCGTGGAGTCCCGGTGCTCGATCTCCCCGCTGAAAAGCCAACTGACCGTTTGTAATCCGGTGTGCGGGTGCGGAGGGACGTTCATGCCTCCGCTGATCGCGACGTCCTCGGGGCCGAAATGGTCGGCGAAGCACCACGCCCCGATGAGCGTGCGCTCCCGCGAGGGGAGAGTGCGCCGGACCGTCATCGCGCGCGGACCGCCCAGCGGTACCTCGCGAGCGCCGATCACCTCGACGTCGCTGCGCGTGCGGACCGACGGCGAGCAGACCGTCTCGGTCGGAGCTTGTTCCAGATTGCTCATGTTCTCTCCCACTCAGGGTGTGGTGTTCGCGCCTGCAACTCGTATGCGCAACTGGTCCAGTTCTACGCGTCGACCGTCCGGGGTGCGAACGTCGGCGGTCACCGCCGATCCGGTCGCGTCGTCGACGACGTCGAGCGGCTTTCCGCGCGTCCCTTGCAGGTATCGGTCGCCCCACTGCATGAGTCCGATGATCACGGGCACCAGATCGCGCCCCATCTCGGTCAGGACGTACTCGTACCGTGTTCGCGATCCGGGGATCTTGTAGGGCCGACGCTCGAAGATCCCCGCCGCCGTCAACTCCTTCAGGCGGGCGGCAGTAACGGCCTCGGTGATACCGACGCGGTTGGCGAAATCGTCGAAGCGGGTGGTGCCGTAGATCGCTTCGCGAAGGATGAGCATGGCGGATCGGGTGCCCACGACATCGAGTGCCTTCGCGATGGAGCAGTGCCGCGCCTGCCACCAATCCCTGTCCGCGAGAATGCCGTCGAGCCGTGCCGCCATCGGTTCAGGTTACGTGACTCGCGTCGTCCATAGTCAGCGCTTCGCTTAGTTCTGTTTTACGACTGAGGGGCACCCTCACGTCACTGGGCGAGGTGAAGGTGCCCCCGAGTCGATGCGGGGCTCGGGCCTACGGCGTCGGCAGCGGGGTGATCGTGACGCTGAACTGGTCCTGAATGTTGTTCGTGAACTGCTCATTGCACGACGCGATGGCTTGTTCGTTGCTGCCGGCGTCGCTGATGCACGACGTGTAGTCGGTGAATCCGACCTTGTCGGCCGCCCAGACCACGACCCAGAGGAACGCGATTCCGGCGATCACTCCGATGATGCCGAGAACAATTCCGGTGAGGGCAACTCCGCCGTTCGTCGCGATGCGCTTCTTGACCCTGGACCGTCCCAGAAATCCGAACAGGATCGCGAGGAGTCCGAGGACGATGCCGAAACCGAAACTCCAGAACGCCAGGATCGAGAGAATGCCGAGGATCAGTGCCGCGAGGCCGAATCCGTTCTTGGGCGAGGCGGGCGGCTGGTCGTAGCCGGGCTGGTTGTAATGACCCGGCTGGTTGTACTGGGGCTGGCCGTACTGGGGCTGGTTGTACTGGGGCTGGCCGTACTGGCCGGGTTGGTTGTACGGCTGTTGTGGATCGCCGCTGGGGTAGGGATCGGTGGGACCGGTCATTGCTGACTCCATTGTTCGGCGAGGATTACCTGGACCGACTGTAAAGGACAAACCGCTCTCGGCCACCGAGAATTCTGGCCGACTATGGAATATCCGAGCCTGCTCTGCAATTGTTGACTAGGTAGAACCATAGTCAGCTTCATCAGACTCGGAAGGTGAGTTCCATGGCCCAGTCATTCGGTCGCGACGCCGTCATCGTCGGCGCAGTCCGCACACCCGTCGGGAAGGGAAAAGCGAGCGGAGCACTCCACGGCGTACACCCGGCCGACCTGCTCGCACACAGTCTTCGTGCTCTCGTCGACCGCGCGGGTATCGATCCCGCGCTGATCGACGACGTCATCACCGGTGCTGTCACGCAAGCCGACGAGCAGGCGTTCAACATCGCGCGCACGGCCCTGCTGGCCGCCGGCTATCCGGAGTCGGTTCCCGGGACCACCGTCGACCGTCAGTGTGGAAGCAGTCAGCAGGCCGTTCACTTCGCCGCGCAAGGCGTGATGTCCGGTGCGTACGACGTGGTGGTGGCCGCTGGTATCGAGTCGATGGGTCGGGTACCGATGGGATCGAACATCCGGCCGGGATTCGATCCCCGCGGAGACGGCTTGGTTGCCCGGTACCCGGACGGGCTCGTCGGCCAGGGCCACAGTGCAGAGTTGATTTCGGCCAAGTGGGGATTCACGCGAACCCAGCTCGACGAGTTTGCCGTCGGCAGTCACGAGAAAGCCGCCGCCGCAACGAAAGAGGGCCGGTTCGCGAACGAACTCGCGCCGATCGCAGGACTCGAGAGCGACGAGAACATTCGACCGGGCTCGACCGTAGAGACGCTGGCGGGCCTGAAGCCGGCGTACTACGACGAGGCCATCGGGCGACGCTTTCCGCAGATCGAGTGGAACATCACCGCCGGCAACGCGAGCCCGCTCAGCGACGGCAGTGCAGCCGTTCTGATCACGACGACCGAGGTAGCGGCACGCCTCGGTCTTACCCCGTTGGCGCGTATTCACAGTGTGGCAGTGGTGGGTTCGGATCCGCTGTACATGCTGACCGGGGTCATCCCCGCGACGAAGAAGGTGCTCGACCGGGCCGGACTGACCATCGACGACATCGACCTGTTCGAGGTCAACGAAGCGTTCTCGCCAGTCGTCCTGGCCTGGGCTCACGACACCGGGGCCGACCTCGCCAAGACGAACGTCAACGGCGGCGCCATCGCCATCGGGCACCCGCTCGGAGCCAGCGGGGCGCGCATCATGACCACCATGGTGAACGCGCTCGAGCAGACGGGCGGCCGGTACGCGCTGCAGACGATGTGCGAGGCGGGCGGGTTGGCGAACGCGACCATTATCGAGCGGCTGTAGGGCCCCGTTCCCTCCGCTGTCGGCGAACAGTGCTCACGGAAGGGAACAGAACCCCCACCCCCGAAGTTGAGCAGGTCACGCTTAACTTTTGGAGGACCTCATGACCGACTCGACACGACTCCCCGTCCTGTTCCTGACCGACCCCGTGGTGCTTCCCGGCATGGTCGTGCCGGTGGAGCTCGACGAACCCGCTCGCGCCGCCATCGACGCCGCACGCAGCACGACGGACGGGAAGCTGCTGGTCGCACCCCGTCTCGACGACCGCTACCCGGCCTACGGCGTCGTCTCGTCCATCGTCCAGATGGGCCGCCTCGCCACCGGTGAGCAGGCCGCCGTCATCAAGGGCGAGGGCCGCGCGCACATCGGTTCCGGGGTGAGCGGACCCGGCGCAGCTCTGTGGGTGGAAGCGGAACCGGTCGATCAGACCGAGATCACCGACGACACCCGCGCCCTGGCCGCTGAGTACAAGAAACTCGTGCTGGCGATGTTGCAGCGGCGCGATGCCTGGCAGGTGATCGACTCGGTGAACAAGCTGACCGACCCGTCCGCCCTCGCCGACACCGCCGGGTACGCGTCGTACCTGGCGGATGTCCAGAAGCGTCAGCTGCTCGAAACTCCGGACGTGGCAGAGCGTTTGACCGCTCTGATCGCGTGGACCAAGGACCACCTCGCCGAGGTGGAAGTCAACGACAAGATCGCCGGCGACGTCCGCGACGGCATGGAGAAGACGCAGAAGGAGTTCCTTCTGCGGCAGCAACTCGCTGCGATCCGCAAGGAACTCGGCGAGGACGAACCCGACGGCGCCGACGATTACCGCACCCGCGTGGAGTCGGCGGTACTCCCGGACAACGTGCGCGAGGCCGCGATGCGTGAGGTCGGCCGCCTCGAGCGGTCGAGTGATCAGAGCCCCGAAAGTGGTTGGATCAGAACCTGGTTGGACACCGTCCTGGATCTGCCGTGGAACGAGCGGACCGAGGATTCGACGGACATCGCCGCTGCGCGTGCGGTTCTCGACGCCGATCACCACGGACTGGGCGACGTGAAGGATCGCATCGTCGAGTACCTCGCGGTGCGTGCGCGTCGTGCCGACCGCGGTCTGCAGGTGGTCGGCGGTCGCGGATCCGGCGCCGTGATGGTGCTGGCCGGCCCGCCCGGGGTGGGCAAGACGTCGCTCGGTGAGTCGATTGCTCGCGCCCTGGGCCGCAAGTTCGTGCGCGTCGCCCTCGGCGGCGTCCGCGACGAGGCGGAGATCCGCGGACACCGTCGCACCTACGTCGGCGCTTTGCCGGGTCGTATCGTGCGTGCCATCGGCGAAGCAGGATCGATGAATCCCGTTGTGCTGCTGGACGAGATCGACAAGGTCGGATCCGATTACCGCGGCGATCCGAGCGCGGCGTTGCTCGAGGTGCTCGACCCGGCGCAGAACCACACGTTCCGCGACCACTACCTCGATCTGGACCTCGACCTGTCGGACGTGGTGTTCCTGGCCACCGCCAACGTGATCGAGCAGATCCCGGCGGCGTTGATCGACCGCATGGAACTGATCACGATCGACGGGTACACCGAGGACGACAAGGTGGCCATCGCACGTGACTACCTTCTGCCTCGGCAGGCCGAGCGTGCGGCGCTGACGGCCGACGAAGTGACCGTCACCGACGCTGCTCTGCACAAGATCGCAGCCGACTACACCCGGGAACCGGGCGTTCGGCAGTTCGAGCGGTTGCTGGCGAAGGCACTGCGCAAGGCGGCCACCGCACTGGCGCAGTCGAGCGAGGCCATCGTGATCGACGAACCGGACCTCGTCGGCTACCTGGGTCGACCCCGGTTCACCCCGGAGGCACACGAGCGCACCGAAGTACCCGGTGTGGCAACCGGTTTGGCCGTGACCGGACTCGGCGGCGACGTGCTGTTCATCGAGGCTGGGTCGAACGAGGGCAAGACCGGACTTGCTCTGACCGGTCAACTCGGCGACGTCATGAAGGAGTCCGCACAGATCGCACTGTCCTACGTGCGCGCACACGCGGTCGAGTTCGGCATCGAACCGTCGGCTTTGGATCGCAGCATCCACGTGCACGTTCCCGCGGGTGCGGTGCAGAAGGACGGGCCGTCGGCAGGCGTGACCATGGTGACCGCGCTGGTGTCTATGGCGACAGGTCGGCCCGTGCGCTCGGACGTGGGCATGACCGGCGAGGTCACGCTGAACGGACGGGTGTTGCCGATCGGCGGCGTGAAGCAGAAGCTCCTCGCGGCGCAGCGGGCCGGGCTGAAGACAGTGTTCATCCCTGCACGCAACGAGCCCGACCTCGACGACGTTCCGCAGGAAGTCAAGGACGCGCTCGACATTCGTCCGAGGACCGATGTGGCCGAGATCGTCGCGTTGGCGCTCGAGGACGGTAAGGGCTCCCGGGCGACGACGGAGCATGCCGCTTGATCCCCGGGCGCAGGGGATACTCGAAGGCATGAAGACAGTTCTGGTGACCGGCGCCGCACGCGGCATCGGCAAGGTGACCGCTCTCGAGCTGGCCGACGCGGGGTGGCAAGTATTCGCCGGAGTACGCAGCGACTCCGACGGGGCCGACCTGGCGGCGGCCACCTCGGGTTCGGTGACGCCGGTTCTGCTGGACGTCACCGACGACGAGCACATCCTTGCTCTCGACGGTGTGCTTCCCGAGCGGCTCGACGCGGTGGTCAACAACGCGGGCATCGTCGTCGACGGACCGGTCGAGTCGCTCTCCGCCGACGCGTTGCAGAAGCAGTTCGACGTCAACGTGTTCGGGGCGATGGCGGTGACGCGCGCGGTCCTGCCGCGGATCCGCCGGGCGCAGGGCCGCATCGTGTTCGTGTCGTCGGTGAGCGGCCGGGTCTCGACGCCCTGGATGGGCGCGTACTGCGCATCCAAGTTCGCGTTGGAAGGCTTGGTAGACGCGCTCCGAATGGAGTTGCGGCCGTGGAAGATCGGCGTGAGTCTCGTCGAACCGGGCGCCACCGCCACCGACATCTGGGGTGGGGTGAACGAACAGGTCGACGCCACCGTCTCGGGTCTGGACGAGAACCAGAAATCGCTCTACGCGAGACACATCACGGGTATTCGCCGCGTGATGCCTGTGATGCAGAAGCAGGCCGTGTCGGCGCACAAGGTCAGTGCGGTCATCTCGACCGCGTTGACCGCGCGTCGACCCAAGGCGCGGTACCCCGTCGGCGCGTCCTCGACACTGCAGATCGCTCTGACCACGCTCACACCTACCCGGTTGACGGACCTCGCCCTGGCCACGGCCATGGGGATACCTCGTCGCCCACCCGCAGCCGAAAGAGATCGAACATGAGTATGGAATCGGTTGCCTACAGCCAGATGTATCGGTCGGCCAGTGCGCCCGACACGTCGAGGCCCTTCTCACGGGTCACGTTGCGCCGCATCATGGTGTTCGCGCGTCCGCTGCGCCGCCTGCTCGTCGGGTTTCTGATTCTCAGCGTGTTCTCCGCTGCCCTCGCGGTCGCGACGCCGGTGCTCGCCGGGCGCGTGGTCGACGCCATCGTGCGGGGCAGCGAGTACCGGACGGTGTTGATCCTGGCCCTGATCATCGCGTTGGTGGCGCTTCTGGACGCGGCGAGCGGATTGATGAACCGGTGGCTCTCGTCCCGCATCGGTGAGGACTTGATCTTCTCCCTGCGCACCAAGGTCTTCGATCACGTGCAGAAGATGCCCATCGCGTTCTTCACCCGCACCCGCACCGGCGCGCTCGTGAGCCGGCTGAACAACGACGTGATCGGGGCGCAGCGCGCGTTCAGCGGCACCCTCTCCGGTGTGGTCAGCAACCTGGTCACCTTGCTGCTCACGCTGGTGGTCATGCTCGGAATCTCATGGCAGATCACGGTTCTCGCTCTGGTTCTGCTCCCGATCTTCGTGATCCCGGCGCGCAACATGGGCAACCGCTTGGCGCGACTGTCCCGCGAGGCGGCGGGTCACAACGCCACCATGTCCACACAGATGACCGAGCGCTTCTCCGCGCCGGGCGCCACCCTGATCAAGCTCTTCGGCCGGCCCGACCACGAGTCGAAGGAATTCGCGACGCGCGCAGATCGGGTGCGCGACATCGGTGTTCGCACCGCCATGGTGCAGACGGTGTTCGTCACCGCGCTCACCCTGGTGTCCGCGCTGGCACTCGCGCTCGTCTACGGATTGGGCGGCTTCTACGCTATGCGTGGTCAGCTCGACGCGGGTTCGGTTGTGACACTGTCGCTTCTGCTCACCCGCCTGTACGCACCGCTGACGGCCCTGGCGAGCGCACGAGTCGACGTGATGAGTGCCATCGTCAGTTTCGAACGCGTCTTCGAGATTCTCGACGTAGAGCCGTTGATCGTCGACAAGCCGGACGCACGAACGCTTCCCGAGGGACCCGTGGCCGTCGAATTCGACGACGTCCGCTTCGCCTACCCGTCGGCGGACAAGGTGTCTCTTGCCTCGCTCGAAGACGTTGCGGTACTGGACACCCGAGGCGGAGAAGAAGTCCTGCACGGTATCTCGTTCCGAGCCGAACCCGGCCACATGGTCGCACTGGTGGGATCGTCCGGCGCGGGCAAGTCGACCATCGCACAGCTCGTCTCGCGTCTGTACGACGTCGACTCGGGTGCGGTCCGATTGGCGGACAACGACGTTCGTGACCTGACCGCCGAGTCCATTCGCGGCGGCGTCGGGATGGTCACCCAGGACGGTCATCTCTTCCACGAAACGTTGCGATCCAACCTCACCCTCGCGCGTCCGGACGCGTCGGAGGACGAGGTGTGGGACGCGCTGCGCCGCGCGCGCCTCGCCGACCTCGTCTCCTCGCTGCCCGACGGACTCGACACCGTCGTCGGCGAACGCGGATACCGATTCTCCGGCGGCGAGCGGCAACGCGTGACGATCGCCCGTCTGCTGCTCTCGCAACCCCGTGTCGTGGTGCTCGACGAAGCGACGGCGTCCCTGGACTCGACCTCCGAGGTCGCCGTTCAGGAAGCTCTTGCCGAGGCGCTGGACGGTCGAACGTCGATCGTCATCGCCCACCGGCTCTCGACGGTCCGAGCCGCCGACACGATCCTCGTCATCGAAGCGGGAACGATCGCCGAGCAGGGGACACACGCGGAACTGCTCGCCCTGGGCGGGCGCTACGCGGAGCTGTATCGAACGCAGTTCGACGAGCCGGCCGTCGCGGGCCGGTGACTTCTCTTTCGCGAACGGCAGACAACGGTCCGGCGGGTACGCGGAAATCAAAGGCGTAATGGCATTGGACCGGGCTGCCGCCGGAGAATGCCGATCCAATCTCGTGCGCTCCAGGGCTCGGTCCTACACATGACTGACCCTCTACATGACCGAGCCCTCTACATGACTGAGCCCTCTACATGACTCAGGGGCACCCTCACGTCGATGGATCGACGTGAGGGTGCCCCTGACTGAAAACTGAGGACTCAGGCAGTGAGCGTCAGCAGTTGCTGGGAGCCGGGATCCCGTTGAACCGATCCTGCAGCCAGGACAGTGCAACCGGGAGACCGATCACTGCGGCCGAAAGGTGGTCCGGGCTCGGGGTCAACAGCGTCTCGACCCGAGTGCCTGCGTTGCAGTAGCGACGCAGAGTGTTGTCGATCGAGTCGACCGGGATGAGGGCGTCGGTAGGGCTGTGCCAATCGAAGATCGGTGTCTTCGGAACGCCGGGGTACTCCTCGAGGCTGTTCTCGAGGACGACCTTGCGGCCTTCCACGTCGTCGAAGATCGACTTGTTGTTTGTCAGCTCGTTGGCGCTGTGGTTCGTGCCGATGCGCAGAATGTCGTTGGTGCACGAGTTCGCCATCTGGTTCATCAGATCGGTTCCGAACGGCGTCAGGTTCTCGCTGACCGGCATCTGCTGGGGGTACTCGCGACCGAAGCCGATCGCCGCTGCGAACGCGAGGCCGAACACCGGGTGCGGTTTGTCGGCGCCGAGCATCATGGCCATCTTGAGCAGGTTCATGGGTACGCCGCCTTGCGCGCTTCCGACGATGTTCAGCTCCGGCGCGTAGGACGGGGCGAGCGCCGCGGCCCAGGCACTGGCCATTCCGCCACCGGAGTATCCGGCGATGGCGACGGGGCTGTTGCGGACCTGCAGCGGATCGAAGCGCTGGGCCGCGCGGATGCCGTCGAGGACGATGGTGCCGCCGAGCTTGGCGACGCCGTACGCGCTGTTCGGTCCGAGATGGTCGGGCATCGCGACCGTCCAGCCACGCGCGAACACGGCGTTGAGCGCGGCCGCGTCACGGATGACGACGTCGGGATCGGTGGAGTACAGAGCCTGCGACGGTGCGCACTTGAGGCCCAGGGCATTCACGATCTGCTGGTAGGACAGCAGGGGACCGTCGGGAGCCTTCCCGATCGGCGCGAAGACGGTGGTCACGGCGACGATCGGGTTGCCCAGCGAGTTCGTCGAGCGGAACGCCAACTGCCAGGTGGTGACGTTGAAGAAGTTCGGCGGATTCGGCATGGGCCGACTGCGCACGACGTCGCCGGGCGCGAAGTTCGCGATGTCCGGGGGCGACGAGTAGAAGGGATCCGGAAGCGGAGCGATCGGAACTGCCGACGCTTGCGCGGTCGCTGGGAGGGACAAGGCCATCATCGACGCCGCAATCAACGCGACGGACGCCTTCTTCCACATCCGCGCTGTGTTCGAAATTCGCACTTTAGAGTTCCCGCCTTCATCCTCCGTCGACGTACACGGCCGACTTTCGCCGCGTGCACCTCGAACGGGTCTTGCCCGAATGTCGATACAACAGAATCCCCCGATCCTGAGACGAAACCGTAACCAGACATCCGAAGCCAGGCAACCGATCCGGCAGAACGCTGTGACATTCACTCGAGTGCCGGCGATTCACCGCATTCTGTGACTACTAGCGCCTCAGGATTCGACGGTCACGGATTCCGGTGACTTGTCCGGTCGCAGACCACGCCAACTGGGGTGTCGCAGCGAACCGGCGTCCGTCCACTCGAAGAATCGGACCTCCCCGACGTATCGGGGTTCCACCCATGTGGCGTCTCTGCGGTCGGCCGCGGGAAGGGAAGCGCCGAAGGGGCTCTCGTCCACGACGACGGGCGAGAGCAGAGCCCTGATCTCGGTGAGTTGCTTCTCGCTGAAGCCCGTGCCGACGCGGCCGATGTAGCGCAGGCCGTGCTCGTCGGGGATGCCGAGCAACAGCGATCCGATCCCGCCGCCGCGCGCGCCCTTGCCGGCCCGCCACCCGCCGATGACCACTTCCTGTGTCCGCCAATTCTTCACTTTCATCCACGACGTGCTCCGGCGTCCGACCTCGTAGGTCGAATTCTTCTTCTTGGCTACGATGCCTTCCCACCCGCGGCGTTCGCTTTCCGCCAGTGCGTCGTCGGCGCTACCGGAAAGAATGGTCGACACGACAACGGAGGGCGTTGTTTCGGCCAGCAGTTCCAACAATTTCCGGCGGTCCGTGAACTTCTTTCCGGTGAGGTCGGTGCCGTCGAGGAACAGAAGGTCGAAGGCGATGAAGCGAACGTCCTTCGGCCGCGCGTCCTGGAGCAGACCGAAACTGGTGACGCCGCGCGAGTTCCAGACGACGGCTTCCCCGTCCAGAACGACGTCGTGGTCACCGAGCTCGGCGGCCAACGGTGCGATACCCGTGTAGCGCTCGGTGAGGTTCTGCCCGGTTCGGCTCTCGAGTCGCAGTTCTCCGCCGTCGACGGTCGCGACCACACGCACGCCGTCCCACTTGCCCTCGAAGACCCACTCGTCTTCGGAGAGTCCGGCCGGCTCGCCCGCGGTGGCGAGCATCGGCCGAAGCGACTTCGGAGTCGGTGACTTCGGAGTAGGTAAATTTGCCGCGCTTGCTTGATCTTTCATGAGATGCGCCAGCCACTGGTCACCCTTGGTGCGGATGAGGGCGTAGCGACCGCGGGCACGACTGCCGGCGAGACGCACGATCACTTCGTCGTCCCGCCACTTCTCGGTCTCGTAGGTGCCGTGGTCCCACACGGTGACCGAACCGCCGCCGTACTCCCCGCTCGGAATGGTGCCTTCGAACGTCGCGTACTCGAGCGGGTGGTCCTCGGTGTGTACGGCCAGCCGATTGGACCCGACCTCGGTGGGCAGGTTCTTCGGGATCGCCCACGAGACCAGGACACCGTCTCGCTCGAGGCGGAAGTCGTAGTGCAGCCGCCGCGCGTGATGTTCCTGGATGACGAAGATCGGTTCGTCGTTCGGCGTCGAGGGTGTGGTCGGTACGGGCTCCGGAGTCTTTGTACTGCTGCGTTTTCCGCGATACGGGCCGAGTTTGTCGCCGACGGTCGTGGGCGCGTCGACGTCGAGGCCCGCCAGTAGGTCGCCACTCTCGGCGAATCGGTCGAGCACCTCGGTGAACGTCAGCTGCGCCAGGCCGCCGCCCTCGATCTCCTCCCACGTCCGGGGCGCTGCGACGGTGGGATGTGAGCGCCCGCGCATCGAGTACGGTGCGATCGTGGTCTTGTTGCCGTTGTTCTGACTCCAGTCGAGGAAGATCTTCCCCGGCCGTTCCGCCTTCGACATCGAGGACGTCACGAGATCCGGCATGGACGATTCCAGCAGTGTGGCAACGCGTTTGGCGATCGTGGAGGCACCGGAGGTGGTGAGCTCCTTGTCCAGCGGCACGTAGAGATGGATTCCCTTGCTGCCGCTGGTGAGCGGGTAGGCGGTCATGCCGATTCCGGCGATCATGTCCCGGACGGCGACGGCCACCTCGGCGCACTGATCGAGCACGACGTCGTCACCGGGATCGAGGTCGAACACCACCCGCGTGGCCTTTCCGGGAACGTCACCGTCGAAACGCCATTGCGGCACATGGGCTTCGAGCGCAGCCTGTTGACCCAGCCACGCGAGTTCTGCCACCGAGTGGAACACCGGATAGACCACCACACGGTCCGAGTGCTGAATTCTGCGACGATCGAGCCAGTCGGGCGCCGATGCGGCCAGGTTCTTCTCGAAGAACGATCCCTGCGCGGTTCCGTTGGGCCATCTCTTGCGGGTGACGGGGCGGCCGGCGATGTGGGGGAGCATGGCGGGTGCGATGACCGTGTAGTAGTCGATGACCTCGCCCTTGGTGGTCCCCGTCTCGGGGTACAGCACCTTGTCCAGATTGGTCACCGTGATTGTTCGACCAGCGTGCTCGCGCGTCGCCATGAAGGTCAGCCTAGATTGCCGTCTCGGCGTTCTGGGTATCGTTGACAGTAATCACCTTCGAGAGGATTTCAGTGGCAGGCGTGAACGTGACGGTCGAGTCGACTATGACACCCGACGAGGCATGGGCCCGCGCTGCGGATCTGGCGTCGTTCGGTGACTGGATGACGATTTTCGGCGGCTGGCGTAGTGAGATCCCCACCACACTGGGCGAAGGCACTCAGGTGGATTCGCTGATCAAGGTCAAGGGTTTTCGCAACGTGATCTCCTGGACCATCACCCAGTACGACAAGCCTCACGAGATCTCGTTGCTCGGAAAAGGCAAGGGCGGCATCAGGATCAGCCTCGACATGAAGGTCGGCGAGCACGAGAGTGGATCGCGGTTCTCGTTGGCCGCGGATTTCCACGGCGGCCTGCTGTCGGGGCCCATCGGGTCCGTTGTCGCGAAGGTGCTCGAGGGCGACGTCGAACGCTCGGTGACGAACCTCGCGAAGTTGGGGTAGCTGCCCCTGCGATCGGCGGTGCCCCAGCTTCAGGCACCTCGGTTCAGGTCGGACACCGGCGATCGGCGGTGCCTGCAGCCAACCGGGGTGCCCGAACGCCGAGCACCTGCAATCGGCGGTGCCCCTATGCCGACGTCTCCGCCGGCTTCGTCTTCCGCAGCCACCACAGCGCGGCGATCGGCAGTACGACGGGGATGAACACGTAACCGGATCCGAAGTGCGACCACACCGTGGCGTCGGGGAACTCCTGCGGAACCACGTAGCTGGCGATACTCACGGCGATGACGCCGACGAGTTCGACCACGCACGAGATGGTGGCCACCCGCCGGGACACGACCGACGCCTTGACCAGGCACACGGTGCCGACGATGTAGACCAGCGCGGCGAACGCCGACAACAGGTATGCCGTCGGGGCGACGGAGAACTGGGTTCCGATCTGCACGGCGGACCGCGACACGGCGGCGAGCGAGAAGATCGCGTACACCGCGATGAGGATCCGGCCGGGGCCCGATCTCGTGGTCTGCTTCAGATCAGGCATACCCGTCCCAGATGTTCGTCAGCCGCAGCACCATCGCTGCGAGCGTGAGGTTGGCGACGATCAGCACGCCGGTGCCGCCGCGGCTTCGATCGCCCAGTGCCCACCACGTTCCCACGGGGAGGATGAAGAGCAAACCGACGAGGTAGGCGCCGAACGTCAGCCGGTGGATGTCGCGGTCGCTGGTGAACATCGCCGCGAACCCGATGATCGCCTGCGCCACCACCACGATCTCGGTGACGACGACGAGCCGGAACAGCCACTGATCCGACGTGGTCTTCAGCAGGAACGGCTTGTTGGCGACCAGCTTGACCAGCGCCCACACCGCTGCGATCAGGGTGAGTGCGTAGAGAGCGACGGTGACGGGGGTGAACATCGCTTCCAGCCTATCGGGTGTTGCCGGGACGTTACGGCGGTGAGGTTTACGAAACGCGGCATTGTTCCGGTGGTGACCATTCGGTCATCGGCTCCGCATGTACTTGGTGCACACCGGAAGCGAGGCGACCGGAAGAACCAGCCCACAGCAGGAGGAACCCGTGTCCGAGTTCGACCAGACCATTGCCGACAATATCAAGACATCACTCGGCGAGATCCCGCATCCCTCGCTTCCCAAGGGATCGAACATCTACGGCGGCACGAAGATCTTTCCGGACTACAAGGCCGAGAACGGTGAGTCGTACTTCACTCTGGTCCACGGCATCGCGCACGAGTCCTCGGTGTCCTTCGTCGCGGTGCTGCAGGCAACCCGCGCGTTGCGCAAGGGTTTCGAGTCCGCAATGTACTTCTACGGCCCCGGCGCCATCAATTGCCTTGCCACTCGCGGGTTTCCGACCACCGGCGATTCGGGCTTTCCCGGCGAACAGAACATCAACGACTCCCTGGCGACGTTCATCTCCGAGGGTGGCACGGTGTTCTGCTGCCGCTTCGGGCTCGCGCTGCACGGCGGCCGTGAGGAAGACCTGATCGAGGGCGTCATTCCCGCCCATCCTCTCGACGTCCAGGACGCGCTGATCCATTACGCACGCAAGGGCGCGATCATCAACTCCACCTACATGGTCTAGGGCGCGCACCGTGTCTGTCACCACTCGCGTCGACCTGGCCCTGCTCGGAGTTCGAGGGACACCGCCGGTCAACCGAACGGGCGGCGCCGGGCCCAGTGACGACGGGCACCTCACCATCGACGGTATCGGCGCTGCTGTCCCGCGAAACCCGTTGAGTCCGTATGTACTCGACGGCAACAGAGTGCTCTTCGACGGTGAGGACACGGGTCTGGACATCGCGGCCATCGATCGGCCGAGGTTCTACGACCTGCGGACCAGCGACGGCGTGCCGTACGAGAAGATCGCAAAGTTGCACGGCCGCAACGTGCTTGCCACCACGGTGGTGCAGACGTGTATCCGGTACGACGAGTCGCAGCGGTGCCGCTTCTGCTCCATCGAGGAGTCGCTGCGAGCCGGAGCCACGGTGGCGGTCAAGCGGCCGGCGCAACTGGCCGAAGTCGCCGAGGCGGCCGTCCGGCTCGACGGTGTCACGCACATGGTGATGACCACCGGTACGTCGGCGGCCAAGGACCGGGGAGCGACGCATCTCGTCCGGTGCGTGCGGGCCGTGCGCAGCGCGGTTCCCGATCTGCCCATCCAGGTTCAGTGCGAGCCTCCGGGAGATCTCGCCACCATCACCGAATTGTTCGAGGCCGGTGCCGCGTCCATCGGAATCCACGTCGAATCGCTGGACGACGACGTCCGCCGGCGATGGATGCCGGGGAAGGCCTCGGTGTCGATGGACGAGTACCGCGCCGCCTGGGCCGAAGCGGTGCGTGTCTTCGGTCGCAACCAGGTGTCGACGTATCTGCTGGTCGGTCTGGGCGAGGACCCCGACGAACTGGTCGAGGGCGCCCGCGAGCTCATCGAGATGGGCGTGTACCCGTTCGTCGTTCCGTTCCGGCCGCACGCCGGAACTCTGGCAGTGGACGTCGACGGTGCGCAGCCTCCCCGTGCGGACGTGCTCGAAGACGTCACGCGCCGGGTGGCGGAGGAACTTCGGACGGCCGGCATGTTCGGCGCCGATCAGAAAGCAGGGTGCGCCGCGTGCGGGGCGTGCAGCGTGCTCCAGAACGCAGGAGGCTGACAGCAGTGCGTACCGATCTGTCCATCCTCACCGGTCACCGCGCCGACGTCGGCGCACCACCGTTTCTCGTCCATCCGGTCGACGGCACCAGCGAACTGGCCGACTACCGGTTGCTTCGGCACGAGGCGTTCGTCTCCGAACAGGGCCTGTTCGCAGGCTCCGACCGCGACGACATCGACGACGACCCGCGGGCGGTGATTCTCGTCGCCACCGCGAACGACGGTACGGTCCTCGGCGGTGTTCGATTGGCGCCGTGCACATCCGACGACCTGGGATGGTGGGCCGGAAGCCGGCTCGTCGTCGCGGCCGACGGAAGGTCGCACGGCGTGGGGCCCGCTCTCGTGCGTGCTGCGTGTGCCTACGCCGAGACGCACGGTGTGCTGCGGTTCGAGGCCACCGTGCAAACTCGGTACGAGCGCATGTTCGCCGCGCTGGGGTGGCAGCGCACCGGAGACACCGTGGTCGCCGGTACGCCGCACATCGCGATGAGGTGGCCGATGGACCGCATCGAGAAGCTCGTCGGCGCCACCAAGGCGATGCTCGCCGACGTCCTGGCGCCACTGCGCGCGCAGCCCCTGGGATTGGGAGCCAAAGGTTTTCGCGGCGACGATGGAGTTCCCGTGCCGGGCAGCGACCTGATCGCCGCGTGCGACGCGATCGTCCCGTCGATGGTCGAGCGCGATCCGGAGTGGGCGGGCTGGTGCGCGGTGCTGGTGAACCTGAACGACCTGTCCGCGATGGGCGCGACCGCCGTCGGCATGCTCGACGCGGTCGGTGCGCCGACCACCTCGCAGCTCACTCGCATCGTGCGCGGACTGGCCAGGGCGAGCGAGGCTTGGGGCGTTCCCGTCCTCGGCGGACACACACAGACGGGTGTGCCCTCGTCGCTGTCCGTAACCGCGCTGGGCCGCACCGACACCCCCGTGCGAGCCGGGGGCGGATCCGTCGGCGACACCTTGACCCTGACCGCGGACCTCGAGGGGTCGTGGAGGGCGGGATACCATGGGCAACAGTGGGATTCGACGTCCCGTCGCACGTCGACGGAACTGACGACGATGAGTTCGTTCGTCGCCCGCGCGCAGCCCACGGCCGCGAAGGACGTCAGCATGGCGGGGTTCGTCGGCACGACGGGCATGCTCGCCGAGGCGAGCGGTACGGGCGCCGAGATTTCCGTCGTGGACATTCCCCGTCCTGCCGGAGTCGGTGTGGGCGAGTGGATCACCTGCTTCCCCGGCTTCGCCATGATCACCACCGATTCCCCGGATCGTCGGCTCCCGGACGCCGGACCCGCGACGTCGGCGGCGTGCGGGACCCTGACGAGGGAACCCGGGGTCACCTTGCGGTGGCCGGATGGCGTGGTGACCCGAGCGGTACGTGCCGGCGTCACCGGACTGGGCGAGGCGTGAGCAGCCGATGCCCGAGATGACGTTCACGGTTCGTTGGCCGGACGGGTCGACTCAGCGTTGCTACTCGCCGTCGCTGGTGATGCACGACTACCTGACACCCGGATCGGACTACACGATACCGGATTTCGTGGAACGCAGTCGAGCGGCCCTGACCGAGGCGAGCGACCGCGTACGCGCCAAGTACGGCTTCGCCTGCAGCTCCGCCGCGGCCACGCTTCACGAGATCGAGAGTGCAGCAAAGAAGTTCGTCTCGCCGGGATCGGAGTCGGTATCGGTGACCGTGACGGAGATGACCGGTTAGGCTGACGCAATGGCGCCCATCCGAGTAGCCGCACTCGCAGCCCACTTCGGGAGAGACGTCGACCGGGCGGTGGCGAAGATCGTCGGCATCATCGAGGGTGCGCACCGCGACGGTATCGACCTGTTGGTGCTGCCGGACGCGTCGCTGGGCGGATACATCGGCGATCTCCGTGCGCCCGACAAGTACGAGCTTCCGCCCGCGATCGATCCGGACGGTCCCGAGATCGGCGCCGTCATCGCTGCGGCAGGGTCGATGACGGTGTGCGTCGGATACACCGAGGCGGCCTCCAACGGGCTGCATTTCAACTCCGCGGTGTGCGTGACGGGTGACGGAGTGCTCGGGCGCCACCGCAAGGTGCACCAACCGGCCGGGGAGTCTCTCGCCTACGCGGCGGGTGACACGTTCGACGCGTTCGACACTCCGGTGGGTCGGATGGGCATGCTGATCGACTACGACAAGACGTTTCCCGAGGCCGCGCGCACGTTGGCGCTGGACGGTGCCCGAGTGATCGCCGCGCTGTCGGCGTGGCCGGCGAGCGTCACCGACCGGGCGTCCCGACTGCCGAACGATCGCCAGTCGCGGTTGTTCGATCTGTACGACGCGGCTCGCGCGGCGGAGAACCAGGTGGTGCTGGTCTCCTCCAACCAGACCGGCGTGATGGGATCGCTTCGGTTCCTCGGCCAGGCCAAGGTGGTGGGGCCGGGCGGGGACGTGCTGTCCAAGACCTGGGCCAAGGGCGGACTTGCCGTGTGCGACATCGACATCGACGCCGAAGTGGACCGCGCGCGGCGGGTGCTGCGTCATCTCGAGGAGATGCGAACCGACTCGTATCGCATCGGAAGGAACTGAGTCCGTGCGTGTTTCGCTGTTGACCTACTCCACCAAGCCGCGCGGCGGCGTCGTGCACACCGTCGAACTCGCCGAAGCGCTCGCGCGCGCCGGATGCGAGGTGACGCTGTGGTCGTTGGCCCGCGGTGGAGACGAAGGTTTCTATCGGCCGGTCGATCCCGCGGTCACGGTTCGGCTCGTTTCGTTTCCCGCGATCGACGACGAGTCGGTGAGCGATCGAATTCTGAGGTCCATCGCAACGATGGCGGCGGCGTTCGATCGGTCCGGGGCCGACATCGTGCACGCTCAGGACTGCATCTCGGCCAACGCTGTCGGACAGTGCGTTCGGACCATCCACCATCTCGAGCAGTTCACCACGCCCGCGCTCGCCGCGTGCCACGAGAAGGCGATCGTCGAACCGTTCGCCCGGATCTGCGTCTCACGTGCCGTCGCCGACGAGGTGCACGCGGGCTGGGGGTACGAACCGACGGTGATACCGAACGGTGTGGACGCACAGAGGTTTTCGACCGTGCCGGGCGTGGACGTCGAGCGGTGGCGTGAGCGATTCGGAACCTACGTTCTCGCCGTCGGCGGTATCGAACCACGCAAGGGGAGCCTCGATCTCCTGGAATCCTATGCGCTGCTGCAGAAACGGATGCCCGACGTCTCGCTCGTGTTCGCGGGAGGGGAGACGTTGTTCGACTACCGCGGCTACCGAGCCGAGTTCGATGCCCGACTGTCCGAGTTGGCGGTCACGCCCGAGGTTCTCGGGCCCGTGGACAACGACGAACTGCCGTCTCTGGTCGCGGCCGCGTCGGTGTTCGCGTTCCTCTCGACGAAGGAAGGTTTCGGGCTGGCGGCCATGGAGGCCCTGGCGGCGGGAACACCCGTCGTCACCCGTGATCTACCGGTCTTCCACGAGGTGTTCGGAGACACGGTTCAGTATGCGTCGACTCACCAGGAGACAGCCGACCGCCTGGCCGACGCGATAGCCGATCCGAACGAGCGTCGATCCGCGGGTGTCGCGCTGGCGTCGTCCCTGAGCTGGGACGACGCCGCGGCGCGACACCTCGACTTCTACGCCGGTCTGCTCTAGACCGTGCACAGCGGACGGATGTCCGGGGATCCGGCTGTGGTCGGCGACGTGAGCACCAGGCACGCGTTGTAACCACGCTGCTCGACGACGCGTCGAATCTCGCGCCACTGATCGGGTGTGGCCTGCGGGGAGCGCGACAGCACGAATCCGGAGGTGCGGAACGGATCTCCGACGAGTGCCCACGAGTAGTCGTCGGCAATGTAGGTGACGATGTAGTTGGTGGGACCCTCCGGGTTGTCCTGCGTGGGAACGCTGGGGAAGCTCACGTGCAGCGCGGCCGTGGTGACGGGGTCGTTGACCCGGGCGTTGCCGACGATGAGGTTCTGCCCACCCGACCACGTGGTGCAGGTGTTCTGCACGCGAACGTTGGTCGCGTCGATGCGCTGGTAGTTGGCCTTGGTGTCCTTGGCGCAGTTGAGGTTGAACGGCTGCGGAACGGCTGCGAGCTGCCACCAGTCGCCCTGGTAACGGTCGACGTCGAGCTTCTGGATCGGCGCCAGGGGCTCCCACAACGGGGCGGCGCCGGCCGGTGCGACGGAGCCGAACACGGCGCCCGCCATGATCGCTCCGGCGATCGCGACGCGAGAGGTGATGGAACGCAGGGACATCAGTGATTCTCCTTGAGTGGTAGTTCTTCGGTGGCAGGGGCTGTTTCGATGGCAAGGGGTCCGGGCCGCCAGACTCGGGGGCCGATCAGGGTGAACAGAGCGGGGATGACCACGGTTCGGACGACGAACGTGTCGAGCAGGATGCCCAGGCACACGATGATGCCGAGCTGGGTCAGGGTGATCAGCGGAAGGACTCCGAGCACGCAGAACACCGCCGCCAGTACGACACCTGCACTGGTGATCACGCCGCCCGTCGCCCCCACCGCTCGAACGATACCGGCGCGGGTTCCGTGTGCGGGCGTCTCTTCGCGTGCTCGGGTGATCAGGAAGATCGTGTAGTCCACGCCGAGTGCCACCAGGAAGAGGAACGCGAAGAGTGGCACGTTGTCGTCCAGCGCGGGGAATCCGAACAGGTGCTCGCTGACCCAGCTGCCGACGCCCAGCGCGGCGAGGGCGCTCAGCACCGTGGCAGCGATCAGAACCAGCGGCGCCACAACGGCTCTCAGCAGGACCAGCAGGACCGCGAGGACGATGACGAGCACGATCGGGATCAGCAGGAGACGGTCACGAGCGGCGGCGGTACTGATGTCGTACGCCTGCGCGTCGCTGCCGCCCACGAGCGCGTTCGCGGCCGGAACCCCCTGGACCGCCGTCCGCAGCGAGGCGATCGTGTCGAACGCAGCCTCGGAGCCCGGACTGGACGTCAGGACCACCGACCAGCGGGTCAGTCCGGAGTCGGACCGGGCCACCTCCGTCGACGAATCGACGCCGGCGGTCCCGTCGATCGCACGGGTGATCGCGTCGGCGTCGGCGCTGCGTGCGACGACCACCGTCGGGTCGGACGATCCGGCCGGAAAGTGTTGGGCCAGTGCGTCGAATCCGTCCACCGATTCGGCGCTGACCCGGAACTGATCGGTCTGAGAGAGGCCGATGCCGGTCCCGAGGACGCCGACGGCGCAGACCACCAGGACGCCCACCGAGATCACCGCGACTCGACCCGGGGTGCGGGCCACTGCAGCTGCGATGCGATACCAGACGCCGCGGTGGTCGACGTCGCTGCGGGTGACCGTGGGGACGAACGGCCAGAACACCTTTCGGCCACACAGTGCGAGCGCTGGGGGAAGAACGAGAAGCACGAACACGGCCGCGACGATCAGTCCGGCGGCGGCCAGGGCTCCCAGGCTGCGAGTGCTGGGCAGAATGCCGAGCACCAGCGAGAGCAACGCGAGAACCACGGTGACGTTGCTCGCCAGAATGGCTGGACCCGACTGCCGCACAGCGTGTCTCAGAGCCAGGCGGTGGTCGGACTCCTTGGTGAGCTCCTCGCGGTAGCGCGATATGAGCAGGAGCGCGTAGTTGGTGCCGGCACCGAAGACGAGAACGCTGGTGATGCCCGAGGTGGAGCCGTCGAACGTCAGGCCGGTGAGCTCCGCGACACCGGTTCCGACCGAACTGGCGACGCGGTCGGCGAATCCGACCACGAGCAGCGGGACCAGCCAGAGTATGGGCGAGCGGTAGGTGACGATCAACAGCAGCGCCACCACGGCCGCGGTCACGGCGAGCAGCCGGAAGTCGGCCCCGGCAAAGGAATTGGCGATGTCCGCGCCGAACGCCGGACCGCCGGTGACCTGCGCGACGAGGCCGGAGGGCAGGCCGTCGGCTGCGGCGGTGCGTAGCGAGGCCACGGTGTCGTTCAGGTCGAAGCCGGACAGGGAGGAATCGATCTGCACGGGAACGATGGCGGCGAGACCGTCGGGTGACGGCACCGCCGGTACGACGGTGGGGGGAGCGGCCGGCGCATCGACTGTCGACGCCATCCGGGCACCAGCCTGTGCGGTCGCGTCGAGGTCGGCCGGTGACAGCGGTGCGCCGTCGTCTCGGGTCACGACCAGGATGACCGGCGCAGTGTCCGAGTCGGGAAATTCACCGAGAATCGACTGCACGGCAGCCGATTCCGACGACGGGGGAAGGGATGTGGGCGACTGGCCGGCGGAGTCGTTGCTGCCGACGAGGCCCATCAGTGCGGCGGACAGTACGAGTACCGCCACGGCGATCGCCCACGAGCGGCGTCCGGTGACGAGAGCGGCCACACCGTCCCAACGCGAGGTCTCGTTCATGAGGACTATAATTTCAGATACTTAATCATTAAGCAACTGAGAGATTGATGGAGTACCCTTCGAGCCATGTCGGAAGGTCAGCAGCGTCGTGAACTGGAGTCGCAGATGGCTTCGGACATACGTGCGCTGTCCGCGGCGTCGGACAAGATCTCGCGGATCTTCGCTCAGCAGCACAGCCTCGGGCCCAACGACTTTCGAGCTCTGCTGCACATCATGGTCAGCGACATGTCCGGGCGCCCGTCGACTCCCGGCGAGCTCGGGCAGGCACTCGGCCTCTCGTCCGCGGCGATGACCTACCTCGTGGAACGCATGATCACCTCCGGGCACATCAAGCGTGAACCCGACGAGTCGGATCGTCGACGCGTCATCCTGCGCTACGACGATCCGGGCATGGAAGTGGCTCGCGAGTTCTTCACTCCACTCGGCGTGCACACCCGCGAGGCCATGGCCGACCTACCGGACAGCGACCTCGCGGCGGCGCACCGAGTGTTCGCCGCGATGATCGGCGCCATGGAGACCTACCACGGCGAACTCGGTGGCAGGCGCCCTAACGCGAGCCGTTGACGGCGAATTGTCTTGCGGTCCAGCGCATCACGAAGGGCAGCCCGGTCAGCGCGCCGATGAAGTGATCGCCGACGACCGGTTCGTAGTGCACATCCGCACCGAGAGCCCGCCACTGGTCGATCAGGGTGGTCACGCCCGCTTCGGGAATGAAGCGATCACCGATCAGTTTGCTGGCCGAGCCGTGGAAGAACGCCACGGGTGCTTCCGGAGCCGCGGCGCCGGGCCGGTTGGCCTCGATGACGCGGCGGGCGATGTCGGTTTCGAACGGGTTCGGCTCGTTCGTCAGGTCCTCGAGTCGCATCCGCAACAAGCCGCCGAGGGCCAGCGGGACGACGGACATGTCCTTCACCCACGACGCCAACAGCAACGCCTTCGGCCCGAACAACTCCACCATCTCCGGATGCTCGCGTGCGAGGCCCATGCTGGCCGCGCCCAGCAGACCGGCGGCGATGGTGCCGTTCATCGTCTCGAGGAGCAGGGAGAAGTCGGTGGGAGTGCCGCCGCAGACGGCACCCGCCAGCGTGACGTCGGGGGCGTACGTCGGCTGCAGCTGGGCGGTCCAGGTGGTCGCGATGGCGCCACCGCTGTATCCGTAGGCCACCATCGGACTGTCCGCGAGTTCTGGCGCCACGACCTTCATCCCGCGGATCGCGTCGAGGACGGCGTGCCCGGCCATCGTCCCTTCGGCGTACGACATGCGGGGACCTTGATGATCGGGGACCAACACGGCGTATCCCCGGGCCAGCCACACCGGCATGACCGGCGGTAGATCGGCGCCCACGCCGTGCACGAGACGGTACGACGGAGTGCTGGTGGCCCCGAGAGAATCGATGGCCACGTTGTGCACGACGACGGGCCGCTGCCCGGAGCCGGTCCACGGCCGCTTCGGAATCAGGAGCGATGCGGTGACCCCGGCGGGGAGTCCGCGTGCGTCGATCGACCGCACCATGAACTGGTGCAACAGCGTCCGTGGTCGGGGAATCAGGCCGTGCGTGATGCGTCGGCGAATGACGTCGCCGGGCGCGAGATCGTCGATTCCGGGAGGCGTGAGGAAGAAGTCGTCGTCGGATATCGGGGTGGGGAGGATCGACTCGTAGGGGTTGTCCGGTGGACTCACGGGCACCCGGCCGGCCAGCAGACGGTCCAGCACTGCGAACAAAGTCATCTCTACCCCCCGGCGGTCACTCTAGGTCAACGGAGCGGGGACACCGGAGCGGGGACACGACAAAGGGGACGCCCCAGTGGGACGTCCCCTTCGTCGTGAAGTAACTGCTGTCGAGAGGTTACGGCGGGAGGGGGCTTACTTGCCCTGGCGGCCGCGGCCGATGCGGAGCATCAGCATTCCGAGGGTGCGGCCTTCCTGGCCGAGCTCGGAGAAGTGGTCGAGAACTTCGAGTTCACGGGTCGACGAGGCCTGCGTGCGGCCGATGCGAGCGACCAGCTCGGTCCGGCGCTGGACTGCAGCCTGGATGTCCGCGTCGATGTTCTCGATCTCGGTCTGAAGCGCGTCGAGTTCGGCTTCGGTGGTCGGCAACTCTGCTTCCGCCGGTGCGGTGGTGACCTTCGACGGTGCCGTCGTGTGCATCAGAAGACTCATATTCACTCCTCGTGTCACAAGGCATGTCGCTGCTGCGTTGCGGAGTGTTACTGGTCGTTACGACTTTTTCTGGGAGACGGATCTCACGTCGCCGTCGTCGTCGTTTCCGTGTACTTTCTGCCACCGCAACGAGTAGGGCCGAAGCCTGCGGTAGCCCCGAACACGGAACGGTCGGACCGATTTCAGGCGGAACGAGTCGTCGTCGGCCAGGGCGTCGGCCATCTCGGAGTCGATCAGCACCGTCCCCGGATGCGCGACGCTGGTCAGGCGGGCCGCGATGTTGACCACCGAGCCGTACACGTCGCCGAAGCGCGCGAGAACCGGGCCCAGCGCGATGCCCACGCGCAGATCGGGAACGTCCTCCCGCTCGCTGAAGGCCTCGTGCAGCTGCAGCGCGATGCGGGCGGCGTCCGCCGGCGACGACGTCTGGAACATCACCTCGTCGCCCACGTTCTTGATCACCGATCCGTGCCCCCGCGCGATGACGTCGGTGGTGACGCTCTCGAACTCCTCGAGCAGCGACGTCAGCTCGTCGACCCCGAGCCGGCGAGTGAGGCTGGTGTAGCCGACCATGTCGGCGAATCCGACGCACGTGACCGAGCTCGGCTCGCCCTCGCTGTCGGTTGCCAGCGCACGTCCGGCGACGGCGGCGAGGTGTCGACGCCACGCGTAGTTCTGGAGCGACTCGATGGTGGGCACCGTCTTCGCGGCCAGTTCGCGCGCATCTCTGCGGATGGCGTCCGCGTCCGTCGAGGACGGCATCTCCTCGAGTTGCTTGGCCACGTAGTTGTTGACGACGCCGATCTGCCATTCCGCCAGGCGCGACATCGACTGACCGAGGGTGCGCGCGATCGCAACTTCCATGGCCGGCTCGATGATGCCGGCGTCGACGAGTCCGGTGATCGACTTCAGCGCGTCGATGTCGGCGTCGGTGAACATGACCGCGTTCTGGTCGGGGTTGATCGGGAAGCCCATGGCCACCCACAGTTGCTGCGCCCGCGCGAGGTCGATTCCGACCGCCTCGGCGACCTGCGTGCGGGTGTACCGGACGTCGCCGCCGAGAAGCTTGGCGTCGATCTCGGATCGAGCCAGTTCGGCGAACTCAGACATTGCCCAGCGTTCTGTCGAAGAAGGAGCGGACGTCGTCGACGTACTCGTCGAGCTTTGCCGGATCCCAGTCGGCCGTGGGGATGGGTTCGCCGACGGTCACCCGGACGCTGCCGGAATGGGCGGTGAAGGAGGACTTCCACATCACCGCGCCGGTGTCGTGCAGAACGATCGGAACGATGGGAACCTTGGCCTCCATGGCGAGGTGGAAGCCGCCCTTCTTGAACTTGCCGAGACGAGCCGTCGGCATCCGGGTGCCCTCCGGGGCGATCGCGACGGACACACCGCTGTGCAGCTTGTCGATGGCCGGCTGCATCGCCTGCCGGGCGGCCTTGCTGTTCGACCGGTCCACGTAGGCCACGTCGAACACCGCACCCAGCAGCGCGAACCGAGGATCGCGGCTCAATTCCTTCTTGGCGATCGCGGTGACGTCGCGCCTGATGATGCCCGAGACCACGATGGCGTCCATCGTGCTCTGGTGGTTGAACATGAACACGGCGGGGCGGTGGGTCCAGAGGTTCTCCTCGCCCTCCACCTCGACCTTGATACCCATGATGGCCAGTGCGAGCGCAGGTGCCATCGCATTGGTCACGTTGGCCCCGGTGCGCCGGTTGCGACCCAGGATGCCCAGTGCGGCACCGACTCCCGCGCTGGCCATCACCGAACCCAGGGCCGTCATCGTGCGTACGGTCGACACCACGTCGGCTCCGCGTTGAGGCTTGGTGAGGTGCAACGTCGGCCAACGGCGTTCGCGCGCTTCGCGTTCGAGGTCGTTGTCGGGATTGAGCGCGATCGGTGTTCCGACCGTCTCGAGCATCGGTACGTCCTCGAAACCGTTGGAGTAACCGAAGCACCCGTCGATGTCGACGTCGTGGTCGTCGGCCCAGTCCATGATCGCTTGCGCCTTGCGCGGGCCCCACAGGGACGAGCCGTCGAGCTCGCCGGTCAGCACGCCCGACGCGTCGACCGTCGGGATCGTGCAGATCAGATCGTCGAACCCGAGGTCCTCGCACACCGGGACGGCTTGATACGGAGTGGCCGACGTCGACATGACGACGCGGTGACCGGCTTCCTTGTGCGCGTGGATGATCGACCGAATCTGCGGGAAGATCATCGCCGCGATCTCCGAGCGGAACAGCATCTGGGCCTGCTCGAGCAACTCCTCGTGCGTCTTGCCCTCGAGCGCGCGTACGGCCTTGTCCATCAGGTTGTCGACGGTCGAGTTGCGTATGCGCATCTCGAGGACGGCGCTCGTGATGTCCCACAGTTCGACGACGTTGACGTCGAGCCGGCGCAGGCGCTCCTTGAAGATCGCACCGGCCGAGAAACCGTCGATGACGGTTCCGTCGAAGTCGAAGAATGCCACGGTGCCGGGTCCCTGCGGAGCGTCTGCGATCTGCTCCAGGAGTGCGGGCAACGTGATCATGAATTCTCCCCTCGTCGACGAGCCACGTCGGCGTCGACCTTGTCCAGTGCCATGTGTGCCATCACGCGAATCTGTCCCGACACGCGCGCCCACGACGCTATCTCGGCCGCGAAATCGCGCCTACGCAAGGTCACGCCCGCGGAGTCGGAGTCGAGAAGATCTCGGTTGTCGGCCAATTGCAGTGCCGTGTCGAACAATTCGTTCGAGATGGCGTCACTGTGTTCGAGCTGCTGCCGCAATCGCTTGGCCTGCGCCGCTCCCAGGCACTCGTTCAGGAACGCCGGCTTGTCGAACTCGCGTCCCGGTACGAGCATCAGAAGCTGTTCGGCCACAACCTGATAGGCCTCGAAGATCGGCTGCAGGACGCGATGAGCCAGATGGAACGGCTGACTCTCTAGCGACTTGACCGCGTACGTCGGCTCGGAGATGGCCGTGCGCCACTGCGGATCGATCAGGTCCACCTCGGCCTCGAGGCGCTGACCGAACTCGTGCTTGTCCCCGAAGAAGAACTCGAACTTGAGGAGGTCGCGAAGCTCGAGAGCGGACTTCCACAGATCCTCCGCCGCGACCACACCGGTGGGGCAATCCTTCGTGCGCAGCACCACCAGTTCGCCGATCGCGCGCATCACGAAGAAGTGAATCGCGTTGTTGCGGAAGAACGCCAGCACCAGGTGCTTGTCCTGAGCCAGGTGGAACAGCGGTTCCGGACCCAGGTCGAAACGCTTGACCACACCGGCCGCCACCTGAGCCCGGATCGCGGTGGTCATCACGTCGACGTCCTGCAGGTCGATGCCGCCCGCCGTCGGAAGTCCACGATCGCGAATGTATTTCGCGAGCGGCGCGATGATCGACCACATTTCGTTGACGTTGAGCGCCCGGTCCTCGATACCCAGCATGGCCATCGCCACGAGCGCCGCGGGAGTCACCGGCGTGGCTTCGTTGATCGAGTGCGAGACGGCGAGGGCGGCCTTCTGCACCGCCACGCGCTTGTCCTCGTTGGCGTCGAGGAACGAACGCACCGACATCGGGGTACCGAAGGAGAGGTACACCGTGCCGCGGATCTTGCCCTGCGCGCGGATGTATCCGATGGCCATACGGATGCCCTCGGCCTGCTTCTGCGCTCCGTGCATCTCCTCGGCCATGGTCGAGACCTCGTGCAGCCGGTCGTACGTGATGGAGGTGGGCACCAGGTACGCGTCGGACGCGGCGCTGTGCTCGAGCGCGTCGAAGAGGTAGGTCAGCAGACCGAACCGGGGAGGGCGCAGCTTGCCGGTCCGGGAACGGCCACCCTCGATGTACCACTCGAGGTTGAACTTCTTGCTCAGCAGGAAGCTCATGTACTGGCGCAGAGTCCACTTGTAGATCTCGTCGGAGAACTTGCGCTGAATCAGCACGACACCACTGCGCTTGGCGAGGGGTCCGATCGGCCAGAAGCCGACATTGATCCCTCCCATCACGTGGTTCATCGGAAAGCCCTCCTTGAGGAGAGCCGGCCGCAGCACCAACGGGTCCAGGTAGGACCGGTGGTTGGGCAGGAACACCAGCGGATGCGTCTTGTTCAGGTCCCGCACGGCCTGCAGACCGGACTTGTCGACCTCGACGTTGTACGCACGCGAGAAGTACTTGCCCAGCTGCCCCCACAGGTCGACGGCCCGGTGGTTCTCCGTCGCGACCATCTCGTCGAGGATCTCGTGGACGCGTTTCTCCACGTCGTCGACTGGCTGCTCGGCGGACTTCGCCAGCTCGGCGAGGTCGGTGCGGAACGACGCCCGGTCGGTCATCTCTTCGACGACGAACCGCGGCACCTTGTACTCGGAGCCGATGACCTCGCGCTCGGCGCGGTCCAGAGCCAGGCTCGCCTGCCGCGCGATGAAGGAGGGCAGCGAGCGACCGCCGGTGTCGTCGAACCGTTCGCGAAGATCGGACAGGGTGGCCGGTTCGCCGACGACGATGGTCCACGAATCGGCGTCCTGCGCGGGAGCCCAGCGAAGCACCGACTTGCTCAGCCGGGACACGACGCGCCGGCTCAGTGCCAGCTGCTGGTTCGGAGATCGATGCGAGACGCGCAGCGGAACCACGAGCGGGTCGGCGTCTGCGGCGGCGTCGGCGAATTCGGCAAGCCCGTCGGTGGACATCACGACCGACTTCGGGCGGTGCTCGGAGTCTTCGGTCTGATCGTCGATCCACTGGTTGGCGGCCTGGACGTCGAGGTCCGACACCGCGTCGATCAGATAGACCCGGGAGCCGCTCCCCGTCGAGGCGCGGCGTGAATCGAGTTGAGACATGGATGTGTCGCTTTCCGCCGGGACTGGTGGCGGCAACGCTACGCCCGGGACCTGTACCTCGGTGCCACTTTCCGAGCACCGGTCGATCCAGGGGTTGGGCGTCGTCACTGCAATCATTCGAATGAATTAAGGCAGTAACACATAGACGGTGGGCGACGACTCCATGATCGGATCCGTGTCGCGTTCGCCTAGCCCCCCGACCGGGCGGCGCGACGCGGGTCCCCTGAACTTCCAGCGGCTCGGCTGGGTGGCGCGACTGGGTGGGGCGACCGGGTGGGGCGACCGGGCGGCGCGACTGGGCACCTTCCCGCAATCCACACCGGTTGCAACGTGTGAGCACTGCCGCAACGTGACCAGTCGATCGACGGCCGGGTCACACGATGTGTCGCACACATGTGCGAAGCTGGGGCCATGACCGCACCGTCCCGCGCGCGCAGATCTCGACCCACCGCCGACGTCCTCACCGTCGACGACCTGAACTCCATCACCGCGGCCCTCGCCGAAGGTCGTCGGGCAACGGTCTACCTGCGCGAGCCGACGCCCTCACTCGGACTCGAGGCCGGCGCGTCCGCGCGGGTGGTCTCGGTGGACGGCACGACGCTGACGGTGCGGCCCAAGGGTGTGGACGATCAGCTGCCGTTCAAAGCGGACGAACTACGGCTGACCAGGATGGCTGCGCCGACGGAAGCTGCCGTGAAGAAGCCTGCAGCGACGAAACGCGTCACGCCTGCAGCCCCGAAACTCACCGCGGTGGTGTCCACTCCCGCCGCGGTGGAGGATGCTTCGGTCGAACCCCCTGCGGTTCGACCGAAGCCCACACGTCGTCCCACACGTCGCCCCGCGGCGCAGCCCACAGCCGTGAGCGTCACCATCGCGTCCGGTGCCGACAACACTTGGACGGTGGCGGTGTCGAGCGGGGCGAAGCGGCAGGGAAAGCCTGCGGAGGTCGCCGCCGAGCTGGTCGCGCGCGCGATGAAGGAGCTGGGTGACCCGGCCGTCGCCGCGGCGGTGGACGAGGTCATCGAATCGGCACGCGCGGCCGCCCAACGCCGGATTGCCGAGCTCAGCGACGAGCTCGAATCGGCGCGGGCAGCACTGGCTCGCCTCGAAGGACGCTGACGCCGGCAGGTCGCCTTGCTACTGTGAGCTCACCTTCGGAGGGAACAGACTTGAAAAGACTTGTATTTGTCGTGGCCACGATCGCTGCCGTGATGGCAGGCGTGGGCGTGGGGACCGCGTCGGCCGTGCCCGTGGCCGTGCTGGGGGGCGGCTCCGGAATCATGACCGCGGACTCCACCGGCAAGGGAAAGTTCGAATGCACGCTCACGACCATCGGTTACGACGCCGGTGGGCGGCTGGTCGGTTTGACGGCCGGTCACTGCGGCGTCCCCGGTGACCTCGTGGGAGCCGAGTACTCGCCCGATTCGGGCGTCGTGGGCCGCATCGTCTCGTCGGTTCCCGGCCTCGACTACGCGGTCATTCAGTTCGACCCGAGCCGCGTGGCCCCGACCAATCGGGTCGGCAACGCCACCATCACCGGTCTCGGTTCGCCCGCGACGTTCCCCGGCGTGATGTGCAAGGAAGGCCGCACCACCGGCACCACCTGCGGAATCACGTACGGACAGTTCTTCCAGAACAACAAGACGTACACGCAGATCTGCGTCGTGCAGGGCGATTCCGGTGGCCCGGTGCTGGCCGGGACCACGCTGGTCGGCATGGTCAACGCCTACCTCGGACCGTTCTCGTGCATCGGTCCCGAGGTGGGGACCGACATCGGGGCAGTTCTCGACGACATCAACCGCGGTGGCGGAGTGGGAACAGGCTTCGCGCCGATCCCGTAAGCACACGGACAGAAAGATGGCCGCCGTCCTCTCGGACGGCGGCCATTTTCGTGGGTGTGGCGTGTCAGCCCAAGCAGGCCTGCAGGGTGACGAGGCTGCCCGCGAAGCCGGGGCCGTCGCAGACGGCGCCGAGGTCGCTGATGCTCACGGTGGAGCCGGGGGCGGCGATGGCGATGGACAGGCCGGGGGCCGTGCCGGTTGCCGTGGCGACGGAGTCGATGCCGTAGGCGATCGCGGCCGGCGCTGCACCGTTGCTGCCGGTGGCGGATGCGTCGCCGCCGGTGAAGCCGAGGGCCAGGGCCAGTGCGTTCAGGTCGGCGGCGGCGTCGCCCGTTCCGTTGTATCCGTACGCTGCTGCGGCGCTGGTGGCGTCGCTGATGCTGTTGCAGCCCGAGAGGGCGTCGGTGAGCGTGCGGGCCGGAGCGCCGGCGGGGCTCAAGCAGGTGGTGGGTGCGGCCGAAGCGGCGCCGGGTGCAATCACGGCGAGTGCGATAGCCGTTCCCACTACCCCGATACCGCCGATCATTCTGGTCGAGAGAGACATCGAAGAACCTTTCGCGTGCGCTGACACGACAACAGGGCTGCTGCCGCTTCGTCGGTCGGCGTGCAGGAACCATTAAGCCTGCTGACGACCTCCTGAACGCAGTGTTCCCCGTGGAGGCGTCGAGCAACACTCGCCGAGATAACGTGAAGATCACGATAATGTCACGAAGGGGTCTCGACGGGTTTCCGGCCTCGATGGTCCGTTTTTCGGCGGAAGCGGCTCACCGCACCGTCGCTTGGGATCATCTCCACTGCGCACCAACCGTTTTGGTGGTCGAACCCAACTGCGACGGTCCGGCGTGTAACGACGGACACAAAGAATTGCAGATTGTAAAGCAGCCTTTCTAGGCTTCTCTGCACTGCTCGCGGTGTGTCGCAAGCAGTTCCAATCGGGGGGACACACATGACTCTGCTCGCGATGACGCCTGTCCAGGAAATGCCGAGGCCGTACGCGAAACGTTGGGCGGCACTGGGGGTTCTGTGCCTGAGCCTGCTCGTCGTCGTCATGGCGAACACGTCGCTGCTGGTGGCAGCGCCGGCGATGACGATGGACCTACAACTCTCGAGTGCCGATCTGCAGTGGGTCATCGACGGCTATACCGTGCCGTACGCCGCGCTGATGCTGCTGTTCGGCGTCATCGGAGACCGATACTCCCGGCGGGGCTCGCTGCTGCTGGGACTAGCGACCTTCACGGCAGGCTCGATCGCGGGTGCGATGACCGACGCCACCGTCGGCGTGATCGCGGCACGCGTGGTGATGGGGGTGGCGGCGGCAATCGTCATGCCCGCCACACTGTCGCTACTCGTCGCGACGTTCCCCAAGAACGAACGCGCCACCGCCGTCACGATCTGGGCGGCGACGTCCGGCCTCGCCATCGCTGCGGGCCCGCTGCTGGCCGGGTGGCTTCTCGAAAGCTATTGGTGGGGTTCGAGTTTCCTCATCAACGTGCCCATCACGGTCTGTGCGATCGTCGCTGCCATCGTGCTGGTGCCACCCTCGCGTGCTGCCGATCCCGGCCGGATCGACTGGCTGGGCGGGCTGCTGTCGGTCGTCGGTGTCGCATCGCTCGTCTACGCGATCATCGAAGGGATGCACTCCGGCTGGGACGACGGACCTCGATTGTTCGCGGTGGTCGGCGCCGCCGGTATCGCCGGCTTCGTCGCGTGGGAACTGTGGCATCCGTCGCCGCTTCTCGACGTGCGCGCGTTCGCCTCGCGCGTGCTGAGCGGCGCGACGCTTGCGGTGCTGTTGTTCTTCCTGGTCACGTTCGGCGCCATCTACTATGTGGCGCAATACCTTCAGTTCGTTCTCGGCTACGGCCCGGTGGCCACCGGCGTGCACCTGCTGCCGCTCGCCGGCGCGGTGTTCGTCGGCTCGGCAATGACACAGTGGCTCACCCCCAAGCTCGGTATGCGGTACACCGTCACGGCGGGCATGCTCGTGGGGACGCTCGCCGTGGCGTCGATGCTCCGAATCGACACCGGCGCAACGTTTGTCGACTTCATCCCGGCGCTGACCATGCTGGGTCTCGGAATCGGCCTTGCCGTGTCGCCGTGTACCGACGCCATCATGGGCGAGTTCCAGGAGAACAAGCTCGGCGTGGCCGGCGGGTTGAACGACACCGCGCTCGAGCTCGGCGGATCCTTCGGAATCGCCATTCTGGGTTCGGTTCTCGCGACGTCGTACCACGCCGGCATCGCAGATTTTCTGACCGGCTTTCCGGGCAGGGGTGCCGACGGTCAGCCGACGGCGCAGGCCGCCCAGGCGATCGAGGCGTCCGGCGACTCGGTGGCGGGTGCGGTGATCGTCTCGGACATCATGCGCCGGAACGGATTACTTGCCGGGTATGCGAACACCCTCGAAGCCAACGCGATCGAGGCGTTCAACCGAGCGGTCGTCCATACGTCGACCATCGCCGCGATCGTCTTCGGGGTCGGCGCGGTCGTGGTCTGGTTGCTGCTGCCCGGCCGAAAGAGAGTGTCGGACGACGCTGCCCGCGAGGTCGCCGAACTCGAGCATCTGCTCGAACAACCGTCCGCGCCCTCGACTTCCGCTGTGCTGCAGACGAGTTCGGTCACCGACTCGTCGGCGGAAGCGCGACCGAACATCTACCAGCTGGCCGCGAAGGTCTCCAAGCTGGAGGCGGCGATCGCGGAGGAAGAAGCGCTGAGCGACACAGGACAGCTGAACCTCCTCCGGCTGGCCCTGGGCGACGTGGCCCGTGCCCGACGCAAGACCGCCGAGAACGAGCTCCACGCCGTGCAGTTCCTCGCCGAACGCCCACTGCTGCGGCCGGCGCCGTGGCCGAAAGCCGTTGCGCCGCAGCCGAACATCTACCAGTTCGCCGCGGCCGGTGACCGTTCGTCCACCGAGACGGACGAACGGTCGAGCTCGGCGTGGGCCATGCCCCTGTAGAAGGCCGGTCGGTTACAGCTAGCCGCAGACGGCGCCTTGCGAGGCCGAGCCCACCAGCTTCGAGTACTTCGCCAGCACGCCGCGGGTGTAGCGCGGGGGCGCGGGTTCCCAACCCTGCTTGCGGCTCTCGAACTCCGCATCGTCGATCAGCACGTCGAGGGTGCCCTTGGCCACGTCGAGGCGAATTCGGTCGCCGTCCTTCACGAATGCGATGGGTCCGCCGTCGACCGCTTCGGGGGCGATGTGTCCCACGCAGAGGCCGGTGGTGCCGCCCGAGAAGCGTCCGTCGGTCATGAGGAGGACGTCCTTGCCCAGGCCGGCGCCCTTGATGGCGCCGGTGATGGCGAGCATCTCGCGCATACCGGGCCCGCCCTTGGGTCCCTCGTACCGGATGACGACGACGTCGCCGGCGGTGATGGTGCCGTCTTCGAGTGCGTCCATGGCGGCGCGCTCGCGCTCGAACACCCGCGCGGTGCCCTCGAAGACGTCGGAGTCGAATCCGGCGGACTTCACGACGGCGCCGCCCGGCGCGAGCGAGCCCTTCAGGATCGTGATGCCGCCGGTGGGATGGATCGGCTCCTTCATTGCGCGCAGCACCAGGCCGTCGGGGTCGGGCGGCGCGATGTCGGCGAGGTTCTCCGCCACGGTCTTGCCGGTGACGGTCAGGCAGTCGCCGTGGAGCAGGCCTGCGTCCAGCAGCGCCTTCATGATCACGGGAACGCCGCCGATGCGGTCGACGTCGGTCATGACGTGCTTGCCGAAGGGCTTGACGTCGGCGAGGTGCGGCACACGCGCCCCGACGCGGACGAAGTCGTCGAGCGTCAGTTCGACGTGGGCTTCGTAGGCGATCGCGAGCAGATGCAGCACGGCGTTGGTGGAACCGCCGAACGCCATGACGACGGCGATGGCGTTCTCGAAGGCTTCCTTCGTCATGATGTCGCGGGTGGTGATGCCCCGGCGGAGCAACTCGACGACGGCCTCGCCGCTGGCGCGCGCGAATCCGTCGCGCCGCTTGTCCGGTGCCGGCGGTGCGGCGCTACCGGGGAGCGACATTCCCATCGCTTCGGCGGCGCTGGCCATGGTGTTGGCGGTGTACATACCGCCGCAGGCGCCTTCGCCGGGACAGATGGCGCGTTCGATGGTGTCGACGTCCTCGCGGGACATCAGTCCGCGCGAGCAGGCGCCGACTGCCTCGAACGCATCGATGATCGTGACCTGGTGCTCGCTGCCGTCGGACAGAGTTGCAAATCCCGGCAGGGTCGATCCGGCGTAGAGGAAGACGCTCGCGAGGTCGAGTCGCGCCGCCGCCATCAGCATGCCGGGCAGTGACTTGTCGCAGCCCGCGAGAAGAACGGAGCCGTCGAGACGCTCCGCGCTGATGACCGTCTCGACGCTGTCGGCGATGACCTCACGCGAGACCAGCGAGAAGTGCATGCCCTCGTGGCCCATGGAGATGCCGTCGGAAACGGAGATGGTGCCGAATTCGAGCGGGTAACCACCGCCCGTGTGGACGCCTTCCTTGACCGCCTTCGCGAGACGGTCGAGGGAAAGGTTGCACGGGGTGATCTCGTTCCAGGACGACGCGACACCGATCTGCGACTTGCCCCAGTCGGCGTCGCCCATCCCGACGGCGCGAAGCATGCCGCGAGCAGCGGTTTTCTCCAGTCCGTCGGTGACGTCGCGACTGCGTGGCTTGATGTCGTTCTCTGCACCTTCGCTCATGGGAGAAAACCCTAGACCGGTTCCGGGCGACCCCTGTCGGCGTGGTCCGGCGAATCGACTGAGGTCCGAAAACCTCGTTACCAATCCGTTATCCACCAGTGACCGTATCGCGACACAGGCGATGCGGTACCGACGGGTAGCGCTGGCACGATCGGGTAATCGACCAATACATCAGTAGGGTCGTGAATCGAGGTACCTGCTATGAATTCGTCACTCGCACAACGTGACTCGACCATCGATGGTCGAATGCAGTACTCCGTGGCCGAACTGTCCAGTCTGCTCGAAGCTATCGGGCGCGGTGACCGTGAGGCCTTTGCTCAGTTCTACGACGCCACCTCCTCCCGCGTCTACGGCGCGGTTCTCCGCGTTCTGCGTGATCGCGGGTTCACGGAGGAGTGCGTCCAGGACGTCTACCTCGAGGTCTGGCAGAAGGCGCCGTCGTTCTCACGCGCCAGTGGGTCTCCCAGTGCGTGGCTGATCACCATGGCGCATCGCCGGGCCATCGACCGAGTTCGGTCCGAACAGTCTCGGTCCGACCGTGAATCCCGGTACGCCATGCTCGACGACGCGCTGGGTGCACCGAACGACGCGTCGGCGAATTTCCTGGACCGGCGACCGGTCATGAGTGCGCTCAGCGGTCTGTCGCTCCGGCAGCGGGAATGCCTGTTCATGGCCTTCTTCGAAGGGCTCACCTACGCCGAGGCCGCCGATCGCATGGGAATTCCGGTGTCCACCATGAAGTCACGCATTCGCAGTGCTCTGGCGAATCTTCGGGCGGATCCAGGAATTGTCTGTCTCGCAGAGTGAGCATCGTCCGTCTCGCAGAGTGATCAGCGGGTGAGTGGTGGCCCGCCCACGTCGCAATGGGCCCCCGACGCGGTAACCGGTCGCGGCGATCGAATCATGATCGCTGCGATCGCGGCCCCGATCAGCAGCAACCCCGCACAGATCAGCATCGACACGGTGAAGCCGGCGTCGAACACGTTCGGCCGGTCGTAGTCGGCCCCGGCGATCCCTGCCAGAGCCGGCAACGCCGCGACGGCCAGCAGCTGTGACGTGCGGGCGACGGCGTTGTTGACCCCGGACGCTGTTCCGGCGTGCTCGGCCGGTGCTGCCGCGAGTACCGCGGTGGTCAGCGGGGCGACGAGGATCGACAGCCCCAGACCGAAGACGACCACAGCGGGCAGGACCGTGCCGATGTACGACCCGCCCGACCCGATACGCGTCATCAGCACGAGTCCCACCGCGGCGACCAGTGGCCCGATGGTCAACGGAAGCCGCGGTCCGATCCGCGACGCAATGGCGCCGGCGCGAGAGGACAGCACCAGCATCAACGCGGTGATCGGCAACGTCGACAATCCTGCCGCGAGCGGCGAGAAGCCGACCACGATCTGCAACTGCAGAAGCAGCAGGAAGAACACCCCGCCGAGCGCCGCGTACACCGCGAACGTCACGAGATTGGCGGCCACGAACACACGGGACGAGAAGAGCGTCGGCGGCACGAGTGGATGGTCGCTGCGGCGCTCGAGCCAGACGAACAGAACCAGGGCAATCAGGCCGACCACGGCCGGGGCGAGCAATGTTTCGATCAGCCCGTACGTCAGACCCGCAAGGGCCACCGCGCCGACGGCGGCGCCCGCGAAGTCGAGCTTGCGCGGTGCGTGCGGGTCGAGACTCTCCGGAACGTGACGTGCGGCGACGAACACCACCGCGATCGCGAGCGGAACGTTGATCAGAAACACCGTTCGCCACCCGGCGATCTCGACGAGCCACCCACCGAGCAGCGGGCCGGCCGCCGACGCGACGCCGCCGAGGCCGGACCACAGGCCGATCGCCGCTCCTCGATCCTCGGGATCGATGGACGCCGAGATCAGCGCCAGGCTTCCCGGCGTGAGGAGCGCAGCGCCGACGCCCTGCAGGACGCGGGCAGCGATCAGGATGTCGATGTCCGGAGCGAGCCCGCACAGCAGAGACGCGGCCGTGAACCACACCGTTCCGAGCACGAATATGCGTCGACGACCGAACCGGTCACCCAGCGATCCGCCGAGAAGGATGAACGCGGCGAGCGTCAGCGTGTATCCGCTCAGCGTCCACTGCAGACCCTGTACCTGCGCGTCGAGGTCGGTCCCGATGTCGGGCAGCGCAATGTTGACGACGGTGGCGTCGAGCATCGCGAGCGAGGATCCGAGGACCGTGGCGGCGACGATCCAGCGGCCGCGCGCGGTCTTCAGAGGAACGGTCACAACTCCTCGACGCACACCACGAAGTTGCGCTCGTCGTGCGTGTACCCGGAGTTGGCGGGGTCTGGACACGCGTCCACATCGGACGTGCCCTGCAGAACGTCGATGACCTTGACGGGCTCGATCCCGCTCTCGGTGCAGTCGATGCGGGTGGGGTCCGGGGTTCCCATATCCATGCATCCACCGACGACGAAGTCGATGTCGAGGCACAGAGCGCCCTGCTCGACGCCGCGGAGCGTCTCGTAGTAGTACTGGTCGACGTCGGACCCGCACAGATCGCCGGACGGCACCTTCGCGACGACCCTGTAGTTGGACTGCTGGGACCCACACTCGGCGTTGTCGATGGTCGCGTCCTGGACGGTGCCGCCCAGCTCGACGCAGTCACCGATCTCGACGTCGATGTCCACGTCACCGCCCTCGTCGACTCCGGTCAGCGGCGGCATCGTGGTCCGCGGTTCGGACGTGCTGCTCGGCGAACTCTCGGTCGCCGGAACGGTGCCGGACTGGGCGACCGGGTTTCCCTCGATCGTCGACCCACACCCCGCCAGGAGAAAGACGAACGCGACGGCGACCACCGCACGCGTCGGTCGGAACGAAAAGCTCATCGCGCACTCCATGTTCTTCGGCAGGGCAGTCGGTTCGAATTATGAGGTATGCCGCCGTTCTCCGGTACCGGTACATCCGCGACGTGACAGAATTGCACGGTGGATCTACCTGTGATGCCGCCCCTGCAGCCCATGCTCGCCAAGGCGGCGAAGGTGGTTCCGCCTCAGCCCGACACGGGTGATCCGGTGTGGTCGTACGAGCCGAAGTGGGACGGGTTCCGCACCATCGTCTTCCGCGATGGCGACGAGGTGGTTCTCGGTTCGCGCGGAGGCAAGGATCTGGCGCGCTACTTCCCGGAGATGGTCGACGCCGTCCGCGCCGAGCTGCCCGAGAGGTGCGTCGTCGACGGTGAACTGGTGGTCGCCCTGGAGAAGGACGGGTCTTCGCGCCTGGACTGGGACTCGTTGTCGGAACGAATTCACCCGGCGGACAGCCGCGTTCGTATGCTGGCGGAGAAGACCCCGGCGCAGTTCATCGGCTTCGATCTCCTCGCTCTCGGCGACGACGACTACACCTCGCGCCCGTTCGAGGAGCGTCGTGCGGCACTGCTGGACATCGTCGGTCGGAATGCGGCGGGCAGGCCGGAGGCCGGTCGGAATGGGGCGGGCAGGCCGGAGGCCGGTCGGAATGGGGCGGGCAGGCCGGAGGCCGGTCGGAAACTGATGTGTCATGTCACGACGGCCACGGCTGATGCGGCGGTGGCCACCGACTGGTTCGAGCGGTTCGAAGGCGCAGGCCTCGACGGTGTCGTCGCAAAGCGTCTCGACGGAACATACCTGCCGAACAAACGCGAGATGGTCAAGGTCAAGCACGCCAGGACCGCCGACTGCGTCCTGATCGGCTATCGAATTCACAAGTCCGGCAACGGCATCGGATCGATGTTGCTGGGGCTGTATCAGGGAGACGATCTCCAGTTCATCGGCGGAGCGTCGGCGTTCACCGACGCGAAACGGCTGGAGTACCTCGCCGAGCTCGAACCGCTGCGCGTCGGAGACGACGTGGTGGCCGACGGCGAACAGACGAGGTGGCGCAACGGAATCGACCGCACCTGGATCCCTCTTCGGCCCGAGCGTGTGGTGGAGGTGGCCTACGACCAGATGGAGAAGCATCGGCTGCGGCACGCAGCGCGGTTCCTGCGGTGGCGTCCGGACCGAGACCCGTTGTCCTGCACCTACGATCAACTCGACGTGCCGACGAAGTACGACCTGTCCGACGTACTGGAGGGCCGATGACGCCGGCCAAGGCGATCGAGATCGCCGCGCCCACACCCGACGGGGGTGAGCGATTGGTCCGCGTGACCAATCCCGACCGTGAGATCTACCCACCGACGGATCGGACACCGTCGGTGACGAAGAAGATGGTGGCCGAATACGTTGTGGCAGTGGGTGAGCCGCTGCTGCGGATCCTCGGCAATCGGCCCACCGCGCTCGAGCGGTGGCCCGGAGGCGTCCACCCGGGCATGCATCTCGCCCTCGGGCCCGGAGACAAGGACGCCGACGGCTTCTACCAGAAGCGCATGATGAAGGGCGCTCCCGATTACGCGCGCACGGCGTCGATCACGTTCCCGTCGGGCCGCACGGCGGCCGAGCTGTGCCCCACGGAGATCGCCGTGGCCGTCTGGTGCGCCCAGATGGGAACGATCGCGTTCCACCCCTGGGCGGTGCGCAAGACGGACGATCCGGCGAGCCTGGATCAGCCGGACGAGCTACGCATCGACCTCGACCCGCAACCCGGCACCACGTTCGCCGACGTCGTCCGTGTCGCCGGTGTGGCGCGGGAACTGCTCGCTAACCTCGGAATGACGGGCTACTGCAAGACATCCGGCAATCGCGGCGTGCACGTGTACGTCCGCATCGAGCCGCGGTGGGATTTCGTCGACGTACGGCACGCGGCCATCGCGTTCGGTCGGGAACTGGAGAAGCGTGACAGCGGCACCACCACAGCGTGGTGGAAGGAAGAGCGCGGCGAGCGTGTCTTCGTCGACTACAACCAGAACTGCCGCGACCGATCGATCGCCGCGGCGTGGTCGTTGCGCGCGGTTCAGGGCGCGACGGTGTCGACACCGCTGACGTGGGCGGAATTGGCCGAAGTCGAGGACCCGCACGAGTTCAACCTGTTCACGGTGCCGGACAAGGTTGCGCGCGACGGTGATCCGTGGATCGACATGGATTCGACGTTCCACTCGATTCAGCCGCTGCTCGACCTGTGGAACGAGAACCCGATCGAGCTCAACTACCCGCCCGACTACCCGAAGATGCCGGGTGAGCCGCCGCGCGTGCAGCCGAGCAAGAAGGTGGCCGCGAACTGGGACGAGGACGGGTCGCGCGCCTGACACACGACGAAGCCGCGTCCCCGGAAGGGAACGCGGCTGTCGGTATGAATCGGAAGGTCAGGCCTTCTTGGCCGCTTCCTTCTCGCTCGTCGCGCCTGCGGTGGAGAGCTGGCCACCGGCGTTCTCGAGGTGCGCACGCACGAACCAGTGGAACAGTTCCAGCTGGCCGCTCTGGCCGATCAGCAGATCCTCGGTGACCGGGTCGACGTCGCCGGTCTCCTCGATGGCGTTGCGGTGATCGGCGATCACGCCGGTGTAGACCAGATCGAGCGCGCCGAGGTGATCGATTGCGGGCGCGCGGCCGATCGAGTAGTCGTCCCACTTGCGCTCGTTGACGATCGTGCCCGGTGTGCCCTTGGCGGATCCACCGAGGGTGGCGATGCGCTCGGCGACCTCGTCGGCGAAGCCGCGCACGGCCTCGACCTGCGGATCGAGCATCTCGTGCACCGAAATGAAGTTCGGACCGACGACGTTCCAGTGGATGTGCTTGAGCGTCAGGTGCAGGTCGTTGAGAGCGTTCAGGCGATCCTGCAGAATCGCTGCGACCTTGCTGCCGTCTTCGGTCGACATCCCGGGAACTGTGTACGAAGCTGTCGTGTTAGTCATGACGGAGGTATTGACGCAGGGGCCGAAATTCAAACAGTCGAGCACGTCACATCGGCGACCGGCGCGGTTGAATGTCGGCGGGTTGGGTATCCCGACCCGCGCACCTGCTCCGATGGGTCGGTCGTCCTTCCTCCCTCAATCTTCAAGAAAGGTCCCCACCCATGCGTGACTTCGTCTGCCGCAAGTGCGGCCAGCGACTCTCCTTCGAGAACTCGGTGTGCCTGCACTGCAACTCCCCGCTCGGCTTTCATCTCCCGTCCCGCGCGCTGCTCGTGCTCGACGACGCGTCCGAGGTCTCCGTCGACGAGACGGTGTGGCACATCTGCGCCAACCTGTCCGTCGCCGCGTGCAACTGGCTCGTCGACACCAGCACGGGCGACATCCTGTGCACCTCGTGCAAGCTGACCCGCACTCGTCCCGCCGACGACGACACCGTCGCGATGGCCGAGTACGCAGCCGCGGAGACCGCCAAGCGTCGGGTGATCCTCGAACTCGACGAGCTGGGCCTGCCGATCATCGGTCGCGACGAGCAGCCCGAGACCGGACTGGCGTTCGACCTGCTCTCCAGCGCGCAGCAGCAGGTGATGACCGGACACGACAACGGGTTGATCACCCTCGACCTCGCCGAGAGCGACGACGTGCACCGCGAGCAGCTGCGCGTGTCGATGAGCGAGCCGTACCGCACGCTCGTCGGGCACTTCCGCCACGAGATCGGGCACTTCTATCAGATGGTGTCGATCGGCACCGGTGAGTACCGCGCCGATTTCGAGGAACTGTTCGGCAACCCCGACGACGACTACCAGGCCGCGCTGGATCGCCACTACAGCGAAGGTGCGCCGGCCGGCTGGGAGCAGAACTACGTCTCGTCCTACGCGACGATGCACCCCGCCGAGGACTGGGCGGAGACGTTCGCGCACTACCTGCACATCCGGGACACCCTCGACACCGCCGCCGCCTTCGGGATGGCACCGGCCGGATCGACGATCGAGAGCCCGCTTCCCGGTGACGTCGGTTTCGATCGCCTGATCGAATGGTGGTTGCCGCTGACCTGGGCGTTGAACCAGATCAACCGATCCATGGGCCACCAGGATCTGTATCCGTTCGTGCTGCCGGACCACGTGCTGACGAAGATGCGCTTCGTGCACCGGGTCATCGAGACGGTGGACGTAGCGCTGCCGGCCTAGCCAGCTGAGTTAGCTGCCGCTTCGCTCCGGAGGTAGGCGCGAGAGCAGCGACCGGGCGCACTCGACGGTCAGGCGGGGGTCGTGCGAGAGCACGTAATCGAACCGCCTGTCCATGTCGGGGCCGGTGTCGCCCACGTCTCGCGCGGCCAGAACGGCCGAGAAGTGCGGCGTCAGAACAACGACGTCCCACTCTGCTCGGACGGGATCCTCCGGCGCCAGCGACGCGCCTCGGACCTTCGGCGCCGGCTCGGTGACCATGCCGTCGGCAAGCGCCCCGACGAGGGCGGCGTTGGTGGCCATGAGCTCCCAGCGTCGCCCCGTCAGCGGGGTGAAGTGGTACACGTCCTGGAACGTGCCGAGCATCAGGGCGGTCTGTTGACTGTCCGTCGCCATCGCTTCGAGGTTCTTGCTGATCTCGATGAGCAGGCGCTTCGACGCACGTCGCACGTCGCGCCCGGCAGCGGCCAGCTGGTACGGCGACGACATCGGGATCGCGCCCCGATCGGACGACGAGTGGAACTCCAGCGGAGACCCCACCGGACGGTCCTCGGCACCGAGGTGGGTCGTCGAGCCGAAGAGTGAACCCTCGCCGACGCGGGCGCCCATCGCCTCGGCGTTCAGACGAATACGTTCGGTGTCGATACCCTCGGCCATCACGATCGCACCGGTCCGCTCGACCTGTGCCGCAACGGCATTGACGGCGCGCGCGGTGAGACGATTGGGGCGGGTGCCGATCAGGGAACGGTCGAGTTTGACGACGTCCGGCTCGAGCAGAGGAAGCAACGCGAGCGATTCCGACCGCACTCCGACGTGGTCGACAGCGATCGCCCAGCCGAGACGGCGGACCTCGGTGACCACCCGCATCAGGTGCGCCGGCCGCCGGATCAGGGCGGTCTCGTCGAACTTCAACACTGCGCCGCCGTGTTGGTGATCGTTGAGGTCGGGGAGATCGGTGATCGAATCGGGGTCGACGGCGATGAAGACGGGGAGCTCGCGCGGGAGGGATGCAGCCGCAGCCTCGGCGAGGGCGCCGTTCCAGCGAGCGGCATCGAGATCGGCGACCATGCCCATGGCTTTGGCGGCGGAGGCGAGCGCTTCGGGATCTTCGAACGACGACCCCTCGGGCCCGCGGACCACCGCTTCGTACCCGACGACGGCGTCCGTCTGCAGGTCGGTGATCAGCTGGAAGGAAATCCGGAGGCTGTCCGGGCCGAGAAGATCACGCAGGCCGTCACCACTCGTACGCCCCGGGAATGTCGGTGATCGATCGGTCACTCCGCCTCCTTCCGTCCACACCCACTTCGGTCGTGGTCGACTTCGCCGTCACGCACCGCGGCCGGTGCGTTCGATCCCATTCGACAGCCGCCGCGTGTTGGACAGAAGTCTGAAACAGGAAGCATTACACGTCGGCCTGCAGTTCGCCACCACGGGCCCGTGATTTCGGCCCGGTGGATTCGCTTCGGACGGGCGCGTGTGTGTTAATGGCTGTGCTCGTCTCGGATGCACACACCACGAAGAAGCAGGTACAGAACCGATGTCATCGAATAGACGCGTCTCGTTGGCCGCACTGGGAGTTGTCGGTGCCGCTGCGATCGGACTCGCCGTCGCCGCCCCCGCGGGCGCGGTGCCGCTGTTCCCCGGTGGCCCCGACATCCCACTGCCTGTCATCCCACTGCCCGTGATTCCCGGGATCACCGAAACCCTGCCCGGCCAGCCGCCGGCGCCCCTGGCCCCCGCCGCGCCCAGCGCCCCGGTGGAGCTGCCGCCCGGACCGGCCAACTTCTCGGCACCGTCGATCAACCCGGCGAGCGGGGAGACCGTCGGCGTCGCGCAGCCGGTGATCATTCGCTTCGGCTCGCCCGTCACCGACCACGCGACGGCGGAACGCGCCATCAAGATCACCAACTCGGCCAACGTGCCCGGACACTTCTACTGGTTCGGTGACAAGCAGGTCCGCTGGCGCCCGGAAGCGTTCTGGCCGGCCGGAACCGACGTGAAGGTGGATGCGGGCGGCACCGTGTCGACGTTCCACATCGGCGACGCGATCGTCAGCACCGCAGACGACAACACGCACCAGATCACGATCACCCGCAACGGCGAGGTGGTGAAGACCATGCCGACTTCGATGGGCAAGCCGGGCCACGAGACGCCCAACGGCACCTACATCGTCGGTGAGCGGTTCCGCGACATGTACATGGATTCCTCCACCTACGGTGTCCCGGTCGATGCGCCGGACGGCTACCGCACCTACGTCGAGTACGCCACGCGCATCTCCAACAGCGGCATCTTCGTGCACGCGGCGCCGTGGTCCGTGGGTGCGCAGGGCAACTCGGACGTGAGCCACGGTTGCCTGAACGTCAGCACCGAGGACGGCAAGTGGTTCTTCGAGAACGCGCAGAAGGGCGATCCGGTGATCGTCGTCAACACCGCGGGCGGAACGCTGAACCCGGGCGACGGATTGGGCGACTGGAACTAGCGGAGGGCCCCACCCCCCGTGCGTGAATTAGTGCCCTGGAGGGCATGAATTCACGCACGGGGGTTTTTCCATTCACCATCTGTTCGTTCTGGCCCATCACAGTCCGGAGTGTGAGAGCCGCTCCCCAGCGGACCCTGCCGGAGCTTCCTCCCGATCAGCGTTCGTTCCTCCGACGCCCCTGGCGCGACTACGCACTGTTCTTCGTGCTCGTGGGCCCCAATCTTGTTCTCTTGGCGCTGTTCACGTATCGCCCGCTGGCCGACAACATCCGGCTGTCCTTCTTCGACTGGAACATCAGTTCGCCCACCGCGACGTTCCTGGGTCTCGCGAATTACCGGGAGTGGATCTCCCGCAGCGACACCTGGCAGATCGTCTCGAACACGGTGATCTTCACCGTCGCCGCGGTGGTGGGCAGCATGGCGCTCGGTCTGGCCTTGGCGCTGCTGCTCGACCGCAAACTCAAAGGCCGCAACATCGTCCGGTCGGCGGTCTTCGCACCCTTCGTGATCTCGGGTGCGGCGATCGGCGTCGCGTTCCAGTTCGTGTTCGATCCGAACTTCGGTCTCATCCAGGATCTGATGCGGCGCATCGGCATCACCGGTGTGCCGGACTTCTACCAGGACCCCAAGTGGGCCCTGTTCATGATCACCGTGACCTACATCTGGAAGAACCTCGGCTACGCCTTCGTCATCTATCTCGCTGCACTGCAAGGACTTCGGCAGGATCTGACCGAGGCCGCGCAGATCGACGGTGCGAGCCGGTGGACCTCCTTCACCCGCGTCGTCCTCCCGCAGCTGCGACCCACCACGTTCTTTCTGTCCATCACCGTGATGCTGAATTCGCTGCAGGTGTTCGACATCATCAACGTGATGACCCGCGGCGGCCCGCTCGGCACCGGCACCACCACGATGGTCTATCAGGTGTACGAGGAGTCGTTCCGCAACTTCCGCGCCGGATACGGGGCGACGGTCGCCACCATCATGTTCCTGGTCCTTCTCGTCGTCACCGTCGTTCAGGTACGCATCATGGATCGAGGTGACGCACGATGACGATTCTCACCAAGCCCGCAGAACCCGCAGAACCCGCTGCGAGCGAACGGGACACGGCCCAGCGCACGCGGCGCGGTGCCAACGTCTTCGGCTACCTGGCCATGGTGGTCGTGATCGTCATGGTGGGCCTGCCGCTGTTCTGGATCGTGTTGACGTCCTTCAAGGAACGACCCGACATCTACGTCCAGCCCGCCGACTGGTGGCCCGGTGTGTTCCGGCCCGAGAACTACTCGGACGCCACGTCGACGGTTCCCTTCTGGACCTTCCTGCGCAACTCGTTGGTGGTCACGAGCGTGCTCGCGGTCGTGAAGTTCGTACTCGGCGTGCTGAGCGCGTACGGCCTGGTGTTCCTGCGCTTCCCCGGCAAGAACCTCGTGTTCCTTCTGATCATCGCCGCGCTGATGGTGCCGAACCAGATCACGGTCATCTCCAACTACGCGCTGATCGCGCAATTGGGCTGGCGCAACACCTTCCAGGGAATCATCGTGCCGCTGGCCGGTGTCGCCTTCGGCACCTTCCTCATGCGGAACCACTTCCTGTCCATCCCTTCGGAGATCATCGAGGCCGCGCGGATGGACGGTGCCGGACCCTTCCGGTTGCTCACCCGCGTCGTCCTGCCCATTTCCGGGCCGACGATGGTCGCGTTCGCCACCATCACCGTGGTCAACGAGTGGAACGAGTACCTGTGGCCGTTCCTGATGGCCGACGACGCCAGCCGCGCGACACTGCCGGTCGGACTCACCCAGCTGCAGAACAACGACGGCGTCACCAACTGGGGACCGGTGATGGCCGGAACCATTCTGACCATGATCCCCATCCTGATCGTCTTCCTCGCATTGCAACGTCACATGATCAAGGGCCTCACCTCCGGTGCGGTCAAAGGCTGATTCCCTCTCTATCCCCAGGAGTGTTCACATGACCGTTCTGTCTCGTCGTGGTTTCCTCGGCTTGGCCGGAACCGCCACTGCCGCTGCGGCTCTCGCCGCCTGTGCCGGTTCGGGCGGAAGTTCGGCGCCGGCCTCGAGCGGCGACACGAACACCATCACGTTCTGGTCGAGCCACCCCGGCAGTTCGACCGACGTCGAGAAAGAACTGATCTCGCGGTACGAGGCCGCCAACCCCGGCATGAAGGTCGACCTGATCGACGGCGGCAAGAACTACGAGGAGATCGCCCAGAAGTTCAACGCCGCGCTCTCGGGCGGTTCGTTGCCCGACGTCGTGGTGCTCTCGGACGTGTGGTGGTTCAACTTCGCCCTCCTCGGTGCGATCACCCCGCTCAGCGACATCTTTTCCTCGGCCGGTGTGGACACGAGCGACTACGTGGATTCGCTTCTGGCCGACTACAACTGGAACGACAAGACCTGGGCGCTTCCTTACGCCCGGTCGACGCCGCTGTTCTACTACAACAAGGCCGTCTGGTCCGCAGCCGGTCTTCCCGACCGCGGTCCCGCCACGTGGCAGGAATTCGATCAGTGGGGACCGGAGCTGCAGCGCGTCGTCGGGAACGGCAAGCTCGCGCACGGGTGGGGCAATGCCGTGGACTACCTCGGCTGGACCTTCGAGGGCCCGATCTGGACGTTCGGAGGTTCGTATTCGGACCAGTTCGACCTGAAGTTCACCGACGAGCGCACCGTCACCGCCGGCAACTTCCTGCGGGACATGATCCACACCAAGAAGTACGCGGCCGTGTCCAACGACATCGCCAACGACTTCGCCGCCGGCATCCTCGGCTCCACCATCGCCTCGACCGGTGACCTGTCCGGTATTCAGAAGAACGCGAAGTTCGACATCGGCACCGCGTTCCTCCCCGCCGTCGACGGCACACCCGGATGCCCGACGGGTGGAGCCGGTCTCGCCATTCCCGCCAACATCGCGGACGAGCGGAAGGTGAACGCGCTCAAGTTCATCGACTTCTACACCAACGCCCAGAACACGGCCTACTTCTCGCAGAACGTGGGCTACATGCCGGTGCGCAAGTCCGCACAGACCGACCCCAGCGAGGTGGCGTTCCTCGCGGCGAACCCGAACTCGAAGACGGCCGTCGACCAGCTCTCGCGTACGCGCTCGCAGGACTACGCCCGCGTGTTCGTGCCCGGCGGCGACAAGATCATCGGCACCGGCCTCGAGCAGATCGCCCTGCAGAACGCCGACGTCACCGCCACCTTCTCCAGCGTGCAGGACCAGCTGCAGCAGATCATCGACCGCCAGATCACGCCGAAGCTCCCGAAGTAATGGCGGGGGTTCGCTTCGCCGGTGTCTCCCACCGGTATCCGGGTGCGCCCGGCCTGTCGGTGAAGTCGTTGGAACTCGACATCGAGGACGGTGAGTTCATCGTTCTCGTGGGACCGTCCGGATGCGGCAAGTCGACGTCGCTGCGGATGCTCGCCGGTCTCGAAGCCGTCGAGAGCGGCCGCATCGACATCGGCGGTGTCGACGTCACGTCGCTGGCACCGAAGGAACGCGACGTCGCAATGGTGTTCCAGAACTACGCGCTGTACCCGAACATGACCGTGGCCGCCAACATGGGCTTCGCTCTGCGCAACGCGGGAATGAGCAAGGCGGACACGGACGTTCGAGTGCAGGAGGCCGCGCGCATTCTCGAGCTCGAGCCGCTCTTGGACCGCAAGCCCGGCAAGCTGTCCGGCGGACAGCGTCAGCGGGTGGCCATGGGGCGGGCAATCGTGCGTCAGCCCAAGGTGTTCTGCATGGACGAGCCGCTGTCCAACCTCGACGCCAAGCTGCGCGTGAGCACCCGGTCGCAGATCGCCGGGCTGCAGCGCCGGCTCGGCACCACCACCGTGTACGTCACCCACGATCAGGTCGAGGCCATGACGATGGGCGACCGAGTGGCCGTGCTGCTCGACGGTGAGCTGCAGCAGATCGCGGCTCCCCGCGTGCTCTACGACAACCCGGTCAACACGTTCGTCGCGTCGTTCATCGGCTCGCCCGCCATGAATCTGATCGGTGCGGACGTCGTCGACGGGGTGGCCGAAGTCGGCGAACTCCGGGTGCCGGCGCCGCGCGAGGCGACGGGGCGGGTGACCGTCGGCATTCGGCCGGAGTCGTGGAATCTGGTGTCCGCCGAATCGGCCGGCGCGCTCGAGGTGACGACGGACCTGGTCGAGGAGCTGGGCAGCGAGTCGTTCGTGTACGCGACGGGTCCGAAGGACGTGGGCAGGGTCGTCGTGCGGGTGGACCGCCGCCAGAGCTTCGCGGCGGGTGACCGGTTGTCACTGCAGCCCGTGGCGAGCGAGGTGTACTTCTTCGACGGGTCGTCGGGCGCCCGCATCTGACGGTGGGCACCCGGCCACTCTGTACCGTGTGGGCGTGACCTCAACCCGCACTCGCGCGCTCGTCGCGACGTCCACCCTGTCGCTCGCCCTCCTGCTCGGTGCCTGCAGTAGCGACTCGGACGCACCTGCCGCACCGTCGACCACGTCGTCGGCCGCCGCGGCCACCACCACCGCGGCCGCGGCCAGTACCTGCCCCAGCGCGGCGCCGGCGGCCGGTACCGCACCCGAGTGGACTCTGGCCGGCGACACCGGCAGCATCGCGGTGGTCGGATCGACCGACACCACCGCACCCGCCGTGACGGTGACGCCGCCGTTCAGTGTCGCCGAGACGCAGGTCAAGACGCTGCAGTCCGGCACCGGACCCGTCGTCGCGGACGACGCGACCGTCACCGTCTGCTACGCCGGAGTCAACGGCCGGGACGGATCGACGTTCGACAGCAGCTACGAGCGCGGCGCGCCCATCGAGTTCTCGCTCGACGGCGTCGTGGCGGGTTTCCAGAAGGCCATCGCGGGCCAGACCGCCGGGTCGACGGTGGCCGTGGCGACCAACGCCGCCGACGGATACCCGAACGGGCAACCCCGCGCGGGCATCCAGGCCGGCGACAGTCTGATCTTCGCGATCTCTATTCTGTCCGCAAGCTGAGACTCACCAGATCCGAACGCGCTCGGACGGATCGAGGAACAGCCGGTCCTCCTCGGTCAGTTCGAACGCCTCGTGGAAGCTGTCGAGGTTGCGCACCACGCCGTTGCAGCGAAACTCGGGCGGCGAGTGCGGGTCGATGGACAACCGGCGCAGCGCCTCGGCGTCGCGCGCCTTGGTACGCCACACCTGCGCCCAGCCGAAGAACACCCGCTGCAGGCCGGTGAGCCCATCGATGACGGGAGCCTCCTTGCCGTCCAACGAGATTCGGTACGCCTCGACGGCGATGGACAACCCGCCGAGATCGCCGATGTTCTCCCCGATCGTGAACTCGCCGTTGACGTGATGGCCGGGTAGCGCCTTCGGCTCGAACGAGTTGTACTGCTCGATCAGCGCAGCGGTGCGCTTGCCGAACTCGGTGCGGTCGCTGTCGGTCCACCAGTCGACGAGGTTGCCGTCGCCGTCGTACTTGGCGCCCTGATCGTCGAATCCGTGACCGATCTCGTGCCCGATGACGGCGCCGATGCCGCCGTAGTTGGCAGCGTCGTCCGCTTCCGGATCGAAGAACGGCGGCTGCAGAATGGCTGCGGGAAAGACGATTTCGTTCATCCCGGGGTTGTAGTACGCGTTCACCGTCTGCGGGGTCATGAACCATTCGGTGCGGTCCACCTCCCCACCCAGCTTGTCGAGATCGCGCTGGTACTCCGCCTCGTAGCCGGCGCGGTAGTTGCCGACGAGGTCGTCCGGGTCGATCGCGAGCGAGGAGTAGTCGCGCCAGCGGTCCGGGTAACCGATCTTGGGAGTGAACTTCTCGAGCTTCTCCATCGCCGCGGTGCGGGTCTCGGGGCTCATCCACTCCAGGTCGGTGATGTTACGACGGTATGCGGCAACGAGATTGGCCACCAGCTCCTGCATGCGCGTCTTGGAGTCGGCGGGGAAGTGCCGGTCGACGTACAGCTTTCCGACCGCCTCGCCGAGCAGGTCCTGCACGAGCGACACTCCGCGCTTCCACCGCTCTCGGTTCTCCTCGGTACCCGTCAGGGTTCTGCCGTAGAAGTCGAAGTTCTCGTCGACGATGTCGGAGGTGAGATACGGTGCGCGCGAATGGATCACCTTCCACGTCGCCCATGCCTTCCAGGCGCCCAAGTCCTCGGAGACCCACAGGCCCGCGAACGTGCGGACGAAATCCGGCTGGCGGACGACGATCTCGGCGAACTGGTCCGTCGACGACGCGCCCAGGCCGCTGAGCCACGCACCCCAGTTGAACCCGGCCATCTGCTGCACGAGGGTGTCGAAGGTCGTGAGGTTGTAGCTCAGGTCGGCGTCGCGCCGCTTGACCACGTCCCAGTGTCCCGCAGCAAGTTTCGTCTCGAGCTCGAACACCGTTCGGGCGCTGTGCGGGGCGCCGGCGAGCGCGAACATCTTCTCGATGTGCGCGACGTACTTCTCGCGGATCTCGGCGTGCGCGTCTTCGCGGTAGTACGACTCGTCCGGCAGACCGATTCCCGACTGCGAGAAGTGCACGATGTAGCGCGAGGAGTTCTTGGAGTCGGTGTCCACGTAGTGCGCGACCGCACCGCTGACCCCGGTCCGCTGCAACGAGCCCAACACCTGCGCCAACGTGACGAGGTCGGTCGCCTCCGCGATCGAGGCGAGCTCTCCGGAGATGGGCCCCAGGCCGGCCGCCTCGACGGCGTCCGAGTTCATGAAACTCGAGTACAGGTCTCCGATCTTGCGGGCGTCCGATCCGGGTGCGCTCTCGGACTCGGCCGCCTCCGTGATGATGGTCCGCACGTCCTCTTCGGCTCGGTCGTAGAGGGTGCGGAAGGCGCCGTCGACGGCTCGGTCGGCGGGGATCGTGTAGTCGGCCAGCCACTTGCCGTTGACGTGCTCGAACAGGTCGTCCTGGGGGCGGGTTCCGTCGTCGACGAAGGACAGGTCGAGACCGGACGGTGCGTCGGAAACAGAAGTCATACATCCATATTGGCACGGTGTGTCCGCTGTGATCGAACGACAACGCTGCGGTTCCAACGTGCAGCTTTCTCACCATCCACAACGGGCGAATCCGGGCGTAGCGTCCGAGCGGTGACCCGACGCATCCTTGCCGTGCTGACCAGCGCTCTCGCAGCCGCTTCCACTCTCGTGGCGATCGGGGTCGCTCCTGCCGCAGCAGCACCCGCGCCGTGCCCGGACGTGCAGATCGTGTTCGCCCGCGGGACGCTGGAAATTCCCGGTCTCGGATTGGCGGGAGGTCCCTTCGCGCAGAAGGTGGCCGCCTTGCTGCCGGGCCGATCGGTCGACGCGTACGCCGTTCGATACGAGGCCAACGTGTTGCAGACCAGTTCCGGACCGGGCGCCACCGACCTGACCCGGACGGTCACGTCGATCGCCGCTCGGTGTGCGAACACGAAGTTCGTCCTCGGCGGGTACTCGCAGGGTGCCTCGGTGGTGACGATCGCGATCGGACTCACGACGCGCACCGGCACCCCCGGCGAGGTGTTGCCGCCCGAACTCGCATCCCGCGTCGCGGCGATCGTGGTGTTCGGGAACCCGATCGGGCGCGAGGGCAGGTCGATCGAGACCGACAGCGCCCTCTACGGCCCCAAGACCAGGTCCTTCTGTGCGCCGAACGAGCCGGTGTGCAGTCCGGGGTTCGACTTCGTCGCTCACCTGGCGTATCTGGTCAACGGTGATCTCGACCGCGGAGCACGCTTCGCGGCGGACAGGGTGCTCGCGGGCTGAACCGCGCTGGACGGCCGCCCCGCCTAGAGTGGTGAACCGACGACTACTCGACAGATCGACGGGGTATTCACGCGTATGCACTTCGAATCCGACGACCGGCTCGATCGAGCATTGCTCACCTGGATCCCGCAGCAGCGGTGGTTCGGATCCAAGGGAAAGCCGATCTCGGCGGTGCGGACCCTCGTGAGCGAGACGCTGGCCGATCGCGACGACCTACGCGTCGAGCATCTGTTGGTGTCGGTCGAGTTCTCCGACCACGATCCGGAGATCTATCAGATTCCCCTCGGAATTCGGGACTCGATCACCGACGACCTCGAGCCGTGGGTCGTCTCGTCCGACGGACCCACGGTGTACGACGGAATGCGCGACCCCGAGATCATCGGCATCTACGCGGACGCGTTCGCATCCGGACAAGTCGACGGCGACATTCGATTCCGCACGATGGACGGCAGCGTCATCGAGGCGGGTATGACGGGCCGCGTCCTCGGCGCCGAGCAGTCCAACACGTCGGTGATCCTCGGAGACACCTTGCTGCTGAAGATCTTTCGGCGCGTGAATCTCGGCATCAATCCCGACGTCGAGCTTCACCGGGCGCTCGGTGAAGCGAACTGCGAGTTCGTCGCGTCGCTGCGCGGCTGGATCGACGGTGACGTCGAGGGCACCGAGACCACCCTCGCGATGGCGCAGGACTTCGCCGCCGGATCCGCCGAGGGGTGGACGACCGCGCTGGAGAGTGTGCGCGCGGCCCTCGATGCGAAGGACGTCACCGCCCACGACTTCGCCTCGGAGTCCGAGGAACTCGGCGCGGCTGTGGCAGCCGTGCACGCAGACCTCGCGTCGAGTCTGGGCAAGTCCGACGGTTCGTCGCCCGCCGGTACCGTCGCCGCGATCTCCGGCCGGGTCGAGGACGCGAGCGCCGCCGTACCCGATCTGGTGCCGTTCCTGCCCAAGATCCGAGAGCTGATCGAGCGCGCACGATCGTCGGACGCGTTCTCCGTGCAGCGAATTCACGGTGACCTGCACCTCGGTCAGGTGCTGCGCACCGCCGATCGCTGGCTGCTCATCGATTTCGAGGGTGAGCCCGCGAAGTCGTTCCGCGAGCGGCGCATTCCCGACAGTCCACTGCGGGACGTGGCGGGAATGCTCCGCTCGTTCGACTACGCGGCGCGGAACCTTCTCGTCGAGAGCAGCGATCCTGAGAGCGAGGACGTGGCCCGACAGTGGGTGAACCGCAACGTCGCCGCGTTCTGCGAGGGCTACGCGCGCGTCGCCGGCGTCGATCCGCGCGACGCGAGCGACCTGCTGCGTGCGTACGAACTCGACAAGGCCGTCTACGAAGCGGTGTACGAATTCCGCAATCGGCCCACCTGGCTGTCGATTCCGATGCACGCGATCGAGCGGTTGGTCGGGTAGAGCGTCCGATCAGCCGTAGATCGCGGGGATGGACCCCAGCTTGCCCTTCTGGTAGTCCTCGAAGGCCTGCAGCACTTCGGCCTTGGAGTTCATCACGAACGGACCGGCCATGGCGATCGGCTCACGAATCGGCTTGCCGCCCAACACGAACACCTCGAACGAGTCCGAGCGCGAGTCCTGAGCGTCCGACGCCGCGAAGGTGATCGAGTCGCCGCGACCGTAGAGCGCGGTCTGCCCCATCGTCACCGGCTTGCGTTCTGCGCCCACGGTTCCCGATCCGGCCAGCACGTAGGCCACGGCGTTGAACTCGGGGTTCCAGGGCAGAGTGACACGAGCTCCGGGCGCAACGGTGATGTGCGACAGAGCAATCGGTGTGTAGGTGGAACCGGGGCCCTGGTGGCCGTCGATCTCACCGGCGATCACGCGGACCAGTGCTCCGCCGTCCTCACTGGAGAGAAGTGCGACCTTCGATCCGGCGATGTCCTGGTAGCGGGGCGCCGCCATCTTGTTGTCGCGGGGCAGATTGACCCACAGCTGCACGCCGTGGAACAGGCCACCGGACTGCACGAGATGCTCGGGGGGAGTCTCGATGTGCAGGATGCCGCCGCCGGCGGTCATCCACTGGGTGTCGCCGCCGCCGATGGTTCCGCCGCCGCCGTTGGAGTCCTTGTGCTCCATGATCCCGTCGATCATGTAGGTGACGGTCTCGAATCCGCGGTGCGGGTGCCACGGGGTGCCCTTGGGCTCACCCGGCGCGTAGTTCACCTCGCCCATCTGGTCCATGTGGATGAACGGGTCGAGGCGGGTCAGGTCGATACCCGCGAACGCGCGGCGCACGGGAAATCCCTCACCCTCGTACCCGGTGGGCGCCGTGGTCACCGACACCACCGGTCGGTCGATCGTGGATGGATCCGGTGTGGTGATGCGGGGAAGCGCAAGGATGTTGTCGACGGTCACTGCAGGCACGATGTCCTCCTGACGAATAATGTAGTTGATGGATCAACTACCTGCACGGATCAACCGCGGACGGGCAGATCGTATTCCGCCGCTACCCTCGGCGAGCGATGAACGCTTTCTGGGATCGAGTCACCGCCGTCGCTCCACCGCCGAGTCCCACCGTGATCGCCGCGGTCGTGGTGGTCGCAGCGGCGCTCGTGCTGGCGCCGCAGGCCTGGCGACGCAGCCGCAACGTCGTCACGATCGCGCACGAGGGTGCGCATTTGCTCGTCGCGCTCCTCACCGGCCGACGGCTGCACGGCGTTCGGCTGCACTCGGACACGAGCGGCGTCGCGATCTCGTCCGGCAAGCCGACCGGCCTCGGCATGATCCTCATGACGGCGGCGGGCTACGTCGGCCCGTCGCTGCTCGGCATCGCGGCGGCCGCGACCCTGAACACGGGCCACATCGTCGCCGTCCTGTGGACGTCGGTGGCGGTGTGCGCGCTGATGCTCGTCCTGGTCCGCAACGTCTACGGCGCGTTCTCGCTGATCGTCACCGGAGGGGCGCTCTTCGCCGTCGGCTGGTGGGCCACCGACCAGGTGCAGATTGCCGCCGCCTACCTGATCGCGGTGTTTCTGCTGCTCGCCGGACCCCGACCGGTCGTGGAGCTGCAGCGCTCCCGCCGGGGCGGACGAGCCCGGACGTCCGATGCGGATCAGTTGGCCAAGCTCACCCCGTTGCCCGGGTCGCTGTGGGTGGCGGTGTTTCTCGTCGTCACCGTGGGCGCCCTGGTCGCGGGGGCGGTGATGCTGAACCCGCTATGAGCAGGACCGTCAGCGCGTCACCCCGTAGCGAAGGTGGGTGACCGACCCCCAGCTCTTGCTCTGAAGTTGGTGCAGTCGAGCCGTCACGGTCGCGGGGAGCAGCGGAACGCCGGATCCGAGAACGACCGGCGCGACGAAGAGATCCAGCTCGTCCAGTTCGTTCGATTCGGCGAGGGCAGCGATCAGCGAGAGCGACCCCCACACGAGCACACGTTGCCCGGCCTCCCGAATTCGTGACAGGCGGGCGCCGAGATCGGACTCCACCTCTGCTGGGTCGTGCTGACCCCACGGAGCTGTGTCGAGTGTGCGCGAGACGACGACTTTGGGGACCGTGTTGACCTCGGGAGCTATGTCCTCGGAAGCGGTAGGCCAGTACGCCGCGAAGGTCTCGTACGTCCGCCGCCCCAGAAGTACGACGTCCACCTCGTCGAGCAGTGCTCGGTTGTATCGCTGGCTACGTTGGTCGGCCTGTCGTCGACCGCCTTCATCACGTCCGTCTCGTCGGTCGGCCCCGATGCGAAACCGTCCAGCGAAACCCAGAGCTGCGCGATCGTCCGCGAGTCGTGGGCCACGGTCTACTTCACCTACCGCGCCACGTGCAGGTCGAACCAGTCCAGCGTCTTCGACCACGCGTCGAAGGCCGCGCGCTCGTTGTAGACGGCGGGCCGGTCGTTGCAGTGGAATCCGTGCTCGGCGTCGGGGTACCGGGCGATCCTGGTGTCGACGGACGCCGAGGCAGCCGCGACCCGCAAGTCCTCGACGTCCTCGACCGGTATGCCCTTGTCCTGGTCGCCGAAGAAGCCGTGCCACGGCGTGCGCAGATCCGGTGCCGACTCCAGAAGCGGCGGATATCCGAAGCGGCCCTCACGGACACCGCCGCCGTAGAACGTCGCCGCCGCGCCCACTGGACGCCGCACCGCCGTCGCGAACGACACCGTGCCGCCCATGCAGAACCCGACGATCGCGCATTGGCTCGGCCCGTATCCGTACGACGCCAGCTCGTCGAACGCCGCGTCGACGTCCTCGTCGATCTCGTCCGACGTCAGCTTCTTCATCAGCGGCATGGCCGTGTCCAGATCGTCGTATGCGACGACCGGGTCGCCGCTGCGGTGGAACAGATGCGGGGCGGTCGCCACCCAGCCGGCCGCGGCGAATCGTCGGCAGACGTCGGCGATGTGGTCGGTGACGCCGAACGCCTCCTGCACGACGACGACACCGCCGCGGGCCGTTCCGTCCGGGGCAAAGGTGGTCAAGGGAGTGGTCATCTTTCGATCACATCACAGGCCGTCCGGTGATAGATGTGTGGATGTGCACATTGCTGGGAATACCCCCCGGCAGCAACTGTCACGAGGGAGGACAACCGTGGTGTCTACAGAGCAACGACAAGGGACGCCGCCGCTCGCAGTCGGGTCGCGAGTGCGTACCAAGTTCTCGACCGATCGCACCGCCGATCCGTCGACCTGGGGGTACGAGTCCGGTGAGATCGTGCAGGACTTCGCCGAGAATCTCGACGGATCGATCGGTCGCGAGTGGGCTCCGGCGCACCGGTGGGGAATCGCCCTGGACAACGGGTGTCTGGTGTTCCGCGACAACGACGACGTGACCGCCGAGGCTTAAGCGGTCACCAGCACCACCACGTCGACGGCTGCGATGCCGATGGCCGCGTAGAACGGCGTCTTCGATCGTCCGACGCACGCCACCACGCCCAGAACCATGGCCACGACGAGCGCGAGCCATCCGAATCTCGACGAACTTCCCACGACTCCGATCACTGACGCGAGAACGAGTGCGCCGGCCGCGATCGGCGCGACGGCCCGCCGCGGGAGTCGGTGCGGAAACCCGCGGACGCCGGTCGCGTCGTCGTCGTCGAGGTCGGGGAGCACGTTCACCAGGTGCGCGCCGAATCCGAGCAACGCACCCACCGCGACAGTCCACGTCGGCGGCGCGGCGCAGGGTCCGGTGGACAGGTAGACCACGACCGGCAGCGTGCCGAAAGCGATCGTGTACGGCAGCCAGGACAGGGCGGTCGACTTCAGAACGACGTTGTAGGCCAGCGCGGAACCGACCCCGAACACAAGGTGGAGAAGCCCGGGCGCCCATCCGCAGGCCAACGAGGCGACCACGCAGACCGCGAACGTTGCACCCGCCCAGCGCCGAACCAGCACCGGACGGACCGTTCCCATCGCGATGGGCTTGTCCGTCCGGTGGGTCGTCGCGTCGCGCTCTTCGTCGAGTAGATCGTTCGTCCATCCGACCACCATCTGACCGGTGAACACGGCGACGACGATCGGCACGAGCCGCAGCGTGAATCCGCCGACACCGACGGCGAGGACCGCGGTGAGGGCGGTGACCGCGATACCCGGCATCGGGTGGGCGCTGCGTACGAGCGCGCCGAAGGTCGTCACCCGGTCGACACTAGGCGCGCGGAGGTCTCCCTGTACGACGGACGAAACTAGGTGGCTAGGTGGCTAGGTGGCTAGGTGGCGACCTGCAGAACGACCACGTCGTCGACGAACTGGTACGTGTTCGGAAGATTGTTGGATCCGGTGACGGTGGCGACGGTCGGATCGACGGCGGTGTTCGAGAGTTCGATGTCGGTGAACCCTGCGGACTGGAAGGCCTGTTCGGCTGCGGCGACGGTGTCTCCCGAGACGTCGGGCACCACGGCGGTACGTTCGACGGCCGCGTTGGCGATTCCCGCTCCCGCACCGACGAGGGCTCCTGTGACGAGTGTCGTGGCGGCGATACGACGCAAGGTTGTCTTACGCAGGCTTGTCGTACCCACAGTTGTCTTCATGGCGGAATCCTTCTGTCGTGGTTTCGTTTTCTCCAGCGACTTCCACAGTCGCCCCGAATCTCGAGGGTTCGCTGGCAGCGTCCTGTAAGTACGCTCATCGTTCATGGAGCGCCCCGCGGTCACCCTCGGCAACAGCGACGCCGTCTACGACTTCTATCTCGCCCATCAGCAGAATCGCCGGATGGCCCGTGTCGCCTACCAAGTGCTCGCCCGACGCTTTCGTCCCCGCGTTCGCTACGCGGACACTGCTCGCGAGCGCCTTCGCGCACTGGTCTACGACGAGCGCCGGTTGCTGATCGCCGTCAACCACGTCAGCGAAACCGACCCGTACACCCTCGCCGCCACGGCCTGGGCCAGTCCGCTCCGGCCGATCATCGGGAGAACGCGGGTGCTGGCCAAGGACGAGCTCTTTCAAGATCAGAAGCAGCGGAGGCGCATCGAGATGATGGGCAGCATCCCGGTCTTCCGCGGCAAGAACCACGGGATGCGCGCGGTGAGCGCGGCCGGCAACCGCATGATGGACGTCTGCGCGGAGCGGATGCGCCGCGGCGACGACCTGGCCGTGTTTCCCGAAGGGACGTGCAACGACGGCGATCCACGCCTCCTTCAGCCGGTGAGCAGCGGGATCGGGCACATCGCGGTGCGTGCCCGTGCGCTGGGCGTCGACCCCGCCCTCGTGGTGATCGGGTTCCACTACGGACCCGACGCCGGCACGCTCAAGTCGGCGAGCGTGTACATCGATGTTCCCGAGGAACCGTTGCCGGAGAAGCCGATTCAGATTTCCCGGCTCGTCGCCGAGAAGCTGCAGGGTGCGGTGGATCGATCGGTGGAACTGTATTGAGCATCACTTGATACAAATGAGTTTCGACGAAAGTCCCTTTACGGAAGGTCAGTTGTGAGCGATCAGATCAAGACAGCCATCGTCACCGGCAGCGCCCGAGGCATCGGAGCCGCGGTGGCGCAGCGACTTGCGGCCGACGGTTTCGGGATCGCCGTCGTCGACCTCGACGAAGCGGCCTGCGCCGGCACCGTCGAGAAAATCACGGCGGCCGGTGGCCAGGCCATCGCAGTCGGTGCGAACGTCTCCGACGAGGATTCGGTGAACGCGGCCGTCGACCGCATCGCCTCGGAATTCGGCGCGCCCACCGTTCTCATCAACAACGCCGGCATCACCCGCGACAACCTGCTGTTCAAGATGACGACCACCGACTGGGATTCCGTTCTCGGCGTTCACCTTCGGGGATCGTTCCTCATGTCGAAGGCCGCGTCCAAGCACATGGTCGACGCCAAGTGGGGCCGCATCGTGAACCTGTCGAGTACCTCGGCGCTCGGCAACCGCGGCCAGGCCAACTATGCCGCCGCCAAGGCCGGAATGCAGGGCTTCACCAAGACCCTCGCCATCGAGCTGGGCCGCTACAACGTCACCGTCAACGCCATCGCCCCCGGCTTCATCGAGACCGAGATGACCGCCGCCACCGCCGAGCGCGTGGGAGTTCCGTTCGAGGACTTCAAGAAGGGCGCGGCGTCGCAGATTCCGGTGCAGCGCGTCGGCCAGCCGGAGGACATCGCCCACACCGCGTCGTTCTTCGTCAGCGAAGGCGCGTCGTTCGTCTCCGGCCAGGTCGTCTACGTCGCAGGCGGGCCGAAGGACTGACCGTGAAGGTCCTGCTCCTCGCCGACACCCATCTCCCCACCCGCGCAAAGGATCTGCCCGCGCGGGTGTGGGAGGAGGTCAACGACGCCGACTTGGTGATCCACGCCGGCGACTGGATGACACCGGACCTGCTCGACGCCCTCGAAGCGCGGTCGTCGGACCTCCTCGGTTGCTGGGGCAACAACGACGGTGACGAACTGCGATCCCGGCTTCCGGAGGTCGCCCGCCGAACGGTCGAGGGCGTACGCGTCGCCGTCACGCACGAGACGGGCGGAAAGGTGGGGCGGGAGAAGCGGATGGCGGCGGCATTCCCGGACGTCGATCTGCTGGTCTTCGGGCACAGTCACATACCGTGGGACACGGTGTGTGAGAACGGGTTACGGTTACTCAATCCCGGTTCGCCCACCGACCGTCGACGCCAACCGCACTGCACATACATGACGTTGACACTCGCCGACGGCGCCGTCGGCGATGTCGAGCTGGTGTCGTTGTGACGCGCGTCGACGCCTGGACCTGGTCCGTACGGCTGTTCAAGACTCGATCCGCCGCAGCGGCCGCGTGCCGTGGTGGTCACGTGCGGATCAACGGTGTCACCGCCAAACCCGCGCAGACCGTGGTGCCCGGCGACGAGGTGCGAGTTTGGAGTGCGGGGCGCGAACGGATCGTGGAAGTGGTGCAGTTGCTGAGCAAACGCGTCGGCCCCAGCGTTGCCGCGACGGCCATGATCGACCGCAGCCCGCCCCCACCGCCGAAAGAACTGTTTGCCGCCGTCCCGGTTCGAGACCGCGGGGCTGGGCGGCCGACGAAGCGGGACCGGCGGGAGATGGAGAAGTTGAGAGGGTCCCCGCCGCCGTGAAGTGAGGGGGCCCGCCCCCTGTGAGCGATTTCCGCCCCTGAAGGGCACTAATTCGCGCACAGGGGGGAGCGCAGCCGCCTACCGCAGCAGCGCCCGCGACATCACGACGCGCTGAATCTGGTTGGTGCCCTCGTAGATCTGCGTGATCTTGGCGTCGCGCATCATGCGCTCGACCGGGAAGTCGCGGGTGTAGCCGGCGCCACCGAAGAGCTGAACCGCGTCGGTGGTGACCTGCATTGCGACGTCGGAGGCGAAGCACTTGGAGGCGGCCGAGATGAAGCCCAGGTTCTTCTCGCCGCGCTCGGCGCGGGCCGCCGCGGTGTAGACCATCAGACGTGCGGCCTCGATCTTCATGGCCATGTCGGCGAGCATGAACTCGACGCCCTGGAACGAGCTGATCGCCTTGCCGAACTGCTTGCGGTCCTTGGTGTAGGCGATCGACGCGTCGAGCGCACCCTGCGCGATGCCCACGGCCTGTGCGCCGATGGTGGGGCGAGTGTGATCGAGAGTGGCGAGCGCCGTCTTGAATCCGGTGCCGGGCTCGCCGACCATGCGGTCTCCCGGAACGCGGCAGTTCTCGAAGTACAGCTCACGGGTGGGGCTGCCCTTGATGCCGAGCTTGCGCTCCTTCGGCCCGACGGAGAAGCCTTCGTCCTCCTTGTGCACCATGAACGCGGAGATGCCGTTGGCGCCCTTGTCGGGGTCGGTGACGGCCATGACGGTGTACCAGGTGGACTGGCCGGCGTTGGTGATCCACGCCTTGGCGCCGTTCAGGATCCAGTCGTCGCCGTCGGCCTTGGCGCGGGTGCGCATGGCGGCTGCGTCGCTGCCTGCCTCGCGCTCGGAGAGGCCGTAGGACGCCATCTCGCCATCGGCGATGGACGGCAGCACCTGCTTCTTGAGCTCCTCGCTTCCGCTGAGGATGAGGCCCATGGTGCCCAGCTTGTTGACGGCGGGGATCAGCGAAGAGGAACCGCAGACGCGAGCAACCTCTTCGATCACCATGCAGGCCGCGACGGAGTCGGCGCCCTGGCCGCCGTATTCCTCGGGGATGTGGACCGCGTTGAAGCCCGAAGCGTTGAGTGCTTTCAGTGCTTCCTCGGGGAAGCGCTCCTGCTCGTCGACCTCGGTCGCATACGGCGCGATCTCCTTTTCGGAGAGCGAGCGGATGGCTTCGCGAAGTTCGTTGTGCTCGTCGGCGAGCTGGAAGAGGTCGAAGCTGGGATTGCCGGCCATGAGGGGTGCTCCTTCGAGTGTGTGGCACCGAGTGCCGTGTTAACTCGATGGTATCAGCGTTCCGACTGCCTTGACAACGCCGAAATGGCACGCGATGCCACGACGGTCGATTCAATTCGACTATCGATCGATGCCCAGAAGGTGTTGGACAGGTATCGACGTAAGCTGGTTCAGTGCCGTGTGGGACCGGTCACCGCGACCGCCCGATGTTGCACACTTCACGAACCGGTCTCAGCCGGACGTCTCGATCGGAGCTCCATGTCCATCGCCACTCCTACGACCCCGGCACTGGACGCCGCCGTCGGCAAGATCTTCCGCCGCGTCGTGCCGTTGTTCGTCGTGATGCTGATCTGCAATCAGCTCAATCGCTCGAACATCGGTTACGCACGCGAACACCTCGAGGCCGACGTGGGCATCGGTGCCGCCGCGTACGGGTTCGGCGCCGGCGTCTTCTTCATCGCGTACGCCATCTTCGAGTTGCCCAGCAACGTGATGATGGAGAAGTTCGGCGCGAAGATCTGGCTGACCCGCATCATGCTCAGCTGGGGCGCCGTGTCGTTCGCGATGGCGTTCGTCACCGGTCCGACGATGTTCTACGTGCTGCGATTCCTCCTCGGAATGGCGGAGGCGGGATTCTTCCCGGCGATCATCTTCTACTTCGCCAAGTGGCTGCCCAACAGTCATCGTGGCCGCGCCACGGCGCTGTTCGTCGCCGGCTCGTCGATCGCGGCGGCAATTTCCGGTCCGCTGTCAGGGCCGCTGCTCTCGATGCACGGACTCTTCGGCGTCCGCGGGTGGCAGTACCTGTTCGGTATCGAGGGTCTGCTCACGATCACCGTCGGCATCATCGCGTACTTCCTGATCGACTCGCACGTGAAGGACGCCCGCTGGCTGAGCGACGAGGAGAAGCGTGACCTGACCGACGCCATAGCCCGCGAGGAAGCGGAGAAGGCCGCGAAGTCCGGCATGGCCGACGGCCGTTCGCGGTGGCGCATGCTGCTAGACCCCAAGCTGATGCTGTTCGTGTGGATCTACTTCGCCATCCAGCTCTCGATTTACGCCAACACCTTCTGGCTCCCGTCGATCGTGCGCCGCATCGAGGGAACGAACGACATCACCGTCGGACTCCTGTCCTCGTTGCCGTGGATCTGCGCCATCTTCGCGATGTACTACTCGTCCAAGTTGGGCGACAAGACCGGCAACCGCCGCCCGCTGCTCATCGCCGCATTGCTCACTGCGGCCGTCGGAACCTTCCTGGCGGCGATCGCGACGCCGTGGATCGCGCTGATCTTCCTGTGTGTCGCGGCAATGGGCTTCAAGAGCGCCAGCCCGCTCTTCTGGTCCATCCCGCAGTCGACGCTGCACCCGATGGTGCTGGCCGCGGCTATCGCGGTGATCAACTCGGTCGGCAACCTCGGCGGCTTCGTCGCACCGTTCTCGTTCGGTCTGATTCAGGAAGCCACGGGCTCGGTCACCTGGGGCCTCTACGCGCTGGCGGCATGCTCGGCGATCGCAGCGGCCACCGTGCTTCTGATCCGTCGCCCGGCGGAGTCGGAGACGAAGACATCTGTCGACGTACCTGCTGAGAACTCGGCCGACCGGACTGTCAGCCGGTAGAGCCGAAGTGACGGGCCAGCACGGCCGTCACCTCCTGCGGCGACGTGCCCGCGGGGAGGACCGCCACGGTGGGTCCGACCTGCGGGTTCGACGCGCGATCACCGAAACGCTCCTGGACGGCGGCGAGGGCCACGACGACGTCGTCGCGAGTGACCGCATCGGGATCGCGCAGCCATCGCCGCAGGAGGTAGTTGTGGGTTGCGGTCACCGCGGCGGCGAACTGCACGGTGGTGAGCGGGTCGGCGTCGGGCGTGCGCTCACGCAACGTGCCGACGAAGAGCTGCTCGTACCGCAGCACCATCACCAACTCGCGTTCCCGCAAGGTCGGGACGGCCTGCACGACGCGATACCGGCGCCGCGTCGTGTCCGGCGTCCCGGCGAATCGCTCGTACACCTGCAACGCTGCACTGCACACCGCGTCCCGAGGCGCGACGTCGGTGCGATCGAGCGATTCGCGGATCCGGGCGAGCAGAACGTCGTGGTCGACGAAGACCACATCGTCCTTGGACCCGAACTGACGGAAGAACGTACGACGGGAGATGCCGGCCCGGTCGGCGATCTGGTCGACCGTCGTCGCGTCGTATCCCTGCGTCTCGAACAGCTCGAGAGCCGCGCGCATGACGCCCAGACGGAAGGAGTCCTGCGGTTCGTCCCGGGCTGCCATGGCATCACGGTAGCGTGAATGCATGGCGTTGGTGATGGGTGTCGATTCGTCCACCCAATCCTGCAAAGTCGTTGTTCGAGATGCCGATTCCGGTCTTCTGGTTCGAAGTGGCCGAGCGTCGCATCCGGACGGTACCGAGATCGACCCGCAGCGGTGGCTCGACGCTCTGAAAACCGCGATCGACGATGCCGGCGGTATGGACGGCGTCGCGGCGGTGGCCGTGGGAGCTCAGCAACACGGACTTCTCTGCCTCGACGACTCCGGAGCCGTCGTGCGACCGGCATTGCTGTGGAACGACAACCGGTCGTCCTCGTCCGCGGACGACTTGATTTCCGATCTCGGCGGCGCGCAGCAGTGGGCCGACGCGGTGGGCGTCGTTCCGGTCGCGTCCATCACGGCGTCCAAGCTGCGATGGGTGGCGGACAACGAACCGAAGAACGCGGATCGCACTGCGGCGGTGTGCCTTCCGCACGACTTCCTGAGCTGGCACCTCGGCGGCGCGACCGATCTGTCGGCGCTCGCCACCGACCGGGGCGACGCCAGCGGCACGGGCTGGTTCTCGGCGCGCGACAACGAGTATCGCGTCGACCTGCTCGAATTGTCTTCTCGGGGGCGGCGACCCGACCTGCCCCGCGTCGCCGACCCGTCCGAGGCGATCGGCACCACGTCGTCGGGCGCGACGATCGGTCCCGGCACGGGTGACAACGCGGCCGCGGCTCTCGCACTCGGTGCGCGTGAAGGTGATCTGGTGGTGTCCATCGGAACGTCCGGTGTGGTGTCGGCGGTATCGGCGGTGGCGCCGCGCGATGCGTCCGGCCTGGTCGCGGGATTCGCCGACGCAACCGGTCGCCACCTGCCACTTGTGTGCACGCTCAACGCCGCTCGCGTTCTCGACGCGACCGCCCGGCTTCTCGGCGTCGACCACGACGAGCTGTCGCGACTTGCGTTGTCCACTGCCAGTGAGGGATTGGTCATGGTGCCCTACCTCGAGGGCGAGCGCACCCCCAACCGGCCCGAGGCTACCGGCGCGGTGCACGGGCTGCGGCTGAGCACCGCGACACCGGGCCATCTGGCCAGAGCTGCCGTCGAGGGTTTGCTGTGCAGTCTGGCCGACGGCATCGATCATCTCGTCGAGCAGGGTGCGACCGTGCGACGGGTGCTGTTGGTCGGCGGCGGCGCGAAATCCGAGGCCGTTCGCAGACTGGCTCCGGCGGTGTTCGGTGTCCCCGTCGACGTGCCGCCTCCGGGGGAGTACGTGGCCGACGGGGCCGCTCGGCAGGCCGCGTGGGTGGCGTCCGGTAAGGATCAGCCGCCCGACTGGGAGCTCGCCGACGTGCAGCGGTTCGAGGCGGATCCGACGCCGGCGGTGCGGGAGCGCTACGCCGAGGTGCGGGATCTGACGGACGGAATTTCTGGTTAGCCGTACCACTATTTCGAAAAGATGTTGTCCGGATCACATTGCGGGTTATGTTGTCGCTCGCAACTAAAGCCGCCTCGTCGGGGCCGGCTGAACCGGAAGGACATGTCTCGAGATGCAGAACAAGAAGATCGCCGTCGCCGTGGCCGGTGTGGGACTCATGCTCGCCGTCAGTGCGTGCGGCAGCAACAGCAGTGGCGGCGGCAGCGGATCGTCCGACAGCGGCGGCAGCAGCAACGGCGGAACCAAAGTCGGCGTCATCCTGCCCGACACCAAGTCGTCCGCACGGTACGAGTCCCAGGACCGCCCGCTTCTGCAGAAGGCGCTGTCCGACGCCGGCCTGGACCCGATCATCCAGAACGCCGAGGGTGACACCACCAAGTTCTCCTCCATCGCCGACTCGATGATCAGCCAGGGCGCCAAGGTGATCCTGATGAGCAACCTGTCGTCCGAATCCGGTGCGGCAGTGCAGAAGAAGGCCAAGGAAGCCGGCGTCGCCACCATCGACTACGACCGCCTCACCCTCGGCGGCTCGGCCGACTACTACGTCTCCTTCGACTCGACGACGGTCGGAAATCTGCAGGGACAGGGTCTCGTCGACTGTGTCGGCGACATGCCCGGAGCCCAGATCATCCAGATCGACGGTTCGCCCACCGACAACAACGCGACCCTCTTCAAGGCCGGTGCACTGCAGGTGCTCCAGCCGAAGTACGACTCGGGCGCACTGCGTCTCGTCGGCGACCAGGCAATTCCCGAGTGGGACAACCAGGTCGGCGGCACCACCTTCGAGCAGCTGCTCACCGCCAACGGAGGCAAGGTCGACGGCGTTCTCGCCGCGAACGACGGTCTCGCCGGCGCGGTCATCACGGTGCTGCAGAAGAACGGTCTCAACGGCCAGGTTCCCGTCACGGGACAGGACGCCACCGAGGACGGCCTCAAGGCAGTGCTCCGCGGCGATCAGTGCATGACCGTGTTCAAGGACGTCGCGCAGGAAGCAGCGGCTGCCGCCGAACTCGCGATCGATCTCGCCAAGGGTGACACCTCGGCTGCCGACGCCAAAGCGTCTGCCACGTCCGAAGATCCGACCGGCAACCGCCAGGTCAAGTCCGTGCTCCTCACCCCGGTCACCATCACCAAGGACAACGTCAAGGTGGCAGTGGACGGCGGTGCGGTGTCGGCGAGCGATCTCTGCGCGGGTGACATGGCTGCGGCATGCGCCACCGCCGGCATCTCCTGATCCGCCGATGACGGAAACGATCCTGCAACTGCGGGGAATCAACAAGAGTTTCGGGCCGGTGCACGTGCTGCACGACGTCGACCTCACCATCAAAGCAGGTGAGGTGACGGCGCTCGTCGGTGACAACGGCGCCGGCAAGTCGACGCTCGTCAAGTGCATCGCCGGCATCCACAGCACGGACTCCGGCGAGACGCTCTTCGCCGACAAGCCCGTCACCGTGGGCAGCCCGAAAGATGCTGCGGCGCTGGGTATCGAGGTCGTGTACCAGGACCTCGCGCTGTGCGACAACCTCGACATCGTGCAGAACATGTTCCTCGGCCGTGAGCGCACGTCCAAGGGCCTGCTCGACGAGGGATCGATGGAGCAGGCGGCGCGGGACACCCTCGCGTCGCTGTCGGTGCGGACGGTCAAGTCCGTCCGCACACCCGTCGCCGCTTTGTCCGGTGGACAGCGGCAGACGGTGGCCATCGCGAAATCCGTTCTGTGGCAGAGCAAGGTGGTGCTGCTCGACGAGCCGACCGCCGCGCTCGGTGTCGCCCAGACGAGGCAGGTGCTCGATCTCGTTCGGCGCCTTGCCGATTCCGGTGTCGGCGTGCTGCTCATCAGCCACAACATGAACGACGTCAAGGAGGTCTCCGACTCGGTGGCCGCACTCTTCCTGGGCCGCATGGCCGCTCAGGTGCGTGCGGAGGACGTGAGCGTCGGCCAGATCGTCGAACTCATCACCACCGGTCGGTCCGGCGACATCGGGCTGGCCAAGGCAGAAGCGAAAGCGGTGACCATATGACGGCCGAGGTGGGAACGACCGACGATTCCGGCCGGCCTCCGGCCTCCCCGCAGGGCCAGGCAGGCAGCGACTTCTCGATCGACACCAAGCAGCAGTCCTTCTCGGGAGCGGGCCGTGATTATGTGGCCCGCTTGCGGGGCGGTGAGCTGGGTGCGCTGCCGGCGCTGGCCGGTCTCGTCGTTCTTCTCATCGTGTTCACGGCGCTGTCCGATCAGTTCCTCACGCTGAACAACCTGTCCAACCTGCTCACGCAGGGTGCGGCCACTGCGCTCATCGGCATGGGACTGGTGTTCGTTCTCCTCCTCGGGGAGATCGACCTGTCGGCCGGTACCGGGTCTGGTGTCGCGGCGGCTGTTCTCGCGCTGCACTACACGCAGGGCGGAAATCTGCTGGGCGGCATGGGAACCGGCGTCTTCGTCGTGTTCTGCATCGTGCTGCTCCTCGGTGGTGTGCTGGCGGCGATCACCAAGCTGTGGGCGGGCACCGCGCTCGCGGCGATCGCTCTGCTCATCGCCCTGATCGGCGTACCGGCCAATCCGTGGATCGAGATCCTTCTCGCGGTGTGCGTCGGCGGCACCATCGGATGTCTCACCGGCTTCCTCGTGTCCCGCGTCGGCATTCCGTCGTTCGTCGTGACACTGGCACTGTTCCTCGCGTGGGGTGGCGTCGTTCTCCAGCTGATCGGTGAGGGCGGCACTCTCGGCCTCTCCGACAACACGGTCCTGTTCGCGATCGCGAACCGCAGCCTGCCGGTATGGGCCAGCTGGGTGTTGTTCGCCGTCGTGGTCGGTGGCTATGCCGTGGTGAATCTCGCCCGGCAGCGAAGCCGAATCAGCAAGGGCCTGATCGCACCTCCCACCGCGCTGCTCGCGCTCAAGATCGGAGCCCTCGTGGTCTTCGGCGCGCTGGCAACGTGGGCGATGACGGTGAACCGGAGCCCGAACCCGGCTCTGCTCACCATCTCCGGCATCCCGTACGTGGTTCCGATCGTCGTCGCGATTCTGGTGGTCGCAACGTTCGTTCTGGACCGCACCTCGTACGGGCGGCACGTCTATTCGGTGGGTGGCAACGCGGAAGCCTCTCGCCGAGCCGGTATCGACGTGCGGCGTATTCGGATGAGCGTCTTCATCGTCTCGTCGACCATCGCGGCGGTGGGAGCCATCGTCGCCGCCTCGAAGGTGGGTTCGGTGGATCCGCAAGCGGGAGGCGGCAATACGCTGCTCTTCGCCGTGGGCGCCGCCGTGATCGGTGGAACGTCGCTGTTCGGTGGACGCGGGCGAGTCCGGGACGCGGTGATCGGCGCTGCCGTCATCGCGATCATCGACAACGGGCTCAGGCTGCAAGGGCAGTCGGCAGCGGTGGTCTCCATCGTCACCGGACTGGTGCTGCTGCTCGCCGCCAGTGTGGACGCTCTGTCGCGTCGCAGGTCACCTGTTGCACGATGAGTCCGCGACGAGTTGCCCGCGAGGACACGGGAACTCGACCCGACGGAATCCGTCGCGCCAACCGGACTGCCGTGTTGCGGAGCCTTCACCTCGGCGGTGAACGCACCCGTACCGACCTGGCGGATCGGTTGGAGCTCAACCGGAGCACGATCAAGGCCGTCGTCGACGAACTCGTCGGCGACGGCCTCGTGTCCGAGAACCCCGATTCCAGCGGGGGTACCGCCGGCCGTCCGTCGTTGGTCGTGGCCCCGGTCCCGTCGTCGGTGTGGGTGGTGGCGGTCGACGCCGCCATCGACTGGTTGACGGTAGCCGCCGTCGGGCTCGGCGGTTCCGTTCTGGCGGAGGAACGCGTCGAACCTCCCGTGGGAGAGTTCGATCCGCAGGTGCTGGTGCGACTTCTGGGTGACGCCGTCACCGATCTCGGCGGGAGATTCGACCGTCCGCCGAGTGCAGTGGGCGTGGCCGTTCCCGGCCTGGTGCGCTCGTCCGACAACCTGGTGCGCTCGGCACCGAATCTCGGATGGGTCGACGTACCCCTCGGCGAGATGCTTGCGACCGAGACCGGGATCGATGTGTTCGTGGGCAACGAGTCCAATCTGGGCGCCCTCGCCGAGCACGTCCGCGGCGCCGCGCAGGACGTCGACGACGTGGTCTACTTGATGGCCGACGTGGGTGTCGGCGGCGGAGTCATCAGCGGCGGAGTCACCGTGGTCGGCGCCGGCGGATACGCAGTCGAACTGGGCCACACGGGAATCAACGGTCGACGCCGCTGCGGTTGTGGGTCGCTCGGCTGCTGGGAAACCGAGGTGGGGCGCTTCGCCATGCAGCGCGCCGTCGGCCTCCCGGAAGACGCCACCATCGACGAGTTGTGCGAACGGCTGAGAGCCTGCACTCCCGGCGACCCCGTGCTGGACGAGTACGTCGAGTGGCTTGCGCTGGGCCTGCGCAACGTCGTCGCGATGTTCGACCCACGCGTCGTCGTGTTCGGAGGCCTCTTCGCCGATCTGCTTCCCGCGGTGCAGGATCGTCTCACGACGGCGTTGAGCGAGTCACTCGTGGTGCGGCAGTTCGGCGTACACCTGCGTCATGCGGCGCTGGGGTCGAGGGCCTCGCTGGTGGGGGCGGCCGAAGTCGCCTTCGCGACGGTGTTGGACCGGGTGTGAGGGCGAGGTGTGTAGGCGGGGCCCTACCGTCCCTCCATCAGCCCCTCCAACGTCGCCCGCGCCCCACGCGTGTGCAGCGACTCGAGCATTGCGGAGTACGCCTCCACGAACCGCGCGTCGTCCGCCAGGTCTCCGAAAAGCCTCCGGTTCTCGACGAAGGCAGTGCCGCCCTCACGGGCCAGCGGGACCAGGGACTCCTTCAACTGATCCACGATCTCGATCGGCTGACCGTCCTCGTCCGTGCCCTCCGCGTACCGGGCCCAGGATGCGACGACGGCCGCGGACAGGGTGACCGGTCGATCGGCGGCGAGGTTCGACGTGATCACCGGGACCAGCCACGTCGGGATGCGGTCGGAGGATTCCGCGCACAGCCGCGCCACCGTGTCGCGGATCTCGGGATTGGAAAAGCGTTCCACCAGAGTGTGTTTGTACTCGGTCAGGTCGATGCCGGGGACGGGTTGGAGGGTGGGCGTGGCCTCGTCGTCCATGTAGGCGAGGAGGAAGCGCTGCCACAGGGGATCCTGTGCCACCTCGTGGACCAAGCGATATCCGGCGAGGTAGCCGAAGTAGCAGAGGGCCTGGTGGCTTGCGTTCAGGAGCCTGAGCTTCATGAGTTCGTACGGGGTGACGTCGTCGACGAGCTGCACACCGACGTCCTCGAATGGGGGCCGTCCCATCGAAAAGCTGTCCTCGAGAACCCATTGTGTGAATGGCTCGCCTGCGACGGGCCAGCCGTCGTCGATGCCGAAGCGCTCGCCGATCTGCTCCACGACGTCGGGCGTGGTGGCCGGGGTGATGCGGTCCACCATCGAATTGGGAAAGCGCACATGATCTTCCATCCACTGCGCCAGATCGGGATCCTTCAGGCGGGCAAAGGCGGTGAACGTGGACCGGGCCATGTGGCCGTTCTCGGGGATGTTGTCGCACGACATCACGGTGAACGGTTCGATGCCCCGCTCGCGCCGCCGCGCCAACGCCTCCACGACGAGACCGAAAGTCGTCGAGGGGAGTGCGCCCGGCTCGAGATCCCGCTGCACAGCGGGATTGGCGGCGTCGAACTCACCGGTGGTCGGGGAGAAGTTGTATCCGCCCTCGGTCACCGTCAACGAGACGATGCGGGTGGTCTCGGCAGCGAGCCTCTCGACCACGGCATCCGGATCGTCGGGTGCGAAGAGGTACTCCACGATGGACCCGATGACGCGCGTGTCCCAGGTTCCGTCGGCGTGCTTCAGAGCGAGGGTGTAGAGGCAGTCCTGAGAGTCCATGACCTCCTTCATCTTCCGGTCGCCGGGCAGAACTCCGACGCCGCAGATTCCCCACTCGGTTCCCTTTCCTTCGGTCAGCAGGCGGTCGACGTACATGGCTTGGTGCGCCCGGTGGAAACCGCCGACACCGAAGTGGACGATCCCGGCGGTGACCGTCGACCGGTCGTAGGTGGGTACGGCCACCGACGGGTCGATACTCGCCAGCGCCGCCGCATCGAGTTTCACGAGTGGTCCTCCTGTGTCGGGGTGAGGGTGACGACGGCCTTGATGCTGCCCGGTTCGCGGTCGGCGTTCAGCGCCTTCTCCACGTCGGCCAGGGCGAATCGAGCGGTCACCATGGAGTCCAGATCGACTGCGCCGCTACGCACCAGCGACAGCGCGGCCGGCCAGGTGTTGGCGTAGCGAAAGACGCCGGTCAGCACCAGCTCTCGGTTCTGAATGGTGGAGACCGGCAGCGAATACTCGTCGCCGCCCATCCCGACGAGCACGACGGTGCCGGCGGGGGCCACGGCGTGGATGCCGTCGACGACGGCGCGCGGGGCGCCCGACGCGTCGACGAACGCGTCGACACGCAGCGATCGAACGTCCTCTGCGGCAGGGTCGACGACGCGAGTAGCGCCGAACTTCAGTGCGTTGGCGCGCCGACCTTCCGCGATGTCGGACACGATCACCTCGGTTGCACCGAACGCGCGGGCGACCTGTGCGGTGACGAGGCCGACAGGTCCGGCGCCGGCGATCAGGACCGAGGAGCCGCCGCTGATCCGCGCTTTCCGGGCAGACGCAATTCCGACCGACAGTGGCTCGAACAGCGCGGCGGCGTCGTCGGAAATGTCGTCGGAGACGGTGTGCGCGAACGAGGATTGGATGCGCACGTACTCGCACAGCGCTCCGTCGATGGGCGGCGTCGCGTAGAACTCCATGTGCGGGCAGAGGTTGTAGAGGCCGCGCCGGGACTCGTCGCTCGTGGGGTCGGGGCGCTGGGGCTCGATCGAGACCCGCTGTCCGACGCGGTCGGGTGAGACGTCGTCACCGACGGCCACGATCACCCCGGACGCCTCGTGCCCCAACACGATCGGCTTCTCGACGACGAAGTCGCCGATCCGGCCCTCGCGGTAGTAATGCGCGTCCGATCCGCAGACGCCCACCGACGCAACGCGGACCAGGACTTCGTCGGGCGCCGGGGTGGGGACGGGCCGCTCCTGCACCTCGATGACGCCGGGCCTGGTCAGCACGCTGGCTCGCATGGACTGGGGGACTTTCCCAGAAACTGTTGTGTGGATCACACCTGAATGTTAGCTTAGTGAGCAGATGAACACCACGTGAGCATTTGCTCACACCAGGAGGCGGAGATGACCGGAGTCGCGATCAACACCGACGACCTTCGCCTCGCCCTGCGCGCCGCCACGATGTACCACCTCGACGGAGCAACCCAGGCCGAGATCGCCGCGAAGCTCGGCGTCTCCCGCCCGACCGCCGGCCGATTGGTCGCCCGTGCCCGCGCACAAGGGTTGGTACGCATCGAGGTTCGTGTCCCCGAGGCATTGGCCGGGTCCGTCTACCCCGACATCGAACGCTCCATCGAGCAGAAGTACGGCATCGACGAGGTCCTGGTCGTGAACAGCAACGTCGACGACAACGACGGCCGCTACGACGCACTGGGCCGCGCCGCAGCGTCGGTTCTCGTGCGACGGACCCAGCCGGGCGCCACCGTCGGATTCACGTGGGGCCCCGAGACTGTCGCCGTCGCGCAGGGTCTCGCGGGCCGCACCGGCCGGTGCGCGCGGGTGGTGCAGATGGACGGCTCGATGAGTGCCGCATCGGACTACCAGACCGGTGTCGACTACGTACTCGGGCAGTGCGCCGAGCAGATGCAGGCCTCCACCATGCGCCTCAACGCGCCCCTCTACGCCGACCCCGCCACCGTGACTGCGCTGCAGCGGGATTCGGTGATGTCCAAGGCTCTGGATGCGGGGCGCACCGCCGACGTCATGTTCTTCGGACTCGGCCCGGTGTCCACGTCGACCACGCTGTTCGAAGGCAGCTTCATCGACTCGGACGTTCTGAGCGAACTCGACGAACTCGGAGCCGTCGGAGAAGTGGGTGGACGGTTCTTCACCCGCGACGGCAGGGACGTCGGCGGGTCGTTGCCGGCGCGCACGCTCTCGGTCCCGTTGGGCGACATCAGAGCCTGCGCTCACACGATTCTCATCTCGGGTGGGGCGCGAAAACACGAGGCCATCCTCGGTGCGCTCCGCGGCGGTCTGGCCAAGGTCCTCGTGACCGACATCGCCTGTGCACACATGCTCGAGGACAGTTGGAAGGAAACGGTATGAAGAAACTGATAGCGCTGGTCGCGGCGACGGCTCTCGTCGCGACAGGGTGCGCGGGAGCCGGGTCGTTCGGAGGTGAGAGCGGGGGCAAGACCATCACCGTTGCCATCGTGTCGAATTCGCAGATGGCGGACGCGATTTCGCTCTCACCCGAGTTCGAGGCCGAGAACCCCGGCATCAATCTCAAGTTCGTGTCGCTCTCGGAGAACGAGGCCCGCGCCAAGATCACCGCATCGGTGGCCACCGGTGGCGGCGAGTTCGACGTGGTGATGATCAGCAACTTCGAGACCCCGCAGTGGGCCGAGAACGGTTGGCTCACCAATCTGTCCGAGTACGCCGACGCCACACCGGGATACGACGAGAACGACTTCATCCCGACGCTGAAGGAGTCGTTGTCCTACGAGGGCAGCATGTACTCGGTGCCGTTCTACGGCGAGTCGTCGTTCCTGATGTACCGCAAGGACCTCATGGAGGCGGCCGGTATCACCATGCCGGCCGAACCCACCTGGGATCAGGTCGCCGACGCTGCCGCCAAGCTCGATCAGCCCGGCATGTCGGGCATCTGTCTGCGCGGCAAGCCCGGTTGGGGTGAGGTTCTCGCCCCCCTCGACACGGTCATCAACGCCTTCGGCGGCCGGTGGTACGACGAGAACTGGAACGCGCAGCTCACCAGTCCCGAAGTGGTGAAGGCCGTTCAGTTCTACGTCGACCTCGTGCGCACCCACGGACAGGCCGGCGCGGCGACGAGCGGCTTCAGCGAGTGCGGAACGCAGTTGGCGCAGGGGCAGACGGCCATGTGGTACGACGCCACCTCGGCGGTGTCGGTGCTCGAAGACCCCACGTCCAGCACCGTCGTAGGCAAGATCGGCTACGCAAAGGCACCCTCGGCGGCCAAGGGCGACAACGGCTGGCTCTACTCGTGGGCACTCGGCATTCCGAAGACCTCCGAGAACCCGGACGACGCATGGAAGTTCGTCTCGTGGATGACGAACAAGGAGTACCTGAAGAAGGTCGGTACCGAGCTCGGATGGTCACGCGTTCCTCCGGGAAGTCGCCTGTCCACCTACGAGATTCCCGAGTACAAGGAAGCCTCGGCGGCCTTCGGTCAGGTGACCCTCGATTCGATCGACAGTGCCGACCCGAACAAACCCACCGTGCAACCGGTGCCGTACACGGGCGTGCAGTTCCTGACCATTCCCGAGTTCCAGGACCTGGGAACACGAGTCAGTCAACAGATCAGTGCCGCGGTGGCAGGGCAGAAGAGCGTCCAGGACGCGCTGGAACAAGCGCAGCAATACGCCGAAGTGGTCGGTAAGACCTACCAGGAGGGCCAGGGATGACCACGACCGAAGTCGAATCGGCACAGGCCGATTCGCAGCGATTCGAACCGCGTCCGCGGACGATCTCGAAAGCGGAAGGGTGGCGCCGCCGCGGGCCGCTGCTGCCGGCCATGGTCTTCGCGATCATCGTCACCCAGGTTCCGTTCCTGTTCACGCTGTACTACTCGACGCAGTCCTGGAACCTCGTGCGCCCCGGCTCCCGACAGTTCAACTGGCTCAACAACTACGTGGACGTGTTCCGGGACAGCCAGTTCCGTCAGGTCGCGTTCAACACGGTGATCATGATCGTCGGCACGGTCATCATCTCGGTGGTGCTCGGCCTGCTGCTCGCGCTGCTGCTGGACCGGAAATTCATCGGCCGCAGCCTGGTTCGCACGCTGCTGATCACCCCGTTCCTGATCACCCCCGTCGCCGGCGCTCTGATCTGGAAGACCACGATGTTCGATCCGGTCTTCGGGTTGATCAACTTCGTGCTCGGCCCGTTCGGAGTGGACCAGATCGACTGGGTGTCACGCTTTCCGCTCGCCTCGGTGATGGTGAACCTGATCTGGCAGTGGACGCCGTTCATGATGCTGCTGATCCTCGCGGGACTGCAGTCGATGCCCAAGGACATCGCCGAAGCAGCCCGCGTGGACGGGGCGGGACCGTTCGAGCTCTTCCGTGAACTCACCCTGCCGCATCTGCGCCGCTTCATCGAGCTCGGCGCGGTACTCGGTGCGATCTACCTGATCAACACCTTCGACGCCGTCTACATGATGACGTCCGGTGGACCGGGCGTCGCGTCGTCGAACCTGCCCTTCTACATCTACCAACGTGCCTTCCTGGGATTCGACATCGGGCAGGCAGCGGCCATGGGCGTCGTCACCGTGGTCGCCACCATCATCGTCAGCACCCTGGCGCTGAGACTGATCTTCAAGAGCTTCAGCGGAACCGAGGAGGCTGCGTGATGAGTACCGCTACCGACAGGCGAACGACGGAAAAGGGCAAGGACACAGCCGTTCCCCTGAAGCGGAAGGGCAAGTGGGGGACCGGGTCGATCTGGTCGGTCGTGGCCTGGGTTGCCGGCATCGTGTTCTTCTTCCCGGTGCTGTGGATGGTGATCACCGGCTTCAAGCAGGAAGCCGACGCCTACACGGCCACGCCCAAGATCTTCTTCGCCCCCACGCTCGACCAGTACCGCGGTGTGCTGGACAGCGGCATCGGAACCACGCTGCTGAACTCCGCGTTCGCGACGATCGTCTCGACGGCTCTCGTTCTGCTGCTGGGTGTTCCGGCCGCGTTCGCGCTCTCGCTGCGCCCCGTCAAGAAGACCCAGGACGTCCTGTTCTTCTTCATCTCGACCAAGATGCTGCCGGTCGTGGCGGCCATCGTGCCGCTGTACGTCATCGTCGGCGACATCGGAATGCTCGACAACATCTGGACCCTGGTGATCCTCTACACAGCGATGAATCTGCCGATCGCGGTGTGGATGATGCGCTCGTTCTTCCTCGAAGTGCCGAGCGAACTGCTCGAAGCAGCGAGCATGGACGGTGCGTCGCTGTGGACGTCGGTGCGCGAGGTCATCCTGCCTCTCGTCTCGCCCGGCATCGCGGCGACCTCGCTCATCTGCGTGATCTTCTCGTGGAACGAGTTCTTCTTCGCCGTCAACCTCACTGCTGTTCAGGCTCAGACCATTCCGGTGTACCTCGTCGGCTTCATCACCGGTCAGGGTCTGTACTGGGCCCAGCTCTCCGCCGCTGCGACGTTCGCAGCCCTCCCCGTCGTCCTCGCCGGATGGTTTGCGCAGAACAAGCTCGTGCGCGGCCTGTCCTTCGGCGCCATCAAATAGGAGAAATCATGGCTGCAATCGCGTACAAGCAAGCATCGTGCATCTACGAGGGCGCTGACAAGCTCGCCGTCGACTCGCTCGATCTCGACATCCAGGACGGCGAGTTCATCGTCCTGGTCGGACCGTCCGGGTCCGGCAAGTCCACCGCCCTCCGGATGCTGGCCGGACTCGAGGAGATCGACGGCGGCGCAATCGAAATCGGCGGCAAGAACATGGTCGGCGTGCCCTCGAAGGACCGCGACATTGCGATGGTCTTCCAGAACTACGCGCTCTACCCCAACAAGACCGTCGGGGAGAACATGGGATTCGCGCTCAAGATGCGTGGGGTCAGCCTCGAGAAGCGTCAGGCCCGCGTGGCGGAGGCCGCCCGGCTGCTCGACCTCACCGAGTACCTCGACCGCAAGCCCGGCAAGCTCTCCGGTGGACAGCGTCAGCGAGTTGCCATGGGGCGCGCCATCGTTCGTGAACCGCAGGTCTTCTGCATGGACGAGCCGCTGTCGAACCTCGACGCCAAGCTACGTGTGCAGACGCGTACGCAGATCGCGGCTTTGCAGCGCCGGCTCGGCACCACGACGGTCTACGTCACGCACGATCAGGTCGAGGCGATGACCATGGGTGATCGAGTGGCGATCCTCAAAGACGGCAAGCTGCAGCAGTTCGCGGCGCCCACCGAGCTGTACGACCACCCGGTCAACGCATTCGTCGCCGGCTTCATCGGCTCGCCCGCGATGAATCTGTTCACGGTGCCGGTGGTCTCGGGCGGGGTGAAGATCGGCAACTCCACCCTTCCGCTCGAACGCGCGCAGCTGACGGCGCTGGCGTCGACCGGTGTCGACACCGTGACGGTCGGTTTGCGACCCGAGCAGCTCGCCATCGGTGAGTCGACCGGTGACGGCCTGTCGGTGGTCGTCGACCTCGTGGAAGAGCTGGGCAACGAGTCCTACCTGTACGCGCACTTCGCTTCCGGAGACATCCGCGGCCTGGACGGAACGCCCGCGTCCATCGTCGCTCGCTCTCCGCATCGCGCGCCGGCCCGTATCGGGGATACGATCACCCTGAACAAGCGGGACGGGCAGGTGTACCTGTTCCACCCCGAGACCGGCGCAAAGATCTAGCGCCCCCCGAACTCGGGTGCGGCAACGTGAATCGAATCCGTTGCCGCACCCGATCAGAGCACCAGAACTACAGGCGAAATGCGCTCCCGCTGTTCTCGAACGGGTTGTCGTGCACCATGTAGGTCCACGTCGAGGACGGCCGCCGAACACCCGCGCCGACGAGATCCAGTCCGTCCTCCGTCACCGCCGCCGTCAGGAACACCTGGTCGGACTTCTCGAGTGCCCGTGCCTCCAGAGTGCGGAACGCGTCGATCGCAATCCGGTGGTACTCGTCGAGGGGATTCTCGCGGCCCAGTGCTCGCAGGTGGATCGACTCGCGGACGTCGGCGAGGTAGGCCAGGTAGTCCGACCACGCACTGTCCAGATTGTGCAGAACGATCTGTCGCGCAACGCGTTCGAGCGTCGGCAGCTCGAACGTCTCCTGCAGTTCCTCGGCACGCTCGGTGTTTCTCCCGGACAGCAGAACCCACGCTTCGTCCGTCGTGAGCAGGGAGTGGCGACGCGCGTCGACGATCGACCGGTGTTGCGCGGTGAGCTGGTTGTATCTCCACGTCAGCGAGTGGGCCGACAGCATTTCCCCCTCGGCGATCCGCTGCGCGTGATCGATTCGCTTTGCTGCAGCGGATGATTCGATGTAGCCGTCGTCGTTGGACGTGCCGGGGCGGTCGCCGGGGGGGAGATGGGACCGCACCAGGCGGTCGTCCCAACTGGCGAAGAAGACCGAGCGCCCCGGATCACCCTGTCGCCCTGCGCGTCCGCGCAACTGGTTGTCGAGACGCTCGGTGACGTAGCGCTCGGTACCGACCACCAGGAGTCCGCCGAGGTCGGCCACACCGTCACCGAGCCGGATGTCGGTTCCGCGGCCGGCGATCTGCGTCGAGACGGTCACCGCGCCGAGTTGACCTGCGCGGGCGACGATCTCCGCTTCCTCCGCGTCGTTCTTGGCGTTGAGTACCACCGCGGGAACGCCTCGGTCGACGAGCCGCTGCGCCAATGCTTCCGACTCCGCGACGTCGTGGGTTCCGATGAGAACCGGCTGTCCGGTCTCGTGGACCTCCACGATCTCGTCGACCAGCGCCGCGTTCTTTTCTTCGGCGGTCGTGTACACCCGATCTGCCTCGTCCACACGGATGTTCGGCTCGTTGGGCTCGATCACCGACACGCCGAGGTCGTAGAACTTGCGCAACTGCTCGCCGGCGGCCAGTGCAGTTCCCGTCATGCCGCACACCGTGGCGTAGCGGCCGATCAGCGCCTGCACGGTGATCGTGTCCAACACTTCTCCGGTTTCGGTGCGCGACAAGCCTTCCTTGGCCTCGACCGCCGCCTGGAGACCGTCCGGCCAGCGCTGCAACTCCGCCACCCGGCCCCGAGATGCGTTGACCAGCTGCACCTGTCCGCCGCGGACGATGTAGTCGACGTCCTTGCGCACGAGAACCAACGCGTGCAGGGCGACGTTGATCTGCACCAGCGTGGTGGCGACGTGTTCTTCCGAATACAGATCGATGTCGCCGAGCTTCTTCTCGAGCGCCTCCGCGCCCTCGTCGGTGAGGAAGACGTTGCGCTTCTCCGGGTCCGTGTCGTAGTGGACACCGGCTTCGAGGTCGCTGATGGCGTCGAACACCTCGGCCGTCGGCACGTCCGAGCTCGACGAACCGGCCAGAATCAGAGGCACCAGCGCCTCGTCGACGAGCACGGAATCGGCTTCGTCGACGATCGCGACGTCGGGAGTCGGGGACACCAGGTCGGCCACGTCGAACACGAGGTGATCGCGCAGGACGTCGAATCCGATCTCGTTGATCGAGGCGTACGTGACGTCGCAGTCGTAGGCGGCTCGACGCTGATCCGCCGTCGACGAGGCGTCGATCCACCCGACGGTGAGGCCCAACGCGGTGTAGAAGGGTTCCATCCACTCGGCGTCGCGCCGCGCCAGGAAGTCGTTGACGGAGATGACGTGCACGTCACGACCCCGCAGAACGTATCCGGCGGCGGCGATCGCACCGGCCAGCGTCTTGCCCTCACCCGTCGCCATTTCCACGACGTCGCCCTCGAGGAGACGGACCGCGCCGACGAGCTGGGTGTCGAACGGCCGGAGCTCGAGCGACGCGTCGGCGGTGTGGCGAGCCAGAGCCAGGAACTTGGGCAGATCGCGCAACGCGTCGCCGCGCAGTTCGGCCGCCGCGGCGCTCGGGTCGGCGTCCTCGGCCCAGGCGTCGTGCGCGCCGGACCGGGCCACCGCGTCGCGGGTGCGTGCGTGTCCCTTCGCCACCGATCGGCCGAGAATTTTCCAGAAGCGATCAGCCATGCGTCGACAGTAGAGCGGCCTTCACCAAGTTCACCGCCTCGGGTGCCGCAACGGTGGTGCTGTGGTCGTACCCGCGAATCACGTGCAGGGCGGCGCCCGGTATCAGTGCTGCCGCGCGGCGAGTGTCGTCGATGCGATCGACGTCCTCCGAGCCCACGAACATCGTCGTGGGAACGGACATCGAGGTCAGCGCCTCGTCCGGCAACCCGGGGTCGGCGTCGGACGCTCGGAAGTACGCGGCCAGGGCCAACGCGTCGTTCCGCATGAACGCCGCGCGAGTCCCGGAGTCGACCGGAAAGATGCGGCGCGTGCTCCACTCCTCGATGAACGCCTCCATACCGCGCTCTTCGAGCACGTCGGCACTGTTCGGAAAGAACAGGCCGTCGAGTGCGCCCTTCTGCGGCGCCGCGCTGGCCCCGCCCGCGATCAGGGAGCGCATGCGGTGCGGCGCACGCGCCGCGAGATGCAGTCCGGTTCGACCGCCGAACGAGTAGCCGACGTAGTCGACCGTCTCGGTCTCGGTCGCATCGAGCACCGCGAGGAGGTCGCCGGTGATCAGGTCCATCGAATACGCGGCGCTCTCGCGCGGCTTGTCGCTTCGTCCGTGCCCGCGCTGATCGACGAGTATCAGGCGGTGGCTGTCCCGGAGCGCGCGAACGTATCCGAACGTGCGCCAGATCTGGTGACTGAGCAGGCTGCCGTGGACGAGGAGAACGGGTGGGCCCGTGTCGGCGCCCGTCGACGTGAAAAAGATGCGGGTGCCGTCGACGGGGTTGGTTGCGAAGTCCACTCCTGCATTATTGCGGACTGTCGACGATCCCCGATTCGGTCAGCGACCAGCGTCGGGTGATACCGAGTTCCTCCAGAAAGGACTCGTCGTGGCTGACCACGACCATGGATCCGCGAAACGACGACAGTGCCTCTGTCACGTGGTCGATGCTGCTGACGTCCAGGCTGTTCGTCGGTTCGTCGAGCAGCAGCAGTCGAGGTGCCGGGTCCGACAACAGGACCGTCGCGAGCGCCGCCCGCAATCGCTCACCACCGGAGAGGGTGCCGGCCGGCGCGTCGGCGGCGTTGCCGCGGAACAGGAATCGCGCGAGGTGCGCTCGGAGATCGGTGACAGGGACGTGCGGCGCACCGGCAGCAACGTTGTCGATCACCGATGCGCTCTCGTCGAGAGTCGTCACGTTCTGGCGCAGGTACGCCCACGGAACGAGCGGTGTCAGCGCGTCGAGCAAGGTCGTCTTTCCGACGCCGTTGTCACCGACCAGTGCGATGCGTTCCGGCCCGTCGATCGTGAGATGTGTTGTGCCGTAGCCGGACAGGAGTGTCACCTCCTGGTCGACGACGCGTTGCCCCGGTCGGACCTCGGTGTTCGGCAGGTCGATCCGAATCGTTTTCTCGTCCCGAATCGAATCTTCGGCGGCGGTGAGTTTCGCTCGCGCATCGTCCAGATGGCCCTCGTGTTCGATGCGCAGCTTGCCCGCCGATTGCTGGGCGGCACGTTTTCGTGCGCCCATCACTATCTTCGGTTCCCGCTTGTTCTCGTTCATCTTTCGCCCGTACCGTGCGCGTCGGGCGAGCTTGATCTGGGTGTCTACCAGCTCGGCGCTCTGCTTGTTCACCTCGTTCTTCGCGTCTCGCAGCGCCGACCTCGCGGCCTCCTGCTCGGCGTCGACGGTGTCGGTGTAGAACGTCCAGTTGCCACCGAACTCCCGCAGCTCGACCGATGACCCTCGTACGGAACGCAATTCGACCGTCGTGTCGACGGTGTCCAGGAGACCGCGGTCGTGACCGACCACGATCGCGGCCCCGGAGAAGGCGTCCAGTGCCGCCTCGAGCACGCCCCGTGCGCGGGCGTCAAGATTGTTGGTCGGCTCGTCGAGCAGCAACACGGCCGGGTCGCCCAGCAGGCGGGCGGCAAGGCTCAGCAAGGTGAGCTCGCCGCCCGAGAGCGTCCCCACCGTCCGGTCGAGTTGGTCTGGGCGAGTGGCGATTCGATGCAATCCGAGGCGCCCCAGCAGCGCGATCGCCCGTTCGTCGATGTCCCAGTATCCGTCGACCAGGTCGAAGTCGATGTCGGATGCCGAGCCGGACTCGATGCGTCGCAACGCCGTTCGAATGCCGGCGATACCCAGGACCGACGCGACGGTGTCGGTCGGCGACGCAGTCAGGTTCTGTGGGAGATAGCCGACGGAGCCGTCGACGGTGATCGATCCGGAGTCGGGGTCGAGTTCGCCGGCGATGAGCTTCAGTAGCGTCGACTTGCCGGTTCCGTTGTTGGCGACGAGACCGATTCTGCCCGTACCGAATACGACGTTCAGGCGATCGAAGAGTCGCCGTCCGTCGGGGAATGTGAAGGACAGATCGGAGATGACAACCGAGGATGACATGGAGTACCTGCTCGAGGGTGTGAGGGGTCCGGAGCGCAAGTGCGCACGCGGGGCTCGGGATTCACCTCGACAGGATCATGTACCTATCGTAGAACGAATGGGCAAGCAGTGTCGAGCGATTTGATGCTCGCGAGGGGTCAGATCGTCGGGCCTTTGCTGCGCAGGTCGTCCACCTTGGACATCGCGTCGCGCAACTCGCTCAGCCATTCCTCGGTGTGCTCTCCGACGAGGCGCACGGCCCACGACAGAGCGTCGGCACGCGAGCGGGCCACGCCGGCGTCGACGAGGGTGTCGAGCACCTTGCGCTCGGGCTGACGCAGGCGCGTCATCACCGGCACCGCGAGATGGGTGAAGAGGGTGGTGTTTCCGTCTATCGTGACACCCCAGGCAACCTTGCGGCCGTAGCGCGCCTCGGCTTCGTCGGCGATCCGCATGCGGTCGTCGCGCGTGGTTTCACGGAAGCGGGCGATACGGCCCTCGAGGGCGGCGTCACTGTCGGCTTCGGGCTTCGGCAGGTCACCGACGACCACGATTTCTTCTCGGTCGACCTCGATGGTCGGTGATCCGTCGTACCACTCGCTGGGGAGGCGTCCGACGAACCACTCGGCTGCGTCGGCGGCGTCGGGAACGTCGGCCTGTTGCCATCCGCCCGGCCGGCCGAACTTGCGTCCGCCGGGTCCGCCGCGTCCGCGGCCTCGACCGTGGCCTTCGGGGCCGCGTCCGTTGGGTGTGCGGGCCCAGCCCGGGTGTTCTCTGTTCTGTTCGGCGCCGTCGAAGCGCCCTCGGCCGTGGCCGGGTCCATGTTCGTGTCTCATGGATTTTCCTTTCGATGTCCTGTTGCCAGATGCAACAGTGATTACATGATTACACAATTACGTTGATGCCGGCAAGGTGTGGGGCATGATCGTCCTCGTGCGTACGTCTCTCACTGCCCTTCTCGTTGCGACCGCGTTGGTGGCCTCCGCCTGTGGCGACAGCGCTCCACCCCAGCCGCGCACCGTGGCCGACGCCTTCGCCGCCGCGTTGAGCAGTGGAGATGTGGCAGCAGCCGCGGCCGAGACATCGGACCCTGCCGGAGCGAGCACCGTCCTCACCCAGCTCTACGACGGGCTGCGCGGTGGCGGGACGGTGGACGCGACCCCCACCTTCACCGTCACGACGGCGGACGAGGACGCGAAGTCGTTCACGATGTCGGGGTCGTGGTCCTTCACACCGCCGGCGGGCAGCACTACTCCGAGCGCAACTCCGACGACCACTGCGACCACCACGCCCCAGGCGTCTCCCGCCGAGCGCATCTGGAGCTACTCGACGTCCGGTACCGCCGCCGAGACCGACCAGGGATGGAAGATCGACTGGGACCCGGCGGCCGTGGTTCCGGGTCTCACGAACGGCTCGACGGTCCGCTACACCCCGACGTCCGCGGAGAACGCGCCGCGCGTTCTCGACGCCAACGGCGCCGAACTCATGTCGCGCCAGGTCGTGACCCTGGTGAACATCGACGCCACAGCCGACCCGTCCGCGGTCGCCGCCCTCGTCTCTCCTGTCGCGTCGACGGTGACCGCCCGGTCGCTCGCCGCCGACCTGGCCGCGTCGACCACCGGGGCCACGACCGCGGTGACGTTGCGACAGTCCGACCTCGACCCGATCCGGGACCGACTCGCGGCCCTGCCCGGAGTGACGCTGGCGCCGCAGACGCGGTTGCTCACCACCGACCGCGCCGTCGCGTCACCCGCCCTGAACGGCGTCGCCGACCTCTGGCAGGACGCCGAAACGGCCGGCGCCGGATGGGCGGTACAACTCGTCGGTCCCGATGGAACGGTGACACGGCAACTGGCCGGTCAGGATCCCGTCGTCGGCCCCGACATCACCACCACACTCGACACGTCGCTGCAGCTCAAAGCGGAGAATGCGCTGGCGTCCCTGCCGAACCAGTCGGCCATCGTCGCCATTCGGCCGTCGACCGGCGGTGTGGTCGCCGTCGCGCAGAACGCCGCGGCGGACGCGCAGGGGCCGATCGCGCTCACCGGCCTGTACCCACCGGGATCGACGTTCAAGACGGTGACCACCTCGGCTGCTCTGCAGGCCGGGACCGCGAACCCCGACACCGTCCTTCCCTGCCCGGGCACGGACAACATCGAGGGGCGACAGATACCGAACGACGACAACTTCGACCTGGGATCGGTGCCGCTGCACACCGCGTTCGCGCGGTCGTGCAACACCACGATGGCCCGCCTCGCGGTGGCGCTGCCCGCCGACGCGCTGCAGAAGGCGGCGCTGCAGTTCGGGCTGGGCGTCGACTACGTGACACCTGGTCTGACCACGGTCACGGGCAGCGTCCCGCCCGCAGCGACACCGGCGGAGCGCGTCGAGTCGGGAATCGGCCAGGGAGCCGTCACCGCGACACCGTTCGGCATGGCGATGGTGGCCGCGTCGATCGCGCGCGGCTCGACACCGCTGCCGATGATCGTCCAAGGTCGGCCCGCGACCGCCGATCAGACGCCTGCCCCCGCGCCGACGCAGGTCACCGACCAGCTGAAAACCATGATGCGCGAGACGATCACCGACGGAACCGCGACCGTGCTGCGGGACATCCCCGGTCTCGTCGGCAAGACCGGAACTGCCGAAGTAGCGAACGCCCCTGCTCACGGGTGGTTCGTCGGGATTCAAGGCGATCTGGCGTTTGCGGTTTTCGTGGCGGGTGCGGATTCGTCGGGGCCGGCGCTGACGGCGGCGGGGGCGTTCCTGCGGTAGGCGAGGCGCCCCAGGGGGGTGGGCCGAGGCCCAATCGTGATCCTTACGTGTGCTCACCGTGCTCTGTTACAGAAGTTACTCGAGTGACAATTGATGCATGTTCTCCGTTCTGCCTGCGCCGGTGTCCTCGCGCACCCCGCTCCCGCTCCGGCGACGCTCGATCCGCCCCCGCTACGTCATCGCCCTCCTCGCCGCGTTCGCGGTGATGGCGGCCATGGCGACGGCGATCGTGAGCAAGCCGCGCAGTGAAGCGGCGATCATGGTGGAGAACTTCACCCACGCACTCGACGAGCGCAACGTGGCCGCGGCCGCTGCGCTCACGTCCTACCCCAACGCCGCGGCCCAAACGATCACCCAGATGTTCGACGGTCTGGGTCCCGCCGGCACGTCCTCGACCCGCATGTCGCAGTACATCGGGCTCGACGAGACGTCCGGCTTCTTCACCCTCGACACCACGTGGACGTTCGGCGAACCTCGCGGCGCGGACACGAGGCAATGGCACTTCACGACCCAGGGCAGCACCCGCAAGCTCGCGGTCGGATGGAAGATTTCGTGGGCGCCGGAAATTCTGGCTCCCGACCTCGGGAACGGCCGCACGGTGGCGTACACCCGTACCGATGCCCCCGCACCCAAGGTGCTCGACGCCTCGGGCGAGCCGATGATGACCGAACAGGCCATCGCACGAGTGGATCTCGATCCCGCGAAGATGCCCGACCCGGCGTCGACGACGCAGCAATTGGCCGACGTGATCGACGTGGTGGCCCCGCTCATCACATCCGAGACCATGCTGGCCGATCTCGCTGCGGCACAGGGTAAATCGATCACGGCGGTGACCCTGCGCGCCGACGACTACGCCGTACTCGAAGACGACCTGCGGGCCATCCCCGGTGTCGCGCTCTACACCGAACCTCGCTTGATCGCCGGCGACCGCCGACTGAACTCCCCGCTGCTCGACTCGCTGCGCTCCGTGTGGCAGCAGAGCCGGGACGACACCGCGGGCTGGGCCGTCGACGTCGCGAGTCCGGACGGAACCTCCTCTCGCAAAGCCGGTTTCCAGGGACCCGGAGCGCCGGACATCGCGTCGACCGTCGACTCCGGAGTGCAACTGGCGGCGGAGACAGCGGTGGTGAGCGTCGGCACTCCGGCGTCGATCGTCGTCATGAAGCCGTCGACGGGCGCCGTCGTCGCAGTCGCGCAGAACAGTTACGCCAACGAGCTCGGTACGCCGGCGCTGAACCACCTGTATCCGGCCGGCACGGTGTCGGAGTTGGTCGACGCCGCGGCGACGATGCAGGGCAGCGACTTCTCCACTGCGGCTCGGCAATTCGGCCTCGGCACGTCCTACTCACTGCCCGGCGCCGACGTGGTGACCGCGAGCCTGCCCGACGGCCGCACACGCAGCGATCAATTCCGTTCCGCCAGTTCGTCGAAGCAGGACGCCATGGCGGTGACGCCGTTCGGTCTCGCGGAGATGGCTGCGGCCATCTCGCGCGGCAGCGCACCGGCGCCGATGATCGTGGGCGGTCGCCCGGCATCGGTCTCCAGCGACGGCGGACCCGTCGACCCTGCAGTGCTCGCCCGGGTGCGATCGTCGATGACGCCGCTGGCCGGACACCCCGACGTGCGCGGACTCGACGGCGGCAACGCCGACGACGACCGCTGGTACGTCGCCACCAAGGGAGACCTCGCGATCTCGGTCCTGGTGGAGAACGCGGGCGACGCCGACCAAGCGGTGCGCATGACCGACCTGCTGCTGCAGGAGATGGCCTCACCGAGCGAGTGAGTACTGTTCTCGGGTGACCGTTTTCGACTTCGCCCTGCTCGTCGCAGCAGGATTCGGAGCCGGGGTGGTCGGTTTCGTGACCGGATTGGCGTCGATCGTGTCCTACCCCGCCCTCCTGGCGGTCGGACTGTCGCCTGTCTCGGCCAACGTCACCAACACGGTCGCCCTGGTTGCCGTCGGTGCGGGATCGGTGACCAATTCCCACGCCGAGCTGGCGAAGGGCGGCCGGTCCCTGATTGCGCAGAGCGCGTTCGCGGCGCTCGGCGGAACCGTCGGAGCGGTGGTGCTGCTCGTCGCGCCGGAGGACTCGTTCGAGGCCATCGTCCCCGTTCTCGTGGTTCTGGCCGCGGTGGCGATGCTGATGCAGCCTCGGTTGCGGGCGCTCGCTGCGCAGCGCAAGTTTCCGAGGCTGTATCCGTTCGGCATTTTCGTCACGTCGATCTACGGCGGCTACTTCGGTGCGGGCGCCGGCGTCATCATCATGGCCTTGATCATGATCTGCACGTCCGAATCCATCTGGCGCGCATCGATTCTGAAGAGCTACCTGCTGGGGCTTGCCAACCTCGTCGCGGCCGTGCTGTTCGCTGTCCTCGGGCCGGTGCACTGGCTCGCCGCGCTGGCGATGGCGCTCGGGTGCTTCGCAGGCGGGTGGCTCGGCCCGCCGATCGTGAAGGTCATTCCGCCGAACCTTCTCCGTATCGCGGTTGCGCTGTGTGCCTTCGGATTGGCGATCTGGCTGTGGGTGTCGTGACCGGCGTCGTCACCGGTGTGATGTCCCGCCTGGCGACCGGCCCGACGCGCAACACACCCGCTGGATCGTGCTCCTCGGCGAGAGCGCTCAGCCAGTGCAGAGTGTCCTCGTCGTAGTTCTGCGCGATGCGAACCGGATCGGCGCCGGCCCCGAAGTTGGGGAGCGAACGTCCAGTGGACCACGGGGCCATCGCCTCCGCGAGGCGGGCGGCATGGTCCAGGGGCTGTGTGCCTCCCTGCCCCGGCACGCCGACCATGAACATCGTGTACGCCGCATCGCGTAAGGAAAACGCGCTGCGGTGACGTTGCTCTCGCGAGAGTGCGCCTCCGAGCAAGCGGAGTTCCACGAGGGTCTGGGGCGAACCGGATTCAGGCCCCGCTACTGCCAACAACTCGTCGAGGGCGGCGTGGGTCAAATCCTTCATCGAGCAGCCGAACTCATGGCTCGGCATGGGATCGACCGGATCGGCGTGCACCGCACCAATCGCCGCGTAGGGCAGCACCCCAACGGTGTCGACGACGGGTGTAGCGACCGCCCTTATCGGTTCCAGGAGTGTCTGCGCGTCGCTCGGGCTCGCCACACTCGCGAACCGGATGGACACCGTGAAGCGCCCGGCCAAGGGCGGGGGGACCTGCGGAAGCGGCGGCAGCTGCAGCAAGGCCATCGAGGTGGAACTGTGCTCGGGCAGATCGGCGCACATGTCCAGCCAGGCGTGGGCGACGGCGGCTGCATCGGAGCCGTCGAAATACAGTGCACCGCCGTAGAAGTGCGAGAGCTGCATCAGGTCGATCTCGACGGCGGTGACGATTCCCAGAGTGGATTTTCCGCCGCGCAGTCCCCAGAAGAGTTCTGCGTGCTGGTCGGGTGTGACACGCAGGATGTCGCCCTCTCCGGTGACCAGTTCGAAGGCTCGGACGTGATCCGAGGACATGCCGACGGTGCGCACCAGGGGTCCGATACCGGCACCCGTGAGGAACCCGGCCACCCCGACAGTCGTGGACGATCCGCACAGCGGAGCCAGGCCGTGCGGCGCGGCCGCGTCCACGACGTCCTGCCAGATCACGCCCGCTCCGAGCCGGGCCGTTCGGGTCTCCGGGTCGACGACGCAGTTGTTCAGTCGTCCGGTGTGGACGAACAGTACGTCGCCCTCGATCGGGACCGCGCCGTGTCCGGTGCGGCCGACGGCCACTCGGAGGCCGCTGCGGGCCGCGTATCGAACGGTGGTGACCACATCTCGTGCGTCGTTCACCGCGATCACGGCGAGCGGCTGCACAGGAACCGAGACGTTCCAGGGCATCGCGAGTTCGTAGCCCGGCTCACCGGGTAACGCGAGCGAGCCGGTCAGTTCGCTGCGGAGCGAGTCCGGATCGGCGTGGATCGTGTGGGAGTGAGCAGTCATGTCGGGGTCCGTTTCTCGTCGAGTTCGTCAACGAGAACGACAATCGCCCACCGCACTTGGAACATTCTTGAACTCGTCGGAGTCGCCCGCTTGGCCCAGCTGGTCACGCAGCATCCGGCACCGACGCAAGGTCGGACGGCCCGAGGTCCGGGTGGCGAGCGCCTCGGCTCGGTCGAGCAGCTCGATGGCGCGGTCTCTGCGGCCCAGCAAGGCGTGTAATCGGGCCGATGCTTCTGCGACCGACCCGATGGATCCGACATGACCGACCGTGGCGATACGGTCGGTGAAGGGCTCCAGAAGGTTCACGAATTGTTCGGCGAACTCGACCAGGGCGAGATCGGCGACGACGCGGGCCAGGAGGGTCGTGTGGCCCAGTGTCGTCCATGTCGCCGGCCGCGGCTCCGCCAGCCAACGCGTGATCGATTGTGCAGCTTCGGCTTTCCGGCCGTTGGCTGCGTCGATGGCGATGCTCCACGACTGCGGTTCGACGATCCCCGGTTCGAAATCCGCCAGATTGCCGCACTCCCACTCCAGGCAGTTGGTCGCCAGCCCGGCGCTGCCCGCGGTGTACAACTCGGTCTGCAGGTGGATCTGTCGGGCGGTGTCGTACTGGCGACGACACTCGTCGAAGTCTCCGTGCCACGCCGCCAATGTGGCTTCCATCCAGCGCAATTGGACGCGGAGAACCGGCAGTCGCAGTAGTTCGCATCCGGTGATTCCGCGTCGAAGGTGCTCGGTGGCCTTATCCACGTCGCCCAGGTTCATCTCGGTCATGCTCGCCACCGCGTGTGCGATGACGTTGTCGAAAGGGGAGTGGCGGTGGGGGAGTGCGAACAACTCGCGGATCAGCTCCTGCGACTCCTCACTGCGATGCGCCACTCCGGAGAACAGCAAGATCCTCGCCACGAGCGCGTCGGCCACGACCTCGGAATCGCCTGTCGCCGATGCTATGTCGACTGCGCGGCGGCTCAGCTCGTCGGGAACGGACGGGTCGGAGTGATAGCAGAATCCCACCGCCGTCGCCCCCAACAGGCGTGCGTGAGCGGCGGCGTCGGTCGCGACGAACTGTTCCATACCCGCGAGTCGGCCGAGAAGCGGGGCGGGGTCGCTTCCGTAGGACACCCACGGCCAAGCGCCGGCGGCGCGAAGGAGGGCGGCCGCCAACCGTCCGACCGTCGAGGTCCGGCCCTCGCGGACGGCGTCGAGCAGACACTCGTCGACGACGTCGAGGACGGTCTGACCGCGGCCGGCCCGGGCGAGGGCTTCGACGCGTGCGACCAGGAGGTCGTCGCGCACGTCCGGCGCCTGTTCCGAAGCGGGAAGAAGATCGAACGCTTGGACCGCACCCTCCCACCATCGTGCGGCTGTTTCCGAACTCCACCGCTCGGTTGCTTCTCGCGCAGCATCGGTGCACGCCGCGAGTGCGCTTCGAGGATCGACGATCGGGAGCGCAGCCATCAGATGCTGGGCGCGTTTGCTCGCTCGGTCGGGATCGTGCGAATCGATCAGCGCCTGCGCCACCGACGCGTGGATGCGTTGCCTGCGCAGCGCCGGAGTTGCCTCGAGCACAGCATCTCTCATCAAGCCGTGGGCGAAGGCGCAGCCGCCGCCCGCCGGGTCGGCCACGATGATGTGTTCGTCGGCGGCGTCGTCGAGGTAGTCGACCAGAGTGTCCACGGTCAGCCCCGTCGCCGACGCGAGCAGGCCGACGTCGAGAGCGTCCCCGATCACCGCGGCAACCCGAAGTATCTGCAGCACAGCCGGTTCCACGGCCTGGAGGCGGCGATCGAGGACCGACCGCACGGCGGAGGGAATTTCCCCGCCCTGTCGATCCTCGCGGGGGAGACGCGCGTATTCGGAGACGAAGAGTGGGTTTCCGCCGGTGCGTTCGGCGAGCAGGCGAGTTTCGTCGCCGCCGAGGTCCTCGCCGGCAACGACCCGCGCCAAGGTGTCGACCTCCGATGGGCCGAGAGGGGAGACCGTGAGGTGCCGATTACCGGCGGTGCGCAGCACGGTTTCCACCAGTTTCCGCACGTCCGGTCCGGTCTCGTTCTCACGTAACGTCAGGATGAACCACACGGGGTGTCGATGCAGCGCCGCGACGACATGCATCAGGCACCGCAGAGAGGTCGCGTCGGCCCATTGAACATCGTCGACGACGAAGGTCGTCACACCCGATCCCGCCAGCGACCCGGCGCTCGTCACCGAGTCCTCGATGGCGGCGGTCACCCGCTCGTAGACGACGAACCTCGCCTCGTCCGGTTCCACCCGAGCAGGCGGGACGAGGATGCCGTCGGCGTCGACACCCAACTGGCGTAACAGTTGTCGAATCGGCCACCACGCTGGGGCGCCGTCGTCCTCGAGGCATCGCGCCCAGATCGGGCGGCCACCGGCAGCCAGGGTGTGGCGGTCGCATTCCTCGGCGAGGCGCGTTTTTCCGATTCCGGCGGGACCGGTCAGGACGAGCCAGCGACTCGCGCCCCCTCGAACCTGCTCGAACATTCCGGCAATCAGTTCCGACTCCGCAGTCCGTCCGATCAGCGTCGACTCCGGCTCCATCGCGGGGACGTCAGGCTTCCCCGGAGACGCCGGAATGGTCAGTTGCTCGGCCCCCGTCCATCCCGGTTGCCGAGGCCACGCGGCCAGACCCGGATCGTGACGCAGAATTGCGGTGTGCAGGGTTGCCAGTTCGGTCCCGACATCGAGCCCGAGTTCTTCGTCCAACCGCGACGCGTGATCGCGGAACACCTGTAGTGCCTCGGTGGAGCGACCGGCGCGGTGCAGCGCCAGCATGCGAAGCCAGCAGGTGCGGTCCCGCAGCGGGTACTCGTGGCACAACGCTGCTGCCTCGACCAGAGCAGGTGCGAGTCGGCCCGTCGCCAAGAGAGCCGTGATGCGGGTTTCGCGGCATTCAGTGCGCACTTCCTCGAATGCCGACGCCTCCACCGCGACCCAGTGCTCGTCGCGGAGGTCCTCGAGAAACGGCCCGCGCACCCTGGCCAGCGCACGATCGGCGACGGTCAGCGCGTGCTCCCATTGCCGTTCCTGAACCCGACGCCGCGCCGATTCCGCATCTTCGAAGAATGCGGCGCGGTCGATCTCGTGCTCGTCGATGTCGAGTACGTAGCCCGGTGGCCGCCGGACTATGACCGGCGCTGCGGCGGGATCGTCGCGAAGTGCCCGCCGGAGATTCGAGATGTAGGCCTGCAGACTCGCCATTGCGCTCGACGGCGCGTTTCCCTGCCACAGAACATCGACGAGCCGATCGGTCGACACCACGCGTCCGCTGTCGGCCAGCAATGCAGCGAGCACGGTCCGTTGCTTACGTGGGCCGAGATCGATCGGGCGGCCGTCGGGGCGTGTCACCTCCAGAGGCCCGAGCAATCGGTAGATCATGCGCGAGGCCTCCCTACTTTTGCTACGGCGTCAGTGTAAATTCTGGTGCTCGGTCTCGGCAGCAGGAACGATCACGCCGCTACTTCTCTTCTGCTGCAAAGTGGTTGCACACACGATCGCTCCGGCCGCTGCGATCAGGGCGGCCACGAACAGGGAAACCTGCACGCCGTCCACCAATTGGGTCGCGGAACCACCGGGCAACATCGACTCCGCGGGGAGGAACGCGCCGAGACCGGCTACACCGACGGCGATTCCGCTCTGCCGGAAGGCGTCGTTGATGCCGGCGGCCAAGCCGGAATGGTGGGCGGTGCCCTCACCCAGAACAAGCCCGCTCATGACGGGATTGAACACCCCGGCACCGATGCAGGCGACCACGAATCCCGGAATCAACGTATAGGGCGACCCGTCTACGTCGACGACCGTCATCATGAGAAGTCCCACTGAGACGAGTATCAGCGAGACCGTCAACGACAACGCCACCGGAATTCGACCGTCCAGTCTTGCGGTGAGTCCCGCCACGACGAACATGGCCACCGTCGCCGGGAGGTATACCAACCCGGCGTCGATCGGGGACAGACCATGCACATTCTGCAGGTAGACGGTGGTGTAAACGAACACGGCGAACAGGGATGCGGAGATTGCGAACGCGGCGACCTGGGCTCCGGCGAACGGGCGGTTCGCGAGCAGATGCGGCGGAAGCATCGCGTCCGGCGTGTTGCGCTCGTGCATGCAGAATGCGACGAGAGTGACCGCCGCGACGCCCAGGGCGAGGAGGGTTGTCGGCTCCGTCCACCCGGCCTCGTTGCCGTGCAGCAGTCCGTAGACCAGGCCCGCCAATCCCGCCGACACGAGCACCTGACCGGGCACATCTGCTCCGCGGGGGCGGGGATCGCGTGATTCGGGAACCCACACGAGGGTGGCGACGAAAGTCAGGAGTCCGATCGGAATGTTGATCAGAAACACTGCGCGCCAATCGAACACCTCGGTGAGCACTCCGCCGACGAGTGGTCCGACTGCGAAGGCGCCGCCGATCGTGGCCCCGTACGCGGCCAGCGCCGTCGCTCGAGCAGGGCCCATCTCGAACACGTCGGCGAGAAGCGCCAGCGAGCACGCGAACAGCAGTGCGCCGCCGACTCCTTGTGCGGCGCGGGCGATGTCGAGGATCACGATGGTCGGTGCGAGCGCACACGACAAGGACGTGACCGTGAATGTCGCTATGCCGATGAGGAACACCCGTTTGCGGCCGCGGCGATCGGCCCACGAGCCGGCGCTGAGTACCACGGTGGCAAGGGCGAGGGTGTACGCGTCGACGACCCACTTCAGAGCACTGACGCCCGAGTTCAGATCGGCCGCGATGGAGGGCAGGGCGGTGTTGACCACCGCGATGTCGAGCATGAGCATGGCCGTCGTCACGCAGACGACAGCGAGAGTTGCGCGCCGTACGGCTGCGCTTTTCGGCGTGATGAGCATGGAGGGTCCTGGTGGTTCGAAGGAACGATGCTCGATCACGATGGGAGTTGGGTCTTGGTCGACTCTTGGATGTCGTCAGGACTCGACGAAAGATCGGAGTCCGCTTTGTCTGGTTGCGGGCAGCCGATGGAGAGTGCACAGTCGTGTCGGTGCCCCTCAGCCTGGTTCTGCAGTCGATCTGCATTCTCGTGCTGATCGGGCTCGCCACCATGCTGATGCTGGTGGGTGCCTACGGATCGGGCGCGGTCTGCGGACTGGCCGGACTCGGGTGGTTCTGGAAGGTCTACCGCGCGGTCGAGGACTGACGCTTCGCCACGAACCGCGCGACCGCTCGCCAGCCGAGCAGGAACAGCGCGGTGAAGACGGACGCAACGATGATGAAGCTGACCTCGGTGCCCTGACCGGACACGACGCGCAGCACCATGCCGACCACCACGGTGGACACCCACACGAGCACGCCCGTCGGAACCAGGGCGAACCCGTCGAACTTGTTGCGGTACAGGGCGATTGTGGCCAGCCATCCGGCGGCCAGTCCGGCGAGGAAGGGCCATGCCGTGCTCGCGATGCCGCCGACGGTCAATCCCTCGGCGTGGCTGCTGCGCCCGATCACGCAGAAGGCGAGGACGACGACGACGTCGACGGCCAGGGCGCGGGCAGTTCTGGTCACCGGGCCAGGATAGCCGGGCGCTAACGAGCGGTGATCACGGCCAAACTGTTCGGAAAATAGCATTTCACCAACAATTCGACCGTGATCACCGCAGAACAACGACGGTGCAGATCAGGCCTGCAGGCCCGCCTCGATCTCGAGGAGCAGGTTGATCTTGTCGCCGACGACCGCGCCGCCGCCTTCGAGGGGCATGTCGATGGAGATGCCGAAGTCCTTGCGGTTGATGGTCGTGGTGGCTTCGAAGCCGGCGACCGGTCCGTTGCCCATTCCGGCGTTGACGCCGAGGAACTCGAGCTTCAGCTCGACCTCGTTGGTGACGCCGTGGAGGGTGAAGTCGCCGGTCAGGACGTAGTCGCTGCCGCTCTCGCGCACGGAGGTGGAGGTGAAGGTGGCCTTCGGGAACTTCTCGATCTCGAAGAAGTCGGCCGACTTGAGGTGGCCGTCACGCTGCGCGTTGTCGGTGGTGATGGAGGCGACGTCGATCTCGGCGGTGACGGAGGGGGTGCCGTCCTCGGCGACGGTGATCGCGCCGGAGAAGTCCTGGAAACGGCCGCGGACCTTGCTGACCATCAGGTGGCGGACGGTGAAGCCGACGGTGGAGTGGACGGGGTCGATCGTCCAGGTTCCGGCTTTCAGGGACGGGAGTGCAACGGCGGTGGTCATGGGGGCTCCTTGGTTCGGGCTCGACTTGAAACTTCAATGTCACCCTACATAACCGGACCCCGGTCCGCATCTATTCCCGGCGCGCCTGTCCGAGTCGAAGTTCCTGCTGTTCCATGGCGAGATCGAAGTGCAGATCTTCGTGCTGATGCTTCCGGAAGAGGACGGCGAACACGATCCACCCGACTATCGCCACCAGGATGAAACTCACCACCCGGTAGACGAGCGCAGCCGCGACGGCCTGGGATGCGCTGATGCTGGCGGCCGTCGTCAGGGCGGCGATCAGCGTCGCGTCGACGAACACCAGTCCGCCCGGCGCCCCGGGGATGGAGCCGACGGCCTTGCCCGCACTGAAGGCGATCAGCAGGCCCGACCAGCGCGGATCGGCGCCGACGGCGTAGCAGGCCAGACCCAGGCAGGCGACGTCGGCCAGGCGGTGCACGGCGGAGAATCCGACGGCCACCAGGGCGTTCCGTTTGCTCAACGAGACCGACTGGATCTGGTCGACGATCTCGTCCACCTTGTCCATTCCTGCGTCGGCAGGCTTGTGGCGCAGGGCGTTCACCTTGCGCACGCCCCACCGGGCGGCGCCGGTGATCGACTGCGGGTGCGCGCGAACGTATCGAGCCAGCGCGATCAGCGCGATCACCGCAGCGATCGGGAGGACCAATGTGTACGCGTTGGTCGTTCCGCCGACCAGCAGCGCGCCGCCGACGCCCAGCGCCGCGAGACCGCAGGCGGCGATGACACCCGAGAAGGCCAACTGCCAGGACGCGACGACGGGGGTGGCGCCCCAGCGCCTCGTCTGGCGATAGGTGAAGGCCGTGGAAAAGACCTGTCCTGCAGGCAGAGTCACCGACATCGCGGTGCTCCCGTACACGACCGACAGCGATTTGCTCTGGCTCACACGGACTCCGCCGGCCAGCAGCAGTCGCTGCTGCACCCGAGCGAAAGCGGAGAGAGAAATCGCCTGCGCCACAACGCAAGCGAGAAGGAAGCCCCACTCGATGTCGGACAGGGCTTTCCAGGACTCGTGCAGACGCGGCCAGAGGTAGACGCCCTCACCGACCAGCAGCGCCACGAGCGCGATCGCGCCGACCCATTTCAGCCACCGCATGCGGTTGGACGGCCCAGCAGTGTCCGCGGGAGGGACTGCTTCCGGCTCGGACACCTGATCAGAGTAACCGGCGCATTCGTCGATCAGGACGGGTAATCGACCGGCCACGCCAGCTGAGTGGACCGCCGGCGCCCCCGGAGCTGCACCTGCTCGCCCAACTCCCAGCAGCCCTGCTCGTGTTCCTCGGCGAAATACAGCGCCGAGGTCGACGCCAACACCCGGCTCGGGCGGAACTTGGCCAGTTCGGTCAGGCGCGACGCTTCGTTGACCGGATCGCCGATCACCGTGTACTCGAATCGTTCGGACGCGCCGATGTTTCCGGCCACCGCCAATCCGGCCGACACCCCGATACCGATGTCCAGTCCGTCGATGTCGGCGAGCGCGAACCGCAGTTCCCGCGCCGCCGACAGGGCCGCGGTGGGAGCGTCCGGCCGGTCGAGCGGCGCACCGAAGATGGCAAGCGCGGCGTCGCCGACGAATTTGTTGACGAATCCGTGATGGCGGTCGACCACGTCGACCACCACGCGGAAGAACTCGTTCAGCAGGTCCACGACCTCCGACGGCGGTCGTTCGGACGCGGCCGCTGTCGATCCGACCATGTCGACGAACAGGACTGCGACGAATCTGGTCTCGCCGCCCAGTTCGGTTCCGAACTGCAATGCCCGCCGCGCCACGTCCTCGCCGACGTGCTGGCCGAACAGCTCCCGCAGCACCCGACGTTCGGACGCGTCTTCCATCATTCGGTTGAACCCGACCTGCAACCGGCCGATCTCGCTGCCGTCGAAGACCTCGACCTGAATTTCGGTCTCACCCCGGGCTACCCGCTCGATGGCTCTGCGGAGCTGCTTGATGGGGTCGGAGATCTGGCTCGCCGTGAGCATGGACAGCGCGAACGCCTGCACGATGGCCATGACGCACAGCAGGATGATCGCGATGGCCAGAGAGTTGGGGGAGAACACCAGGTCGGTGGTCAGCTGTGTCGCGCACAGCAGCACGATGCCGATCACGGGGATGAGCGTGCCGAGTCCCCACGTCATTGCCATGCGGGTACCGACGCCGGGGGTGAAGGTGCGGTCGAATCGCCCCTCGCTGAGTGCCTGCGCCGCCACCGGGCGCAGGATCCGCTCGCCCAGCATGTAGGTGAACCCGAAGGTGATGGCGGCGGCCATGGCCACGGTGACGATCACGGCCACCGCCAGTGAGGGCATCTCCTGGACCGTCAACAGCACGAAGATGATGCCGCCGACGAACCACAGCACCAGATTGACGATCGCCTGGCGCAACGGCGCATGCAGCGCGGCCATCTGTTCGGCTCGCGTGGGCGCGCCGCCGCGCAGTTGCCACGTGATGACGTTCTTGAGCATGTACGCCGCCGTGCCGACGCTCACCGCACCCGCGAACGCGAGATAGATGCCGAAGATGACGATGTTGCGAGTTCGGTCCTCCACCACGGAGGCCTGCTCGGGAATGGGAAGTCCGTACCGGACGAACGCGAAAACCAGAACTGCGCCGAAGAAGTTGGCCAACAACGTGGACCCCAGGTACAGCGGCCACCGACTTCGCAGGGTCATCGACACCGCACGCAGGAGGACGAGCACGTCGATGAACTTACCGGTGAATCCGCGGCCCGGGCGCAAGCTGTGTGCAACTCGATCACACACAATCGAAAACGGTTAGGCTCCGTCGGTGACAGGCAACGGTTCGGCGGACGACGCAAGCGCCGCAAGGGTCTACGCCGAGAGCGGTCGGCATCCCGCCGATTCGGTGCATCCGATCGTCCGTATCGGTGCCGAGTGGACGTGGCGACTGCTCGTCCTGGCGGCTGGTGTGGCTGTTCTCGCCTTCATGGTCGCCAAGCTCGACACCGTCCTCATTCCCATCGGACTGGCGCTGCTCGGCTCGGGTCTGCTCTCGCCCCTCGTCGACTGGATGCACCGGCGGGGAATCCCGCGGGTCATCGCCGTCGTGGTGGCTCTCCTGGGCAGCATCGGCGTCGTCGCGGGCATTCTCACGTTCGTGGTGCAGCAGTTCGTCGAGGGCGTGCCACAGCTCGGAGACCAGTTCACGACGAGTATTCAGTCGGTACAGAACTGGTTGACCGACGGCCCGTTCCACTTCAGCGAAGACCAGATCAGATCTGCGGGCGACTCCGTCGTTCGGGCAATCCAGTCCAACCAGGAAGCGTTGACGAGCGGCGCTCTCACGACCGCCGCCGTGATCGGGGAAATCTTCACGGGCCTGGCGCTCATGCTCTTCACCCTGATCTTCTTCCTGTACGGCGGAAACCAGATCTGGCAGTTCGTCACTCGGCTCGCCCCGACACCGGCGCGTCGCCGGATCCGTATCGCGGGAATCCAGGCCTTCACCTCGCTCGTCGGCTACATTCGCGCCACCGTGGCCGTCGCCGCGGTCGACGCGATCGGCATCGGTGCCGGTCTCGCCATCCTCGGTGTGCCACTGGCCCTTCCGCTCGCATCGTTGGTCTTCATCGGTGCGTTCATCCCCATCGTCGGTGCGTTGCTCACCGGCTTCGTCGCGGTCTTCATCGCCCTTGTCACGAAGGGCCTGATCACCGCCGTCATCGCGCTCGCGGTCGTCGTCGGGGTGATGCAGGTCGAAGGGCACGTGTTGCAGCCGCTCTTCCTCGGACGTGCGGTGCGACTGCACCCCCTGGCCGTGGTCGTCGCCATCGCCACCGGAATCGTGTTGGCGGGCATCATCGGTGGCCTGCTGGCGGTCCCGATCGTGGCGATGGTGAACACCGCGGTCCGGTCGTTGATGGCCGACGATCCGGAAGCCGCGTACGAGGGCATCGACGCGTCGGAACCGATGTTCCCGGCCGACCCCGACAGCCCACACCCGTCGACGGGCATGCTCGAGGCGGGAACGATCACCCCGGCGACGTCCAAAGATGACCCCGTCGACTGACGACCCCGACGCCCCACTGTGGCGGGCCGCGAGCGCTTTTCGGCTCGTGACCGTGATGTACGCCGTGGGATTTCAGCTCGTCGTGGCCGAGAGCTACCGGTCCACCCGGCTGAGCTGGGTGCTGGTCTCGTTGGTCGTCGTGTGGTCCGGTCTCGCGGGCACTCTGTTGCTCAGGCGGTCGAACCGGGTGCCGGTCGTCGTGGCCGATCAAGTGGTGGTGTTGGCCGCCATGGCATCGACCCGGCTGGTCGCCGGCCCGGAGTGGTACTCCGTGCACCAGGTGCTGCCCACCACTCTCTGGGTCACGAACGCCGTCGTGTCCGCGGCGATCCTGTGGGGTCCGGCGGCCGGAATCGGATCCGGCGCACTCATGTCCGTCGGCGTCGCGGTCACCAAAGGTGAACTCAGCGTCGACCTTTGGCGCGACGCGACCGCACCGATCCTGCTCACGGTGGGACTCGCCCTCGGCGTCGCCTCGCGAGCGGCCAAGCGGGGACGCGAACAACTCGAGCGCGCCATCGGACTCGCCGCCGCCACGGCCGAGCGGGAACGACTGGCCCGTGAAGTGCACGACGGGGTTCTGCAGGTGCTGGCGATGGTGAAGCGTCGCGGCTCCGAAATAGGCGGCGACGCACTCGAACTCGCCACGATGGCCGGTCAACAGGAGATCGCGCTCCGCACCCTCATCTCCGAATCCCGCACGCCCGCACGCGAGGACGGACCGCTCGTCGACCTGCGACCCGCCCTGCAGTCCATGGAGTCGGTGACCGTCTCGGTGTCCACGCCCGGAGAACCGGTCCTCGTCGCGCGCGGCGTCGCCGACGAAGTGCAGGCCGCAACCCGCAGTGCCCTCGACAACGTCGACCGACACGCCGGTCCGGGGGCACGCGCCTTCGTGCTGGTCGAGGAGCTGCCGGAGACGATCGTCGTCAGTGTCCGAGACGACGGCGTCGGCATCGCAGCCGGACGGATCGCCGATGCGGAGAGCGAGGGAAGAATGGGTGTGTCCAAGTCGATCATCGGGCGGATCCGGTCGGTGGGAGGCACGGCCGCCGTCGAATCCTGGCCCGGTGACGGCACCGAATGGGAGTTTCGAATTCCGAGGGGGCAGGGATGACGATTCGCGTCATGGTCGTCGACGACCACCCGATGTGGCGTGACGGCGTCGCACGAGACCTCACTGCCCGCGGCTTCGAGGTGGTGGCCACGGCGGACGCGGTGGCGTCGGCCACCCGCCGAGCCGCGGCGACGCGTCCGTCCGTCGTGCTGATGGACATGGAGTTGCCCGACGGCAACGGCGCCCAGGCCACCGCTGCCGTTCTGGAGGTCTCACCGCAGTCGCGGGTGCTGATTCTGTCGGCGTCCGCCGAGCGCGACGACGTGCTCGACGCCGTGAAGGCCGGGGCGACGGGCTATCTCGTGAAAAGTGCGTCCGCGGAGGAACTGGTGGCCGCGGTCGAGGCGACCGACGCCGGGCAAGCGGTGTTCACACCCGGTCTCGCCGGGCTCGTACTCGGGGAATACCGGCGCATCGCCGCCGGGCCGGACGCGGGACCCGCCTCGCCCACTCTCACCGAACGCGAGACCGACGTGCTGCGTCTGGTCGCGAAGGGGTTGAGCGCCAAGCAGATTGCCACACGCCTGACGCTCAGCCACCGCACCGTCGAGAACCATGTGCAGGCGACGCTTCGCAAGCTTCAACTGGCGAACCGCGTCGAGCTCACGAGGTACGCGATAGAACGTGGCATCGAGTAGACCCGTCGGTATTCTGGCAGCGTCGGTATTCTGGAAGCATGGATGCGAAGGATCTGCGCGTCAGCGACGCCGAGCGTGAACACGTCGGCGGTCTCCTCCAGCGAGCCGTCGGGCAGGGCATGCTCTCGCTCGGCGAGTTCACCGAGCGGATGGACACCGCGATGGCCGCCAAGACTCGCGGTGAGCTGAATTCCGTCCTGGTCGATCTCCCCGGTATGCAGATCGCAGACAGTGAACTGCCGCAGCAGGTTTCGCCCACTCCGAGTGCGCCCGTCTCGATCACCGGCACCATGTCGACCACCCACCGCAAAGGTGAATGGCACGTGCCGTCTCATCTGCAGGTGAAGACCAAGATGTCGACCACGACCCTGGACTTCACGGCCGCGCACCTCGACGCGCAGGTCGTGGAAATCGACGTCGACGACTTCTGCAGCACTCTCACGTTGGTGGTGCCGGACGACGCCACCGTCGACATGAACAGCCTCGAAACCGTCGGCGGCACCGCGAGCAACTCGGTGAAGACCGGGCCGCCGCGGGGACGAGTGCACGTCGTGGTGCGCGGGAAGTCGAGGTTCGGGACCGTGAAGGCAAAGCATCCCATCGGGTCGGTGTTCAAAAAGATGGGGTTCTGAGGCTGCAATTGGCGGTGCCCGGCGTTGGGGCACCTCGGATCGTCTCCGGCGCCCGCAATCGGCGCTGCCCGACGCAAATCGGGGTGCCTGAGCTGCGGTAGAGCCCCCGCACGACGAAAACCCCCGGCCCACTCGAGTAGCACTACTCATCCGCCGGCCTTCGGATGAGCCGACGATCGATGCATGACATCACCGCAGATCGACCCCCGCCTCGTCCACGTCCTCTCCAGCGAAGTCGTCGCCCTGCAGCAGCACCTGCACAAGGTGGGCTCCGACCTCGAAACGCTGCGCAATCAGCTGACGTTCGCACCCCCGCGACCCGTGCAACAGCAGATGCCCATGCAGCCCATGCCGATGCAGCCCATGCCGATGCAGCAGATGCCCGCGCAGCCCATGCCCGTCCAGCAGCGACCGCCCTACCGGCCTCCCGCCCCGCCGCCCCCACGCGAGCCGTGGTGGCAGCGCGACGGCATGGTCAGCCGTATCCTCGCGATCGCCGGCACCGCCGTCACCCTCGTGGGCGTCGTGATGCTTCTGGTGCTCGCCATCAACGCCGGCTGGTTCGGGGCGGTGCCTCGCGTGGTCGGCGGTGCGGTCCTGTGTGGTGCGTTGATCGTTGCCGGCCACCGGATGATCTCGCGGCCCGGCGGCAGAGTCGGTGCGATCGCCTTGGCCGCAACAGGTTTCGCCGGTCTGTATCTCGACGTCGCTGCGGTGACCGTGATCTACCAGTGGACGGCACCCATCGTCGGCGCGATCGTCGGGCTCGGCGTCGCGGCGGTCGGCGTCGGCGTCGCGATCGCGTGGAATTCCGAACGTCTCGCTGTGATCGTCACGATCGGCGCGGCCGTTCTGGCTCCCGTCGTCACCGGTGAGCTGTCGCTCACGCTGCTCGTCTTCCTCTTCGTTCTGCAGGTGGCGGCAGCGCCCGTCGACATCGATCGCGACTGGCCGTTGCTCCGCGCTGCGCGCACCGTGCCGGTCGTGGGCGCACTCTTCCTCGCGACGTTCGCTGCGTCGTTCACCAGCGCCGGAACCGCCAAGCGCTTTCAACTGCTCGCTCTCGCCGTGGCCGTTCTCGCCGTCGCGGTGACCTCGTCGGTCGTCGTTCTGCGTCGCCACGCCGACGTCGTGGCGCTTGCCGTCCTGGCCACCGTGTGGCTGCCGGTTCTTGTTATCGCCACGCTGTTCGGACCGCGCATCGCTGCAACGATCGACGTCGCCGTGATCGTCGCTGCCGCCGCCGTCGCCTACGGATCTCGCCGCATCGATGCGCCCGTTCGCACGATCCTCGCCATGATCGCGGGACTCGCTGCGCTGCAGGCATGTTCGCAGATCACGGTCGACAGTGCTCGTACCGTCGCGTTGCTCGCGATCGCGGTCGCTCTGATGGTGGCCGCGCACCGCTCGGCATCGGAGGCGGCGTGGTGGACCGGTGCCGCATTCGGTGTGATCGGTGCCGTCGACCTGTCCTCGTCGACACCGGTGGCAGCGTTGATCGACAGCTCGTTCGCCGACGAGCTGAGCTGGGGCTCGGTGCTCGCCTCGCTGATGCTGGTGGCCTTCTCCCTGGCCGCGACGCTCTCCTCGACCGCACCGGAGTCTCTTCGCCCGTTGCGTGAACACATCGTGATCGCAGGTTCGTTGGTCGGCCTCTACGCGGTGAGCGCGGCCGTGGTCTCGTCCGGCGTCCTTCTCGGCGGAGATACGACCGGTTTCGTTGCCGGACACTGCGTTTCGACGGTGATCTGGATGGCGGGGGCCGCTGGTCTCCTGCTCCGCGGGTTGTCGAGCCGCGACCATGCGCACGCTCTGCTGACCAGCGGCCTACTTCTCGCCGGCGCGGCGACCGCCAAACTGTTCCTCTTCGATCTGGTCGCTCTCGACGGAATTGCCCGCGCGGCAGCGTTCATCGTCGTGGGAGTCATGTTGCTCGCCACGGGAACCCGTTATGCGCGTGCGTTCGCCGAGCGGCAGACGCCCGTCAGGACCGACGCTGACGCGCCAGCAACTCGCTGACGCTGATGGCCTGGCCGGAGCGTCCGCCGTGGCGTCCACTGCCGGTGTCGTCGTCGGAACCCTGCTCGGGTTCCGCACGGCGGCGCCGGCCGCCGGTTTCCCGCGGTGGCGGCGTCTGGGTGAGCGACGGTGCCGAGGTGGGCGGTGGTGTCGGGGTGGGCGGGGGTGTCGGGGTGGGCGGGGGTGTCGGCTCGGGTGCCGGCTCCGGCTCGGGAGCCGGCTGCGGTTCCACGACGGGCCGCGCCTCGGACACGGGACGGCGCTCGGGGCGTGGCTCGGGACGCCGCTCGGGCCGTAGCTCGGGAAGGGGCTCCGGAACCGGATCGGTGAGCGGGTCCGGACGGGCAGGCGTCGTACGTGCCGGTGTGGGTCGCGCTCGAGGCACCGAAGGCGCTTCCGGAACCGAAGGCGCAGGTGTTGGAGGCGCAGGTGGCGGCGCGGGAGCCGAAGGCGCAGAGGGAGTTTCGGACCGATACGTCGGCTGCGCACGACGTCGAGGTGCCGGAGGCTCGGCTGCCGGCTGAGCAGGAGGTGCGTCTACAGGAGCATCTGCCGAACCATTACGGACCTCGTCCGGCGTCCGCGTCGGCGGTCGACGCAGCTCTGCGAACCACTGGTCCATCGAGTTGTTGTCGCGCTCCATCGCAGGCTCGGGCCGTCGCACCGGTCGCGAGGCGGGAACCGGTCGCACGGGAGCACCGTTGCCGGTCCCGTTGCCCGTTCCATTGCCATTGCCGTTGCTGCTGCCATTGCCGTTGCCGTTGCTGGTGCCGTTTTCGACGTCGTTACGACCGACCTCCGGCCGTCGGGGCTCCGCCTCCGGCTTCTTCGCCGTGGGGGAGCGGAGCTCGGCGAGCCAGCTCTCGATCGGCCGCGGTTCCGGTGCGCCCGGGTGATCCGACTGCGGACGGTCGGACTCGGCGCGCACCGCGGGGCGTCGACGGTTCGGCTCGGACGAAACGGGGGTGGGCGCGGGAACCTCGTCACCGGGGGCAACCGCGGGTCGACCGGTCGCGGACCGTCGCGGCTCCTCGACGCGGCTGACCCGCTTGGGTGCACCGGCGCTGGGCCGAACGGCAGCCACGTGGGGTGCGATACGCGGAATCGGGGTCGTGAGCGGTTCGCTCCCGCTTCCCGCGAACATGGGAACGCCGCTTACGGCCAGCTCGGGCACGTCGTCGGGCATCAGTTCGGCCTCGAGGACCGGCTCGCCGAGGCCCATCTTCTCCTGGATGCGCTTCATCCATGCCGGCGCCCACCAGCAGTCGTCGCCGAGCATCTTCATGATCGACGGGACGAGGAACATGCGAATCAGCGTGGCGTCGATGACGAGCGCGGCGATCATGCCGTAGGCGATGTACTTCATCATCACGAGATCGGAGAACGCGAACGCGCCGGTCACGACGATCAGGATGAGCGCCGCCGCAGTGATGATGCGGCCGGTGTGGGAGGTGCCGACGCGGATGGCCTCGGACGTGCTGGCGCCGCGTGCCCGCGCTTCGACCATGCGGGAGAGCAGGAACACCTCGTAGTCCGTGGACAGTCCGAAGATGATGGCGATGATCAACACGAGGATCGGCGCCATGATCGGGCCGGGGCTGAAGTCGAGGAGTCCCGCGCCGTTGCCGTCGATGAAGATCCACGTGAGGATGCCCAACGTCGCGCCCAGGCCCAACGTCGTCATCAAGATGGCCTTGATCGGTAGCACCAGGGAACCGAACGTCAGGAACATCAAGAGCGTGACGATCAGGACCACCAGCACGGCCATCAGCGGTAGCCGATCGACCAGCGCCGCGATGCTGTCCTGTTCCAGCGTCGGGGTACCGCCGACGGACATGGTGACGCCGTCGGGGACGTCGAGCGAGCGGATATACTCGATGGCCGGCTTGGAGTCGTTGCGGTCGACCAGGCCGGCGGACAGGACCGCCACCCCGTTCTGGTTCTGTGTGAGCGCGAACTTGTCGACGAGACCGGGTGCGTTGGACGCCTCGCGGAGCAACGTGCCGATCTGCGGTCCCTGTGCGTTCTGCAGGACGATCTTGAGCGGCTCGGTGCGGTACGACGGGAAGTTCGCGTCGAACTCGTTCTGCGCGACGCGGGTCGGGTTGTCCGGCGGGAGGTACGACTCGTTGATGCCGCCGAACTTGATGTTGCCCACCGGCAGGGTGAGGAGCAGCAGGCCCAGCACGATGGGCACGGCAACCTTGAGCGGGTTGCGCATGACCCAGCGAGTGAGTCGACCCCACGGACCGTTCTCGATCTCCTCGGACGACTTGGTCTTGCGCATGAACTTGAATCCGAGCGCGTCGACGCGGGGGCCGAGGATCGCGAGAATCGCCGGGAGAACCGTGATCGAGGTCAGGGCGGCGAGGGCGACGGTGGCGATGGCGCCGAACGCCACCGACTTGAGGAAGCCCTGCGGAAACAGCAGCAGACCGCCGAGGCTCGCGACGATCATCGTGGCCGAGAAGACGACCGTGCGGCCCGCGGTCATCACCGAGCGGCGAACGGCCTGTTTCGTGGAGTAGCCGTCGCCCAGTTCCTCGCGGAAGCGACTGACGATGAAGAGGCCGTAGTCGATCGCCAGACCGAGGCCGACGAGAGAGACCACGGGCGCGACAAAGGTGTTGACCTCGAAGAAGTTGGTGATGAAGCGAACGACGCCGTTCGCCGCGACGACGGTCAGACCGCCGATGATCAGGGGGAGCGCCGCGGCGACGATGCCGCCGAAGATGAAGAAGAGCAGTACGCCGACCACGGGGATTGCGAGGAGTTCCATGCGGTGGACGTCGCTGGCGAGCGTGTCGTTCAGAGCGCCCGCGATGGGTTGGAGACCGGCCAGCTGCACGTCGACGCCATCGATGGCGAACGCGTTCTTGACGTCGCGGAAGTTCGATGCGAGCTCGGTGTCGTTGTTTCCGACGATCGCGAAGGTGGCGATGGCCTTGGTCTTGTCCGGCGTCGCCAGTGCGGGAAGTTTTCCGGTGAAGTAGCTCGCGTTGATCTTGGCGATCTGGTCCGGATGGTCCGCGACCAGCTTGTTCTGCGCGGCTGCGACCGTGTCGTAGAACGGTTGGCTGTCGACGGTCTGACCGGCAGGGGCGGTATAGAGCGCGACGACGTCACCGTTGGCATCGCGGCCGAAGGTGCCGTCGGCGAGCTTGGCCGCACGAACGGATTCGGACCCCGGATCGTCGAAGCCGCTCTGACTGAGGTGGTCGTTCAGGCTCAACCCGTAGCCGGCGAGGCCCAGCAGGAGAGCAACCATCACACCGATCACCGTGAACCGGAGTCGATAGACGAGGTCTCCCCAGCGTGCGAACACTTACGACACTCCCTGACGCCCGACGAGCAGTGCGGACAGTGGACGGAACGGTTGCAGCCAGGCGCCCTCGTCCGGGAGGGTGTCGAGGCTCACGCGCGGCAGCGGCTCACGGAAGACGCCGGTGATGTCCTCGAGATCGACGAACTCGAGGGTGTCCGACGACACCGCCCAGCTCGCGTGCTCCCGGAATCCGAGAACCTGCACCGGCACACCCGTCGCCGCGATGGCTTCCAGCGGTTCCCGGAACGCCTGTCCGTCGGCGGACGCCACCATGACACCGGCCAGACCGGTGAGCCGGCGCGCCTCGATGTGGGCGAGCATGTCGGAGTCGACGTCGCTGTCCTCGTCGATCTTGGGCTTGGCGAAGACCGCGAAGCCCACGTTCCGCAACGCCTCGACCCACGGCCGGACGACGTCGGCGCTGCCCTGGGCGATGTTGGTGAACACCGTCGCCTCGGGCTCGAGGATTCCGGTGTGCGCCTCGGAGAGTTGCGCTGTCCGCGCAAGCAGCCACCGGCCCAGCGCGTCGAAGCGTGGGCGGTAGGCAGCCGTCGGGCGACCGCCGAGGATCGCGCCGAGGCCCATGTCGAGGTTCGGTGCGTCCCAGACGAGAAGGACTCGTTTGGCCTGCCCGGAGCCGTCGATCTCGCCCGCTCCGACAATGTCCTGCGTGACGGTCATGACTCGATCTTCCCCCACACCCAGTCTCTGACGGTGCTCCCCACCTGCTGAGCTTTCTGCTCGAACTTGGTGACGGGACGTTCGAGGCCGATGGGAGAGCGATGCGCGTCGATCAAGGTCAGTGCGGGCTCGGCGTTTCCGGTCTCGTCGATCCACTCGGCGTAATCGGCGTGATCGGTGGCGACGTGCAGCACGCCACCGGTCTTCAACCGGCTCGCGATCAGCGAGAAGGTGGTGGCGCTGAGCAGTCGGCGCTTGTGGTGACGGGCCTTGGGCCAGGGATCGGGGAAGAAGACGCGCACACCGGTCAGCGACTGCGGCTCGACCATGTTCTCGAGCACGTCCACCGCGTCGCCGCGAAGAACCCGCACGTTGGGGATCGATTCGCGTTCGATCTGTTGCAGCAGCTGGGCCAGACCGGGGCGGTAGACCTCGATGGCCACGAGGTTCGTGTCGGGTTCGGCGAGGGCCATGGCAGCGGTCGCGGTTCCGGTTCCGGAACCGATCTCGAGAACCACGGGAGCGCTGCGGCCGAACCACGCGTCCGGGTTCAGCGGTTCGTCGGCCACGTCGCGTCCCACGGTGGGCCACATGCGGTCCCACGAGGCCTGCTGCGGCTCGGTGAGTGCGCCGCGCCGCGACCGGAAACTCGTCACGCGGGGATGCAGGCGTGACGGAGCCGCGGGACTGCCGGAGATCGCAGAGGCGGGCTCGTTCATCGGTCCATTGTCGCGCATGAGCGCGCCGACGCACACACGAGCCTGAAGTAGTGGTCGAGACTTTGGGGCACGACGGAACACTACTGCACCTGTTTGTGCGGACTATGTGAGAATTTTCGCCGATCGAACGGGGGGTTCGAAATGCGCGAGGCACTGGCCCGGGTGGAGTCCGCGGCCGTCGGGAGGCCCGGTGGGGAACGGGTCCAGCGGTCGATCGCCCGGTGGTCGTCTCCGCCCCGCATCGCCGTCGCGGGGCGACCGGGTGTCGGCAAGTCCGCCGTCGTCGACGCGCTCGGTCCGATCCGTGAGCTCACGCCCATCGAGGTGCACGGCGTGGACTCGCCCGACGTGCCGGATGCGAGGCTCGACGCCGACCTTCTCTTCTACGTGATCGTGAAACTTCCCCACCCGGCCGATCTCGAAGCCCTGGCCGGACGACGGAGCGCCGATACTGTCGTCGTCCTCGCGAAGGCCGACACACTCGCCGACCGAGACGAAGCCGCGGCGCGGGCGAGAGCGGCAACATCGCTGCCGGTGGTCGCGATCGACACGCGCAACGAGGTGGACGCGTCGAGCCTGCGCGCGGTCGGTGATGCCGCCGTCGAGCGTCTTGCCGACGAACGGTCACGGCTTTTGATCGCCGAACTCGAAGCCGCCGCGGCCGCCGAACCGTCCGTGCGCGAAGCGGTCGAAACGTTTCTCCGAGACCGGCCCCGACCGTGACCGCCGTCGTCGGAACCGAGTTCTCCCGCGTCCTGACCCGGTGGAACCCGTCGGGAATCACGCGGTTGCGCGCGGCGCTCGACCACCCGGACCCGCACCCGCGAGTGCGGATCGTCGCCGATCACGGAGTCGACGTCGACGGCGTCCTGACTCGCCTCGGTGACTTCGCCCCCGACTGTGAGGCCCCCGACTGTGAGGCCCCCGACGGTCACTCGGACGCCTCGCCCGCCGGCATCGCCCTCGTGCTTCTCGACGCGTCGGCCCCCATCGGGCGTGCCATGTTGACTCGGCTGCGCCGGCTGCCGGACTCGACGCGGGTGGTGACCGTGCTCGACGGCATCGACCGTCACCATGACTGGGACGTCGTCGCCGCTCGCAACCGGGCGCTGCTCGAACAGCACGTGCCGCGGCTGGCGTCGGTCCCGATGAGGCCCGTCGCGTCGCTCCGGGTCGACCAGCGCTCCGAGATCGTGACCGACCTTGCGTCCGCGACCGCCGGCACGGCAGCCGAGTGGACCTCGCGCAACCTGCTGTGCCTGGTGGACGAGGTGGTCGGCGACGCCCGCCGCTCGCTTGCTGCGCATGCCCGCGCTGCGGAGGGAGAGGCGGATCTTGCCGCAGGGCGAGCGGAGAGAGCCGACCTGATCGCGGAACGTGCACGAGCGGCCGGAGATCGAAACAGCGACGTGCGCAGTCGAATCCAGCGTGTACGGCTGGACGTGCTGCACGACGTCGGCGCGGAGATCAGGGCGCTGTCCACGGCTGCGACCCATGCGATCGACCGCGCCGGGCCCGCGGCCATGCGGACATTCCCGACCGATTTCGCTCGCGAGATCGACTCCGCCGCGGCGCGATTGGATCGGTCGGTGCGAGACAGGCTGGACTCCGTCCGCCACGAGATCGAGGGGCCCGACGCTCCGCCCGCCGTCACCGGGGTCATGGTCGCGCCCACCGACGTCGAGAGCGTCTCCGTCACACGCGCCGGCGGCGCCGACCTGTGGTTGGCCGGTCTTCTCGGCCTGTCCGCGGGCGCAGGACTCGCGCGCGTGCTCGGTGCCGTGTTGTCTCCTGCTGTGCTGTCGTCTGCCGGGTTGTCGCCGACGCCGGCGCTGTCGTGGATTCTGACGGTGGTTCTCGCGCTCACCGTCGCAGGTGCGATCGTCGCCGTGCGGCGCCGAGCGTCCGACCGCGCAGCCTTGCGGCGGTGGGCCACCGAGATCGTCGCGGACGTGCGACCGCGATGGGAGCAGTCCGTTGTGTCGGCACTTCTCGATGCCGAAGCCGCCATCACCGCGTCGACCGCAGCGCAGTCGCGCGAGCGCGTGGCGGAGGTGGATCGCCGGCTGGCCGCCCTCGACGACCGCCTGCGCACCGGCGCCGCCGCGATCGCCGGTCGCAATGCGGCCTACGAGCGTGATCTCGCCGCGCTGGAGCGGGGTGCGGACGCAGTTCGGCGATCGGTGGAACCGCGGGAAGCGCAGCTGCGTCCAATTATGTGAATGCAGTCTCGACGGAGGTAAGCAATGGTGGCCGATTTCTCGGATCCGATGGGTCCCCCGACTCACGTCGACGTGGTCGATCCACACACGGATGCGAACGGCGACGGGGTCCTGGACACGGTGGTCGTGCACGCCGGATCACCGCTGAGCGCGGTGTTGCACGACTTTCTGGACGACCACTCGGTTGCCGTCGTTTCCGACTTCGACGGGGACGGCCGCGCAGATCACCTCACGACGTTCGAGGACGACGGTGGATACGCGTCGTGGCAGCTCACATCGGGTGACGACCCGGCGTGGACATTGACCGACAGAGGGTCGTTGTGACCGTGTGAAGTCTCATAATGTCCTGACAAAGTGCCTGGTAGAGAGGTTTCGCTGAATCGGTTTTGTGACAGATCGGACAGGCCCCGATTGTTTCATAATGTATTCACAGAGTTAATCTGAAATCCCCAAGGGCACGCTGCTCGTGTCCGCCACAGTCGTACGTATGTCCGGTTTGTGGGCGCCGCCCCGTAACTGCAGCATCAGGAGACTTTCATGACCGCGACCATCACAGGTCTCAACGGCACCGACGGCACGCCCCCCACCACACATGCGGGCCTTCTGAGCTGGATCCAGGACGTTGCCGAACTCACCCAGCCCGATCGCATCGTCTTCGCGGACGGATCGGACGAGGAGTGGGACCGCCTCACGAACCAGTTGGTCGACGCGGGCACCTTCACCCGGCTGAACGCCGACAAGAAGCCGAACTCGTTCCTCGGCAACTCCGACCCGTCGGACGTCGCCCGCGTCGAGTCGCGCACGTACATCTGCTCGAAGGAGCAGATCGACGCGGGCCCCACGAACAACTGGATGGACCCGACCGAGATGCGGACCCTGATGTCCGATCTCTACCGCGGCTCGATGCGTGGCCGCACCATGTACGTCGTCCCGTTCTGTATGGGACCGCTCGACGCCGAAGACCCGAAGCTCGGCGTGGAACTGACCGACTCGGAGTACGTCGTCGTCTCGATGCGCGTGATGACCCGCATGGGCTCCGCCGTCCTCGACAAGATGGGCACCGACGGCTTCTTCGTCAAGGCTTTGCATTCGCTCGGAGCACCGCTGGCCGAGGGCGAAGCCGACGTGCCGTGGCCGTGCAACGACACCAAGTACATCACCCACTTCCCCGAGGACCGCGAAATCTGGAGCTACGGTTCCGGATACGGCGGCAACGCCCTGCTGGGCAAGAAGTGCTACTCGCTGCGTATCGCCTCCGCGATGGCGCACGACGAGGGCTGGCTCGCCGAGCACATGCTGATCCTCAAGCTCATCTCTCCCGAGGACAAGGCGTACTACATCGCGGCGGCGTTCCCGTCCGCGTGTGGCAAGACCAACCTCGCCATGATTCAGCCGACCATCCCGGGCTGGCGCGCCGAGACCCTCGGTGACGACATCGCCTGGATGCGCTTCGGTGACGACGGCCGTCTCTACGCGGTCAACCCGGAGTACGGTTTCTTCGGCGTTGCACCCGGCACCAACTGGGACTCGAACCCCAACGCGATGAAGACGATCGATCAGGGCAACTCGGTGTTCACCAACGTCGCGCTGACCGACGACGGCGACGTGTGGTGGGAGGGACTCGAAGGAGACCCGAAGCACCTGATCGACTGGACCGGCGCGGACTGGACTCCGGACTCGGATACCCCTGCGGCACACCCGAACTCGCGATACTGCGTGCCCATGTCCCAGTGCCCGATCATGGCGCCGGAGTGGGAGGACCCGAAGGGTGTCCCGATCTCCGCGATCCTGTTCGGTGGACGACGCAAGACGACCGTCCCGCTGGTGACCGAGGCGCGCGACTGGCAGCACGGCGTGTTCATGGGCGCCACCGTCGGTTCCGAGCAGACGGCCGCCGCCGAAGGTCAGGTGGGCACCATCCGCCGCGACCCGATGGCCATGCTCCCGTTCCTCGGCTACAACGTCGGTGACTACCTGCAGCACTGGATCGAGTTGGGCAAGAGCGCCGACGAGTCCAAGCTTCCGAAGGTGTTCTACGTCAACTGGTTCCGTCGCGGCGAGGACAAGCGCTTCCTGTGGCCCGGATTCGGCGAGAACTCCCGCGTGCTGAAGTGGATCGTCGAGCGCATCGAGAACAAGGCGGCCGGCGTCGAGACCCCGGTCGGTGTCGTTCCCACCGCCGACGCGCTCGACCTCGACGGCTTGGACGTGGCCCTGGCCGATGTTCAGGAAGCGCTGACCGTCGACGTCGACGAGTGGAAGGCCGAGATCCCGAGCATCGAAGAGTGGTTCGACTTCGTCGGCGAGAAGCTCCCGACCGGCATCAAGGACGAGTTCGAGGCGCTCAAGCAGCGCCTGGGCTGAGCCTTACCTTCTGTTCCGACACAGCTGTTTTCCGACACAGGGGCACCTTCACGTCGATGGACCGACCTGAGGGTGCCCCTGAGTCATGTGTGAGGAGTGCTCAGCTCAGCGTCAACATCGCCTGGACGATGTACGGGCTCTCCTCGAGCCGCCGCTCGAGGGAATGCAGAGTCTCCGCGACGCGTGATTCCGCATAGTCGCCCTCCAGATCGACGCGGGCGACCAGGTAGACGAGGCGCGGCCCGACGTACTCCATGCGGAGAAACGACACGCTGCTGACCTCCGCGAACTCGGTGATCGTCGATTCGGCCCCCTTCCGCAGCTGCGGCGACGCCGCCTCTCCCAGCAGGAATCGCCGGTTGCGGTCGATCAGGATCACCGCGACCACCGCGAGCAGGACGCCGACGAGGATGGAACCGATGGCGTCGGGGACGGGTGATCCCGTGATCTGGTGAAGCAGGATGCCGACGAACGCGATGACCAGACCGGCCAACGCCGCGGCATCCTCGGCGAACACGGCCCGCACCGTGGGGTCGGACGTTGCCAGCGCTTGCTCCATCACGTCGCGGTGCGCGCGCTGCGCCTCGTTCTTCAGCTGCTTGTACGCCTGCCGGAACGAAATGCCTTCCAGTACGAACGCGACTGCGAGAACGACGTACGCGATCACGAAGTCGCCCGCCGGGTCGGAGTTCGAAAGTTCCTGAATGCCGTGAGTGATGGACACGCCGGCACCGAGGGCGAAAAGTCCGAGGGCAGCGAACATCGACCAGACGTATGCCTCCCGGCCGTACCCGAACGGGTGAAGGTCGTCCGGTTCGCGTCGGGACCGCGAGTTGGCGATGACCAGCAGCACCTCGTTGCCGGTGTCGGCCCAGGAATGCGCCGCTTCGGCCACCATCGATGCAGATCCGGTGAACAGTGCGGCGCCCGTCTTGGCCACGGCGACAAGTGCGTTCGCGCCGAAAGCCAGGACGACGGTGACCGTGCTCTCGTCGGTTTTCTCGGCCATCAGGCGCTCACGAGAGCCGCGGCGCCGGTGAGCGTCCCGAGGCCACCGAGTTCGGTGGGCAGAACCCGGAACTCGCGCAGAAAGTTCAGTTTCGCGTGCAGTTCCACCGACTGCAGCAGCGGATCCCACAGAGGGGGACCCGCCTCGGAGAACCCACCGCCGACGACGGCCAGCCGGATGTCCAGCAGAGCTGCGGTCGACGCTATCGCCTGGCCGATCGCTGCCCCCGCGCGTTGCAGTGCGGCGGCGGCCGCCGGGTCGCCGTCGGCCGCCGCTCGGGCGAGGGCGATGCCGTCGTCGCCCTCCCAGCCCTGCGACCGAGCCCAGCGCACGGCGTTGGGCCCGCTCGCCACGGTCTCGACGCATCCCACCCCGCCGCACGTGCAGGGTTCGGTCGACCCGGGGACCACGATGTGTCCGATGTGGCCGGCGTTGCCCGATCGGCCGGACACGATCTTTCCGTCGAGAACGATGCCGCCGCCGATGCCGGTCGAGACGGTGATGCCCACAAGGTCTGCGACGCCGCGTCCCGCGCCGAATCGGTGCTCGGCCAACGCCACACACGCGCCGTCCAGAGCCAACGTGACGGTGGCGTCGGGAAAGAGGGAGCGGACGGCGTCGACGATGGGGAAGCCCTCGTACCATTCGGCGATGTTGATGGGAGAGACGACTCCCGCGGTGGTGTCGACCGGGCCCGCCGACGCGATCCCCACGTCGGTGATCTGTGCGGCTTCGACGTTCGCAGAGGCCAACACGTCGTAGAGCAACTGCTTGCACGCGTCCCAGACGTCGGCGGTCGGTGTCGGGGTGACTTTCGGATCGATCGGGCGGCCGTTCGCACCCACCATGGCCGCCGCGAACTTCGTTCCGCCGATGTCGAGTGCGAGCGCCGTCATCCTGTCACCGTATCGCGCGCAGGACGAGAACGAGGTTGCTCACCAAGACCTCTCGCACGACGGGAACGCGGACCAGCCACCACGCCCAGCGGGGATGGTAGCGCGGAAACGCAGTGAGCAGCTCGCCGTTCGGAGTCGTTGTGGCCCAACGTAATCCATCGGATGCACCGACCGCGAACAAGGACCGCCCGTAACGGTTCTTCGGTTCGTGACCGTGTTTACGCACGTACCGACGGGCCGCGCGTTCGCCGCCGAGGAAGTGCCACGGCCCGGTTTCGTGGCCCCCGAACGGGCCCCACCACAGGGTGTACGAGAGCACGACGATGCCGCCGGGCGCGGTCACGCGCAGCATCTCCTCGCCCATCGCCCACGGGTCTCGCACGTGCTCGGCGACGTTGGACGACATGCACACGTCGACGCTCGACGTGCGGAACGGGAGTGCGGTGCCCGACCCGCGCACGCTGCCGTGGACCTCGAGGTCGGCGGCGTGCATCTCGGCCGGGTCCGGTTCGACCGAGAGGTAGCGGGCGCCGGCGCCCGCGAACGCGTCGGCGAAGTAGCCTGGCCCACCGCCGACGTCCAGAATCACCGCACCGTCGAGGGTGCGGCCGGTCGCGCCGGCGTGGACGTCGTCGATCAGCGCGGCGGTGTCGACGGCGAGATTGCCGTAGAACACGGCCGGATCGGTCTGCTCGAATCGGAAGTCGGCGGCAAGTGTCACCGATCGGCGCAGGGTGGCGCGGCGAGCGAGCCGGGCGGTCACCGATCTCTGAAACCTCGCTCCCCCCAGCACGAGGAGAACCTTAACGTGCGGGCGAACCTAGCCCTCGAAGTGCAGCACGGTCGTGCACGGGCGGAGATTGCGGAGGCCGGGAAGGTTGGACAGGACCCGGTTCGTCATGAACTTGGACATCCCGCGTGCCGGCGGAAACAGTCGCTCGGTGGCCGAGGAGACACGGGGAATCTCGCTGTCGAGTCGGCGTGCGCGCGACGTGCTCATCGAGAACGGCATCGCCGGAATGGTGTAGCGATCGCTCATCGCAATACCTTTGATCGTTTTCTTCGACACCCACGAAGGAATGGAGTCGAAAATCATTCCGCCGCCGGGGAAACGCGCCGCGCACTCCCCGATCAGAGCCAGGGCGCTCGCCTCGTCGAAGTACATCAGCAGGCCCTCGGCCGTGACGAACACCTTCTCCTCACGCGGGATGCTGTCCATCCACGCGGTGTCGAACGCGGACTCGGCCAGGTGCACGATGTCGAGTTCGTCGGGCAGCACCCGTCGCCGCAGATCCATCACGGGTTCGAGATCGATCGAGAACCACGGGTTGCGCGGACGCCCGAGCCGCCAGTAGCTCGTCTGCAAACCCTCGCCGAGTGCGACGATGGTTGCCCTCGGGTTCCGTGCCAGGAAGTCGCGGGTGGCGCGGTCGAACGTGCGCGAGCGCAGCGCGGCCGCCGGGTCCGCCTTGCCGAACTTGGACCAGTCGTAGTCGATGCTCTCGAAGATGCGTAGTGCCATAGGATCGTCGACGACGCGTCGGTCGCCACGGGCGAACGACGCGCGGTTGTACAAGGTGTAGAGGGTGGTGGACGACACGCCCTCGAGGGTGTTTCCGTCGATTCGCTGATCGAGCATGATGATCTCCATCGATCTGTCCGACAAACAAACGTTTATCGGGTAATTCGCATGGTCTCACGGCGAGGATGGGTCGGAATATCATTCAGCCGAATGAAATGGGCGACGAGAAGGGTCAGGGGGATCGCAGTGCAGCACGTTCTCCTTCTGTGCTGGCGCGATTCCGGTCATCCGCAGGGCGGAGGCAGTGAGCGCTACCTCGAACACGTCGGCGCGGGCCTCGCGGCCCGTGGCATCGCGGTGACCCTTCGGACCGCGTCCTACCGAGGTGCGCCGAAGGAAGAGTGGCGCGACGGCATGCGCATCACGCGCGGCGGTGGTCGATTCTCGGTCTACCCCCGTGCGCTCGGCGCGATGGCGGCGGCTCGTCTCGGGATCGGTCCGCTCGCCGGCCATACGGTCGACGCCGTCGTCGACACCCAGAACGGCATCCCGTTCTTCGCCCGCCTCGTGACGAAGGCCCCCGTGACCGTGCTCGTCCACCACTGCCACCGAGAGCAGTGGCCGGTGGCCGGTCGGCTGTTCTCGCGCGTGGGGTGGCTCATCGAGTCGCGCATCTCGCCGCGACTGCACCGACGCGATCAGTACCTGACGGTGTCGCTGCCCTCGGCCGACGAGCTGGTCTCCCTGGGCGTCGATCGCGACCGTATTGCGGTGGTACGCAACGGAATCGACGCTGTCCCGGATATCGACCCGGTACCGCGGTCCCGCACGCCGAGGTTGACCGTCCTCTCCCGCCTGGTTCCCCACAAGCAGATCGAGGACGCGATCGACGCTCTCGCCACCCTGCGCCCGAGTGTTCCCGAACTGCACCTCGACGTCATCGGCGGCGGTTGGTGGGAGGAGAACCTGCGCGAGTACAGCCGCGAACGCGGAGTCGACGACGCTGTCACCTTCCACGGGCACGTGTCCGAGGTCGAGAAGCATCGCCTCCTCGCGGCGTCGTGGGTCCACCTGCTTCCGTCGCGCAAGGAGGGCTGGGGCCTCGCCGTCGTGGAGGCGGCTCAACACGGTGTCCCCACGGTCGGCTACCGGCATTCGCGCGGGCTGGCCGACTCCATCGTCGACGGCGTCACCGGCCTGCTGGTCGGCGGCGACACCCGCGCCGACGACGTCGCCACCCTCACCGCTGCGGCCGGCGAGCTGCTGCGCGACGAGGAATTCCGGGAGTTCCTCGGCGAGAAGGCCCGATTGCGCACCCGCGAGTTCTCGTGGGGGCAGTGCGCCGACGGGGTGCGGACGGTTCTGGAACAGCGAGCCGCGGGTGCTCTGGTGTCAGGCCTGGTCAGCTCGCCGCTCGAGACGGACGGCGCGGAGGCGTCGCAGCGCTCGTCCGACGCCCACCGCTGACGCGCCGATCACGACGGCCGCCCACAGCAGGTGTGCACCGATCGTGATCACTCGGTCGCGTGTACTCGCGCGAACGATCGTCGCGTTCGGCACGGCGTAGAGGGCCAAGTCCGCGTTGGAGAACACCGGGTCGAGCGCGTCGAGCGTGCGCGAGGAATCGCCGAGCGGCCCGGGCGTGCCACGTTCGACGAGCACCCATCCGACGCCGAGGTCGGCGAGTTCGGCCGGGCTTCCGCCGGCGAGCAGGACGTTCTCGACGGCAGTGGCGCGCGTTCCTTCACCCCGCACCACCCCACCGGCAACCGGGAGATCGCCGGTCGCGACGACGTCCGCAGGTAGGAAGCGTGGTGCCGGATCCAGGACGGGGGCATCACCGGACCACTCGAACCGTCGGAACGTCCCGGCCGGCAGGACGGCTACGTCGCCTCGGTTCGTGTTTTTGTGCGCTGTGTCTTTGTGCGCTGCGTCGACTTGCTGCGCCACACGGTCCCATGACGACGGATACGTGACCGGCGAGAGAGTCCACGCAAGGTCGGGAAGCGCGACGAGCACGGCGACGACGGCCATGGCTGCGTGGCCTCGCGGCCGCCGGAAGCGTCGGGTACCCGCCGCCGCGGCCAGCGCCAACGCGGGCATCCACAGCGCGACCCACTTCTGCCCGTCGCGCGTGAGTCCGGCCCCGGGGACGGCGCGCGCTGCCCATTCACCGACGCTCAGACCCCACGGCGTGGCAGCGAGGGCGATCACCACGACGGACGTCCCGCCGAGAACGACCACCGCCGCCAGCACGGGATTGCGCCGTCGTCTCCACAGGAAGGACGCTCCGGCCGCTGCCACGAGAAGCAGAAGGAGCGTCCCGACGGCCGCGAAGAGCGTCGTACGGGACGTCGGCACCGCGTCGGCGTTCCAGATGCCGCCGAGTCCGGCGAGGCTGCCGATCGTGCCGAGACCGGGTTCCGCCCGAGCCGCGAACGCGGGCACTCCCGCCGGATCGGACCCGGCCGACCCCGATCCGCCGAGGAGGGTGGCGACGAGCCACGGCACCGAGACGGCGACGGTGAGCGCGAGGGTGCCGAGAAGGCGGCGTGCGCGCCGGACGCCTCCGGGTGCGGCGAGAACCGACAGTGCCAGCACCGCCACGAGCAGAACGCCCGTCGGCGTGATCCCGGCCAGACCCAAGCAGAGGGCCAGGGGCCACCAGCGCCCCGGCCTCCGGCCTGCCCGCAGCTCCACCGCCGCGACCACCGCCCACGGAAGTGCGCCGTACCCGACGAGGAGCGACCAATGTCCCTGGAGCAGGCGTTCTGCGACGTAGGGGTTCCAGACGGCAACGGTGGCGGCCACGACTTCCCCGGCCGGTCCGACGCCGCGAAGCACCCGCCGCGTCATGACGGCCGCACCCCATCCGGCCGCCCACAGTGCGCCGACCAAGAGAACCTTCACCACGATGCCGCCGTCGACGACGCTGGACAGCACGGCGATGGCCGCGTCCTGGGGCACTGCGCGCGGCGCAGCGTCCGACAGGCCGAGCGCGGAGTCGGTGAGGTAGGAGCGCGGCGTGCTGACCGCGTCGCGGAGAAGCAGGTAGCCGTCGCCGAGGAGGGGGCCCACGGCCAGCAGGGCCAGGGCGAGAGACCAGGCGGGCGCGACGATTCGGCCACGCATGCGCATGAGCGACAACTTAGCGGTCCGAGGCGGGTGTCATAGTGTGTGCATGCGCGGGAAGGCGGGCGGGCAGGCCGGAGGCCGGTCGGGATCCTTCGGGCAGGCCGGAGGCCGGTCGGGGTCGGGTTCCTTCGGCGGTCTCGCGTTCGTGACGGCGGGGTCGATGGTGGCGAACATCGCGGCCTACCTTCTGCATCTCCCGGCCAGTCGGTGGCTCGGTCCACTCGGCTACGGCGAATTCGCGACGCTGTTGGCGGCGCAACTGGTGCTGGCCGTGCCCGCGTTGGCGGTGCAGACGGTGATCGCGCGGGAGACCGTGCGGGGCCGGTCCGGGTCGGAGCTGCGGCGGGTCGCGGCGCGGTGCGCGGCGGTGGTCGCTGTGGCGGCGGCGGCTCTCACTCCGATCCTCGCGTACATCCTCGACATTGCGGTGCTCACGACGGCGGCGGCTCTGGTGACGGCGCCGGTTCTGGTGCTTCTCGCTGCGGAACAAGGTTTGCTGCAAGGGAACTCGCGCTTCGGGGCGCTGAGCGCGGTGCTCGCCGCGAGCGGTGTGGCGAAGGTGGTTCCCGCGCTGGTGGTCCTGGCGGTCGGCGGGTCGGCCGGTCCCGCGCTGGCGGCGAGCGCAGTGGGAACTGCGGCGATGGCGGTGATCGCTCGGGCGGTGACCGGGCCGTCGACGACCGGGCCGGTGCCGTCGTCGAGTTGGACGTCCGTGCTCGCGGCGTCGCAGGTGCAACTGGTCATCATCGGCTTGTCCTCGCTCGACCTGGTTCTGGCCCGCGTCGTTCTGACGAAGGAGGACGCCGGGCTCTACGCGCTCGGTGCGGTGGCCACCAAGGCCGCGTTTTGGTTACCGCAGGCGGTGGGCGTGGTGTTCTATCCGGCGATGGCCGACCCGGTCCGCTCGACGTCGGCCGCGCGAACGGTCCTTCTGGTGTTGGTGGCGGTCGGAACGACGCTGGTGGTGGGGGTGGCGGTTTTGTCGCCGTTCGCATCGCTCGTCGTCGGCGACGCGTACACCCCGGTGCAAGGTCTGCTGTGGGTGTTCGCCCTGCAAGGTGCCGCGCTGGCCGTGATGCAGGGGGCGCTGCTGTCGTCGGTGGCGCGCGATCGAACCGGACTCACCGCCGCGGCGTGGATCGCCCTGGCGGTCGAGGCCGTCGTGGTGCTGACGTGGGGCACGTCCGTCGCGCGGGTCGCGGCGATCGCGTCGTCGTGTGCTGTGGCCACCGCTGTGCTCGTGTGGTCGCAGCTGTACCTGGCCGAGCGTTCGGCGCAATCCGCCCGGCAGTAGACCCTCGATACTGTTCTAACTGCGCAGTTTTCGTACCGAGACTTGCGCACTGTGCTCGACATTGGTTGTGTGGTGTAGGACACACGCGCGACGAAGGGTCATTCCATGAGCACAGTCAGCACCTTCCGCCTTCCCGATCTTGGCGAAGGACTCACGGAGGCCGACCTGGTGTCCTGGACGGTTGCGGTGGGCGACACCGTCGAGCTGAACCAGATCATCGCCGAGGTCGAGACAGCCAAGGCGCTCGTCGAACTGCCGTCGCCGTACGCGGGCGTGGTGACCGCACTCAAGGCGCAGCCGGGCGACACCGTCGACGTCGGCGCGGAGATCATCGACATCCGGACGGGGCCTGCGTCCGAGTCCGAGCCGGCAGCCCAGCCCGAGCCTGAAACCGCCCAGCCAGAAGCCGCCGAGCCCGAGCCCGAGCGCGTTCCCGTTCTCGTCGGCTACGGGGTGGCGGGAGACGCGCCGAGCAGGCGTCGGCCGGGTGCGGCCGCGGCCCCGGTTGCTGCTGTGTCCAGCGACCGGCCGCTGGCATCACCGCCTGTTCGCCATGCCGCGCGTATGAACGGCATCGATCTCGCCGGCGTTCCCGCGACAGGTCCACACGGCAACGTGACCGCGGACGATCTGAGCAGTTTCGACCTCGGCCACCGCGACGGCGAAACCCGCACGCCGATCAAGGGCGTTCGCAAGCACACTGCCGACGCCATGGTTCGCAGTGCGTTCACGGCCCCACACGTCACGGAGTTCCTGACCGTCGACGTGACGCCGACACTCGAACTGATCGACACCTTGCGTGCGTCGGCGTACTTCACCGACGTCAGACTCACCCCGCTCGCCCTGGTCGCGAAGGCGCTGCTGCTGTCGCTGCGCACCAATCCGTCGCTCAATTCCACCTGGGACGAGGCAGCGCAGGAAGTGGTGACCAAGTCCTACGTCAACCTGGGAATTGCCGCTGCCACACCTCGCGGACTCATGGTGCCGAACATCAAGGACGCGCACACACTCGGATTACGTGATCTGGCAACGCAATTGCAGTCCCTCACCTCGACGGCGAAAGAGGGCAAGACCGGTCCGGCCGATCTCGCCGACGGCACGATCACCATCACGAACGTCGGCGTCTTCGGTGTCGACGCGGGCACGCCCATCCTCAATCCCGGTGAAGCGGCCATCCTGTGCTTCGGCGCCGTGCGTCGTCAGCCGTGGGAGCACAAGGGCGACATTGCGTTACGGTCGGTGACCACTCTCAGCCTGTCGTTCGACCATCGGTTGGTGGACGGCGAGCAGGGTTCGCGGTTCCTCGCCGACATCGGCCAGTTGCTCGCCGATCCGATCGGACTCACTGCCCTGAGCTGATACAACCCGCGCTGATAGAACCGGCGCTGACTCAACCCGCGGTGAGACCGCCCGGATGCACCATCGTCACGCCCGCTCCGAGTTCGGCGAGCACACCGGGCACATCGTCGAGTGCGACGCTGCGCGCGATCAGGTCCCCCACCTTGTCGACGGGCAAGTCGCGCAACAGTTCCGGATACTCGTGCGCGGCCAGTCCGTGACTGCCGAGCACATCGAGCTCACGCGCGATGACCCGGTCCATCGGAACGTACGCACCCTCCGGTAACAACCCGATCTGCACGTGGCGTCCGCGGGTGCGCAGCGCGCGTATCGCAGTGCCGACGAGTTCGACGCTGCCGGAGCATTCCAGGGTGACATCCGGAATGCTGTGTTCACCGTGTTCCCCGGCGCCCAATGATCGCGCCAGTTCGAGTGCGGCAGAGGACGAGTCGACCGCCGACACGGTCGCACCCGCCGCCACCGCGATGATCACCGCCGACAGGCCGAGGCCGCCGCACCCGTACACGGTGACGTGCTCGCCGGCTCGCACGCGGGCACGGCGGTGCACCGCTCGCCACGCCGTGGCGTAGCGGCAGCCGAGGGTGGCCGCGATGTCGAACGAGATGGTGTCGGGCAGGTGCACGAGATTGTGCTCGGCGTAGCGGATCGCGACGTACTCGGCGAACGAACCGTCGTGCGTGAAGCCGGGCTGTTCCTGGTTCGCGCAGACCTGCTCGTCGCCGCGACGACATTCTGTGCACTGTCCACAGGCGCACACGAACGGGGTCGTGACTCGCTGGCCGATCCACTCTCGGCTCACCGACGAGCCCACGGAGACAACGACACCCGCGAATTCGTGGCCGGGGACGAACGGCAACCTGACGTCGCTGTCGTGACCCTGCCACGCGTGCCAGTCGCTGCGGCACACTCCGGTCGATTCGACGCGAACCACGGCACCGTCCGGCGCCGCATCGGGTCGAGGGATCTCACGGACGGTGCCCGGCGTGCCGAACTCGTCGATGACGACAGCGCGCATGTGGTGCCGGCCTCGACGGTCTACTGCTGAGGCTTGCGCAGATCTGTTCGCGGGATCTCTTCGGTGCGATCCTCGGTCCAGTCACGGTTCTCGCCGCGCTGGGGCTGCGCCGCCGACGGGGGTGCGGTGGACGTACGCGGTCCCGACGCCGGTGCCGGAGTGCCGCGGCCCTTGCGGAAGAACAGCAGGAACAGGCCCACCAGCAGCGAGATCAGACCCACGATGGCCGCGATGATCGGGATGGTCCGGCTGATCATCGAGATCTGATCCATTCCGTCACGAGCCTTGCCGATCTGGAAGTCGACCGTGTTGTCGTCGAAACCGATGGTCGCCTTCAGAACGTCGACCTCGGGCGTCTCGGCGCGACGTGCGTAGTACTGATGCACGTCTTCCTCACCCTTGACGATGACGCCGGTCTTCGGCTCGACGAAGATGTTGCGCGTGTTCTGGTAGAAGCGCGTCATCGTGATCGGTGTCGCGCCGCCGGACACGCCCCAGGTGTCGGCGGGAAGCGCGAGCTTGTTGGTCGGGAGGTTCACGACCTTCGACAGGTCGACCGGCGGAATCGTCTGCGTGTAGTGGTAGACGGGCAGCCCGTTGATCTCGGTCGCCTCGACGAAAGTCATGTCGTACGACTGGCGCGCCACGGTGTCGAAGAACGGGTACGTCTTCTGCTCGGCGTTGAACGGGAACTTGTACTGCAGGCCGGTGTGCGGGACGTCCTCGGCCGGCTTGTCGCCCTGCGCCTGGATGGTGCCCACCGGATCGACCGGCATGGCGGTCTTGCGGTCGGCGGACACGCGGTCGACGAGCGCGGTGAGCAGGCCGGTGTCACCCTGCTTGTCGGTGCGGCGCAGCGTGGAACCCGCCTGCACGGTGATGGTGTCGGCGTTCGACGGCTCCTCGGTGGTGACGAAGCGCTGTGACACGAGGGGAACGTTCTGATCGATCTGCGCGCGACCTGCGGTGAGCGACGCCGAGTTCAGCACGGATCCGGTTCCCGTGGACACGGTGGTGATCTCGAGGTCCAGTGGCGTCTTCTCGAGGCGACCGGTCATGTAGGTGGGCATGAGGATTGCCACGACGAGCAGGAACACGCCCAGCCCTACGAGCACGAGCGGAACGATGGGCCTCGATCCGGACCGATCCGCCATGTCATTCTCCTCTTGAAGGTCGATGCGACGACGGCACGGGGAATGTACGAGCTTCCCCCTGGCCGAACGTCCCTACTCGTTGGTCGGAACAGTAACAGTCGTATGCGACACACAGTGAAGAGTCGTGTGGGGCACACGGTGAAGAGTCGTGTGGGGCACACGGTGAACAGTCGTGTGGGGCACACTGAGCTCAGGATGAGCACCGATTCGACACAGCGCCGGTTCCTGCCCGCGCTGGAGGGCATGCGGGGCCTGGCTGCGCTCGGAGTTCTCCTCACTCACGTCGCCTTCCAGACCGCGACCACCGACGTGCCGGTGATCGGACGGGTGCTCGGTCGTTTCGACCTCGCTGTCGCCCTGTTCTTCGCGCTCTCCGGGTTTCTGCTGTGGCGCCCGCACGCCGCCGCGGCGCGTGGGCTGCGACGGTCCCCGCCTGTCGGCCGGTACCTGCTGTCCCGCGCGGTCCGCATCCTGCCCGCGTACTGGGTGGTCGTGTGGGTGGTTCTCCTGCTGCTTCCGCAGGCGGGGGGCGGACCGCGCGTGTGGTTCGCCAACCTGACGCTCACACAGGTGTTCTTCCCGCTGACCTTGACGCAGGGGATGACGCAGATGTGGTCGCTGTCGGTCGAGGTGGCCTTCTATCTGGTGTTGCCGCTCGGCGCGGCGGCCGTCGCCGGGCTTCGTGGCCCGCGGGTACCGCTGCGGGTTCCCCTCCTCACTGCCGTGGCCGTGCTCTCGCTCGCATGGGCGTTCCTTCCGATCAGCACCGCCGACGCCACCAACATCCAGAACTGGATGCCCGGTTACCTGCCCTGGTTTCTCACGGGCGCCGTGATCGCCGAGCTCGCGTCCTCCTCCGCGGTCGACGGTCCCGGCCGGTTCCAGCGGTGGGGCGCGCGGCGGCCGCTGATGACCGTGATCGCCGCGGTGGCGTTCGCGCTCTCGACGACGGATCTCGCCGGACCGGAGGGACTGGTGACGCCGGCCCCGTGGCAGTACGCCGTCAAGATCGCCCTGGGATCGATCGTCGCCTTCGGTCTCCTGGCCCCGCTGGTGTTCGCCGACGGTCACCGCCGCTACCGCTACCTCGACAGCCCGGTCGGATTGATGCTGGGTCGCTGGTCCTACGGCTTGTTCGTCTGGCATCTTGCGGTGCTCGCGATCGTCTTCCCCGTGTTCGGCATCATCCCGTTCACCGGACACTTCCTTCTGGTCACCGCGGTGACCATCCTGTTGTCGGTGTTGGTGGCGTCGGCGAGCTACGCCTTGGTGGAAGAGCCTGCGCGAGTGGCGTTCGCGCGCTGGGAGGCCCGCCGAAAGTCCGGTAGCGCGGCCGACGCGACGCACAGCACGGCGACGAGCGCGCAGAACTGAATCAACGCCGAGTGGCCGATGTACCCGTCGACCGATCGCCACGGTCCCTTCGACAGCAATGCGGCCGCCCCGGCGAACGACAGTCCCGCCAGCGCAACCAGTGATTTGGCCGCCGCAGCGTGGCCCCATCGTCTGCGCACCACCTCGATCGACGCCAGAAGTGCCACTGCTACACCGACACCGACGAGACCCGATAGTGCCCACGCGCCGCCGAGGGTCATCATCACGCCGACGATTCGGCTGCGCCACGGCCTCGGCGGCTCGTCGTTCGACGTACGTTCGCGCCTGATCGAGGCGAGAAGCAGCAGCGGCAGCAGAAGAACGAGGCCGCCGAAGATGCCGAGGCGGTACCACTTGTCCGCGGGGTAGGTCATCGTGATCTGACCCGACGTGCCCGCAGGGACGATCCATCCCTGCTGCCACCCGCTGACGACGACCGGTGTCAAGCGTGCTCCGGCGGAATCGGTTGCCACCCAACCGGAGTTGGTGCTCTCAGGAACGACCAGGATGCGGTCCGTCGTGGACTCGTCGATCGCAACCCTGCGCTCGTCGGCGGACCACGTCGATGCGGGTGCGGCGATCGGCTGCGGGCCGGGCGCTGCCGCGGCCTTCAACGGTGCGGTGCGCAGATGGACGCTGTCGACGAAGAACGACGGACCCGGGTCGACGGTCACCTCCTGCTCGCCCCGCGGGAGAGGCACCGGATTCGAGACGTCGGCGGCGACGGGCGTATCGCCCGCGCAGATGGTGGCCCGGATGGGCGATCCCGACAGCAACTTCTCCGCGGTCGTGATGATCGCCGTCCGCGTCAGTTGCCCGGCGATGGTGAGCGTGGGCCCGAATCCGCACCCGAGGGTCACGACCCGATTCGGATCGGGCGCGATGGGGGTGGTGACCGAATCGCCGCTGCGCACAGCGACTTCGGCGAGACCGGGCGGTTGCTGTTGCGCGAATCCGAGTGCGGTCTGATCCAGCACCTCGTCCCAGGCCACGATCGACAGCACGATCGTGGAGGTCACCGCGGGCGTCAGCGAGACGGTGGACGTGTCCGGTCCGACTTCTCGAACCTGTGGGCCGGTACCGAGATTGACGGCAACCCTCGTCGGGTGCGCGGGGAGATCGCCGATGCTCTGAGTGATGTCGAGTCCGGTCACCAACGTCGGCGCGGGAAGGGTGATCGTGACGGTCGGTTGCGTGCCGGCGCGTGCCTCGATCGAGTCGGAGGACGCCGTCCACGCGGTGCGGGGATCCCCGTCGGTGAGGGCGTAGGCAGAACCTCGAAGGTCACCGACGGCCGAGTCCCCCTGCACGACAGGTCGGTTGGGTTCGGTCACGAGTGATTGGAGAGACGGGGACTGACGCGGGCGCACCCAGAGCTCGGGTGTCACCGCGGTGCCGTCCGGCACGTTCAGCGTGCGTTCGAACGTGCCCAGTTCCTCCGGCTCAAGCGCGATGCCGTTGGCGCAGCGGACGCGGTCGGGGGTATCGATGCAGCCGGCTCGCCCCGGAAGCTCCTGGGCCAGATCCCATCCCGTCACGTGGGCGCCGCTGGGCGCCGCAGGTAACACCGTGTGGTGGCGAATGACGACGGGGACCGGATTGTCGAAGTTCGAGTAGTCGTCGAGGGAGAGCTCGCTGATGCCGAACTGTGCACCGCCCGAACCGTTCTCGGTCTGCGCCGCCGTGATGCGCACCCAGGGTGTCTCACCGCCGGGCAACGACACCGTGACGGGTTCACCCGGTGCGCCGATGCGCGCGGCGGTGGTTCCGTTCGGGGTACTGATCTCGAGCCACTTCACCGGTGACCCGATGGCCGCCGCGCTGGTGGTCAGGCGGAGCAGACCCGAGGTGATCGGCTTGTCGAGATCGAGCTGAAGCCATTGCCCCACAGCTGCTTCGAGGCCGTTGCTCAGCCAACTCGTCGCGCGGTCCGAGTCGACGGTTGCCGGCGGTCCGCTGCCCGGCGCCGATCCGCCGAGCTGCGTCGCGTCGGACGCGGCACTCGAGACGGTGATGTGGGCTCCCGACCAATTGCCCGACACCAACGGCTCGCGCTCGACGGGATAGTCCGGTACGAGATTCAGGGTGCGCCGCGGATCGTCGGTCGCCCGGATCGACGAGCTGTGGTTGTCGACCTGCCCGTAGTCGGTCTCCCGGTCGACCGGCGTATCGGTGACGAGGACGTCGTCGACGGGCAGTCCGGCGGCCGCGGCGTCGCCGTCGAGCAGAATCGGTCCGGCCGGAACAGGATTGAGGCCTCCGCGTGCCCGCTCCTCGTTGAGTCGCGCCGCCACCTCGGGGCCGCCCCGCACACGTGGGACGGACGACGCGTCGACGGTGTACGGGCCCGTCACGCCGGAGTCGGTGAGGCTGCGGACGGCGTAGATCTCGATGGCCGGGTATCGGGGCCGCAGGTCGGCGTCGGCGACGATCCCATCGATGTGCCGGGGACCCAGCTCGTCGCCGAACTCGGCCACCTTGGTCAAGCCGGGGGAGTTGTCGACGCTCTGATGCACCAGGGCCGGACGCGTCGATCTGCTCACCTCGGCGTCGAGGTCGTTGCGCAGCACCAGGTATCGAACGTTCTGACCCAGAAGGGTGTCGGCGAGACCGTCCGACGGGCGACCGTCGGCGAAGAGGCGTTGCACCGAATCGAGGGCCCGGATCGCTCCGGGTGGGACCAGCGGAACGGCGTCGCGCACCGCCCACGGAGTGGTGGCCAGGGCCTGCAGTGGTTCGTCGCGGGTGAGCCCCCACACCTGGGCAGCCAACGGTGCGCCCGGTACGACCAACGCCCGCGCCTGCTGCGCCGGATCGGCAGACGTGTTCTGCTGCAACCACTGTGCGGCGCTGGTCCAGTAGTCGGGCACGTCCTCGTACGCACCGCGCGGGGCGAGCTTGCCGGTCCAGGCGAGCGACGTCGAGACCAGAAGTGCGACGAGAACCAACGAGGTCAGCGCCACGCGGGGTTCACGCTCGGGGTGGGCGAACGCGCGACGCCACCGTGTGGCCGGGACGGAGCCGGGCATCGGCACGCGCGCGAGCAGGTGCGCCAGCCCGAGAACGAGGGGAATGCGTACCAGCGGTTCGAGTTTGTGCACGTTCCGCAGCGGTGCGCCCGTTCCATCGAGGAACGTCCGGACGCTCTCGCCGACCGGCGACCCGAGCCCGCCGACATAGCCGACGCCCATGCCGACGAGACCGAGAACGAGGACGATCGCCAGACGCCCTCGCGCCGGCATCGCCCGCATGCACAGTCCCGCGAGGCCGGCGGCGGCGATCGCTCCGGTGGCGACCACGGCGGCCGGCTGCGTCACCAGCACGGCGCCGGCGATGCGCTCGGGTGAGACGAACGGGGTCCAGCTACCGGCGCCGCGGAGCACCTCGGTGAGCGAGGTCCACTCCGTTGTCGTCCCCGAGGATTCGATGTAGTCGAGGAACGGCGGACTGACCCCGCCGAGCAGAAGCAGGGGGACGATCCACCACAGGGTCGCCAACAGCAGGCACGGAATCCACCACATCGTGAAGCGTCGCCAACTGGTGTTCGGCCGATACGAGATCCACCAGATCACCGCGACGAGGGTGGCGGCTGCGGTGGCCACGGCGTTGACGGCGCCCATCAGTGCCACCGCGACGGCCGACGACGCCGCCGCGACGCGATAGTTCTGTTTCGTGCCCGAGAACACCCTCACCAGCGGAACGAGCACCCACGGCGCCAGCATCATCGGAAGCGATTCCGAGCTGATCGACCCGAGGGTCGTCAGAACGCGCGGCGCCAGCGCGAACGCCACTCCCGCGACGATTCGGGAACTGCGGCTGCCGACGCCGAGCGCCTCGGCCAGACGGACGATCCCCCAGAATCCCGCGAACAGCAGCAACGCCCACCAGAGACGCTGGGTGACCCAGGCGGGTACCGACAGCAGGTCACCGAGGGCGAAGAACGCCCCGTGCGGGAAGAAGTATCCGTAAGCCTGGTTCTGAACCTGTCCCAGCGTCGCCTGGCTGGTCCACAGGTGAGATGCGCGATCGAGAAAGCCGAGCGGGTTCTGAGTCAGGTCGTACTTGGTGTCGGCGACGACGTAGCCGGGGGTCTGTACGAACGACAGCAGGACGGCGATCAGCGCCGACGCGACGAGCCACCGTCGTCCGAGAGGGTCGGAACGCGGACTCTCGCCGGTGGGCCCGTCGCCGAGCGGGGAGGTCAGCGACTGCCGTACTCGACCTGGTTCAGCAGCGACGAGTCGGCATTACCGGAGCGGTCGATGTCGGGACGGGTGTTGTTCGATGCGGCGGCGGTTGCCCCGAAGATGACGACGGCTCCGAGAACCGCACCGATCACAGCGCTGATGGCGGTGGGAACAGCGAGCTTCATCGCGAACTCCAGACAGGTTTTCTAGGCACCGGGCTACCGGGTATCGACCAGGACTGGAGTCAAACTATCACCGATTCGCTACTTGCCCGGCGGCACGATGAGGACCGGCCGATGACTGTGCTTGAGCACATGATCGGCGACCGAAGATTGAAGGAGGGAACGAAGCCCGGTGCGCCCGCGAGTGCCCGTGACGATGATGTCGGCGTTCACCTCGTCGGCTGCTTCGACGATCGTGGTCCAGATCGCGGACTGCGATTCCTCGCATCGACCGTCGGCGTTCAGCCCGGCTCGCATGGCCAGCTCGAGTCCCTCGGCGTTGGTGACCTGGGCGTCGGCCAGGGCGACGTCCTCGACGGAATCGTCGGGCAGCCACTCCTGGCCCATCACGCCGGACAGGCCGGACATGCGTGCGGCCTGCCGCACCATCGGCTCCCAGGCGGTCAGTACGATCGCTCGCTTGGCCTGCAGAAACCGGCCGGAATATTCGACTGCGCGCCGCGCATTGTCCGATCCGTCGTAGGCGATCAGCATTACGTCACATGCCATGGTGGGCTCTTCTCCACAGTTGAGCACGGGCAGGATGTGCCTGCACTCTAGCCCTGTAGCGTCGATCGTCATGCGGATCCGAAGAATGTCCTCCGTACTCGCCGCAATGCTCGTCCTGACCACAGCCTGCAGCAGCGATGGCGGCTCGGTAGCCCAGAGCCCGGTAGCCCAGAGCCCGGTAGCCCAGAGCTCGGTAGCCGAGAGTCCAGCCGTCAGCACCCCGGCGGCGATCCCCACCACCGAGCCGTCGAACGCGTGCACAACCCTCCTCGCCGGCATGACCCTGCGGCGCAAACTGGCCCAACTGCTGACGGTCGGCGTGACGGGCACGGACGATGCGGTGCAGATCGCCCGGTCGGAAGGCGTCGGCGGAATCTTCGTCGGCAGCTGGACGGATCAATCGATGCTCACGAGCGGCGGCGTCGCACAGGCGCAGGCAGCGTCGACGGTGCCGATGATGGTCACGATCGACGAGGAGGGCGGACGCGTCTCGCGGGTCGCCGATCTACTGGGTGAGGACCCGTCGGCGCGCGTCACGGCGCAGACGATGACGGTGCAGCAGACCTACGACATGGCGCTCGAACGTGGGCGCGGACTGAAGAACTTCGGGATCACCGTGGACTTCGCCCCCGTCGTCGACGTCAGTGCGCAGGACGACGACGAGGTGATCGGCGACCGGTCGTACTCCGACGATCCCGCCGTGGTGACGCAGTACGCCGATGCGTACGCGCGCGGTCTGCGCGACGCGGGAATCTTCCCCGTCATCAAGCACTTCCCCGGCCACGGGTCGAGTTCGGGTGATTCGCACACGGGAGCCGTCAGTGTTCCGCCGCTCGAAGAGCTGAAGACGAAGGACCTGGTGCCGTACCGCACGCTGGTGACGTCGGGCGTCGGTGTCATGGTCGGGCACCTCGACGTCCCCGGACTGACCACCGAGGGTGTTCCGGCCAGCATCAGTCCACAGGCGATGGCGCTGCTGCGTGACGGAACCGGTTACGGCGCACCGCCGTTCACCGGACCGATCTTCACCGACGACCTCAGCGGCATGGCCGCGATCACCAGCCGCCTCGGGATCGACCGTGCCGTCGAAGCAGCCCTGGTTGCGGGCGCCGACGTGGCGCTGTGGCTGACCACCGACGATGTTCCGCAGGTGCTCGATCACCTCGAGCAGGTGGTGGCCTCGGGTGAGCTGACGCAGGACCGTGTGGACGCGGCGGTGCTGACCAACGCACGTGCGAAGGGCGTCGTGCAGGGTTGCTGACATCGATCTTACCGTCGAGTAAGATCGCTGAGGATCGTTGAGTGGGTGGAGGATTCGATGGCGGGTGGTACCAAGCGGCTGCCTCGCGCCGTACGCGAGCAACAGATGCTCGACGCTGCCGTGGACGTGTTCTCCGAGAACGGCTTTCACGACACGTCGATGGACTCGATCGCGTCCCGCGCTCAGATCTCGAAGCCGATGCTCTACCTGTACTACGGCTCCAAGGACGAATTGTTCGCCGCGTGCATCGCGCGTGAAGGAATCAAGTTCGTCGAGGCGATGACGCCTGCGGGCGACCCCACGCTGTCCCCTCGTGAGCAGCTACGCATCGCACTGGCCGGATTTCTGACGTTCGTCGACGAGCACCGGTCGTCGTGGATGGTGTTGTACCGCCAGGCAATCGGCCAGCAGGCCTTTGCCGGTCAGGTGCAGAGCAGCCGCGACCGATTGATCGATCTGACGGCGAGTCTTCTCGAAACCAGCACGAAAGATCCCGGCCCGGACCACAACTTCCCGCTGATGGCCGTGGCCCTGGTCGGTGCCGGCGAGGCTGTCGCCGACCGAGTGGCGGGCGGCGAGATCAAAGTGGACGCGGCGGTGGATCTGCTCGAGAAGCTGGCCTGGAGAGGTCTGCGGGCTTGAACAACCGCTGTGCGCGAATTCCGCCCCCCGAGGGGCGGAATTCGCGCACAGAAGGGTAGTCAGCGCAAGGTCCCCGTCAGGTACGGGTAACCCTTCTTCGGGTGCTTCATGGCCAGGTCCCACGAACCCGGACCTGTCTTGTCGCCGACCCGCTCGGCGTACACGTTGATCTTGGCCGGCAACACGATCGGCTTGCCGAACTTGAGCGTGTACGTGACCGAGTCGGGAATCTTGCCGCTCACCGTGCTGAGAACCGCTGCGCCGCTCCACATCCCGTGAGCGATGGTGCGCGGGAAACCGAACGCCTTGGCGCCGAGCGAGGACACGTGGATCGGATTGCGGTCACCGGACACCGCCGCGTAGCGGCTGATCGTCTTCTGATCGACGGTCATGGTCGAGGTGGGCGGCGGCGGAACCTCGTCGGCCGGAGGAGCTTCGCGAGGACCGCCGGACAGCGACGTCTTCTGCAACGAGAGGAACGTCGACGTCTGACGCCACACGAGTTCCCGACCGACGCTGACCTCGCTGATCACGTCGATCATCAGGCCCTTGCGGTGCTCGCGCAGGTTCTCCGCGTGCACCCGAATATCCAGTGGCTCGGAGAACGAGATGGGCCGCAGCGACTCGATGACGTTCTCCGCGTGCACGGAACCGATTGCTGCGAAGGGGAAGTCGTCCCCCACCATCAGCTTCATCACGGTGGGGAACACCAGCGTGAACGGGTACGTGATGGGCAGAGCGTCGGCGAACCGCAGACCGGTGACCTTGGCGTACGCACCGAGGTTCTCGCGATCGACGCGGACGTCGTTCAGCTCGAGCGTCGTCGTCGGCACGCTCTTGGTTCGCGTTCCGCCGACGATCGGAAGAGCCGCGAGTGCCGCTTTGGCGTAGATGTCGCGGATCTTCGGCGGTTCGCTGAGAGTGACCACTTTGCCCACGGTCATGCGCCGATCAGGCTCTGGCCGCAGACGCGAACGACCTGTCCGGTCACGGCATTGGAGGCCGGGCTCGCGAAGTAGGCGATGGTCTCGGCCACGTCGACGGTCTGACCGCCCTGCAGCAGGGAACTCATCCGCCGACCGCCCTCGCGGGTGACGAACGGGATCGCGGCGGTCATGGCCGTCTCGATGAATCCGGGTGCCACGGCGTTGATCGTGATGCCCTTCTTGGCGAGTACCGGAGCTTCGGCGTGCACGAGACCGATGACACCGGCCTTCGAGGTGCCGTAGTTGGTCTGTCCGCGGTTGCCCGCGATACCGGCGATCGACGAGACGTCGATGACGCGGCCACCTTCACGCAGTGCGCCGGTCTCGACGAGCTTCTCCGTGATGCGCTGCGGCGCAGCAAGGTTGACGTTGATCACCGAATCCCAGCGGCCCTCGTCCATGTTGGCGAGCGTCTTGTCGCGGGTGATGCCGGCGTTGTGGACGATGATGTCGAGTCCGCCGTGACGCTCCTTGACGAAGTTCGACAGTGTCTCCCCGGCGTCGGGGGCCGTGACGTCGAGTGCGAGGGACGTTCCACCGACCTTGTTCGCTGTCTGCGACAACGCTTCTCCGGCGGCGGGGATGTCGGCGCAGATCACGGTGGCGCCGTCACGCGCGAACACCTCGGCGATCGTGGCGCCGATGCCGCGCGCGGCGCCGGTGACGACGGCGACCTTGCCCTCGAGGGGGCGATCCCACGACGCGGGGGCAACCGAGTCGTCGGCGCCGACGGCGATGACCTGACCGTCGACGAAGGCGGACTTGGCCGAGAGCAGGAAGCGCATCGTCGACTCGACGCCCGAGAGGCCGGTCTTGGCCTTGGCGGAGACATAGACGAGCTGCGACGTGGCGCCGTGCTTGATTTCCTTGCCGACGCTGCGGGTGAAGCCTTCGAGTGCGCGCTGAGCGATGTGCTCGTCGACGCTGGAGGTTTCTTCGGGGGTGGTTCCGAGTACGACGACGCGAGCCGACCGTGCAAGGTTGCGAATCACCGGCTGGAAGAACTGGAAGAGCTGGTCGAGCTCGTCCACCTTCGTGATGCCGGTGGCGTCGAAGACCAGTGCGCCGTACTTGTCGTCGTGCGGCTCGGCGACGGGGTAATCCGCGAGCAGCGCGCGCAGCGGCTCGACCAGTCGACCGTGTCCGCCGAAGAGCACCGGTCCTGCCAGGGCCGGCTCGCCGGCCTTGTATCGACGCAGGTCCTCGGGCTTGGGCAACCCGGCCTGCTTGGCGATGAACGCGCCGGGCGCGGACGACAGAAACTGCGAGTAGAGGTCTGGGGCTCCTGAGGCTGCCACTGTTCCTACCTTCGTGTCGGGACGTGTAACCGCTCCACACAAGCGGTGTCGACAAGCAACTTACTCGTGAGTAAGATCAGTGTCCACGAGACCGCCTCGCTAACTACCTTGGAGTGAGCAAAAGTGACCAAGCAGCAACGTCCCGTCGCCATTCTCGGCGGTAACCGCATCCCGTTCGCCCGCTCGGACAAGGCGTATGCGAGTGCCTCCAACCAGGACATGCTGACCGCCGCGGTCGATGGTCTGGTCAGCCGTTTCAACCTGCAGGGTGAGCGTCTCGGGCTCGTCGCCGCGGGCGCGGTGCTCAAGCACAGCCGCGACTTCAACCTGACCCGCGAGGTCGTCCTGGGCAGCGCGCTCAGCCCGTACACCCCCGCCTTCGACCTCGGTCAGGCCTGCGGCACCGGCCTGCAGACCGTCATCGCGGTCGGCGACGGCATCGCGTCCGGCCGGATCGACGTGGGCGTCGGCGGCGGCGTGGACACGACGTCCGACGCACCCATCGGCGTAAACAACGAACTGCGCGAGTTCCTGCTCTCGCTCAACCGCGCGAAGAGCACCCCCGATCGCCTCAAGCTTCTCGCCAACGTGCGGCCTTCGATGCTCGGTATCGAGATCCCGCGCAACGGTGAACCCCGCACGGGCCTGTCGATGGGAGAGCACGCCGCCATCACGTCGAAGGAATTCGGCATCCGCCGTGAGGACCAGGACGAACTGGCCGCCGCCAGCCACAAGAACATGGCTGCCGCCTACGACCGCGGCTTCTTCGACGACCTGGTGACGCCCTTCCTCGGCCTCACCCGCGACGACAACCTCCGTCCCGGATCGACGGTGGAGAAGCTGTCGACGCTCAAGCCGGTGTTCGGCAACAAGCTCGGTGACGCGACGATGACCGCGGGCAACTCGACGCCGCTCACGGACGGCGCGTCCGCGGTGCTGCTGTCGACGGACGAGTGGGCCGACGAGCGCAACCTGCCCGTCCTGGCGCACCTGGTTGACTCCGAGACCGCCGCCGTCGATTACGTCCACGGCAACGCGGCCTTCAAGGACGGGCTGCTCATGGCGCCCACCTACGCCATTCCGCGCCTGCTGGCTCGCAACGGTCTGACGTTGCAGGACTTCGATTACTACGAGATCCACGAGGCGTTCGCGTCCGTTGTGCTCGCGACGCTGCAGGCGTTCGAGAGCGACGAGTACTGCAAGACCCGTCTCGGACTCGACAGCGCGCTGGGATCGATCGATCGCAGCAAGCTGAATGTCAACGGAAGCTCGCTCGCAGCGGGCCACCCATTTGCTGCCACCGGCGGCCGCATCGTCGCATCGCTCGCGAAGATGCTGGCGGAGAAGGGGTCCGGCCGCGGACTCATCTCGATCTGCGCCGCAGGTGGACAGGGCGTCACGGCGATCATCGAACGCTAGGACGCGCACGGAGTTGGGGCGACCGGTCGGCGGATCCGTCTTGTACGAGGGGTACGGATCTGCCGATCGTCCCGACCCGACTCCGGTCTGTTTTGTCCGATAACTCGTTCGCTCCGGTAACCTTGGCCCGTGCAGCGGATGCGGGTCGAGAGCGGGTCTGCCGTCATCGAGGCCCATCTCGGGGGTAACCCCCGGGGCGAACACCTTCGTCGATCACTGCGTCCGAAGCAGTTGTGCACGCTCCGCGTGCTGCGCTGCTCCGCGGACGGAAGAAGCTGGTCGACCCGCTCCGCTGTCCCATCGTGATCGTCCCGTGGTGGAACGCGTACGCGCCGAGGATCGCTCGGCTTCTCGTCGACGCGCAGTGGAGCCGGCCCGGTCTCGAAGAAGCCCTGGAATCGTTCTCACACCGCTACGACGTCGACGCGCTGGTCAGCCGGCTCCTCGACCTCATGCCGTCGGCTCCTCTCGACACCGCAAGCGCGCAGTCCTTGCTGCGGGGCATGCCCGTCCTCCCTGGCCGGGAGTGGAGCCTGCGGAACGACCAGGAAGCACCGCTGCCCCCACGACCGCGCCCGCCGTCGTGGAATTTCGAGGTCCCGCGGTACTCCACCAACGTCGAACTCGCTCGGTCCCTCGACGTGACCCCGTGGGAACTCGAGTGGTTCGCCGACCTCGGCGGCTGGCTGCGGACCAAGCCGTATCCGTTGCAGCACTACCGAACTCGAACCATCGACAAACGTGACGGGTACCGGTTGCTGGAGGTGCCCAAACCACGACTGCGAGAGATGCAGCGACGGGTGCTCACCCGCGTGCTGAACCGCATCCCTCCGCACGACGCCGCGCACGGTTTCGTGAGCGGCCGCAGCGCTGTCACCTTCGCCCGTCCGCACGAGCGGTCCGACGTCGTGGTGCGCATGGATCTGGCCGACTTCTTCACCTCCGTCGGCCGCGCCCGAGTGGTGGCACTGTTCGCCGCAGCGGGCTATCCGCGCGCGGTGGCACGCACACTGGCCGGCATCTGCACCACCGAGACTCCCGCGGCGCGATTGGTCGGGCTGCCACACGACCGAGCCGCAGCTCTGCGGGCGCCGCACCTGCCGCAGGGCGCTCCCACCTCGCCTGCACTGGCCAATCTCGTTGCGCGCAGGCTCGATCGGCGCCTTGCCGGGTTTGCGCGCAAGAACGGCCTCGTCTACACCCGGTACGCGGACGATCTCGCCTTCTCGGGCTCCGCGGACACCCGAGTCGACCGGTTGATCACCGTCGTGGCGACAATCGTTCGCGCCGAGGGGTTTTCGGTCAACGACGCCAAGACGACGATTCGCCGCTCCCATCGGCGCCAGGTGCTGGCCGGGCTCGTCGTCAACGAGAGTGCCGCCGTGCCTCGCGCCAGATACGACGATCTGCGTGCGCTCCTACACAACGCCCGGACCACCGGGGCTGCCGCACAGAACCGAGAGGGCTTGGCGGACTTCCGTGCTCACGTCTACGGAATGATCGCGTGGATCGGTGAGTCCAGTGACGTTCGTCGACGCAAACTCGTCGAGATGGCCGAGCGTGTGGACTGGGACGCCTGAGCTCAGGCGCTGTCGCCCTGCCGCGCTCGCCGCCTGATCAGCAGGGCGGCGACGCCGACGACGACCAGTCCGATCACGACGTACTGGAACGTCGACGCGTATTGCTCGACGTAGTGCCAGTTCTCGCCGAGGAAGTAACCCGCGAGAACGAAGATCGAATTCCACAAGAGACTGCCGAGGGTCGTGTAGAGCGCGAATTGCGAAAGCGGCATGCGTGATACACCGGCCGGAACCGAGATACCGGATCGGACCACGGGGATCATCCGCCCGAAGAAGACCGCGGAGCGGCCGTGATCGAGGAACCACGCTTCCGCCTTGTTCAGCCACTCGGTGCCCACGAACGGAATTCGGTCGATCAGCGCATACGTACGGTCCCGACCGAACTTGTAGCCGAGCCAATACAACACCAGCGCGCCGAACACGGATCCGGCCGTGGTCCAGAACAGAGCGCTCAGAAGAGTCATCCCGCCCTGTGACGCGGTGAAGCCGGCGAGAGGCAGGATGATCTCGCTCGGGATCGGCGGGAACACGTTCTCCACCGCGACGGCGATCCCCGCGCCGGGGCCCCCGATCCGCTCCATCATGTCGACGGCCCAACCCGCGACACCGCCCAGTTCGCCGGGGGTGGGGGAAGCCAGAAGCTGATCGGTCGGACCGACGGCGGCTCGGAATGCGTCGCTCATCCTTCAACTGTACGAATCGGACATCGGGCTGTGTGCCCGATCGAAGGTGAAATGGATCGCAGGACACCCGGTCCTGCCGGCACAAATGGCCGCATATCAGCTTTTCTTCGACACCGGAGAGTGGATACGCAGCTGTTCGGTCTGCACCTTTTGTCGAGTTGTTCATTCAATCGAATGAACAACTCCGTTTACTTCGGCAGAAGTTGTAACGGCTACCAATGGCACGCGATACTTCCAGTGGCTCCGCACTTCTGCCTGACCCCCGACCCGGCAGAGGTGCGGAGCCTTTGTGCGTACGTATTCGGCGAGAAGGCCGTACGTACCCGCGCGAGCGGAGCGTTCGGCGCCGAACCGATAGTCTGGGTTCATGGAGTGGGGACGGGTCGCGTGAGCGAGACGAACGAGGATGCTGCCTCGATCGCCGAGCAGGACACGCAGGCGATCCCCACGCCGCCCCCGGAAACTTCGAAGCTGTCGGGGCGGCGCAAGATCGCCCTGGGCGTCGGTGCGGTGTTCGTCGTCTGCGCCGCCGCGTACACCGTCGACTGGGTGACCTCCTTCGATCGCGTTCCCCGCGGTGTCACCGTCGCCGGCGTCCAGGTCGGCGGCAAGAGCTTCACCGACGCCGAATCCGAGCTGCGCGCGGCGGTCGGACCCCGAGTGGACCAGCTCGTCACCGTCGTTGCCGCCGGCGCCACCGGTGAGATCGTTCCGGCGGCGGCAGGTCTGCAGATCGACTGGACCGCGACGCTCGATCGCGCTGGCGCGCAGCCTGTTTCGCCGTTCACCCGCATCGCATCTCTGTTCACGCATCGTGAGATCGGTGTCGTGTCCACCGTCGACGACGCAGCGCTCACCGCCGCGGTCGAAGGGCTGCGACCGGTCACCGATCGCGAACCGGTCGAAGGCGCGATCGTGTTCGACGGTGCGTCGCCGAGAGCGGTCGACCCACAGGCAGGTCGAGTGCTCGACGCCCCCGGAGCCAAGGGCGCGCTGACCCGCGACTGGGCGTCGGGCAGCCCCGTCGACCTTCCGGTCTCGACTACTGCGGTGACGGTGACGAACGACGGAATCGAGTCGGCCCTTCGAGACGTCGCCGAACCTGCTGTCTCGGCGCCGATCACGATCACCGGCGAGAACGGTTCGACCGCCACGCTCGCCCCCGATCAGGTGGGCGCCCTCCTGTCCTTCGCCCCGGACGGCGAGGGCGGCCTCACGCCGTCGTACAACACCGACGCCGCGACGGCCATCCTCGCTCCGCAGCTGGCCCCGACCGAACGTCGACCCGTCGACGCCCGGTTCTCGCTCGAGACGGGCCGACCGACCGTCGTTCCCAGCGTCGACGGGTACACGGTGCAGTGGCCGGCGACACTCGAGGCGCTGCCCGATCTACTGACGACCGACAACCGGTCGGCTCCCGCGCAGTACGGTGCGACGCCTCCCGCGCTCACCACCGACGCGGCCGAGGGCTTGGGCGTCAACGAGGTGATTGGCGAATTCACCACGGGCGGTTTCGAATACGCGTCGGGTGTGAACATTCGGTTGGCCGCTGAGTTGATCAACGGTGCGCTCGTGCTGCCGGGGGCCACGTTCTCGTTCAACGACTACACCGGTCCGCGCGGTACCGACCGCGGCTTCGTCGAGTCGGGGATCATCGACGACGGCCGGCCGCAGCGTGCGGTGGGCGGCGGCATCTCTCAGCTCGCGACCACGCTGTACAACGCGGGGTACTTCGCGGGTATGGACGACGTCGAACACACCGAACACAGCTATTACATTTCGCGCTATCCCGAAGCGCGCGAGGCGACGATCTTCGAAGGCGCCATCGACCTGAAGTTCCGAAACCCGGCAACCACCGGAGTGCTGATCGATGCCGTCGCGACGTCGTCGGACGTCACGGTGCGGTTGTGGGGAACCAAGACCGTGGACGTCGAATCGATCACCGGCCCCCGAACGAAACCGACCACCCCGGAGACCATTCGGTTGCCCCGCGGCGATCAGTGCGTCGCATCGAGTGGGTCGAACGGCTTCACCGCCAGCGACACTCGGATCGTCCGCGACGCGGCATCCGGGGCCGAACTGTCCAGAAACACCCGCACCGTGAAGTACGACCCGGTGCCGATCGTGAGGTGCGAGTGACTCCCATGCCGTCCATCAACGCCGATCTGGACCCGGCTTCGCTGCGTCAGGCCTACGGAACGTTCCCGACGGGTGTCGTCGCGATCGCCGCCCTGATCGACGGGGTGCCCGTGGGCCTTGCGGCCAGCAGCTTCGTCCCGGTGTCCATCGATCCGCCGCTGGTGGCGTTCTGCGTTCAGAACACCTCCACCACGTGGCCGAAGTTCGCGTCCGCCGGCAACATCGGGGTGAGCGTGCTCGGGGAATCCCACGACGTCGCCGTGCGCACCCTCGCCTCCAAGACCGGCGATCGGTTCGAAGGTCTCACCACCGAGACGACCGAAGAGGGAGCGATCTTCATCGGAGGAGCCGGCGCGTGGCTCGACACCACCGTGACCCAAGAGGTGCCCGCCGGCGACCACGCCATCGTGCTGTTGCGGATCAACGCGCTGTCGGTGTCGACGGACATCGATCCGATCGTCTTCCACGCCAGCAAGTTCCGCCGGCTGCTCGAGGACTAGGTTTTAGAGGACTAGGTCTGTGAGAGAAGCGTTGCCGCACTGAGGTCGTCCATCACGAGGTCGGTGATCAGGCCGCCGGCGAGGGCGCCGCGCAACGCACCGATCTTGTTCTCTCCCGTCACGATGCACACTCTGCGCGGCACGGCCTTGAGTCGGTCCAGGCTCGGTCCGCTCGATCGCTCGTTCAGAGAGATGCCTCGGTAGCTTCCGTCGGCGCGGAAGAAGACGGTGGCGATGTCTCCGATGACACCGTCGCGGGCCAACTCGTCGAGGTCGCTGCGCTCGAGGTACCCGGCGCTGTGCACGTGACTGGGCACCGGCCCGCCGTGAGCGCCGATGCCGAACACGGCGAGATCCATCCGATCCTGAAGATCGAGAACGCGTTTGATGCTGCGTTCACGCCACAGCATCCGTCGCGTCTCGGGGTAGTCGAAGAAGGCGGGTACCGGAAAGCCCTGTGGTAGAGCGCCGTACGCATCGGCGACGGCGCGCACGATGTCCGTCGCGTAGGACACTCCCGTCGTGCGGGTGTTCGCGGCTCCGTTCAGCTGCACCACATGCGAGTTGTGCGTTCGCTTCGGGGCCAGCTGCCTGCTCATCGCGCTGATCGTCGTTCCCCAGGCCACGCCCATCACCATGTTCGATCCGAAGAAGGTGGTGAGGAGCCGGCCGGCGAACATGGTGACGCGATCGAGCCGCTCGATGTCGCTGACGGTCTCGGCGACCGGGACCACGTGTGCGCGGACTCCGTACCGGTCCGCGAAGGCTCGCTCGATTCCCGGCGCCTGACCGAGTGCCGTGCTGATCTTGATTTCGACGAGACCGGATGTGCGCGCGAAGCTGATCAATCGCGACACGGTCGATCGGGAGACGCCGAGTTCTCGTCCGATCGCAGCCATCGTCAGGTCCTGGAAAAAGTAGAGCCTGGACGCTCGAAGTGCATCTGCCGTGCGCGGATCGCCGGCGTTCGGAGGGTCGTGCTCGAGTAGTGCCACCTCGGTCACGCTAGAGCACACCTCGACACACATTCCATTGGAGTCCGTCACATTCTGCACATACGTGCACGGGCTTTGTGACGAAGTGCAAGCCGTCTACCGTGGATTTCGGGCCTGGCTATGGCCTGGATCACATGTCTAGGGAAGAGGGAGATATGGCGACGAAGGTCGCGAAATGGGGCCTGCCGGCGGAGATGGCAGCCGAGTTCGCAGGAACGATGATCTTGATTCTGTTCGGTGCCGGCGTCGTGGCGCAGGTCGTCTCGGGCGGTGAGGCCGGCAGCCTCGGCGGGCACGATTCCATCGCCTGGGCGTGGGGCCTCGGCGTCATGTTCGGCGTCTACGTGGCCGGCCGCGCCACCGGGGCGCATCTGAATCCGGCGGTCACACTCTCGCTCGCGTTGTTCCGCGGGTTCTCGTGGTCGAAGGTCGCGCCGTACGTCGTGGCGCAGTTCGTGGGCGCGTTCGTCGCCGCGCTGATCGTGCGGTGGAACTACAACGACATGATCAACGCCATCGATCCCGGACACACCACCGCGACGCAGACCATCTTCTCGACGCTCCCCGGCAACGGCACCTTGCCCGTCAGCCTCCAATCGGCCCTCATCGACCAGATCATCGGCACGGCAATCCTGCTGTTCCTGATCGTGGCGGTCACCGACACCCGCAACAGCCCGCCGCTGGCGAACATGGCGCCGCTGATCATCGGACTGATCGTCGTGGCGATCGGCTTCGCATGGGGCACCAACGCCGGCTACGCCATCAACCCGGCGCGTGACCTCGGACCTCGGCTCGCCTCCTACATCACGGGATACGGTGGGGCATGGCGCGATCAGTACGGCAGCCTCTACTTCTGGGTTCCCATCGTCGGACCCCTGATCGGCGGGCCCATCGGCGTACTGCTCTATGACAACCTCGTGGGCCGTTTCCTGCCGCCCGAGGACGATTCGGACGAAGATCGAGAACCAGGCCGCCTCCCGGCCGACGACAGCGCAGCCAACGACAACGCAGCCAACGACAAGGGGACACACCGATGAGCGAAACTCGTTACGTCGCAGCGATCGACCAGGGCACCACCTCGACGCGATGCATGATCTTCGACCACGGTGGCACCGTCGTGTCGGTCGATCAGAAGGAACACAAGCAGATCTTCCCGCAGGCCGGTTGGGTCGAGCACGACGCCGAAGAAATATGGGAGAACGTCCGTAGCGTCACCGCTGCCGCTCTGGCCAAGGCCGACCTTCGGCCGAACGACATCGCCGCCGTCGGCATCACCAACCAGCGCGAGACCGCGCTGGTGTGGGAGCGCGCAACGGGCAAGCCGGTCTACAACGCCATCGTGTGGCAGGACACCCGCACCGACCGCATCGTCACCAAGCTCGGCGGCGGCGACGCCAACAAGTACACCGCCACAACGGGATTGCCTCTTGCCACGTACTTCTCGGGACCCAAGGTGAAGTGGGTGCTCGACAACGTCGACGGCGCGCAGGAGAAGGCCGACGCGGGCGAGCTGTGCTTCGGCAACATGGACACGTGGGTGCTGTGGAACATGACCGGCGGCGTCGACGGCGGACTGCACTACACGGACCCGACCAACGCATCGCGCACCTTGCTCATGGACCTCGACACCCTCTCGTGGGACGAGAGCATCTGCGCCGACATGGGTATTCCGATGTCGATGCTTCCCGAGATCCGCAGTTCCTCCGAGGTGTACGGCAACGTGCGCGAGCGCGGTTCGCTGAGCGGTGTCCCCATCGCGGGCATCCTCGGCGACCAGCAGGCCGCGACGTTCGGTCAGGCCTGCCTCTCACCGGGTGAGGCAAAGAACACGTACGGCACAGGCAATTTCGTGTTGCTGAACACCGGTACAGAGAAGGTCATGAGCAAGAACGGTCTGCTCACCACGGTCTGCTACAAGATCGGCGACCAGCCGACGGTCTACGCCCTCGAAGGTTCGATCGCCGTCACCGGATCGTTGGTGCAATGGCTGCGCGACAACCTCGGAATGATCTCCACCGCAGCCGATATCGAGACGGACGCCAAGTCGGTCGACGACAACGGCGGCGCCTACTTCGTGCCCGCGTTCTCCGGTCTGTTCGCCCCGCACTGGCGCAGCGATGCGCGCGGCGCGATCGTCGGACTGACTCGATTCGTCAACAAGGGCCATCTCGCGCGCGCCGTGCTCGAGGCCACGGCTTACCAGACCCGCGAGGTCATCGAGGCCATGAACGCCGATTCGGGAGTCGACCTCGAGGTTCTCAAGGTCGACGGAGGTATGGTGGTGAACGAGCTTCTCATGCAGTTCCAGTCGGACATCCTGAACGTCGATGTCGTCCGGCCGGTCGTTGCCGAAACCACGGCACTGGGAGCTGCGTACGCAGCCGGCCTCGCTGTCGGATTCTGGCAGGGCGAGGACGACATCCGCGAGAACTGGGCCGAGGACAAGACGTGGACGCCGTCCATGGACGAGGGGCAGCGCGAGAAGCTGTACGCCGGTTGGAAGAAAGCCGTCACACGAACACTCGATTGGGTCGATGCCGAATGAGTTCCACCACAACAGCTCTCAGTCCACAGGCGCGAACCGAGGCGCTCCGTCGCCTCGCGTCCGAGGAGATGGACGTCCTCGTGATCGGCGGAGGCGTCGTGGGCACCGGCGCCGCCCTCGACGCCGTGACCCGCGGTCTCAAGACCGGTTTGGTCGAGGCGCGCGACTACGCGGCGGGAACGTCGAGTCGGTCCAGCAAGCTCTTCCACGGCGGTCTGCGGTACCTCGAACAATTCAACTTCGCGTTGGTGTTCGAGGCGCTGAAGGAGCGCTCGCTGGTTCTGAACGAACTGTGCCCGCACCTAGCGCGCCCCGTGCCCTTCATTTACCCGCTCGAGAAGCTAATCGACCGCCCGTACGTGGGCCTCGGCATCGGCGTCTACGACGTGATGGGAGCGGGACGCGGCGTTCCCTCGCACCACCGGCACCTGGGCAAGAAGAAGACGCTCGAGTCCTTCCCGTCGGGCAAGCGGTCCGCCATCCGCGGCGCCGTCCGGTTCTACGAGGGCCAGGTCGACGACGCACGCCACACCATGATGATCGCCCGCACCGCGGCGTCCTACGGCGCACTGTGCGCCAACAGCGTCCGCGTGACGGGTTTCCTCCGGGAGGAGGACCGTGTGGTGGGAGTGATCGCGACGGACCTCGAGTCCGGTGACTCGTTCGAGATCCAGGCCAAGCAGGTCATCAACGCAGCGGGCGTCTGGACCGACGAGATCCAGCAGATGGTCGGCGGCAGAGGGCAATTCCAGGTCCGCGCGTCGAAGGGCGTGCACCTGGTGGTCCCGCGCAACCGCATCAACTCCTCCACCGGCATCATCACGCGCACCGAGAAGTCGTTGCTGTTCGTCATTCCGTGGGGAAGTCACTGGATCATCGGCACCACCGACACCGACTGGAAGCTCGACCTGGCGCATCCCGCGGCCAGCAAGAGCGACATCGACTACATCCTCTCCCACGTGAACAAGTTGCTGCAGGACGAGTTGGACCACAAGGACGTCGTCGGTGTCTACGCCGGCCTACGCCCCCTGCTCTACGGCGAGTCCGACTCGACCAGCACGCTCTCGCGCGAGCACGCGGTGTCGTCGCCGGTACGTGGACTGACCGTCATCGCTGGTGGCAAGTACACCACCTACCGCGTGATGGCAAAGGACGCAGTCGATTCCGCGGTCCACAACCTGGACCGCCGGGTACCGGACTGCGTGACCGAGAAGATTCCGCTCGTCGGCGCAGACGGCTACTACGGTGCGTGGAACGCGCGCCAACTCGCCGCCGAGCGCGCCGGTATTCGCGTCGGGCGGATGGAGCATCTGCTGGGCCGATACGGAACCCTGACCGGTGAGGTTCTCGCGCTGATCGAGGAGAATCCGGCACTGGGGGAACCGCTCACGAGTGCGCCGGGCTACCTCAAGGCCGAAGCGGTGTACGCGGCCAGTCACGAAGGCGCGCAACACCTCGACGACATCCTCACCCGGCGCATCCGCGTGTCGATCGAGCTCGACGACCGCGGTGAGGCCGCCGCGTCCGAGGTTGCCGCTCTGGTGGCACCGGTGCTCGGCTGGTCGGACGACCACATCGCCGACGAGGTCGAGCACTACCGCAAGCGCGTTGCGGCCGAACGTGATTCACAGTCACAGCCCGACGACGAGACGGCCGACGCCGCTCGGCTCGGCGCCCCGGACGTTCGGGTCGGTGTCACCGGGTAATCCACAAGGACGGTTCGCGCGGCCGCGTGTGGGGTACCCGACTGCGTTGTCTACGAGAGGAATCGACACATGACGAAATTACTGTTCGCAGTTACCGGAGCGGACCACTGGACGCTGAAGGACGGGACGAAGCACCCCACCGGCTTCTGGGCCGAGGAGCTGGTCGAATCGCACCGCACCTTCGCCGACGCCGGCTGGGACATCACCGTGGCCACGCCGGGCGGAGTCAAACCGACCGTCGACGAGGGCTCCCTCGCCGTCGACGCCAACGGTGGGGACGCCGACAAGGTGGCCGACCAGAAGGCGTACCTGCAGAAGATCGACTCCGTGCTGGCCTCTCCGGCCAAGCTCGAGGATCAGAAGGCGTCCGACTTCGACGTGGTCTTCGTTCCCGGCGGTCACGGCCCGATGGAGGACCTCGCGGTGTCGAAGGAGTTCGGCGCACTCGTCGTCGACTTCCTGAGCAGCGACAAGGTGGTCTCCGCGGTCTGCCACGCCCCGGCAGCGCTGCTCCCCGCGACCAACGCCGACGGATCGTGGGCGTTCTCCGGGTACGACGTCACCGGCTTCACCAACGAAGAGGAGACGCAGGCAGGGTTGGCCGACAAGGCGCCGTGGCTGCTCGAGGACCGTCTTCGCGACGGCGGCGGATCGTTCACCTCCGGTGAGGCGTGGGGCCCGCACATCGTCGTCGACCGCAAGGTCTACACCGGGCAGAACCCGGCATCGACGAAGCCGCTGGCCGAGCGCCTGGTCGCCGATCTCGGTTGATCGAACGCGTTCCCGATGGGCCCGGAGGTCTGTCGGGAACGCGGTCTATCGGGAGCGCGAGCGGGTCGCGGCGTAGGCCAGCGCACCCACCAGCAGGACCGCGGCACCCGTGACGACGGACACGGCCGGTAGGAACACGGCGAGCACGACGCAGCCGAGTGCTCCCACCAGGGGAACCACCCGATCCCGAATCCGCGCCGACAACGTCCACGCCGACAGGTTCGCGACGAGGTAGTAGGTCAACACCGCGAACGACGAGAAACCGATGGCCTGTCGCACGTCCACCGTCCCGGCAATCACGGCGACGACGATGCCGGTCGCCACCTCCGCGTGGTGCGGTCCACCGAACCGAGGATGGACCGCGGCCAACGTGCCGGGCAGGTGACCGTCCCTGGCCATGGCGAACGTCGTGCGCGACACTCCGAGAAGCAGCGACAGCAACGATCCCACCGCCGCGACCACGGCACCGACGCGCACCACCGTGTCGAGTCCGTCGAAGCCCGCCGAGCGCACCGTCTGCGCCAGCGCATCCGTAGCCGACGCGAGCGTGTCGACGCCCAGCGTGTGCACCACTGCCGCCGTCACCGCCGCATAGACCACGAACGTCACCGCCAGCGCGATCGGAATTGCGCGCGGGATGGTGCGCTGCGGATCGCGTACCTCTTCACCGAGCGTGGCGATGCGCGCGTAGCCCGCGAAGGCGAAGAACAGCAGGCCGGCGCCCTGCACGATTCCGTGGACGCCATGTGACTGCGCCGGCGAGGCCGTCGCGGCGCTACCGACGATGCTCAGGATCACCACCATCGCGAGGACCGCCAGAACGACCGCCAGAATGACACGTGCGAGCACCGCAGACTTCTGCACACCCACGTAGTCGACCGCCGTCACCAGCAGAACCGCCACCACCGCAACGAGGTTCGCCTGCTGCGGCCACGCGTAGTTGCCGACGGTCAACGCCATCGCCGCGCAGGACGCCGTCTTGCCGACCACGAATCCCCACCCGGCCAGGTAACCCCAGAACGGCCCCAGACGCTCGCGCCCGTAGACGTAGGTGCCCCCGGACTGCGGGTACAGCGCCGCCAACCGCGCCGACGACGACGCATTGCAGTACGCGACCACCGCGGCCACCGCCAGCGCGACGAACAACCCACCACCGGCCGCGGCGGCCGCCGGACCGAGCGCCACGAAAATGCCCGACGCGATCATGGCGCCCAGCCCGATCACGACAGAATCGCCAACCCCCAGTCGGCGCTGCAGTTCTGCTCCCCCCTGACCGCCCATCAGTAGGTGTAGAACCCCTTGCCGGTCTTGCGCCCCAGATAGCCCGCATCGACCATGCGCTGCAACAACACCGGCGGAGCGTACTGCTGCTCACGGAACTCCGCGTACAGCGATTCGGCCACCGCGAGGGTGACGTCCAGGCCGACGGTGTCGGTGAGGCGCAGCGGTCCCATCGGGTGGGCGCAGCCGCTGACCATGCCCTCGTCGATGTCCTCCGCGCTGGCGAACCCGCTCTCGAACATGCGGATCGCCGAGCACAGGTACGGAATCAGCAACGCGTTGACGATGAAGCCCGCCTGGTCCTTGGACTCGATCGTCTTCTTGCCCAACGTCTCCCGCGCGTACGTGGTGACCTTCTCGACCACTGCGGGGTCCGTCTTGAGCGAGACGACGATCTCCACGAGCGGCAGCACCGGCACCGGATTGAAGAAGTGCACACCGACCACTCGCTGCGGGTTCTTCGTCGCGTTGGCCAGCTTGATCACCGGGATCGACGAGGTGTTGGTGGCCAGAATGGTGTCCGGTCCGACGATCGCGTCGAGCTTGGAGAAGAACTCCGTCTTGAGCGAGAGAATCTCCGGCGCAGCTTCGATGACGAGCTCGCGATCGGCGAAGTCCTCGATCGTGGTGGTCACAGTGATACGTCCCAGTGCTTCCGCCGACGCGTTGTCGTCGAGTCGACCCGACTTCACTGCCCGCGCAAGCGATTTCTCGATGCGCGCCACCGCCGCGTCGGCCGCCTCCTCGTCGCGCTCGAGGACGAGAACCGTCGACCCCGCTCGGGCGGCGACTTCCGCGATGCCCGCCCCCATGGTTCCGCCGCCGATGACTCCGAGCTTGTCCAAAATCGTGCTCCTCAGTAGTGGGATCTCAGAAAGGGGATCTCGAGACAGATGTTAACCCTGGATCCGACGGGCACTCGAGGCCCACTCTGCATCGCGCAGTTCCTTCTTGCGGATCTTGCCCGTCGACGTCTTCGGCAGCTCGACGACGAAATCCACCGCACCGGGCGCCTTGTACGCAGCGATCTTCGACATCACGTGTGCGACCAGGTCCTCGGCGGTGGCGTCCGAGCCCGACGTCAGCACCACGAAGGCCTTCGGCCGCTCGCCCCACTTGTCGTCGGGCACACCGACAACGGCGACGTCGGCTACCGCGGGATGACTGGCGAGCGCTTGCTCGACCTCGATCGTGGAGATGTTCTCGCCACCGGAGATCACGACGTCCTTCGCCCGGTCGAGAAGTTGGACGTACCCGTCGGGGTGCATGACGCCGAGGTCACCGGAATGGAACCAGCCGCCTGCGAAAGCCGTTGCGGTGCCCTCGGAATCGTCGTAGTAGCCCTTCATGACGTTGTTGCCGCGCATCACGATCTCACCCATCTCGACGCCGTCGCGTGCCACGTCGACGAGGGGGAGTTCGTCCTTGCGGACCACGCGCAGATGGTCGGCGGTGAGGAGGCCGACGCCCTGACGCGCCAGTCGCGTCGCCTGTTCGTCGTCGTCCAGGTCCTTCCACTCAGGCTTCTCCTCGCACACCGAGTAGGGACCGTACGTCTCGGTGAGGCCGTAGACGTGCACGAGAGTGGCTCCGAGAGAACGGATCTTGCCGATGATCGTCGGGCTGGGAGGTGCGCCGGCGGTCACGATGGTGAGCGGCCGCTCCAGGGCGTGCGCCTCCGGTGCCGTCGCCAACGTGGTGAGCACTGTCGGTGCGCCACAGAGGTGATCGACGCCGAGGGTGTCGATCAGGTCCCACATGACGTCGCCGCGGACGGCGCGCAGACACACGTGGGTGCCCGAGGCGGCGGTCACGGCCCACGTGGTGCACCACCCGTTGCAGTGGAACATCGGCAGCGACCACAGATACGTCGTGTCGACCCCGAAGCCCTGATGGTGCAGCTCGCCGAGGGAGTTGAGGTAGGCGCCGCGGTGGGTGTACATGACGCCCTTGGGTCGGCCGGTGGTGCCGGAGGTGTAGTTGATGGTGATCGTCGCGGTCTCGTCGTCGACTTCCCAGGGGATCGGGTCGTCGCACCCGCGGGCCAGAACGTCCGAGAACGGTACGGCGGCACCGGTGAATTCACCGCTGGGGCTGGGGGTTTCGACGATCTCCCGGACGGTCTGGAACGACACGTCGGGTAGCAGGGCGCCGTCGCCGGCCAACATGACGGCGCCGGAATGGTCGCAGATGTACTGCATCTCTTCCGCGGAGAGCCGGGTGTTGATGGCGACCAGCACGGCCTTCGCCAGCGGAACCGCATAGTGTGCGGCGAGCAGTTCGGCGGAGTTCGAGGCGATGAAGGCGACGCGATCACCTTCCGCCACCCCGGACGCGCGAATCGCGTGCGCGAACCGCGTGACCAGTGCGGCGAACTCGGAGTACGTGAACGTTCGGTCGCCGTCGATCACGGCGACCTTGTCCGGGTACACCTCCAGGGCGCGTCCGAGGAAGCGAAGCGGTGTCAGTGGTGTGTCGATACCGGCCATGGCCCGAGTCTAGGCACCCGCGAACGACGCGAGCCGCACCTTCGAGAAGAAGGTGCGGCTCGTGGGTCGATCAGGAAATCAGAACGCTGCTTCGTCGAGCTCCATGATGTCGTTCTCGATGTTGGACAGGATGTTCCGCGTTGCAGTCAGCTTGGGCAGCTGGTTCTTGGCGAAGAACGACGCAACGGCGATCTTGCCCTCGTAGAAGGCCTTGTCCTTGCCCGTGTCGCCGGCGTCGAGCGCCGCGATGGCCACCTCGGACTGGCGAAGCAGCAGCCAGCCGATCATCAGCTCGCCGACGCTCATGAGCAGACGAACGGAGCCGAGGCCGATCTTGTACAGCTCGGACGGCTGCTCCTGCGCACCCATGAGGTGCTGGGTGAGCGTGGCGACCATGCCCTGCACGTCGTCGAGTGCGGTGGCGAGCAGTGCACGCTCGGTCTTGAGGCGACCGTTGCCCGCTTCGCTGTCGATGAACGCCTTGATCTGACCGGCGACGTGCGCCAGGGCGACGCCGCGGTCACGGGCGATCTTGCGGAAGAAGAAGTCCTGGGCCTGGATGGCCGTGGTTCCCTCGTAGAGCGAGTCGATCTTGGCGTCGCGGATGTACTGCTCGATCGGGTAGTCCTGCAGGTAACCCGATCCGCCGAGAGTCTGCAGGCTCTGGGCGAGCTGCTCGTAGGCGTTCTCGCTGCCACAGCCCTTGACGATCGGCAGGAGCAGGTCGTTGACGCGGAACGCGGTGTCCTTGTCGGCGCCCGACACCAGCTTCGCGGTCTGCTCGTTCTGATGCGATGCGGTGAACAGGTAGATCGCGCGCATGCCCTCGGCGTAGGCCTTCTGCGTCATGAGGCTGCGACGGACGTCGGGATGGTGCGTGATGGTGACGCGCGGGGCGGCCTTGTTGGTGTTGTTCACCAGATCGGCGCCCTGGACGCGCTGCTTCGCGTAGTCGAGTGCGGTGAGGTAGCCGGTGGACAGCGTCGAGATGGCCTTGGTGCCCACCATCATTCGGGCGTGCTCGATGACGTCGAACATCTGCGCGATGCCGTTGTGGACGTCGCCGACCAACCAGCCCTTGGCCGGAATGCCGTGTCCGCCGAGGGTGAGCTCGCAGGTGGCCGACACCTTCAGGCCCATCTTGTGTTCGACGTTGGTGACGAACACGCCGTTGCGCTCGCCGAGTTCGCCTGTCTCGGAATCGAAGTGGAACTTCGGTACGAAGAACAGCGACAGGCCCTTGGTGCCCGGCTTTCCGCCCTCGGGGCGAGCGAGCACGAGGTGGAAGATGTTCTCGAACAGGTCGTCGGAGTCGGCCGAGGTGATGAAGCGCTTGACGCCCTCGATGTGCCACGTTCCGTCGGGCTGCTCGACTGCCTTGGTGCGGCCCGCGCCCACGTCGGATCCGGCGTCGGGCTCGGTGAGCACCATCGTGGCGCCCCAGCCGCGCTCGGAAGCCAGTGCGGCCCACTTCTTCTGCTCCTCGTTGCCGTTGTCGGCGAGGATCTGCGCGAAGCTGGGTCCCGCGGAGTAGAAGAAGGCGGCGGGGTTCGATCCGAGCACCATTTCGGCGATCGACCACAGCAGCACGCGAGGTACCGGAATGCCGCCCAGTTCTTCGCTGACTCCGAGGTGATCCCAGCCGGCTTCCTGGTACGCGCGGTAGGACTTCTTGAACGACTCCGGGAGCGTCACCGTGTGGGTCTCGGGATCGAAGGTGGGGGGATTGCGGTCGGAATCGGCGAACGACTCGGCCAGCGGCCCCTCGGTCAGGCGACGGACCTCGTTCAGCATGTCCTTGGCCGTGTCGACGTCGAGGTCGCCGAACTCACCGGACGCGAGTGTCTCGCCCAGGCCGAACAACTCGAACAGGTTGAATTCGATGTCACGCAGATTGCTCTTGTAATGGCCCATGGTGGTGCGTTCTCCGTCTCAGGTGGTGCGGTCTCTTGTTTTACGAGTACCGCCGCTACGGTCGAAACCGACGTCGGTCCAACCGGCCAAAGCTACTGGCCGGTAACATAGCTCTATATTACGCCGGAAGAGTCGCGCTGCCAACATCGGGTTTTTGCGCGAAAACCACCGCATCGAGGGCGGAGCCCCCGCTCGTCTCGCGGCGTCGCGTCTCGGCGATCGAAACGGTCATTCGACTGTCGAAATCCGCCACGAGATCGTTTGGGGTGTAAAGGATGTCGGGATCCTGAGGACCGCCGACGCCGTCGGCGAGATTGGCCGAATCATGACCACAAATCACGAGGTTTCCCTCAGGTTTCAGGGCCGAAATTGCCGTCCCGATCGTCCGTTTCCGATCCTCCGGTCGTAGGTGGAGGTACAGAACGAGCACCAGGTCGTAATTCGGCTCCACTATGAGTTCGGTCACGTCGCGATGAACCCACCGGATGCGGTTCTGGATGGCCGTGGTGGCCGTCCGTGCCACCGCAACACCCTTGCGTAGACCCTCCTCGCTGAAGTCGACCGCGTCGACCGTCCACCCACGGGTGGCGAGCCACAGGGCGTTCCGGCCCTCACCGCACGCGAGGTCGAGCGCTCGGCCCGGCGGCAGCGCCGTGGTGAGTTCCACGACGACCTGGTTGGGAGGCGATCCCCACTTCAGTTCCTGCCCAGCGTATTTCGCGTCCCAGGCGGCGGCGTCCATCAGCGCCAGAGCGAGTCCGGATCGGCCGCGACGCGGGGCGGCGACGACGGAACATCGGTGGCGCTTCGGGAAAAGCGCGGCGCCGGTGCGTGTTGGGAGACGCCGTCGATGTCGACCAGCGACCCCCGCGCCGCGAGGTGCGTGTGCCGCGGAGCTTCGCCGAACGTGAGCACGGGCGAGACACACGCATCGCTCCCGTCGAAGACTGCGGCCCATTCATCGCGCGTCTTCGTCTTGAAGGTGTCGGTGAACGTGCTTCGCAGACTCGACCATTCGGGCACGTCGTTCTGACCGGGCAGCGACGCGGGATCGAGTCCGAGTCCCTCCAGCAGAAGTGCGTAGAACTGCGGCTCGATGGCACCGACGGCCACGTACTTGCCGTCGGACGTCTCGTAGGTGTCGTAGTAGGGCGCGCCGGTGTCGAGCATGTTCGTTCCGCGCTCGTCCGACCAGAGACCCTGTCCGCGAAGACCCCAGATCATGTGCGAGAGGGCGACGGTTCCGTCCACCATCGCGGCGTCGACCACCTGTCCTTCTCCCGACGTCTGACGTTCGACGAGCGCGGCGAGGATGCCGAACACGAGGAACATCGAGCCACCGCCGAAGTCCCCGACCATGTTCATCGGCGGGACCGGCCGCTCACCGGCCCGGCCGATCGCGTGCAGCACGCCGGTAACGGAGATGTAGTTGATGTCGTGACCGGCCACGGACGACCACGGACCGTCCTGACCCCATCCGGTCATGCGCCCGTAGACGAGCTTCGGGTTGCGGGCGTGGACCGCGTCCGGGCCGAGGCCCATCCGCTCGGTGACACCCGGCCGGAAGCCCTCGATGAGCACGTCCGCGCGTTCGACGAGGCCGAAGACCTTCTCGAGATCGGCGGCGTCCTTCAGGTTCGCCTCGACGACGGTCTTGCCGCGCTGCTGCTGGTCCGCGGGCACACCCTCGGGCGGCACTCCACCGGGTCGCTGCACCCGCACCACGTCGGCGCCGAGATCGGCGAGCAGCAGTGCCGCGTGCGGGGCCGGCCCCAGACCGGCGAGTTCGACGACGCGGATACCGGCAAGGGGACCGTGTGAAGGTGACATGAATCTGAACCCTATAGATGCACCGATCGGGGATGAATGACCGAAACGGTCAGGTCCCGTGACACGATGATCGGCGTGAGAATCGGAACCCCGCTCAGTGCCGGTGCAACCAAGGTGATGCTGCTCGGGTCGGGTGAGCTCGGCAAGGAAGTGATCATCGCGTTCCAGCGACTCGGCGTCGAGGTGATCGCCGTCGACCGCTACGAGAATGCGCCCGGCCACCAGGTTGCCCACCGCGCGTTCACGATCGACATGAGCGATCCGGCGGCGCTTCTCGCGCTGATCGAGTCCGAACGGCCCGACTTCGTCGTACCCGAGATCGAAGCGATCGCCACCGACGCGTTGGGAACCGTCGAAGAGCGCGGGCTCGCCGAGGTCGTTCCGAACGCTCGCGCCACGCAGCTGACGATGAACCGCGAGGGGATTCGCCGCCTCGCCGCCGAAGAGCTGGGCCTGCCCACCTCGCCGTACGCGTTCGCCGATTCGCTCGCCGAGGTGCAGGAGGCGTTGTCGCGCATCGGTTTCCCTGCGGTGATCAAGCCGGTGATGTCGTCGTCGGGCAAAGGTCAGTCGGTTGTCCGCTCGGACGCGGACGTCTCGGCGGCGTGGGACCACGCGCTGTCCGGCTCACGCGTGGACTTCGGCCGCGTGATCGTCGAGGGATTCGTCGACTTCGACTACGAGATAACGATGTTGACCGTTCGCGGCGTCGACGGCACGTACTTCTGCGAGCCCATCGGGCATCTGCAACAGTCCGGCGACTACGTCGAATCCTGGCAGCCGCAACCGATGTCGCAGGGTGCCCTGGACGCCGCGCGGGACGTCGCACGCAAGGTCACGGACGCACTCGGAGGTCGCGGCATCTTCGGCGTCGAACTCTTCGTCAAGGGCGACGACGTGTACTTCTCCGAGGTGAGCCCGCGTCCACACGACACAGGACTGGTCACGCTTCGCACGCAACGACTTTCGGAGTTCGAACTACACGCCCGCGCCGTCCTCGGCTTGCCGATCGACACCACGCTGCTCTTCCCCGGCGCGTCCGCCGTGATCTACGGCGGCGTCGACGCGGCCGGAATCGTATTCGACGGCGTGGCAGAAGCATTGGGCACGCCCGAGACCGACCTTCGGCTGTTCGGCAAGCCCGAGAGTTTCGTCAAGCGGCGGATGGGAGTGGCGGTGTCAACCGGGCCGTCCGTCGAGGTCGCACGAGAGCGTGCCCGCACCGCGGCGGGCCTGGTGCAGCCGTCGACGCGGGGCTGACCGTACGTCTAGCCTCTGTGCATGAGCGGACAGGGTGAACTTCTCGTAGGTCTCGTCGTGCTGATCGGATTGATCGGCATCGTCGTTCCGGTTCTGCCCGGCACCATCCTGATCTTCGCCGCGATCGGGGTGTGGGCTTACGTCGTGGGAACCGCGACGGCGTGGACCGTGTTCGGTGTTGCGACAGCGATTCTCGTGGTTTCCGGTGTCGTGAAGTACACCTGGCCCGGCCGCAAACTCAAGGACGCAGGCGTTCCGACCAAGTCGATCGTGGTCGGCGGAATCCTCGGCATCGTCGGGTTCTTCGTCATCCCCGTCCTCGGACTGTTCATCGGCTTTCTGCTCGGCGTCTTCCTCGCCGAGTTGCCGCGGTTCGGCACCAGCCGAGATGCGTGGCGCTCGACGGTGCACGCGACCAAGGCGGTCGGGCTGTCGATCCTCGTCGAGCTTTTCGGGGCTCTGGTGGCGTCGGGGGTGTGGGCGGGGGCTGCGGTGCTCGCTTAGCGCCTTTACCGAATCCTGTACCACTTCTGAGCATTCCGATACAGCACCGCCTGCAGGTCCCCGCCGACGGCTTCGGCGACCAGATCGAGGTCGGCCGGCTCGAAGGGCCGACGTGCCCGGGTGCCGGGGAGGTCCGTGCCGAACATCAGTGCCTCGGGGTTGACCTTATGGATCTTGCGCATGGCGTCGAGTGGGTCGAGCTCGACCCGGCCGAAGCCAGTGGCTTTGATGCGCACTCCGCGATCGGCGAGTTGGAGCAGGTAGGGAAGTGCTTCGCGTGACAGTCCGAGGTAGTCGATGCTCACCGCCGGCAGCTTGGCCAGAACAGGATTCAGAGAGCGGAGCAGCGGCGCGCCGACGTTGAACTCCGCGTGCCACCCCACCAGTTCGTGAGCGCGCACCGCTTGCTCGGTCATGGGGCCGATGTCCAGCGCTCCCCGACGAAGGTTGAACCGCAGGCCCCGCACACCGGCACGGTCCAGAGCGGCGATCTCGTCGTCGGACGTCGTTTCGGGAAGTTGCGTCACGCCCACCCAGCCGGGACCCAGTTCGGAGAGAGCGGTGGTGAGGTAGGTCTGATCGGTGCCCTGGAACGATGCGCTCACCACGGCGCCGCCCGTCACACCGAGTCCGTCGACGACCTTCTCGTAGTCGCGGATGGTGAAGGGGTCGGGAACGAAACCGCTGTTCTCCACCAGGGGAAATCGCGGATCGATGATGTGTACGTGGCTGTCGAACACGACCTCAGAATGCCCCATGGTTGGATGAGACACACATCACACATAACTGCATTGGCTAGGAGTCACCCATGAAGGCGTCCGTGTCGGTCGTTCTCGAGAACCGCAAATATCTCGAATGCCCGCGTTGGCATCCGGACGACAACGGCATCGGCCGCATCTGGGTGTCCGATTTCTACACGCACGAGGTGCTCTCCGCCCTCCCCGACGGATCCGACCTCCGGGTCGAAGCGGTGGTCGAAGGGCAACCGTCCGGGCTCGGCTGGCTGCACGACGGTCGCCTGCTCGTGGTGTCGATGAAGGACAAGACCGTGCTGCGCCGTGAACAGAGCGGCGAACTGGTGTTGCACGCCAACCTGTCCGACTACGCCACCGGCAACGCGAACGACATGCTCGTCGACGATCAGGGACGCGCGTACGTCGGGAACTTCGGCTTCGACCTGATGAACATGGCGCCCATCGAGACCGCGAGCCTGGTTCGCGTCGACCCGGACGGCAGTGTCCACGAAGTCGCCGCCGACCTGCACTTCCCCAACGGGATGGCGCTCACCTCGAACGGCGATCTGTTGGTGGACGAGACGCTCGGTAACCGCGTGAGCGCCTTCACCATCGCCGAGGACGGCTCGTTGGGTGAGCGTCGGGACTGGGCGAAGTTCGGTGACGTTCCCACCAGCACCGACATGACCGAAGGCATCGGGCAGGTCGTGGTGGCGGCCGACGGGTGTGCCCTCGCCCCCGACGGAACCCTGTGGGCCGCAGACGCTCTGGGTCAACGCGTCGTGCAGGTGCGGGAGGGCGAAGGCATCGTCGACGAGATCACCTTCGACACCGGCGTGTTCGCCTGCGGGTTCGGAGGCGACGACGGCCGCACGCTGTTCGTCTGTGCTGCACCGGATTTCAACGAGCATGCTCGCAAGGAGGAACGGGCAGCACAGCTGTTGGCCGTGCGGATCTGAGCGCTGCTACCTCAGACCTTGTCGGGCTCCGACGCCGCCAGCATGTCCTCGCGCTCGACGACCTTGACGCGTTCGCGGCCTTCGGGCTCACCCAGCGACCGCTCGTGTGCGTCGAGGCGGTACCAGCCCTGCCACGTGGTGTACGGGACGTTCTTGTCCTCGAGGAACTTCACCACGGCGTCCTCGGAGGGTTCGGTGGCGCCGGCGAATCCGTCGGAGTCGGCGATGAGGTTGGCGACGGTTTCGTTGGCGTCGCCCTTGGTGTGGCCGATGAGCCCGACGGGTCCGCGCTTGATCCACCCGGTGACGTAGGTGGCGTCGACGGTGGCGCCGTCGAGGGTCTGCACGCGGCCGGCTTCGTTGGGGATGGTGCCGGCGAGCTCGTCGAAGGGCAGGTCGGCGATGTTCTGGGAGAGGTAGCCGACGGCGCGGTAGACGGCCTGGACCTCCCAGTCGGTGTACTTGCCGGTTCCGGTCACGTTGCCGGTGCCGTCGAGTTCGGTGCGTTCGGTGCGCAGCCCGACGACCTTGCCGTCCTCGCCGAGGATCTCGTGAGGCGACTCGAAGAAGTGCAGGTACAGCTTGTGGGGGCGGGTGCCGACGTCGCGGATGGCCCAGTCCTGCAGGGTGTTGGCGACCATGTCGACCTGCTTGGACTCGCGACGCGCCTTCTCGGAGCCTTCGTCGTAGTCGATGTCCTCGGGGGCGACGATGACCTCGATGGTGGGCGAGTGATCGAGTTCGCGAAGTTCGAGGGGGGTGAACTTGGCCTGCGCCGGTCCGCGGCGGCCGAAGACGTGCACCTCGGTGGCCTTGTTCGCCTTGAGACCGTCGTAGACGTTGGCGGGGATTTCGGTGGGGAGCAGTTCGTCGCCGGTCTTGGCGAGCACGCGCGCGACGTCGAGGGCGACGTTGCCGACGCCGAGGACGGCAACCTTCTCCGCGTCGAGGGGCCAGGTGCGGGGGACGTCGGGGTGGCCGTCGTACCAGGAGACGAAGTCGGCGGCGCCGTAGCTTCCGTCGAGGTCGATGCCGGGGATCTTCAGGTCGCGGTCGGCGTTGGCGCCGGTGGAGAAGATGACGGCGTCGTAGAAGCGGCGCAGCGTCTCGAGGTCGATGTCGGTGCCGTAGTCGATGTTGCCGAGCAGGCGCACCTGCGGCTTGTCGAGGACCTTGTGCAGGGCGGTGATGATGCCCTTGATGCGCGGGTGGTCGGGGGCGACGCCGTAGCGGATCAGGCCGAACGGGGCCGGCATGCGTTCGAACAGGTCGATGCTGACGCCCGGTCCGGAGACGTTGTGATCGGACTTCATCAGCGCGTCGGCGGCATAGATGCCTGCCGGGCCGGCGCCCACGATGGCGACACGAAGAGGACGGGTCTGCTCGGTCATCAGCTGCGGTCTACCTAACATCGGGGACGTCGTGGACACCCCAGCATAAATTAAGCCCGACCTAAGCTGGACCGGTAGGTCTGTCAGAGATCGCCTTCGAGGAATTGAGCGCGGCCCAGACCGAAGGACCAGTCCTCCGGTGCGTTCTCGACCACGGAGACGACGAGGTCGTGAGGGTCCAGGCCGACGTCCGACTGCAGTCGCGTCGCAAGGCCTGCGTACAACGCCTTCTTCTGATCGACGCTCCGGCCCTGCTGCGTGATCTGCACGACCACCACGTCGTCGCTGCGCTCGAATCCCAGCCCGGTGTCGAGGGCGACGATGTGGCCGGGCTTGTGCTCGCTGATGATCTGATAGCGATCGCGCTCGGGTGCCGCGAACGTCTCGATCAGCACCTGGTGGATTGCGTCGGTCAACGACTTCAGACGATCGCGGTCCCAGCGGCCTTCGATGACGTCGATACGAATCAGGGGAATCGGACTCACTCCTTCGGTAGGGGTACTTCTTTACTACCCACCGAGTAGTACACGACATTCCCTCGGTGGGGCAGGTCACATTCGGGACTCGAACCAGCGCTTCCGGTGGTTGAACGACGAAGTCCCTGTGAGCGGCACTCGTCGCACATCGATCGAGGAGTAGCCGTGACCAGTTCGACCATGAGGTGGACGGACACCCGTCTGAGGTCCGATGCCGTCTGGTCGCAACTCGTCCGGTTCGCCGCCGTCGGCGGATCGAGCAACGTCGTCTACGTCGCCCTGTTCGCTGCGATGGCGAAGTTCGGATCCGTCTATGCGAACCTCGCCGGAGTGGTCGTCAGCACCGTCCTGGCCACCGAACTTCACCGCAGACTGACGTTTCACGCCGCATCACGCGTCGGTTGGTTCACTGCGCAGTGGGAGGGCGGGGGTCTCGCGCTGATCGGGCTCGCGACCAGTTGCGCAGCGCTCGCCGCCCTGCATGCCCTCGTCGACGCGCCCACGATGGCGATGTCCGCTGCCGTCGTGATCGCGGCCAGCGCATCGTCGGGGCTCGTCAGGTTCCTCGCACTTCGGGGCCTGTTCTGACCCCCTGAACGACCCTCGGTGGCGCAGCGGGGAAGATCGGACACATGGCTGACGACCCGGACCGCGCGCACGCATCGAGTTCGACGCCGATTCTCGCGGCGTTGGTGATCGCAGTGTTGCTGATCGTCGGCGTCGTGCTGGTGTCGGTGTTCCGGCCGGCCGATCAGAACGTCTCCGAGAACGATCGGGTCGGCACGGCCGTGACTCGCTACGTCGACGCCCGCAACGACGGAAACCTCGCCGACGTTCTTTGCACGCCCAGCACCCCGCAGCCGTTCTCCAGCGAGAACGGTGAGATGAAGCTGAAGACCATCGACGGGATCACCGTCGACGGCTCCACCGCGACCGCCGACATCACCGCCGAGTTCGGCGGTGAGGACATCAGCGGTCAGATGTCCTTCACCAAGAGCGGCGACGACTGGAAGGTCTGCAGCTAGCTCTTCTCGTGCGCGCCGTGCTGCTGCTCGGGTAGCCGGTTCAGCAACTCGCTGCGGGTCTCGCCGGCGACGCCGGAGAACGGCACGTCGTCCGGCGCTTCGTGCTTGCCCGTGAGATCCGTGTCCCTGGGATCGGTGTCCCTGAGATCCGAGCCCGCGTGATCCGAGCCCGCGTGATCCGAGCCCGTGAGATCGTCTGCGGACACAACCCCTGCCTGCAGTCGGGCCTCTTCCGCACTCTGCGCGGCGATTCCGCTCTGGGTACGCAGCGGAACCTCCTTGTAGAAGAGGTTGATGACGAAGGCGAGCAGCAGCAGGAATCCGGCTGCGACGAACACCGAGTCCATCGCGTTCGAGAAGCCGATCTGGAACGGCGCCGCCAACTCGGCGGGGAGCTTCTGAATGAACGACGTGTCGTCGAGCACTCCACCGGCGGCCTCTCCGCCGCCACTCGCGAGCCCGCGGGCGAGCCCGGAGACCGTCGGATCCGAACTCGACGCGGCCGACTGCACAGCCGAGACGAAGTTGGAATCGCCGGCTGCGCTGCGCAACGCGTCGGCGATGGTGTCGGTGACGCGCGAGAACAGGAGCGACAGGAAGACGGCGACGCCGATGGTGCCACCGATCTGGCGGAAGAACGTCGCCGACGACGTCGAGACGCCCATGTCCTTGGGCGGCAACGCGTTCTGGATGGCCATGGTGAGCGGCTGCATCACGTTGCCGAGTCCGAAGCCGAACCCGAACATGACGACCATGATCAGCCAGAGCTGCGTGTCGTAGTGAATGAACGAGAACAGGAACATGCACGCCGTCATCAGGGTGGTGCCGATGATCGGGTAGGGGCGGTAATGCCCTGTGCGAGAGATCAATTGGCCCGAGAAGATGGACGCTGCCATGATGCCGAGCACCAGCGGGAGCATCTGGAAACCGGCGAGGGTGGGCGAGGATCCCTTGACCACCTGCAGGTACTGCGGAAGCAGTGTGATGCCGCCGAACATCGCCGCGCCGGTGATGACGGACAGCAGCAGGCCCACGCTGAACGTCGAGTTCTTGAAGAAGCGCATCGGGATCAACGCGTCGGTCTTCATGCGGATCTCGACGAGGATGAACCCGATGACTCCCAGAACGCCGATCACGTAACAGGCGATCGACCCGGTCGAGCCCCATCCCCAGGTGCGACCCTGCTCGGCGACGATGAGCAGTGGAACCAGGCCGATGGCCAGCATCGCGGCGCCGCCCCAGTCGACGACCGCGCTGCCGTGGCGGCGCGGGAGGTTCAGCACGCGCCACACGACGAAGAGTGCGACGAAACCGATCGGGACGTTCACGAAGAAGACCCAGCGCCATCCGGTGATGCCCAGGATGGAGTCCTGGCCGGACAGCACACCGCCCACCACGGGGCCGAGGACGCTGGACGTGCCGAACACCGCGAGGAAGTAGCCCTGGTACTTGGCGCGTTCACGCGGCGGCACGATATCGCCGACGATGGTGAGAGCGAGCGAGAACAATCCGCCCGCGCCCAATCCCTGGAATGCGCGGAAGGCGGCGAGTTCGTACATCGACGTCGCAAATCCGCAGAGCGCCGAACCGATCACGAAGATTGCGATAGCAGTGAGAAAGAACTGCTTTCTTCCGTAGATATCGGACAATTTGCCGTACAGCGGAGTCGATATCGTGGCCGTGATGAGGTACGCGGTGGTGACCCACGCCTGAACCGAGAAGCCGTTCAGGTCATCGGCAATGGTCCTGATGGACGTCGACACGATTGTCTGGTCGAGCGCTGCGAGAAACATTCCCAGCATCAAACCGGACAAAATGGTCAAAATTTGTCGGTGGGTGAATTCGCCCGGGTTCGATTCACCAACGGACGCAGTCGTCGTGTCGGTATCGCTCATGGATGCAGTCCTTCGATACGAATATGTGCAGGCACCGGAAAGTGACCTGACCGAATTACATCGTGCCCTTGTTTGCGCGATCGTGCAAAAAGTGGGCGAGGGCGTCGACGGGCGGTCCCCGCGCGCTGTGGGAAACTCGTGGTGTGACCTATGCAGGAGACATCACCCCCCAGCAGGCGTGGGAGTTGCTCGCGTCGGACCCCGAGGCTGCCCTCGTGGACGTCCGCACCGACGCGGAGTGGCGGTTCGTCGGCGTTCCCGACATCAGTTCGCTGAACAAGCCAACCGCCTTCGTCGAGTGGGTCGACGTGAACGGTGCCCGCAACGAGCACTTCGTCGAGCAGTTGCGTGAGCAGGGCGTCGACGGTGAACGCCCGGTGGTCTTCCTGTGCCGCTCCGGTCAGCGATCCATCGGCGCCGCGGAAGCTGCGACGGCCGCCGGCATCGGCCCGTCGTACAACGTGCTCGACGGCTTCGAAGGCGCGACGGACGAGAACGGTCATCGCGGGGTCGTCGGATGGCGCGCTCTCGGCTTGCCGTGGAGGCAGCAGTGACCGACGCCCGCCCACGCGGCGGAGCATTCGACAAGCCGCTTCCCGACGGTGTCGGTCCGGCCACCCTCGGTGTCCGCGGCGGGATGAACCGTTCGGGGTTCGAGGAGAACTCCGAAGCGATCTACATGACGTCGGGGTACGTGTACGAGAGTGCGGCGTCGGCCGAGGCCGCCTTCACCGGCGACGTCGACCACTACGTGTACTCCCGCTACGGCAACCCGACCGTCGGCATCTTCGAGGAGCGGATGCGGCTGCTCGAAGGCGCCGAAGCGTGCTTCGCGACGTCCAGTGGCATGTCCGCGGTGTTCACCGCGCTCGGAGCGCTTCTGAAAGCCGGCGATCGTCTCGTCGCGGCCCGATCGCTGTTCGGATCGTGCTTCGTGGTGTGCAACGAGATCCTTCCCCGGTGGGGCGTCGAGACGGTGTTCGTCGACGGCGACGACAACGAGCAGTGGGCCCGCGCCCTGTCCGAGCCGGCCACTGCGGTGTTCTTCGAAACGCCGTCCAACCCCATGCAGGCGCTCGTCGACGTGCGCACCGTGTCCGAGCTGGCGCACGCCGCCGGGGCGAAGGTGGTGCTGGACAACGTGTTCGCCACTCCCTTGCTGCAACGCAGTCTCGACCTCGGCGCGGACGTGGTGGTCTACTCCGGCACCAAGCACATCGACGGACAGGGCCGCGTCCTCGGCGGCGCCATCCTCGGACCGAAGGACTACATCGACGGACCCGTGCAGACGTTGATGCGTCACACCGGCCCGGCGCTGAGCCCGTTCAACGCGTGGGTCCTGCTCAAGGGTCTCGAGTCCATGCCCGTTCGAGTGCGCGCGATGACCGAATCGGCGCTGAAGATCGCGCAGTTCCTCGAGGGGCAGGACGGCATTCGCTGGGTTCGGTACCCGTACCTGCCCTCGCACCCGCAGTACGAGTTGGCGAAGTCGCAGATGAAGGGCGGCGGCACCGTCGTTACCTTCGAACTCGAGGGCGGCAAGGCGCGCGCGTTCGAGTTCCTCGACGGTCTGCGCATCATCGACATCTCGAACAACCTGGGCGACGCGAAGTCGATGGTCACCCACCCGGCCACGACGACCCACCGAGCGATGGGCCCGGAAGGCCGTGCGGCAGTGGGTATCACGGACGGAGTGGTCCGCATCTCGGTGGGGCTGGAAGATGTCGAGGATTTGATCGGGGACATCGGTGGGGCGCTCGGTCGCCGTTCTTGAAAACCGCCGTTCTTGACAACCGCTGTGTCCTGAAACCCGCTGTGCGTGAAAACCGCCCCTCTAGGGGCCGAATTCGCGCACAGGGGTAGCCGCCAGGATCGTCCCGAACTTCGCCGTCGTCTCCTCCAGCTCGGCGTCTGCATCGGAATCCGCCACGATGCCGCCGCCCGCGGTCGCCACACCGCTGAGTCCGTCGAGGGCGAGATCGATGCAGCGAATCGCCACCATCCACTCTCCGTCGCCGGATGCGTCGCACCAGCCGACCATCCCGGCGTAGAAGCCGCGACTCCGTCCGCCTTCCAGGAGTCGAATGGTCTGCAACGCAAGCGGTGTCGGAGTACCGGCCACCGCAGGCGTCGGATGAAGAGCGAGCGCAAGATCCAGCGCGGAGGTCGACGGGTCCTTCAGTGTGGCGGTGATCGGCGTCGCGAGATGCCACACGGCGGGCGTGCTCGTCAGCGTCGGGCCGTCGGGTACTGAAATGTCACTGCACAGCGGCTCGAGGGCTTCAGCAATGGCGTCGACGACGAAGCGATGCTCGGCAAGATTCTTCTCGCTCGCCAGAAGGGCGGCGCCGGCAGCGGCGTCGGCCACCGGATCCTCCAGTCTCGCAGCAGTTCCGGCGAACGGTCGACACGCCACCTCGGTGCCCGTTCGCCGAATCAGCAGCTCGGGGCTCGCGCCCACGAGGTGGCGGCCGTAGTACTGGCCCCGCGCCGCGGTGAGGTCCGCGCAGAATCCGTTGTGGCCCGGGTTGGACGCAATCAGCTTCGTCACCAGCGCAATTGGGTCCAGCGGGGCATCGAACACCAGCGTCATCGACCGGGCGAGCACCACCTTGCGCAAAGCTGAATTCGGATGGTTCAGGATGGCGAGTGCACGGCGCACGCGCGCAACGTGATTGGCAGGTGGTGGGTTGCGTGAGGCGATGACTGCGCCCGGAAGGGTCGTCGGCTCACCGATCCACGGTGCGTCGGACCGCGTGAACGTCTCCGGCTCCACCAGGGCGCACAGCGTGTCGGTCTCGAACCCGATGGCGCCCACCACGGTTGCGCCCTCCTGCAAGGCTTCTCGGGCGTCGTCGATGTGGTCGAAGGACTGCCGAACTCCCGAGGCGTCGACGCTTCGGTCCGGTCGCGAGTAGACGAACCTCATCCGAACGGCGACGCTGTCTTGCCGACCAGATCGGCCACGGAGTTGATCACCTTCGTCGGCCGATACGGGAACTGTTCCATGCTGGCGATGGTCGAGATGCCGGTCAGCACCAGGATCGTCTGCAGACCAGCTTCGAGCCCGGACACGACGTCGGTGTCCATGCGGTCGCCGATCATCAGCGTGCTCTCCGAGTGCGCCCCGATGGCCCGCAGCGCCGAGCGCATCATCAGCGCGTTCGGCTTGCCCACGTAGTACGGCTCCTTGCCCGTCGCGCGCGTGATGAGCGCAGCGACCGATCCGGTGGCTGGCAGCGAACCGTCGCGCGAGGGTCCGGTGGCGTCGGGGTTCGTGGCAATGAACCGCGCACCCCGCTCCACGAGGCGAATGGCGGTGGTGATGGCCTCGAACGAGTACGTCCGTGTCTCGCCGAGCACGACGTAGTCCGGCTCGATGTCGGTGATGATGTAGCCGATGTCGTGCAGCGCAGTCGTCAGGCCCGATTCGCCGACCACGTACGCGGTGCCGTTGGGCCGCTGGTTCGCCAGAAACGTCGCAGTGGCCAGCGCCGAGGTCCAGATGGATTCCTCGGGGATCTCCAGCCCGGTGCGACGCAGACGCGCCTGCAGGTCACGGCGTGTACGAATCGAGTTGTTCGTCAGTACGACGAACTTGGTGCCCGACTCCTGGAGTTCGGTGAGGAACTCGTCCGCTCCGGGGATCAGGTGATCCTCGTGCACGAGAACCCCGTCCATGTCCATCAGATAGGTCCAACCGGTATCGCTCACGTGTCCATTGTGAAGGTCTCGGGCCCCCTCGTGTGCAATCCGGTGCTGGTAACCGCGGTGAGCGCGGTCAGCAGCACCGGATTCTTTCCCGGTGACGGTCCGAGATGGAAGACTTCTCACATCCCAGACACATCAGACGGTCCTCGCGGTCACGACGAGGCCATCCTGCGCCCGACCGAGGCCGCCCGGCGAATCGACGTCGCGAGGCGGGCGCCCGCTGCCGAATTGGCCCCCTGGGTCGACTACTACTGGCGCGTCCGCTGGACCGACATCGAACCGCACGATCAGCCCGTTATCCCCCAGTCGTGCATTCATGTCGCCGCCGAAAACGGACGCCTCTTCGTGCACGGCATCAACCGCCGCGCCTTCATGCGCACCCTGGTCGGGACGGGACACGTGATCGGGGCGTCGTTTCGGCCGGGGTGCTTCCGTCCGTTCATGCGGCAGAGCGTCCGGTCGTTGACCGATCGGGTCGTCCCCGCCGGCGAGGTGACGGGAGTCGACGACGTTCCGATGGCCGCCTGGCTTCTCGACTCCTCGCGTTCGGACAACGATCTTGTCGACGGAATGAACCGGTGGTTGCTCTCCGTCGACATCGAGGACGACCGAGTGGCGTTGGAGATCGCCGATCTCGTCTCCCGTGTGGAGCAGGATCGCTCCGTCGTACGGGCCGAGCAACTGGCCGCGATAGCCGGTGTGAGCCTACGGACGTTGCAGCGCAGGTTCGTCGAGTACGTCGGGATCGGACCGAAGTGGGTGATTCAGCGGTGCCGCATGCTCGACGTGGCCGCTGCCGTCCACAGCGGGGAACCTGTCGACTTCGCAGTTCTCGCAACCGAACTGGGCTTCAGCGACCAACCGCACCTGACGCGGGCGTGGACCGCGCTGGTGGGGAGCCCGCCGGCGACGTATCGCAGCGGGGCCTGAGGCGCCCTCAGGCCGAGCGCGATCGGGTCTGCAGCATCGACCACCGCTCGGCCGCGGTTGTGACGCCCCACACGCCGTGGGGCTCACCGGCGTCGAGTGCGTGGCGCAGGCACGGTTCGATTACAGGGCACGATGCGCAGATGGCCTTGGCGGAATCTTCCCGGTCTCGTCGCCGATTGCCACGTTCGCGCGTCGGCGCGAAGAACAGCGTCGGATCAGCAGACCGGCAGGCCCCGGAAAGCCGCCACGCCCATACGTCGGGACTGGCATCGGGAAGCACCACATTTCGAATTACTCGACTCGAGGTCATGGCACCCAGTTTCGTCGAGTGAGCTCACGATCGGCAGAGTTTCAATCGTCCGGATTTGATCGATTCCCAGCCGGGTCGCCCTCAGGTCGACGGTAACTCGAAGCTGCCGAACAGGACTGTCGCAAGGCCCAGCGCCACAACGATGTTGACGACGGTGGCAGAACCGAACACCACGATCGGACGCCACCCCGCCTCGCGTATTCCGGATGCGGAGAATTCCAGTCCGATCGAGACGAACGCGAAGATGAGGAACCAGGTTCGAAGGTCGTTGACTGTCGTGATGTCGGCTTTGCCGCCGGAGGCGTTGGCCACCCACAGCGTGCCGACGATCGACGCGGCGACGAAACCGAGGACGAACTTGGGGAACCGTGCCCAGAAGTCGCGCAACGTCGGACGAGCCGACGACGTCCGCTTCACCTTCACTGCGAAGTAGGCGGTGAGTGCGATCGCGACGACACCGATCAGCGCGTTCTGAGTCGTCTTGACGATGGTGGCGATTTGCAGGGCGTCCTCGCCGGCGATGGCACCCGACGCGGCGACCGCCGCGGTGGTGTCGATGTTTCCCCCGATCCAGGCGCCGGCGACCGCGTCGGACAACCCGAAAACGCCTGCGAGCCAGGGAAGAACGAAGATCGACGGCAGAGCGAACACGATCACGAGCGACGCGCTGTAGGCGAGTTGCTCCTTCTTCGCCTGTACCGCACCGGCTGCGGCGATGGCCGCGCTGACGCCGCAGATCGAGACGGCCGACGCCAGCAGCGCTCGCAGCTTGTCGTCGATCCCCAGCCTGCCCGCGAACCACCAGGTGAACCCGAAGACGATGGTGATCAACAAGATTGCCTGAACGACGGCCGGTCCCGCCGCGGTCACGAGAACCTTCAGATCGACCGATGCGCCCAGCAGCACGAGGCCGGTCTTGATGAAGAACTCGGTCCGGTACCCGCCGGACAACTTCTCTCGTACGCCCAGCCTTCCGAGCACGACGTTGCCGAGCAGTCCCAGCGCAATTGCGTACACCGGGAACTCGATTGCCTTACCGAGCCGCTCGAAAGGAGTGTCGGACAGCCAGTTCGGAACCTGCGTGTCGAGGAACCGGACCAGTGCGCCCAGAACGAGTACGACGGCCACACCGCCCACCGCCAAGGGCAGACCGCGACTCGCGCGCTCGTTCTCCAGAGCCAGGTTGTCGCTCACGGGATCAGGCTCCCCGGAATCACGCCGAGCAGAACGAGAGCGATGAGCACCAGGCCCACCACCACGGAAGCCCAATCCTCGGTCAGCCAGGTACGTCGCACGTCGTCGATGGACCGGTCGCCTGCTCGCTCGGCGGATGTGTCGGACATGAATTGGAACGCTATCGGCGATATGCGAGGTAAGCGCCGATTGCGATCATCGTGATTCTTATGCTGTCGGACGACTTTCGCTCGGCGTGATTCAAACTTCTTTTCCCAGCTCGGACGGACCTCCCGTACTCGCGAGTCTGCGCGGCGATCAGATGCACGGATATAGTCTCGCCCGACGGCGAGGGAGAATTGCGTGAACTTGTTGAACTACCTGAAGGGGCGGGAGGGGTTTCTCGCGTTCTTGACGTATCAGCATGCGTCGCTGGCGTTTCAGACCGTTCTCGTGGGAACCGTCCTGGCCGTCGTGGTGGCGATCGCGGTGTATCGATTGCCGCTGCTGTCGACACTCACCCTCACCACGAGCCGAATCGCACTCACCATTCCGTCTCTGGCACTCCTCGCGTTGCTCATCGTGCCGTTCGGTCTCGGTGTGGTGCCCTCGTTCATTATGTTGGCATTCTTCGCGGCCATGCCGGTGGTCGGCAATGCGGTCGTAGGGCTGCGGTCGGTTCCGGAGTCCGTTATCGAGTCCGCGAGAGGTATCGGGTTCTCGCAGCGCCGCATCCTGCTCCAAGTCGCCCTTCCGATCGCGTGGCCGGTCATCCTCACCGGAATTCGGGTGTCGACGCAGATGGTCATCGGTGTCGCTGCGATCGTCGCGTACGTCCTGGGTCCCGGCCTCGGATCACTCATCTTCAACGGGCTCTCCCGCCTCGGCGGTACCAACGCCCTCGAAATGGCCGCCACCGGAACGATTCTCATCGTCGTCATCGCGTTGGTGTTCGACGCCCTGCTCGTCCTTCTCGGGCGCCTCACGATTGCCAAGGGACTCTGATGACCGACACCACCACAACGACCACAGCCGCGACGAATCGCACAGTCACCGGCGCGTCCATCCGCCTCGACGGCGTCGTCAAGCAGTATCGCGGTCAGGACAAGCCGGCCGTCAAGAAGCTCGACCTCGAAATCGAGGCCGGCGACATCGTCGCGTTCGTCGGTCCGTCCGGTTGCGGAAAGACCACCACGCTGAAGATGATCAATCGACTCATCGAACCGAGTGAGGGCCGCATCTTCATCGGCGACCGCGACGTGACCGGCGAGGACGCGGACAAGCTGCGCCAGTCCATCGGATACGTCATCCAGTCGGGCGGGCTGTTCCCACACTGGTCGGTGGCAAGGAACGTCGGGGCCATTCCCAAGGTGCTCGGATGGGATTCGAAACGCATCGACGAGCGCACCGAGTATCTGCTCGATCTGGTCGGTCTCGACGCAAACACTTTTCGAGACCGCCTGCCCAAGGACATGTCCGGCGGTCAGCAGCAACGAGTGGGCGTCGCCCGAGCTCTGGCGGCGGATCCGCCGGTTCTGCTCATGGACGAGCCGTTCGGCGCCGTCGACCCCATCACCCGAGTCCGCCTGCAGGACAGACTGATCGCGATTCAGCACGAGCTCGGCAAGACCATCGTCATCGTCACACACGACTTCGAGGAGGCCACCAAACTCGGCGACAAGGTGCTCATCCTTTCCGAGGGCGGACACATCGAGCAGTACGCCACCCCGGCTGAGATCTTGGCGAATCCGGCGACGCCCTTCGTCGAGGAGTTCGTCGGGTCGGGTGCCACACTGGCCCATCTCACCCTGTCCAGGGTCAAGGACGTCGCCCACGAGCCTGTGGTCACCGCACGCGTGGGCGACCCGTCGCAGGACGTGATCACACAGGCGCGAGCCCACGGTGCCACGTGGATCGTCGTGGTCGACGACGACGGTCGGCCGCGTGCGTGGCCGTCGCTGGACGAGCTGGCTACCAAGGAGCGTGTCTCGGACTACGTCGACACTCGTCTACCGACGGTAGCCCCGTCGTCGACCCTCAACGACGCGCTGGACACCATGCTCGCGGCCAGTCAGGGCGGGGTCCTGGTGACCGACGGCCGCGGCGCTGTGACCGGAGCGCTGACCATCTCGACCGTGATGACCGTGATCCGAAATCAGCTGTCCGAGGCCCGTCCGAACGACGCCTCGTCCTACGTCTCGCACACGGATGGCTCCGGATCGTGACCCGTTTTCGCAGCACACCGATCGATGTCTGGCTCGAACCGCTCGTGGTCGTCGTCCTCGGTGTCGCGTACGTCGTGTGGTACCGCTCGACCACACTCACCTCGACCGAGAAAGCGTCGCTCGGATGGGACAACCTCCGAACGACGTTGGCCTCACACGTGATTCTGACGCTGACGGCAACCGTCATCGTCGTGGCGATCGCGGTTCCGCTCGGCATCGCGCTGACGAGAGAGAAAGCCAAGAAATTCAACCCGATCGTCGTCAACTTCGCGAACGTCGGACAGGCTGCTCCCGCGGTGGGCCTGATCGTGTTGCTCACCATGTGGCTCGGCACCGGATTCCGAACTGCGGTGGTCGGTCTCGTCGTCTACGCGATCCTGCCGATTCTGCAGAACACCATCGTGGGACTGCAGCAGGTCGATCAGCGCACGATCGAAGCGGCGCGCGGCATCGGCTTCTCCGGTGTGCGCACGCTGGTGCAGGTGGAGCTCCCGCTCGCAGTGCCGGTCATCCTCAACGGTATTCGCACCGCACTCGTCATCTTGGTCGGCACTGCCACGCTCAGCACCTTCATCGGAGCCACCAGCCTCGGCACACTCATCACCACCGGCGTCACGCTGTTCCTGCCCAAGCTGCTCATCTCCGGAGCGATCCTGGTGGCGCTGTTGGCGTTGACCATCGACTGGCTCGGCCGCCTGATCGAGCTGATCGCAACACCCAAGGGAGTGGCATGAGCAGCCTGCGTCACCGCCTCGCCGTCCTCGTCAGCGCCGGTCTGGTCGCGACGACAGTGGCAAGCTGCGGCCTCGTCAGTTCGTCGGGCACCTTCAAGTCGGCGTCGTTGCCGGGCCGGGAACGCCCCCTCGACGGGGCCGGCTTGGTGGTCACGTCCAAGAGTTTCACCGAGGGAGTAATTCTCGGGAAGATCACTGCGACATATCTAGCGGCGGCTGGAGCCGACGTGTCGGACCTGACCGGTGCGCCGGGCTCCGCGTCGTCACGGCAGGCGCAACTGAACGGCGACGCCGACATCCTGTGGGAATACACCGGAACGGGTTGGGTCAATTACCACGCCGAGACCGAGACCATCTCCGACCCGCAAGAGTTGTGGCAGAAGGTCCACGACATCGAGAAGGCCGATCACGACCTCGAATGGCTGCCGCCGGCCAACTTCAACGACACCTACGCCTTCGCAGCCTCCGCGGCTACTGCGCAACGGCTGAACGTCGCGACGCTGTCCGACGTCGCGAAGCTGCCGGTATCGGACCGAACGTTCTGCGTCGACGATGAGTTCTTCTCGCGCGCAGACGGATTCGTACCGATGTTGGAGAAGTACGGAATGTCGCTCAACGGCCCCGGTGGTGTTCCCACCGCAAACATCACCCGTATGGACGCTGGAGTGATCTACCCGTCGACCGCGCAGAGCGCGCCGTGCAACTTCGGTATGGTCTACACGACCGACGGCCGTATCAAGAACCTCGATTTGACTGTGCTGGAGGACGATCGGAAGTACTTCTTGCCCTACAGCGGCTCAGCCGTACTGCGGGCAAGCATCTACGAGCAGTACCCGGCCGTGGCCGACCTGCTGGGGCAGGTGTCGGAACGCCTCACCGACGATCTGATGCAGGATCTGAACGGGCGGGTCGACATCGAGGGGCAAGACCCGGCGAACGTCGCGTTCGATTGGCTGAAGAGCGAGAACCTGATCAGCTGAGACAGGCTGCAGTGCACTACTGTCCCAGCACCTCGAGTACCTGCCGGACAAGATCGTCGATGTCCGCACCGGTGGTGTCGATCGACAGGTCGGGATCCTCGGGAGTCTCGTAGGGAGCGTCGATTCCGGTCAACCCCTTCAGTTCTCCGGCCCGTGCGCGGGCGTAGAGGCCTTTGGGGTCGCGTCGTTCGCACTCTGCCAGGGGAGTGGTCACGGCCACCTCGATGAACCTCAGGTCTGCCGCGTCGTTTAGTGCACGCGCGATCTCGCGGTCCGATCGGAGCGGCGAGACCAACGACGCGATGGCGACGACACCGGCGTCGGCCAGTAGCCGGGTGAGATGCCCGACGCGCCTGACGTTCTCGGCGCGGTCACCGGGGCTGAAACCGAGGTCGTCGGACAGTCCGTGCCGCACGTTGTCGCCGTCGAGAAGGTATGCGGTGCGACCGGACTCGACCAGTGCCCGCTCCAACGCGACGGCCACTGTGGATTTCCCGGACGCCGGAAGACCGGTGAACCAGACGGTGGCGCCGCGCTGACCGGTCGACGCCCAGCGCTGCCCTCGGTCGAGGGCCGACGGGTGCCACTTGATGTCGTTGCGCGTCTGCGCACCCGGTTTGACCTCGCGGGCAACGGTGATGGTTCCGGCGCCGACGGTGTCGTTGGTGGTCTCGTCGATGAGAATGAACGAACCCGCGTCGCGGTTGCCGAGATAGGGATCGGCAACGACGATGGACGACGTGCGCAGCGTGACGGACCCGATGTCGTTGAGTGCCAGCTCGACGGGAGAGTCCTGCTCGTCGAGCGTCTCGGGATCCAGCTTCGACTCGAGGGCCTGGACGGTCGCGCGCACGGTCGACGCGGTGTGCTTGAGCTGGACTCGGTCTCCGGCCCGCAGCGGGGTTTCGCCGAACCAGCAGACGGTCGCGTCGAGCTCGCGGGCCAGCACGGGAAGGTGAGCGCCGTCGGCTGCGCTCACGATGACATCGCCGCGGCCGACGTCGATGTCGTCCGCCAAACCGATCGAGATCGACAGCGGCGCAACGGCAACGGTGCGGCTCTCGTCCAGAGCGTCGAGCTCGGTCACTGTGCTGGTGGATCCGGAGGGAAGCACGGCAACCGCGTCGCCCACGGACAGGGTGCCTGCCGACAGCCGGCCGGTGTAGCGGCGACGCTCTCCTGCAGTCGGTCGTGACACCCATTGGACGGGGAGGCGTAGTTCGGCGGGTTCGGCTGCAGGAGCGGTCAACTCGACGGACTCGAGGTACTCCAGCAGCGTCGGACCGGTGTACCACGGTGTGTTGGCGGAGCGGTGGACGACGTTGTCACCGTCCTTCGCCGCCAGTGGGACGATCGTCAGGTCGACGCCGCCGAGCCGCGTCGCCAGCTGCTGCAGTTCCGCTTCCACGTCCCGGAAGCGTGATTCCGAGTAGTCGATCAGATCGATCTTGTTCACCGCAGCCACCAGGCGCTTGACCCCCAGCAGACTGGAAATGCGTGCGTGGCGGCGGGTTTGGCGCAGAACGCCTGCACGCGCGTCGACCAGCAACACCGCGACGTGGGCGTTGGAGGCGCCGGTGAACATGTTGCGGGTGTAGCGCTCGTGGCCCGGGGTGTCCGCAAGGATGTAGCTGCGGGTGGCGGTGGAGAAGAACCGGTACGCCACGTCGATGGTGATGCCCTGCTCCTGCTCCGCGCGCAGACCGTCCGACAGCGCGGCGAGGTCGGGCACACCGTCGGACTTGGTGACGGCCTCGAGGTGATCGAGCGGAAGGCTGTCCGTGTCGAACATCAGGCGGCCGATCAAGGTGCTCTTGCCGTCGTCCACGGAGCCGGCGGTGGCCATGCGCAGAAGCTGGCGCGGAGTGTCGCTCATGCGACCACTCGTTCCTGCTTGAAACGGGCGATCCAGTCGTCCGACCGGGAATTGCCTTGACGCTTCAGTGCCGGTGGTGGGGCGAGGTCGGGGTCGAGGCCGATCGCGGAGAGCACTCGCGCCGTCACTCCGGTGGTGTCGGCGGCCAGGTCCGCGAAGTCCACGTCGACGGGATCGATTCCTGTGTCCGAGAACCACTCTCGCCAGCGTGCTTCCTGATCCTGGAGAATGGCGAGCAGGTGCGCGATCCCGTCGGCGTGGTACTGGGCTGCGGCGTCCTTCTCCGGGTCGCCCTTACCACGCCACACCTGGGTCTGCACTGCGCGCCACATCGAGACTGCTTGCGCCACAACATCGGTGCGGTATACGTGGATGAAGACGAGGTCACCGACGACATCGTGAATTGCGGACAACAGATCGTCACCGGATCGGTTCGGAAGATCGTTCGCTCGGTCGAGGAGAAGCGGCGTCTGGTTCCACATCAGTTTGCCGCCCCACACGCCGTTCGAGCTCCGGCCCTCGCGAAGGATGCGGTCGCGCCACTCCGAGCTCGACTCCGTGGACGGTGTTCCCGGTTCCAGCGGCGCGAGCAGTTCCAAGATCGTTTCGTCCGTCACTCCCTCGAACCACTGCCGCGGCTGGGGAGCAAGCGATGTCGACGGCAGGTATTGAAAGAATTCGTGCGGCTCACCGGCCTGACCGGTGGCACGAAGCGATTCCACCAGCAGTGTGCTGCCGCTGCGTTGCGACGCGAGAACCAGGTACGAACGCGGTTGATCGCTCATGGTCGCAGATACTAACGGCTGCCGAACTGCGTCGCCCACCAGTGCTTTTCAAGCTCGATGATCGTAATTCTTGCCGATCGGATCGATGTGTGTATCAGTCGGAGACGATCCCGCGTTCGGCGCTGAGTGGCGAGCGTGAGGGGAGTTTCAAACCGTGAATCGCGGCGTAGTCGTGGGTGTATCGCTCCGAAATTCGTTCGCCGACGAACTCCGACGGGATCACGTCGCGGGTGAACTCCCGCCAGGTGTGCAGGCGCATCGCGAGGTCGGCCGCCACCGCGGAGTAGTCCGGATCGTCGTGCAGATTCACGGTTTCGCCGGGATCCGCGGTGAGGTCGTACAGCTCTCGCGGGGGCCGCGGTCCGTCGACCGTGCCGATCACCGCCTGGCCCGACGGGCTCTCCTCGATGTCCCAAGGTAGGTCCAGCTCGGGACGTGCGGCGTAGTTCTCGATGTAGCTGAACTGCTTGGTTCGAACGGCGCGGATGGGGTCGAACGAGTCGTGATACGTCTTCGAGGTGAACACCTGTTGACGCGCCGGATCTCCGCCGACCGTCAGCTGGGAGGCGTGCGAAATACCCTGCACCTCCTCCGGCACGGGCACACCGAGCAGCTCGAGCAACGTGGGCACCAGGTCCACACCGCTGAACAGGTCGTCGTAACGAGTGGTGGTCGCTGCTCGACCGGCGGGCGGCCGGACGATCAATGCGATACCGGTACCCGGCTCGTACAGCGTCGACTTGGCCCGCGGGAACGCCGGTCCGTGGTCGGTGAAGAAGACCACCCACGTCGACTCGTCGAGACCCTGCTCGGTGAGAGTGTCGAGCAACCTTCCGACGGCGGCGTCCGCAACGGTCACCGATCCGTGGAATTCGGCGAGATCGGCGCGTACCTCGGGTGTGTCGGGCAGATAGTCGGGAACCTCGATCGTCGTCGTGTCGTCGGGTGTGTAGCGCTCGCGGGGATACGGGCGGTGCGTCTCGAAGAAGCCCGCCGTCAACAGGAACGGCTCGGGGTGCTCGGTGCGCAACCATGCCTGTGACTTCTCCACCACGTACTCGCAGTAGGAATTGGAGACGTCGAACTCGTCGAATCCGAGCCGAGAGGGGAACGACGTCTCGTGCTGCATACCGAACAGCGTTGTGTGCCAACCTGATCGAGACAGGATCGCGGGGAGGGTCTCGACGTCGGGCCGATACTCCCATCCATGGTGGGCCAAACCCACCAACCCGTTGCTCTGGGGATATCGACCGGTGAACATCGATCCTCGTGACGGAGAACAGAGCGGGGCAGTGGCGTGCGCTCGGGTGAACAGCACCCCCTCCGCGGCCAGCGCGTCGAGCCTCGGACTCGACACGGACGAATGGCCGTACGCGCCGAGATGCCGCCCCAGGTCGTGCCAATGGATCAGCAGGACGTTCTCTTTCGCCATGGTCACTGACTACCACATGCGATCATGGAGTGATGGCCGGCTGTTGCTCCCCTTCTCGAGAAGGACCGGGCGCGCAGGGGCGTTCGGTAGGGGTCGGTGGTTCGGCTCCGGCCCTCGTGCCGTTGCCGGGCGGCACCTTCCTCATGGGCAGTGATGACGAGTTGGCCTACCCCGCCGATCTCGAGGGACCGGTGCGGGCAGTGCCCGTCGACCCGTTCTCCATCGGGGTGACGACCGTGACCGTAGCGCAGTTCGACACCTTCGTATCCGACACCGGGTACGTCACCGACGCGGAGACCTTCGGAGACTCCCTCGTGGCCGCGGCGGCACTCCCCAGCTCCGACGCATCCCCCGTCGTTCCGCCCACGCCGTGGTGGCGGGTGGTCGGCGGTGCGACGTGGCGTAGGCCGTCGGGTAGGGAGTCGCGGGTCGACGCGGTCCGCGACCTGCCGGATCATCCCGTCACCCACGTCTCGCGACGCGACGCCCGCGCGTTCTGTACGTGGTCGGGGACGTCCCTGCCGAGCGAGGAGCAGTGGGAGTTCGCTGCCCGCGGCGGCTTCGAGCAGAAGCCGTTTCCCTGGGGCGCCGACGAGGACTTCGAGCGGATGAACGTGTGGAAGGGCGAATTTCCCGGTACCCGAACCGACACGGTGCTGACCGAGCCGGCGATGTCGTACGCGCCCAACGCGTTCGGGCTCTACAACTGCACCGGCAACGTCTGGGAGTGGACGACGGGAGCCTTCGACGCCGCCCGCCGAGATTATCGGGGTGTCATCCGCGGCGGGTCGCACATGTGCCATGCGAGTTACTGTCGGCGGTACCGCACGTCGGCTCGATCGGGGGCGGGTGACGACACATCGAGTGGGCACATAGGGTTTCGTGTCGTGATCAACGAATGAACGACGTTCGCGAGGTCGACTGGGATCACCCGGATGCCGAACAACTGCGAGCGGAGATGGCAGCGGAAGTCGGGCCGCGATACGCCGACCGGGAGGCCGAGTTCGCGCGCGCGCAGGCGAATGCGGTTGCACTGGAGACTGTTGCGACCACGATCGTCGTGTACGCGGCCGGCGAGCCCGTAGGCCACGCCGCCCTGCGGTGGAACGGCGGCGATCTGGAATTGAAGCGCATGTTCGTGCGACCGGCTGCCCGCGGAACCGGAGTGTCGCAAGCGATTCTGGCCGCTGCGGAGAATGCGGTGCGAGCCGCCGGCCTGTCCCGCTTGATTCTGCAGACCGGAGACCGTCAACCCGACGCCGTTCGGCTCTACGAGAAGAGCGGGTACACGCGGATCCCGATCTTCCCGCCGTACGAGTCCATGCTGTTCTCGAACTGCTTCGAGAAGGTTCTCGATTCGAGCGGATGACGGGAGTCGAACCCGTGTGCACGGCTTTGCAGGCCGTTGCCTCGCCGCTCGGCCACATCCGCAGGTGTGTTCTCGGCCGTCACCCGGCGATGCGGTGACACCACGAACTTTGCAGAGCGCTCTGCACCGCAACAGCATTCGGATCGACGTGATCGGAATCAGTCACGCGACGTCCGCAGCCGGGTCGGAATCTGCGCGGACGCGATCAGGTTCCGGGACGCGCGCAGTAGGCCGACGTTCTGACTGCGCGCCCGCCTCACCAGCACCTCCACGGCGTTTTCGCGGGTGTATCCGTACACACCGATGAGTACGCCGATGGCGATGTCGATGTCTGTTCGCGCTGACGGCGAGACCGTGGTGCTCATGGGAACTCCGTTGGAGTGCAGGGATGGTCGCATCACTCTCCCGGTAGCGGACGATCCTGCACAGCATTCGGATCGACGTGGTTCGAAATGCATCGGTAATTCGAATCAGCTCGAGCAAAACTATGGACCGAAACCCCATCATCGGTTGCGGCACAGGCGAGTTGCGTGATCGAACTCGGTCGCGTACAAATTCCCGAATGCGCGCCTCCTGTTGCCGGTGATCTCCCCGCTTCTGTCGCGACCGCGTGCTCGTCCTCCTTCGTGGGAAGTCCCCTACATGTCCTCGTCTCTTGGCGTCACCGAATCACTCTCACGCCGAAAAGGTCGCGCCCGCAGATCCTTCGGCGTCTCCACCGTCGCTCTTCCCTTGCTGTCCTTCGTGACTTTCGTCGTCGTCTGGCAGATCGCGGCGTCGTCCGGCGTCTGGAACGAGACGTTCGTGCCGTACCCGTCCACCGTGTGGGACGCCTTCGTCACGGTCTCGACCACGCACGACGGCGTCCGCGGCTACCAAGGTTTCCTGCTCTGGGAGCACCTGTACATGACGCTGCGGCGGGTTCTGCTCGGTGTGGTCGTGGGTGTCGTGCTGGGCATCGTTCTGGGCTTGGCAATGGGCACCGTGGGGTGGGTTCGCAAGGTTCTCGAGCCCTGGCTCACGTTTCTGCGGGCACTGCCTCCGCTCGCGTACTTCTTCCTGCTCGTCATCTGGCTCGGCATCGACGAAGCGCCCAAGGTGACGCTGTTGGCGCTCGCCGCTCTGCCTCCGACTGCGGTCGCGACCACCGCTGCCGTTCTGGCTGCACCGACCGCTCTGATCGAAGCAGCCCGGGCGTTGGGCGCGTCACGTCTCGCCGTGTTGAAAGACGTGGTGATTCCGTCGGCGCTCCCGGAGACGTTCACCGGGATTCGACTGGCAGTCGGAATGGCGTACTCGTCGGTCGTCGCCGCAGAACTGTTCAACGGCCTGCCCGGCATCGGCGGAATGGTCAAGGACGCAAGCAATTACAACAACACCCCGGTGGTCCTGGTCGGCATCTTCGCCATCGGAATCTCGGGGTTGATCATCGACGGCCTGTTACGCGCGGCAGAGCGCCGCGCTGTTCCCTGGAGGGGAAAGATATGAGATCACTGGTTCGTGTTGTCGCGGCTGCGGCGGTCCTCGTGCTGGCACTGGGTGGTTGCGCCGTCGGAGGCGACAACGCCTCGGACAGCAGCAAACCCACGCTGCGGCTGGCCTACCAGTCGTTCCCGAGCGGCGATCTCGTGGTGAAGAACAATCGCTGGCTCGAGGACGCGCTCCCCGACTACAACATCGAGTGGACGAAGTTCGATTCGGGCGCTGACATCAACACCGCGTTCATCGCCGGCCAGATCGACTTCGGTGCAATCGGCTCCAGTCCGGTCGCGCGCGGATTGTCTGCGCCACTGAACATTCCGTACCAGGTGGCGTTCGTGCTCGACGTCGCCGGCGACAACGAAGCGCTGGTTGCCCGGAACGAGACCGGGATCGAGTCCGTCGCCGACCTGAGGGGTAAGAGAGTGGCTACGGCCTTCGCCTCCACCGCGCACTACAGTCTTCTGGCCGCACTGAATCAGGCCGGTCTGACGGCCAACGACGTCCAGCTGATCGACCTGCAACCACAGGCGTCTCTGGCGGCGTGGGAGCGGGGGGATGTCGATGCCGTGTACACCTGGCTTCCTACCCTCGATCAACTCCGAACAGACGGTACGACACTGATCACCAGCCGCGAGCTGGCCGCGAACGGGAAGCCGACCCTCGACCTCGGTGTGGTGTCGACGGCGCTCGCGACATCGAAGCCCGAGGTGGTCGATACCTGGCGCAAGGTCGAAGCACGCGCTCTGGACCTGGTGCAGAGCGACCCGGATGCCGCTGCCACCGCCGTCGCAGCCGAGATCGGAATCAGCAAGGACGAGGCCAAAGGCCAGCTCGCGCAAGGTGTCTTCCTGACCAAGGATCAGCTGACGTCGCCGGAGTGGCTCGGCACCGACGGCAACCCGGGGAACATTGCCGACAACCTGCACAGCGCGGCCGAGTTCCTGGCCGAACAGCAGCAGATTCCGTCGGCACCGGATCTGTCGACGTTCCAGTCGGCCATCTATACGAAGGGACTCCCCGGTGTCCTCACAGACTGACGTCTCCGGTGACATCCGAGTCGACGGGTCCGTCACCCTCGACGACGTCACCAGGGTCTACGGGTCGGGGAAAGATGCGGTAACGGCCCTCGGTCCCATCGATCTGCGCATCGAGCCCGGTGAGTTCCTGGTTCTCGTCGGCGCGTCGGGGTGTGGCAAGAGCACACTGTTGCGATTGGTGGCAGGGTTCGACGCGCCGACCGAGGGTTCGGTCACCGTCTCGGGTCGACGTCCGGAACCGGGAGTCGGCGCGGGAGTGGTGTTCCAGCAGCCCAGGCTCTTTCCGTGGAAGACCGTGGGCGGCAACATCGATCTCGCGCTGCGATACGCGCAGGTACCCAAGACCGAGCGGCGAGTCACGCGGGATGCACTGCTCGAACGGGTCGGTCTGACCGGAACCGAGAACAGGAAGGTCTGGGAAGTATCGGGCGGTCAGCAACAGAGAGTCGCTATCGCGCGCGCCTTGGCCGCGCAGACGCCGTTGTTGCTGCTCGACGAACCGTTCGCCGCGCTGGACGCTCTCACGCGCGAGCGCTTGCAGGAGGATGTGCGCAGAGTCGGCCACGAAACGGGGCGGACCGCCGTCTTCGTCACGCACAGTGCAGACGAGGCGGCGTTTCTCGGTTCCCGCATCGTGGTGCTGTCGACCCGACCCGGACGAATCGCTCTGGACATCGCATCCGATCTCCCGCGCACGGGTATCGACCCGGACGAACTACGCGGCACCTCGGAGTACGCGGCGCTGCGCGCCGAGGTCGCCCATGCGGTCAAGAGCGCCGCGCGGCAGACGTGATCGGATGACGACGGAGACTGCCGTGCACCCGCTCGACGACCCGGTGCGCTCGTCGCTGCGCAGAGCCCATGCGCGGTTCGCGACCTGGTCGGGGCGGATCGCGCGCTACGACACCGAGGTCGCCGGGTTCGTCGGTCACCCGCCGGAGATGACCGAGCAGGACTACGTCGACCTCGCCGCCCTGATCGGGCCCGGCGTCGAGGTTGCGTTGCGCGGCCCGTACATTCCGCCCGCCGGATGGGAATTGCTCGGTGAGTTCGGCTCGGTGCAACTGGACGGATCTGCCCTCGCCGTCGAACCGGATGCGGAGGCCATTGTCCTCGGCGCGCAGCACGTCCCGGCGATCCTGGATCTCGTGGAACGAACCCAACCCGGTCCGTTTCGGACGCGGACGATCGAGATGGGCACGTATCTCGGACTTTTCGACGCGGGTGCACTGGTCGCGCTGGCCGGAGAGCGGATGCATCCGCAGGGGTGGACCGAGATCAGCGCGGTCTGCACCGATCCCGACTACCGCCGCCGAGGACTGAGCGCACGATTGGTGCGGGCGGTCGGACACGGAATCCGCGAGCGCGGCGAGGTGCCGTTTCTGCACGCGCGTGCGGACAACTACTCCGCCATCGCGATGTACGAATCGCTGGGGTTCGTGCTGCGCAAACGATCCGTGCTCACACTGGTTCGCACACCGCCGATTTCCCCATAGACCCCCACTGGAGCTACCCGTGACCGCACGCATCTTCTGGTTCCTCCCGACGGCCGGTGACGGTCGGTCCATCGTCGGCTCTTCTCATGCCTCCGCGCAGAAGGCAGAACCTGCCGGTTTTCGACGGCCCACGCTGCGCTACCTGACCGAAGTTGCGCAGGCAGCCGACCGGCTCGGGTACGAAGGGGTTCTGACTCCGACCGGAACGTGGTGCGAGGACGCGTGGCTCACCACCGCTGCGCTGCTCCACAGCACCCGGCGCCTGAAATTCCTCGTCGCGTTCCGCCCGGGCCTGACGCCCCCCACGTTGGCCGCACAGCAGGCGGCAACCCTGCAACGCTTTTCCGAGGGCCGGCTGCTGTTGAATGTCGTCACCGGCGGTGACGACGCCGAGCAGCGGCGGTTCGGTGATTGGAACGACCACGATCGCCGTTACGCCCGCACGGACGAGTTTCTCGATCTCGTGCGTCGAATCTGGACCGAGGGACCTGTCGACCACGACGGCGAGTTCTTCCGGGTCGCGGATGCGCGAGTGTCCGAGCCTCCCGACCCGTTGCCCGAGTTCTGGTTCGGCGGCTCGTCCGATCCTGCTCTGGCGGTGGCGGCCAAGAGAGTGCAGACGTACCTGACGTGGGGTGAGCCTCCGGCTGACGCACGCGCGAAGATCGAACGCGTGCAGGCGCTTGCGGACGAGGAGGGCCGCAAGCTCACCTACGGCATTCGTCTGCATACCATCAGCCGCGACACCTCAGAGGAGGCATGGGCGGTGGCGCAGCGACTGCTCGACGCGCTGCCGGACGAGCAAGTCGCCGATGCCCACCTGTTGCATTCGTCGTCCCAGTCGGAGGGGCAGCGGAGAATGGCTGCGCTGCACGGCGGGTCGAAGGACTCCCTCGAGATCTATCCGAACCTGTGGGCCGGGGTCGGTCTGGTTCGCGGTGGAGCGGGTACAGCTCTGGTCGGGTCGCACAGGGAAGTCGCGAATGTGATTGCCGAATATCATGATTGCGGTTTCGACGAGTTCATCCTGTCCGGTTATCCACACCTCGAAGAGGCGTATCACTTCGCGGAGGGCGTGCGTCCCATTCTCGATTCGCGAGGAATCACCACGCCCTTCCAATCACGCTGATTCGAACTGTCGACCCGGATCGACACTGCGCGTAGGTTTTGCCTAGCCATCCAGAGCGACCGAGAGACCTGGCTCGTCGACGTCGCAGCAACCCCGTGCCGAGCACGTGCGGGTGCTACCGCCAGGACCGATGGGAGAGAACCGAAGTGACCACTACCGACGCGCGCCCGGCTGCCGAGAAGGCGGACCCGGCCGACGGCGAGAACTTGATCGTCGCCAGAACGTGGCACCCGTGGCGATGGGTGACATCCATCGCCGCACTGGTGCTGGTTGCGCAATTTGTCCATGGACTCGCCACCAACGCCGGCTGGGACTGGGGCACATTTGCCCAGTACTTCACGGCCAAGTCCGTCGTCGCCGCGCTGTGGTTGACGATTCAGCTGACGTTCTGGGGAACGTTGATCGGCTTCGCGTTGGGGATCGCCCTCGCCGCTGCCCGGCTGTCCCAGAACCCGGTGCTACAGATCATTTCCTGGTTCTACATTTGGGCATTCCGATCGATTCCGCTGATCGTGCAACTGCTCTTCTGGTTCAACATCGGGTACCTCTATCAGACGCTGTCGCTGGGAATTCCCTTCGGGCCGTCGTTCTTCGCGTTCGACGTCAACAGCGTGATCAGCGGCTCGACGGCGGCGATCATCGGCCTTGCCCTGCATCAGGCCGCGTACTCCGCCGAGATCGTTCGCGCCGGCATCATCTCGGTCGACCAGGGTCAGCTCGAGGCGGCCGCCGCACTGGGCATCCCGAAGCGGCGTGAGTTCTTCAAGATCGTTCTGCCGCAGGCAATGCGGGGTATTCTGCCGAATGCCGCCAACGAGGTCATCAGCTTGTTCAAGGGCACCTCGATCGTGTCGGTAATGGCCATCGCCGAGTTGTTCTATCAAGTGCAGGTCATCTACGGCCGCAGTGGACGCGTCGTGCCGATGCTCATGGTCGCGACGGTCTGGTACGTCATCTTGACTTCGATCCTGTCGGTCGTGCAGTTCTACGTCGAGCGCCACTACGCCAAGGGCGCACTGCGCACCGTGCCACTGACGCCGATTCAGAAGCTGCGCAGGCAACTTGCGGGAGTTCCGCTCTCACCGCGCGGAGCGACCCGATGACAATCGAGTTGGAACACTCCAGATTTGCCGTCGAGGCCAGGGGAGTGCACAAGTCCTACGGCCCACTCGAGGTGCTGAAGGGCGTGGACCTCACCGTCCGCCCCGGCGAGGTGACCGCCATCCTCGGTCCGTCGGGTTCGGGCAAGTCGACGCTTCTGCGCACGCTGAACCACCTCGAGAAGATCGACGCCGGCTCCATTCGGGTCGACGGCGAACTGGTCGGCTACCGGCGCAAGGGAAACAGGCTCCACGAGCTGAAGCCGAAAGACATTCTGCGCCAACGTTCGCAGATCGGATTCGTGTTCCAGAACTTCAATCTGTTCCCGCATCTGACTGTTCTCGAAAACGTCGTCGAAGCTCCGCTGTCGGCTCAGAAGCGACGTCGGTCCGAGGTCGAGCCGGAAGCCCTCGAGTTGCTGAAGCGCGTCGGCGTCGGCGACAAGGCGCACGACTACCCGCGCAGACTGTCCGGCGGACAGCAGCAGCGCGTTGCCATCGCACGTGCACTCGCGCTGCGGCCCAAAGTCATCCTGTTCGACGAACCGACCTCGGCGCTCGATCCCGAGTTGGTCGGTGAGGTCCTCGAAGTGATTCGCAGTCTCGCTCGCGATGGCGCGACGCTGATCATCGTCACGCACGAGGTGGGCTTCGCACGCGAGGTCGCCGACACCGTGGTCTTCATGGACGGCGGCGTCGTGGTCGAACAAGGTTCTCCTTCAGCCGTATTCGACAACCCCGAGAACGAGCGGACCAGGTCTTTCCTGTCGCACGTTCTCTGATTCCTCCTCTCCCGCAACACAGAAACGAAAGTAGAACCATGTCTTCATCGTCCCGGCGCCTCGCGTCGGTCCTGTCCGCTGCTGCCGTCCTCGCGCTCGTCGCCACCGGATGCAGTGACCCCTCGGCGGAGAGCACCGTCGTCTCGAACGAGGGTGTGTCCTACGATCTTTCGCCCGAGCAGAGCGGGCGTATCCACACCGAGAAGGTCGACGCGATTGCCGCCGAAGTGCCGCAGGCCATCAGGGACCGGGGAACCATCGTCGTGACCGGTACGGCGGGATCGGTTCCGCCCCTGGGCTTCTACGCGACGGATGACACGACGGTCATCGGATCGGAGATCGATCTGGCCAACCTGTTCGCCGACGTGCTCGGGCTGAAGGTGGACCGACAGACCGCGGACTGGGCGCAGAACTTCGTCAAGATCGACTCCGGCGAGAACGACGCGTTCATCTCCAACGTGACGGTGACCGAGGAACGCAAGGAGAAGTACGACTTCGCGACCTACCGCCTGGACAACCTGGCTCTGGAGGTCCCCACCGACTCGAGCTGGACATTCACGGATCGAAAGGACATCGCCGGAAAGAAGATCGGCGTCTCGTCCGGAACGAACCAGGAGCAGCTGCTGGTCGACTGGAACGCACAGAACGCTGCCGAAGGAATTGCACCGGCAGAGATCGTCTACTACCAGAACTCCGCGGATTACTATCTTGCGCTGTCGTCGAAGCGCATCGACGGTTACCTCGGACCCAACCCGTCGGCGCAGTACCACTCGTCGAGTACCGGTGAGTCCAAGATCATCGGCACGTTCTCCGGAGCGGGTGACGCTCTTCAGGGTGAGATTGCCGTTCTGGTGAAGAAGGACAACGGTCTGGTCAAGGCATTCAACGACGCCATCAACCACACCATCGAGAACGGCACCTACCAGAAGGTGCTGGAGAAGTGGGGCCTGAGCAGCGAGGCCGTGACGACGTCGGAGATCAACCCGGTCGGGCTGCCGAAGAAGTCCTAGGGGAAGTCGTATGGGAATGGTCGGCCTGAACCCGGCGTTGAAGCTCAGCATGACTGCACCGCAGCTCACGGTCGCGCACGTGGATCAAGCCGATCTGCGCGCGCGGCCCCTGCTCGCCGAACTGGCGGTCGAGTACAGCAGCCGGTACGGCGGCACTCCGGACGAGCTGTTCGAGGAACTGTCGGCCTATCCCGGCGAAGAATTCGCGCCGCCGCACGGTGGGCTCATCATGATCCTTCAGGACGGTGAATCCGTTGCCGGTGGGGCGTTTCGACGGTACGACAGCAGAACCGCCGAGCTGAAGAGAATTTGGACCTCGGCGCGGCACCGACGACGAGGTCTTGCACGCCGCGTTCTGACCGAACTCGAAGCCGAGATCGGGGCTCGGGGGTATTCGCGGATCTACCTCACGACCGGATGGCGCCAGCCCGAAGCCGTCGGCCTGTACGTCGCGGCCGGCTACACACCGTTGTTCGATCCTCGGACCGAACCGATCGAGGGCGTGCCCCGTGCCTTCGAGAAGACCATTGGAGCTGTGTAATGACCTCTGCCACCGACAGTTTCGCCGTCGGAATCGACGTCGACCCGAAGGACACCGTCGCCGGCGACGTTCTCACCTCCCGTGTCGTCGGTGCCGAGAACGCAGGATTTACGTTCGTGACGTTCGAGGATTCTCCGGTTCACGAGGGTTTCGAGAGGGTGGATGCCATCACCCGCGCGGCATTCGTCGCCGCAACCACGAGCACGATCGGACTCGTTCCGGTTGCCGGGACCACGTATTCGGAGCCGTTCCACATTTCCTCGCAGCTGGCATCGCTGGACTACGCCTCACGCGGGCGCGGAGGGTGGATCGCGGAACGCTCGCACCCTCTGGCCGCCGAGGCGCTGGGCAAGCCGGTGGTCGAGGGCTCGGATCTCTATCGCGAACAGCGTGACTCGATCACCGTGGTGCGGGATCTGTGGGACTCGTGGGAGGATGACGCTGTGGTCCGCAACGTCGCCACCGGTCGGTTCCTCGACGCGAGCAAACTCCACTACATCGATTTCGTGGGGGAGTCGTACACCGTGAAGGGGCCGTCGATCGTGCCTCGACCTCCGCAGGGGCAACTGGTGGTGTTCGGGCGGGACGGTGAAGTGGATCCCGATCAGGTCGACGTCGTGCTCGTGTCCGGAACCAGACCGACCGTCGATGCTCTCCTGGTAGAGGAGATCACCGTCGACCTCGTCGACAAAGCCTCCGCGGCCTCGCTTCTCGATCGGCTCGTCGCTCTTGCGGACGAGGTCGACGGAGTCCGGCTCCGGCCCACCGACCTGGACCGCGACCTGCGTGCACTCGCTCGGTACGTCCTCCCACCGCTCTTCGAACGTGGCATCGCCCATCGGCCGGTACCGGGTACCTCGCTTCGGCAGTCGCTCGGATTGACCCGTCCCGCAAACCGATTCGGAGCTGCGTCATGAGCATCGACACCGGTCGTTCCGCAGACTCCGCTCCTCACAGGTTCCCCGACGCCCACGTCCACTTCGGTGTCTTCATGCAGGGCGTCAACCACACCACGATCTGGTCGGATCCTGCCTCGGGCTCGCAGATCGACTTCGAGACGTTCCGCCGTATCACCCAGACCGCCGAACGCGGATTGTTCGACGCATTCTTTCTTGGTGAAGGACTGCGGCTACGGGAACAGGACGGGAAGATCCTCGATCTCGACATCGCGGGTCGTCCCGACGCGATCACACAATTGGCTGCGCTGGCGGGTATCACTCGCAAGATCGGACTGGTCGCGACCCAGAACACCACCTACAACGAACCTGCCGATCTCGCTCGTCGGCTCTCCGGTCTCGACGTGCTGTCCGGCGGCAGGGCGGGGTGGAACGTCGTGACCACCGACAACGCGTGGACCGGTGAGAACTTCCGTCGCGGCGGCTTCCTCGACCATGCGCTGCGGTACGAGCGGGCCGGCGAGTTCCTCGATGTTGCTCGTGCACTCTGGGATTCGAACGGCGCCACTGTTCGCCACACCTCGCCACAGTTCGACATCACCGCCACGGCGACGCTTCCGTCCAGTCCACAGGAACATCCGGTCATCTTCCAGGCCGGTGATTCCGGTCAAGGGCGTGACTTCGCTGCCAAGCACGCAGACGTGATCTTCTCCCGTCACGGAACGCATTTCGACGACGCACTGGAATTCGCTGACGACATCAGGGCGAGGCTCGCGGCACAAGGTCGGCCCGAAGAGGACATCAAGGTGCTCCCGTCGACACAGATCGTGTTGGCCGAGAACGCATCCGAGGTCGAGGAAAAGGTGCGCTGGGTCATGGACGGCCAGTACACCGGTCCTACCGCGCTCTCCTTGGCCGCGCTGGTGTGGGGCAAGGATCTGTCGTATCTCGACCCGGACGGCCCACTTCCGGTCGAAGATCCGGTTCCACAGGCGATCTCGGGGACTCGGGGCGCGTTCCGCGACGGAAACGACCCGATCGAGGTGGCGCGGGAATGGCGCGCACTCGCGGAGGCCAAGAATCTGTCGCTCAGGGAGGTGGTCATCGAGACCACGTCGCGCAGCGGGTTCGCCGGCACACCAGGCCAAGTGGCCGACGAGCTCGTGTGCTGGGTCCGCGGCGGAGCGAGCCACGGGTTCAACATCTCCCCGTACATCGTCCCTGGCGGGCTCGACGAGATCGTCGACTGGTTGGTGCCGGAACTGCAGGAACGCGGTGCCTACCGGACGTCGTACGAGGGTTCCACGCTGCGTGAGCACCTGGGCCTGGACCGACCCTTGACTCGCCGAAACCACGTCTGATCCTTCGGTTTTGCGCCGCCCGCCGGGGCGGCATACTATGAAGACTCACCATCCAGAGCGACCGAGAGACTTGGCTCGTCGACGTCGCAGCAACCCCCCGCGCGTGCGGGTGAGGGTGCTACCGCCAAGACCGATGGAGGCACCATGAACTGCATCTCAGGGTCCGGCACCAACACCTGGGCCCGTCGCCATGTCGATTTCGGTCGACTGTCGGCATCGACCTGTCGCAGCTGACGCTCCGGTCACTCCTCTTCTGACACGCGCGCGGATCTCCGCCGCGTTCCTTTCTCGTACCACGATCACGGAGATTCCTCGGTGCCCACTCACCATGCACACAGACCTGCTCTGAAGACGCTCGTCGGCCTCGTCGCTCTCACCACGGTACTGACCGCCTGCGGGGGAGCCGGCGGAACGCAGAGCGCGGACGCGGGCCCCGCCCAGCCAGGCGGCACGCTGAAGTACGGGCTCTCGACGGCGCCGACCTGCTCGGACCCCGCTCAGGCAGGAACCAATCAAACCATCTATGTCACAAGGGCAATCGTCGATTCGCTCACCGATCAGAATCCCGACACGGGCGAGATCGTGCCGTGGCTCGCGGACAGCTGGGAGGTCGGTGCGGATGCAACGGTGTTCACGTTCAAGCTCAAGGGCGGTGTCACGTTCAGCGACGGAACGCCGGTGACAGCGCAGTCGGTGAAGAACAACTTCGACGCCATCGTGAACACCGTCGGCGCGGCCAAGGCTCCGTTGGCCGCGAGCTACCTTCAGGGTTACGTCGGAACCACCGTCGTCGATCCGCAGACGGCGCAGGTCACGTTCTCCTCGCCCAACGCGCAGTTCTTGCAGGCGTCCGCGACGTCGCAGCTCGGATTGCAGGCCGACGCCACCACGTCTCAGACGCCCGAGGTGCGGTGCCAAGGCGGCAACATCGGCAGCGGCCCGTTCACCTACACCGACTACCAGCAAGACCGGTCGGTGACGCTGGCCAAACGAGCCGGATACTTGTGGGGTTCAGAGGCTTTCGGACATACAGGTGAGGCGTACCTCGACGGGATCGAATTCACGGTGGTGCCGGAATCCGGTGTTCGCACCGGCAGTCTGTCCTCGGGCCAGCTCGACGCCGTCAGCGACGCGCTGCCACAGGACGCGCCCACCATCGAGGCAACCGGTGGTCGCGTCCTCACGACATCGAACCCCGGCACCCCCTTCGGAATTCAGCCCAACGTCTCACGCGGTGTGCTCGCGGACCCCGAGGTGCGCAAGGCTCTCGTGCCGGCGATCGACCGGCAGCAGCTGGTCGACACGGTCCTCGGACCCGACTTCAAGCCGGCCACGAGCACACTCGCGAGCAAGACGCCGGCCTACGTCTCGCTTCCGGACGTGACGTTCGATCCCGAGAAGGCGAAGTCGATCCTCGATGCCGCCGGGTGGGATCCCGGCGCCGACGGAATACGCGAGAAGGCCGGGCAGAAGCTGAGTTTCAAGATTCTCTTCAGCGCCGTCTTCGCCGGTAACCAAGCGATTCTCGAACTGCTCCAGCAGCAGCTGCGTGACGTGGGGGTCGATGCACAGCTGGATCTGACGTCGGTTCCCGATTCGATCGCCCGGCAGAACGCCGGTGACTTCGAGGCCACGTACTACAACAGCACCCGCGCCGACGGCGACATCCTGCGTACGTCGTTCGCCGTCGACGGACGGAACCTGAACCAGCGCGGCCCGATTGCCGATCTCGACGCGTCTCTGACCGATCAGTTGCGCACCACCGACACCACCCAGCGCGGTGAGATCCTGGCGGATGCTCAGCAGCAGGTACTCGACAACGGGTTGTGGATTCCGACGGTGGAGCTGTCCCAGGCGGTCGGTGCCAGTGCGGCGGTGCAGGATCAGCGGTTCGATGCCTCGGCCCGACTGCAGTTCTTCGACACCTGGCTGAGTAGGAGCTGACATGCTGCGCTACCTCGGATTGCGTGTGCTGCAGGCAGTCGGCGTGTTGTGGGCGGCCTTCTCGATCTCCTTCGTGGTGCTGTTCCTGCTTCCGTCCGATCCGGTCAGCATTGCCGTCGACTCCGGCGGCGGCAGTGGCACGCCGGTCGACGCGGCGGCGGTCGCCGAACTCCAGGCCCGCTACGGCCTGGACAAGCCGGTACTCGAGCAGTATTGGACGTCGCTCACCAACGCGGTCCGAGGTGACTTCGGAACATCCATCTCCACCGGTCAACCGGTGACCACCGCCATCCTCGATGCAGTGCCGAGCACACTGGCCCTGGCCGGCTTCGCGCTGGTGCTTGCTGTGGTCTTCGGCGGAGGCCTCGCGTTCGTCGCGACGTACACCCGTGCGCGGTGGTTGCGCACGGCCCTGTTGTCGTTGCCTCCCCTCGGAGTGGCGGTGCCGACCTTCTGGGTGGGTCTGCTTCTGCTGCAGGCATTCTCCTTCGGACTGCCGATCTTCCCCGCATTCGGCGATCGCGGGTTCGGTTCGTTGGTTCTTCCGGCGATCACCCTTGCGGTGCCGACCGGAGCGGTCATCGCCCAGGTGCTCTCCACCAGCTTGACCACCACGTGGCGCCAACCGTTCACCGCTGCCGCGGAGGCGAAAGGGGCGTCGCGCTGGCGAGTTCAGACGCGCCACGTGCTCCGGTTGGCGAGCGTCCCGGCCTTCACGATCGCCGGCGTGCTCGTCGGTGAACTGCTGGCCGGGTCGGTGGTCGTCGAAACCGTGTTCTCCCGTGCCGGTGTCGGGCGACTCACGCAGACCTCGGTTCTGGCGCAGGACATACCCGTGGTGCAGGGCATCGTGGTGATGACATCGCTGGTCTTCGTGCTCGTCATGCTTGCGGTGGACGTCGTCTACCCGCTGATCGATCCTCGAATAGTGCAGCGCAGCAGCAAGACCGAGAAGAGCAAGGAGGCCGCACATGTCTGACGTCCTGGTTCTCGACAAGCTGCCCGTGGGCACTGCGCCCGAACCGACCCCACGCCGCCGGCGGGGATCACTGCGCCGAGTGACAGGCACGGTGGGCGTCGCAGTGTCGGTGATCGTGCTGATCGTCGCGCTCGGATTCGCTGTCGCGCCGTCCGTGTTCGCGAGCGGTGACCCACTGCGCGCCGCGCCGGCGGACAAGCTCCAGGGCCCGAGTGCCGCCCACTGGTTCGGGACCGACAACATCGGCCGCGACGTCTACACCCGAGTGGTCCACGGAGCCGGACTGTCGCTCAGCGCAACCCTGTTGGCGGTCGCCATCGCGTTGGTCGCCGGCACCGTTCTCGGCCTCCTGAGCGGCGCCGTGGGCGGTTTCGTCGATTCGGTACTGATGCGTCTCGTCGACGTTCTGCTGTCGATTCCGGCGTTGCTGTTGGCGCTGGCCCTGGTCACCGTATTGGGATTCGGCACCGTGAACGTGGCGATCGCGGTCGGTGTCACGCTCATCGCGAGTTTCGCCCGCGTCATGCGGTCCGAGGTACTGCGTGTTCGTCGGTCGTTGTACGTCGAGGCGGCGTTCGCATCGGGGTCGCGGTGGCACACGGTGCTGTGGAACCACATTCTGCGCAACGCCTATCCGCCCGTGATCGCCTTGGCCGCGGTGCAGTTCGGTATGGCGGTGCTGTTCGTCTCCTCGCTCAGCTTCCTCGGATTCGGCGCAGTTCCGCCGACGCCGGAATGGGGATCGCTGGTATCCGAGGGTCGCAACTTTCTGGCCACGTCCTGGTGGCTCACGACGCTTCCCGGACTCGTGATCGTCGTGGTGGTGTTGGCAGCGCACCGCGTCGGGCACGCGCTCGATCGGGGTGATCGCGCATGAGCGCTCTGCTCTCCGTGGACGGCCTGAAGGTCTCCTACGGTATGACCGAAGCGGTGCGCGGAGTCGACTTCGAGATCGCACGCGGTGAAGTGCTCGCTCTCGTGGGCGAGTCCGGCTCGGGCAAATCGACGACCGCACAAGCGATCATCGGTCTGCTGGCCGGCTCCGGTGCGATCACCGGTGGCACGGTGACGTTCGACGGTGAGCGTATCGACAACGCGAACCACCGCCGGTTCGAGAAGCTCCGCGGAGCCCACCTCGGTCTCGTCCCGCAGGACCCCACCACCTCCCTCAACCCCGTCAAGCGCGTCGGCGAGCAGGTGGCCGAGGTCCTGCGTATTCACGGTCTGGCCGACCGTCGCACGGCCGCAACCGAAGCCGTGCGCATCCTCGACGAGGCGGGCATCGACAACCCCGAGTTGCGGGCGCGCCAGTATCCGCAGGATCTGTCCGGAGGGCAACGCCAGCGCGTGCTCATCGGCATCGCGCTCGCGTGCCGGCCGGAACTGGTGATTGCCGACGAGCCGACCAGCGCGCTGGACGTGACCGTGCAACGTCGCATTCTCGACCACCTCGCCGCCCGGACGTCCGAGCACGGCACCTCGGTCTTGTTGATCACGCACGACCTCGGGGTCGCAGCGGACCGCGCCGACCGAATCGCGGTCATGCAGAACGGTGAGATCGTCGAAATAGGCACCGCGCGCGACGTTCTCGACAATCCCAGCGCCGACTACACCAGAAAGCTGATCGCGGCGGCGCCGAGCTTGACGTCGGTGCGGGTACCGCGGGCAGACCGGACGGACGACGCCGGATCCGGTTCGCAACCCCCGTCCACCCTGCTCTCGCTCCTCAACGTCTCCAAGACCTTCGCGATCGGGCGGGGCCACCGCCTGCAGGCGGTCGACGACGTCTCCTTCGACGTCGAGCGCGGCCGCACCGTCTCCATCGTCGGCGAGAGCGGGTCGGGAAAGTCGACGACTGCGCGCATCGCGCTCAGACTCGAAGACGCCTCGGCCGGCGCGATCCATTTCGACGGTGACGACATCACCGACGTGCGCGGCACAAGATTGCGAGCGCTGCGTCGGCGCTTCCAGATCGTGTATCAGAACCCGTACGCGTCGCTCGATCCGTCGCTGCGAGTGAAGGACATCGTGGCGGAGCCGTTGGCCGCCTTCGGATTGGGTACCCGCTCGAACCGTCTCGACCGAGTGGCGGAACTGCTCGATCAGGTCGCATTGACCCCCGATTATCTCGAGCGTCGGCCCGCGCACCTGTCCGGTGGACAACGCCAACGTGTGGCGATCGCACGGGCGCTCGCTCTCCATCCCGAGCTGCTCGTTCTCGACGAGCCGGTGTCCGCGCTGGACGTCTCGGTGCAAGCTCAGATTCTCGACCTGCTCGCGCGGCTGCAGGACCAGCTGAACCTGAGCTACCTGTTCATCTCCCACGACTTGGCGGTTGTTCGCCAGATCAGCGATCGAGTACTGGTGATGCGCGGTGGGCAGGTCGTCGAAACCGGCTCTGCAGAAGAGATTTTCGACAACCCACAGCACGAGTACACCAAGGAACTGCGCGATGCGGTTCCGGGAACAGGAGTTCTGTCATGAGCACCCTTGCCGTCGAGTTGGTGGGCGCGGGAGCGCACCCGCAGGCCTGGCGCCGGCCCGACAGCCGGGCCGAAGAGTTGTTCGGTGGCCGCTACTGGGTGGACGCCGCGCGAGCTGCCGAAGCTGCCGGCGCAGACTTGCTGTTCGTCCCCGACTCGTTCGGTGCGCGTTCGCTCGACGCCGTGGCGATCGCTGCACGGGTGGCCCCGTCGACGTCGGTTCTGGGATTGGTTCCGGCGGTCACCGTGACGCACACCGAGCCGTTCCATGTGTCGAAAGCCATTGCGAGCGTCGATATTGCCTCGCTCGGCCGCGCCGGGTGGCAGGTGGAGGTGTCCGAGGGTGCCGCGGAGGCGGCGCTGGTCGGTCGGAAGGGCCTGCAGGACGCCGACTCCTTGTGGCGCGAGGCAGGGGAGGCAACCGAGGTCGTCACTCGACTGTGGGACAGCTGGGAGGACGATGCCGAGATCAGAGACGAGTCGACGAACCGGTTCATCGATCGAGACAAGCTGCACTACATCGACTTCGAGGGCGAGTTCTTCTCGGTGAAGGGCCCGTCGATCACACCGCGGTCCCCTCAGGGACAGCCGCCGAGCGCGGTGCGTGTGAACACTCCGGAGTCTGCGGCGTTCGCGGCCGCACGCGCCGATATCGTTCGCATCCGGGCCGCGACGGTCGAGGATGCGGCAGTGGTGACGGCTCGTATTCGTCGCGGCGTGGTGGCCTCGGGCCGCGACCCGCAGAACGTACGCATCCTGCTCGACATCGATGCGCTGGTCGGCGACGACGCGTCCGGTGACCTCGAACAGCTCGAAACCTGGGCGGGAGAGACGTTCTCGACGGACACCGTCTCCTTCGTCGGTCATGCTGCCGCGCTGACCGAACTCGTCGCGTCGGTCGACATCTCGGTGGCCGACGGGGTGACCGTCCGGCCACTCACGCTGTCCTCGCTGGTCTCGCTCTCTCCCGGCCGGACCCGGCCGGGAACGCTTCGTGACCATCTCGGCCTCGCCAGGCCCGTCAACCAGTACGCGATCTGAGGATTGACCATGTCTCGCAAACAGATACATCTCGCGGCCCACTTTCCGGGTGTGAACAACACGACCGTGTGGAGCGATCCGGCCTCGAAGAGCCAGATCGACTTCTCCTCGTTCGAGCACCTTGCCCGCACGGCCGAGCGGGGATTGTTCGACTTCTTCTTTCTGGCGGAGGGACTGCGCCTGCGCGAGCACCGCGGCAGGATCCACGATCTCGACGTCGTCGGTCGGCCGGACACACTGACGGTCCTGAACGCGTTGGCCGCTGTCACAACACATCTGGGGCTGGCCGGCACCATCAACACTACGTTCAACGAACCGTACGAGCTGGCCAGACAGTTCAGTTCCCTCGACCACCTCTCGGACGGTCGCGCAGCGTGGAACATGGTCACGTCGTCGGATGCGTTCACCGGTGAGAACTTCCGCCGCGGTGGGTACCTGCCTTACAGCGACCGGTACGTACGGGCAGGCGAACTGATCGATACTGCGCGACAGTTCTGGGACAGTTGGCAGTCGAACGGATTGGTCGTCGATCGCGAGCACGGTGTCTTCGGTGCGGAACCTCCGGTGGTGGAAGCGAAGACGTCGCAGTTCGACGTTCGCGGGCAGTTCGGGTTGCCGCGCAGCCCGCAGGGCCACCCGGTGTTGCTGCAGGCGGGCGATTCGAGTGACGGTCGCGAGTTCGGCGCAGCGAAGGCCGACGCCATCTTCACTCTCCACGGCAGCATCGAGGCCGGGAAGAAGTTCTACTCCGACGTCAAGGGTCGTTTGGCGAAGTACGGGCGTGAGCATGCGGACCTCAAAGTGCTGCCGGCAGCGACGTTCGTGCTCGGCGACAGCGCTCGAGACGCCGAAGAGAAGGCGCAGCACATTCGCCGGCAGCAGGTCTCCGGGAAGACCGCCATCTCGTTCCTCGAGCAGACCTGGGGGCGGGATCTGTCCGGGTACGACCCCGACGGGCCCCTGCCGGACGTCGAGCCGACGGGCGACGCGAACATCACGCGCGGCAAGGCGCGCCACGCCGATCCTCGGGACGTTGCCAAGGCGTGGCGAGAGCGGGCAGAGGCCGACAACCTCAGCATCCGTGAACTGATCATCGAGGTGACGTCGCGCCAGCAGTTCGTCGGGACGGCGTCGCACGTGGCCGACGAGATCGACCGCTATGTCCAGGAAGACGCCTGCGACGGTTTCATCCTGGTCCCGCACATCACACCGGGTGGCCTCGACGAGTTCGTCGACACCGTGGTGCCGGAATTGCAGGAGCGAGGCAGCTTCCGCACCGAGTACACCGGAAGCACCTTGCGAGAGCACCTCGGGTTGAAGCACCCGTACGATCGAATCGAAGGAGTACGTGCATCATGACCACTGCAACAACATCGTTCGAGCAGGACTGGCAGACCTGGCACGCCGAGCGGGAGGCCTACTTCGTCGACCCTCTCGGCTGGGTTGCCCTGACCGGACTGTTCTGGCTCACCGACACACCGTCCGCCGTGGACGACCTCCCCGGTCTGTGGCGGGCCGACGACGACGGCCTGTACGTCACGGCCGACACGATCGACGGGCTGAGCGTCGACGGCGTGGTGATCGACGGGACGGCGACTCTCCGCCCGATCGAGGGCGCTCCCGGTCTGATCATCGCGGCCGGTGACCGCCGCATCGAGGCAATCCGCCGCACCGGCTCCGTCGCTCTGCGCGTGCACGATCCGAAAGCTCCGACACTGCAATCGTTCGGTGGCATACCGACATTCGAGCCGTCCGCGTCGTGGGTCGTCTCCGGAACGTTCACCCCGTACGACACCGAACGGACGGTCACGACCGGCGCCGTCGTCGAGGGTCTGGAACATCATCACGCCGGGCTCGGTGTCATCGACTTCGAACTCGGCGGTGCGCCACAGCAACTCGTCGCATTCAGGGGCAAGGTGTCGGGCTTTCACATCCTCTTCACGGACGAGACATCGGGCGTGAGCACGTATCGCGCGTGCCGGTCGTTGGCGGTCGACGCACCCGATGCGGACGGCCGGGTGATCCTGGACTTCAACCGCGCATCCAATCTGCCGTGCGCACTGACCGATTACGCGACCTGCCCGGTCGCACCACCCGAGAACCGGTTGCCGGTGGCGGTCGAGGCGGGCGAGAAGCTGCCGTTGCTGTGACGACGTTGCCTGTCCTCGATCTGCGTCGCGCGGAATCCGACCCCGGCGGATTTCGGTCCGAGCTGCGCGAGGCCACGCACGAGTTCGGATTCTTCTACCTCGTCGGTCACGGTGTGCCCGACGAGCAGATCGACGAAGTCCTGAGCTGTGCACGTGAGTTCTTCGCGTTGCCGCAGGGCGCGAAAAACGAGATCAGCCTGTTGAATTCGCCGCAGTTCCGCGGCTACACCAGGCTCGGCGGGGAACTCACCAACGGAGCCGTCGACTGGCGCGAGCAGATCGACATCGGTCCTGAGCGCCCGGTGGTGGACGGAGCCGAGGGATACTGGAACCTGCAGGGCCCCAACCAATGGCCGTCCGCAATGCCGTCTTTGCGGTCGACTTTCGAGGAATGGGACCGCACGCTGTCCGCGGTCGGGTTGCGGCTGCTGCGTCACTGGGCCGTTTCGCTCGGCGCGCCCGAGAACACGTTCGACGCCGCTTTCGAGGACAAGCCGGCCACCTTGATCAAGGTCGTCCGCTATCCAGGAAGCGGCGACAATCCGCAAGGCGTTGGAGCGCACAAGGATTCGGGTGTCTTGACGTTGCTTCTGGTGGCGCCCGACTCCGAAGGACTGCAGGTCGAATCGGAGAACGGCGAGTGGATCGACGCTCCGCCGCTGCCCGGCGCGTTCATCGTCAACATCGGAGAGTTGCTGGAGGTGGCGACGGGCGGGTATCTCCGCGCGACGCGCCACCGGGTGTTGGCTCCCCGTCCCGGTGTCGATCGCATCTCCGTTCCCTACTTCCTCAACCCGGCCCTCGACGCTATCGTGCCGATCATCGATCTCCCGGCCGAGTTCCCCCGGCGAGGTGTGGCGACCGATCCGGACAACCCTATCTTCTCGACGTACGGCGAGAACGCGTGGAAGTCACGAACGCGGGCGCACCCGGACGTGGCGCAGAAGTGGCACGGGAACAAGTGACGTCGAAGGAAAGTTGAAACCGAACATGACACGAGTAGCGGTGGCAACGGGATTCGGTGGCCCGGAGGTTCTTGAGATCGTCGACGAGGTTGTCGCGAAGCCGGCGGCTGGTCAGGTTCTGGTGGACATCAAGGCCATCGGCGTCAACCCGTTCGACTACAAGCTGTACAGCGGCGAGTTCGGCTCGGACGAGTCGACGCTGCCGAAACACCTGGGCAGCGAGGCCTCCGGCATCGTCACGGCGGTCGGAGCGGGCGCCGTCGGTCCCGCGGGTGCGATCACGGTCGGCGACGAGGTCATCGTGACCGGAATATCCGGTTCCTACGCTGAGCAGTTGCTCGTACCGGGTGACGTGGTGGTGCCGAAGCCGAGCAATCTGAGTTGGGAAGAGGCGGCAGGTTTCCTGTCGGTGGCTGGAACTGCATACGACACACTGGAAGTCGCGAAGGTTTCCGAGGGTGACACGGTTCTGGTCCATGGAGCTGCGGGCGGCGTGGGGTCGCTCGTGGTGCAGCTGGCGAAGGCGCGCGGGGCCCGTGTGATCGGCACAGCTCGTGCGGTCAATCATGATGCGATACGCGACTACGGCGCCGAGCCGGTCGAATACGGCGACGGACTGCTCGATCGCGTCCGCGCCCTCGCGGCGGACGGTGTAGACGTCGCCATCGACACGGTCGGGACGGACGAGGCAGTCGACGTCTCTCTTGCGCTGGTGAACGACAAGACCCGCATCGTGACGATCGCCGCGTTCGACCGTTCTGCGTCCGAAGGCTTCCCGTCGGTGGGCGGTGGCAACCCCGAGAGCGCGAAGCGGCGCAAGGAAGCCCGTCTCGCCCTCGTGGACGCAGCGGCGAAAGGCGACGTGAACGTAGCGATCGCCAAGACGTTCCCGCTGGACCAGGTCGCTGCTGCGCACGAAGAACTCCGTCGACAGCACCCGCGGGGGAAGTTCATTCTGATTCCGTAGCAGCTCGACAGAAG
>NZ_JCAWAG010000005.1:267174-624196 GCF_059691855.1 Rhodococcus sp. 320_ES | reverse complement strand
TGGCACTGACATTCATCGACACACTGTTGAGTTCTCAAAGAACACGCACACACCATCACCACCCACCAACACAGGCAAGCAACTCCGGGGCAACCGTTCCAGACTAACCACTACTTCGCATCACGGTCAAGCTGTGACTTACTGGAGTGATTCAGTCGTTCTGTCGAGCAGTGACGTTCAACCTCGTGTCCCTGGCCTCTCGGTCCGGGTCGGTGTCCGTGTCGCTCTGACTTGAAGAAAGTTACGCGACGGATAACAGTGCGTCAAATCCCCAGGTCGGCGCTCGAACGGTGCGGGAAAATCGCAGGTCAAGCGCGCGACGCCGGCGAGCCACCGACAGAGACAGGTGAATTACACGGGTGTGACGCCGACCACGCGGTAGCCGACACGGTTTCGGAGGGTCATCCGACGACCCGAACACCAGCGACATTGCGCTTGCCGCGGCGCACCACCAGCCACCCACCGTCGAGCAACATCGACGTCTCGACCAGCCATCCTTCGTCGGAAATCTTCGTGTTGTTCACGGAGGCACCGCCCTCCTTCACAGCCCGGCGCGCCGCGCCCTTGCTCTCGGACAACCCCGTCCCCACAAGCAGGTCGACGATCGTGGCCGGCTCACCTGCCGGAATCTCGATCACCGACGTTTCGCGGAGTGCGGCCTCGAGAGTCTTGCCGTCCAGGTCACGCAACTCGCCACGACCGAACAGCGCCGAGCTCGCGAGCTCCACGGCGCGAGTGTTCTCCGCACCGTGGACCAACGTCGTCATCTCCGCCGCCAACCTCTTCTGCGCTTCGCGCGCATGTGGGCGTTCGATGGTGGCCGTCTCCAGCTCACCCAGTTCGTCCTTCGACAGGAAGGTGAACCACCGCAGGTAGTTCACGACATCGGCGTCGGCGGTGTTCACGAAGTACTGGTACCAGGCGTAGGGCGAGGTCATCTCGGGGTCCAGCCACAGGCTGCCTCCCCCGGTCGACTTCCCGAATTTCGTGCCGTCCGCGGCCGTGACCAGCGGAACCGTCATCGCGTGGACCGCTTCCCCGTCCACCCGGCGGTTCAGCTCGACACCCGAGACGATGTTTCCCCACTGGTCCGAGCCGCCGATCTCCAAAGTGCAGCCGTACGTCCGACGCAGGTGGAGGTAGTCGTTCGCCTGCAACAGCATGTAGCTGAACTCGGTGTAGGACATGCCGTCGGCCTCGAGACGTCGTTTCACCGTCTCCCTCGCGAGCATCACATTGATCGAGAAGTGCTTGCCCAGGTCGCGCAAGAAGTCCACCGCCGACAGTTGCGCCGTCCAGTTGAGGTTGTTCTCGACGATGGCACCCGATCCGTCCTCGGTGTCGAAGTCGACGAATCGCTCGAGCTGTCCACGGATGCGATCGGCCCAGGTCGCGACGGTTTCGGCGGAGTTCATGGTCCGCTCGCCTACATCACGAGGATCACCGATCAGACCGGTGGCCCCGCCGGCCAGGACGATCGGACGGTGCCCGGCGCGCTGGAACCGGCGCAGCACGAGCAGAGGAACGAGGTGACCGGCGTGCAAGCTGGGTCCGGTGGGGTCGAAGCCCGCATACAGGGTGATCGGTCCGGCGTCCGCGGCCGAACGCAATGCGTCGAGGTCGGTCGATTGGGCGATCAGCCCGCGCCAGGAAAGTTCGTCGATGATGCTCACATGACGATCTTCCCGCATCACCACCCCGCCCCGGACAGGGGCGCCCGCGGGCTCCGCCGGTAGACCGAGACCGCTTTCGACTCCGGGAGCCAGAACCGCCACGATCGCTCCGACGCGACACTGACTCCGGTTCGGGGACCACTGGCGACGCTGCACTCGTCGCCCAAGGTCAAGGTGACCGGCGATTCGGAAGAAAACACGTCGGAACCGTTGTGCGACAACGACAAACCGAGCGCGCTTCCGACGTTGCCCGGCCCACGTGCGAGATCGGAATCCTTCCGCGCAGTGGGCCTGCGCTCCCGAGCGACCGCGAGCCCGTCGACAACCTCCCCCGCCCGTATCAACACGGCCGCCCCGATTCCGTCCGGACCACAGACGATGTTCGCGCAGAAGTGAATGCCGTAACTGAGGTAAACGTAGAGACGCCCTGCGGGTCCGAACATGACGGCGTTCCGCGGAGTCGGACCTCGAAAAGTGTGCGCAGCCGGGTCCGGCCACGGCCCGTCCTCGCCGCTCCCGTAGGCCTCGACCTCGACGATCTCGATCGTCACCGAACCGGCGGTGAGCAGCCCACCGAGAATGCGCGTCGCCGCCTCGACCGGCGTCGACGACGACAGAATGTCCCGATCGATCGAACGTCGTGTCAACCGCTACTCGGGGACACTGCGCGCGCGACGATGTCGTCGTGCTCGGCATCGCTCACGTCACGCGCATCGTCGATCAGCAGGACGGGGATGCCGTTCTCGATCGGGTATGCACGGCGCAACCGCGGGTTGTAGAGCAGTTCGCCCTGGATCAGGAGCAGGGGACCTTTGTCCTGCGGGCAGGCCAGGATCCGGTGCAGTTCCGCGTCGATGATCACAGGTCCGAACCCTACCGGCCCCCTCGATCAGCCTGCGAACCGTTCCGCGGCCACGGCCTTGGTGAAGCGGCGGTACGTGCCCGATTCCGGATCTAGGTACCAGGTCTTCGCCCCCGGCTTGGGCAGGCCCGACTCCCGCAACGCCTTGTCGCTGGGTCGGAAGGACCGGCCGATGGGGATGCTCGTGACCACGTGGACCAGGTCGGGGCGATCGTGCTGCAAGAGCGCTCCCAGGGCGTCCGACACGGCGCGCACGGTCAGACTGGTTCCCTTCCGCAGCTCGACGGCGCAGACGGCGACCTGCTCCCCCGGCTCGCCGACGCCGTAGGCAACCGCCGTGTCGACGACGGCGCTGTCACCGATGGCGTCGACGATCGGCTGGGTGTGCACCGGACCTCGCGGTGTGGAGATCACCGAGTTCTTCTGACCCAGGAACCAGAAGTCGCCGCCTTCGTCCTGCCTGAACATGGCCTCGGTGGGAACCCAGACGTCACCTGTCGCGAAGACACCCCGCATGATCGCGTTGTTCGCATCGATCTCGGGACCGGGACGACCCAGGAGAAGCCCTGCTTCGTCCACTTCGCACCGCCGGACGAACCCGTGTTCGTCCTCGATGAACTTGTCCGCGACGGGATCGTAGGCAGCGAGCGCGACGCGAGCGCTGCCCGGCAGCGGACGGCCCTTCGACCCCACCTTCGTGCCCGCGACGTTCGCCAGCACGATGTCGCCCTCGGTGGATGCGTAGAACTCGAGCACTCGTGCGGGTGCCAGCGTGTCCATCGTGCGTCTCCACAGACCGGTCGGCATTCCCGAACCGATGAAGAGGCGGATCGCGTGTGACCCCGGAGCGGGCAGCGTGGGTGAGTTCAGGATTGCGCGCATCATCGTCCAGGTGTACGACACCACCGTGACTCCGTAGCGGAGGATCTCACTCGAGAAACGATCGGGTTCGAGTCCGCGGGAGAGCGCGATGCGAGAACCGCCGGCCAGTGCGCCCCCGACCGCCACCAGCAGACCGGCCGAATGGTGCAGTGGCGCAAGGCAGTAGACCGTGTCGCCGTCGTCGAGTCCGGCAGAGCTGGCCGTGCCGAACGCCGACAGGGCCCAGCGGTAGTTCGTGATGAACTTGGCCTCCACCCCGTGGTCCGTGCCGACGAAGAGCACGAACGCGAGCTCGCGTGAGCGGCCGGGATTGGGCTCGTACCAGCCGGGCAGCGTGACGGCCGACGGGTCCACGGCTTCGAGGTCGACGACGTTCTCCGCGTTCACTTTCGGCAGCTCTCTCGACTCCCCGCCGCCGAGTACAAGCAGTCGCACACCCAGATCGGCGGCGTCCTCGAGATTGTCCGGGTCCACCACCACCATCGACACGCGACCGAGCCGCAGTGCCGTCGCGGTGTCCCCGCCCGGTTGCAACATCACGGCGACCGCACCGATGCGCGACAACGCAGCCACAGCCGCGAGCGCGCTCGGTCGTGTTTCCATCAAGACCCCGACGTGCGCCGCGGGCCGGACTCCGTGCGCGATCAATCCCCGAACGACGTTGTCGATGCGTTCGTCGACCGCGGAATAGGAGTACACGCGATCGTCGAACACGAAGCACTCGCCCGCCGGCGCCCGCCGCGCCTGTTCCGCCAGCAGTCGGCCCATCGAGATCTGCGAGTGCGGTTGCAGCTGGCCCAGCCGCGCCAGCCGCGGCAACGTTCGCACTGCCTCCGAGGAGATCTCGCGTGTACCGCGGACCGCCCCGGCCGCTGCTGCTGCGATGCCCTTGCCGACGCCGACGCCGACCTCGGCGATGGAGGCGGCGGTGTGGACCAGGCGGTTGCCCACGGACACACCGGAATCGGACACCTGGTGCTCGTCGTAGGTCATCGTCGACATCTCGAACGGGCGTGGGCCGAGGTCTTCACGCCACCGGATCCACTGCGCCGTCACGGGCCACGTGTGCGTCGCCGCGGTACTGCCCACGACGAGCCCGAAATGCCCGGCACGAAGCGATGTTTCGTAGATCTCGGAGCGCGGTGAGGCGCGCCTGATACCCCGGACGGCGAGCGGCTGGCCGATGTCGTCGACTTCACCGACGAACGCGAGGATGGGCACCTTCAGCTCCGCCAGCGTGACGATGTGCCCGCCGATCGCGAAGCCGCCGGTCATCATCCGGTTGTGAACGACGAACTGGCGCAGCAGTTCCGCGACGGCGGGTCCGGACCAGGCGACCCATCCGTCCATGGCCAGGAATCGTCGCTGTTGTTCTCTGGGAAGGAGAGCGTCGCGGTCGTGCAACTGCCGAAGGAACTCGATGCGAGACTTGATCGTCTTCGCGGGATCGAGAAGCTGAAAGCCCGTGCGCGCCATCCACCCCGACACCGCCAACCGGTTGAAGACGTGATCGGCGAGAAACTCCGCGCCTTTGGTGGCGACGTTGGCGGGAATCCCCAACGGCAACGCGGCGAGGGTGTCGACGGGAGCGCCGAACGTGACGATGCTCGCGATGTCTCGCCCCGACCGGTAGGCAGCGGCCTGGTAGCAGAACATTCCGCCCTGCGAGTAGCCGCCCAGATGCACGTCGCGGCCGGTGTGCTCGCGCACCGTGTCGACGGCTTCGCTGATGGCCACGACGTGGTCGGCGAGGGTGCGGTCCCACCCACCCTCCTCGGTGGCAGGTGAACCGAAATCGATCACCCAGGGGTCGATGCCCTCGGCGTGCAGAATTCCGGCTGCGCCGTTCTCGCGGGTGACGTCGTACACGTCGGCCGACACCATCATCGGAGGGACGAGAACGACGGGCGGTCCCGACGGCTCGCTCTCGGGGAAGTACCGCCGGAGCCGATACATGGGCTTGCGGTCGACCACCTGGAACGACGACGGCGTCACGTCGGTTTCGAGACCACCGAGACGAATGACCTCGAGGCCGTTCTGCGCTGTGGCCACGGCCCTCCGCAGCTGAGCCCCGACGATCCCGGTGTTCAGTCCCAACGCCACTGAAGATGCCTTTCGAACTGTGCCAACGCCCGTCCCGCGAGTGTCTGCTCGCGGGCTTCCCCCGACGTCGAAAAGCTTCTCACACCGATCGCGACGACCGAATGCGTTCCCCCGATGACCGTGCACGTCACCAAGTGCCTAGCTCGCGACCCATCCCCGCAGGTTCTCCGCCGTGGCCCGGACGACGCCCAACTGTGCGGCGACCTGCATCGGCGCCGTGCCGCCACGTCCGTCGCGAGAGCCGATGGATCCGTCGACGGTGAGAACCGACCGGACGTCCGCGGTCAGGGCCGGATCGATCGCGGCGAACTCGTCGTCGGTGAGCTCGTCCAGCCCGACACCGCGCCGCTCGGCGACCTGCACGCACTCCCCCGCGGCCTCGTGAGCGACTCGAAACGGAACACCTTGGCGCACAAGCCACTCGGCGATGTCCGTGGCCAGGGTGAAGCCTGCCGGTGCAAGTGAACGCAACCGATCGGTGTCGAAGGTCAACGTTTCGACCAGTCCAGCCAGCGCGGGCAGCAGCAGTTCGAGCTGAGCCACCGAGTCGAAGACCGGCTCCTTGTCCTCCTGCAGATCACGGTTGTACGCCAGGGGCTGCGCCTTGAGGGTTGCGAGCAGTCCGGTCAGGTTTCCGATGAGCCGTCCGGTCTTGCCTCGGGTCAGTTCCGCGACGTCCGGGTTCTTCTTCTGCGGCATGATCGAACTACCGGTGGACCACGCGTCGGCAAGGGTCACGTAACCGTATTCGGGCGTACTCCAGGACACGATCTCCTCGGCGAGCCGGGACAGATCGACCGCCGTCATCGCCAGGACGAATGCCGCCTCCGCCGCGAAATCCCTCGACGACGTCGCATCGATGGAGTTCTCGGCCGAGGAATCGAAACCGAGTTCGGCGGCGATCTTTTCGGGCGAGAGACCCAGCGACGAGCCGGCCAAGGCACCGGAGCCGTAGGGAGAGACCGCTGCCCGCTTGTCGAAGTCCTGGAATCGCTGCACGTCCCGAAGCAACGGGTGGGTGTGCGCGAGCAGGTGGTGCGCCAGCAGAACCGGCTGCGCTGCTTGGGAATGCGTCTTGCCCGGCATCACGGCGTCGGGGTGGGCGGCGGCCTGGGTCGCCAGCGCGTCGACGACCCCGAGGACGCCCGTCGACACTCGTCGAACCGCGTCCCTTAGCCACATCCGAAACAGCGTCGCCACCTGATCGTTTCGGCTCCGCCCGGCCCGAAGCCGGCCACCGACCTCGGCTCCGACCCGATCGATCAACCCGCGCTCGAGTGCGCCGTGCACGTCCTCGTCGGATTCGGCGGGTGCGAAGGCGCCGGACTCGACGTCCGCGGCAAGTTCGTCGAGACCGTTGAACATGGTCTCGAGGTCACCGGCCGTCAGCAGTCCCGCCGAATTCAGCACGCGCGCATGAGCTTTGGACGCTCTGATGTCGTACGGCGCCAGCACCCAGTCGAAATGGGTCGACTTGCTCAGCGCCGCCATGGCAGCGGCCGGCCCGGAGGCGAACCGACCACCCCACAGCGACCCCTCGTTGGTTCCGTGAGGCGAACTCACAAGCCCTGGTCCCGCTTGTACGCGATCTTCGACGACAGTCCGTGCAACTGCACGAAGCCCTTGGCCGAGGACTGATCGAAGGTGTCGCCCTCGTCGTAGGTCGCGAGGTTGAAGTCGTAGAGAGACTCACCGCTGCGACGACCGTTGACCGAGATCTGACCGCCGTGGAGTACGAGCCGGATGTCACCGGACACGTGCTCCTGCGTGTGCTCGAGGAACGTGTCGAGCGCGTTCTTGAGCGGGGAGTACCAGAGGCCGTCGTAGACCAGCTCGGCCCACTTCTGGTCGGTGCGCCGCTTGTAGCGACCGAGTTCGCGCTCGAGCGTGACGTGCTCGAGTTCCTCGTGCGCGCGGATGAGAACCATCGCACCGGGCGCCTCGTAGATTTCGCGACTCTTGATGCCGACCAGACGGTCCTCGACGACGTCGAGACGCCCCACGCCCTGCGCACCCGCGCGAGTATTCAGTTCCTGGATGGCTTCGAGAACCGACACCGGCCGGCCGTCGATCGCCACCGGGCGGCCCTTTTCGAACGTGATGATCAGTTCGTCGGGTGCCTGGAAGTTGACCGTCGGGTCCTGGGTGTAGTCGTAGACGTCCTTGGTGGGTGCGTTCCACAGATCTTCCAGGAACCCGGTCTCGACCGCGCGGCCCCACACGTTCTGGTCGATCGAGAACGGGGACTTCTTGGTGACGTTGATCGGGATCGCGTTCTCCTCAGCGAACTTGATCGCCTTCTCACGGGTCCACGCGTAGTCCCGGACGGGAGCCAACACCTCCAATTCGGGTGCGAGCGTGTTGAACCCGACCTCGAAGCGGACCTGGTCGTTGCCCTTGCCGGTGCATCCGTGCGCGACGACGGTGCCGCCGTGCGAGCGAGCGTTTTCCACGAGGTGCTTGACGATCAGCGGCCGCGAGATGGCCGAGACCAGCGGGTAGCGGTCCATGTACAGCGCGTTGGACTGCACGGTGGGCAGGCAGAAGTCGTCCGCGAACTCGTTGCGAGCATCGACGACCACCGCTTCGACGGCGCCGCAGTCGAGAGCTCGCTGACGGATGACCTCCATGTCCTCGCCGCCCTGACCCAGGTCGATGGCGACGGCCACGACCTCCTTGCCGGTCTCGCGACCGATCCAGCTGATGGCGACGGATGTGTCCAGTCCGCCGGAGTAGGCGAGGATGACGCGCTCGGCCATGGGGTGTGTGCTCCTTCGTGTGTTCGGTGGAATGAAAGTTCAGGCGAGGCGTTCGATGTGCGCGGCCACTTCTCTGCCGGTCATCGGTTCACGGGCGATCACGACGATGGTGTCATCCCCCGCGACGGTTCCCACAATTTCGGGCAACGCCGCTCGATCGAGTGCGCTGGCCAGGTAATGCGCAGCGCCCGGTGGTGTCCGCAGGACGGCGAGGTTTCCACTCGCGTCGGTCGAGACGAGGAGCTCACCCAGCAGGCGAGACAACCGGTCCGTTCCGCCGGACACCCCGCGCACCGGACTGCCGTCCTCGGGGACCACATAGACCCCGGCTCCGCCGTCGGGTGCCCGCAGTTTCACGGCCCCGAGTTCGTCGAGGTCGCGCGAGAGCGTCGCCTGGGTGATGTCGATACCCTCGGCGGCCAACAGCGACGCGAGTTCCGGTTGGCTGCGGACGTGGTGAGTGGCGAGCAAGGCCACGATGCGCGCCTGCCGTCCCGCGCGCGTCGACGCGATCGCCGGTCCGGAGTACTCGCGCATCTCACTCACGGCGCGACCGTTCGAGCAGCCAGACCAAAATGGCCTTCTGCGCGTGCAACCGGTTCTCGGCCTCGTCGAACACCAGGCTGCGCGGTCCGTCCATGACCTCGTCGGTGATCTCGTCGCCGCGGTGAGCCGGAAGGCAGTGCAGTACAACCGCATCGGCCGCAGCCCGGTCCACCAATGCCTGGTTGATCTGGAACGGCCGGAACGGTCCGACGCGGTCGAGGCCGTCGTTCTCCTGACCCATGGAGGTCCACGAATCGGTGACGAGTGCGTCGGCTCCGTCCGCTCCGCTGCGGGGGTCGTCGGTGATCGTGACCGAGCCGCCGGTCTCCTCGGCACGCGCGCGTGCGTCGGCGACGAATCGTGGGTCCGGCTCGAACCCTGTCGGCGCCGCGATGGTCACGTGCAGGCCCGCCGTGACGCCGCCGAGCATGAGCGAGTGAGCCATGTTGTTCGCCCCGTCGCCGAAGTAGGTCATCTTCAGGCCGGCAAGTGATCCCTTGCTCTCGGCCAGCGTCTGCAGATCGGCGAGGACCTGGCAGGGGTGGAACTCGTCGGACAGCGCGTTGACGATCGGAATGGTGGCGCCGGTGGCCATCTGCTCGAGGCGTTCCTGACCAAAGGTGCGCCACACCACCGCGTCGACGTATCGCGAGAGTACGCGCCCGGTGTCCTGCAGCGTTTCCTCGCGACCGAGCTGCGTGCTGCGTCCGTCGACGACCACCGCGTGTCCGCCGAGCTGGGCGATGCCCATCTCGAACGAGAACCGTGTGCGGGTCGAGTTCTTCTCGAAGATCACACCGACTCCGCGCGGGCCTTCGAGAGGCCGGGCGGAGAAGGGCGCCTTCTTCAGTTCTGCGGCGAGAGCGAGCACCTCCGCCTGTTCGGTCGGCGTGAGATCGTCGTCGCGCAGGAAGTTCCGCACGGTCATGATGTTGCCTCCGAGTGCACGGAATCGAGGATGGACGGAAGTGCGGCAACGAAACTCGCGGCCTGCTCCTCGGTGAGAATCAACGGGGGTGCGATGCGGATGACATCGGGCTTGGCGGCGTTGACCAGAAATCCTGCGTGGCGCGCTGCCGTTTCGACGTCGGGCGCAACGGTTGCGGTGAGCACGACGCCGATGAGTAGGCCGGCACCGCGGACGTGGTCGACCAGCGGGTGGTTCAACCCCTCGACGGCACTGCGAAACGACTTTCCGACGCGGTCGGCGTGCGAGATCAGGTCGTCGTCGACCAGGGTGCGCAGAACCGCGAGCGCGGCTGCCGAGCACACCGGGTTACCGCCGAACGTCGTGCCGTGCTTGCCGGGGTGAAGAAGCTCTGCGGCCGGCCCGATTCCGATGCACGCACCGATGGGAAGTCCTCCACCCAGCCCCTTCGCAAGGGTGACGACGTCGGGCACGATGCCGGAGGCCTGGTGGGCGTAGAACCACCCGGTCCGGCCGATTCCGGTCTGAACCTCGTCGAGCACCAACAATGCCCCGTGGCGCTGGGTGATCTCGCGGGCCGAGGACAGATAACCCTCGGGCGGGACCACGACCCCGCCCTCGCCCATGATCGGCTCGAGGAACACTGCGGCCGTGTGCTCGTCGACGGCAGCCTCGAGAGCAGCGACATCGCCGTAGGGCACGTGGTGCACCCCGGCCGGCATCGGTTCGAAGGGTGCGCGCTTGTCCGGCTGCCCGGTGAGCGCGAGTGCGCCCATCGTCCGCCCGTGGAAGGAGTTCTCGGCGGCGACGATGTTCGGTCGACCCGTGAGCCGGGCGATCTTGAAGGCCGCCTCGTTGGCCTCGGTGCCCGAGTTGCACAGGAACACTCGACCGCTGACGTCCGAGTTGCCGACACCCAGATGGTGCAGAAGCTGTTCCGCCAGTTCGATACCCGGCTCGGTGGCGTACAGGTTCGAGGTATGACCGAGCGTCTGCAGCTGCGTCGTCACCGCCTCGACGATCGCGGGATGTCCATGGCCGAGGATGTTCACGGCGATGCCCGCCAACAGATCCAGGTATTCCTTGCCGTCCACGTCGGTGACGACGGCGCCCGCTCCATGACTCAGTGCCACACGCGGGACGCCGTAGTTGTTCATGAGCGCGCCCGACCAGCGCTGCTGGACGGATTCGGTCTTGCTCGTGCCGGTGGTCGTTGTCACTGCGTCACCTTTCCTGTGGTCGCCGGTTCGACCATCGTTCCGATGCCCTCACCGGTGAAGAGTTCGAGCAGAACCGAGTGCTCTACACGTCCGTCGATGACATGTGCGCTGGGAACGCCTCCGAGGACGGCGCGCAGACACGCCTCCATCTTGGGCACCATCCCGGCATCCAGAGACGGCAACAGCGCCTCGAGAGACGTGGTGTCGATGACCGACGTCAGGGACGAGCGGTCGGGCCAATTCGTGTACAGCCCTTCGACATCGGTGAGAACGACGAGCTTCTGCGCGCCGATCGCCTCCGCGAGAGCAGCGGCCGCGGTGTCGGCGTTGATGTTGTGCACGACGCCGTCCGCATCCGGGGCGATGGTCGACACGACCGGGATACGCCCCGCCGCGATCAGATCGTGGATGGCTGCGGGCCTGACCGAGGTGACGTCACCCACCAGGCCGATGTCGGTGGCTACCCCGTCGACCGTGACGGACCGGCGGGTGGCGGTGAACAGGTGCGCGTCCTCCCCGGAGATGCCGACGGCGTACGGCCCGTGGGCGTTGATCAGGCCGACCAGCTCGCGCCCGACCTGACCGAACAAGACCATCCGCACGACGTCCATGACCTCCGGAGTGGTCACTCGGAAGCCGCCCCGGAACTCGCCCTGCAGACCGAGTTTGGTGAGCATCGAGGTGATCTGCGGGCCGCCGCCATGCACCACGACGGGGTGAATTCCGACGGTGCGAAGGAACGCCATGTCCGCGGCGAAGGCACGTTTGAGGGTGTCGTCGATCATCGCGTTGCCGCCGTACTTGACCACGACGATCTTGCCGGACCACTGCTGCAACCACGGCAGTGCGTCCGCGAGGATGCCCGCCTTCTCCAACGCTGTCGTCGTCATGAGGAATACGCCGAATTCTCTTCGACGTACGCGTGCGAGAGATCGGTCGTGCGGATGGACGCGGTGGCGCTCCCCACCCCTAGATCGACGTCGACCGTGATGTCGACACCCGACAGATCGACCTCGCGCGCCCCGGGTGCTCCCATTCCGTCGACGCACACCGCCTGGCCGTTGAACAGGACAGCGATGCGCTCGGGATCGAGTGCGACAGGGGCGATTCCGACGGCGGCGAGGACGCGCCCCCAGTTCGGGTCCGACCCGAACAATGCGGTCTTGACGAGGCTGTCGCGAGCGACGGTGCGCGCAGCGATCAGTGCGTCGTCCTCGCTCGCGGCTCCCGTGACGGTGATCCGGATTCGTTTGGTGACGCCCTCCGCGTCGGCCATCAACTGGTCGGCGAGATCGTCACAGACTGCCAGCACCGCGCCGTCGAGTTCTTTCTGGGTGGCCGTCACGCCACTGGCGCCCGACGCGAGAAGCAAGACCGTGTCGTTGGTCGACGTGGCTCCGTCGACGTCGAGACGATCGAACGACAGGCGGGTCGCAGCACGCAGTGCAGCGTCGAGTTGTTCGGCCGTGGCCACCACGTCCGTGGTGATCACGCACAGCATCGTTGCGAGCGACGGGGCGAGCATGCCGGCACCCTTCGCCATTCCTCCGACGTTCCATCCGTGCGCGTGATGGACCGCGGCCTGCTTGGGCACGGTGTCCGTGGTCATGATGGCGTGCGCCGCGTCCGTGCCGCCGGAGATTCCGCCGGCGAGTTCGTGCACCACGTCGGCGATTCCAGAACTGATTTTGTCCATGGGCAGACGGTCACCGATGAGCCCGGTCGAACACACGGCCACGTCGATCGCCCCGGTGTCCGTACCCCAATTGCTCAGTGCAGCAGCAAGTTCCTCGGCGGTGCGGTGCGTGTCCTGGAATCCGGGAGCACCGGTGCACGCGTTGGCACCGCCGGAGTTCAGAACGACCGCACGCAGCGTGCCGGTGGTCAGCACCTGCTGGGACCACAACACGGGCGCAGCTTTGATCTTGTTGGTGGTGAACACGCCGGCTGCGGTGAGGTCGGGCCCCTCGTTCACGACGAGGGCCAGATCGGGACCGCCACTGGCCTTGATTCCTGCCGCGATTCCCGCGGCACGGAAACCGGCCGACGCAGTGACACCCTGCGTCCGCAACAAGACGCCCGGCTGAACCTTCTCGGAGTTCACGATGTCGTCGGTCACGGTGCAACTCCTACGGTGCTGAGGCCGTCCGTCTCGGCGAAACCGACGGCGAGGTTCATGGATTGGACTGCGGCACCGGCGGTTCCCTTGGTCAGGTTGTCGATGGCCGCGACGACCACGAGCAGGCCCGCCTCCGTGTCGACGTCGACCTGGAGCGTGACTGCGTTGGACCCGACCACGGAACCGGTCTGCGGCAGTTGGCCTTCCGGCAGCAGGTGCACGAACGGCTCGGCCGCGTAAGCCTTTTCGTAGACCTCGCGTGCTTGCGCCGCGGACACGTCGGTCGGCGCCGAGCACGTCGTCAGGATTCCGCGCGGCATCGGTGCGAGTACCGGGGTGAACGAGACGACGACATCGCGACCCGCTGCTGCCGACAGATTCTGTCTGATCTCGGGCGTGTGGCGGTGCGCACCGGCGATGCCGTAGGCGCGGACCGAACCCATCACCTCCGACCCGAGGAGATTCGCTTTCGGAGCACGTCCGGCCCCCGACGTTCCGCTGACGGAGACGACCGTGACCCGAGGCTCGACGATGCTCGCCGCGACGGCAGGCGCCATGGCGATGGAGGCGCCGGTGGGATAGCAACCCGGCACCGCGATGCGCCGAGCTCCGATCAGTTTCTCGCGGCCGCCGGGCAATTCGGGCAGTCCGTACGGCCAGTGCCCGGCGTACTCACCACCGTAATAGCGGTCCCACGCCGCGCTGTCGGTGAGCCGGAAGTCGGCGCCACAGTCGATGACGAGGGTTTCGTCACCGAGTTGTTCCGCGATCACAGCGGAATTGCCGTGCGGCAGACCGAGAAACACGATGTCGTGGCCACCCAGTTCCTCGACCGTGGTCGCGGTCAGAACGCGATCGGCCAACGGGAGCAGATGCGGGTGATGCTCCCCCAGCGTCGAACCCGCGTTGCCGCCGGCGGTCAACGCGCCGATCCGCAGCTCACCTCTGACGTACGCCGGGTGGGTGAGCAGCAAACGCAAGATCTCGCCGCCCGCGTACCCACTCGCACCGGCAACTGCCACCGTCCTCGATCCCATGCGATTGATTATGCATCATCATGCAAACTCATTCACACGCGGGTCGAGCCTCAGGACCGGATGACCGCCCCGACCGCATCCGCTGCCGCCGCGAGCGCGGAATCGCGCGCAGCACTGGCCTCGTCCTCGGTCAACGTCCGGTCGGTCGCCCGGAAGCGCAGTGCGAACGCCAGGGATTTCTTCGACTCGCCGATCTGCTCGCTCCGATACACGTCGAAGATGCGCACATCCTCGAGGAGCTCTCCGCCGCCCGACCGAAGGGCCTCGGCGACGGTTGCCGACGGCACGTCGGCATCGACGACGACGGCCAGATCCTGCAAGACCGCCGGGTACGGCGAGATCCGCGGAGCCGGAAGCACCTCGACGACGGGAACGGCATCGAGGTTCATCTCCAGCGCACACGTGCGCGGAGGCAGACCGGCCCGCTCCAGAACGGCGGGGTGAAGCTCACCGGCCCAGCCGACGACGACGCCGTCGACCGTCAGCTCGGCGCACCGGCCGGGGTGCCACGGCGCGTGCTGCGCCGATGCCAAGGTCACCGTGACTCCGGAGGCGTCGGCGATCGCAGCGGCGGCCGCGAAGACGTCGCTCGGCTCGGCCGGCCGCGCCGGTCCCCACGGCCCCGCCGGGTCACGCATGCCCGTCAGCACGACGCACACGTGCAGCGGCTGCACCGGGAGCGACTGCTTCAGCGCGTCGATCTCCTCGTCGGTCGGACGATGATCAACAGCCAAAGCGTCGATCGGCCGCGTGCCCTCGCCCGGCTGCACCACCTGCGCGATCGAGTACAGCGCCAGGTCACGCTGTCCGCGGGAGATGTTGCGGGACGCGATCTCCAGAAGCGCGGGGAGCAACGTCGTCGCCAACTCGGGACGGTCGGCTTCGAGCGGATTGAGCACCTTGGTGGTGATGCGGCGCGGGTCGTCCGCGTCGAGCCCCCACACGTCGAAGACGCCGGCAGGCAGGAACACCGACGGCAGAACCTCGACGTGCCCCGTGTACGCCAAGGCCTTGCCGACGGCCCGGCGGCGTCGCTGCGCAGGAGTCAGACCCCGGCCCGCAGGCGCGGCCGGAAGGACGGAGGGAATGGCCTCCAAGCCCTCGAGGCGGAGCACCTCTTCCACCAGGTCGGCCGGTTGGCGCAGATCGGGTCGCCACGTGGGCGGAGTGACCACCAACGTGCCCAGACCGTTGTCAGCGGCAGCAACGCTCACGTCGCAGCCGACCTGAGCCAGCCGCCGGGCCGCGGTTCCGTTCGGGTACGCGACGCCCGCGACGCGGTCCGGGAGGTCGATGTCGATCGTCACCGGCGGCATCACCTCTACGCCGCCGAGATCGGTGAGGGTCGGCTCTACGCGTCCGCCCGCGATGGACACCAGCAGTTCCGCGGCGCGATCGAGCGCGTGGACGGGAAGGGAGGAATCGACGATGCGTTCGTAGCGGCGACTCGCCTCGCTGGGGAGCTTGTGGCGGCGCGCCGTTCGGAACACCGCCAACGGATTCCAGACGGCGGCCTCCAGCAGCACGTCGGCCGTGTCTGCGGTCACCTCCGTGCTCGCGCCGCCCATCACACCGGCCAGCGACACGGGACCGGAGCCGTCCGCGATCACCACGTCGTCCTCGTGCAGTGTTCGGGTCACATCGTCGAGCGTCACCAATTGCTCACCCGACGTGGCCCGGCGCACCGTCAGAGCGCCGTCGAGGCGGGCCGCGTCGAACGCGTGCAGCGGCTGCCCCAACTCGAGCATCACGTAGTTCGTCACGTCTACCGACGGAGAGATCGGGCGCACGCCGCACAGCAGCAGGCGCCGCTGAATCCACCACGGTGTGACCGCGGATGCGTCGATCCCCACGACCTTGCGCATCGCGAAGCGCGTGACGCCCGAGTCGTCGTCGAGCGTCACGGGCCAGGCCTCACCCTCGGCCGGTATCGGCGCGACCAGGGCAGGATCGACGTAGTCCAAATCGAAACCGCAGGCGACCTCGCGGCCCAATCCGCGCACGCTCAGGGCGTAGCCACGGTCCGGTGTCACGTTCACGTCGAAGACGGTGTCGTCGAGTCCGAGAACACCGCGCGCATCGTCGCCCGGTTCCGCAGTGCCGTCCGGCAACACCAGGATTCCGGAGTGATCGGAGCCGATCCCCAGCTCGGAGACCGAGCAGATCATGCCGTCGGAGGTGCGGCCGTAGGTCTTGCGCGCCGCGATCGCGAACCCGCCGGGAAGAACGGAACCGGGCAGGGCGGCCACGATCAAGTCGCCTTCCGCGAAATTCCGTGCACCGCAGACGATTCCGCGGGGCACGGACTCCCCCACCTCGACGAGGCAGAAGCGGATTGGCTTCTTGAACTCGGTCAACTCTTCGATGGAGGCGACGCGGCCGATCACGAGCGGACCCGTCACGTTGTCGAGTGGGAAGACGTCCTCGATCTCGAATCCGACGCCCACGATGCCGGCATCGAGATCGGTCGAGGTGACGCTCCACCCGGGGGTCGCCTTCGACGCGACCTCGGTCAGCCAGGACTGTGGCACTCGCACGGGAAACTCGGTTCTCTCGGTTCGGAAAAGGAGGATTCGCGGGACTCGGGTCAGTCCCGAACGCCGAAGGGAAGACTGAAGCGAACGTCACCCTCCACGATGTCGCGCATGTCGGAAATGTCGTTGCGGAACTGCAGCGTTCGTTCCAGGCCCATACCGAAGGCGAATCCGCTGTAGACCTCCGGATCGACGCCGCTGGCGCGCAGAACGTTCGGGTTCACCATTCCGCAGCCGCCCCACTCGACCCAGCCCGGCCCGCCCTTCTTCTTCGGGAACCATACGTCCACCTCGGCGGACGGCTCGGTGAAGGGAAAGTAGTTGGGCCGCATACGGGTTCGGGTGTCGGGGCCGAACAGAGCACGGGCGAACGCATCGAGTGTGCCGCGCAGGTTCGCCATGGTCAGACCCTTGTCGACGGCGAGGCCCTCGACCTGACTGAACACCGGGGTGTGCGTGGTGTCGAGCTCGTCCGTCCGGAACGTACGACCCGGACACACGACGTAGATGGGCAGCTCACGGTCGAGGAGCGACCGCACCTGCACCGGTGAGGTATGCGTGCGCAGCACCTGCCGCGAACCTTCGGGGGCGATGTGGAACGTGTCCTGCATCGTCCGCGCCGGGTGGTCGGGCAGGAAGTTGAGTGCGTCGAAATTGAAGTGCTCGGTCTCCACTTCGGGGCCCTCCGCGACTTCCCAGCCCATGGCGACGAACACGTCGGCCACCTGCTCGGCGATCACGGTGACTGGGTGTCGAGCGCCGACCGGTCGACGCTGCGACGGCAGGGTCACATCGATGGCTTCGGCGACCAGAACGGCTGCGTCACGCTCGGCGAGCAGCACGGCACGGCGCGCATCGAACGCGGATTGAATGCGCTCGCGGGCCACCTTGACGCGCTTCCCGGCGTCGGCTCGCTGATCGCCCGGCAACGTTCCGAGTGCACGCTGCGCCAGCGCCACCGGCGCCTTGTTGCCGATGTGCGCAGACTTGGCCACAGCGAGAGCGTCGAGGTCGGCTGCACCGTCGAACGCCTGCTCGGCGGCGCGAGCAGCAGCGTCGAGCGAATCTTCGCTCAGGTCGGTCTCGTTGTCCGCCACGACGGTCACGCCTCCTCAATGATCGATTTCGGGCCCTGGAAGGCCCGGTTCAGGTTATCGACCGGTGTGGTCACTTCGGAAATCGTTATCTGCGTCGATGCGTGCGCGCGCTCGCGTAGAGACACAGAGCCGCCGCCGTGGCCAAGTTCAAGCTTTCCGCTCGGCCGTGGATGGGAATGCGTACGCGAACGTCGGCGGCGGCGAGGACGTCGGTCGGCAGCCCGTGCGCTTCGTTTCCGAACAACCACGCCGTGGGCGCAGCGAGCAGCTCGTCGGCGTCGTCGAGGTCGACCTCACCGTCCGCGGCCGTGGCGACGATCTGCAAACCGGCCGACGAGAGCGCAGCCATTGCGTCGTCGACCGACCGTTCCCGCACGATCGGCAGATGGAAAAGGCTTCCGGCGGACGAGCGCACACACTTGCCGTTGTGCGGGTCCACACCGTCCCCGGCAAAGACGACGGCATCGGCGCCGGCTGCGTCGGCCACCCTCGTGATGGTGCCGGCGTTCCCCGGTTCCGACACCGCGACCGGGACGGCCACGAGCGTCGGCGTCCCGGCGAGCGCCTGACCCAACGGCACGTCGACGAGTGAACACACCGCAACCAGACCGGGAGGGGTCACCGTGTCCGACAACGCCTTTGCCGCGCGGTCGGTGATGAGCTGCGCGGAGATGCCGACCGACGCCGCATGCTCGACGATCTGCGACGCAGATCCGAACCACGCATCGGTCGCGTAGAGCTCGTTCACCACACCTGCGTCGATCGCCTCTGCGACGGCATTCTCGCCCTCGGCCAGAAATCGTCCGACGCGTCGACGCTCGGCACTCCGCTGGAGCTTGACAGCAGAAACGACCCGCGGTGTCCGCTCGGTGAGCGGTTCCGCGGGTCGTCCGGGTGAATCGAACGCCTGAATCAGGCTGCTTCTCCGGCGGGAGCATTCACGTCGGCGGGCAATGCTGCCTTGGCGATGGCGACGAGGCTGGTGAAGGCCTCCGCATCCGAGACGGCCAGCTCGGCGAGGATCTTGCGATCGACTTCGACGCCGGCAATCTTCAGACCCTGCACGAAGCGGTTGTACGTGATGTCGTTGGCGCGAGCTGCTGCGTTGATACGCGTGATCCACAGCTTGCGGAAGTCACCCTTGCGTGCGCGACGGTCACGGTATGCGTACGTCAGCGAGTGGAGCTGCTGCTCCTTGGCCTTGGTGTAGAGACGCGAGCGCTGTCCGCGGTAACCGCTGGACGCCTCGAGAATCGAACGGCGCTTCTTCTGGGCGTTGACCGCCCTTTTTACGCGTGCCACTGAAAAATCCTGTCGATCTGGGGGCGAATGCCCCGGGTGGGAAGAAGGTCAGATGCCGAGCAGTCGCTTGATACGCGGGGCATCGTTGGGGCTCACGACGGCGGTGCCTTCGAGACGACGTGTCACACGCGAGGACTTGTGCTCGAGCAGGTGGCGACGGCCGGCCTTCTCGCGCAGGATCTTTCCACTACCGGACACCTTGAAACGCTTCTTGGTGCCGCTGTGGGACTTCATCTTCGGCATTGGATCCTCGGTTCTCTTCTTCGATCTTTCGATCGGATGGGTGACGCTTACGCGCCGGGTGCAGGCTGAGCTGGTGCGGACGGAGCAGGAGCAGGAGCGGGCGCCGGTGTCGGTGCCTCGTTGTCCTGGTGCGCCTTCGCCCTGGTCTTGGCACCCTTGTGCGGTGCCAGAACCATGGTCATGTTGCGACCGTCCTGCTTCGCGGAGGTCTCGACGAAGCCGAAATCGGCCACGTCTCCTCCGAGACGCTGCAGAAGCCGGTAACCCAGCTCCGGGCGCGACTGCTCGCGTCCACGGAACATGATCGTGACCTTGACCTTCGATCCTGCTTCCAGGAACCGGATGACGTGACCCTTCTTGGTCTCGTAATCGTGGTCGTCGATCTTCGGGCGAAGCTTCTGCTCCTTGATGACGGTCAGCTGCTGGTTCTTGCGTGATTCACGCGCCTTCTGCGCAGCTTCGTACTTGAACTTCCCGTAGTCCATGATCTTGCAGACCGGCGGACGTGCGTCGGGAGCAACTTCGACAAGATCGAGATCGGCTTCGAGTGCCAAGCGGAGCGCATCTTCAACACGCACGATCCCAACCTGTTCGCCTCCCGGCCCGACAAGCCGGACTTCGGGAACTCGGATGCGATCGTTGATGCGGGTCTCAGTGCTGATGTGGCCTCCTAGGTAGTGCGGTGACGGAAATGTGCTCGTGGTCCGTCTTCCCGACACTCCAGGCCTCGCGGGCGAGCCGCGGAGAAAGGTCGAGCCCCGAGCGGTGACGAATCACTGCGCAGGGCCCTGTGTCGACCGGTCGGGTTCGCTCGACGCGAACTCGATCTCTTTCGAGATCACCACTCGATCCGTGACGAATCGGATGGGACCGGACCACCGGACGGCGAACCGTATCGATGGTGGGAGTTGGGCTCCACTTGCTGCCTGCGGGTACATCCACACGAGCGAGTGCTCGCGAAATGCGCCCGAAGGCGGTCGTACGTTCAGATTAGCATCGAGCCGGTGCCGGAGCGAAATTCGCCGCACGCCTGGCTCCGTGCGATCCTCAAGAGCATGACCGAGAACAGCGACCCCTCCGTCCGCGAGCTTGCGGACGTGCCCGCCGTCGAGGTGATCAGCCGAGCCGCAGTGATGCTCATGAGCTCGGCGGCCGAGAAGCTCGGACTGTCCGAGTCCGATCCCAGCGAAAGCCCGTACCTGGACCTCGACGAGGCACGCCGAGTGATCACCGCCCTGGCCGGACTCGTCACATCGTCGGTCGAATACCTCGGTCCGCACGCCGGCCCGATTCGGGACGGCCTGCAGGCCTTGCAGCGCGCCTTCCGGGAGGCATCGGCTCATCCCGACGCCCCCGGCGCCGGACCGGGCGAGAAGTACACCGGCCCGGTCCACTGACGGCCCGAACTCAACCCACCGCGACAGGGGTCTTGCGCGGGCGCCGCTTCTTGACCGGCGGCGCCACCGCGGCCGACTTGCCCAGCGCTTCCTGAAGGAACTTGCCGGTGTAGCTCTCCGGTACCGCCGCAACCTCTTCCGGGGTGCCCTGCGCCACGAGTTGCCCGCCGCCCGAGCCACCTTCGGGTCCCATGTCCACGACCCAGTCCGACGTCTTGATGACGTCCAGGTTGTGCTCGATCACGATGACCGTGTTGCCCTTCTCGACCAACCCGTTGATCACGATCAGCAGCTTGCGGATGTCCTCGAAGTGCAGGCCCGTCGTCGGTTCGTCGAGGATGTACACCGTTCGCCCCGTCGACCGCTTCTGCAGCTCCGCCGCGAGCTTGACGCGCTGCGCCTCGCCACCGGACAGCGTGGTGGCCGGTTGGCCGAGCCGGACGTACCCGAGTCCGACCTCGTTCAGCGTCTTGAGGTAGCGGTGAATCGAGGTGATCGCCTCGAAGAACTCGGCTGCTTCCTCGATCGGCATGTCGAGAACCTCGGCGATTGTCTTCCCCTTGTAATGCACCTCGAGCGTCTCGCGGTTGTAGCGCGCGCCGTGACACACTTCGCACGGGACGTAGACGTCGGGAAGGAAGTTCATCTCGATCTTCAGAGTGCCGTCACCGGAGCATGCTTCGCAGCGACCTCCCTTGACGTTGAACGAGAATCGTCCGGGCTGGTAGCCCCGCACCTTGGCTTCGGTGGTGGCGGCGAACAGGGTTCTGATCTTGTCGAACACGCCGGTGTACGTGGCGGCGTTCGACCGCGGCGTACGTCCGATCGGTGACTGATCCACCTGCACGAGCTTGTCGAGCTGGTCCAGTCCGTTGATCCGCGTGTGGCGTCCCGGAACCTGACGAGCGCCGTTGAGCTTGTTGGCCATGACGGTGGCGAGGATGTCGTTGACGAGCGTCGACTTGCCCGAGCCGGACACTCCCGTCACCGAGGTGAGCACACCCAGGGGAAAGCTGACGTCGATGTCGCGAAGGTTGTGCTCGCGCGCGCCGACGACCGTGACCTGCCGCTTCGCGTCGACCGACCGGCGCTTGTCCGGAACCTCGATGTGCATGCGACCGGACAGGTAGGCACCGGTGAGCGACTCCGGCGCCTCGAGCAGGCCCTTGTAGTCACCGCTGTGCACGACCCGGCCACCGTGCTCGCCGGCGAGCGGACCGATGTCGACGATCCAGTCGGCCGTGCGAATGGTGTCCTCGTCGTGCTCGACGACGATGAGCGTGTTGCCCAGGTTGCGCAGGCGCGTGAGAGTGTCGATCAGGCGACGGTTGTCGCGCTGGTGCAGGCCGATCGACGGCTCGTCGAGCACGTAGAGCACCCCCACCAGTCCGCTGCCGATCTGTGTCGCGAGCCGGATGCGCTGCGCTTCACCGCCGGACAGCGACCCCGCCGCTCGGGACAGCGTCAGGTATTCGAGGCCCACGTCGAGCAGGAAGCCCAGGCGTGCCTGAATCTCCTTCAGTACCTGACCGGCGATGGCCTCCTCGCGGACTCCGAGGGTGAGACTGCCCAGAAAGTTGGAGCACTCCGAGATCGACAGACTGCAGACCTCGGCGATGGACTTGGGGCCGAAATCGCCGGCCGAGATGGTGACCGACAAAATTTCCGGACGCAGCCGCGCACCCTGGCAGACCGGGCACGGAACGTCGCGCATGTAGCCGTCGTAGCGTTCCTTCATCTGATCCGACTCGGTCTGCTCGAGGCGGCGGTGCAGGAACGGCATCACGCCCTCGAACTCCGCGTAGTACGAGCGAGTGCGGCCGTAACGGTTCTTGTACCGCACGTGCACCTGGTGATCGCTGCCCTCGAGCACGGCACGCTTGACCTTGGCGGGCAGTTTGCGCCACGGCAGATCTATGTCGAATCCCATGGCGTCGGCCAGACCCGACAGCAGCCGACCGAAGTACTCCGACGTCTGCCCCATCGACCACGGAGCGATCGCGCCGTCGGCAAGGCTCAGATCGGGGTCCGGCACGACGAGGTCCGGGTCGACCTCCTTGCGAATACCGAGACCCACACACTCCGGGCAGGCACCGTACGGCGAGTTGAACGAGAACGCACGCGGTTCGAGATCGTCGATGGACAACGGGTGCCCGTTCGGGCACGCGAGCTTCTCGGAGAATCGACGCTCCCGATCGGGGGCGTTGTCCTCGCGGTCGACGAAGTCGAGCACGACGATGCCGTCGGCCAGGCGAAGTGCGGTTTCGATCGAGTCGGTCAGGCGCTGCTTCGACGACGGCTTGACCACCAGTCGGTCGACCACGACCTCGATGTCGTGCTTGTCCTGCTTCTTCAGCTTGGGCGGATCGGTGAGCGAGTGAACGGTGCCGTCGATGCGCACTCGTGAGTAGCCCTGCGTGTTGAGTTGCTCGAAGAGATCGACGAACTCACCCTTGCGCGTGCGGACCACCGGTGCGAGCACCTGGAACCGAAGACCCTCCTCGAGGGCCAGGATCTGGTCGACGATCTGTTGTGGCGTCTGACGAGCGACCGGCTCGCCACACACGGGACAGTGGGCGCTGCCGGCCCGCGCGTAGAGCAACCGCAGGTAGTCGTAGACCTCGGTGATGGTTCCGACCGTCGACCGCGGATTACGGTTGGTCGACTTCTGGTCGATCGACACGGCCGGGGACAGACCTTCGATGAAATCGACGTCGGGCTTGTCCATCTGCCCGAGGAACTGTCGCGCGTACGCCGACAACGACTCCACGTATCGGCGCTGGCCCTCGGCGAAGATGGTGTCGAACGCAAGGCTCGATTTTCCGGAGCCGGACAGACCGGTGAACACGACGAGACTGTCTCGCGGGAGTTCGATGTCGACTCCCTTGAGGTTGTGCTCGCGTGCGCCTTGCACGATCAGGCGGTCCGCCACAATCGTCCTCTCGTCGTTCTTGGTCATCGGTTCATTCGGCGCCGGGTCGTCCCAGGTCGAAGCATGTTCGTTCGCACGGTTTCCCCGTCGGCGCGATGATATGCGCGGCCACCGACAATTCTTTTCGGTCACGTGCACGCTCGGTGACCGTCCACTTCGACGGTAGCCTCCCCACCATGAGCGAGCAGCGAATGTCCATCGACGACGACTACACCGGCGAGGTGTCGACTTCGACACCTCCGCAGCGACGCACGCTGTCCGCCGCGACCATCGTGAAGATGTCGGTCGGCCCCATGGACAACAACGCGTACCTGATCGTCTGTTCCACGACCGGGGAGGCAATGCTGATCGACGCGGCGAACGACTCCGCTCGACTCTCGCAGATGATCGACGAGAACGCACCATCGCTGTCCGTCGTCGTCACCACCCACCGCCACCCCGATCATTGGCAGGCTCTAGCCGACGTCGTCGACGGAACCGCAGCTCCGACGGCCGCGCACCGTCTCGACGCGGAGCCCCTTCCCGTTCCGCCAACGCGTCTTCTCGACGACGGCGACACGGTGAGTGTCGGCGACCTCACGCTCGACGTCGTACACCTCGTCGGCCACACGCCCGGGTCCATCGCACTGGCTCTCACCGATGCGGCGACCGGAACCGTGCATCTGTTCACGGGCGACTCTCTGTTCCCCGGCGGCGTCGGCAAGACCGCCGACGCCGAGGCGTTCACCTCACTCCTCGACGACGTCGAGAACAAGATCTTCGCCCGGTACGACGACTCGACGGTGGTCTACCCCGGCCACGGCAAGGACACCACGCTCGGGGCCGAGCGTCCGCACCTGAAGGAATGGCGCGAACGTGGGTGGTGACTCACAACAGCGCCCGACGGTTGGACCGCTCACGAGCGGGGTATGAATAGGCTGATGTCGACCCCTTTGACGATTTACAACGCAGGAGGCACTAGGTGATTGTCCGTCGAGTCGCTCGACCGATGCTGGCGTCCATCTTCATCGCAGGTGGGATTGACGCACTGCGCAACCCGACCGGGAGGGCCGAGGCGGCCGCTCCCTTGATCGAGAAGACACAGGACGCGTTGCCCAACGAAGTCACCGAGCAGGTTCCCTCGGACCCGGTCACGCTTGTCAAGATCAACGCCGCCGTTCAGGTGGGCGGTGGCATTCTCCTCGCAACGGGCAAGGCACCGCGCATCGCGTCCGCAGCACTCGCCGGCAGCCTGATCCCGACGACGCTCGCCGGTCACGCTTTCTGGGAGGAGACGGACCCGGCCGCCAAGGCTGCACAGCGCACCCAGTTCTTCAAGAACCTCAGCCTGCTCGGTGGCCTTCTCATCGCCGCCGTGGACACCGAGGGCAAGCCGTCGCTGGCATGGCGGGGACGCAAGGCGGCCAAGGTCGCTCAGACCGCCGTGGTCGGTGCACTTCCGCTGACCTCGTCGTCCGACGGCAGCGGTCCCCTCTCCGAGGTGAGCGAAGTCGCCGGAGCGCGCGTGCACAAGCTCGCCCATGTTGCGTCCGAGCGTGGCGCGGTACTGGCGGACGTCGCTCAGGACCGCGGCTCCAAGTTGGCCGAGCTCGCGCAGGAGCGCGGCAGCAAGTGGGCCGACCTGGCCGCCAAGCGTGCAGCCGACCTGGCCGAGGTTGCCGGCCAGCGCGGGTCCGAACTCGCCGAGGTCGCCGGCCAGCGCGGGTCCGAATTCGCCGAGGTGGCCCAGGGACGCGGCAGCAAGCTGGCCGAACTGGCCGCCGAGCGCGCGCGCACCGAGACCGGTGAACTGGCATCGTCGCTCGCCGACTGGAAGACCAAGTACGGCAAGAAGGCCAAGAAGCAGGCCAAGTCGGCCGGCAAGGATGCCAAGAAGCAGTTCGCCTCGGCCCGCAAGGACGCCAAGAAGCAGGTGAAGTCGGGCCGCAAGGACGCCCAGAAGCAGCTCGAAGCCGCACGCAAGAACGCGGAGAAGCAGCTCGAGGCCGCACGCAAGGCAGCCGAGAAGCGAGCCAAGGACGCCAAGTCGCAGCTCGACGGCAAGGTCGGTTCCTGGTCGCTCTGACACATTCACACCGAACGGCCGGCGGGACACTTCAGTCCCGTCGGCCGTTCGTGTTTTCCGGGGCTCTGTTGTTTGGAGGCTCTGTCGCACCGACCTGCGGTGTCAGTCCCGAGTCGCCGATTGTCCGTAGACTTTTCGTCGCACTTCAACGCGAACATCTAGGAGACCACGTGCCGGATCAGGGCACTTCGATCTCGAAGATCGACACCTCGCCGTCCGTCGGCTCGGCAGCAGCGTCGGAGCAGGACCACGTTTCCAGGCTCTACGAACGCCTCGACGCATTGCGTGCCTACGCGACGCGGCGCCTGCGCACCGTTCTTCTCGAGACGGGTGGCACGCCGCAGGCTCGCAGCGAGCGGGAGTCGTACTCGAACCTCTACAACGACGACATCGCCAAATACGACGCGGCGGAGAACGGCCTGTGCTTCGGCCGCATCGACGTCACGGACGAAGCGCCGCGATACATCGGCCGGGTGGGAATCCTCGACGAGGACAACGACTTCGAGTCGATGCTCTACGACTGGCGCGCGCCGCTGGCGCGGCCGTTCTATCTCGCGACCCCGGCCGCACCCGAGGGGGTGCTGCGCAGGCGCCACATTCGCACGCGCAGTCGGCGGGTCACGGGACTGTCCGACGAGTACCTCGACCTCGATGCGGCCACGGCAGCGGGAGTGAGCGACGGTTCCGACGGCGTTGCCGGCGAGAGCGCGCTGCTCACCGCCCTGGACGCCGCACGCACGGGTCAGATGAACGACATCGTGGAGACCATTCAGCGCGAGCAGGACGCGATCATCCGGTCGACACACCGCAGTGTTCTGGTGGTCCAAGGCGGACCGGGAACCGGCAAGACTGCGGTCGCGCTGCACCGCGCCGCATACCTGCTCTACACGTATCGCCAGCAGCTGGACAAGAGCGGCGTGCTGATCGTGGGGCCCAACAGCACCTTCCTCGACTACATCGGTCAAGTGCTCCCGTCGTTGGGCGAGACAGGGGTGCTGCTGTCCACGGTGGGGAACCTGTACCCCGGAGTCGACACCTCGCGCGCGGACACCGTCGACGCAGCCGAGGTCAAGGGGTCCCTGGCCATGATCGACGTCCTCACGCGCGCCGTCCGTGATCGGCAGGAGCTCCCATCCGAGCCGGTCCCGGTGTCGTTCGACACCTATACGCTGACGATCGACAGCAAGATGGTCGGCCGCGCCCGCGGGCGCGCCCGCTCTTCCCGACGGCCGCACAACCTCGCACGACCGATCTTCGTGTCGAGCATGATCGACGCGCTGGCGGACCAGTTCGCCCGTGTGGTCGGATCCGACGTGCTCGACGGCTCCTCTCTCCTGAGTCGCGACGATCTCAAGGACATTCGCGACGAGATGCGTACGGACCCCGACGTGATGGAAGCGATCGGCTCCCTGTGGCCGGAGTTGACGCCGCAGGATGTTCTCGCCGGTCTCTTTGCGTCCGACGACCGACTGTCCGCTGCGGCGGGATCGTTGGACGAGAACGCTCGAGCATCTCTGTTCCGCGCCGACGACGGTCGGTGCAGCCCCGCCGACGCACCGCTGCTCGACGAACTGGCGGAACTTCTCGGCATGGACGACGCCGCCGAACGCGAGCGCGAGCAGCGGCGATGGCGGGCACAGATCGCCGACGCGCAGGGCGCGCTCGACATCCTGACCGGGTCCGCCCCACAGGATCTCGAAGACGAACTCGACCCCGAGATCCTGATGGCGTACGACCTGATCGACGCGGGCCAGCTCGCACAACGCCAGGACGGCGGGAGGCGGTTGACGACTGCCGAACGCGCGGCCGGTGATCGCACCTGGACCTACGGGCACGTGATCGTCGACGAGGCCCAGGAGCTGTCCGAGATGGCGTGGCGCATGGTGATGCGCCGGGTCCCGAACCGGTGGATGACGCTGGTGGGTGACGTCGCCCAGACCGGCGATCCCGCAGGGACGTCGTCGTGGCAGCGGGTGCTCGAGCCATATGTGAAGAACCGGTGGAAGCTGACCGAGCTGACCGTCAACTACCGCACGCCCGCGTCGATCATGGCGGTCGCCCAGGATGTGCTGACCGCGTTGGACCCGGGTGCGAGCGCGCCACGCTCCGTGCGGGACAACGGCTCGATCCCGTGGTCCTTGCGCACGACGTCCGAGGACCTCGCCGCGACGGTGGAGCGACGCATTGCCGAGCATCCCCGGCCCGGTCTGTCTGCGATCCTCGCCGGGCAGGACACCGTGGAGTTGCTGTCACATCTGCGCTCGGACGTCGTGGTGGTGTCGACGGTGACGCAAGCCAAGGGTCTGGAGTTCGACTCGGTGATCATCGTGGAGCCGTCGGAGATCGTCGACGACTCGCCGCGCGGCATGAACGATCTGTACGTCGCACTCACGCGCGCCACGCAGCAGCTGGGCGTCGTGCACGTCCATCCACTCCCGGACGTGCTGTCCGCGCTCGACGAGTTCGCCGCGACCGCCTCCTGAGACGACGCTGCCCGCCACGGCGACACCGTGGCGGGCAGAGACGACTGCGTGGACGTCAGCGAACGGTGTGCACGATCAGCACGTCGCACTGAGCTTTCCGAGCGGCGTCGGACGGCACCGAACCGAGAAGGCGGCCCGTCAGCGAGTTCAAACCGCGATTGCCGATCACGAGGAGATCGGCCTGCACGTCCTTGACCAACTGCAGCAGCGAGTCGACGGGATTGCCGACGACCGACTTCTCCTCGATCGAGCTTGCTCCCGCGGCCACGGCGCGTTCCTTTGCGGTACGCAGAATCTCGCGAGTCGGGGCGGAGCCGGTGATCTGGTAGGCGTCCGCGCCGAGTGCGTCCGCGTCCGAGGAGGTCGACTTAGAGTCGTCCGGGTAGTAGGCGCACGCGATGTACAGCGTCGCGCCGGCGTCACCGGACAGTGCCGCTGCCTTCTCGACGGCCCGCAGGGACGAATCGGAGCCATCGGTTCCGACGACGACAGTGCGGTAAGCGCTCATTCATTTCCTCCATGGATGATCCGGGTGTTTCACACATCATTCGGCGCCGGTGGAGCTACTGCGCCATCGGCAATGACAGTAGCGCCTGTCGGCGGCGAACACGGAGCGATTACACGTAGACGTGCTGGTTCTAGACCTTCGCCTACATTGGTGCCATGCACCTCGTCCGAATGTCCAAGCGAACGATGGCTTTCGGTGGGGCAGCTTTGGTTCTCGTCCTCGTCGCCGTGATCGCCGTCATGTTCTTCCGGTCCGACGCCGACTCCGCTTCGGTGCGAACCGAGGACGCGATGATGCCGTTCCCGGAGAGCCCCGGGTCGAGCGAGACCGTGAATATCGATACCCGCCTCTATCTTCCGGCCACCACGCCCGCGCCCGCGGTCCTGCTGGCTCACGGTTTCGGCGGCGACAAGAACTCCGTCGACGGCCAGGCACGCGACCTGGCGAGCCGGGGATTCGTCGTTCTCGCTTACACGGCCCGCGGTTTCGGCGCCAGCACCGGGAAGATCTCGCTCGACGATCCGGACCGCGAGGTGGCCGACGCGCGCGGTCTGGTGGACTACCTCTCCACTCGCTCCGACGTGGTGCAGCAGGACGGCCCGGGTGATCCGCGAGTGGGCGTGGCGGGCGGTTCGTACGGCGGCGCACTCGCTTTGATGCTCGCGGGGACCGATCGGCGCATCGACGCGGACGCCGCGGCCATCACGTGGAACGACCTCGGGCAGTCGCTCTTTCCCAATTACGCCGCCCCGATCGACGCGAACGCGGTCGCCGGCTACGTGCCTCCGACCCCGGCAGCAGCGACCGCCGGTGGAACGGGTGTACTCAAGAAGGGTTGGGCCGGTGTGTTCTTCGGCGCCGGCGCGCTGCCCTCCGCGGGCGGCGGCGATCAGGCGAGCGGGGGCGCGCAACCGCCGGCGGCCGGGTCGCAGTCGGGAACCCCGGACCCGTGTGGGCGCTTCGCGACAGAGTTCTGCGCCGCGTACGCGCAATCCGCCGTCACGGGTGTTCCGAGCGCCGAGACGTCCGCACTTCTGACCCGACACTCCCCCGTGTCGTTCGCTTCGAACATCAAAGCTCCTACGCTTCTGGTTCAGGGACAACAGGATTCGTTGTTCGGACTGGACCAGGCGGACGCCACCGCGCGACAGATCGCCGAGGCCGGCGGTTCCGTTCAGGTGAAGTGGTTCGAAGGAGGTCACGACGCCGGCGGCACCAACGCAGCCAGCGACGCCGAGATGGCGGACTTCCTCACCGACCACCTCATGGGCGGCGGCGATACCACGAAGGACAGCCAGTTCTCGTACAGCCTCACAGGGGATCCCACCGATCAGGGTCGCCGCGCCCAAACCATGACAACGGCGGACTACCCCGGTCTCACCGCCGGACAACAGGTTCCGACCCAGAACATCGAACTGTCCCCGGTCACGGACGGTCCGTCGCAAATCGTGGTCCGCCCACCCGGCGCGACACCGTCGGCCATCTCGTCCATTCCCGGCCTTGGATCGCCCCTGGCCGCGGTGAGCGCATCGGCCGCTGCATCTGCTCTGGCCTCCGACATCCCCGGTCAGAGCGCAACTTTCCGCAGCGATCCGCTCGGTTCCTCGCTCACCATCACCGGAACGTCGACCGTCGATCTCACCGTGGGCGCCATCGCAGGGACGCAGCAATCCGTCCTGTTCGCCAAGCTGTACGACGTCTCGCCGGACGGTCGACGGACGCTTCCGAACGGGCTGGTGTCGGCACTTCGGCTGCCCGACAACACATCCGGAACGGCCACCACCGTGCGCGTCGCCCTTCCCGGTATCGGATATCGCGTCCCGGCCGGCCATCACCTCGAGGTGACTGTCGCCACCACGGACCAGGCGTATTCCGTGCCGCTCGAGCCGGCCCAGTTCTCGGTCTCCCTCGCCGACCGGTCACTCGTCGTACTGAGTGTCCCGTCGGAATCGACCACCTCGTCGTTCCCGGTCTGGCCGCTCGTCGGTATCGGGATCCTGGCCGCACTGGTCGCTGCCCTCGTCGCGGCGAGCACCATCGTGAGTCGACGCCGAGTGGCCGCCGAGGTCGATCCCGCCCTCGTCGACACGCCCCTGGTCATCACCGACCTGAGCAAGACGTACTCCAACGGGTTCAAGGCCGTGAACGGTGTGTCCTTCACCGTGGAGAAAGGACAGGTTCTCGGACTCCTCGGACCCAACGGCGCCGGAAAGACCACCACCCTGCGCATGCTGATGGGTCTCATGACACCGACCAGCGGTGACATCCGGGTGTTCGGTCACGCGGTCACACCCGGATCGCCGGTCCTGTCTCGCCTCGGGTCGTTCGTCGAAGGTTCCGGTTTCCTGCCGCACCTGTCGGGCTCGGAGAATCTGCGGTTGTACTGGGAGGCGACCGGACGACCGCTCGAGGACGCGCATCTCGAGGAGGCGATGACCATCGCCGATCTGGGAGCGGCGGTCGAGCGGAAGGTGCGCTCCTACAGCCAGGGCATGCGGCAGCGACTGGCCATTGCACAGGCGATGCTCGGGCTGCCGGACCTGATGGTGCTCGACGAACCGACCAACGGTCTCGACCCGCCTCAGATCCGCACCATGCGCGACGTGCTGATCAACTACGCGCGGACCGGCCGCACGGTCCTGGTGAGCAGTCACCTGCTCGCCGAGGTGGAACAGACGTGCACCCACGTCGTGGTGATGAACCGCGGTGCGGTCATCAGTTCGGGAACCGTGCAGCAATTGATCGGAGGCGTCGGCCCCACCGAGTTCCGCGTCGACCCGGTCGAGCGCGGCGCCGAGGTGTTGCGCGGCCTCGACGGTGTCGGGACCGTGGCGGCCAATCCGACAGACCCGAACGCGATTCGCGCCGACCTCGGCGCCGTGGCGACCGGTGACGCCGTACGCGCCCTGGTCGATGCGGGTGTCACCGTGAACTCCGTGTCGCGCTCCACCCGACTCGAGGACGTGTTCCTCGACCTGGTGCACGACGATGCCATCAAGGACGAACAGGAAGTTCTCACGTGACCAACGCACACGCCGACGGACGCGTCGCCGGCTATTCGGCACGGTCGACGCTTCCGTTGAGGACGGAGCTCGCGCGACAGTTCAAGCGACGCCGCACTCAATTGGCTCTCGGGTTTCTGGCGCTGTTGCCGGTGATCCTCGCGATAGCGTTCGCGGTGGGCGGTTCGGATGCCGATTCCGACACCGGCGGCCTTATCGAGCTCGGCACCCGCAGCGGGGTGAACTTCACGGTCTTCGCGCTGTTCGTGTCCGTCGGTTTCCTGCTGATCGTGGTGGTCGCGCTGTTCTTCGGCGATTCGGTGGCCAGCGAGGCATCGTGGTCGAGCCTGAAGTACCTGCTGGCCATCCCGGTGCCCCGCACGCGGCTGCTCGCGCAGAAGGCGGCGGTGTCGGCAATTCTGTCCGCGTTGGCGATCACTGTCCTCGTCGGAGTGTCGTTGCTTCTCGGAACCATTTTCTACGGGACCGGAAGCTTGGTGAGCCCGTTCGGCGACTCACTCCCCTACGCCACTGCACTGGGCCGGCTGGGGATCGGCGTGGCGTTCATTGCCGTCAACATGTTGTGGGTCGCCGGCTTGGCCCTGGCGCTGTCGGTCTCGACCGATGCTCCTCTGGGCGCGGTCGGAGGCACGGTCATGGTGTCGATTCTGGTTCAGATCCTGGACCAGATCACCGCTCTGGGATCGCTGAGAAACTTTCTGCCGGGCCACTATTCGACGTCGTGGACCAGCGTTCTGTCACCGACCCTGCAGTGGGACGATCTGTTGATCGGCGCCTTCTCCTCCGCCGCCTACGCCACCGTCTTCGGCCTGCTGGCGTGGCGGCGGTTCGCGACGAAGGACATCACGAGCTGACCGGAGCTACTTCAGTCCCGCGGCGTCCATCCCACGCAGTTCCTTCTTGAGATCCTGAATCTCGTCGCGGAGCCGACCGGCAAGCTCGAACTGCAGTTCGCGCGCGGCGTTCATCATCTGGTCGGTCATGCTCTTGACGAGATCGGCGAGTTCGGCGCGCGGCATCGACGTGACATCGCGGCCCTCGTACACGCCTGCGCTGACCGCTCGACCCGCCTCTCCGGGGGCACGACGTCCGCGACTGGCGTTGCGACCCGAGCCACCGATCTCCACGGTGGCATCGGTGTCGTCGGCCTCCTCGTAGACCTGGTCGAGGATGTCCGCGATCTTCTTGCGCAGAGGCTGCGGATCCACGCCCTTCTCGAGGTTGTAGGCAATCTGCTTGGCGCGGCGCCGCTCGGTCTCCTCGATGGCGTAGGCCATCGAATCGGTGATCTTGTCGGCGTACATATGCACCTGACCCGACACGTTGCGGGCCGCGCGGCCGATCGTCTGGATGAGGCTGGTGCCGCTGCGCAGGAAGCCCTCCTTGTCCGCGTCGAGGATGGCGACGAGCGACACTTCCGGAAGGTCGAGACCCTCGCGGAGCAGGTTGATACCGACGAGGACGTCGTACTCGCCGAGACGCAGCTGGCGAAGCAGCTCCACGCGACGCAGCGTGTCGATGTCGGAGTGGAGGTACCGCACGCGAATACCGAGTTCGAGGAGGTAGTCGGTGAGGTCTTCGGACATCTTCTTCGTCAAGGTGGTGACCAGCACGCGCTCGTCCCGCTCGGTGCGCTGCCGGATCTCGTGCACCAGATCGTCGATCTGCCCCTTGGTCGGTTTGATGACGACCTCCGGGTCGACCAGACCCGTCGGGCGAATGACCTGCTCGACGAACTCGCCGCCGACCTGGCCCAACTCGTACTTGCCCGGCGTCGCGGACAGGTAGACCGTCTGCCCGATCCGCTGGGTGAACTCCTCCCACGTGAGCGGTCGATTGTCGGTGGCGGACGGCAGACGGAATCCGAACTCCACCAGGTTCCGCTTGCGCGACATGTCGCCCTCGTACATGGCGCCGATCTGCGGGACCGTCACGTGCGATTCGTCGATGACGAGCAGGAAGTCTTCGGGGAAGTAGTCGATCAGAGTTGCCGGCGCAGTGCCGGCGCCGCGACCGTCGATGTGGCGGGAGTAGTTCTCGATTCCCGAGCAGAAGCCGACCTGCTTGATCATCTCCAGGTCGTACTGGGTACGCATCCGCAGTCGCTGAGCCTCGAGCAGCTTGCCTTTGCCCTCCAACTCGGCGAGGCGCTCCTCGAGCTCTGCCTCGATGTCTCGGACCGCACGTTCCATGCGCTCCGGCCCGGCCACGTAATGAGTGGCCGGGAAGATGCGGACGCTGTCGACCTGTCGAACGACGTCTCCGGTCAGGGGGTGCAGGTAGTACAGGGCCTCGACCTCGTCCCCGAAGAACTCGATGCGAATGGCGAGCTCCTCGTACGAGGGAATGATCTCCACGGTGTCACCGCGAACGCGGAACGACCCACGCGTGAACGCCATGTCGTTGCGGGTGTACTGCACATCGACCAGCAGCCGCAGGAACGCATCCCGCGGAACCTCGACGCCGAGTTCGAGGTGAATCGACCGGTCGACGTACGACTGCGGCGTACCCAGACCGTAGATGCAGGACACCGACGCGACCACCACGACGTCTCGCCGCGAGAGCAAGCTCGCGGTGGCCGAGTGGCGCAGACGTTCGACATCGTCGTTGACCGACGAATCCTTCTCGATGTACGTATCGGTCTGAGCGATGTACGCCTCGGGCTGGTAGTAGTCGTAGTACGAGACGAAGTACTCGACGGCGTTGTTGGGCAACATCTCTCGCAACTCGTTCGCCAACTGCGCGGCCAGCGTCTTGTTGGGCGCCATCACCAGCGTGGGCCGCTGCACCTGCTCGATCAGCCACGCGGTGGTGGCCGACTTTCCGGTGCCCGTTGCTCCGAGCAGCACGACGTTCTTCTCGCCGTCGTTGATGCGGCGAGTGAGCTCGGCGATGGCCGCCGGCTGGTCACCCGCAGGGGTATGTTCGCTGACTACCGTGAACGGTTGTTCGGACCGCTCGATCTCACCCACCGGTCGGAATTCGGAATGGGCCACGACGGGTTGTTCAGCTGCAAACGCCATGTCTCCAGGGTAAACGTGGGCACCGACAAGTTCCTGTCCCGCAGGTCGGCGGTAGCGTCGTCCCATGCCGCCCCACCCGCATCGGCTCCACGTCCCGAAGGTCGAAACGTTCGACGTCGCGCAGCTCACCAACACCGACCCGAAGGGATTCCTTCGTCCGGTGGACGAATACCGCGTCGAACCGTGGGGTCTGTACATGGCCCGGCCGTCCGACCACCCGTCGTTCCGGTACCTCGAATCGTGGCTTCTACCGGCGCTCGGTCTGCGAGCCTCGATATTTCACTACGTGCCCGAGCACGCCCGCGATCAGGACTACTACGTCGACATCGGCGAGTTCACCCGTGACGGTGACGTGTGGACCTCGGTGGATCACTATCTCGACATCGTCGTGCGCAGAGGCCGCGACATCGAACTACTGGACGTGGACGAGTTGCTCGATGCTCGAGTACTGGGTCTGCTGGATTCGGACACCTGTGAGCGAGCGATCCATCGGGCGACCACCGCCGTGGACGGAATCGCGCGCCACGACCACGATCTGGACGCGTGGCTGACCTCGTTGGGCATGCCGACGACCTGGCGCGACGAACACGACCGATGACTGCGTCGAAGTCGACTAGATTGTCGGCGTGCACAGAATTTTCACGACACCGTTCAGCTCGGTCTATCCCCACTACGTGGCCAAAGCCGAGCGCAAGGGCCGCACCAAGGCCGAAGTGGACGAGATCATCCGGTGGCTCACCGACTTCGACGAGGCGGAACTGACTCGCCATCTCGATGCCGGGACCACGTTCGAGGAATTCTTTGCCGCCGCCCGCGTCAATCCCCATGTCTCGCTGATCACCGGATCGGTCTGTGGAGTCAAGGTTCAGGAAGTCGAGGACCCGCTGATGCAGAAGATCCGCTACCTCGACAAGTTGGTCGACGAACTCGCCAAGGGCAAGGCGATGGACAAGATCCTCCGCAGCCCCGTCAGCCGGTAGGTTCCGAGTCCGTCCACCCGGTGTCCTGGATCCACGTCTGCACTCCATCGTAGGCGGCGTCGAACCAGGGCGCCTTGGCGTCGACGTACGCAGCGATGGCGGACGAATAATCGTCGACGCCGGCTGCGGCCTCTTCTGCACGCCGCTTCACGTCCGCGTACTCCGCGGCGACCGACGCCTCCGCGCGCAACCAGTCCCGGAACGCCAGGGCGAACTGCTGACCTGGCCACCCGTCCACCCGAAGATGAACGTTCACCGGGCGCGCCGGATCGGCCGATCCGTGAATTCGCTTCTGCCACAATCCGGGATCTGCTTCGCCGGGCACCGCACCGGACGACTTCGGATCGTCGGTGGTGATGTTGTCGATGCGAGGAAAGCCGATGTCGTGCAACGGCTTCCGCAGGGCATCCGCCGCGTCGAGACTGGTCACGGAAATCTGGATGTCGATGACGTCCTTCGCGGGCATGCCCGGCACGGCCGTCGAGCCGATGTGATCGATACGCGTCGGCGTCTCGCCACAGGCCGCGGCGAGTTTGGCGATGATGCGCGCCGCATCCGGCGCCCACCGCTCGTTCCACTCCACCAGCCTCGGAAGCGATCTCGCGACGGTACCGCTGCGGACGTTCTCCGCGAACGGCACGAGTCGGTCGGTCCAGAGTTCGCGAACGACGACTTCGAGGTCGGATTGCGCGCCGGAGTTGTCGAGCCAGACGTCCGCCACGGCCCGACGGCGGTCGTCGGTCGCCTGGGCTGCGATGCGTGAGCGCGCATCGGCTTCGGTGATGCCGCGGATCTCCACGAGTCTGCGCACGCGCTCCTCCTCCTCGACGTGGACGACGATGACGAGGGCGAAATACGCTGCGGCGCCGGTCTCCACGAGGAGGGGAATGTCCTGCACGACGATCGCGTCGTCGGCGGCCTCGTCGAGCAGTTGCTGACGGCGCGCGCCGACGAGGGGATGGACGATCGCGTTGAGCGCGAGCCGTGACTCCTCGTCCCCGAATGCAATGGCGCCCAACGCCGGTCGGTTCAACGACCCGTCCTCGGCGAGAATGTCCTCACCGAACTTCTCGACCAGCGCGGCCAGCCCCGGAGTTCCCGGTTCGACGACCTCGCGAGCGATGAGATCGCCGTCGACGATCACCGCTCCCAGCGAGGCAAGAGTCTTCGACACGGTCGACTTTCCGGCACCGATTCCCCCGGTCAATCCAATGTTCAGCACGGCACTCAGTCTGCCATCCCTGCCAAGATCAACACGCCGCGAAACACCCGTCCCAAATACCTCAGGTTTACCAACTCTTCGGTTATCTTCAGGGCGCGCAACAGACTGACCGCTCGTACGATCAAAGGACGACAATGGAACCTCACCGGAATCTGCCGGGTCGGCACCGTCTCGGCATGCCGGGCGGTGTCCACTGCATCTTGATTCCCCAGGTTGCCGACGCACTGGCCGAACACCGCCGCAACTGGTTCACGACACTCCTCAATCTGAACCCCGCACGCCACAGTTTCGCGTCGATGCGTCGTCGCGGCGACAGCATCGGCTCGTCCTGGGGTGCAGCCACCGCAGGCTGATCCGCCCGGTCACGAGACCCGGCTCCCGACGTACGGGAGCCGGGATTTTTGTGTGTCGAGGAGCGGCAGGTCGGTAGAACGCCGAAGGCCCCGAATCCTCATGGATTCGGGGCCTTCGGTTACGAGTCGGTGATGCGTGTCAGGCGTTGCCCGACAGCTTCTCCCGCAGAGCTGCGAGCTGAGCATCGCTGGCGAGCGATCCACCGGTCGACTCCGGAGCGGCGGCCGCAGGCGCACCGTCCTCGGACGGGGTGGCACCGGTCTCGGACGAGTAGCCGGCGGCAGCGTTGGCTGCTTCCTGCGCCTCGTCTGCGGCGGTCTTCTCCATCTGAGCGGTGTGCATCTTGTGACGACGCTCGGCCTCTGCGTAGCGGCCTTCCCACTCTTCGCGCTGCTTGTCGAAGCCTTCGATCCAGTCGTTGGTCTCGGAGTCGAAGCCTTCGGGGAACACGTAGTTGCCCTGCTCGTCGTACGAGTCCGCCATGCCGTACTTGGACGGATCGAACTCGGCGCTGTAGTCCTCGTTGGCCTGCTTCAGCGACAGCGAGATGCGGCGACGCTCGAGGTCGATGTCGATGACCTTGACGAGCGCGTCGTCACCGACGGTGACAACCTGATCCGGCACCTCGACGTGGCGCTCGGCCAGCTCGGAGATGTGCACGAGGCCCTCGATGCCCTCTTCGACGCGAACGAACGCACCGAAGGGAACCAGCTTGGTGACCTTGCCGGGCACGATCTGACCGATCGCGTGGGTACGGGCGAACTGACGCCACGGATCTTCCTGAGTTGCCTTGAGCGACAGGGACACACGCTCGCGGTCCAGGTCGACGTCGAGAACCTCGACGGTGACCTCGTTGCCGACCTCGACGACCTCGGACGGGTGGTCGATGTGCTTCCAGGACAGCTCGGACACGTGCACCAGGCCGTCGACCCCACCGAGATCGACGAACGCGCCGAAGTTGACGATCGAGGACACGACGCCCTTGCGGACCTGGCCCTTCTGCAGCTGGTGCAGGAACTCGCTGCGAACCTCGGACTGCGTCTGCTCGAGCCATGCACGGCGAGAGAGGACGACGTTGTTGCGGTTCTTGTCGAGCTCGATGATCTTGGCCTCGATCTCCTTGCCGACGTACGGCTGGAGGTCGCGGACGCGACGCATCTCGACGAGCGAGGCGGGAAGGAAGCCACGGAGACCGATGTCGAGGATGAGGCCACCCTTGACGACCTCGATGACGGTGCCCTTGACGGCCTCGTCCTTCTCCTTGAGTTCCTCGATCGTGCCCCAGGCACGCTCGTACTGCGCGCGCTTCTTCGACAGGATCAGGCGACCCTCTTTGTCCTCCTTGGTGAGGACGAGAGCTTCGATCTCATCTCCCACGGAGACGACCTCGTTGGGGTCGACGTCGTGCTTGATGGAGAGCTCACGGGACGGGATGACGCCTTCGGTCTTGTAACCGATGTCGAGCAGAACCTCGTCACGGTCGACCTTGACGATGGTTCCTTCGACGATGTCTCCATCGTTGAAGTACTTGATCGTGGCGTCGATCGCGGCGAGGAAGTCCTCCGCAGAGCCGATGTCGTTGACGGCGACCTGCGGTGAGGTGACGGTGGAAGAGGGCATGTGTTGAGTTGCTCCGGACGGGTTGTGGTCGGTGGATGGATGTTCGGTCGGACATTCACACGACGACACCGTGACGGAGAGCAGGTGCCACATTCGAACTGCCGAACGGCGAGAACTGCAGTAACTTCACGCGTACGTCGTGTGATGCTGGTGCCGTACCCGGGACAGAAATCATCCCCGGTAGACATTCGCGTATGTGAGACTACGCGCCGTCCGTCGAGGCGGGCAAACCCGGCTACGGTAGTGCGCGTGTCTGCCGATTCCGATCGCGTGTCCGCAGAATTGCCGTCGACCCCGCCGCCCGCGCCCGAGGTCGGCGCCCCCGGGCGCCGCAAGGTCGATTCGCGTTCCAGCGAACGCGCGTCTCGGTCGTGGTGGGACCGCGACGCCGGTGACTACCACCGCACACACGGCGATTTTCTCGGTGTCTCCAGCCCGCTCGGTGAGTTCGTCTGGTGCCCCGAAGGCCTGCACGAAGGGGACGTCCACCTCCTGGGTGACGTGGCCGGAAGGTCGGTTCTCGAAATCGGATGTGGCTCGGCGCCGTGTTCGCGCTGGTTGGCCTCCCACGGCGCCCGGGCAGTCGGCCTCGACATCTCGATGGGAATGCTCGAACACGGTCGGCGGGCGATCGCGGACCAGGATGGCCCGGCGCCGACTCTGCTGCAGGCCTCCGCCGAATCACTCCCGTTCGCCGACGACTCCTTCGACATCGCCTGCTCCGCGTTCGGCGCCATCCCCTTCGTCGCCGATTCGGCGGCCGTGATGCGGGAAGTCCGGCGGGTGCTGCGGCCCGGCGGTCGCTGGGTGTTCTCCGTCAACCACCCGATGCGGTGGGTCTTTCCCGACGACCCCGGCCCGGCCGGACTGACCGCGACCATTCCCTACTTCGATCGCACGCCGTACGCGGAGTTCGATGCCGAGGGAGTCGCCACCTACGTCGAACATCACCGCACGGTCGGCGATCGGGTCCGGGAAATCGTCGGAGCGGGTCTCGTTCTTCGAGACATCGTCGAACCGGACTGGCCAGAATGGCTCGATCGAGAGTGGGGTCAGTGGTCGCCGCTTCGTGGCGAGATATTTCCCGGTACCGCGATCTTCTGCTGCGAGAAACCGCTCTAGCCGCGCAACGCGTGCGCGACGACGACCTCGACGAATTCGCTGGTCGACGCGAGCCCGCCGATGTCCGACGTCGCCACTCCCGATTCGATGGTCGCCGCCACCGCACGCTCGATGTGCCTGGCGGCCGACGCGAACGAAGACGGTCCCGAATGCGACGCCAACCAGTCCAGCATCAAGGCGCTCGACGAGATGATGGCGGTCGGATTCGCACGATTGTGGCCGGCGATGTCGGGCGCCGATCCGTGGGCCGCCTGGGCCATCACCTTCGAATCGGACGCATTGATCGACGGAGCGCTGCCGAGCGAACCCGCCAATTCACCGGTGAGGTCGGAGAGGATGTCGCCGAACATGTTCTCGGCGACCAGAACGTCGAACTCCTCGCCCGAACGCACCAGGTGCGCGGTGACGGCATCGACGTGCTCGCTGCGCACCTCGACATCCGGGAAGTCCTCGGCCACGTCGAGGCAGGCATCGCGAAACAGGCCCGTCGTCAGCGCGAGGACGTTGGTCTTGTGCACGATGGTGAGCTTCTTCCTGCGTGATCGCGCGAGCTCGAACGCCTGGCGAGCGATGCGCTCGCACGCCGAGCGGGTGAAGACGCCGACCGCGAGCGCGACGTCGGCGGTGGGCATGAACTCCCCCGATCCGACGAACATGTTGCGGTCCGCGTAGAAGCCTTCGGTGTTCTCGCGCACGACGACGAGGTCCATCGACGGCGACATCGCGCGAACACCCGGTATCGCCTTGGCCGGCCGAATGTTCGCGTACAGGTCGAAGTGCTTGCGCACGGTCCCACCGGGGGTCAGCCGACCGCGGAACTCCTCCGGGTACGACGCGCTGTCGTGCGGACCGACGATCCACCCGTGCAACGAGGCGAGCGCGTCGAGCGTGGCGTCGGGAATCGGGGTGCCCACCTCGTCCAATGCGTCGCGCCCGAAGGCGAGCGGCACCCACGCGATCGGCGGACCCCCGACGGCCGACACCGCCGCGTCGACGACACGCACGGCACCGGGGACAATCTCCTTGCCGATACCGTCACCGTCCATCACACCGATGGGGTAACCCGCCCCGCTGAAATCCCGGCCGGCCTCCGGCCTACCCGCCATAACCCGACCGGCCTCCGGCCTACCCGCAGAGTTGCTTGCACTAGCCATGAGGCCATCATTGCTCACCATGGTGCAGTCGATCGAAATGCTGCTCGACGACGAACTCGACGAGCGGGTGCGTCGGGAGTGGGACTATCTGGCCGAACTCGGCCTTCCCAGCCAGGCCAAGCACCGCGGCGCTTCCAATCGACCGCACGTCACGATCGGCGTGGCCCAGTCGATTCCCGACGAGGCCGAGCGCGAACTCATCGAGGTCGCGCGGGGCGCACACCCAGACCTGAGGCTCGGCGGACTGCTGGTGTTCGGCGGCCGCAACGTGGTGCTCGCACGGGCGGTGGTTCCGTCGACCGGGGTGCTCGACCTTCACCACCGAACGCAGCACGCCCTGCGGCACGCCGACGGCGTGCCGCCGCATCTCGCTCCGGAGCAGTGGACGCCGCACGTGACGTTGGCGATGCGCATGACACCGGACCAGCTCGCCTCCGCCGTACGTGAATTGATTCCGACACTGAGCGATGCCGTCGGCGCCGTCTCGCGAATCCGCCGGTGGGACGGTGACGGCAAGCGGGAGTGGCCCATCAGCTGACTCGTTCGCCGGTGGGAACCGCAGGTCGGGACTAGCATCTCGCCCATGACGGTCGGGGGACTCGGGGGTGCACTGGCCGGCGCGGCCGGCGCTTTCGGCAGTAACGCGCGCAACCCGAACCTGCGCCGAGCCCAACTCAGCTTTCTCGGAGCATGGACTGCGGAATGGGCGTTCACCGTCGGCCTGGGCATCGTCGCGTACCGAGACGGCGGCGCGGCGGCAGTCGGACTGGTGGGACTGCTGCGCATGGTTCCGTCGGCGGTTCTCGCCCCACTGCTCTCCCCGCTCGCCGACCGCGGCCGACGCGAACGTGTCCTGCTCGTCGTGTCGGTTCTGCGTGCCGTGGCAACCGGCGCCGTTGCCGTCGTCGTCGGGGTCGGCGGACCGACAGCCGTCGTGTACGCGCTCGCCGCAGTCTCGACCGTTGCGGCGACGCTCTATCGGCCGGCGCACTCTGCCCTGTTGCCGTCGCTGTGTCGGAGCGGGTACGAACTCGCCGGCGCCAATGTGGTCCGCGGACTGCTCGACGCCGCTGCCACACTCGTCGGGCCTCTGCTCGCCACCCTCCTGCTGCGGTTCTACGACGTGACCGTGGTGTTCGCGGTGGCCGCCGGCGCATCGCTGTGGGCGGGCGCCCTGGTGCTCCGATTGAAGTACGACGCCCCTCCCCGACCGGCTGCCCCGACGAACGAGGGACTCCTTCGATCGGCGATGGAAGGGCTCGGGGTGGTGCGCCGCAGTCGCGACCTGACACTCGTCATCGGTCTCGCCGCTGCGCAATCGTTCACCCGCGGAGCGCTGACAGTCCTGACGGTGGTGGTCGCGATACAACTTCTGGGTACCGGCGAACCGGGAGTCGGGCTGTTGAACGCCGCGATCGGCGCCGGCGCCGTACTGGGTTCGCTGGGCGCGTCCCTCCTCGTCAGCACGAAGAAGCTCGGAGCGTGGTTCGCGGTCGGGGTGGCGCTGTGGGGCGTTCCGGTCGCACTGATCGGCATCGTGCCGCAGTGGGTCCTGGCGTTGGTCCTGTTGGCCTGTGTCGGCATCGGCAACTCGCTCATCGACCTGTCCGGATTCACGTTGCTCGCTCGGCTCGCCGCCGACAAAGTGCTCGCGCGAGTGTTCGGGGCGCTGGAAAGTGTTGTGGCACTGTCGATCGGCGTCGGGGCGATCATCGCGTCGACCCTGGTCGAATGGTTCGGCATCCGTCCCACCCTCGTCGCCGTCGGCTTGGTGTGTCCCGTTCTCGCGGTGCTCTCGTGGCGACGGCTGCGCCGAATGGACGACTCGATCGGTGTGCTCGACCACGACATCGACCTGCTGCACTCGGTGCACATGCTGAGCGTTCTCCCGCTGCCCGCCATCGAACAGCTCGCGCGCGGACTCGAACCGGTGGTCGTACCGTCGGGCCGACCGGTCTTCTCGCAAGGCGAGGTCGGTGACCACTACTTCGTCATCGAATCGGGAGCGGCCGACGTGGTCGGTGACGGACGACTCATCACCTCGCTCGGCCCCGGGGACGGATTCGGCGAGATCGCCCTGCTTCGACGCACCAGGCGAACGGCGTCGGTGGTGGCGACCGACGAACTCAGGCTTGCGGCGCTCCGATCCGATCGTTTTCTTCCCGCGGTCCTCGGCTACACGCCGAGCGCGCGGGAAGCGGGGTCGGTGGTCGAGAACCTTCTCGACCGCTTCACGCCCGACGGTGAGCAGGAACGCCCGCCGAGTTGACCGTCCACTCGGCGACCGAACGAACCGAACCAGCAGAAACGAGCACGTCATGACAACCGGACCCACACTTCTTCTCATCGCCGACATGAGTGGTTACACCGCCTACATGGGCTCGCACCGGATGAGCTTGGCGCACGCGGAGGTGAACACCGGTCGGCTTCTCGGACGCGTGGTCGACGCGGTACCCGACTTCGAGTTGATCGAGATCGAGGGCGACGCAGCTTTCCTCGCCCTGAGTACGGACTCGCTGGACGGCCGGACCGTCCTGCAACGCACTCTCGACGCAGCCGCCGCCATGCACCAGGCGTTCCACAGAGAGCGCACCTACGTGCAGACCAATCTGTGTCCGTGCAAGAGCTGCACCCGCGCGACGAGCCTGCAACTCAAGTTCGTGGCGCACCTCGGTGAAGTGGCGACTCAGACGATCCGCAACCGGCGCAAGCTCGTCGGCATCGACGTCATCCATGTGCATCGCCTGCTCAAGAACCCGGTCGAGCTGGACGAATACGTGTTGCTGTCCGACGAGCTCCTGCGGGCCGGCGGGTCGTCCGTCCCGGTCTCCACCACCGAAGTGCCCCAGGATCTCGAGGGAATCGGCCCGGTCACGTCGCACGTCGTGGACATCGCAGATCTTCCGGTATCGGAGGCCGCCGTGCGCGGACCGTCGGTTATCGGCAGACTCGGTAAGACCCTCGCCGTCGCCGGCGCCGGAATGCCGTACATGCTGGGACTGCGACGCAGACGACTCACCGCCACCGCCTGATGGCAGCGCGCGGTCGGAACGGACGAATGTGGCGCACGACGACTCGACCCCCGGGGCACTGCGTGTCCTGGGTATCTTTGCCCATCCCGACGACGAAACCATCTGCGCCGGCGGCACGTTGGCCAAGTACGCCGGCAACGGAGCCGACGTCCGGGTGGTGTCGTTCACGAAAGGCGGCGCCGGACAGATTCGCGACGCCGGCACGGCCACGCGCGCAACACTGACCGCGGTCCGCGAAAAAGAGCTCGCTGCGGCAGGCCTCGAGCTCGGACTCGTCGAGACACACTGTCTCGATTTCGTCGACGGTGGGCTAGCTGACGTCGGCGCCTCCGAGCTCGCCGACATCGCCTCGACCCTGCTGGACCGATTCGCACCCGACGTCGTGATCACGTTCGGGCCCGACGGATTCTCCGGTCACTCCGACCACATCGCCGTCGGGGCGGCCGTCACCACCGCCTGCACCGAACACAGCTCGGCGATCCGGCTCTTCCACTGCTATCTACCGCGGAGCCGCATGTTGCTCGGCGCCCGATTGGCCGAATGGGTCGTCGAACTGGCGACCCGCTTCAAGGGATCCGACGAGTTCGTCCGCGCGCTGTGGGTGTTCTCGCGGGAGACGAGCGCACTGGGGTACGCGGGAGACCTGGTGAACGTCGAATGGTTCCCGTCCGGTTCCTACCTCGTCGAACAGGGCGAAGCCGCCCACTCCATGTACTTCCTGCTCTCCGGGACGGTGGAGATCCGCCGCGAGAACGACGACGGGCAGGTACACGTGGTCGACCGGTCCGGACCGGGTGAGTTCATCGGTGAAGTCAGCATCGCGACAGGTCGACCCCGCAACGCGCACGTCGTCGCGCTGGACGACGTGACCAGCCTGACCTTCGTCGCAGCGGAATCCGTTCCCAACGACGGCCGCGCCGGATCTGCCGAGACCAGGGCCCTACCCTCGGGTGATCGGGTGGACGCCCGCGTGGACACGTGCATCGACGTCTCCGCCTTCGTCGGCCACAAAATCAAGGCCACTGCAGCTCATCGGTCGCAGTACCCCATCGATCCCACGATGTTTCCCGACGCGATTCTGCGCGAGATGTTCGGTGTCGAATACTTCGTGCGGGTGCTCCCCAAACGCGCACTCGACACCTCGCTGACGTAGTACTGCCAGTCGGGATGATTCCGCGCGGCGGATGCGTTGACGCCTATACACAGCTTGACAAGACACACGAGAGGAACAGCGTGGCTACGCAGACACTGACCCAGCAGAACTTCGACGACACCGTGACCGGCAACGACGTGGTCCTGGTGGACTTCTGGGCATCGTGGTGCGGGCCGTGCCGTCAGTTCGCTCCCACGTTCGAGAAGTCGTCCGAATCGCATCCCGACGTGGTGTTCGGCAAGGTCGACACCGAGGCGGAGCAGGGACTCGCTGCTGCCGCGAACATTCGGTCGATTCCGACGCTCATGGCGTTCCGCGAGGGTGTCCTCGTGTTCGCGCAGCCCGGCGCACTCCCCCCGGCGGCCCTCGAAGACCTCGTGGGACAGGTGAAGGCACTGGACATGGACGACGTACGCAAGCAGATCGCGGAGCAGGCCGAACAGCAGGCAGCCGAGTAGAAGTTCAGGTTGTCGAGCAGAACTTCGAGAAAAAGCCGGGCAGGTCCACGTGGGCCTGCCCGGCTTTTCTGTTACTCGTCGTGATCAGTGTGCGGCGCCGTCCCAGGTTCGTCCTGTTCCGACCGATACCTCGAGCGGCACCGACAGATCGATGACGTGCGCCATCTTGCTGCGCACCAACTCCTCGACTTCCGCGCGCTCGGACTCGACCACTTCGAGAACGAGTTCGTCGTGCACCTGCAGAAGCATCCGCGACTTCAGGTCGGACGCGTCCAACGCCTTCTGGACGTCGATCATCGCGACCTTGATGATGTCGGCCGCGGTTCCCTGAATAGGTGCGTTCAAAGCGGCACGTTCGGCAACCTCGCGGCGCTGCCGATTGTCGCTGGTGAGGTCGGGAAGGTACCGGCGTCGGCCGTACAGGGTCGAGGTGTAGCCCACCTTGCGGGCAGCCTCCACCACCTCGTGCAGATAATCGCGCACCCCGCCGAACCGGGAGAAGTACGCGTCCATCTGCTCTTTGGCTTCCTCGGTGGAGATCTTGAGCTGCTGAGAGAGCCCGTAGGCGCTGAGCCCGTACGCCAATCCGTAGGACATGGCCTTGACCCGCCGGCGCAGTTCGGGCGTGACCTCGTCGATCGGCACGCCGAACGCGCGGGAGCCGACGAAACTGTGCAGGTCCTCGCCCGTGTTGAACGCCTCGATCAGGCCGGCGTCCTTGGATACGTGCGCCATGATGCGCATCTCGATCTGGCTGTAGTCGGCGGTGAGAATCATGTCGTACCCGTCGCCGACCACGAATGCTTCGCGGATCTCGCGACCGGCAGCCGTCTTGACCGGAATGTTCTGCAGGTTCGGCTCGGTCGACGACAGTCGGCCCGTCGCCGCGATGGTCTGATTGAACGTGGTGTGCACCCGGCCGTCGTCGGACACCGATTTGAGCAACCCGTCGACGGTCACCTTGAGCCGTGTGGCGTCACGGTGGTCCAACATGTGACGCAGGAACGGATGCTCGGTCTTCTCGAAGAGCGTCTGCAGCGCTTCGGCGTCGGTGGTGTAGCCGGTCTTTGTGCGCTTGGTCTTGGGCATGTCGAGCTCGTCGAACAGCACGACCTGCAACTGCTTGGGCGATCCGAGATTGATCTGCTTACCGATCACCGCGTACGCCGCCTCGGCCGCCACCGACACCTCGCCCGCGAATCTGCTCTGCAGATCGTGAAGGTGGTCGAGATCGATTGCGATGCCGGTGCGTTCGACGGTCGCAAGCACCTCGAGCAGTGGCAACTCCATGTCCGAGAGCAGTGGAACGGACTCGATGAGCACCAGTTCCTTGTCCAGAGCCTCCGCCAGGTCGAGGACCGCTTGCGCGCGCAGAATCTGCCCCTCGGCAACGGCGGTCTGCGCATCGTCCTCGGAATCGAGGAGCGACAGCTGCGCGTCCTCGGCACCGTCGACCCGCAGGTTTCGCTTCAGGTACCGCAGCGAGAGGTCGTCGAGGGTGAAGCTGCGCTGCCCGGGGCGGACGAGGTATGCCGCGAGAGCCGTGTCGCTGGTGAGGCCCTGCAGAGACATGCCGCGCCCGTGCAGCGCGTGGATGGCCCACTTGGCCTCGTGCAGCGCCTTCGGCTTGGATGGATCGGCAAGCCACGCCGCAAGCGCGGCCTCGTCGGCCTCGGTGAGCGCGACGGTTTCGACATACGCACCCTCGCCGTCCGATGCAGCGAAGGCGACAGCAGTGGCCTCGCCGTTGTACGGCGATCGGGTGCCGACCACGGACAGTCCGGTCCGCTCCCCCGAATCGGCGTGCGCAGCAAGCCAATCCGGCAGTTCGCCGGGTGCGAGGGCGCCGCCGCGGATCTCGAAGCCTTCGTCCGACTCCGGCTCGGCCGAGGTGAGCGTGTCGAACAAGCGGTCACGCAGAACGCGGAACTCGAGGTCGTCGAACAGCGCGTGCACACGGTCGCGATCCCATGCCTGCAGCTGGAGTTGGTCCGGTGTGTACGGCAGGGGAACGTCGCGCACCATCTCGGTGAGCTGACGGTTGAGCACCACGCTGGACAGGTTGGCGCGCAGCGCGTCCCCCACCTTGCCGCGCACGGTGTCCACCCGATCGACGAGCGCCTCGAGGCTGCCGTACTCCTTGATCCACTTGGTGGCCGTCTTCTCCCCCACCCCCGGAATGCCGGGAAGGTTGTCACTCGGATCTCCGCGCAGCGCGGCGAAATCCGGGTACTGGCTCGGGGTCAGGCCGTACTTGGCCTCGACCTCCTCGGGTGTGAAGCGCGTCAGGTCGGACACGCCCTTACGCGGGTAGAGGACGGTGACGTTCTTGTTCACGAGCTGAATCGAGTCACGGTCCCCCGTTACCACCAACACCCGATATCCGAGTTCGACGGCTTGCGTGGTGAGCGTGGCGATGATGTCGTCGGCCTCGAAACCCGGCTCCGCCATCACGGGGATGCCGAGCGCGCCGAGCACGTCCTTCGTGAGATCGATCTGGCCGGAGAACTCGTCGGGCGTCTTGAGCCGGTTCGCCTTGTACTCCGGATACGCCTCGGCGCGGAACGTCTGCCGTGACACGTCGAAGGCTGCGGCGATGTGCGTGGGCGACTCGTCCTGCAGGAGCTTGATCAGCATGGACGTGAACCCGTAGACGGCGTTGGTGGTCTGGCCGCTGGTGGTCTTGAAGTTCTCTGCCGGAAGCGCATAGAACGCTCGGTAGGCGACGGAGTGGCCGTCGATCAACATCAGGGTGGGTGTCGCTGACTTCGCTGGGCTCACTCGGTCAGTCTAGGGAGGCCCACCGACAACCGCGGCGACCCCCGCACGGCGGGCGAATCCAGCGGAGGAAACAAGACCGAAACACCCAAGAAATTGAAGACGGCGTTTCGGTGACTCTTCAACCGATACAGTCCCACAATTGCCAGAAGTTAATCCGCCAGCACGTCTCTCGTCGGCCCGAGCCGACATCGTTCTATCGTCCGGAGGACCCAGCTTGCCCCCCACGACTCCGCGGCGGCACAGCCGAGCGCTGGTGTTCACCAGCCTCGGCCGAGCGCTCGTCGTCATGCTCCTCGGTCTGATCGCATTCGCCACCTTCAGCGGAACCGCGTTCGCCCAGGAACCCACTCCCACACCCGCACCGGCCACGAGCGCGCCGGCCACATCGCAAACTCCCCCCGCCGACGCCATCACCGTCCGCGGTGCACTGAACAACGCGGGTGAACGCCTGGCCGGTGTCGATGTCCGCGCGGTGGACTCGTCCGGTGCCGAGGTTGCGCGCACCACGTCGGGCGCCAACGGTGCCTGGACACTCGACGTCTCCCCCGGCGCCTACACGTTCGAGGTCGTGGCGGACACGCTCCCCGACGGCGTCTCCGTACAGGGTTCGGTGCAGCGCACGATCGCCGAGGGCCAGTCGAACACCGTCATCTTCTCGTTCGGCGAAGCGCGGACCGCCACGGTGGTTCCGTTCTGGGAGAAGTTCATTCGCATCACGGTGGACGGGTTGCGCTTCGGTCTCGTCATCGCCCTCGCGGCGATCGGACTGAGCCTCATCTTCGGAACGACGAGCCTGACCAACTTCGCGCACGGCGAGTTGGTCACCCTGGGCGCCGTCGCGGCCTGGGTGTTCAACGTCAAGATGGGTATTCAGCTGATCCCGGCGACGGTGCTCGCGATCATCGTGGGCGTCGCGGTCGGATGGCTGAACAACGCGATCGTCTGGAAACCGTTGCGACGGCGCAGAACCGGCCTGATCGCACAGCTGGTCGTCTCGATCGGCCTGGCGATCCTCCTCCGCTACCTCATCCTCATCTTCTACTCCGACCGTTCGCAGTCGTTCGTGGACTACCGCGCTCAGACCGAGAACGAGTGGGGTCCGTTCGCCATCACGAACGTGAACCTCGCGTGCATCATCATCAGCATCGTGGTGCTGCTTCTCGTGGCACTGATGTTGCAGCGCACCCGAATCGGCAAGGCGATGCGCGCGGTCGCGGACAACAAGGACCTCGCAGCGTCGTCCGGAATCGACGTCGAGCGGGTCATCACCTTCGTGTGGTGCCTCGGCGGCGGTCTCGCTGCCCTCGGCGGCGTCCTGTTCGGACTCTCCGAGCTCGGCGGAACCGTCCAGTGGGAAATGGGCTTCAAGCTCCTGCTCCTCATGTTCGCGGGCATCACGCTCGGCGGACTCGGCACGGCGTACGGCGCACTGCTCGGCTGCGTCATCGTGGGCCTGCTGGTGCAGTGGTCCACTCTCGTGATCAACCCCGACCTCAAGTACATCGGAGGACTGCTCGTCTTGATCCTCATCCTCATCGTCCGGCCGCAAGGCATCCTCGGCTCGCGGCAAAGGATCGGCTGATCCATGGATATTGTTGGAGCACTTCAGATCTCGTTGGCCCAGCTCATCGGGCCGTCCGCCATCTTCTACGCGCTGCTCGCGATCGGGCTCAATCTTCACTTCGGCTACGCCGGACTGCTGAACTTCGGCCAGATCGGGTTCGCCCTGCTCGGTGGATACGGCGTGGGCATCATGACCATTACGTACGAGCAGCCTCTGTGGCTCGGCATTCTCGTCGGCCTGGCCGCCGCGGGTCTGCTCGCACTGGTACTCGGCATTCCCACGCTGCGACTTCGAGCCGACTATCTGGCCATCGTCACGATCGCAGCATCGGAAATTCTCCGTCTCGTGTTTCGATCGACGGCCACCAACGGTGTCACCGGGTCGACCAACGGCCTGTTCGGGTTCGCCGACCCCTTCACGAAGCTGAGCCCGTTCGACTCGGCCAAGCAGTACGACTTCGTCGGCGTGCGGTTCTACGGCGACGACCTGTGGGCAATGGTCGTCGGCTGGACGTTGGTGCTGCTGCTCTGCGGCCTGGTCTACCTTTTGACCCACAGCCCATGGGGACGCGTGCTCAAGGCGGTCCGTGAGGACGAGGACGCAGCGCGCTCGCTGGGCAAGAACGTCTTCGTCTACAAGATGCAGGCGCTCGTTCTCGGCGGCGTGATCGGCGGCGCGGGCGGTGTCTTCAACGCCCTGCAAACCAAGTCGATCAACCCGGACTTCTACTCCACTGCGCAGACGTTCTTCGCGTTCGGAGCGTTGATCCTGGGCGGAGCAGCCACGGTGTTCGGTCCGGTCGTCGGAGCCATGCTGTTCTGGTTCCTGCTCTCGATTCCCGACGTACTGCTGCGCCAGGCGTCGGCAGGCGACAATCCGATCATCAACCTGACCGAGCAGCAGGTCGGCGCAATTCGCTACGTCCTGCTCGGCCTCCTCATCGCGGTGCTCATGATTTTCAGACCGCAAGGAATACTGGGCAACAAGCGGGAGGTTCAGCTCGATGCCTGACACAACTGTCGATTCACGCAAACCCCTGTCCGAGGAGCAGCGTTCGTCGCTGTTCGCGGCTGTGGACAACACTCCGGGTGTCGCGAAACCGGACCCGACCCTCGTCGTCGACGGCGTCTCGAGAACCTTCGGCGGCCTCAAGGCAGTCGACGTCGCTCACCTCGAAATTCAGCGAGGGTGCATCACGGGATTGATCGGGCCCAACGGCGCCGGCAAGACCACACTGTTCAACCTGCTCACCGGGTTCGACCAGCCGGACACCGGTACCTGGTCCATGGACGGCAAGTCGCTCGGCAAGATGACCCCGCATCAGGTCGCACGCCAAGGCGTCGTGCGGACGTTCCAGCTCACCAAGGCCCTGTCGAAGCTGACCGTGCTCGACAACGTCCGACTCGGCGCCACCGGTCAGAAGGGTGAGCGCATCTTCAATTCGCTCCTGCCCTGGACCTGGAAAGCACAGGAGCGCGAGGTCACCGAGCGTGCCAACGAACTGCTGGCTCGTTTCAAGCTCGACGCCAAGGCCACCGATCTCGCCGGCTCGCTCTCGGGCGGTCAACGCAAGCTGCTCGAAATGGCGCGTGCACTGATGACCGACCCGGCGGTGGTCATGCTCGACGAACCGATGGCCGGTGTGAATCCTGCACTGACGCAGAGCCTTCTGGGTCACATCAAGTCGTTGCGCGACGAGGGCATGACCGTCGTGTTCGTCGAGCACGACATGGACGTCATCCGCGACATCAGCGACTGGGTCGTCGTGATGGCCCAGGGAAGCGTGATCGCCGAATCCGCACCCGCGCAACTGGCGGACAACGAGGCAGTCGTCGACGCGTACCTTGGAACGCACCACGATCAGGCACTCGAATTCGACGAGAACGGCAACCCCGTCGGGGCGACGGCCGAACTCGCCGAAGCACTCGAACAAGCCGAAGCGGAGACCCTCGAGGCCGGCGGCGACCTGTCCGCGGCCGACGTCGACGTGACACCGCAGGCACTGAAGAAGGACCCCTCATGACCGAATCGGCTGCAGGACAACAACTGACCGCCGCAGAATTCGCCGCAACACCCGAGGAACATGCCCGGCTCGCCGAAGGCGCTCTCGTTCGCGCGGACAATTTGGTGGCCGGCTACATCCCCGGCGTCGACATTCTCAAGGAGTGCAACTTCTTCCTCAACGACGGTGAGATCGTCGGCATCATCGGCCCGAACGGCGCCGGAAAGTCGACACTGCTCAAGGCGCTGTTCGGACTCATTCCGATCCGCAAAGGTCAGGTGACCCTGGGCGGTGACAACATCACGTCGGCAGCGGCGCACGTATTGGTCACCAAGGGCGTGGGATACGTCCCGCAGACCCAGAACGTGTTCCCGTCGCTCACCATCGAGGAAAACCTCGAAATGGGAATCTACTTGCGGCCCAAGAAGTTCGCGGAGCGATTCGACTTCGTGAGCGAGTTGTTCCCGCTGCTGAGCGAGCGTCGCAAGGTCAAGGCCGGAGCCCTGTCCGGTGGCGAACGGCAGATGGTGGCCATGGGCCGTGCACTGATGATGGAACCGTCGGTTCTCCTCCTCGACGAGCCGTCCGCAGGCCTGTCGCCAATGTTCCAGGACGAGGTGTTCATTCGTTGCAAGCGGATCAATGCCGCAGGCGTGTCGATCATCATGGTCGAGCAGAACGCCCGGCGATGCCTGCAGATCTGTGACCGCGGATATGTTCTAGACCAGGGCAAGAACGCCTACACCGACACCGGCGCCAATCTGATGAACGACCCCAAGGTGATCGAGCTGTACCTCGGTACGTTGGCGGGAAGCAAAGAGAAGAAATAAGCACCGACCCCTGCCGCATCGGCCGTCCCGCGCTCCTCAGCGCGGGGCGGCCGATTGCGTTGTGGTGCAGAGGTGTTGGGGCGGGGGGCGGGGCCGGGGCGGCGCTTGGGCACCCCGGATCGTCTCGCGCCCATCCGATTGCGGGTGCATGACGCGAACTGCGGTGCCCGGAGCGCGGTCGGGCGCGGCAGCCGTCCCTGTGCACCCCGGATCGTCTCGCGCCCGTGCGATTGCGAGTGCCTGACGCGAACCGCGGTGCCCGGCAACGGACCCCACACACGACGATGGCCCGGATTCGCGAGGAATCCGGGCCATCGATCGAGCTGGTGTTACTTCTTGACGACGATGTATCCCGGTGTCGGCTCGATCAGCTTGTTGTCCGGTCCGAATTCGAGGCGACCGTAGGATCCGACCGACGGCTCGCCGGAATCGGTGAATGCGAGCTCACCGGTGATTCCGTCGTAGTCGATGTCGGTTCCGGCCTTCACCAGCGGCAGGCACTCTGCGAAGCTGGTGCACTTCGTTCCGTCCTTGGTGACGCTGTTGATGTTCGCGGCGATGTCCGTTCCTCCGGTGGACTTTGCCTGCTCGGCAGCGAGAGCCGAGATGACCACTGCGTCGTACGACTCACCGGCGTAGTTGTAGTCGACCAGCGCCGGGTTGAGCTCCTTCAGACGCGCCTGGAACGCCGGGCCCGTGTCGGTGAGAGGCGTGGTGCCCTTCATGCCGGCCAGCAAGCCCGGTGCGACGGCCTCACCGAGAGCGTTGCCCATGTTGCCGTCGACTCCGTAGACGGCCTTGGACGACGGTCCGATGCCAACCTCGGCCATACGGGTCAGGATCTTCGCCGACTCGTCGAAGCCGATGACGGCGATGGCATCCGGGTTGAAGCTCTTGACCTGGTCGACCTCAGCGTTGAACGACTGCGCGTTGGGGTCGTAGATGATCTTCTGGATCTGATCCGACGCGATGCCCGCAGCTTCGAGGTCCGACTGGGCGTTGGCTGCGAGGCCGGTGCCGTACGGGTCGTTGAGCGCGAGGATGGACACGCGCTGGCCACCGTCTTCGGCGATCAGCTGCGAGAGTGCCTGTGCCTGCAGAACGTCCGTGGGTGCCGTACGGAAGTACTGACCCTTGTCCGGGTAGCAGACGAACTGGTCGGACGTGTTGGCCGGCGAGAACTGGACGACTCCCGCGCTGGAGATCTTGTCGATCACCTTGAGCGACACGGACGACGACGCGGCGCCGATGATCACGTCGACGCCCTGCGACAGCTCACGGTCGACCGTGGTGTTGGCGGTGTCCGTGGTGGTGTCACCCGAGTCGCCGGGGAGGAGCTCGACGGGCTGCGACAGAACGCCGCCCGCTCCGTTGATGTCGTTGACTGCCAACTGAACACCCGCGATTTCCGGCGGTCCGAGGAACGCGAGGCTGCCGGTCTCGGGGAGGATCGTGCCGATCTTCATCGGGGTCGTGACCGGGGTGGCACCCGCTGTTGCCTGCTCGGGGGTGCAGTCCGTGGAGACTGTCGACTCCGCCGCTGCCGAGTCGCCCGAGGCGGCACTCGTGGAAGTGTCACCGCCGGAAGCGGAGTCGCTCGACGAACAGCCGAAGAGTGCGAGCGATGCGACGCCCACAACCGCAGCCGTCCGGACGATGGTCCGTTTTGCCATGTAAAGGTCTCCTAGAAATTTGTGCGACGCGTATCGAGACCGCGTTCGCTCGTGGGAGTGACGGTATCTCCCCGCGGCGTTTTGCGACCCGCTCAGCAGGGCCTCGTGACCTGACTGTTATCTGCCGAAGGCGTCATTTAACACCGCCGTAGCGTGGCGCCTCGTACTACTCGGCAGGCGGTGCGTCGAGCGTCTCGATGACGACCTGCGCGACGGCCTTCATGGTGGTCCGTCGGTCCATCGCGGCCCGCTGAATCCACCGGAACGCATCGGGCTCGGACAGCGACTGCGACGTCATCAGCAAGCCCTTGGCTCGCTCGACCAACTTGCGGGTGTTCAGCCGCTCCTGCAGATCCGCGACCTCACCTTCGAGCGCCGAGATTTCCGAGAACCGGCTCGCCGCGAGCTCGACCGCAGGAACAAGATCGGCCTTGGTGAACGGCTTCACGATGTAGGCCATGGCCCCGGCGTCGCGCGCTCGCTCGACGAGTTCCCGCTGGCTGAACGCCGTGAGAATGACAACGGGCGCAATGCGATTCGCAGCGATCTCCGACGCCGCGTCGATCCCGTCACGCCGCGGCATCTTGACGTCCATGATCACCAGATCGGGCCGGAGTTCGGTGGCGAGGTCGACCGCCTGCTGCCCGTCGGCGGCCTCCCCCACCACGTCGTACCCCTCCTCGCGCAGCATCTCCACGAGGTCCAACCTGATCAGGGACTCGTCCTCGGCCACCAACACCCGCCGCGCCGGTGCGCCACTTCCCGCGGAGTCGGTGGAGTCGGAACTCGCTGTCGGAGCATCCATCTTCGATCAGTCCCCTTCGACGTGAACCGTTGTCCGACACCGCACCGGCGCCGGCTCTCAGTCTTGCCGCCGCGCGGGGCGGGGGCCAGTCGAGGGTACCGGTGCCGCGCCGACCGCACCCGTCTTCTACACTTCATCACCGCGCCCTCGTATCCCAATTGGCAGAGGAAACGGATTCAAAACCCGTGCAGTGTGAGTTCGAGTCTCACCGAGGGCACCACGGTCGGCGCGGCTACGTCAGCCCCGTCCCTTCCAGATCACCCCAGTCCCCTCCAAATCACCCCAGCCCCTGCCTCACGATGAACGTCGAATCGCCCTTGAAGAACGGCGAACCGTTGTCTCGGTTGGCGTAGAACAAGAAGTTCGCGTGGGTCAGGTAACGCCGCTGGTCGGAGAACAATCTGAGCGACGTGTTCGACCCGGTCAGGCCGGTACCCGGCAGGAACGTCGACGTGGACCGGAAACTCGAGGTCCCGTCGTTTCTCCGCACCCACATCTTCCCGTTCTCGGACCTCAGGAAGTAGCCGGGGAAATTGACCGACTCGAACGACACTCCTGAACTCGAGGCCAGGCCGCTCCGCACGACGAAGGTGGAATCGGCCTTGGCCACCGCGTCGGACGCACCGTTCACCGGCTGCAACTTGGCTTCGAAGCCGTTGTGGCGCAGCAGATATCCGGGCCAGCTTACCGACTCCAGACCGACCTTGGTTCCCACCGCCAGCGGGACGGTGATCGGCCCGGTCGTGGTCGGAGGAACGGTCGTCGTCGGCGCTACGGTCGTGGTCGGCGGCACTGTGGTCGTCGGCGCCACGGTTGTGGTGGTCGGCGGCACCGTCGTGGTCGGAGGAGCGGTGGTGGTGGTGGTGGGCGTCGTCGTGGTCGGTGTGGCCACCAGACCCGGTCGGACGACCAGGGTGGCGTCTCCTCGTTCCCCGTTGAACGTGGGGAATCCGAACTGGAAGTTCTGGTGGCGCAGGAACTTCGACTGATCGGAGAACAGCGCCAGCGACGTGTTCTGTCCGGTCAGACCCGTGACCGCGAGGAAGGTTGCGTCGGCGGCGAATCCGGCCGATCCGTCACCCTTCACGAGCCTCGCTCGGCCGTTGTCGTTCTTGATGAAGAACCCGGGGAAATTGACGGCCTCGAACGAGAATCCGGTCGGTGACGCCAAGCCCTGCCGGACGATGAACGTCGAATCCTGCTTGTCGATGGTGGCCGAATTCGCGTCCACCTTCTCGAGGTTCACGTTGTAGTTCCCGTGACGCACGCGGTATCCCGGCCAGCTGACCGACTCCATGCTGACCGCGGTGCCGACGGTCAGCGGGACCGATCCGGTCACGGCCGGACCGGCACCGCCCACACCGTTCGCTGCCGACTGATCGGCGGGGAACACGTTGACCTGACCGCCTGCGTTGTTGCGGAAGGTAACCAGCTGCGACGGGGACGGAACGCCGGCCGAGTCGACGGCCTGGATCAGGTACGTACCGGGCGGGACGGTGTTCTTGCTCTGCGGGAGCGAGAGGTTGAGCTTGGACCCGTCGCGGGTGAAGTTCAACGGGATTCGGCGCTGGTCCTGATTCACCGAGTGCGTCGAGTTTCCGGCGCTGATCAACGACACCGACGCGATACCACGCGTGTCGTTGGTGCCGAGGGAGATGGATCCACCCCACGTCAGGTCACCCGAGATCGACGTCAGGAGAGGACGATTGGCCCATCCGACCTTGCCGTCCGAACCCTTGGCGAAGAGGTTGGGCGGGTAGTACATCTCGGAGTTGAAGTTGTCTTCCGGTCCCGGTACGCCGCCGCCGCCGGTGAACACCGATCCGCTCGGCATCAGAACGGACGTCGAGTGATACGTGCGGGTGCGCTTGGCAGTGGCCGTGGCGCGCCACTGCTGGGTGCTGGGGCTCCAGATCTCGCCCGTCGTCATGGAATTGCCTGCGCCGCCCTGGGTTCCGACTGTGGTGCCGCCGTTCGCGAACACCTCACCGTTCGGCAGGATCGTTGCGCCGTGCCAGTTGCGCTTGCTCTGCATCGAAGCCGCGGTGGTCACAACGGGCGACGATCCGTTGATGTCGATCAATGTCGTTGCGTTGGTGGCGGTTCGGCCGTCTTCGTTCATTGCCTGGCCGCCGCCCGAGAGCATCAGCTTGCCGGGCTCGTACATGACTGCGGTTCCGGAGACGCCCCCGAAGCTCGGGGTGGTTCCGACGCCGTTCAGCGTTCCGTTGTTGGCGACCGACATCTTCCACATCTGATCGCCCGAAATGCCGAAGATGTTGCCGTCCGGAGCGATGAAGGTGCGGGGGTACCAGTAACGGTTGTCCTTGCCTCCGAACGCCAGCGTGCTGCGGATTCCCGACAGCTTGGTCCAGTTTCCGGAACCGTCGCCGATCTCCGGGGTAAGCGCCACGCCGTTCTCGTCGTCCGGGCGCGTGTACGCCTGGGTGTTGTAGTAGTCGGAACCGCCGAGGACGAGGATGCGGTCGTCCTGCAATCGCATGACCGACGCATACCACCGCTGCAGCGCGAGGCTCGGACCCATGGATTCCGCCTTGGAGCCGGGGTCGTAGTACATGGTGCTCATGGTCGAGTTGCCGCCGACCATGATGACGCGGCCGTCCGGAAGAATTTGCATTGCCGAGCAGAACGAGTCGTAGGACGCCATGGAGGGGACCTGCGAATGCGCGGTGTCGATCATGCCGAGCTGCGGATTCCACTCGTCGATGGTGAAACCGCCCTGCCGTGCCTCGGACAGCGGGGATCCGTAGGTGACCAGGTTTCCGTTGGGGAGCAGGCTCGCGTGAACCGGGATGACCGGCCATCCGACCTGAGGGCCGAACATTCCCTTGGTGTCGGCATCGGCCGCGGGAGTCATTCGACCGAGCAGTGCATCCCCCGGCTGGGTCAGCGCGATACTCGAGCCGCTGACCGTGAATTGGCCGGGGGCCGCGGCACCGGCGACGCCGGACGACGCGAGGGCCACCGCGCCGGCTGCGAGCAGCGTCGGCACGACGACAGCAACACCCACTCGGGTGCGCAATGGGGACAGTTTCATCAACCATGTTCTTTCGCTAGGTCCTATAACCTCGCGAACCGTAACAGTCTTTGTCCCTGTTTTAAGATTCTTTTACCTACTCGAATCCTGTTTTGGATCCACTCTCAGCGGGGCGGGCATTCCGCCCCTGCTGCAGGGATCAGTCACGAGACGGAAAGTGGCGAATCAGCCCTTCCTGGACCACGGTTGCCACCAGTTCCCCGGTGCGTGCGAAGAACCGACCGGTCGCCAGGCCGCGCGAACCCGCAGCGACGGGCGACTCGGTCGAATACAGCATCCAGTCGTCGAAACGGAACGGACGGTGGAACCAGATGGAGTGGTTCACCGTGGCGGCGACGATGCGATCGAGACCCCACGACAGACCGTGCGTGGTGATGATCGAGTCGAGAACCGTTGTGTCGGAAGCATATCCGAGAGTGGCAACGTGCACCGTCGGGTCGTCGGGCAGTGGCCCGTCGGCTTTCATCCACACGCGGTTGTGATTCAGCTTCTCCCCGGTCCCACGCATGATCCAGGCCGGATCGTTGGCGTACCGCATGTCGATAGGCTTGAGAGCGTCGACGAACATCTGCAGCCGGTCCTCGTAACCCTCGAAGTGATTACCGAGCGGCGGTAGATCCTCCGGGTAGGCCACCTCGGGAAGTTCCACGCTGTGCTCGAGTCCGGCGCGGAAGTCCTGGAACGCCGCGAGCATCACGAACAGCTCGCTGCCGTTCTGATACGCGGTGACCTGACGGTTGGCGAAGGCCCGGCCGTCGCGGTGTCGCTCGACCCGATATTCGATGTCCGCCTTGACATCTCCGCCGCGTATGAAGTGGGCGTTGATCGCGTGGACCGGGCGGTTGCCGGACACGGTACGACCGGCCGCGATGAGCGCTTGCGCGACGAGTTGCCCTCCGAACGTGCGGCTCGCAACCTGCGCGGGGTGCTTTCCGACGAACGTGTCCTCGTCCACCTCGGTCAGATCCAGTATGTCGAGAAGACCCTCGAGATCGGCCGACCTTCGTGCCGGTGTCCCCACACCGGCGCCCCCCACTCCGACACTGCCCCCCACTCCGACACTGCCCCCCACATCGATCAAGCGGATCAGTCCTCTTCTCCCAGGCGGTGCACGGTGATCAAGTTGGTGGAGCCTACCGTGCCTGGGGGCGCTCCGGCGACGATGACGACCTGGTCGCCGCGGTTGTACCGCTCGAGTTCGAGCAGCGACTTGTCGACCTCACGGACCATGCCGTCCGTCGTGTCGACGAACGGAACCAGGAACGTCTCGGTGCCCCACGTGAGCGCGAGCTGACTGCGAACCTCGGGAATGGAGGTGAACGCGAGCAACGGCAGGCGCGAGTGCAACCGTGCCATGCGGCGGACGGTGTCACCCGACTGCGTGAACGCGACCAGCGCCTTGGCGTCGAGCCGCTCGCCGATGTCGCGAGCCGCGTAGGAGATGACGCCACGCTTGGTGCGTGGTGTGTGCGTGAGCGCGGGAACTGCGTCCCCGTCCGTCTCGACCGTCTCGACGATGCGCGCCATCGTGCGCACGGTCTCCATGACGAACTTGCCCACGGAGGTCTCTCCCGACAGCATCACGGCGTCGGTTCCGTCCAGAACGGCGTTGGCGACGTCGGACGCTTCCGCGCGGGTCGGGCGGGAGTTCTCGATCATGGACTCGAGCATCTGGGTCGCGACGATGACGGGCTTGGCGTTGGCACGAGCGATCTGGATGGCCCGCTTCTGCACCAGCGGCACCTGCTCGAGCGGCAGCTCGACGCCGAGGTCACCGCGCGCCACCATCACTGCGTCGAAGGCGAGCACGATCGCTTCGAGATTGTCGACGGCTTCGGGCTTCTCGATCTTGGCAATCACGGGAACGCGGCGACCGACTCGATCCATGACTGTGTGCACCAGTTCCACGTCGGCCGGCGACCGCACGAAGGACAGTGCGATGAAGTCGACTCCGAGCGCGAGAGCGAACTCGAGATCGGCGGTGTCCTTCTCCGACATGGCCGGCACGGACACGTCCATACCGGGGAGCGACACGCCCTTGTTGTTGCTGACCGGCCCACCTTCGGTGACACGGCACAGAACGTCGTTGCCCTCGACACCGGTGACGACCAGCCCGACCTTGCCGTCGTCGACGAGGAGGCGGTCACCTTCCTTCGCGTCCATCGCGAGCTCTTTGTACGTGGTGGACACGCGGTCGTGAGTACCTTCGCACTCGTCGACGGTGATTCGAATCAGTTCACCGTTGGCCCAGGTGGTGCGGCCTTCCTTGAAACGGCCGAGCCGAATCTTCGGACCCTGCAGGTCGGCCAGGATGCCGACCGCCTTGCCGGTCTCGTTCGACGCTTTGCGCACCCGGTTGTAGTTGGCTTCGTGATCGGGGTAATCGCCGTGGCTGAAGTTCAGCCGGGCGACGTCCATTCCGCTCTCGACGAGTTCCTTGATCCGCTCGTCCGTTGCTGTCGCAGGTCCCAGGGTGCATACGATTTTCGTCCGTCGGCTCACCCGACAAACCCTAGTCCCTGAGAACGTTGTTCTCTATCGAACGTGACCGCTATGTCCTGACAAGTGGGCTGGAGTGGAGCCCGCGAAACGACAAAGGGACACCGGAGTGGAGCCCGCGAAACGACAAAAAGGACACTACCCGTGGGTAACTCAGACCACCGCTAGCGGAAGTGCCGTCGGATGAACCGGGGCCGGCAGTTCGGAGAAGCCGGTGAGATAGGTGTCCACGCCGTTCGCCGCCGAACGACCCTCGGCGATCGCCCACACCACGAGCGACGCTCCGCGATGCGCGTCGCCGCAGACGAATACACCCGGCGCCGACGTCTGCCAGTCGGGTCCGCACGAGACGTTGCCGCGGCGATTCATGGCGATTCCGTAGCCGTCGAACAGCGGCCCCTTCTCCGGCCCCTCGAATCCGATCGCGAAAAGCGCCAGATCACAGGGCAATTCGATCTCCTCGCCCACCGGCGTGATCGTGCGTCGACCGTCTTCGTCGCGTTCGACCTTGACCTCGGCGAGCACCATCGCCCGCACGTGACCGTTGTCGTCACCGAGGAACCGTTGCACCGCCACCTCGTACCGTCGCACCCCGCCTTCGGCGTGTGCGGGCGACGTGCGCAGCACGAGCGGCCACGCGGGCCACGGCGACAAATCGGGGTTTCGATCGGCGGGCAGCTCGGCGTTGTAGTCGAGCTGCGTCACCGACGCAGCGCCCTGCCGGTGCGCCGTACCGAGACAGTCGGCACCGGTGTCGCCGCCGCCGATGATGACCACGTGCTTGTCCTTGGCGGAAATGGTGGTGGGCCCGTCGCCTTCGCACTCCCGGTTGGAAGGAACCAGATGCTCCATCGCGAGATGGATGCCGTCCAGCTCGCGTCCCTCCACGTCCGTGTTGTCGCGCCCGGCCAGCGCACCGACGGCCAGGATCACCGCGTCGAAGGAACTCCGCAGCTGTTCCACCGTGAAGTCGACACCGACCTCGCAGTCGGTGACGAAATGCGTACCCTCGGCGCGCATTTGCATCAGACGCTGATCGAGCACGGACTTCTCGAGCTTGAACTCGGGGATGCCGTATCGCAGAAGACCACCGAGCCGGTCGTCGCGTTCGAACACCGTGACGTCGTGTCCGGCGCGCGTGAGCTGTTGTGCCGCAGCAAGACCGGCCGGTCCCGATCCCACGACGGCGACCTTCTTGCCGGTGCTGATGGTCGGCGGCGACGGCTCGATGCACCCGTCGGCCCATGCGACGTCCACGATGGTCTGCTCGATCCGCTTGATCGTCACGCTGCCGCCGGTGTCGGGCTCGGAGATCGAGAGCACGCACGCCGACTCGCACGGGGCGGGGCAGATCCGCCCGGTGAACTCCGGGAAATTGTTGGTCGCGTGCAGGCGGTCGATGGCCGCGTCCCAGCGGCCCCGCCGTACCAGATCGTTCCACTCGGGGATGAGGTTGCCGAGCGGGCAGCCCGCCGAACCGGAGTGGCAGAACGGGATGCCGCAGTCCATACAGCGGCGCGCCTGCTCGGCCACCTCTTCCTGGCGTTCCTGCATGGGCTGCGGCGCGTACACCTCACGCCAGTCGCCGACGCGTTCGTCGACCGGACGCTTGAGAGCGTCCTTCTTGACGACCTTCAGAAATCCCTGCGGATCAGCCACGAGCTGCCTCCATGATTGCGGTGTCGACATCGCGGCCCTCTGCCCGCGCCATGCGCGTGGCGTCGAGAACTCGCTGGTAGTCGATGGGCATGACCTTCGAGAACTGCGCGGATCGACGCGGCCAGTCGGCCAGGATGGACGCTGCCACTGTCGAACCCGTGACGTCGCGGTGCTTTTCCACCACGTCACGCAGCCACACCAGGTCGTCCGGATCGGGGGTCTGGATCTCGACCATGGCGGTGTTGACGTTCTTCGGATCGAGCGCCAGCACGAACGCGATGCCGCCCGACATGCCGGCCGCCATGTTGCGGCCGGTGGGGCCGAGCACGACGCACCGACCGCCCGTCATATACTCGAAGGCGTGGTCGCCCACACCCTCGTTGACGGTGATTGCCCCGGAGTTGCGGACGGCGAACCGCTCCCCCACTCGTCCGCGCAGGAAGACTTCGCCCGACGTCGCGCCGTACAGAATCGTGTTACCCGCGATGACGTTGTCCTCCGGTACGAAGGAGACGTCCGCCGCGGGCCGCACGACGATACGGCCACCGGACAGGCCCTTGCCGACGTAGTCGTTCGCGTCGCCGATCAGGTCGATCGTGATGCCCGGCGGCAGGAACGCACCGAGGGACTGCCCGGCCGAGCCGGTGAACTCGATGTGGATGGTGTCGTCGGGCAACCCCGCGGCGCCGTAGCGCCGGGTGACCTCGGAACCCAGAAGCGTTCCGACCGTGCGGTTGACGTTGCGTACCGGTAGTTCGAGCCGCACCGGGTGCGCATCCTCGAGCGCCCCCTCCGACAGTTGGATCAAGGTGCGGTCGAGCGCGAGGTCGAGTCCGTGATCCTGATCGCGCAGCCGGCGCCGCTGCGTCAGCTTGGCGCCGTGTTGGTCGGTCGGGATGGCGAAGACCGCCGACAGGTCGAGACCTCGGCTCTTCCAGTGCGCCACCCCCTCTTCGGTTCTCAGCACGTCGGCACGGCCCACTGCCTCGTCGATACTGCGGAAACCGAGCTGCGCCAGATAGTGTCGGACGTCCTGCGCGATGAAGCGGAAGAACTCCTCGACGAACTCGGGCTTGCCGTTGAATCGCTTACGCAGTTCGGGGTTCTGCGTCGCCACACCCACCGGACAGGTGTCGAGGTGGCAGACCCGCATCATGATGCAGCCGGCCACGATGAGCGGGGCAGTGGAGAATCCGAATTCCTCGGCACCGAGGAGTGCGGCGACGATCACGTCACGACCGGTTCGCATGCCGCCGTCGGCCTGCACGGTGATCCGATCACGAAGTCCGTTGAGTACCAATGTCTGTTGGGCGTCGGCCAGACCGACCTCCCAGGGAGCGCCGGCGTGCTTGAGCGACGTCAATGGAGCGGCACCGGTGCCGCCGTCGTAACCGGAGATGAGCACCACGTCGGCATGAGCCTTGCTCACTCCCGTCGCGACCGTTCCGACACCGACCGAGCTCACCAATTTCACGTGCACGCGGGCGTTCTCGTTCGCGTTCTTCAGATCGTGGATCAGCTGAGCCAGATCCTCGATGGAGTAGATGTCGTGGTGCGGCGGCGGCGAGATGAGACCGACACCCGGAGTCGAGTGCCGCGTCTTCGCCACCCACGGATACACCTTGTATCCCGGAAGTTGGCCACCCTCACCGGGTTTCGCACCCTGCGCCATCTTGATCTGAATGTCGGTGGCGTTCACGAGATAGTCGCTGGTGACGCCGAACCGGCCGCTGGCCACCTGCTTGACCGCGCTGCGTCGTTCCGGATCGTAGAGCCGGTCGGTGTCCTCGCCGCCCTCACCGGAGTTCGACCGCCCACCGAGGTGGTTCATCGCGACCGCCATCGTCTCGTGCGCCTCCGCCGAGATCGACCCGTAGCTCATGGCGCCCGTGTTGAAGCGCGTGACGATCGACTCGACCGACTCCACTTCGTCGAGCGGAACCGGCTCGCGCAGAGTCTCGTCGAACCCGAACAGACCCCGCAGCGCGCCGCCCTCGCGGGTGAGACGGTCCACCTCGTCGGTGTACTTCTGGAACACCTCGTACCGTCCGGTGCGGGTGGCGTGCTGGAGAAGGAACACCGTCTCGGGTGTGAACAGGTGCAGCTCGCCCTCGCGGCGGAACTGGTACTCCCCACCCACGTCGAGACGACGATGCACGCGATCGGTGGGGTTCTCCGGGTACGCGCGGCGGTGGCGAAGCTTGACCTCCTCGGCGACGACATCGATCCCCACGCCGCCGAGTTTGCTGGCGGTGCCCTTGAAGTACTCGCGCACGAATTCCTTGTCGAGCCCCACGGCCTCGAAAACCTGTGCGCCCGTGTAGGAGCCGACCGTCGAGATCCCCATCTTCGACATGACCTTGAGCACGCCCTTGCCCAGGCCCTTGAGGTAGTTGCGGACCGCCTGCGTCGGTTCGACGCCCGTCAGTTCGCCCTCGCCGACGAGGTCCTCGATGGACTCCATGGCAAGGTAGGGATTGACTGCGGCAGCGCCGAATCCGATCAGCAACGCGAGGTGGTGCACCTCGCGGGCGTCGCCGGACTCGACCACGAGCGCCACCTTGGTGCGCTCCTTCGTCCGCACCAGGTGGTGGTGCACCGCCGACGTCGCCAACAACGACGGAATGGGAGCGCGGGTGTGGTCGGAGTCGCGGTCGGAGATGATCAGCGTGCTGAAACCTGCCGCAATCGCGTCGCTTGCGCGTACACGCAAGTCCTCGATCGCGTCCGCAAGCCCCTCGCCGCCGCGTTCCACGTCGTACAGAGCGCGCAGGACGGTGGCCGACAGACCGGGGTGATCGCCGTCGTCGTCGATGTGGATGATCTTGTTCAGGTCGTCGTTGTCGAGGACGGGCCACGGCAATTCGATCTGTCGGCACGACGCCGCCGTGGGCGCGAGCAGGTTCTGCTCCGGTCCCATCACGCGTGACAGCGAGGTGACGATCTCTTCTCGGATGGCGTCGAGCGGCGGGTTCGTCACCTGGGCGAACAGTTCGATGAAGTAGTCGTAGAGCTGACGCGACCGCTGTGACAGCACTGCGGGAGGCGTGTCGGTGCCCATCGACCCGAGGGGCTCACCTCCGGACGCGGCCATCGGCACGAGAAGGAGCCGCAGGTCCTCCTCCGTGTATCCGAATGCGACCTGACGCCGGACGACGGAATCGTGGTTGTACTGGATGTGCGCGCGAGGCGGGAGGGTGTTGATGTTCAGCAGCCCGGCGTGCAACCACTCGTCGTACGGATGGGCGGAAGCCAAATTCGCCTTGATCTCCTCGTCGGGAACGAGCCGACCGGCGACGGTGTCGACGAGGAACATCTTTCCCGGCTCGAGGCGACCCTTGGCCACCACCTCGGACTGCGCGACGTCGAGCACGCCCGCCTCGCTCGCGAGGATGATCTTGTCGTCGGCGGTCCGCCACCACCGGCCGGGCCGTAATCCGTTGCGATCCAACGTCGCTCCGACGTAGGCGCCGTCGGTGAAGGTGACGCACGCCGGTCCGTCCCAGGCCTCCATCATCGAGGAGTGGAACTGGTAGAAGGCGCGCACCTTCGGGTCCATCGTGGCGTCGTTCTCCCACGGTTCCGGAACCATCATCATGACCGCGTGCGGAACGCTGCGGCCACCGAGATGCAGGAGCTCGAGCACCTCGTCCAGAGAGACCGAGTCCGACGCGTCCGGGGTGCAGATGGGGTAGAGCCGCGTGAGGTCACCGGGAATCACGTCGCTGGCGAGCATGGCTTCGCGGGCACGCATCCGGTTGCGGTTGCCCTTGACGGTGTTGATCTCACCGTTGTGCGCGACGAAGCGGTGCGGGTGCGCCAGGGGCCACGACGGGAACGTGTTCGTGGAGAACCGGCTGTGCACGATGGCGATAGCGCTGCTGCACAACGGGTTACGCAGCTCCGGGAAGTACAGCGGAAGCTGCATCGTGGTGAGCATGCCCTTGAAGGTCATGGTGCGCGAGGACAGCGACGGAAAGAAGACGCCGCTGCCTTCCTCCTCGACCTCGGGGGTCACCCGCTCCGCCCGCTTGCGGACCGCGTAGACGAGACGATCGAGGTCCAGACCGGACGGCCGCACGCCGTCCTTCGGCGGGGCGGCGAGGAACAGGTATCGCATGAACGGCATGCATCCGAGGGCCGTCAGGCCCACGTCGGCGGCGTCGGGATCGACCGCGACGTCGTGCCAGCCGAGAACATCGAGGTTCTCTTGCGCCGCAATCGATTCGATGCGAGCCACGGCGGCGTTGCGCTCGCGCAGACCCTGCGGAAGGAAGCAGATGCCGGCGGCGTAGGAATTGGCGCCGTCGGGCGACGGTGCAGGCAACTCGAAATCCACCAGGTCGGCCAGGAACTCCGCCGGGAGTTGGATGAGGATGCCGGCGCCGTCACCGCTGTTCGGTTCGGCTCCGGCTGCGCCGCGGTGTTCGAGGTTCTCCAGGGCGAGAAGCGCATCGGCGACGATGGAGTGCGACCGGCGCCCCTGAATGTCGGCGACCATGGCGACGCCACACGAGTCGGTTTCCTGCGACGGGTCGTAGAGACCCTGCTCCGCGGGCAGCTGGGAAAACAGCACTTCGGTCACCTCCATGTCGGCCCCACGTCGACCACTCGAGGTGGTGACATGGACGGCACACGCACAACGCTATCTTCGATCTACCGGGACAGCGTCGGCCCGAAGAGGCATGCAGAGAATGAGCGACGGTAACTCGTTGATCGGGTTACCGGTCGGTCCTGGTCGAGCGTATCAGTTCCTGAGCAGGCGTCCCGCGCCGTCGCGCGGCTTGCCGGTGAGCAGGATGACGCCGTCGACGATGGCCCAGATTCCGGTGGCGAACAGCACCGGAAGTCCGAGCAGCGCACCGATGAGCGTGAAGATCAACAGATAGCTCACCACGGTCAGCACGGCCATGGCCACGCCGATACCGTTCGAGCCCATGTAGAACCGACCTATTCCGATCGGCAGGCCGACGAACACAGGAACGATCTGCAGCAGCCCCGCCAACAGTTTGGACTTGTCGGAGAACGGCTGACCCGTCATCGGGTCGCGGCCGTAGGGCGCACCGGGGTCGACCGGAGCCCCGTAGCCGGGCTGGGCGAAGGGCTGCTGATACTGCGGCTGCTGATCCCATTGCGGTTGCTGATCCCATTGCGGTTGCTGATACTGCGGTTGTTCGTACTGCGGCTGCTGGTACTGGGGCTGCTGGTACTGGGGCGCCTGCTGATCCCACGTCGGCTGCTGACCCGAAGGCGGCGGCGAGAACTGCGACTGCCCGGAGTTGTCGGGCGCAGGCGGGAACTTCTTGGTCAGATCGGGCCGATCGGGTTCGCTCACTTGGCTTCGTCCTTCCCGGTGTCCCTGCCGGCAGTATCGCTGACGGTCGTGTCGCTGACGGTCGTGTCGCTGACGGTCGTGTCGCTGTTCGCCGTCTCGCTGCTCGCCGTGTCACTGCTGGTCGCAGCGTTCACGGAGACAGTGTCCGTCGAATCGCCGCTTTCGTCCAGCTCCGACGTATCGCCGGACGAACGCAGGCTTTCGGGATCTTCACGGCCCTTGCGAGCGAACACGACGTAGAGGGCCGCGAGAACGAACACGATGCTCGACGTGAAGGAGTTGATGCGAATTCCCGCGATCTCGGTGGCGTAGTCCGAGCGCATGAGCTCCACGACGAACCGGCCGACGCAGTAGCCCGCGACGTAGAGCGCGAACAACCGGCCGTGGCCGATGCGGAATCGACGATCGACGACGACCAGGAGGATCACGATGAGGACGTTCCACAGCAATTCGTAGAGGAACGTCGGGTGCACGACGCGTTCGACCAGACCGGTCGAGATCCCGTTCAACGAGTCGGTGCGGCCGTTGGCGTCGACCCGCTCGTAGATCTCGAGACCCCACGGAAGGGTGGTCTCGCGCCCGTACAGCTCCTGGTTGAAGTAGTTGCCGATTCGGCCGATCGCTTGTGCGAGAAGGATTCCGGGAGCGACCGCGTCACCGAACGCCGGAAGCGGAATGCCTCTGCGGCGGCACGCGATCCAGGCGCCGACACCGCCGAGCAGCACGGCGCCCCAGATTCCCAGCCCGCCTTGCCAGATCTTCAACGCGTCGATCGGGTTTCCACCCTCGCCGAAGTACGTCGACGCGTCGGTGGCGACGTGGTAGAGCCTGCCGCCGATGAGCCCGAACGGCACCGCCCACACCGCGACGTCGAGCACGGTGCCCTTGGTCCCGCCGCGCGCCACCCAGCGCCGGTCTCCCCACACGATGGCAATGATGATGCCGACGATGATGAAGAACGCATACGCGCGAAGGGCGAGAGGGCCCACGTGCCATACGCCTTGCGGCGGACTCGGAATGTACGCGAGGACAGCGGTACCGGGTGATGTCACGACGCCACGGTAGCCGAACGCACACCTTCGGCGAGTTCGGCTGTCAGCGCCGACACGGCGTCGATTCCGTCGTCCACGGCCGAGACGAGTGCCGAGCCGACGATCACGGCGTCGGCGTACGCGGCGATCTCCGCCGCCTGCGCTCCCGACCGCACACCGAGACCGACACCCACCGGAATTCCGGAGTGCTCCCGAATTCGTGCCACGAGCGCCGGCGCCATGGAGGACACGGCGTCACGGGCTCCGGTCACGCCCATCGTCGAAGCTGCGTAGACGAAGCCGCTGCTCGAGTCGAGAGTGCGGGCGAGCCGTTCCTCGGTCGAGGACGGGGCGACGAGGAAGATGCGATCGAGGTTCTGCTCGTCGGACGCGGCGAGCCAGTCGGTTGCCTCGTCCGGGATGAGATCGGGGGTGATCATGCCGAGCCCGCCGGCCGATGCGAGGTCGCGTGCGAACGCGTCGACGCCGTAGCGCATGACCGGGTTCCAGTACGTCATCACCACGGCATTGCCGCCGGCCGACGCGATGGCGTCGACCACGGTGAAGACGTCGCGCACGTGAGCGCCGTTGCGCAGAGCCTTGTCCGCGGCCGCTGCGATGGTGGGCCCGTCCATGACGGGATCGGAGTACGGAATGCCGACTTCGATGATGTCGCAACCGGATTCGACCATGGCGCGCACGACGTCGATCGAGCCGGGCACGGTCGGGAATCCGGCGGGCAGGTATCCGACGAGCGCAGCGCGGCCTTCGGATCGAGTCTTCTCGAAGACGGAACCCAGGCGGCCGGTGGGCCGGTAGTCGGTCGGATCGGATGTCACGTCACGTTGCCCTTCTCGTCGATGATGCCGAACCACTTGGCGGCGGTGTCCATGTCCTTGTCGCCGCGGCCGGACATGTTGACGAGAATGATTGCGCCCTCACCCAGTTCCTGGCCGAGCTTCAGAGCACCTGCGACGGCGTGCGCGGATTCGATTGCCGGAATGATGCCCTCGCGACGCGAACACAGCCGCATGGCGTCCATGGCCTCGGAGTCCGTGATGGGTCGGTACTCGGCGCGGCCGATGTCGTTGAGATAGGAGTGCTCCGGCCCGACACCCGGGTAGTCGAGACCGGCGGAGATCGAATGCGAGTCGACGGTCTGGCCGTCTTCGTCCTGCAGCAGGTAGGAGAACGCGCCGTGCAGTGCACCCGGCGACCCGGCGCCGATCGTGGCGGCGTGTCGGCCGGTCTCGATGCCGTCGCCCGCCGCCTCGTACCCGATGAGCCGCACGTTCGGGTCGTCGATGAACGCGTGGAAGATACCGATCGCGTTGGAACCGCCTCCGACGCACGCGGCGATCGCGTCGGGCAGACGGCCCATCGAGGACAGCACCTGGGCACGCGCTTCGAGTCCGATGATGCGCTGGAAGTCACGCACCATCATCGGGAACGGATGCGGGCCGGCGACGGTGCCGAAGCAGTAGTAGGTGTTGTCGGCGTTGCTGACCCAGTCGCGCAGCGCTTCGTTGATCGCGTCCTTCAGGGTCCGCGATCCCGACTGCACCGCAACGACATCGGAGCCGAGCAACTTCATACGTGCGACGTTGAGAGCTTGCCGCTCGGTGTCCACCTCACCCATGTAGACCACGCACTCGAGGCCGAGCAGCGCACATGCCGTCGCCGTGGCCACGCCGTGCTGGCCGGCTCCGGTCTCGGCGATGATGCGCGTCTTGCCCATTCGCTTGGCGAGGAGAACCTGGCCGAGAACGTTGTTGATCTTGTGCGAGCCCGTGTGATTGAGGTCTTCGCGTTTGAACAGGATGCGCGCACCACCGGCGAACTCGGCGAGCCTGGTCGCCTCGAAGACCGGTGACGGGCGGCCGGTGTAATCGCGCTGCAAGCGGTCCAGTTCGGCGAGGAAGCCGTCGTCGACTCGCGCCTTCGCGTACTCCGCGGTGACCTCTTCGATCACGCCCATCAGGGCCTCGGGTACGTAGCGGCCCCCGTACTTGCCGAAGTGCCCGAGAGCATCCGGATCGTGGGACGTGCGCTCGGTAATTCCCGAACTCGTACTCGGGACGTCGCCTGTGGTCGGTCGGTAGCTGGTACTCACGCCATCAAGTCTCCCCCACCGAACCCTGCGGGCTCATCGCGGGGGCACCGCAGAATTGTCGAGGCCGCGCAGTCTGGCGAGGTGGTCTAGCGAGCAGGCTTCGGGCAGGACGGGTGCGTACCCGCCGTCACCAGATCACGCACCGCCGAACGCGGGTCACCGCTGGTGACCAAGCCTTCGCCGACCAACACCGCATCCGCACCCGCACCCGCGTACGCGAGCAGGTCGGCGGTGCCGCGAACACCGGATTCCGCGACGCGGATCACCTCGGACGGCAGGCCCGGAGCAATGCGTCCGAACGTGTCGGTGTCCACTTCGAGCGTCTTGAGGTTGCGAGCGTTGACACCGATCACCTTGGCGCCGGCGTTCAGCGCGCGGTCTGCTTCTTCCTCGGTATGCACCTCGACGAGCGCGGTCATTCCGAGGGACTCCGTGCGGTCGAGGAGAGAGGCCAACGCGTCCTGCTCGAGAGCGGCGACGATCAGCAGAATCATGTCGGCGCCGTGGGCTCGTGCCTCGTGAATCTGATATGGACCGACGATGAAGTCCTTGCGCAGGATCGGAATCGAGACGGACCGACGGACTGCGTCGAGGTCGTCGAGCGAGCCGTGGAATCGGCGCTCCTCGGTCAACACGCTGATGATGCGCGCGCCACCTTCTTCGTAGGCGCGGGCAAGGTCGGCGGGGTCCTTGATGTCGGCCAGTGCACCCTTGGACGGGCTGGCGCGCTTCACCTCGGCGATGACGCCGATGCCGGTTTCGATGAGGGCTGCTGCGGCGTCGAGGGGCGGCCTGGCGGCCTTCGCCGCTGCCTTGACGCTGGCGAAGTCGAGCACGGATTCACGTGCTGCGGCGTCTGCACGCGCCCCGTCGAGAATAGAATCGAGAACGGTCATTTTTCTGCCCCCGCATCCTTTCCGACAAGCTCCGATGTGGAGAAGCCCATCCGGTGAACACAGACTAGAGCCCTACCGCACGGCGGCTCTCATCGGGTGTCCGAGCCGAAAGTGTGGTCACTGTTACACACATACCGACCGGCCTCGTTGGGCAGTTCGGGCGGTTCGTCTACTGCGGTCGGCGACGATCGTCGGTGGGGTCCATGCCGGAATCGAGTGCGTCCCACAATGCCCGCTCGCTGGGCTCGCCGTCGGAGTCGTCTTCGGTCAGTGCCGCCTTCTCGGCCTCGGCTCGACGCACGGCCGGGGCGTCGTATTTGGAGGACAAGCCCCCGCGCGAGGGCGGTGTGCGGCACAGCAGCACTGCGGCAACGAGAGCGAGTACCGCGCCGACGACCACGATCACCGCCGGCAACCACGACACGTCGACGGTGGTCACGTCGGCCCGCGCGGGTAGCTCGGCAAGCGCCCCGGCGCGGCCCGCGTCGGCGCCGCCGAACAGCAGCGACAGGGCCGGCACGAGCGCTCCGACCGCAACGGCGGCCACCAGCACCCCGACCAGGATGGACCAGCGGCCCTTCACCGCGAACATCGCGGCCACCGCCGCAACGAGCACGAGGGCAAGCGGAGTAGTCGCCGCTGCCCAGGTGCCCCCGTCGAGTGTCGACGTGCGCTCGTCCCCGAGGCCGTCGACCGACGAGAGCGTCACCCACGTCATGCGCGACGCCGCCCACAGGCACACTGCGGACACCGCGAGCAGAACAGCGGTCAGGGCGACGGCGCGGCGAGAATTCACGACGAAGCCGATCCCGTACCGGCAATCGTCTCGGCGGCGGCGATGGCACCGAGTACGGCCATGGCCTTGTTCCTGGACTCGTCGTCCTCGTACTCGGCCTTGGAGTCGGCGACCACTCCCGCACCCGCCTGGACGTAGGCGGTGCCGTTCTTGATCAGTGCCGACCGGATGCAGATTGCGGTGTCGGCGTCTCCCGCGAAATCGAGGTATCCCACGATTCCACCGTAGACACCTCGGCGCGACGTCTCGAGTTCGTCGATGAGCTCCATTGCACGAACCTTCGGCGCACCGGAAAGTGTCCCCGCCGGGAAACAGGCGGTGACGGCGTCGATGGCGTGCTTGTTCTCGGCCAACGACCCGGTCACGGTCGAGACGAGATGCATGACGTGGCTGTACCGCTCGATGTGGCGATAGTCGGTCACCTTCACCGTGCCCGGGGTGCACACTCGCCCGAGATCGTTGCGCCCGAGGTCGACGAGCATCAGATGCTCGGCGTTCTCCTTCTCGTCAGCGAGGAGATCCTTGGCGAGCAGCACGTCTTCTTCCTCGGTGTGCCCGCGCCACCGGGTTCCGGCGATGGGGTGCGTCGTGGCGACCCCTTCCACCACCGTCACCAGGGACTCGGGGCTCGACCCCACGATGGAGAAGGCGGTGCCACCATCGCTGTCGGGTACGTGCATCAAGTACATGTACGGACTGGGGTTCGACGCCCGCAGCATCCGGTAGACGTCCATCGGCGTGGCGTCGGTGTCCATCTCGAACCGCTGCGACAGCACGACCTGAAACGCTTCGCCCGCCTCGATCTCCTCGACGAGCCTGGCCACGCCGGCGCCGAACTGCTCCGGCGTTCGCTGGCGCCGGAATTGCGGTGCGGGACGGTCGAACTGGGCAACCGTCGAATGCGCAGGGGTGGACAGAGCGTCGGTCATGCGATCGAGTCGAGCGACGGCGTCGTCGTACGCCTCGTCCACTCGCTCGTCGGTGCCGTTCCAGTTCACGGCGTTGGCGATGAGCGTGATCGCACCCTCGTGATGATCGACCGCTGCGATGTCGGTGGCGAGCATCATGACGAGTTCGGGTACTTCGAGATCGTCGACGGTCGTGTCCGGCAGTCGCTCAAGGTGACGCACGGCGTCGTACCCGAGGTACCCCACCATGCCGCCGGTCAAGGGCGGGAGATCGGGCAGTCGTTCCGAGCGCAGCAATTCGAGCGTCGCGCCCAGCGCGTCGAGCGGATTACCGCCGGACGGTGCGCCGGCGGGCACGTTTCCCATCCAGGCAGCTTCGCCGTCGACGACGGTCAGCGCGGCGGGCGAGCCGGCCCCGATGAACGACCACCGGGACCACGATCGACCGTTCTCGGCGGACTCCAGCAGAAAGGTGCCCGGACGGTCGTCCGCGAGCTTGCGGTAGGCCGACAGTGGAGTCTCGGAGTCGGCGAGCACTTTTCGCACCACGGGCACCACGCGGTGCTCGGAGGCCAGCAGGCGAAATTGCTCACGTGACGTCGTTGCCGACGGCTTCTTCTGACCATGCATGCGACCAGTGTTTCAGGTGCCCGATCGGCACCTGCGCGGGCAGGAGTCACGGCGCACCTGACACACTGTTGGCTCGGCTAAGGGATATGACGGGTTCGGTCGAGTTCCGGACGAGGATGTGGAGGTGGCACGCGATGGACGAGCAGGGCACCCCCCGATGGCTCACCCCCGAGCAGCAAGCCGCGTGGCGCGGGCTCGTGAGCTTGTGCACCCGGCTTCCGGCGGCACTGGACACTCAGCTGCAGCGTGACTCCGGATTGACGCACTTCGACTACTTCGTCCTCGCCGGTCTGTCGGAGAGCCCCGATCGTCGTCTGAAGTTGCGAGACCTCGCGGAGAGGTCCAACGCATCGCTGTCGCGGCTGTCCCACGTGATCACCAAGCTCGAAAAGGTGGGATGGGTGCAGCGCGAGAACATCGAAGGCGGCCGCGGGTCGTTCGCGGTGCTGACCGAATCCGGGTGGGAGAAGGTGCGCGAGGCGGCGCCCACGCACGTCGAGACCGTGCAGTCGTTGGTGTTCGAAGGCCTGGACGACGCTCAGGTCGAGGCCTTGCGCACCCTGGGCTCGGTCATGCTGGCGCAGCTCGATCGCGGCATCGCCGCCGGGCTCGGAAAGGCCTGACGGTCAGGGCTTTTCGGCGGCGAGCAGCACGTCGGTATCGAAGCACGTGTGCGTTCCGGTGTGGCACGCCGCGCCCTCCTGATCGACGATCAGCAGCACGGTGTCACCGTCGCAGTCCAGCCGGACCTCGTGGACGTACTGGGTGTGACCCGACGTCTCACCCTTGACCCAGTAGTCGCCCCGCGAGCGCGAGAAGTAGGTGCCCTTGCGGGTGGCGAGCGTGCGCGAGAGCGCTTCGTCGTCCATCCACGCGACCATCAGCACGTCGCCGGTGCCGCGTTCCTGCGCGACGGCGCTGAACAGGCCGGCGTCGTTGCGCTTGAGCCGTGCCGCGATGTCGGCGGGCAGGCCGGAGGCGGGTGTCATCGGACGGTCACCCCTTCTGCTCGAAGTGCGTCCTTGACCTCACCGATCTCGAGCTCGCCGAAGTGGAACACGCTGGCTGCGAGTACGGCGTCGGCTCCGGCCGCGACGGCGGGAGCGAAGTGTTCGACGGCTCCGGCCCCGCCGCTGGCGATCACCGGAACGTGCACTGCTGCGCGGACTTTCGTGATCATGGCGATGTCGAACCCTGCCTTGGTTCCGTCGGCGTCCATGGAGTTCAGCAGGATCTCGCCCACTCCGAGGTCGGCGCCGCGGCGAGCCCACTCGACGGCGTCGATGCCGGTCCCCCGGCGTCCACCGTGGGTGGTCACTTCCCATCCGGAGGCCGTCGGCGGCTCTCCGTCGGGAACGGTCCTGGCGTCGACCGAGAGGACGATGCACTGGGAACCGAAACGGGTGCTCAGCTCTCGCAGGAGCTCCGGGCGCGCGATTGCGGCGGTGTTCACACTCACTTTGTCGGCCCCGGCGCGCAGCAGTGAGTCGACGTCGGCGACCGTGCGTACGCCGCCGCCGACGGTGAGCGGAATGAACACCTGCTCGGCGGTGCGGGTGACGACCTCGAGCATGGTCGCTCGGCCGCCGGACGAGGCGGTGACGTCGAGGAACGTCAGCTCGTCGGCGCCCTCGGCGTCGTACTTGGCCGCCAGCTCCACCGGGTCGCCGGCGTCCCTCAGATCCGCGAAGTTGACGCCCTTGACCACTCGGCCGGCGTCGACGTCGAGGCACGGAATCACGCGCACGGCAACGGTCATGGCAGGAAGTCTCCCGGATTCCCCAACGAGGTGATCAGTTCGAGGAGTTCGTCGTGCACGCCGGGGGCGGCGGCCAGGACCGACTTCGACTCGATGGTCCAGGGCTGCCCGCGCAGGTCGGTGACCACTCCACCTGCGGCCCGCACGAGCATGGCGCCGGCTGCGTTGTCCCAGGCCTGGTGTCCGAAGACGACCGACGCACCCAGAACGCCGGCGGCGGTGAAGGCCAGGTCCAGTCCCGTCGAACCGTGCATGCGGATGCGTGACGAGTCGCGGGAGAGCTCGGAGAGGATCCGCACCCGGTAGGCGCCGGGTAGACGCCCACGGCTCGCGACGTTGAACGCGCCGAATCCCACGATGGATTCCGCCAGTGTGGTGGCTTCGAGCGCGGGAAGGGGGTCGGACCCGAGGTGCACCGGCCCGCCGTCCACTGCCCAGTAGCGGTGCCCGAACAGCGGTAGCCACGTCAGACCGATGACCGGAACACCGTCCACGAGAAGTGAGAGAAGTGTTCCGGCAGTGGGCAATCCGTAGGAATAGTTGAATGTGCCGTCGATGGGGTCGACGACCCAGACGGTGCCCGAGTCGAGATCCGGCCCGCCGAACTCTTCGCCGTGCACCGCAATTCCGGTGCGCTCGGACAGTTCGTCGGTGAGGCGGCGTTCGAGTTCGAGATCGACAGCGGTCGCGAAGTCGTCGGGACCCTTCGCCACCGCGCTCGGTGCTCCGACGCCGGCGACGAATCGGTCCGTGATGCTGTCGAGGAGGTCCCGCGCGGTGGACGCGAGGGCGTCGAGATCGAGATCGGTCATGACGAGACGGCGCGAAGCGCCTCGGGCAGCGTGAACTTGCCGGCGTAGAGCGCCTTGCCGACGATGGAGCCTTCGACGCCGGCGTCGGTCAGGGTGGCGATGGCCCGCAGATCGTCGATGGTCGACACGCCTCCGGACGCGATCACGGGTGCATCGGTGGCCGCGCAGACCTGCTGCAGCAGTTCGAGATTGGGTCCGGTGAGGGTTCCGTCGCGCGTGACGTCGGTGACGACGTATCGGCTGCACCCGTCGCGGTCGAGACGGGCGAGCACCTCCCAGAGGTCTCCCCCGTCGCTGACCCAGCCGCGGCCGCGCAGGCGGTGCTCACCGTCGACGATGCGCACGTCCAGCCCGACGGCCACCCGATCGCCGTACTCGCCGAGCGCACGCGCGCACCACTCCGGATCTTCGAGTGCAGCGGTTCCGAGGTTCACACGCGCACATCCGGTGGCGAGGGCGGCCCGGAGCGATTCGTCGTCGCGAATTCCGCCGGACAACTCGACCTTGACGTCGAGTTCGCCCACGACGTCGGCGAGCAGGTCGCGGTTCGATCCGCGTCCGAACGCTGCATCGAGATCGACGAGATGGACCCATTCGGCGCCGTCACGCTGCCAGGCGAGAGCTGCCTCGCGGGGCGAACCGTAGGCGGTTTCGCTTCCCGCCTCTCCTTGAACGAGGCGCACGGCCTCGCCATCGGCGACATCGACAGCGGGAAGAAGTACCAGGCTCACGTGGTCCGAGGGTACTGCCCGAACCCGGGGTTCACGCTGGCGGGTCGACGCCGTCGGACGCGCCGGGGTCGTCGCCGAACGCGCGGCGCACGGTTCGACGAGACACCGCCGCCATCACCGCAACTGCCAGGGCGACACCGACCGCCACGATCAGCAGCCCGACGCCGGGCGCCGGACGCAGAACGAGGATCGCCACCGTCGTCAGCGCGAGGACGAGCGCCGCCGAGCCCAGCGAGATCAGGGCATGGCGAGCGAACGAGAACTCGGGGTCGTCGCTCATGCGACGGTGCGGAGCCAGTTCTCGAGCAGCGCGGCGCCGGCGTCGCCGGACTTCTCCGGGTGGAACTGTGTCGCCGACAACGGACCGTTCTCCACGGCCGCCAGGAATCGGCCGCCGTGCTCGGCCCACGTCAGCGTGGCGGGCGCTATGTAGTCGCTGGGCTCCATCTCCCACCGCAGGGCCGCGTAGGAGTGCACGAAGTAGAAGCGGGTGTCCGCGTCCATTCCGTCGAACAGAACGCTGCCCGCGTCGGGCGTCACGGTGTTCCATCCCATGTGCGGAAGAACGTCGGCCTGCAGCTGCTCGACGGTGCCCGGCCACTGGCCGCAGCCGGTGGCGGGTTCCCCGAACTCCACGCCGCGGTCGAAGAGGATCTGCATTCCGACGCAGATACCCAGGACGGGCCGGCCACCCGCGAGTCGCTTGTCGATCAGTTCGTCGCCGCGTACCGACAGCAGTCCGTCCATGCATGCTCCGTACGCGCCGACCCCGGGAACCACCAGGCCGTCGGCGGCGAGAGCCACGCGATGATCGGAGGTGACGGTGACGGTGGCTCCCACACGTTCGAGGGCGCGCTGTGCGGAGTGCAGATTTCCCGACCCGTAATCGAGTAGGGCAACGGAAGTCATGGCTCCAGTCTATCGGTGGGGTTGGCGGCCAGGTACTTCTCGGTGAGCTCGTCCGGCGCGGCGACGAGCCACGCGTCGACGATCAGGTCGGTCAATACCGCGTCCTCGACCGCCTCCAACTGGATCAGCACCGCCGGGTAGTTGGCGAAGTGCTCGATCGTGAACACGCCCGAATGCCCTTGGGCCAGTACGGCTTCCTTCTCCTGAAGGTCACCGAGGTGGACCGCGAAGATCGGCCCGGCGGGTACGGGCTGATCGCCGAATCGCTTGATGTCGGCCTTGTTCAACGGCCGCTCCCATGCGAACGCGTTCTTGCCCACGAACCAGGTGCGGTTGTTCCACCGCGTTCCTTCCCGAACCTCGGGGAGGCCGGCCGCGATCGAAGATGCCCCTGTCAGCGTCGCCATGTCGACGATCGAACCAGAAGTGCCACCACCAGCACCAGAGCCGATGCCGCGGCAAAGGTCGGCGGATAGCCGTAGTGCACGGCCAGAACGCCGAGGGCCAGCGCCCCGACGCCGGTGCCCGCGTCGAAGCTGACGTTCCAGGCTGCGCTGGCCGCTCCGAATCGGGCGGGACCCGCGTATGCGAAGGCCATGACCAGGCTTTCGTTCTGGCACGCTCCGTAGCCGACTCCGAACACCACGGCCGCCGCCAACAGCACGGCTGCAGAACCGTTTCCGGCGACACCGGCAGCAAACGCGAGAACCCCGACCGTGGTGACGACTAGCGCGGGAACCAGCGCTCGCCCGGGTCCGAGGCGATCCGCGATCGCGCCGGCGCCGTACCGTCCCACGATCATGGCTCCGCTGACGACGGCTAGAGCAAGGCCCGCCAGGACTGGAGCGTCGCTCTCGGCGATGGGAAGGAGCGAGGACAGGCCACCGAAGGCCGCCGACACCGACGCGATGGCCATGCAGGGAACGACCAACCGACGCCACGGGAATGCACCACCCGTCGATACGGGTATGGGCGCCGCGGACCGCACGTTCGGCAGACGACCGATCGCGACCAGCGCGAGCACCGGCACGAGCGCGCCGACCACGAACACCGCCGTCGACGACACCGCCTGCAGCAGAGCAAGTCCGGCCGGGAGCGAGATCATCTGCGCCACCGCGACCGCGATTCCCTGTGCGCCCGTGGCACGCCCGAGCAACGCCGGTGGCGCCAGTTCGGCGACCAGCGCCGCGGACGAGACCGTCAGCAGTCCGAAACCGACACCTCGGAACGCGGAGATCGTCAGCACGGCGAGCGGTGCGGTCGACATCAGGAAAGCCAGTGCCGGCAATCCCAGGAACAGGCATCCGGCGGCCAACGCGCCGCGGTGGCCGACGGCACGCAGCAGCCACGGCACCGCGAGCTGAGTGAGCACGGTGGCACCCATGAACACCGCTGTCGTGGCTCCGGCCAGGGCATCGGATCCGCCGTTGTTCGAGATGACGAGCGGAACCACCGGCAGCAGCAGACCGAACCCGCCGAACGACGCCGCGCCCATGATCATCGCGGCGGCGAGACCGGGGAGCCGCAGCAGCGACTGCCCGTCAGAACTCAGAGAACACCCTTGGTCGACGGCACGCCGGACACCCGCGGGTCCGGTTCCACGGCGACTCGGAGCGCCCGGGCCACCGCCTTGAACTCGGCCTCGGTGATGTGGTGCTGATCGCGACCGTAGAGCACCCGTACGTGCAGGGCGATGCGGGCGTTCGACGCGATCGACTCGAACACGTGCCGGTTGATGACCGTCGCGTAGGGGGTTCCGGGGTATCCACCGATGACGGCGTGCAGCATGTGCTCCGGCTCCCCGGTGTGCACGCAGTACGGGCGCCCGGACACGTCTACCGCCGCGTGCGCGAGGGTCTCGTCCATGGGGATGAACGCGTCGCCGAAACGACGGATGCCCTTCTTGTCGCCGAGGGCTTGGGCGAGCGCCTGCCCGAGGACGATCGCGGTGTCCTCCACCACGTGGTGTGCCTCGATCTCGATGTCGCCTGTGGCCTTGACGTCCAGATCGAAGCTGGCGTGCGTGCCCAGGGCGGTCAGCATGTGGTCGAAGAACGGCACCCCGGTGGTGACGTTCACGATGCCGGTTCCGTCGAGGTTCAGCTCGACGACGATCGACGACTCCTTGGTGGTTCGTTCGATACGCGCAATGCGTGGGGTCACGAGATCTCCTGTGCAAGTTCGGAACTGACGGCAAGAAAGCGATCGTTCTCGTGTGCGAGACCGATCGTGACGCGGAGGTACCCCTCGATACCCACGTCGCGGATCAGCACTCCGCGGTCGAGGTAGTGCTGCCAGGTGAGCGGCGCATCGGCGAATCGGCCGAACAACAGGAAGTTCGCGTCGCTGGGAACGACGTCGAAACCGAGGTCGCTCAAGGCGGCAGCTACCCGGTCTCGTTGCCGCGCAAGCTCGTCGACGCTCCCCAGCGTGTCGTTCGCGTGCCGCAGTGCTGCACGCGCCGCGGCCTGCGTGACCACGGACAGGTGGTACGGAAGGCGCACCAGCAGCAGCGCGTCGATGACGGCCGGGGACGCCACGAGATATCCGAGACGCCCGCCGGCGAAGGCGAAAGCCTTGCTCATGGTGCGGCTGACGACCAGACGTGTCGGAAACTCCGATATCAGTTCCAGTGCGCTGGGCGCGCTGGAGAACTCTGCGTAGGCCTCGTCGACGATGACGATCCCGGTGGCCACCCGAGCGATGCGGCGCAGGTCCTCCAGGCCGAGGCTGTGGCCGGTCGGGTTGTTGGGGCTGGTGACGAACACGACGTCCGGCTTCTGCTCCGTGACGACGTCCACCGCGGCGTCGACGTCCAGCGTGAAATCGGGTCGACGGGTCAGGTCGAGCCACGCGGTCTGTGTCCCCGCCGAGATGATGGGGTGCATCGAGTACGACGGAACGAATCCCAGTGCTGTGCGCCCCGGCCCACCGAACGCCTGCATCAACTGCTGCAGGATTTCGTTCGAACCGTTTGCCGCCCAGACGTTCTCGTGCGTGACGAAGACGCCCGTCCGTTCGGTCAGGTAGGCCGCCAGATCCTGCCGAAGTGCCACCGCGTCGCGGTCTGGATACCGGTGCAGCTGCGTTGCCGCCTCACGGACCGACTCGGCGACGTCGGCCACGAGAGCGGGAGTCGGCGGGTGCGGATTCTCGTTCGTGTTGAGCTGCACCGGCACCGTGAGCTGCGGAGCCCCGTACGGCGACCGTCCTCGCAGGTTGTCGCGGATCGGCAGATCGCCCAGAGTCGTTCCCGTTCCCGGCGCCGTCACGGGCGCAGGCTCTCGAAGCGGACCCGCACGGCTTCACCGTGCGCAGGAAGGTCCTCGGCATTGGCAAGGGAAATGACGTGGCGAGCAACGTCTTTCAGTGCGTCCTGCGAATAGTCGACGATGTGGATGCCCCGCAGGAACGTCTGCACACTCAGCCCCGACGAGTGACGCGCACAGCCCGCGGTGGGCAGCACGTGATTGGAGCCGGCGCAGTAGTCACCGAGGCTCACCGGCGCCCAGGGGCCGACGAAGATGGCGCCCGCGCTGCGAACGCGGTGCGCCACGGTGGAGGCGTCCTCGGTCTGGATCTCGAGGTGCTCGGCCGCGTACGCGTCGACCACTCGCAGGCCGTCGTCGACGGACGAGACCAACACGATTCCCGACTGCTCGCCGGACAGCGCGGTGGCGACCCGCTCGGAGTGCTTCGTGATCTGCAACTGATCGAGCACGGCCGCGTCCACGGCGTCCGCGAGCTCGACCGAGGTGGTGACCAGGACGCTGGCCGCCAGCACGTCGTGTTCGGCCTGGCTGATGAGGTCGGCGGCCACGTGCACCGGATCGGCGGTGTGGTCGGCGAGGATGGCGATCTCGGTGGGGCCGGCCTCGGAGTCGATGCCCACGACGCCTCGGCAGATCCGCTTGGCCGCGGTGACGTAGACGTTGCCGGGCCCGGTGATCATGTCCACCGGATCCAGGGGCGCACCGTCGACGTCGGTTCCGCCGTACGCGAGGAGCGCGACGGACTGGGCACCTCCGACCGCCCACACCTCGTCCACCCCGAGCATCTGTGCCGCGGCGAGGATGGTCGGGTGGGGCAATCCCCCGAACTCGGCCTGCGGCGGGGAAGCGACGACGAGCGACGCGACGCCGGCCGCTTGCGCGGGGACGACGTTCATCACGACGGACGACGGATACACCGCGTTTCCGCCCGGCACGTACAGGCCGACGCGATCGACCGGAATCCACTTCTCGGTGACGCTCCCACCTGGTACGACCTCGGTGGTGCTGTCCGTCCGGCGCTGGTCTGCGTGCACCTTGCGCGTGCGGTCGATCGCGACGCCCAATGCTTCGCGGACCTGCGGATCGAGGTTCTCGAGGGCTTTGACCAGCTCCTCCCGGGGAACGCGGACAGTACCCGGTCGCACCTTGTCGAACTTCTCACCGAAGTCCAGGGCGGCATCGGTGCCGCGCGTCCGGACGTCGTCCACGATCGGCTGCACCAGATGCAGCACCGAGTTCACGTCCACTCCACCTCGCGGGAGGACGGCCCTGAGTTCGGCCGTGGACGGAGAGCTACCGCGAAGGTCGACGCGGCGGAGCTCGGTGCGGGCAGTCATGACGAGTACCTTTCGGGAACCGGAAAAGCTGACGGTCCGATTATCCAGTACGCGTCACCGCATTTTTTACGAGTACGCGTTTGCGAGCTTCTCGAGCGTCGCGGTGATGCCCCTGGCGTTGGTCTTGGGCTGGCCCAGCAGCTCGAGAACCTTCGGACTCCGCGCCGTGTCGTAGAGGAAGCTCTCGGTCACCTCGGTGGTGTTGGGCCCGGTCTGGACGAGCTCCCAGCGCCAGCGATGCCCCATCGGGTGCTGCCACTCGAGCACCTTGCGCTCACCGTCGTCGACGAAATCGGTGACGGTGCTGGTGATCTTGTACGGGACGCCGTACTGCTTCATGCCGACGGAGAACTTGTCGCCGGGGCCCAGCCGAGTCGGGCCCTTCACGTTGTCCTTCACCGTGCCCGAGCCGTCGAGCTGACCGTGCCGGTGCGGGTCGACCACCATCTCGAAGATCGTGTCCGCATCCGTGGCGACGGTCACTTTACGAGAAACGGCGTGCTTGCCCTTGTCCACATTCGTCACTGTTGCCATGACGACGGTGTACCCGGGTCGGGTGTGGACAAACTCTGGCCGGGTCGACTGGGCTGGTTGCAGCAGAACTCACACGGTGCAACCCGTGAACATTGCCGGAACATGACCAGTCCTGGCGCGACGGACATATGCACCTTTTCGACTTTGACAATCATTTACATTAAGCCGTAGACAGTCACACCATGACCTCCACCTCTCGCGCGCTGCTGACCACCGCAGCCTGCATCGCCCTCGTTGCCGGATGTTCGTCGAACGCCGCCGAGCCCCCGCCCGAGCCCTCCGCCGACAAGTCCGAGAACTCCTCGCCGACACCGCGATTGGCGATCTCGTACGACGGGGGAATCATGGTTCTCGACGCGGCCACCCTCGCCACCGTCGGCGACACCCCCGCCAGCGGGTTCGTACGCCTGAACCCGGCCGGCGACGGGCGACACGTGATCGTCAGTGCCGGAGACCGATTCGACGTGCTCGACGCGGGCACATGGTCGCGGGAGCACGGCGACCACGCGCACCACTACACCTCGGAACCGGCGATGACCGACATCACGTTCGCGGCGGAGGAGCCGGGCCACGTAGTCAGGCACGCGCGCAAAACCGTCCTGTTCGACGACGGCACGGGTGAGGTGACCTCGTTCGATCCGGCCGACCTGGCGGACGGCCCGCCGCCCACCGACACTCGACGCACACCCGACCCCCATCACGGCGTCGCCGTCGAGCTCGGCGACGGATCGATGCTGACCACCGTCGGCACCGAGGACGAGCGCAGCGGCGTCGTGGTGACGAGCAGCGACGGTCGCGAACGCGCCCGCACCGATTCCTGCCCCGGCGTCCACGGTGAAGCGATCGCAGCGGACTACACCGTCGTTCTCGGCTGCGAAGACGGCCTGGTGGTGTACCGCGACGGGTCGTTCACCAAGGCACAGAGCCCCGACCGCTACGGGCGCATCGGAAATCAAGCCGGTGACGAGACGTCGCAATACGTCCTCGGGGACTACAAGACCGACCGCGACGCAGAACTCGAGCGGCCGACGCGGGTGTCGATCACCGACACGGCCACTGCGACGACGAGATTGGTCGACCTCGGCACCAGCTACACGTTCCGATCGCTCGGCCGAGGACCGGCTGGTGAGGCACTGATCCTCGGTACCGACGGCGCGATCCACGTCGTCGACCCGCAGACCGCCGCAGTAACGCGGACGATCCCGGTGATCGGTGCGTGGACCGAGCCCGACGAATGGCAGTCACCGCGACCCACACTCTTCGCTGCGGACGGGATCGCCTACGTGACCGATCCCGCCACGTCGACGGTGCACGCAGTCGACGTCGTCACCGGAAGGGTCACGGCCACTGCCGAATTGAGCCACGTTCCGAACGAGCTGACCGGGGTCACCGGTTAGAAGTCGAGACCCAGATCCAGGACCGTGACCGAGTGGGTGAGCGCACCGACGGCCAAGAAGTCGACACCCGTGCGGGCGTAGTCACCGGCCACGCCCACGGTCAGACCGCCCGAGGACTCCAGTCGGGTGGTCGGTGCGTTCTTGTCACGTCGCTGCACCGCCATCTGCGTCTGCCACAGTGGAAAGTTGTCCAGCAGTACGAGGTCGACACCCTCGGCGAGCACCTCGTCGAGTTGCTCGAGGGTGTCGACCTCGACCTCGCAGGCGATGTCCGGGGCCATGGCACGGACCGCGCGCAGTGCTGCCACCACTCCGCCGGCCGCAGCCACGTGGTTGTCCTTGATCAACGCGGCGTCGCCGAGGCCCATCCGGTGGTTCGCGCCGCCGCCGGCCCGCACGGCGTACTTCTGGAGAGAGCGCAGCCCGGGGAGAGTCTTGCGGCTGTCCCGGATCACGCACTCCGTACCGTCCACGGCCGCAACCCATTCCGAGGTGGCCGTCGCGATGCCCGACAGATGACACAGAAGATTCAGCATGGTGCGCTCGGCGGTCAACAGCTCCCGTGTCGGAGCGTCGACCGTCAGGACGGCGTGCCCCGGCTCGACGCGAGACCCGTCGGTGTCGCGCGAGACGATCTCGTAGCGGTCCGGCCCGATGACCTCGTCGAGCACCAGGATTGCCACGTCGATGCCGGCAACGGTGCCGTGGGCGCGCGAGACGACCGACGCGGTGGTTCTCGCATCTGATGCCACGGTGGCCAGCGTCGTGATGTCGGGGCCCAGTCGAAGGTCCTCGTCGAGCGCAGTGCGCACGACCCCGCGAACCTCGTCGAGATCCATGCCCGTCTGTCCCAGTTCGTTCATCACGCCACTCCCGCCATCTCCAGCGCCGACACGGCGCCGCCCGCATCCAGACCGAACACGGTGCTGTGCTGTTGACGCGGATCCGGGCCGTGGAAGTCGAGACGCGTGTGAGCTCCGCGTGTCTCGGTACGCAGCGCAGCGGCCGCAATCACGACGGTGCCCACCAGCGTCAGTGCCGCGTCCTCCACGTCGGCGCCCGTTGCCAGGATTCTCTGCGGCGCTGTGTCGAAAACGTCTGCGGCAGCGTGCAACCCGTCACCGTCGCGCACCACGCCGCCACGCTCGGTCATCGTGGCCTGAAGCACGCTGCGCGGCAACGCTTTCTCGGTCCATCGGCCGGACGCCACGTCGTCGACCTGGTCTGCATCGATGTCCGTGACGATCCCCCGCCGCTCCGCGGCCGCCGCGCCCACCCGCCGACCGACGACGGCGCCCTCGACGAGACTGTTCGACGCGAGCCGGTTCGCTCCGTGCAGGCCGGTGCGTGCGACCTCACCCGCGGCGTAGAGGCCGGGCACACAGGTGCGGCCGTGCACGTCGGTGGCGACGCCTCCGCACGAGTAGTGCGCCGCCGGTGCGACGGGGATCAGGTCGACCGACGGGTCGATTCCCGCGGCGAGGCACGACGCGGTGACCGTCGGGAATCGCTGTGCGATGTCGTCGATTCCGCGTGCGTCGAGCAAGACGTGATCGCCGCCGCTCTCACGCAGGCGGGTGGCGATCGCTCGCGAGACGATGTCGCGAGGTGCAAGGTCCCCCAGCGGATGCACGCCGGCCATGACGGATCGACCGGCGAGGTCCACGAGGCGAGCGCCCTCGCCGCGCACGGCCTCGCTGATCAGCGGACGCCGACCGAGGCCGTGCGCGTCGAACAGCACGGTCGGGTGGAACTGCACGAACTCGAGGTCCGACACGCTCGCGCCGGCACGCAGCGCCATGGCGACACCGTCACCGGTCGCGGCCACCGGGTTGGTGCTGCACGCGAAGAGCTGACCGAGGCCGCCGGTGGCCAAGAGCACCGCCGGCGCACGCAGGACGCCGACGCCATGCTCCGAGGTCACCAGTACTCCGGCCGCACCGGTCGCTCCGGTCAGCACCCGCACGGCCGTGGTCCCGATCAGCACTGCGGTTGCCGAGGACGACAGGACACGCTGCACCTCGGCGCCGGTGGCGTCGCCGCCCGCGTGGACGATGCGCGAAATCGCGTGTCCACCTTCGCGAGTCAGCGCGAGCGAACCGTCCGCGTTCGTGTCGAAACGTGCGCCGAGGCCGACGAGGGTATCGAGCGCCGCCTCTCCCGAGGAGAGGATCGACCACACGGCGGGTTCGTGGCACAGACCGGCGCCGGCCACGCAGGTATCGGCCACGTGCGACGCGATGTCGTCTCCGTGACTGATCGCGACCCCGCCCTGCGCGTACTGCGTCGACGTCTGGCCCGGGTCGGCCTTCGCGATCGTGACGACGCGCAGACCTCTGCGAGCGGCCTCGATGGTCGCGGCAAGCCCGGCCACCCCGCCGCCCACGACCACGAGGTCGGCGTCGACCTCCCAGAGGCCGGTGCTCATTCCCCGCCGCCGCCGGGTGTGCCGATCGCGATCATGCGCTCCACGGACTGGCGAGCGCGGTCTGCGACCGCCCGGTCTACGTGCACTTCGTCCTTGCCTTCGCTGAGGCACCGCAGCAGTGCGGCGGGGGTGATCATCTTCATGTACGGGCAGGACGCTCGTTCGTTGACGGGCTGGAAGTCGACGCCGGGAGCAGCTTTGCGCAGCTGGTGCAGCATGCCGATCTCGGTGGCAACCAGGACCTGCTTGGCTCCCGTCGTCCGCGCCGCGTCGAGCATGCCGCCGGTGGAGAGGATCTTGACCTTGTCCTCCGGGACGAACCCCTCCCCGGCGAGGTACAGAGCGGATGTGGCACAACCACATTCGGGATGTACGTACAGCTCGGCATCGGGGTACGCCTTCGACCGAGCGGTGAGCTCGTCGCCGTTGATGCCGGCGTGAACGTGGCACTCGCCGGCCCAGATCAGCATGTTGGTGCGGCCGGTGACGCGCTTGACGTGGGCGCCGAGGAACTGGTCCGGAAGGAAGAGCACCTCGCGGTCGGGGTCGATGGACTCCACGACCTCCACGGCGTTGGACGACGTGCAGCAGATGTCGGTCAGACCTTTGACCTCGGCCGTGGTGTTGACGTACGACACCACGACGGCATCGGGGTGCTCGGACTTCCACTCGCGAAGCTGGTCGGCGTCGATCGAATCCGCGAGGGAGCACCCGGCGCGCGCGTCCGGGATCAGCACCCGCTTGTCGGGGCTCAGGATCTTGGCGGTCTCGGCCATGAAGTGCACGCCGCAGAAGACGATCTCGTCCTCCGCCGCTTCGGCCGCGATGCGCGAGAGCGCCAACGAGTCACCGACGTGGTCGGCGATGTCCTGGATGGCCGGAAGCTGGTAGTTGTGCGCCAGGATCGTCGCTCCGCGTTCGCGGGCCAGCCGCTTGATCTCCGCCGCCCACTCCGGGCCGGCCTCGATTCCGCTGTATCCGCCCGGTCCGTCGTGAATCTGCGACAGCCCACCTGCCCATAACGTCGTGGTCGCCATGGCCCTCTCCTTCACCTTGTCCGACCGGCCTCCGGCCTGCCCGTCAACCTGCGACCGGCCTCCGGCCTGCCCGGCACCTTGCGACCGGCCCCAGTTCGACCGGCGGTTTCTCCTGTGGAGGTTTTCGACTTATGATCGAAAACATGTCACATCGTAGCACCGTCCACGAAGTGCTCAGTGTCGTGTTCCAAGTCCGTGTCTTCGACGAGGGCGAACCGGCCGAGCTCGCAGTCCTGTTGTGGCAGCGCGCGCGCTCCCCCGAGAGCGGCACGTGGTCGCTACCCGGAGGCACCCTGGCCGACGACGAAGACCTGCCGACGTCGGCCCGCCGTCTGCTCGCAGAGAAGGTCGACGTGCGCGAAGTCGCGCACCTCGAACAGCTGTCGGTGTTCTCGGATCCGGACCGGGCACCGGGGCCGCGGCGCATCGCGTCCACCTTTCTCGGTCTGGTTCCGATCGTGGCCGATCCGCAGCTGCCCGTCGACACCGCGTGGCACCGCGTGTCGGCGTTGACCGACATGTCCTTCGATCACGGCACCATGGTGCGGCACGCGCGCACCAGGCTTGTGGCCAAGCTGTCGTACACCAACATCGCGTTCGCGCTGGCGCCGACGGAGTTCACTCTGTCCACCCTTCGCGACATCTACTGCGCCGCACTGGGTTACCAGGTCGACACGACCAACCTTCAGCGCGTACTGAGCCGGCGCGGGGTGCTCGAATCCACCGGCACCACCGCTCCCCCGGGCCCGTCCGGTGGGCGCCCGCCCACCCTCTATCGGTTTCGCGAATCGGCCCTGCGTGTCACGGACGAGTTTGCGGCTCTGCGTCCACCGAACTGAGGTCCGATCTCGCGCTCTCGTGGTCCTCCATGCTCTCGTCGACGTCACCGCGCAGATCGTCCGACCGGCTGAGCGAAGCGAGTACCACCACGACGAGAGCGACGACGAAAGGCTGCACGAGAACCGCGACGGGCGTGGACAGTCCGGGTGCGAACGAGATGACATCGCCCACCGGCGGGGAAACGGCGTGTGGATGCAGCAAGCGTCCGACACCCAACCCCACACCGGCAGCGACGACGGCACCCACCAGCGACGACGCGACAAGCGCGATCGTCGTCGCAGGCCCGCGGACTGCCGTGACGATCCAGCTCCCGACCGCGGTGACCGCACCCAGCGCGATCGACATGCACACGAACAACGCGAGTGCGTCGAAGCGGTGCGCACTCTCCCCGGTCAGCAGGATCCCGCGGTTTTCCTCGACCACCATCAGGTGCTCCGTGGGCGCCAGTACACCCCACACCGCACCGGCGAGGGCGCTGACGATCACGACCGCTGCCACCAGGATCGGTATCGGTCGACGCGCCGCATGTCTCACCTGCACCACAGTCACCCGGACCACACTACTGTCGGCCCGGCACGCGACGGGCGCCGCGTTATGGTGGTCGCCATGCAGTTGCGCAGGCAGGACGTCGTCGTCGGCGCTATGGCGATTCTCGACGAGTACGGTCTGGCCGACCTGACGATGCGCCGTCTCGCCGCCTCTCTCGGTGTCGGGCCCGGCGCACTCTATTGGCACTTCCCGAACAAGCAGGCGCTGCTCGGCGCGGTGTCGGATCTCGTTCTCGCGCCGGTGGGTAAGCCGCTCACGACGTCCACGTGGGACGCGCGCGTCGGCGAAGTGGCCCACCGTCTGCGCGACGCCCTGCTGGCGCACCGTGACGGAGCCGAGGTCGTCGCGTCCAGCCTCTCGGCCCGGACCGTCACGTCCACGGTTCGAGACCAGGTGAGCGAGACCGTGGCCGCGGCGGGGCTGGGTGCCTCGGACTCGTCCTCCGCTGCCGACACCCTGCTGTACTACGTACTCGGCGCCGCCCTCGACGAACAGGCACGACTGCAATTGGACTCCGCGGGGGCGCTCACCGAGTCCGCGTCACCCTTGGCCGAATCGCCCTCGGCTGCAGAGCGATTCGGCTTCGGCCTCGAACTCTTTCTCGACGGTGTGCGCCACCGCGTCCACGCGCTGCGCTGACCGCTCAGAGCAGTCCGAGCTTCGTCAGGTCGGTGACGTACTTGACGATCAGCTCCTGCGAGAGATGCGGAATGTCCCGGTCGGCACCGATCTCGTTGCGGCGAACCGCAGATCTGAACACCTCCGCCGGAATTGCGGATCCCGGAGCGGGTTCCGCCGGCTGGGCGTATGCGTGCATCAGCGGAAGCAGCGAGTGCTGCTTCTGCTTTTCCGGCATCGCCCTGATTGCGGTGTCCAGGCGGGAGAACCATTCGTCGTAGTCGTCGATGCGGGTGATCGGGTACCCGGCATCGATCAACCAGTCGACGAACGTGTCCAGGGAAATTCCGTCGTCGTGCGGATTCGTGACGTCGTACGTGACGTGTCCCTCGGTGATGTGACCGCCGAGTTCCGCGATGGCTGCCGCGGTGAAATCGGCGGGGAGACCGTCGTAGTGGGCCTGTGACGCGTCGGCGGTGTAAAAGGAGGCCGGTGCGATCCCGGTCGCCACGACGCTGAGGATCAGACGGGTGAACACGTCCGGAACGTTGAGCTGACCGCCGTAGGTGCTGTGAGCGAGGATCATGTCCGACCGGAAGACGGCAACCGGGAGACCGCAGAGATCGTGCGCTTCCCGCAGAAGAACTTCGCCGCCCCACTTGCTGTTGCCGTATCCGTTCGCGTACGAATCGTCCACCACCCGTTCAGCGCTCACGATCCGGATGTCTCCGTCCTCCTCGAACGTCGACGGGTCGATCTGCGATGCGACGGCGACCGTGGACAGATAGTCGACGGGCTTGATCTTCGACGTCAACGCCATTCGGATCAGTTCGGCGGTGCCGACCACGTTCGGTCCGAACATCTGGTTGTACGGCAGGACGTGATTGACCAGCGCTGCGGGGTGAACGATCAGATCGACGGTGTCCGCCAGGCGCTTCCAGGTCTGCGGGTCCAGTCCCAGGTTGTCGTCGCCGATGTCGCCTGCGATCACCTCGAGGTGTTTCGCCGCCAGATCCGCGTAGTGCGCACGCAACTCGTCGTCGCCGCTGTCGAAAGCGTCGTCGAGTCGGCGGCGGGCGGCGGCCGCGTCCGCTCCGCGCACCAGCGCGATCACTGTGCCGCCGGTTTTCGCGACACGCTCAAGCCACTCGAGGCAGAGGAAGCGGCCGAGGTACCCGTTGCCACCGGTCAGGAGCACCGTGCGGGGGTCACCGCTCGGCTGGGGCAGAGACGGGGCCGCCCGCAGGGTGCCCTCGTCGATGAACTTGTCCAGCGTCAGATCCGTTGCCGAGACCGACGTGCTGCCCGCCCCGTGTACCGAGGCGAACGACGGTCGCTTGGCACCCGTTCGGCGCTCGCTGTCGATGTAGTCGGCGAGACGGCTCAGGTCGTTGGCCGCACTGACGATGACCCCGACGGGCACCTCGACCTCGAAGATGTCCTGGAGCAGCGTGGAGAACGTCAGCGCAGACAACGAGTCACCGCCGAGGTCGGTGAAGTGCGCGTCGGGAACGACGTCCGCCTCCGCGCACCCGAGGAGCGCACGCGCCGCGCGCACCACGGTGTCCAGGGCCGGACCGTCCGGGTCGCTGGTTCGCAGGGACTGCATTTCGCGTTCCTGACCGTCCGCGAGTTCGGAGTAGAGCCGTTCGAGGCTGTCCCCGTACCGTTCCTTCAGCTTGGGCCGCAGCAACTTTCCGACACCGGACAACAGCCCGTTGTCCTGAGTGAACGGCTCGGTCTCGACGATGACGTCGCGGGGAATCTCGTACGAATTGAGAGTCTCTGCTGCCGCGATGGACTGGAGCGACTGCAGGATCGCGTTCTTGTCGACGTTCGGGTCGGTGGGTACGACCACCGCCAGCAGGTACGAGCGCGCACTGTTTCCGTACACGAATATCTGTTGCACCAGTGGGCTGTTCGCGTAGTCGGCTTCGAGCTTCGACACCGCCACGAACTCGCCCTGCGACAACTTGAGCACGTTCTTGCGCCTGTCGACGTACACGAGCTGGTCGGGGCCGACCTCGGCCATGACGTCGCCGGTCATGTAATACCCGTCGGCGTCGAACATCTCGGCCGTGATCTCCGGTCGCTTGTAGTAGCCGGGGAACATCGATTCGGTCTTGAGCAGCAGTTCACCCCGCGGATGTGGGGTGTCCGTCGCGAAGTATCCGAGCTCGGGGACGTCGACGAGTTTGTAGTCGATCACCGGCGGGCGCTGAATTTCCTGATCCACCAACACCATTCCGGCCTCGGTGGAGCCGTATCCTTCACCGAGGTCGAGGTCCAGGCACGACGAGACGAAGTCGGCCATCTCGGTGGACAACGGGGCGGTGCCGCACGTCGCGGTCAGCACTCGGCCTCCCAGAACGCGTTCGCGAATGTCCTTCTTGACCTGTCGTTCGAGTTCGGCGTCACCGAGGCTCTCCCCGGCGCGGCGGTCGACCTCGCTGCGGAAGAGCTGAAACACCATGTCGCACACCCGAGGTACGAAGTTGAAGGCCGTGGGACGGATCGACGCGATGTCGTCGAAGAGTGTGGAGAGGTCGCTCTTGGCTGCGAAATAGGCCGTTCCGCCCGACGCCAACGTCATGGCGAGCCAGTGCCGCCCGTACAGATGACTCATCGGCATGAAGTTGATGTGGATGGCCGGGATGGTCTCGTCGTGACGCCGGTCGAGAAGGGTGGACGGCAACCAGGGTGTGACGAGCATCCGCTCGGTGTACATCGCACCTTTGGGGGCGCCGGTGCTGCCGGACGTGTAGAAGATGGTGGCCAGCGGGTTGTCGTTCTCCTCGGGTACGAACAGCGGCGGCGGATCACCCGCCGATCCGCGCTCGACGACCTCGATGAGGGACTCCAGAACAACGCCGGCCGGAAGCCGGTCGCGGGCGGCCTCGAACGCCTCGCGCTGGTCGTCGTCTTCCGGGTAATAGTCGAACACCACCACGCGCTCGGGCGCCGTGCCCTGCGCGATGGCGTCCACCGCGGTGTCCAGCTGGTCGATACTCACCGCGAAGGCGGTGGGTGCCACCTCGGCGATGATCGGCGCCAGCTGCGCGGCCGGCGCGCTCGTCTGAAGCGGGACTGACACGGCGCCGAGGCGAATGCACGCGAGGTCGAGCGCGGTGTAGTCGCTGCTCGTGAATCCGAGAATTGCCACGAACGAGCCTGCAACGGAACCGATGTCGTCGCTCCACGAGCGAGCGATCGCGGCAACCCTGCGCTGCAGATCGCGATAGGTGGTGGTCTCGAAGTCGTCGAGCAGATGCATCGAGGTTCGACCGGTAGCGGAATCGGTGACGAACTCGCGGCGGCGCTGCCCCAGCGCGGGGCGGTCGGCGTAACCGGTCAGGACGGTCTCGACGACCTCGGCCAGGCGCAATCCCGGCTCCGATGCGGCGCGAGCCACGTCGGGCCGCGGCATGGCGGCGGCGAATTGCTCGTCGTTTTCGAACAGCTCTGCCGTCCGGCGCGCGAGGCGCTCCTCGCGGTCGTCCGCCGAATGCAGTGTTTCTGTGGAGATCTCGGTATCCAGCTGCGTGTCGATCGTCACGATGCCCCCTCGTTTACCAAGTCTTTAGATGTGTTAATGAGTAACGCTAACTATATTCGGGGTCCTCGGCCGATCGGATCGATGTGACAAGCACCACCCCCTCGATGTGCCTCTCGCGGGCTCGTTCGGGCCACGTGACCTGCGGCAACTGCGCCGAAGCGTCGCCCGGGCCGAGGCCGGGATAGGGTTTCCACCATGTCCGTCGACCGCACCACCGACCCACTCGTGATCCCCACATGGCCCGGTAGTGCTTACCCGCTGGGTGCGACCTACGACGGCGCGGGCACCAATTTCGCGATCTTCTCCGAGGTTGCCGAGAAGGTGGAGCTGTGCCTTATCGATCCGGACGGAACGGAAACCCGCGTCCGGCTCGACGAGGTCGACGGATACGTCTGGCACGCCTATCTTCCGTCGGTTCAGCCCGGCCAGCGCTACGGATATCGCGTACACGGACCGTGGAACCCCGGTGCGGGGCAGCGATGCGATCCCAGCAAACTCCTTCTCGATCCGTACGGCAAAGCGTTCGTGGGCGCCTTCGACGGTGACCGGTCGCTGTTCAGCTACGACATCGACATTCCCGCGCAGAAGCCGGACGCCCCGGATCCGGCCGAGATTCACCCCGGCGAGGTACACCCGGCCGGACCCGCGGGCTCGGCAGTTGCGTCCATGACGGTGGACGCGACCCGCGCGAACGTCCCGACCGTGGCCGCACCCGTCAAGGAACCCGCCCCCGTCGAGGCTCCGGAACCGGTGACCGGTGACAGCTCCTTCCCGCAGCACGACTCGCTCGGTCACACGATGACGACCGTCGTGGTCAATCCGTTCTTCGACTGGCAGAACGACCGCTCGCCGCGGCGGCCGTACAACGAGACGGTCATCTACGAGGCGCACGTCAAGGGCATGACGATGACGCACCCGGACATCCCGGAGGACATGCGCGGAACCTATGCGGGACTGGGTCATCCGGCCATCATCAATCACCTCGAGAAGCTCGGGGTGACAGCCATCGAACTGATGCCGGTGCACCAGTTCATGCAGGATCAGACATTGCTGGACAAGGGTCTGCGCAACTACTGGGGCTACAACTCGTTCGGTTTCATGGCTCCGCACAACGAGTACGCATCGTCCGCGCTGGCAGGTTCGGCGGTCTCGGAGTTCAAGACCATGGTCCGTTCGTTCCACGAGGCGGGTATCGAAGTCATCCTCGACGTGGTCTACAACCACACTGCCGAGGGCAATCACATGGGGCCGACCATCGCGTTCCGCGGAATCGACAACGCCGCGTACTACCGCCTCGTGGACGACGATCCGTACTTCTACATGGACTACACCGGAACGGGAAACAGCCTCAATGTCCGGCATCCCCACACGCTGCAACTCATCATGGACTCGCTGCGTTACTGGGTCACCGAGATGCACGTCGACGGATTCCGCTTCGATCTGGCGTCGACACTGGCTCGTGAGCTGCACGACGTCGACAAACTGAGCGCGTTCTTCGACCTGGTGCAGCAGGATCCGGTGGTCAGCCAGGTCAAGCTGATCGCCGAGCCGTGGGACGTCGGCGAGGGCGGGTATCAGGTAGGAAACTTCCCGAGCCTGTGGACCGAGTGGAACGGCATGTACCGCGACACCGTCCGCGACTACTGGCGCGGTGAGCCGGCCACCTTGGGCGAGTTCGCATCTCGCCTCACCGGGTCGTCCGATCTGTACGAGAACACCGGTCGGCGTCCGGGCGCGAGCATCAACTTCGTGATCGCGCACGACGGCTTCACCATGGCGGACCTGGTGTCCTACAACGAGAAGCACAACGACGCCAACGGTGAGGACAACAACGACGGCGAGAGCCACAACCGGTCGTGGAACTGCGGCGTCGAGGGCCCCACCGACGATCCGGAGATCGTGTCGTTGCGCGCCAGGCAGATTCGCAACATGCTGGCCACTCTGATGCTGAGCCAGGGAACGCCCATGCTCGCGCACGGCGACGAGATGGGCCGCACCCAGCAGGGCAACAACAACGTCTACTGCCAGGATTCGGAACTGGCGTGGGTGGATTGGTCGCTGGCCGAGAAGAACGCCGATCTGGTCGACTTCACCGCACACGTGATCGCGCTGCGCAACGACCATCCGGTCTTTCGTCGGCGACGCTTCTTCGAGGGCCGACCCATTCGCAAACTGGGCCAGACGCGCGACATCGCCTGGCTCACGCCGGCGGGCGAGGAGATGACGGAGGAGGACTGGGACAGCGGATTCGGTAAATCGCTCGCCGTCTTCCTCAACGGCGAGGGCATTCCGGAACCGGACGTTCGCGGCAACCGAGTCGTCGACGACACCTTCTACCTGTGTTTCAACGCCCACCACGAGCCCTTGGACTTCACCACCGTCGACGGTGAATACGCATCGGAATGGACGGTGGCGCTCAACACCGCCACACCGACCGGGCTCGAGGATCGCACGATCGTCGCGGGCACGGCCGTCGCCGTGGAAGCAAGGTCACTGTTGGTGCTGCGCAAAACTGGGTAATAGGACGCCATGGTTGCCATCACGTCCACGTACCGCCTCCAACTACGCGGCGACAGATTCACCTTGGCCGATGCAGCCGGGGTCGTGGACTACATCCACGCGCTCGGCGTCTCCCACGTGTACCTGTCCCCCATCCTGACCGCAGCCGAAGGCTCGACTCACGGATACGACGTGACCGACCCGAGGTCGGTGTCGGAAGCCCTGGGTGGCCGAGCGCAGTTCGAGGACGTGGTGAGCGAATGCCGCGCCCGCGGAATGGGTGTGGTGGTCGACATCGTGCCGAACCACCTCGGCGTGGCCGTTCCTCGGCACAACCCGTTCTGGTGGGACGTGCTCGAGTTCGGCCGGGCGAGCGAGTACCGCGACTGGTTCGACATCGATTGGACCGCGGACACCATCGCGTTGCCGGTCCTCGGTAGTGACGACGACATCGCCGAGCTCACCGTCGATCGCTCCGGCGACGAAGCGATGATCGCGTACTACGATCACCGCTTCCCCATCGATCCCGCCACCGACGACGGCTCGGAAGACGCTGCGGCACTGCACGATCGCCAGGCTTACCGACTCGTGGGATGGAAGACGGGTCGGATCGGTTACCGGCGCTTCTTCACCGTCAGCGATCTCGCGGGCGTCCGACAGGAAGATCCGGCGGTGTTCGACGCCACGCACACCGAGGTGCGCAGCTGGTTCACCGACGGCCTCGTGGACGGCCTGCGGGTCGATCATCCCGACGGATTGGCCGCTCCCGCAGATTATCTGACGCGTCTGCGCTCGCTGATGGGCGACGACTCCTGGCTGGTGATAGAGAAGATCCTGACGGGAACCGAGCCCCTGGATCCGGCGCTTCCCGTCGACGGTACGACCGGATACGACGCGCTCTCCGACCTCGGCGGCGTGTTCGTCGATCCGGCGGGAGCCACTGCGCTGGAACAACTGTCGACGACGTTCACCGGCAACCCCGGAGACCGCGCATGGCTGCACGCCACCGAGCTCGACATCAAACGCACCACCGCCCAAACCGGACTGTCCGCCGAAGTCGACCGTCTGGTGGCCGCGGTGGCGAGGGCCACGGGCCGGCCGACGGATGCGGCCGCGACACGCGACGCGGTCGTCGAGATCGTCGCCCGGATGCCCGCGTACCGCTCCGATTACGGCCCGCTGGCGGGCACCCTCGCCGGCCTCGTCGCCACCGTCGCCGAGGAGCAGCCCGCGCTGTCCGACGCCCTGACCGGCATCGCCGCCGCGATCGCCATCGGCGGCGAAGCATCGGTACGCCTGCAACAGGTGGCCGGAGCGGTGATGGCCAAGAGCGTGGAGGATTGCCTGTTCTACCGCACGTCGCGCCTGATTTCCCTGCAGGAGGTCGGCGGCGATCCCGCGCAGTTCGGCCGATCCGTGGCCGAGTTCCACATCCGACTGGCCGAGAGAGCCCGGCTGTGGCCCGCCGCCATGACCACCCTCTCCACACACGACACGAAGCGCGGCGAGGACGTTCGCGCCCGCATCGCCGTGTTGTCACAGGTCCCCGACCTGTGGACCAGGTGCCTCGCCGACTGGGAGGCCGTGGCACCGAGCCCGAACGGTACGACCGGACTGTTCCTGTGGCAGAACATCATCGGCACCTGGCCGGCGGACGGCGCCATCACCGACGAGTACCGCTCGCGTCTGCACGACTACGCCGAGAAGGCGGTCCGGGAAGCCGGGTTGTTCACCTCCTGGAACGACTCGGACGACGACTTCGAGTCGGCGATGCACACCTGGATCGACGCTGTCCTGGGCGGTCCCGTGGCCGCGTCGGTGACGACGTTCGTACAGCACATCGCGCCGCATGCGTGGTCGGACTCGTTGGGGCAGAAGCTGCTTCACCTCGTGGGCCCCGGCATTCCGGACATCTATCAGGGCACCGAGCTGTGGGAGGACTCCCTCGTCGACCCCGACAACCGGAGGGACGTGGACTACACCGCGCGCCGAGAACTGCTCGAGTCGGTCACATCACTGCCCGCGATCGACGACTCGGGCGCAGCCAAACTGTGGGTCACTCGTCATGCGGCGACGGTGCGACGGGACCGCCCGTCCAGCTTCGTCGGTGGCACGTACGCGCCGATCGTCGCGGACGGTGATTCCGCGCAACACCTGGTCGGCTTCGCTCGCGGTCCGCAAAACGCGGAACCCGACGTTCTCGCTCTCGCGAGCCGGCTCAGCCTCGCGATGTACGACACCGGCTGGCGTGAGACGACGGTGACACTGCCCGAGGGCGAGTGGACCGACCGGCTGACATCGCGGAAGTTCTCCGGCACCGTGCAGCTCGAGGATCTCTTCGAAGGACTACCCGTCGCGCTACTGGTGCGCTGACTTACCGGTGCGCTGACGCCTTCGGCGGACGAGGGATGAAGTAGCTCGTGCGCTGCTGATACTCGCGGTAGCCGGGCCGTTTCTCCATGGACTGTTCCAACAGCTTCGCGCCGGTGGCGAAGACGAGGAAGTACGTCATCGCCACCGGGGACAGCACCGTCAGTACTCCCGGCCAGTGCGCCGCGGCGACGAGGAAGATTCCCCACCACACGCACGCGTCGCCGAAGTAGTTCGGGTGGCGGGTCCAGGCCCACAGCCCTCGGTCCATGACCGTCGGCTGCTGGTCCTTCGGAAGTGTGGCCTTGTCGGCCTTGTACTTGTCCATCTGGGCATCGCCGACGGTTTCGAACGTCAGACCGACCAGCCACAGGACGACACCGATGCCGCTCACGATTCCGAACGAGCCGTGGGTGACCGCCGACACCTGCAGCGGCAGGGACACGAACCACAGCGCCAGTGCTTGCGTCAGGTAGATCTTGCGAATCGCGGTCCACACAGGGTGACCCCCGGCGCGCCCGAGCATCTCCTCGTATCGCGGGTCCTCGCCCTTGCGGCGGGAACGGCGAAACATCGAGGACGCCAGACGCAGCCCCCAGATCCCGACGAGGACGACGAAGAGAATGCGGCGCCATCCGTCACCGGTTCCCGACAGCGCGGTGGCGACGGCTACGACGACGAAGCCCAGCCCCCAAGTCACGTCGACCACGTTGTGTCGACCGATCCGGAACCCGATGATCGCCGTGACGGTCAGCAGAACGACGATGGCGAGCAGGCTGACCCCGACGACCGCGAGGAAGTCGGACCACACGAAGGAATTCATCCTTCGTCCCGCGCCGACCAACTCGGACGGACCGCCGGCATCGACGTGTGGCCGCGGCTGTCCGGCCTGACCGCCAGGATCTGATCGACGCCCATACGGCCGTCTCGGAAGGCCATCCCGCCGCCGACGAGGTAGAGCCGCCACACTCTGGCGACCTCCTCGCCCACGAGAGCAACGAGGTCGTCCCACCGATGTTCGAACGTCTCGTACCAGACGTCGACGGTGCGAACGTAGTGCTCGCGCATCGCGTGCACGTCGCGCACTTCCAATCCGCCCTCCTCGATCATGGCCACGGTCTCCCCTACCGGTCGCATGAACATGTCGGGGGCGATGAACGACTCGATGAACGGTCCGCCGCCGGGATGGTCACCGGCCTTGCGAGACATCTGCTGAATCAGGACCCGGCCACCCGGAACGATGTTGTCGTGCAACGCCTTCACGTACACGGGGTAGTTCTTCTGCCCCACGTGCTCGCCCATCTCCAGCGACGCCACGGCATCGAACGGGCCGTCCGGCACCTCCCGGTAATCCTGAATGCGAATCTCCACGAGATCGGCGAGACCGCGGTCCGCAATGCGCTTGTCGATGAAGGCCTTCTGCTCACGCGAGATGGTCACCCCGACGACCCGAGCGCCGAACTCGGCCGCTGCGTGCAGGCTCAGCGACCCCCATCCGCAACCGACATCCAGGAAACGCATGCCTCGGCGCTGATCCAGACCGACCTTGCGGCAGACCATGTCGAGTTTGTCCCGCTGCGCGTCCTCGAGGGTGTAGTCGGGCGAGTCCGACGTCCAGTACGCGCTCGAGTACGCCATGTTGGGATCGAGCACCATCTCGTAGAACTCGTTCGACAGGTCGTAGTGGTGGCTGATGGCAGCGCGGTCCCGGCTCAGCGAATGCAGGCGTCCCTTGACCTGTGCCTGCGAGACAGGCGCAGGCAACGGCCTGCCGAACGCACCGAGAGAGCGTGCAGCGCGGACCAATTCGAGGATCTTGGCGGGCGTCGGCCGCACCATGGTGAGCCCGCGGCTGTGCACGACGGACCACACGTGCGTCAAAGCCTCGCCGAGGTCACCGTCGACGTCCAGCTCCCCGGTCACGTACGCCTGAGCGGCGCCGAGTTCGCCCGGGCTCCACAGCAGTCGGCGAAGCACGTTCGGACTGGTCAAGCGAACGTGCGGCGCATCCTCGGGTCCGGCGGTCGACCCGTCCCACGCGGTCAGATGCACCGGCAGCTCGCCGCCCACCACGGGCGCCAGCAGGTCGGCCAATGTCGTTGCAACGGCGGTCATGTGGCACTCCTACGGTCGAGAGTGATCTGTTGGACGTCGATGTAACCCGACCGGAAGCCGGCCTCGGAGTAGCACAGGTAGAAGTGCCACATCCGAGCGAAGATGTCGTCGAACCCGAGCATGGCCGCTTCCTCGACACGGGAGGCGAATCGCTCGTCCCACAGCCGCAGAGTGTGTGCGTAGTGGTCACCCATCGACAGACGTTCGCGTACGCGCAGCGTGGTCTGCTTCTCGGTCACGTCTTCGATCGCCCTGATGGATGGCAGGAATCCGCCGGGGAAGATGTATTTGTGGACCCACGTGTACGTGTTGCGGGTGGCCAACATTCGTTCGTGCGGCATGGTGATCGCCTGAATCGCGACCTTGCCGCCGGGCGCCAGGAGCGAATCGATGGTCGAGAAGTACTCGCCCCAGTACTGGTGGCCGACCGCTTCGATCATCTCGACCGACACGATCGCGTCGTACTCGCCGTCGACCAGCCGGTAGTCGAGCAGATCGACGCGAACCTGGTCGCTGTAGCCGGCGGCATCGATGCGTTTGCACGCGAGTTCGAGCTGTTCGGTCGAGAGGGTGACCGTGCGAACGGTGGCACCACGAGAGGCTGCGCGGATCGCCAGTTCGCCCCAGCCGGTGCCGATCTCGAGTACGCGAGAACCGGCGGTGACTCCTGCACGATCGAGCAGACGGTCGATCTTGGCGTGCTGAGCGTCGGCGAAGTCGTTCCACGTCGGCGCCGGCGTGACGCTCGGGAACAGGGCGCTCGAGTAGGTCATCGACTCGTCCAGGAACAACTCGAACATCTCGTTGGACAGGTCGTAGTGCCGGGAGATGTTGGAGCGGGTGTTCTTCGTCGTGTTCTTCTCTGCGCGTGGCTGTTTGGGTATGTAGAGGCCGCGCAGTCGCTGCAGCCATTCCGGAACGAGGGTGGCCATGCGCGATGCGAACACGCCGAGTGCGGCGGCGAGGTCCGGCGCGTCCCAGTCGCCGGCCATGTAGGCCTCGCCGAAACCGATCAGTCCGCTGTCGCCGACACGTGCGGCGAACGCGGCCGGCCGGTTGACGATCATCACCGGGGCCAGGGGGTCGTCGGCGCCGCCGCCGATGACCTCGCCTCCGGGCATCTCGACGCGGATCGGCAATCGCGAGGCCGCGTTGCGAAACAGTGCAGCTGCCACGGGAGCCGCCAACCTGACCTTGGGGCCCGACGGAACCCGGGCGATGCTGGGCCAGCGTTCGGCGTTCAGCGCGAGGGAAGGATCAGTCACAGCAGTCATTGCACGCTCTCCGGGGTGGTGTGGACGCGACGGGGAACCACGGGGAGGCCCCGCTTCCACAATTTGATTCCTTGAAGACGGATACGAGCCGACGCCACGAGCGGCGCCATCGGCAGCGATGCGACGGTGCGCACGATCTGCCCCGTGGTGGCGGGCCGACGGGTCCCGTCGACCGTGGCCACGAACGGTGGGTGCCCGTCGCGGTGGAGCACGATGGACAGCGAGAGCTCGGCGCCCGGCTCCGGCAGGCGCATGCGGTACTCGCCCTCGACCTCGTTGAACGGCGAGACGTAGAACTCCTTCGCCGTGCGTGCCGCACCCCGCTCGTCGGTGCGGACGAGGTAGCAGTGACGCTCACCGTAAGTGTTGTGGACCTCGGCGATCACGCACGCGAGCGCGCCGTCACGGTCGTGACACCAGAACACGCTCAGCGGGTTGAAGACGTACCCGAGTACGCGGGCGGACGCGAGCATGTCCACTCGTCCACCCCGGAGATCGATTCCGTGGTCGGCGAGAAACGCATCGACGTTCTGCCGCAACGTCGCCGACGGATCACCGAGATGGTCACGCGCCTCGAAACGCGCGAAAGGCCGTAGCGGGGCGGACAATCGGGGCAAACGGTCGATATCGACGAGCCAGGAGTAGCTGCGGTAGGTGAACCTGTTCGCAATCGGACCGGTACGCACGTGCCGAATTCTGGTGTCGTACAACGCCGCCGCGGTACTCATGTCCACATTCCACCGATGCGTTCGGCGGCGCGCAACCCGGACAGCGCACCGTCTTCGTGGAACCCCCAACCGTGGTACGCGCCGGCGAACGCCAGCGTGTCCGAATCGAGTTCCGGAAGGCGCCTCTGCGCGGCGATCGAGTCCGGTGTGTACTGCGGGTGCTCGTAGTCCATCTCGTCGATGACCGACGCCGGATCGACCGAGTCCGAGCCACCGAGAGTGACGACGTATCGCGCGCCGGTGTCCGGCAGCCGCTGCAAGCGTGTCATGTCGTAGCTGACCAGAACGTTGTCCGGCTTCGCGTCGCACGAGGGCATCGAGTAGTTCCACGACGCCCGCGCACGCGGCAACCTCGGCAGGACCGACTCGTCGGTGTGCAGCTGAGCGCGATTGGGCGAGTAGGCCATCGCTCCGAGAACGGTGTGTTCGGCGGACGTCGGTTCGACGAGCATGTCCAACGCGTGTCGCGGATGGGTGGCGACCACCGCCGCGTCGAAACGCTCACACGCTTTCGACTCCACCGTGATGTCGACCGAATCTGCGTTGCGGCGGATCCGGCGAACAGGCGCGCCGAGCTCGATACGGTCGATCGCGGCCGCGACACGCGAGACGTACTCGACCGACCCTCCGGTCACCGTCCGCCACGTCGGCGAACCCTTCACCCCCAGCATGCCGTGATGATCGAGGAACGTGAACAGGTAGCGTGCCGGATATTGAAGCGCCACAACGGGATTGCACGACCACACTGCGGACACCAGCGGCGTCATGAAGTGTGCCGTGAAGTAGGGCGAGAACTCCCCCATGGCGACGAAGTCGTCGACGGTGACGGAGTCGTCGGTGTCCGGCGACGCCAGCAGTTGTCGAGCCTGGCGGTGGAATAGCGTGATCTCGCGAAGCATCGTCAGATACTTCGGACGCATGGCCGTCCTGGCCGAGGGAAACAGACCCGACACACCTTGTCCGCCGGAGTACTCGAGGCCGCACCCGTCGCAGTGAATGGACATGCTCATGTCCGATTCCTGCGTGGCGACGTTCAATTCGCGGAAGAGCCGCTGCAGGGTCGGGTACGTCCTGTCGTTGTGCACGATGAAGCCCGTGTCCACGGCGAGTGGTCCGAGCGGAGTGTCGACGACGTGTGTGTCGGCATGGCCACCGAGTCGCCGATCGGCTTCGAACAGTGTGACGTTCGCTGTCTTCGACAGGACCCAGGCGGCGGTGAGACCCGCGACCCCACTACCGACCACAGCGACGCTGCGCCGTGGTGCAGATTCAGGGGTGGTGGTCACGTCGGGCTCTTCTCTGTTGTTTCGACTCACGAGTTTCGACTCATCGGCGGGTTGTTCGTTTGTGCCGACTCACCGAGTTTTCGTAGCGCAGTTGCTCGGCGATTGGTCCACCACGAAGTCGCGTACGAGATTCGACCACCTCCACGGGGCCCGAAGCATGAAATGTCCGGATCTGGGCATCGAGATGTACCGCGCAGCGATTCCGCGGGTGGACGCTGTCTCGGTCGCAGCGCGCGACAACGCCGGGTCGGTCCAGCGGTCGGCGGTGCCGTGCACCACGAGGAGCGACTGGTCGGGCCGCATGAGCTTCGTTTCGTCGCCCGACGGCCACCACGGTGCCAGCGCCGCGATCGCGACGACGGACTTGTCGTCCGCGACGGCAGCGGCGGTTCGTCCGCCCATGGAATGCCCGAGCAGGGTGACCGGAACGTCGCCGTACCGATCACGGATCTGCGTCAGCGCCCACCGCGCATCCTGGACGGGACTCTCCTCGGCTCCGTTCCACCCGCGGTAGCGGTACTGCAACTGCAGCACGGCGGTATCGTCGAGCGCTCGGCGCAGTGAGCGAGTGAAAGGCACCATCCGCACGCTCGACAGCTGCCACGGGGTCGCGCGATCGTGGGACTTCACCTTGCCACCGTGCAGGACCAGGACGGCGGACGTCACGGGACCTCGTGTGGAGCCGTGCAGAACGGGCACCGTGTCGGTCTTCGAATTCATGGCAGTCATTCGACACCGAACGGGCCATGAGTCGGATGACGACGCGCCCCGTTGTGTGATGTCGGGAACAGAAATTCACACTGCGGTCAGGCGGCGGTCTCACTCACGCCGGACGCATCGCTCGACTCCTCGGCAGTGGGAGGGATGCGCGAGTACACCAGGCAGACTGCACCGAAGAGGAGGTAGCCGAGCGCGACCTGCGGTGACGCCGCCCAACTCACTTCGGCGCCGTGAATCAAACCGATCCACGCGAGCGCAGCTCCGACCGTTGCCGCACCCGCTGCGGCGACGAACCGCTTGTCCAGGACGAAGGTCACCACGGCGCCGAGCACGAGGCCGGCGAGAACAGCGCCCTCGCCCAGAGTCTTCAAACCGTCGTAGACCACACCGGCCGCACCCAGCTTGTCCATTCCGACCTCGGCAGCCGTGGTCCCCGCGGCGCTGAGAGCGTTGTCGATCAGCCCCGTCGCCCATTCCGCGAGGTTGGGCAGAAGCGCAGCGACGACGGCAACCGCGTGGATCTTCGGAACGGCCTGGAACGCTTGCGCACCGATGAGCAGGCCGATGTAGAGCAGGATCGGGACGATCGCCGGGATCGGCAGGAGTGTGGCGAGCAGTCCGAAGAGACCGAGGAAACACATCAGACCGACGACGACGCCGCTCGCCACCGAGTAACCGGTGCGGCCGCCCGCGTCCTTCCAGCCGGGATGACCGATGTAGACGGCCGGCGGAAACGGCGACCCGAAGGCCGACCCGACGACCGCGCCCAGCCCGTCCGCCAACAGCACGCTGCGCAAGTTGTAGTTGTCTCCTGCCGCGGCTGCACTCTCGACGTTGCTCATCGCCTCGGTGAAGTTGTAGACGCCCAGCGGGATAGCCGTGGCCAGGAGGGGTGCCAGATTGCTCAGCCCGTCCCACAACAGGTCGAGCCGAAGGTCGGGCAGACCCAGTGCCACATTGCTCGCCGCCTCGGTGACGTCCGGTACCGACATGTACCCGCCGATCCACCCGATCGCCGTGCCGACCAGCAGGGCTGCCAGACCGACCGGGACGTTTCCGGGCAGCTTCACGTCGGTGAAGAATCCGATGAGGATGATCGCGAGGACCGGCAGACCGATCCACGCCGCTTCCCACATCTGCGCCGCCGGGCGCATCGCGATGAACGTGATCGAGATTCCCGCCAGAGTGCCCAGCATGGCGGCACGCGGGGTGATCTTGCGGACGTACGGCCCGACGAAGGCGCCGATCATCACGATGATGCCGATCATGAAGGCCCACGCGAGGCCCGCTGCCCAGGCCTGGATCGCGTCGCCGGTCGCCAGGTAGACCGGCAGCATGACGACGAACACCACGATGAACATGTGCGGCACGCTCGGCCCGTACGGAAGAGCCGTGACGTCGGTTCGGTTCTCCCGCGCGGCGAGTCGCCGAGCCAGCAGCATGTAGTACAGGTTGCCCAGGATCAGCGCAACCCCGAGCGCGGGAAGAAGCGTACCCAGCACGTCGCTGCTCGGGATCGACACCACGGCGACACTGAGTGTGGTCAACGTGAGCACGTTCACGAGGATGTTGAAGCCGAGCCCGAAGAATGCGTTGGTGTCGCCCCGGGTCCACCAGGGCAGGCGGAACGGCGTCGCGGGATCGGGTGTCTGCTGCGTGGAGACGTCGACGGCCATGATGGGTTCCTTTGTCCTGGTGGAGGGTTGACCGGTGGGAGTTCTGGCGGGGAAAAGAAATTACGGCGTGGGTGCGAGCGAGGAGAGCGCAGACAGTACGGCGGCGGAATCGGCGACCCAGCCGAAGATTCCACCCTGTGCGGAGATCATCTCGAGTCCCACTCGCTGGAACTCGGGGAAATACGAACCGACACAGTCGGATACGACGAGACATTCGTATCCTCGGTCGTTCGCTTCGCGGGTGGTGGTGTGTACGCACACCTCCGTGGTGACACCCGTGACGAGAAGCGTTGTGATCGAGTCCTTCTGGAGAATCTCCTCCAGCTCGGTGGCGTAGAACGCTCCCTTGCCGGGTTTGTCGATCACGATCTCGCCGGCGACGGGTGCGAGTTCGTCGACGATGTCGTGGCCGTACTCACCCTGGATCAGGATGCGTCCGTACTTGCCCTGGTCACCGATCCGCGACGACGGGGCACCGCGATTCAGTTTGGCCGGTGGACAATCCGACAGATCGGGTCGGTGACCTTCGCGGGTGTGAATGACCGGAACTCCGGCCGCCCGTGCGCCGGCGATCAGTGCAGCCAGGGGTTCGACGACGGTGGCCAGACGCGAGACGTCGTTACCGAGACTGTCGCCGAAGCCGCCCTCGAGAAGGAAGTCTCGCTGCATGTCGATCACCAGCAGTGCAGTCTTCCCGGCAGGCATCGTGAAAGGCGTTGGAACGGCGTCGATCCGAGCAACCGCAGATCGATCGACCGCGGCCGGAGGGTGCGACACCGCAGGGACCGATCGGGACTGGCCGAGAATGCGCGCCGCGACATCGAGCACCACGTCGTCGGCCAGCGCGGGCCCGACCACCATGAGGCTCACCGGTCGACCGTCGGCTGTCGACCCGGCCGGCACCGCGACCGCCGTGAGATCGAGGAGGTTGCCGAAATGCGTGTAGTGACCCAACATCGAGTTGCACCCGATCGGGTTCGACTGCACTTCCTCGACCGTGAAGGTCGTTCCGATCGTGGGCAGAACCATCACGTCCATCTCGTTCCACAGGCGTGCGACCAGGGCTTTGCACTCCCGAAGACGCTGCTGAGCACGGAAGGCGTCGACCGCCGAGTACCCGCGTCCACCCTCGAAGATCTCTCGGACGACCGGAACGAAGGCGTCCGGCTTCTCGTCGAGAAAATCGGCGAACTCGACGAGCCGCTCGGCGACCCACGGCCCCTGGTAAAGCAACTCGCCGGCGGTCTCGAAGGGAGCGAACGGGACGGTGACCGAGCCGAAACCCAACTCCAGCAGACGATCTCGCGCCTGGAAGTGCGCGGTGGCCATCGCGTCGTCACCGAAGAAGGCCAGGTCGCCCGGATCGGGAAACCCGATCGTGATCGGGTGGCCGTCGTAGCGTGCACCACGTTCGCGTGACCACGCGTCGCGGTCGTCGACACCGGCGACGACGTCGAACACCCGATCGAGATCGTCCACCGTGGTTGCCATCAAAGTGATGCAGTCGAGCGATTTACAGGCGGGGACGAGCCCCACCGTGCTGATGAGACCGCGGGACGGCTTCCACCCGACGATTCCGTTGAGAGCAGCCGGAACTCGACCGGATCCCGCAGTGTCGGTAGCGACACAGAAGGGAACTTCGCCGAGCGCCACGGCCAGCGCGGATCCAGAGCTCGACCCACCGGAAATGATCTCGTTGCCGAACACGCTTCGCGGGATCGTGTACGGCGTTCGAGTTCCGTTCAGCCCGGTCGCGAACTGGTCGAGGTTGGTCTTGCCCACGTACAGCGCGCCAGCCTCGAGCAGGGCCGTCACGACCGGTGCCGTCTCGGAGGCGACGTAGGCGTACTCGGGGCAGGCCAACGTGGTGGGCTGCCCCGACACGTCGATGCTGTCCTTGACGCCGAACGGCACCCCGTACAGCGGAAGGTCGCGGGCGTCCGGCCTGGACTCGAGCGCACGAGCGGCCTCGAGCAACTCGGCGCGTGAGAGTGGCGTGATCCAGGTACCGTCGTCGCCGCGGCTTTCGATGGCATCGGCGACGCGCATCGCGGTCGAGGTGGGAGTAGCGCGTCCGTCGGCATGAGCGGCAAGAATGTCCGCGACCGTGGGTCCCGAACGCGGACCGGCGGCCACGTGGATGTCGCTCACCTGGTTGTCGTCGAGCGTCTCGTTCGTCATTTCGTCGATTGTCGACAGTTTCTGTGAACACGACGGTCTCGTCTTGTATCCAGCGTGTTAGCAGATGTTCTCCAAGTGCAGGTAGGTCAGCTCACCGTGGCGGCGCAGCGCCTCCACGGCCACGTCCGGATCGTTGCTCTCCACCGCTCGAAGCAGGTCGGCGTGCCGCCGCAGGCCGTCCATACGGTGCGCCACGCGCGCTTCCTCCCGAAGGTTGCGCGCCATCGGCAGCTGCAACTTCAAGATCACCGGCCCGTAAGCGAGGTCGAGCTGCGCGTTGCCGGCCAGCCCCACGATGGCCTCGTGGAATCTGCGATGCGCGACGTCCTTGGCCAGTGAGTCCTCTCGGCTGTCGGCGTCGACCATCTCCGCCAACGCGCGCCGCGGCGCCGCGAAGAACTCGTCGGGATCGCCGGTCATCGGCAGTGCGCTGGTCACCGCGTGACGTTCGAGCACCTGCCGGATCCCGAAGAGTTGCACGATGTCGGTGGGCGACCACACGACGACGCGGAACCCGCGCCGAGGGCGGTGCTCCACCAGACCCTCCTGCACGAGAAGCCGGAGCGCCTCGCGTACCGGCGCGCGGCTGATGCCGAGGCGAGAACACAGTGCTTCTTCGACGATGTGCGCGCCCGGCTCGAGCTCACCGCTGAGCACCTCCTCTCGAACGGAGTGGGTCACCATTTCGACCAGGCTCTGCGGGAGCTCGTCGCTCGTTCGAACCGAAGTCACACCGGCCAGTGTACGAACGTCGGCGCCTGAAGAATGGACCGACTCACAAGGAAAGCCCCGCCTCGTAGGAGGCGGGGCTTTCCTTGTCGGTGGAGCTGCCGGGAATCGAACCCGGGTCCTGTGTCGGTTTGCTAGGGCTTCTCCGTGTGCAGTCCGCTATGCCTCTACTTGGATCTCCAGATCTCGCAGACAAGCCTGGATGACGATCCCAGCCACTGTTTGATGTTCCGCATCACTCCGTAGCCGAGTGAATAGGTAAGCCCTCTAGCTGATGCCAGTACCCGACCCGAGGGCAAGATCGGACTGACAGACACGCAGTCGCTACTTAGGCAGCGAGTGCGTAGTCGCGCTGATTGGAATCGGCGCTTATATTTTTGCGATGACGCTTACGGTGGTCTCTCGCCTGCACCGACACGCTTCCCCTAACTAGACGCACACAGTCGAAACCGTTCAGCCCCGTGTGCACCCCGGCTCTCTGCCGGGGCTGTTCAGTGTAACGCGTCAAACGGCCCGAATCATCCGGATATCGAGCGCGTCGACTCCTCGGACCGTTCCGCCTTGCCCGTGATGTTCTCGAGCATGCCGCGGAAGATCACGCCGTGGAACGGCATGATCGCGTACCAGTAGACCCGTCCGGCAAGCCCGCGCGGGAAGAAGATCGCACGCTGCTCGTACCGCGACCGGCCGTTCCCCAGGTCGCTCACCCGCAGCTCGAGCCACGCCCCACCGGGCGCCTTCATCTCCGCCCGGAGCCGCAGAAGCGACCCGCGCTCGATTTCCTCCACGCGCCACCAGTCGAGGGCCTCGCCGGTCTGCAACCGGCGCGGGTCGCGACGACCGCGCTTGAGCCCCACGCCGCCGACGAGTTTGTCCATCCACCCACGGATGACCCAGGCAATGGGGAACGAGTACCACCCGTTCTGGCCGCCGATACCCTCGACGACCTCCCAGAGCAGTTCCGGGCTCGCGTTGCAATCACGAGCGCGCTCGTCGACGAACACGTCCTCACCCGCCCAATCGGGATCCGACGGCAGCGGATCCGACGGAGCGGTCACGTCCGACGCACTGGCCCAGGTGGTCTCGACCGTGCCCTCCTCGATGCGCCGCAGGGCGAGCCGGACGGAGTCGGCGTAGCTGGTCAACCCGCCCTCGGGAGGGGGAATGACCGCGCCGATGTCGGACTCGTGCGCGATGGCGTCGTACTGCAACGACTCGATCAGCGGCATCGCGAGACCGCGCGGAATAGGCGTGACCACTCCGATCCAGTGACCCGCCAATCTCGGCGTCAGCACGGGGAGCACGACCATGCGCCGCTTCCGCAGACCGGCCACCTCCGCGTACAGATTCATCATCTCGCCGTACTCGAATACGTCCGGGCCGCCGACGTCCCACGTTCGGCTGGTCTCGAACGGTGCGTCTGCTGCCTCGATCAGGTAGTGCAACACGTCTCTGACCGCGATGGGCTGGATCTTGTTGTGCACCCACTTCGGGGTGGTCATCACCGGAAGTCTGTCGGTGAGGTGACGGATCATCTCGAACGACGCCGAACCCGATCCGATCACCACGCCGGCCTGCAGTACGACCGTCTGCACGCCCGAATCGATCAGGATCTCCCCCACCTCGGCGCGCGAGCGCAGGTGCGGTGACAGTTCACCTTCGGTGGGGTGCAGGCCCCCCAGGTAGACGATGCGCCGAACGCCTGCGCCCTTGGCCGCCCGTGCGACGTTCTCGGCGCTCTCCCGCTCGGCCCGGTGGAAATCCTTCGTACCGCCCATCGAGTGGACCAGGTAGTAGACGACGTCGACATCGGCGAACGCCGCATCCAGCGACTCGGGGTCGCCCAGATCGCCCTTCGCGACCTCGACGTCGGCCGCCCAGGGAACGTCACGCAATTTCTGTGGTGAGCGGGCGAGCACGCGGACCCGGTAGCCCGCCTCGTGCAGTCGCGGCGCGAGCCTGCCTCCGATGTACCCGGTTGCGCCCGTCACCAGCACGCGCGTTCGGACCGCGAAAGGTTCGTTCATGCAGAGCATTCGGAGCCGCGTCAACCCGCGACCGTGATCAGACCCACCGCTCCGAGTGCGAGCGCCATGCCCACTTTCTGAATGCCGCCGACGCGCTCGCCCAGCATCACCATCGCCAGCAGCACGGTGGCCGCCGGATACAACGATGCGATCACGCTGACCAGCGACAACAGGCCGCCCTGGAACGCGTACAGCAAGGCCACGTTGGCGACGACGTCGAGGACGCTGACGAACACGGCGAGCTTCAGCACTCCCCCGCGCGGCGGTGAGAACTGCCGACGCGACAGCGCGACACCCCACACGACGGCAGTCGCGGCGGCCCGCGAGGCCACCAGCGGCCACAGACCTGCGTCCGAGTCGCCGATTCGGTCGATGGCGATGAACGCGAGCGCGAAGGCGACACCGGATCCAACGGTCAGCCACGCGACCGCCGGGGTGAACGACAGGGTCCTGCCACCGGCAACCTCACCCGCGGCGTCGTCGGGTGATTCCTTGCTCACCAGAACCACGGCGATCAGCGCGAGGGCGATACCGCCGAAGGCCAGTGCGGTCGGCCGTTCGCCGAGCGCGAGACCGACCACGACCGGTACGCCCGCGACCAGAACCGCGGTGACCGGCGAGACGATCGCCATGGGTCCGTCGGCGAGAGCGAGGTAGAACCACCACACGGCGATGCCGCCGGCGATACCCGAAGCGACGCCCCACACCATCGGTGCGAGGCTGACTTCCCCGCCGACGAACGGGGCGAGCGCACCGACGACGATCAGGGACAGTGGGTAGGACACGATGACCACACGCAGAGCCGCCACTCGGCGTGAAGCCACACCTCCCACGAAATCACTCACTCCGTAGCCGAGCGCGGCCACGAGAGCGAGAAGGACTGCGGTCAGCGCATTCCCTTGATGCGGCGGCCCATCTCGCGGGTGACCTCGCGCTCGGCGGTGCGCTTGGCCAAAGTCTGCCGCTTGTCATAGTCCTGCTTGCCCTTGGCCAGCGCGAGCTCGACCTTGACCTTGCCCTCGTTGAAATACATCGACAGCGGCACCAGGGTCAGGTTTCCCTCTCGGGTCTTGCCGACCAGATGCTCGATCTCTCGCTTGTGCAGCAACAACTTTCGGTTGCGGCGCGGCGCATGGTTGGTCCAGCTGCCCCGTGTGTACTCGGGGATGTGGAGTCCGCGCAGCCACACTTCGCCGTCGTCGACGGTCGCGAAGGAATCGGCCAACGAGGCCTTTCCGTCACGCAGGCTCTTCACCTCGGTACCGACCAGCGCAACGCCGGCTTCGTACACGTCGAGAATCGAGTAGTTGTGCCGGGCTTTGCGGTTGGTCGCAATCGCTTTGCGACCCTTCTCTTTCACAGCGGGACCTTTCCGATCATGGGCGTCGATCCATCATAAGGACGCCGGCCACCGATTTATTTCGGATCACTCCCGCACGTACAACCGGAGCGTGATGTAGGAGGTGATCGCCGCCATACCGATTCCGGCGAGGAGCAGTATCGGCGCGATCAACAACACGTCGCTCGCGGTGATGCGAGCCAGGATGTTGGCCTGATAGAGATCATCGAGCACGGAGTCGATGAACACCGACTTGGCCGTGAAGAGGGCCGCGATCGCCAGGACCGCACCGACCAGCGCGGCGACGATCGCTTCGAGAAGGAACGGCAGCTGGGTGTACCAGCGAGTCGCGCCGACCAGGCGCATGATCCCGACCTCGGTTCGGCGGGTGAACGCCGCGATCTGGACCATGTTGGCGATCAGGAGGATTGCAGCCAGTGCCTGCACGACGGCGATCGCGAACGCTGCGTTACGCACTCCGGACAGGACGCTGAACAGACGGTCCACCAACTCTCGCTGGTTCAGCACGCTCTGCACACCGGGACGTTGCGCGAACTGATCGTTGATCACGCCGAACCGTTCCGGGTCGCTGAGCTTGACCTTGAACGACGCCGGGAAGCTGTCCGGGCTGACCAGCGACGCGAGCTCCGGCTGATCCTTGAAGACTCGGTTCGTCGCGTCCGCGACCGCGTCCGCGCGATTGAGGTACTGCACGGACACGACGGCCGGCGTTGCCTCGATGTCGCGACGCAACCCGGCACAGATGTCGCCGGTGCAGTCGGGGTCCGTGGTCGAGACGTCGTCGGTGAGGAAGATCTGCACCTCGACGCGGTCGAGGAAGATCTGCTGTGTCTTTCCGGCCATCTGGACCACCAGCAGGCCACCACCGAACAGGCCGAGCGAAATCGCGGTGGTGAGAATCATCGCGATGGTCATGGTGATGTTGCGGCGCAGGCCGGTGAGGACCTCGCCGAACAGGAAACTTGCGCGCATTGTCGATGAACTTTCGTCGTTCGAATGGGGCCGAAGTCGTGAAGAGGGGCGCTTACCTGCCCACGCCGTAGACCCCGCGCGCCTCGTCTCGCACCACACGCCCGTTGTCGAGTTCCACCACGCGGCGCCGCATCGAGTCCACGATGTGATTGTCGTGCGTCGCCATCAACACCGTTGTCCCCGTTCGGTTGATGCGTTCGAGGAGCAACATGATGTCCGAGCTCGTGTCCGGGTCCAGGTTTCCGGTGGGCTCGTCGGCGAGCAGAACGAGCGGCCGGTTCACGAAGGCACGTGCGATCGCGACGCGCTGCTGCTCGCCGCCTGAGAGTTCGGTGGGCAGGCGATCTGCCTTGCCCGACAGGCCGACCAGATCGAGAACCTCCGGCACGGTCCGCTGGATCATCGAGCGCGGCTTGCCGATCACCTCGAGTGCGAACGCCACGTTCTCCGCGACGGACTTCTTCTGCAGAAGGCGGAAGTCCTGGAAGACGCACCCCATGGTCTGGCGCAACCGCGGGACGCGTCGACCCGACAGTCGGTTGACGTGAAAGTTGGCGATGTGGATGTCGCCCGACGTCGGCGTCTCCTCCTTCAGGAGCAGACGCATGAACGTGGACTTGCCCGATCCCGACGGCCCGATGAGGAAGACGAACTCGCCCTTGTCCACCTCGACCGACACCTTGTCCAGCGCAGGACGAGTCGACGACTTGTAGGACTTGGACACATTCTCCACGCTGATCACGGGTCGCCAGTGTAGCCGCGAGCCGCACGCGCTCCCCGGATCGCCGCGCTCAGTTCAGGATGTTGATGGCGCGCGCCAGAACCATCGCCACCGTGGCCAGGGCGATCACCGACTGGACGGACATCGCCAGTTTGGCCCAGCGACTCATGGGCATCGTGTCCGTCGGGCTGAACGCGGTGGCGTTGGTGAACGAGACGTAGAGGTAGTCCCCGAACCTCGGCTCCCAGTGCGGATCGGCCAGGTCCGGCGTCGTCATCTGCGGGAACACGAAGTCCGGGTACTCCGCGATCCCCGCGGCCCGGGCCGCGGGTCCGCCGCGATCGAGATCCCAGAACAGCAGGCCGAACACGATGACGTTGGTCAGATAGATGGTGCCGCCGGTGGTCAGCAGAGCCGGTGCGCTCACCCCGTTGGCCCCGGTCACGATGTCGACGACCAGGGTCACCGCCGAGAAGGCGTTCGCCAGCGCGGCCAAAGCGATCAGCGTCAGGCTCAGCGCGCGCAGCGGCGACGACACGCGATCGATCCGCAGCGGGTTGGCCGCCACCAGCACGACGAGGAGTGCCGCTTCGATGCCGGGAAGCAGGTACGGCGACGACAGGTTCAGCCGCTCGGGCAGGCTGACCTGCAGAGCGATGACCGCTGCCATGGCGACGGCCGCGACCCACCTGGGCTCGCCGGCCGTGACGCGGCGCCAGGCAGGCCGGTCGGCCTCGCTCACCGCGCAGGCGTCGTGGTGGGCGCCAGGCCGGGCAGCTGCAGGCCGGGGATGGTCGGGAGCTGAAAACGGGGGGTGGTCGTCGTCGTGGGCGCGCCGGACCCGGATGTCGCTGCGCCGCCGCCTGATTCGGACCCGGGGGTGGGCGTCACGGACGGAGTCGTGGACGGCGCTGTCGTCGTCGTGGGTGTACGCGTCGGAACGTACTCCTGCGTGGGAGCGACCTGCGTGGACGTAGCGGGAGGCACGTACACCGGAGAGTTCTCGACCGTGGTCGGGTCCGGCCGCAGATACAGGTACAGACCCAGCACGAGGACGAACGCCGCGAGGAGCCCTGCCGTCGAGGTTCGGACGCGACCCATCAGGTGAGCCGGGATGGACCGCTTGTGCTCGGCCTGGTCGTCGCCGTCCGTCGACGACGGCGTTGTGGACTCGCTCATTCACCCTCCCCCACCGGTGCGTTCGCGGCGGCCGCCGGCTGCCCCGTCGTGAGCTCGGGACTGACGGTGATTCCGTTGCGACGCAACGTGATAGCGATGCGGGCACGGACTTCGCGACCCACCTCGAACTGCTTTCCCGGCAGCGTGCGGGCAACCATCCGCAGGTTGACCTGGTCGACCTCGATGCTGTCCACACCCATGACCGTCGGCTCGTCGAGAAGCAGATCGCGCAGCCGGGAGTCCCGATACGCTTCCTGCCCGATCTCCTTCAGAATCTCGGTGACGTGTCCCAGTTCGGCGGTGACCGGAACGGGAATGTCGATCACGGCCCGCGCCCAGTCCTGAGACAGGTTGATCGCCTTCACGATCTGCCCGTTCGGCACGGTGATCACCTCACCCTCGGCGGAGCGCACTCGGGTCACACGCAGGGTGACGTCCTCCACGGTTCCACTCGCCTCGGCGGTGGCGCCGACGACGGCAATCCGGACGACGTCGCCGTATCCGTACTGCCGCTCGGTGATGATGAAGAAGCCGGCCAGGATGTCCTGGACGATGCGCTGCGCACCGAAGCCCAGCGCTGCGCCGAGAACCGTCGCGGGAGCCACCAACGACGAGATCGGGAAACCGAGCCTCTGCAGCACCTGAATGGTGACCAGCACGTAGATCATCGCGATCACCACCCAGGTGACCACCTGCGCGACGGAGTGGCGGTGCTTGGCCGATTCCGTGCGCACCAGCTGATCGGTCTGCTGGTAGCTCTTGTCGATTCTGATCGTGACCTTCGCGCCGGCCCAGGCGACGAACCGGGCGAGAAGCATGCCGCCGAGAATCAGGAGCAGAATCTCGAGCCCGTTGTTCCGCAGCCACAGCTGAAAGTCCGCGGTCTCGGGAAGTCCGAATGCCGAGAACGTCATCAGGCGTCGTCACCACGCATGCGCCAGCGGATTCCGGACTCGATGAACCCGTCGATGTCACCGTCGAGCACCGCAGACGGGTTGTTGACCTCGTATTCGGTGCGGAGGTCCTTCACCATCTGGTACGGGTGCAGAACGTACGAGCGCATCTGGTTGCCCCACGAGCTGCCGCCGTCACCCTTGAGTGCGTCCATCTCGGCGCGTTCTTCCTTGCGCTTGACCTCGAGCAACTTGGCCTGCAGAACGCGCATGGCCGACACCTTGTTCTGCAGCTGCGACTTCTCGTTCTGACAGGTGACGACTATGCCGGTGGGGATGTGAGTGAGCCGCACCGCGGAGTCGGTGGTGTTGACGGACTGCCCACCCGGTCCAGACGAGCGGTACACGTCGACGCGGATGTCGCCTTCGGGAATCTCGATGTGGTCGGTGGTTTCGACCACGGGGAGCACCTCTACCTCGGCGAACGAGGTCTGACGGCGGCCCTGGTTGTCGAACGGACTGATTCTCACCAGGCGGTGGGTGCCCTGTTCGATGGACAGCGTTCCGTAGCTGTAGGGCGCCTTGACCGCGAAGGTCGCGCTCTTGATGCCGGCCTCTTCGGCGTAGGACGTGTCGTACACCTCGACCCCGTATCCGTGCTTCTCCGCCCAGCGGATGTACATGCGCATGAGCATCTCGGCCCAGTCGGCAGCGTCGATGCCGCCCGCCCCGGACCGGATGTTGACCAGTGCGTCGCGCTTGTCGTACTCACCCGACAGCAACGTCCTCACCTCCAACAGCTCGACGTCCGCGTGCAGCGATGTGCGCTCGCTGTCCGCTTCGGCCAACGCATCGGCGCCCGCGGCGCCCTCCTCGGCTTCGGCGAGCTCGTACAGAATGGGCAGATCGTCGAGCCGTTGACGCAGTTCTTCGACTCGGCGCAATTCCGCCTGAGCGTGCGAGAGCTGGCTGGTGACCTGCTGGGCGTGCTCCTGGTCGTTCCACAGCTCCGGGTCGGCGGCCTGATGTTCGAGCTCGTCGATTCGGCGCCGGAGTTCGTCGATGTCGAGCACCGATTCCACCGTTTTCAAGGTGGCGTCGAGCTCGGCTATGTCTGCGGAAACGTCGGGATGCACGGTAGTCGAGGGTACCGGGAGCGGCGAGGTGGTGATGACCCCCGTCGGCGACCACCGAGCCGGGCGACGTCACCTCCCGCAGCCGTGACGTGGGGCACGCGAGGGTGAGTAATCTCATTCGGTGCCCGATTACTCCGCCGACCTCGAACTCGCCCTGCGTCTCGCCGACACGGCCGACGCCATCACGCGCGACCGGTTTCGCGCACAGGATCTGCGGGTGGACGACAAACCCGATCTGACACCGGTATCGGACGCGGACCTCGCGGTCGAGACCGCGGTGCGCGACGTCGTCTCCACTGAGCGACCCGACGACGCCGTCCTCGGTGAGGAGTTCGGCGGCACAGCCTCCTTCGCCGGGAGGCAGTGGGTCGTCGACCCGATCGACGGAACGAAGAACTTCGTCAGAGCGGTTCCGATCTGGGCCACGCTCGTCGCCCTGCTCGTCGACGGCGGGCCGGTCGTCGGCGTGGTCAGTGCCCCGGCACTGAACCGGCGCTGGTGGGCGAGCGCCGGCGGCGGAGCGTTCGGCAGTCACGACGGCGAGACGCCCCGACGTCTGCAGGTGTCGTCCGTGAGCGATCTCGGATCGGCGAGTCTGAGTTTCGCGAGCCTGTCGGGCTGGCGGGAGCTGGGTCTGCGCGAGAAGTTCGTGGATCTGACGGACGCAGTATGGAGAGTGCGGGGTTACGGAGACTTCTTCTCCTACTGCCTACTGGCTGAGGGAGGTCTGGACATTGCCACCGAACCAGAGGTGTCTCTTTGGGACTTGGCACCGCTGGACGTCATCGTGCGGGAAGCGGGCGGACGTTTCACGTCGTTGGATGGATCCGACGGGCCGCACGGAGGTAGTGCCGTGGCGACGAACGGGCTGCTCCAGGAGGAAGTTCTGGCGCGACTCGCGCGCTGAACTTACTCGGTAGTAGACACCTATCTTACCGGTGAGTAAGATAAAGCTGTCCACGACCGAACACCGAGAAGCAGCTGGTGATCATGACGAAGCAAGACACCGTACGAGACACGTCCGCACCGGGCCTGAACCCCGTCAAACGTGACGCGATCGGCACCGCAATGCGTGTGCTGACGAAGATCACCGGTTCGGACCTGGCCGAGAAGTACAACCTCCGCCAGACCATCGACCGCGGCATCTACGAGAGCACCAAGACCGGGTTCAAGACTCTGGGCGCGGCAACCCGCACGTTCGAGAAGGTCGCGGGCGGCGGCAAGCCCGAGCGGCTTCCCGACGCGACGGGTGCGCGCAAGGACTACTTCGACCTGACGCCGGACGACGAGCAGAAGATGATCGTCGAGACGGTCAAGGAGTTCGCCGAAGAGATCATGCGTCCGGCCGCACACGACGCCGACGAGGCCGCGGAATCCCCGGCGGACCTCGGCACTCGCGCCGCCGAACTCGGCATCACGCTGATCAACGTCCCCGAGAGCCTGGACGGCGCCGCGAGCGAACGCGGAGCGGTCACCAACGCCCTCGTCGCCGAGGCGCTCGCCTACGGCGACATGGGCCTCGCGCTCCCCATCCTCGCGCCGAGCGGTGTTGCGGTCGCACTCACACAGTTCGGTACCGAGGCTCAGCAGAAGACGTACCTCCCGGCGTTCACCGGCGAGACCGTGCCCGGCGCGGCCGTCGTGATCAACGAGCCGCGGGCACTCTTCGACCCGTTCGCACTGCAGACCAAGGCCGTGCGCTCCCCCAGCGGATACAAGCTCAACGGCGTCAAAAGCTTGGTACCCGCGGCGGCCTCGTCGGAGCTGTTCGTCATCGGCGCCGAGCTCGACGGCAAGCCGTGCTTCTTCATCGTCGAGTCCGACACCAAAGGCCTTGTCGTAGAAGCGGATCCGAGCATGGGCTTGCGCGCCGCGGGCCTGGGACGGCTGCTCTTGACCGACGTTGCCGTGCCCGAGTCGGCACTGCTCGGCGACGGCGACTCGGCTTCACGCGCCGGCGACTACGCCGACGCAGTGCGTCTGGCCCGTCTCGGATGGGCGTCGATGGCCGCCGGCACCTCGAAAGCCGTCCTCGACTACGTCGTTCCGTACGTCAACGAGCGCACCGCGTTCGGTGAGCCGATCAGCAACCGTCAGGCAGTGGCGTTCATGGTGGCCAACATCGCCATCGAGCTCGACAGCATTCGCCTCGTGACCCAGCGCGGCGCGTCGCGCGCCGAGCAGGGCCTGTCCTTCGCGCGGGAATCGGCGTTGGCGCGTCGACTTGCCACGGACAAGGGCATGCAGATCGGCCTGGACGGAGTCCAGCTCCTGGGCGGTCACGGATTCACGAAGGAGCACCCGGCCGAGCGCTGGTACCGCGACCTGCGTTCCGTCGGCGTCGCCGAGGGCATCGTCCTCATCTGATCCGCCCGGCCCCACTTCTTTCTCGACTCCTCCTTGACTAAGGAATCACGATGATCAATCTCGAGCTCCCCAGGAAGCTGAAGGCTCAGGCGAATCAGGCACATCAGGTCGCCGCCGAAATCTTCCGTCCCATCTCACGCAAGTACGACCTCGCCGAGCACGAATATCCGATCGAGCTGGACACCATGGCCGCCATGGTCGAAGGCATGTCCGACGCCGGTGGCGACATCGGCGGTGCCGCGGGCGGGCGCGACAAGAACAGCGAGGACGCGCCGAAGCCCAGCAAGACGGCAAATGCCAACGGCGGCAACATGGCTGCACTGGTCAACGTCATCGAGACGTGCTGGGGTGATGTCGGCTTGACGCTGTCCATCCCGTACCAGGGTCTCGGCAACTCGGCCATTGCGGCCGTCGCCACCGACGCTCAGCTCGAGCGGTTCGGCAAGGTATGGGCCTCGATGGCCATCACCGAGCCCAGCTTCGGCTCCGACTCCGCAGCCGTCACCGCCACCGCCACCCTCGACGGCGACGAGTGGGTCCTCAACGGCGAGAAAATCTACGTCACGGCCGGTGAGCGCTCCACGCACGTCGTGGTGTGGGCAAGCGTCGACAAGAGCAAGGGCCGCGCCGCGATCAAGTCGTTCGTCGTTCCGCGCGACACACCGGGCATGACGGTGGCTCGTCTCGAGCACAAGCTCGGCATCAAGGCGTCCGACACGGCAGCACTGCTGTTCGAGAACTGCCGTATCCCGAAGGACAACCTGCTCGGATCCGCAGACGTCAACACCGACAAGGGATTTGCGGGCGTCATGCAGACGTTCGACAACACGCGCCCCCTCGTGGCAGGTATGGCCATCGGCGTCGCGCGGGCAGCACTCGAGGAGCTGCGAACCATCCTCACCGACGCCGGTATCGACATCTCCTACGACGCCCCGGCCATGACTCAAAGCGCCGCGGCGTCGGAGTACATCCGGCTCGAGTCGGATTGGGAAGCGGCGTACCTGCTTGCCCTGCGCGCAGCGTGGATGGCCGACAACAAGGAGCCCAACTCGCTGCAGGCCTCGATGTCGAAGGCCAAGGCCGGACGCGTGGCGAGCGACATCACTCTCAAGGCCGTGGAGTTGGCGGGCACCTTCGGCTACTCCGAGCGACTTCTGCTCGAGAAGTGGTCGCGCGATTCGAAGATCCTCGACATCTTCGAGGGCACGCAGCAGATTCAGCAGCTCATCGTTGCTCGTCGAGTTCTCGGAAAGTCGTCCGCCGAGCTCAAGTGATTCGTCTCGACTGATTCGTCTCGACCCGGGCCCGGTGCAGATTCTTGCGCCGGGCCCGTTTCCGCATCTCATCCCGAGATCGATTCCGTCGCAGCATCTCTCGCGTCTTCGACCAGCCGGTGGATGCGTCCGGTGAGCTCGTCGAGCTGATCGACGACATCTGTCCGCAACGCCGCTTGCGTGGCCTCGTCCAGCCCGCCGCCGTCGCTCGCCTGCACCGAAATGAGAAGTTCGATGTTGGTGCGCAGTGCCGTCAAGGGGGCCTGCAGTTCTGCACCGGCGTCCACCACGAGCTGACTCTGGCGCGCGCGCGACGAGTCCAGCGCACGCAGCATCGTGTTGAACCCGACGGCCAACTGCGCCAACTCGTCCTTGCCGGTCACCGTGATCGGCGTCAGGTCTCCCATCGTCGCCACACGCCGTGTCGCCCGCGTGAGGCGCTCGACGGGCCGCAGACCGATTCCCGCGGCCCCTGCGCCCACCGCCGCCGCGAAGAGAATGAGACCACCGCCCAGCACACCGAGCAACACCACCAGCTTGTGGAGTGTCGGTTCCATGCTGGACTCGGGTTCGGCCACCAGAACGATGTCTCCCCCGACGGCCGTGATCCCGCACATGAGATAGCCGTCGGTCTCGGTGGCCACCTGTGCGGTCTCCCCGCGGATCAGGGGTTGCAACGACGGCGCCATCCGCCCGTCCGCCGTCTCGAACGGCTCGGTCGATCCGTCCTGCGCGATGAATTCGCCCGCGGCCGTGATCATCGCGACGCGCATCGGGCCGGTTCCGTCGTTCGCGAAGCCGAGTGCGTCCGGCGACACCTGCGTGGACGAGCTGACGGCCAGCTTGGCCGCGTTCCGCTCGACTCTCTCCGCGATCTGAGCGCGCAAGGCGTCTTCGGTCACCACGTAGATGGCGATCGAACACGCCGCCACCGCGATGGCCGCCAGAGCCGTGGTCAGCAACACCACACGGCGCCGCATCGACAACCCCGCTCCCGGCTGGGGACGGGCGCCGGATCGTGAGAGTAGTCGCACCCGGCCAGTATCGGCGGCGATGCTGAGACTGCGCTGAGGCCCCTGCTGAGGCTGGAAGAAGTCAGCCCTGGAGTCTCGTCGTGGCGGTCAGGCCAGCGCGAGGAACAGCTTCTCGAGCTCCGCCTCGGTCATCGGCTCCTTGTCGTCCGCGGTGGCGCCGGTCATGCACTCACGAAGCCCGGTGGCGACGATCTTGAATCCGGCCTTGTCGAGCGCACGGGACACCGCGGCGAGCTGGGTCACCACGTCCTTGCAGTCACGCCCGTTCTCGATCATCGAGATCACGCCGGCGAGTTGACCGTTCGCGCGGCGGAGACGGTTGAGAACCAATGCGATGCTGTCCTCGTCGCCGATCATGGCATTGCCCCTGTCAGTGTGTCCGTAAATGGTGCTATCGGTTGATGGTGAAGTCGATGGTACCCCTGGGGGCATTCACCCCTCGAGCGCCGTGATCGCGGCGCGCAGTTTCGTGGCGGCTTCGCCGGCCACGTCACCGAGCGCGGGTTCACCGGTCGCGTCGACCATGATGTCCGGGTTCATCGCGTCGACGATGATCGTGTCGGCATCGTTCGGGTCCTCGCGGACCACGACGTTGCAGGGCAGCAGCAGGCCGATCTCGCGCATGACCCCGACCGCGCGGTGCGCGAGCGGCGGATTGCACGCACCCAGGATCAGGTAGCGCTCCATGTCTTCGCCCAGCTTGGCTTTCATGGTGGCCTGCATGTCGATCTCGGTCAGCACTCCGAAGCCCTGTTCGGCGAGGGCGTCGCGGGTGCGCTGCACTGCGGTGTCGAAGTCGGTGCCGGTCAGGGTGGTGGAGATGGCGATGCTCATGACAGTGATTCCTTGTCGTCGGTGTCTCGAGATCAAGTGTTCTGGAAATTCAGCGTCGTGAAAATTCAGTGCGAGAAGCTGATGGACGGGAGGACCTTGCGGAGCCAACTCGGTGACCACCAGGCGGCACCTCCGGTCAGTCGCAGCAGAACCGGCAGCAGGATCAGCCTGATCAGTATGGCGTCGAGAAGGACGGCCACACCGAGAATGATGCCCATCTCCTTCGGCGGAAGCGGATCGGCCAGAGCGAAGGTGAAGAACACCGCGACCATCACCGCGGCGGCGGCGAAGATGACGCGCCCGGAGTGGGCAAGACCGTCGATCAACGCTGTCGTCGGGTCGCCGGTGCGCTCGAAGTGCTCCTTCGCGGTGGCAAGCAGGAACACGGTGTAGTCCATGGCGATGGCGAAGATCATCGCGAAGAAGAACACAGGTCCCCAGCCGTTCAGGAATCCTTGAGGTGTGAAGCCGAGCAGCGAGGCGCCGTGCCCGTCCTGGAAGATCAGCTTCGCGACACCGAATGCGGCGGCGGTGGAGAGAAGACTGACCGCGGTGCCCAAGAACGCGATCAACGGGGCCTGCAGCGCAACGAGCAAGAGCACGAATCCGAGGATCAGAATGATGGTGATCACGAGCGGCAAGTAATCGTTCAGGGCTTGCTGCAAATCCAGATTCTCCGCCGGAGCGCCGCCGACCAGAGCCGAGTCCGGCAGCTCGCCGCGCAGGTCGGCGAGGATGCCGCCCACGGACTGGTCCGACGGGTCGACTGCCGGTATCGCCTGCAGCAGCGCGTACCCGGAGCCGTCGGCAGCAGGCTGAGGAGGGGTGACCATGGCGATGCCCGACACCTTCGCCGCGGCGGCGGCGGTGGCCGCGGCGTCCGACTGCGGAACCACGATCTGCAGAGCTCCGGGCGCGCCCGCACCGAACTGCTGCTGCACCACTGCATACCCCTGCCGGACGGGCGCGTCCTCGGGGACGACGGAGATCGACGGCATCGCAACCTTCAAGCCGAGGACAGGAAGGGCCAGTGCCACCAGCACACCGATCGAGGCGAGGGCGAACGGCCACGGATGCTTGTGCAGAAGCGCGCCCCAGGCCGCGAACATCGGTGAGCGGTGCGGCTGACGCTTGGCGTACGGGAGGGACGCGGCGTCGACCTTCGGTCCGAGCGCGCCGAGGGCGGCAGGCAGAAGAGTCAGGGTGGCGAGCAGAACGAAGACGACGGCGAGCATGATGCCGACGGCCATGGTTCGCACCGCGGGCGCCGGCACCATCAGCACGGCGGACAGGCTGACCAGGACCGTCAGGCCGGAGAGAACGACGGCCTTGCCGGCGGTGTCCATGGTTTCGGCGACCGCGGCCCGCGGGTCACGTGTGCGCAGGGCGTCGCGGAAGCGAGCGACGAGGAACAGTGCGTAGTCGATGCCCAGGGCGAGGGCGAACATCATGGCGAAGTTCATGGCCCACACCGAGATCGGCGTCACCTCGTTCAGCAGGACCAGCCCGCCGGCGGAGGCAACCAGTCCGTCGATGGTCAGCAGCAGCGGAAGTCCGGCGGCGACCAACGAGCCGAACGCGAGGACCATGATGGCGAGCGTGACCGGCCACGAGATGAATTCGGCCTGGATCATGGCGTCGTGGTTGGCCTTGTTGAAATCCGACCACAGCGCCGACGCGCCGGTGGGAGAGACCTCGACCCCGTTGCCCGACAGTGCGGTGAGCCGGTCCTTGACGTCGTCGACGGCAGTGACCATCTCGTCGGTCGTCCCGGCGGCGCCGGCGACGACGATGCCGGTTCGCCCGTCCGGGCTGATGGTCATCCCGGGTTGCGGTGGCAGGATCTCACCGAAACGGGGGTCGTCGCGCAGGATCGAGATGGTCTCGGCGACGGCGGCGGACGCCGCGGTGTCGGTCAGCGAACCGGAGTCGCTGTGCACGACGACCTGCACGGCTGCCGACGAGTTCCCGCCGAAGTGCTGTTGGGCCAACTCGCGCACCTGCACCGACTCGGAGCCGTTGGCTTGCCATCCGGCACCCGCAAGGGACGAGAACACCGACGGCGCAGCGGATCCCAGGGCAATCAGAAGAATCAGCCACACACCGAACACCCAGCGGCGGCGGGTGACCATGGCTGCGCCCCACCGGCCGAGGCGGCCGGGGGCGCTGTCGTGGCGGTCGCCGGGCCGTGGCGCGGCGACGGTATCGGACTGAGACACGAGAACTCCTATACGGGTGGGGGTATTCAAACGACCTGGAGCAACCATGGTGGGGACGCGACGAAGAGTTCGGATCAGCGGCGAAACAGAGAACGCAGGCCACCGGCCGGGCGGGATACGGCGGATCCGTCGCAGTTGCAGCGTTTCGCCTGCGGGACGGACCTCATCACGCTGTCGACGTGCCGACCGCAGCCCGACCACGTGGTCTTGCCGCACCGAGGGCATTGGGCGGGACTGCACATGTGGGTCTCTTCGATGCTTCGGATCGGCTGTACGAAACGTACATTGCCACATACGGAGGGGGGTATGCAAGTACCCCCTGGGGTATCCGAACGTCAGAACTCCGCAGGGTTCGTCGGAGCGGGACTAGATGAGGCGAAGGATGTGAGAAACGACAAAAGCCGGCGTCTTCGAAAAGACGCCGGCTTTTGCTTCCGTTGGTAGCGGGGACAGGATTTGAACCTGCGACCTCTGGGTTATGAGCCCAGCGAGCTACCGAGCTGCTCCACCCCGCGATGCCTGCACCCTGTGACTGTTCGAGATCCGCGATTCGAAAACCGTTATTCGAGAACCGCCTCAGTTGCTGAACAAGAAGTTACCGGACGGCGTCGGCGAATAGCAAATCGCGTGCCGAACAACGATTTTCCCGTGTTCAGCGGGGCGAAACGAGGGGCGAACGGGTGACCGCGGTCTCAAAAAGTGGGTGATCCCCGCCACGTAACAACAAGATCACGATCAGGACACGGTTGGACTGTCATGCCGTCCGAACAGGGCGAACGCCGATTTTCGACCCCCGTTCGAGCTGTTGGTCCGTGCCGGAAGCTCATGTGACGGCTCACGAAACCTCCATTACCGTCGCCCTCGGTCCGCATCAAGGGCCAGGCCGACCCGCCGCTGGACGCTCACTGCCCCGCGGGATCGGATACCCGACTTACCCGGGGGCAGGGATCGACGAGCACCAATGGCGGAACACGCGCCGCTCGCGTCTACCAGCACGAGAGGATTCACTCCGCATGACCACAGCAAAGAAGATCAGCACGCGCGCACTCGGATGGGCCGCCGTCACCGGCGCCGTCGTCGCAATCCCGCTCGGGCTGAGCACCGGTACCGCCAGCGCCGCAACCCACAACTGGGACGGCGTCGCACAGTGCGAGAGCGGCGGCAACTGGGGCATCAACACCGGCAACGGGTACTACGGCGGTCTGCAGTTCTCGCAGAGCACCTGGGCCGCCAACGGTGGTTCCGGCTCGGCTCACAACGCCTCGAAGGCCGAGCAGATCCGGGTGGCAGAGAACGTCCTGCAGACGCAGGGTGCCGGTGCATGGCCCGTCTGCGGCCAGTACCTCAGCTCGGGTACGACCGCCGCCGCCGAAAGCCCGGCCCCGGCACCCGCATCGGTTCCCGCCGCAGCGCCGGCGCCCGCACCGCTCTCGGGTCTCGTCGATCAGGGCAAGGCAATTGCCGATCAGTACGGACTCGGACAGCAGTACAGCGATCTGGTCAACCAGAACGCCGGTCTGATCAACAGCATCGGCCGCTGACACCGCGCACACAGAACACGCAAAAGCCCCACACCCTCAGGGTGTGGGGCTTTTGCGTTGCGCGCCTTGATCAGTCAGCCGTCGAACAACTCGACCGCCGACGAACTCAGCCGCCGGACGCGTTGTACTGATCGACCGCCGCCTGCAACGCGTTGAGCGCGTCACCCAACTGCGCGAGATTGCCCGACGTCTGCGCCGACCGCACGTTCTGCAGCGCAGTGTTCAGGTTGGCCACCGCAGCGTCCCGGCTCGCCGGCGTCTGCGGCGTCTGAGACGTGGGCGGCGCGGCGGACGACGACGGTGCGGCCGAACTCGTCTGACCGCTCGAATCCGGCGGCGTCTGAGTCGGAACGGTCGCGGGCGTTCCCGCACCCTGTCCGATGGCCTGATTCAGCGCCTCGCTGAGAGTCGGCGCATACCCGACCCGTCCGCCGTAGCTCACGAGCACGCGGATCAGCTGCGGGTACGACGAGGAATCGTTGGCCCGCGATGCGTACACCGGCTCGACGTAGAGCAACCCGCCGTCACCCACGGGCAACGTGAGCAGGTTTCCGAACGTCACCGTGTTCTCACGACGCACGATGCCCAGGTTCTCGGATACCGCTGTGGTCGTGGTCATCTGGTTCTGCACCTGAATCGGACCCTGCGTGGACGTGTCCGTCGGCAACTGCAGCACGGTGATCTTTCCGTACGCATCCGGTGACGAGTCCGCACTGACGTACGCACCCAACACCTGTCGCCGGAACCCGGTCAGCGCGCTGGTGAGCTGGAACGTCGCGCCTTCGGCCCTCTGCGAGGGGTCAGCCGCGACCACGTAGTACGGCGGCTGACTCAGGTTGGTGCCGGCGCCGCCGTCGACGGTGGGATCCCCGGGCACCTCCCAGAACGCGTTGTTGGTGAAGAACTCACGCGGATCGTTCACGTGGTACCGGGTCAGCAGCTCCCGCTGGACCTTGAACAAGTCCTCCGGGTACTTGAAGTGGCTGGCCAGTTCGGGCGTGATGTCCGATTTCGGCGACACCGTTCCCGGGAACACCGACATCCATGCCTTCAGCACAGGGTCGTTCTCGTCCTGCTGGTAGAGCTTGACCGTGCCGTCGTACGCGTCGACGGTGGCCTTCACCGAGTTCCGGATGTACCCGACCTGCTTGCTCGGTAGCGCACGAGTCGTGGTGGACGCCAACGAGTCTGCGGTCGCGTCGTCCAACGACATCTGCTGCGAGTACGGGTAGTTGTCCAGCGTCGTGTAGCCGTCGATGATCCACACGATCTTGCCGTCCACGACGGCCGGGTAAGTCGATCCGTCCAATGTCAGCCACGGAGCGGTCTTCTGCACTCGGTCGCGCGGATCACGGTTGAAGATGATCTTCGACTGGTCGTCGATGGCGCTCGAGAACAGCAGATTGCGCTCGGTGTACTTGGCGGCGAACAGGGCCCTGTTGAACCAGTTCGAGATCGGCACGCCGCCTTGACCGTCGTACGTGAAACTCTTGCTGTCCGAATCGTATTCACGCGGATCTCCACCGGATCCGACGATGGAGTAGTCGGCGTCGGAGTTCGCGATCACCGGCCCGTAGTAGATGCGGGGCTGATCGAGCTTCGCGGGACCGTCGTTGCGAATCGTTCCCTGCTGGTTGTTCTCGATCCAGTTGATGTCGTAGTCGGGGTACCCACCCGTGGCGGCGTTGGTGTCCCCGTCCGTCGCCACGCCGACGACCGAGTTGGCCGGGGCGGCAACGAAACCGTTGCCGTGCGTGTAGACGGTGTGACGGTTGATCCAGTCCGTCTGGTTTCCGTTGAGGGACTGGGGGGAGATTTCACGAGCCGCCACGACGTAGTCGCGCAGTTCGCCGTTGGTCTCGTAGCGGTCCACCGCCAAGGTGTCGGGGAACCCGTAGAAGTTTCGAATCTGCTGCTGCTGCGTGAAGGTGCGTGACAACACGTTCGGATCGAGCAGTCGGATGTTGGACAAGGTGTCGGTGTCGCCGGCCACCTGCTGCGGGGACTGGGTGGCCTGGCCGGAGTAGTCCTTGTATTCGACTGTGTCGTCGGTTATCCCGTAGGCCTGCCTGGTCGCTTGAATATTGCGCTCGATGAAGGGGCTTTCCTTGTCGGCTGCGTTCGGGCGCACCGAGAACTGCTCCACCACCAGCGGCCACACGGCGCCGACGAGGATCGACGACAGCACCAGCAGCGCCGTGGCCAAAGCCGGAATCCTGAGGTCCCGGAGGAAGATCGCCGCGAAGAACGCGCCCGCACAGATGACCGCGATGGCCAGGAGGATCAGCTTCGCAGGAAGCACCGCGTTGATGTCGGTGAAACCGGGACCGGTGAAGGTGGGTTCCTTGCGCCCGCTCGAGAGCAACGAGTAACGGTCGAACCAGTAGGCCACGGCCTTGAGCACGATGAACGTTCCCGCGAGAGCAGCAAGCTGGATTCGGGCAGACTTCGTCAGCGCCCCTTCGCGGCCCGTGAGACGGAGGCCGCCGAAGATGTAGTGCGTCACCAGAGCGACGAGGAAGGCGATCAGAATCGCGACGAACAGCCAGTTGAGCACCGACCGAAAGAACGGCAGATCGAAGGCGTAGAAGCCCACGTCGAGACCGAACTGCGGATCCTGGATCCCGAAGGATCCGCCGTGCAGGAACAGCTGCACGGTGACCCAATTGCTCTGTGCGACAAGTCCGGAGAGCACACCCACCGCGATAGGAATACCGATTCCGAACAGGCGCAGACGGCTCATCACGGTGGTGCGGTACCGGGCGATCGGATCGTTGGGGCCGGCCACCGGCACGAACACCGGGCGCGAGCGGTACGCGAACACCATGGCCCCGAACACGATGCCGCCCACCAACAATGCGACGACGAGGAAGGTGATGAGGCGAGTGACGAGAACCGTGGTGAAGACACCGCGGAATCCGACCTCGCCGAACCACAGCCAGTCCGTGTAGGTGCTCACCAGTCTGGGACCGATCAGCAGCAGAACCGCGACCACCAGCGCCAGTACGATAAGGGTTCGGCTGCGCCTCGACAGAGACGGCAGTCCGGTTGGGGGCCTCATGCCCACGTGCCACACTCCAGTTTTCGCGCGATACCCGACCTGCTCGTCGCAGATGTGGCAGTTATCGCAATGTCCGATTTTCCCGCCACTCTACGCAAGCGACGGGCGGTCGCCGCCGACCCGACGGGTGACGGTGGCGGCCATGCCGACTGTAGTACCGAGTGCAAGGATGGTCCGGTGAGCGACAGAGACGATGCGTACTTCGATCACGCCGACGCGGAAGGTGCCGAAGCCGCACTCGCTCGGTGCGTCCGCGAGGTGGTCGAATTCGTCGACGCGGGAGGGTGGGATCAGCCGCCGCAGATGTTCGCCATCGTCTCCACCGCCGCACTCGCGGCCGCGGAACCCGCACTGCTCGATCAGCTGGCCGACGGCGCCGAACTGACGCCCGTGGCGCAGGAGCGCCTCCCGGCCGACGTCGACGGAGGATCACCGGCGCTCGACGAATTCCTCGCCACCACGTCATGGCCGTCCTCGGTGGCGGGATGCGCATTGGTCGAGGAGATCGTCGTACTCCCCCCGGACGCCGAATCCGACCTCGACAGCGCACTCGCACCGTTGCTCGCCGACCGCGACGCGGCCGATCACGCCGCCCGTATCGCCGCCGAGTCGCACCCCGAGCGCCGCGACGGACGACTCATCGCGGCCGTACTCCGGGACGGGCCGTCGCTGGCTCTGCTCCAACTGCGACCGGACGAGGACGACGACGACCCCGACGCTCCCGTCGAACTTTTGACGTACGAGAACCTGGCGCCGAACGTCGTCGCGGCTCTCTACGCGACTCTCGACGCGGTCGAGGACGACGACTAGACCGTCAGCAGCTCGGCGCGTCGCCGCCGGACCGCAACGACTCGAGCGAATCCACCGCGCTCGCCAGGGAATCGACCTTCACCAGGCGCAGACCGTCCTGCTGATGCGCCTTGGCCTCGTCGCAATTGTCCGACGGCACGAGGAAGGTCGTGGCGCCGGCCTCGCGGGCGGCGATGAGCTTGTAGGGAATTCCGCCGATCGGCCCGACCGACCCGTCGGAGCTGATCGTTCCGGTGCCGGCCACGAAGCGTCCGCCGCTGAGTTCGCCGGGCGTGAGTTTGTCGATGACGGCGAGGGTGAACATCAGCCCGGCCGACGGGCCGCCGATGTCGGCGAGGTTGAACGTGACGTCGAACGGGACGTTCGGCACCTCCTCGGGGGTGATGCCCAGGTATCCGCGGCCGGTGTCACCGGGACGCGCACCGACCTTGACGGTCTCGCGGGCCGGCGCTCCGTCGCGCACCACGTCGAGGGTGATCGAGGTGTCGGGCGCAATCTTCCCGACGACGTCCTGCACACCGCTCACCGTCGTCACCGGCGTGCCGTCGATGGAGACGAGCGTGTCCCCGTCGCGCAGGACGTTCGCGGCGGGCCCGCTGTCGGAGACGTCCTTGACGCGCAGGTCCACCGGCAGATCGAGGTAATGCAGAGCCGCCAGTTCGGCGCTGTTCTCCGACTGTTGGAAATCGGCCTGGTTGGCGTCCTGGATCTCCTGTTCGGTCTTCTCCGGCGGGTAAACCTCTTCACGCGGGACCAGACCTTGACGACCGCTGAGCCACAACCCGAGCGCCTCGAACACGTTCAACCCGTCACGCACAGCGACGGTGGTCATGTTCAGGTTGCCCGACGTCGGATCGACGACGGTTCCCTCGATGTCCACCACCTGCTTGCCGTCGACCTCGGCAAGGGTGTTGAACGTGGGCCCGGGACCCAGGGCGGCGAACGGCACGGTGACGACCGTGCCCAGAACGCCGAGCACCAACACCGGCAACAGCGCGACCAGCAAGGTCGCAATCCTGCGATTCACCGGGTCCACAGTAGAGACCGTGTTCGCGCAGAGCGCACGCGACAGGGCGCTCGATCACGCCATGCCTTGTACCGTTGACCCATGAGCAATTTCGGATTCTCCAGTTCCGACGACGATCCCGACCGCGAGCAGAACAAGCCCGGCGACCCGGCGAGCGGTGCCGGCGGGTTCGGATTCGGCGCGGAGGGGTTCGATCCCGCGGCGCTCGGTCAGATGCTCACGCAGTTCGGCCAGATGCTCAGCGGCATGGGCACCGGCGGCGGTTCGGGGCCGGTCAACTACGACGTCGCTAAGAAGTTGGCGTTGCAGCAGATCGGAGCCGCTCCCGTCATCCGTGACGGCGAGCGCACCGCAATCGCCGACGCGGCACATCTCGCCGAACAGTGGCTCGACGCGGCCACCATCCTTCCGGCCGGCGCCGTCCGCACCGAGGCCTGGACACCGCAGCAGTGGCTCGACAACACACTGAACACGTGGAAGCGCCTGTGCGATCCGGTGGCTCAGCAGATTTCCGGCATGTGGACCTCCGGCCTGCCCGCCGAGGCGCAGCAGATGATGGGCCCGATGATGGGCATGCTCGGCCAGATGGGCGGACTGGCCTTCGGGTCGCAGCTCGGCCAGGCCCTCGGCCAACTCGCGAAAGAGGTGCTGACCTCCACCGACATCGGACTTCCGCTCGGCCCCAAGGACATCGGTGCTCTGCTGCCGACCGCGGTGGCCGAGTTCAGCAAGGGGACGGAACTTCCCGAGCGCGAAGTTCTCGTGTTCCTCGCCGCACGTGAAGTGGCTCATCACCGCCTCTACACGCACGTTCCGTGGCTGCGTCAGCGCGTGCTCGCCACCGTCGAGGAATACGCCCGCGGTATCCGTATGGATTTCAGCGCGCTCGAAGAAGCCGCCCAGGGCATCGACCCGTCGGCACTCACCGACCCGGCCCAGCTCGAGAAGATCCTGCAGCAGGGGACGTTCGAACCCCAGACCACTCCCGAGCAGAAGGCCGCTCTCGAACGCCTCGAGACATTGCTTGCCCTCGTCGAAGGATGGGTCGACACCGTCGTCGGGAACGCTCTCGGCGAGCGGCTGCCCGGTGCATCCGCGATGGCCGAGACGATTCGACGTCGCCGCGCATCCGGCGGACCCGCCGAGCAGACGTTCGCGACTCTGGTCGGCCTCGAGCTGCGCCCCCGCAAGGTCCGCGAAGCCGCCGACCTGTGGCGACGACTGACCGACGGGGCAGGAATCGACGGACGTGACGGTGTGTGGGCTCACCCCGACCTGCTCCCGGACGCCGCCGACCTCGACGACTCCGCCGCGTTCGTCGACCGCATCGTCGGTGGTGACACCGGAACGTTCGACGACCCGATCGCGGAGCTGGAGGCCACCGAACGGCGCGAGCGGGAAGCACGCGAGAAGAAGACGGACGAGCCGGGAACCGACGAATCCTGATCGACCTGGGACTTCCCACGTCGGGGACACTGTATCTGCAGGTCGGCGGGCCGTAAGGGTGTGGATAACTCGGGCGTCGAGATAGCTGCCTCGGCGGGCCGTGCGGTAATCGTGGAGCCGTGACACCCGGCCTTCGCGATCGCTCGACCTGTCCCGAACTGGACAGACACCTCACTCTTCTCGTGCGTAGAGACGGGTACGTGCAGGTGGGCTGCACACCGGAGCGCACTCGTCTGCTCAGTCCCCCACCCGGGGTGGAGCCGCGGGACATGATCTCGGCGCTTCGGCTCATCGACGGACGACGCAGCCTGCCCGACCTCTACTGGCGTGCCGCCGAGCTCGGAATCGACGCCTCGCACCTGACCCGCATCTTGGGCGAACTCTCCGATGCCGCCCTGGTGCGTCCACGCTCGGACAACGACGCCGGCCGCCGAACGCTTCTCGTCGTCGGACGCGGACCACTCGCGGACGCCGTGGCGAAAGGTCTCACACCGGGCAGCGACGTCGACCGGGCGATTTCGGCACTTCCCCACGCGCCGAGCGACTTCGACTGTGTCGTGCTCGCAGACCACTCGATCCCCGATCCCGGCACGGTGGCCGAGTTGATGCGGAGCCTGACCCCGCACGTCCCGGTGCGACTGCGCGACGGGTGCGGCGTGGTGGGACCGCTGGTTCTGCCCGGACACACGAGTTGCCTGCGCTGCGCGGACCTCGTGCGCTGCGAGTACGACCGCGAGTGGCCGTATCTCGCCGCGCAGCTGTTCGGGACCACCGGGACCGCGTCGGCCACGACCGTCGCGGCGACCGCCGCTCTCGCGGTGGCACAGGTCGACGCTCTGCTCACCCGGCCCATCGGTCCCCCACCCACCACCCTGGGTCGAAGCATCGAGGTGGACGTCGACCGAGCGTCGCTGACGCAGCGGATGTGGCCCGTCCACCGGCTGTGCGGTTGCACCGCGCGCACCTGACATGCCCTCGAGCAGGGCGCGCAGGCACGGCCGGGCATCGTCGTGAATGATGGAGGCGTGCCCGACATTCCCCGCCGCAGTTCTGCACGAACCGCCAAGCTCGCCAGCATCCCGCTCGGGATCGCGGGTCGTGCGGCTATGGGTTTCGGTCGCAAGATGGCCGGTGGCGACCGAGACGAAATCGACGCGCAGCTGGCCGCGAAGGCCGCCGAGCAGATGTTCAGTGTGCTCGGTGAGCTCAAGGGCGGCGCGATGAAGCTCGGCCAGGCGCTGAGCGTGTTCGAGGCTGCCGTCCCGGAGGAGTTCGCGGAACCGTATCGCGAAGCGCTCACCAAACTGCAGGCCGAAGCGCCGCCGATGCCCGTCAAACGTGTTCACGCCGTACTGGATCAGCAGCTGGGCACCGGTTGGCGGCAGCGGGTCAAGGATTTCGACGACACGCCGACCGCGTCGGCGAGTATCGGCCAGGTGCACCGCGCCGTGTGGTCGGACGGCCGGGACGTCGCGGTGAAGGTGCAGTACCCCGGTGCGGACGTCGCGTTGCGGTCGGATCTGAAGACGCTGCAGCGCTTCGTCGGAATCTTCGCGACCGTGATGCCGGGCACCGACATCAAATCCGTGCTGGACGAGTTGTCGGCCCGCACGGAGGAGGAGCTGGACTACCGCATCGAGGGAAGCAACCAGCGTGCCTTCGCCACGGCGATCGGAGACGACGACGAGAATTTCGCCGTTCCTCGGGTGGTGGCAAGTTCGCCGAAAGTCATGATCTCGGAATGGATGACGGGCACACCGCTGTCGTCGATCATCTCGAAAGGCACTGTCGAGGAACGGAACACGGCAGGAAACCGACTGGCCCTGTTCCAGTTCGTCTCCCCCGCGCGCGTGAAGATCCTGCACGGCGATCCGCACCCCGGCAACTTCATGCTGCTGCCCGACGGTCGGCTCGGCGCCATCGATTTCGGTGCGGCGCTGGGGCTGCCCAACGGACTCCCGCGAGAACTGGGCGCCATGGTGCGTCTGGCCAAGGACGAGAAGTTCGACGAGCTGACCGAGCTGCTGCGCGAACAGAATTTCATCATCGCCGGACGCGACGTGTCGGACAAGGAGATCGCGGACTACCTGCGCCCGATCACCGACCCGATCAAGATGGAGTCGTTCCACTTCACACGTGCGTGGATGCAGGGAATGGCAAGCAACGCAACCGACTTCACCACCACCCAGTTCAAGACGGCGCGGTCGCTGAACCTTCCCCCGCAGTACGCCATGATCTTTCGCGTTCTGCTCGGCACGGTCGGGATCTGCGCACAGCTGGACGCCTACGCCCCGTACCGCTCGATTCTCGAGGAATGGTTGCCCGGCTTCACCGAGTGAACGGCCGCTTCCGCCGAGCGCGAGAGCGCTCGGCGGAAGTCGTTGCCGCACAATGCCGCACTCATGCGCAGGCTGCCTGCGTGGTTGCTGCGGCGTCCTTGCGGGGCCGTCCGCGGGGACGCTTCCGCGCGATCACGACGCCCTGGTCGAAGATCTCCCCTCCCCAGACGCCCCACGGTTCTGCCCGACCGAGCGCCGCGTCGAGGCAGCGCAACCGGATGGGACATCCGGAGCAGAGCTCCTTCGCCTCTTCGAGCTGAGACGGCGTCTCGGCGAACCACAGGTCGGGATCGACCTCACGGCACGGTATGTCGTTGTAGGGACGGCTGTCCGAGCCGATCCGGCTTCGGATGTCGTTTCGGCATGTCGTCCGATCGGTTACGGGTGACACGTCGTACTCCTTACGCTCTCTTCGATGAAAATCGGTGTGACGGTTGATGATGCGAACGAGAACCGATTGCCGAAGTTCGTGAGAGCCCTCTCACGACAAAGGCCACGGTTCGCGAGTGCGAATCCGTGGCCTCGGTGGAGGAGGTGAGCGTCTATCGAGATCGTTCTCGATGAATGCTGACCGGTACGGATTCGCGATCTGCCTCGCGCAGTCGGGCGACGCGGAATGCGGCATTGCCTGCCGTGCGCGGCGCCCATGCGGCATGCCCCAAGTCGAGGTGCACCGCGAATGCGACTGCGGAACGGGAGGCGAACGCGACGACGCTCGATGCGTCGGTCATCTGAATCTTCTTCACGGGTAACACCTCCCACTCTCTGCGCGTGACTGTTCGACGGCGCCGACATCCTTTTCGGGACTACGACGCGGGTACGGCGATAACACTAAACAAGCTTCACACCGAAGCACAACCCTTTTTCTACCTGCGGTTTCGTCACATCGTGGAAGTCGAGAATCCTCGTCACCGGACGCTGACCGATCCCGTTCTGACCAATTCGAGAACGTCCGCACCGAAACGCTCGAGCTTCTTCGCGCCGATTCCGGGAATTCCCACCAGACCGCGATCGTCTCCCGGACGCTGCTCCGCGATGGCGGTGAGGGTGTTGTCGCTGAAGACCACGTAGGCGGGAACCTTCAGCTCGCGCGACTTCTCCAACCGCCACGCGCGCAACGCCTCGAGGAGCTCCATGTCCACATCGGACGGGCACGCTTCACACCGGCCGAGCATGGTGGCGGTGGTCCCGATCACGGGTTTGCCGCACACCCGGCACACCGGCCGCTTCTTCGTCGCCGTGGGCGCCGCGATGCGCGACGCCGGCGAGTCGTCCGGGACCAGGCCGACGAGGAAACGTGACCGCCGACGGGATTTGCGGCCACCGGCGTTGCGCGCCAACGCCCACGACAGCTCGAGGTGCACACGCGCGCGGGTCACTCCGACGTAGAGCAGGCGCCTCTCCTCCTCCACCGCCGCCTCGTCGGGAGCCGAATTGTTCTCTCCCAGAGCGTGAGTGATGGGCAAGGTGCCGTCGGTCAGACCGACGAGGAACACCGCGTCCCATTCCAAGCCCTTCGCCGCGTGCAGCGACGCCAGCGTGACACCCTGAACGACCGGTGGATGCCGAGCCTCGGCGCGGGCGGCGAACTCACGCAGCAGCCCATCGACGTCGAGATCCGGTACCTGAGAGACGAGTTCTTCGGTCAGCGCGACCAACGCCTGCAACGACGCCCATTTCTCGCGAGCCTGCGCGCCCGTGGGTTCGGACGATGTGAGCCCCAGCGGAGCCAGCAGAGCCCGAACGAGACTCGGCAAACCGTCGCCTCGGCGCGCGTCCTCCGGGAGGTCGTCACGCCCCGCACCCACACGGATGGCCGACACCGCCTGGCGGACCTCCGCACGGACGAAGAAGCTCTCCCCGCCTCGGATCTGGTACGGAATCTCCAACGACGTCAAAGCCTGTTCGTGAGCTTCCGAATGGGCGTTGATTCGGTACAGCACAGCGATGTTCGCCGGCTCGACACCCGTCCGAATCAGCCGCTGGATGGACCGGGCCACCCCGGCTGCCTCGGCCGCTTCGTCGTCGTACTCCACGAACGTCGGTTCGGGACCGCTCTCGCGCTGCCCGATGAGCTGAAGCCGCGTACCGGCGATGCGCCCCCGTGCCGCGCCGATCACCCGGTTGGCGAGCGAGACGACCTGCGGCGTCGACCGGTAGTCGCGTTCGAGCCGGACCACCGTGGCATCGGGGAACCGCCGGGAGAAGTCGAGAAGATACTTCGGCGTCGCGCCTGTGAAGGAGTAGATGGTCTGGTTCGCGTCACCGACCACGGTCAGGTCGTCGCGTTCCCCCAGCCAGGCGTCGAGAACCCGCTGCTGAAGAGGAGTGACGTCTTGGTACTCGTCGACCACGAAGCATCGGTACCGGTCGCGGAACTCCTCGGCCACCGCCGGGGAGTTCTCGAGCGCAGCGGCGGTGTGGAGAAGCAAGTCGTCGAAATCGAGCAGGACGGCGTCGGGATTGCGGGATTTGAGCTGCTCGTACCCGTCGTAGACCGCCGCCACCTTGTCCGGATCGAACGGCGCATCACGGCGGATGCGAGCGACGAAAGCCGGGTAGTCCTCCGGCGCGATCAGCGACGCCTTGGCGAACTCGATCTCTCCCGCGAGGTCACGCACACTGTCCGTCGACGTCGGCAGGCCGACCTTCGACGCAGCTTGGCCCACCACGGCGAACTTGCGGTCGAGCAACTGCCAGTCGGAGCTTCCGACCACCTGCGGCCAGAAATACTTCAGTTGCCGCATCGCGGCGGCGTGGAAGGTGCGCGCCTGCACCTGCCCGCCGTCGCCTCGAATGCCGAGGGCACGCAGCCGCTCACGCATCTCGCCGGCGGCGCGGGCGGTGAAGGTGACGGCCAGGACCTGGCCGGGCGAGACGTGACCGGCCTCGACGAGGTGCGCGATGCGGCGGGTGATGGTGCGCGTCTTACCGGTACCGGCACCGGCGAGGACGCAGACCGGCCCGCGGGGCGCCGACACCGCCGATGACTGCTCGGGATCGAGCCCGTCGATCATCGCGTCCGAAGCCATGGGTCCATCATGTCAGCCGCCCCCGACAACGTCGTACGAGCGGAGCCTGCGGAACACGATCCGGTGTTGGGGCGTTGGACTGACCATGACATCGACCGACAACGCTCAGATGACCATGTACTCGACCACCTGGTGCGGCTACTGCCGCCGGCTCAAGACGCAGCTGGACGAGAACGGGATCGGCTACACCGAGATCGACATCGAGCGCGATCCGAAGTCCGCGGAATTCGTCGGCAGTGTGAACGGTGGCAACCACGTGGTCCCGACCGTGCTCTTTCCGGACGGCAGCACCGCCACCAATCCGTCGCTCGCGCAGGTGAAGAAGGCGCTCGGCATCTGATTCGACAGGATCGTTCCAGCGCTGCCTCAGTCGAGCGCGGCCCAGGACTCGAGCATCGCGCGGGCGATGGAGATGGATCCGGGAAGTAGCAGGGGCGCGTCGTCCGCGGCGGTCCAGTCCCCCAGGGCCAGGGCGTCACGCACCTGCGCCCGCGAGAACCAGGTGGCTTCGGCGATCTCGCCGTCGTTGAACGAGACAGCCTGCGCTCGATCGGCCCTGGCCGCGAACCCGATCATCAGTGACCGGGGAAACGGCCACGGCTGGCTGCCGAGGTAGCGAATGTCGGTGACGTCGAGACCCACCTCCTCGCGAATCTCGCGCACGACGCAGGTCTCCATCGATTCCCCCGCCTCGACGAAGCCCGCGAGCACCGACATTCTGCGCTCGGGCCAGACGGGTTGACGGGCGAGCAGTACGTGGTCGGCGCCGTCGTGGACGAGGCAGATGATGGCCGGGTCGGACCTGGGGAATTCTTCGTGGCCGCTCGCCGTGCTGGTGCGTGACCAGCCGGCCGAGGACAGAACCGTCGGCGACCCGTCGATCGAGCTGAACGACGCGCTTCGGTGCCAATTGAGCAGCGCGACGGCGGTGACCAGCAGGCCGGCCGAATCGTCGTCGAGCACCTGACCCATGAGTCGCAGATCGGCCAGGTCGCCGCTCAACGCACCGACGCTGCGCGCCCACACGTGTCGGCCGTCCACCACACCGAGGAACACGGCGTCGTCCGCGCGTTCCTCGCTGACGTCCGTCGCCGGGACGAGTACGACCCGCCCGTCGTCGATGCGCACGCGTCCCTGGTGATCGACCGACAGCATCGACGCGGTGGACCACCCGTGCGCCAACGCATCGTCGTTGCGCCGCAGCTCCTCCGCTCGGTCGATGGGCGAGCGGGACAACATCGGTTCCGTGGTCAGGGAAAAGGTGGAGCTGGAGGTCTCGGGCACTGCTAGGACACTACTGAAGGCCGGAACTAATTCGACACGCGGCGGATGTACAGCAGGCGATCGTTGGCCTCGACCGCATCGACCTCGGGTGATCCGACCCGCAGAAGCCGTCCGTCCCGCACCACACCGAGGACGATGTCCGCGAGATGACGGGGCGATCCGCCGATCTCGTCGCGTTCGACCTCCCGCTCGGCGATGGCGAAGCCGTCTTCCGGGGTAAGGAGATCTTCGATCATCTCCACGACACTCGGTGTGGTGGTGGCGATTCCGAGGAGACGGCCTGCGGTCTCGGACGACACGACGACGGAGTCGGCCCCGGACTGGCGCAGAAGGTGGACGTTCTCGGCCTCGCGGATGGCTGCCACGATCTTGGCCTTCGGCGCCATTTCGCGCGCGGTCAGAGTCACCAGCACCGCGGTGTCGTCGCGGTTGGTGGCCACGATGATGGCCGACGCGTTCTGAGCCCCGGTCAACCGCAGGACGTCGGACCGCGTGGCGGACCCGTGGACGGTGACGAGTCCGAGGTTGGCGGCGGATTCGAGGATGGTCTGATCGGTGTCGACGACGACGATGTCCGCGGCAGCCACTCCGTCTCCGAGCATGGCGTCGACCGCCGTGCGCCCCTTCGTTCCGTACCCGACGACGACCGTGTGATTGCGCACGCTGCGCCTCCATCGCTGAATCTTGAACGCCTGGCGCGAACGTTCGGTGAGCACTGACAGGGTTGTTCCGACGAGCAGGATGAGGAAGAGCACGCGCAACGGGGTGATGACGAGGATGTTCACCAGCCGGGCCGTCGGCGAGATGGGTGCGATGTCGCCGTACCCGGTGGTCGATAGCGAGACGGTCGTGTAATAGAAGGCGTCGAGGAAGGACAGCTCGTTGTCCTGGTTGTCGGCGTATCCGTCGCGGTCGATGTAGACGATGATCGCGGCAACGAACAGCACGATCAGCGCGATCACGATGCGTTGCCAGATTGCCCGCCACGGGCTGGATTCGATGGTGGGAATGCGAAGCACGCCCACGAGCGCGAAGTCCGGGCGGTCGGTCAGCACGGTATTGCTCTTGCGCAGACGCGAGCTCAGCCGTCCGGCCATTGATCTGCCCCTCGATGTGCGTCGTCGCGGTTGCTTCGTCGTCCTCGCGTCGGTAACGCGATTCGATCGCAGCCTAGCGTGCACACTGGCGTCGCCCGCGCGGGTGATGCAGGGTGTCACCATGACCGACTCCCGTGGACAGACCGCCGCACTACGCCTCGCAGCCCTCCTGGGTGGGGCGGGTGTTCTGCATTTCGCCGCGCCGGGTCCGTTCGACAAGCAGGTGCCGCGGGCGCTGCCGGGTAGTGCGCGGACCTACACGTACGTGTCGGGCGTTGCCGAGTTGGCCTTGGCCGGCGGTCTCGCGGCCCCGCGTACGCGGCGCACCGCGGCCGGCGCGGCGGCGCTGTTCTTCGTTGCGGTGTTTCCGGCCAACGTTCAGATGGCGGTGGACTGGGTGCGCAGCTCGAAGACGACCCCTGCGATGAAAGCCGGTGTGCTGGCGCGTCTTCCGCTGCAGATTCCCTTGATCACCGAGGCTGTCAAGGTCCGCCGCAGCAGCTGATCACGAGCTGCCCGAGTTCGCGATCAGTTCCTCGAGCTCGCGGGCATCGGGAAGATTCTCCGGAGCTATGGTGCGGCCCGATCTGACGTAGTGGAACGCCGCGCGCACAGACTCGAGCGGAACCGGGCGCTCGGGACGTGCAGCCGACGCCAACTCCGCCCAGGCCACTCGGTAGGCGGCAAGCTGCATGGTGACGGCGTGCTCGTCGTCCGGGCTCGGCTCGGCGCCGGTCTTCCAGTCGATCACCGTCCATCCCCCGTCCGGATCCTCGAACACGGCGTCGATGCGGCCGCGCAGAACCACGCCGGCGACGGTGGTCTCGAAAGGAACCTCCACTTCGACCGGACTCCGCATCGCCCAGGGCGATCGATTGAAGGCATCCTGCAGCCTGGTCAGTTCGCTGTCGTGGGCGGCTCCGGTGTCGGCCGCGCCAGGCAACTCGTCCATGTCCAGCAGACGTGTTGCCCCGAAGCGCCGTTCGACCCAGGCGTGGAACGCGGTGCCGCGGCGGGCCAGCGGGTTCGGCGGATACGGCACCGGCCGACGCAGCTTGGCCGCCAACGCATCGGGATCGGCGACGAGGTCGACGAGCTGACTCACCGACAGGTGGCCGGGCACCTCGACCTCGGTGTGCACCGACCGGCGGGCGTCGCGTTCGGCGAGCAGTGCGTCGATGTCGGCAGCCCAGCCCTCTGGATCGTCGTCGGCCGCCACGGCATCGGGTTCGGGTTCGGCCGCCGCCGCGAGGACCGCTGCTGCACCGAGTTCGACGGCGTCGCGGCGCGATCCGAAGGGATCCGCCGGCCACATCGCGGACGCGGACGTTCCGCCGAAGGGGTTCACCGCACCGTCCTCGGGCGCCGGGGCCCACACGTCGACGACCGCCACACCGTCCGCTGCCCCGGCGCCCACCGCGTAGTCGTGAAGTTCGTCCAGGAACTCCGACGATCCGCGCGCTGCGGACCCGGCGCTGTCCCAGTGGTAGCCCGAAACGAACAGTGCCCGTTCGGTTCTGGTGACGGCCACGTAGAACAGCCGGCGATCCTCCGCGAGCTTGCGGCGTTTGAGAGCTTCCTTGTGCGCCGTGAGGGCGGTCTCGATGTCCTTGCGGTTGTAGGCCTCGGACAGGTCGAGAACGGGGACGCCCTCGGTGTCGTCGGCGTCGCGAGCTCGGTCACCCCTCAGGGACGGCGGAAGTTCCGCCACGGAACCGAGCCAGTAGGACGGCGCCGTCGACGAGGGGAATACTCCCCGACTCATGTGGGGCACGGCCACGACTTCCCATTCCAGGCCTTTGGCTGCGTGCACCGTCAACACCTGTACGCGGTGCGCCGCCACTTCGACTTCTCCTGGTGCCAAGCCGTTCTCGACCGAATCGGCGGCGGCCAGAAAGCCGAGGAGGCCCGACAGGGTGGCGGTGGGCCGATCGCCGTAATCGGCCACCACGTCGGCGAACGCGTCGAGATGTTCGCGGCCGGCGCCGAGAGTTTCGCCGCCTCGGCTGCGCGACCCGGCTTCGATTCCGATGCCGAGGACGCGCTCCACGTCCGCGGTGAGCTCGCTGAGGGGCTGGCCCAATCGCCCTCGGAGTGCATGCAGTTCGGACCCGAGCTCGACGATTCGGCGGTATCCGGCCGTGGAGTACGCCGACGGGTCTCCCGGGTCGGCAATGGCGTCGACAAGTCCCGACTGCTCGGCGCGCTCGCCGGGCACCACGGCGTCGAGAGCTTCGTCCAGCGCGGACGGGTCGGTGACGGCACCGGCGGTATCTCGTCGACCCTGTGCTCCGATCCGTCCCGCACGATCCCAGAGGGCCCGCAGATCGCCGATTCCGAGACGCCATCTCGATCCGGTGAGGATCCGCATGGCGGCGCTTCCCGCCAGCGGGTCGGCGACCAGTCTGAGCATCGCCACCAGATCGGCCACCTCGGGCGTGCGGAGCAATCCGCCCAGCCCGACCACCTCGACGGGTAGACCCCGACGTCGCAGTGCTTCCGCCATCGGTTCCGCGTCGGCGTTTCGCCTGATCAGCACGGCCGCCGTGGGCGGCTCGCGACCCGTGTCGTACGCGGCGTCGTACTCCGCGGCGATGCGGGCGGCCACCCAGTCACGCTCCTCGTCGACCGTCTCGGTGAGCGCGAGCCGCGCATCACCGGGAGCGGCCCCGGGGCGGGCAGTGAGCTCGTCCACGGTGACGCCTCGCGAACGCAGTGGTGCGGCAACCAGATTGGCCAGAGCCAGCGCTTCGGGCGGGTTGCGCCAGCTGGTCGACAGCTCGCGTACCGGGGCGGACCGCCCACCGGGAAGGGGGAAGTCGGTGGTGAAGCGAGGGAGGTTGGCCGCCGACGCTCCTCGCCACCCGTAGATCGACTGCATCGGATCCCCCACTGCGGTGACCGCAAGGCCGGGGTCTGCTCCACCCCCGAACAAAGACGAGAGCAGCACGCGCTGGGCGTGGCCGGTGTCCTGATACTCGTCGAGAAGGACGAGCCTGAACCGCGCTCGCTCGGACGCGCCGACGTCGGCGTGGTCCGACGCCACGGTGGCCGCCAGCGACATCTGGCTGCCGAAGTCCAGCACACCCTCTCGGGACATCACCTCGCGGAGGCGTTCGACCAACGGCAGCAGCGCGACCCGGTTCTGTTGTGTGTCCAACGCGTCCAGCAGCACTTTGCTGGGCCCGCCTCGCTGCCCGGGACCGGCGGGCAGCGTGTGCACCAACTTGTCCAGTTCGGTGTGTGCTTCCCTCAGGTCGGCGGGATCGACGAGGTGCTCGGCCAACTGACCGGCGAGCGCGAGGACGGACTCGGTGATCGACGTGGGCGTCCGGTCGAGGTCGATGTCTCCGTCCCACGAGCTGACGACGCGGTAGGCGAGTTGCCAAAGTTCGGTCTCCGTGAGCAGCCGCGCCGACGGTTCCACCGGCAGCAGCAGTCCGTGCTCGGCGATCAGTCGGCCGGCGTACGAGTGGTAGGTGCTCACCTCGGGCTCGCCGCTGACGATGGAGTCTCGCAATGCGCCCGACGGGTCGGCCCGAAGGATCAGCTCCGAGCCGGCCAGCCTGGCGAGGCGTTGCCGGATACGGGATGTCAACTGCTGCGCGGCCTTACGCGTGAACGTCAGACCCAGCACCTGATCGGGGTGCACGAAACCGTTGGCGACCATCCACACCACACGGGCCGCCATGGTCTCGGTCTTGCCCGCGCCGGCTCCGGCCACGACCAGGGTGGGACCGATCGGTGCTGCGATCACGGCGGACTGCTCGGCGGTCGGCCGGTTCTGACCCAGGGCGTCGGCGAGCTCGCCGGGACCGAACCGGGCGTCGAGCGTGCGCGGCCGACCCTTCGACCGTGCTGCGGTGCTCGTCATCCCTCACTCACCTGCCTTCCGGTGTCCCGAGCGGGACAGCTGGAAGCTATCGGGCAGTGCCGACATCCGTCGTTGACCCGCGCCTCGAACGACGGACCGCGAGTAGCCGACGCCGCGGCAGCGATCGCGTCTCGCCAGGCGTCGACATCGTCCGCGGACAACGGGTTCTGGGTGCGCTCGGTCGCCCCCGCGCTGCGATGCGGCTTGGCGACGAAAACCAAACGCGCGCCGCCCGGTTCGGTGGCGGGCTCACCGGCGATCGCCCCGGCAGCCGCGGCCACCTGATAGGTCGCGAGTTGAGCGTGTTCGGCGGCGGCGGACTTGCTGACGGGACTCTTCGCAGTCTTCACGTCGATGACCACCGGACGGCCGTCGTTGTCACGCTCGAGCCGGTCGATGCGGCCGCGCAGTCTGATGTCGGGTTCGTCGGGCGTGCGGCCTTCCAGCACGCCGTCGACGGGAACTTCGACTCCGACCTCCGTCAGCTCCGAACGCGACGTCCTGAGCCACTGCTCGAACGTCTCGAGCATGGTCGCCGTGCGGCCGAGCTCCTTGCGCGAATACCATGCGGATCCGAGATCGACAGCGGTCCAAGCATTTTCGAGCGATGCCCGCACCCGCTCCGGTGGTATGCGACCGGCCACCGCCTGCACGAGCGTGTGCACCAGGTTTCCGGTGACGGCGTGCACCGTGTCGCCGTCGTTGCCACCGGATCGTTCGAGCGCCCACCGCAACGGGCACGTACCGAGCTGCTCGACGGTGGACGGGGACATGGGCACGGGCCCGTCCTCGGCGTTCCACAGCGGTTCGAGTGTGCTGACCGCGGACGTGCCGTACCACTCGTCGGGGTGCGCTCCCCGGACGCCTTCACGTGCGAGCCGCGCGAGTGACGTTGCGGCCCGTCGATGCTTCGCCGGATCGTGTTGCGCAACAACCGGATCGCACACCACACTGCGCAACTGGGCAACCAGGGACGACAGCGAGAGAACGTGACCACGGCGGGGCGTGGCAGCCGTGGCGTCACTCGTGTGCTCCTCACATAGTCGCGGGTCGGCCAGCAATTCGTCGAGGAAGCGCGAGTGAACCAGATCGGAATCGGCCACCGAATCCACGGCGGTGACGAGCAACCGGCGGCGAGCTCGACTGCACGCCAGCAGGAACAGGCGTCGTTCGTCGGCCAGGATCGGGGCAGCGCGAGAGACCGTCCCGGCAAGGGAGTTCTCGCCGTCGGCGACACCGCTCGCAAGATCGACGAGCGCTTCCACTCCGAGGAGCGACCCGCGCGCTCGCAGGGTGGGCCACAACCCTTCCTGGACTCCTGCAACGGCCACCACGTCCCACTCGCGGCCGGCCGCGGAGTGGGCGCTCAGCACGGTCACGGCATCGACGGGAACTTCTGTGCGCGAACGGGAATCGGTGGGGATCTCCTGGTCCGTGACGTACTCGACGAATCCCCCGACGGTGGCGCGCGGCAGCCGATCGACGTAGTTGGCCGCCGCGTCGAAAAGCGCGACGACACTGTCGAGGTCGCGATCGGCCTGGGTGCCGAGGGCTCCGCCGCGCTCCGACGCCGATGTCCACCGTCGCTCGAGCCCCGACGCCTGCCACGCGGCCCAGAGCGTGTCCTCCACAGCGCGAAGGTCGCGCCGGAGCACGGCGCCGGCCTTGTCGAGGACTTTCTGCACTCGTCGGAGCGGCGCGGCCTCGACGTCCGTCAACTGCGACACCAGATTGTCGACCTCCGCACGGCCTGCCTGATCGAGGGCCGACCGGATGATCTCCGTGGAGTCGCGGTCACCACCCGCGGCCACGTCCGCGCGCCGGAGACCCCTGCGGAGTCGGCGCAGCGCAAGAGGATCGGCGCCGCCGATCGGTCCCTCGATCAGGGCCACCGCATCGTCGCCGGTGAAGCCGGCATCTGCGGAGACCGCGCGCAGCACCAGCAGAAGCGCGACGGCGCCTCGTTGCCGGTGCAGCGCAAGTTCGTTCGCCGATGCGACGACGGGCACTCCCGCTGCCAGCAGGGCGCGCCGAATCGGTGCCAGCGCACGCGGAACGGAGCGCAGCACCACGGCCATGGACGACCACGGCACACCGTCGACGAGGTGCGCGCGGCGCAAGGTGTCCGCCACGAGGGCGGCCTCCTTCGCCGTGGACGACGCCACCTCCACGCGAACCGCCGCGGTGGAGTCGGCGGCGAAGGTGAGCGGCAGACGGGTGGGCGAGGATCCCGGCAGCCGAGCCGCCACCGCGGCAGTGACCCGTCCGATCGCAGGGTCGGAGCGGAGGTTCTGCGTCAGAACCACACGCTCGGCACGCCCTCGAATGTCGAACTCGCGCAGGAAGGTTGGATCGGCCCCGCGGAAGGTGAAGATCGCCTGATCCGGATCGCCGGCGACCACGGAGCTCGATGCCCCTGCCGCGAGAAGCCGGACAATCTCGGCCGCCTGCGGATCGAGGTGCTGTGCGTCGTCGACCAGGACGTGCCGTATCCGCGCGCGTTCGCTGCGCAACAACTCCGGATCGGTGGCGAACGCCGTCAACGCGGCGCCGACGAGTTCTGCGGCGTCGAGTCCGGGCGCGGTGGCTTCCGGCGCCTCCATTCCGACCGACCCACGAAGAACCATCGCCTGTTCGTACTGGGCCGCGAAACGCCCGGCGGCAACCCATTCGGGTCGCTTGTGCTTACGGCCCCACCGGACGAGATCCTCCGGACCGAGCCCTCGTTCCGCCGAGCGAAGAAGGAGATCGCGAAGTTCCGCCGCGAACCCGACCAGGCCCAGCGCGGGCCTCATCTTCTCCGGCCACGCCGGCGCGCCGTCGGCGAGCTCGCCGCGCAACATCTCGCGCAGTACTGCGTCCTGCTCCGCGCCGGTCAACAGTCGAGGTGGCTTGTTCCCGTGCGCCGACGCCTGAAGGCGGAGCACGGCGAACGCGTACGAGTGGATTGTCCGCACCAGCGGTTCGCGGGTGGCCCGCGCCGCGCCGCCGGCACCGATCAGTGCCGCCGTGATCTGCTCACGCATGGCGAGGGCAGCCCGTTTCGAGTGTGTGAGAACGAGAACCGACTCGGGGTCGCTGTGCGCGTCGACGATGCGCGAGACGGCCACATCGGCGAGAAGGGCGGACTTGCCGGTGCCGGCCGCCCCGAGCACCTGCCATGCACGGCCTGGACCGGCACCGTCGACGATCCTCGCCACGTCGTCGGGCCATTCGCGCCGAGGAACGGTGACCACCGGCCGACGGACCAGTGTGGCCGCGGGCGCGGCACCGGACCGGCCCCCGTCGTCCGCCGGTCTCGGCGCGTCGTCGATCATGGACGCATTGCATCATGGGGGTACGACACAGCACGTTCCGGACGCGAGGAGCCTTCGATGCCCGACATTGCGGTACACACCTACGGACCGGACGACGGTCCCGAGGTGTTGGCCATCCACGGGATGACCGGGCACGGCCAACGATGGGAATCCTGGTCGCGCCATCTGCCGGAGGCCCGGATCATCGCCCCGGACCTGATCGGGCACGGTCGGTCCCGTTCCACCCCGCCCTGGTCCATCGACGCACAGGTCGCCGCGCTGCACGAGGTTCTCCGTGAACGTGCCCGGGGTCCGGTGGTGGTCGTGGGGCATTCCTACGGCGGCGCCATCGCGCTGCACCTCGCCCGGACCCATCCGGAGCAGGTTCGGGCGCTCGCCCTTCTCGATCCGGCGATCGGCCTCGACCCGGAGGAACTGCTGGACGTGGCGGAATCGACAGTGCAGCACAGCGAATACACCGATGCTGCGGAAGCGCGGGCCGAGAAGCTGGGCGGGGCATGGCACGACGTCGACCCTGCTCTCGTCGACGCGGAGATCGAGGAACATCTGGTGACGACCGACTCCGGTCGAGTCCGGTGGCGCCTGTCCGTCCCGGCTATCGTCGCGTCGTGGGGTGAACTGGCCAGGCCGTTCGTTCTGCCGTCCCCCGACGTGCCCATCACCGTGGTGCAGGCCATGCAGGTGCAGCCTCCCTACGTGACGCCGCAATTCCAGGCCGCGCTGCGCGAGCAACTCCCCCTGCTGCGCTACGAGCAGTTCGACTGCGATCACATGGTGCCGCAGGCGAAACCCGCCGAGTCCGCGCAGTTGGTGCGCGACCTTATCGGCGCTGCATAGCGGCTCGCGTCACACGACCACGGACGGCCGGCGCGGAGCCGTGTCCGCCGTGTCGGTGCTCGACGACGCGACATCCGCCGCCGCGTCCGCCAATACCGCTGTCGCGGCGGTGATGTCGGCGAGCGAACGGGTGAACGGAATGCGCTGACGATCGTCGAACGCGTGCCCCAACCCGAACCGCGTGCCCGGCGCCAGGAGCAGACCGCGGGCATGCGCGGCCGCCACGAGATCGGTCGATCGCAGGCCCGCCGGCAGCCGACACCAGAGCGACAGTCCGCCGGCAGGAAGGTCCAACTCCCAGTCCGGCAGTCGTTCTCGCAGAAGATCGGCGAGTCGATCCCGCGCCGCCCGCAATTCGTCGGTGCGCGCGCGGCACACGTCGTCGTAGCGATCGAGAAGCAGCGCGGCGACAGCCTGGTCGAGCACGGACACCGACAGCTGTCGGCGCGCGTAGCGGGCGGCGATGCGGTGGACGGTCGACGGTTCGGCACGCACCCACCCGACGCGAAGCCCTCCCCAGACGGTTTTGCTGGTCGAGCCGATGTGGACCGTCGCGCGTGCGGGGGTGGCCGCACCGAACGGTTCGACGGCGGCGGATCCGTCCAGTGTCAGATCCGAGGACACTTCGTCCACCACGGTGATCACGCCGTGACGATGCATCGTCGCCGACAGTCGGCGGCGACTCTCCGCGGGAAGACGCGTTCCGGACGGATTGGAGAAGTCGGGCATGAAGTAGGCAACCGTCGGCGCGCTCTGTCGCGCCGCCAGATCGGCAGCAGCGACGAAGCCGTCCGGATCGCAAGAATCGACGGCGACGGGAACGCATCTGCCCCCGATGGCCGCCACGACGTCCACGACACCCGGGTACGTCGGGTGTTCGACGAGAACGCGGCTGCCCGGTTCGATCAGGGCGTCGAGCACGGCGTGCGCTGCGTCGGAGGCACCGGAGGTGATCAGGATGTTCTCGGCCGAGGTCGGGAGCCCGCGCCGGGTGTAGTACGCGGCCACGGCGTCCCGCAGCGCGGGCATCCCGGCGGGCGCATATCCGCTGTGCGGCAGCAGGTCCCGGACACGCTCCACCGCGGACAGGTACGCGTCGGGCAGCAACGCGGACGCGGCCGGCGAGGCGTTGACGAACTCGAGCCGACCCTGCCCGTGACCGCGCGCGAGGGTCCCCCAGGACTCGCGGGTGGCCGACGGTGCCACGAACGTTCCCGCCCCCTGCTGCGAATGCAACAGACCGGCGACGCGCAACTCGCGGTAGGCCGACGCAACGGTCACGCGGCTCACCTCCAGGCACGTCGACAAGGCGCGCTCCGCCGGGAGCCTGGTGCCCGACGGAAGAATTCCGGTTTCGACGAGGCCACGCAGTTGTGCCGCGATCCGTTCGTACAGCGGCCCGCCCGGCGTAGGCGCACCGGACGAGGAAGCCGTCAGAGCGTCGGCGAGTTGGCGGGCCGAGATGGCCGCGGGCCCGACCGGCTGAATGCTCGACATCAGTCCATTCTGACACGGTGGACTGCACATTTCAGCCTAACGACAGTCCAATATTGGCTCATGTTCATCATTGGAATGCTTCTGGTCCTGAGTGTCATCGGTGTGGTCGGCATGGCCGGGTCTGTTTCGAACGGTGGCCGTTGCGCCCTGTCGGGACCACCGCGCAGTCGGGCGCACTCGGACTGACAGAGACGATCGCTAGGCTCGGTGCATGCCCGTCGATGCAGTCGTCCTCGCCGGCGGACGGGGCACCCGAATGGGGGGCACCGACAAACCCGCCCTCGTCGTTGCGGGCACCTCGCTGCTCGACCGCGCGGTGGCCGCCGTCGCCTCGTGCGACCGGGTCGTGGTGGTCGGTCCGCGACGAGAGCTGGCCGGGGGAACACGCGAACCGATATGGGTGCGTGAGGATCCCGCACACGGCGGACCCGTGGCCGCACTGGCGGCCGGTGTCGCCGCCCTCGACCACCGGCCGTCCGACGACGGGACGCCGGTGGTCGTCCTCGCCGCCGACATGCCGTGGGTGACCGAGGCCGACGTGCAGGTTCTCGTCGAGCACCTGTCATCGAACGAGTCGATCGACGCGGTGTTCGCATCCGACGTCGACGGGAGAATTCAGTACCTGTACGGCGTCTGGCGAGCGAACGCACTCCGTCGGGCCCTCGGCGACGGCACAGGCGTGTCGGGTCGCTCGATGAGATCGCTTCTCCCCCAGCAGGTCGCAACGGTCCGAACGGCCCGCACGGAGGACATCGACACCGCGACCGACCTCGACGATGCCCTCGGCCGGGCCACGTTGTCCGTCCGGGACGCGCGACACCGGGTGCGGTCGACGGTTCCGCTGTTGCCCGCTCGCTCCGCCTCCGTGGGGTCGGCGTCGAATGCAGTTCTCGCCGAACCACTTCGGGCCAACACAGCGTTTCCCCGATTCGACACCTCGGCTATGGACGGATACGCGGTGGCGGGCGACGGACCCTGGACCGTGCGTGCGGACATCGTGTTCGCCGGCCCCGCCGGCGCTGCGCCACTCCCCTCGGGGACCGCCGTCCGTATCGCGACCGGCGCCCGGGTACCGGAGGGCGCCACGTCGGTGGTCCGAGACGAGCACGTCGTCGTCGACGACGACCTGCTGCACCTCGCGCCCGATGCACCCGCTCGCAACGACACCCGGCATACGGGCGAGGACTGGACCGCGGGAGCCGTGCTGGCGCCGCCGGGGATCGCGGTCACCCCCACCGTCCTCTCGACCGCGCTGAGCGCGGGCGTCGACACCGTGGTGATTCGTGGGCCGGCCACGGTCCGAACCGTGATCACCGGCGACGAGGTTCGTTCCAGCGGCCCGCTGGCCGACGGTCAGATCAGAGACTCGATCGGCCCGGTTCTGCCGAGCTTCCTGCGCTCCTGCGGATTTCGGCCCGACGGTGAGGTGCACACACTCGACTCCGAACACGGATTCGACGACGTTCTGACGGCAGCATCCGACGTGGACGTGGTGATCGTGGTCGGCGCGACCGGAGGCGGTGCGGCGGACCGGTTGCGCGGTGCGCTCGACCGCGCCGGGGCTCGCATCGTCGTTGGCTCGGTTGCGTGCCGGCCCGGCGGATCGTCGGTGATCGCCCTTCTGCCCGGCCGGCGCGTGGTGTTCGGCCTCCCCGGTAATCCCTACGCCGCCGTCGCGACGCTGCTGTGTCTCGGACCGAGTATCGCGGCGGCCCTGACCGGTGTCACGTCCGGGGCGAACGCCACCGGGGTGATGCCCGACCCGCCGACGACGTCCACCGCGACGCGTCTCGTTCCGACCTACCGGGACGATGAAGGTCGTTGGTGGGCAACCGAATCGACACGGACCGCGCATCTCGCGGATCTGGTGGGGTGCGACGGGATCGCCGTCGTACCGCCGGGAACCGTCAGCGGCGACCGGGTCGAGATTCTGCCTCTGCCGACTCGATGAGCCGAGCACCCTCTCGGTAACGGGAGACCAGCAGGTCCACCACGCCCTCGTGCCGACCGAGCGGCTCCGTCACCGCGGTCGCACCGCAGTTGCGCAGGCGTGTGTGGAACAGACCGGGAGCCAACAGGTACGACGCGACGAAGACGCGGTCGGCGCCGTTCGCACGCAACCGTGCGACCACGCACGGCACGCGCGGGCGGCCGGTGGCGATGTAGCCGGTGACCACGGTCGTGGAGGCCGCGTCGGCGAGCTGCCGACGCGCTCGCTCCACATCGGACACCGCGCGCGGATCGGACGAGCCTGCCGCGGCGAGCACCACCGGATCACCGGGTCGCCATCCCGCGCGCCGAAGCTGCTCGAGCATGATTGCGGCCAGCGCCGGGTCGGGACCGAGGGCCCGAGTGACGTGCACGTCGGCGTGTCCGCTGGCGTCGATCTCGCGCGGAAGGTCGACATGAACGTGGTACCCGGAGGCAAGGAACGCGGGCACGACCACCACGGGGGACGTGAGGGCGGAGTCGCGCAGCACCTCCTCGGGAGACGGACCGAGGACGTCGACGAACGCGACGCGGACCGTACCGACGCGGGGCCGGACCGATTCCGCAAGAGAGGCAACGAGTTCGACTCCCTTCGGATTACGCGTCCCGTGCGCGACGAGGACCAGCGCCGGGCCCGTCATATCGTCTCGAAGGAGTCGTCGAGAGCGAGCCGGTATCCGCGTTTGACCACGGTCTGGATCACCTTGGGTGCACCCAGGGACGACCGGACGCGAGCCATGGCCGTTTCCACGGCGTGGGTGTCTCCGCCGCCGCCGGGCAGGGCCGCCAACAGATCCTCGCGCGACACCACTCGACCCGGGCGACGTGCCAGGGTCTTGACGATGGCCATGCCGGCGGGCGAGACCTGGCGCGGTTCACCGTCGACGACCACGCAGCCGCCGAGAACGCTCAGCACGTGGCCACCGGCCTTCATCGACTTGGTGCGCCGCGGAAGTTCGTCGGTGACGTGACGTGCGAGCGCTCCCAGCCGGGCGCGGGCCGGAGCGGTGGTGTCCACGGACAACGCCTCCAACGGAGCGGCGGTGACCGGCCCGACGCAGGCCGCGAGAACGCGTCCGCGCATCGATTGCAGGAACGGTTCGAGCACTCCGTTGCTCTTGGCGCGCATGAGCATCGACGCCACCGCGGGCGCGCTGGTGAAGGTGACCGCGTCGAGCTCGCCGGCGATCATGGACTCGATCATGCGGTCCATGGGCGCCTGATCCGTGGGCGGCGTCCAGCGGTAGACGGGCACGGGAATCACCGTGGCGCCCGCACACCTGAGCACCTCGCAGAAGTCCGGTATCGGCTCCCACTCGGTGGTCGCCCCGTGCAGCTGGACCGCGATGCGCTTGCCCTCCACACCTTCCTCGAGCAGGTGGTCGAGAACCTCGGCCGACGATTCGGACGCGGGCGACCATACTTCGCGAAGGTCCGCCGCGCGGATCGCCCCCTTGGCCTTCGGCCCTCGCGCCAGCAATCGACTGGCACCGAGAGCGCTCACGAGTCGCTCCGCGAGTCCCCACCCGTCGGCCGCTTCCATCCAGCCTCGGAAGCCGATTCCCGTTGTGGCGACGGCGATGTCGGGCGGAGCGTCGACGATCTCTCGGGTGACACGCTCGAGCTCGGTGTCGTCGGCGAGCGGAATGATGCGAATGGCCGGGGCATGCACCACGGCCGCGCCGCGCCGCGTCAGCAGGGTGGCGAACTCGTCGGCCCGACGCGCGGCGGTGATTCCGACCGTGTACCCGGCGAGGGGTTTGTCCGCCGAGTCTCGGGGAACGATCTCGGCACTCACGTCGGCAGTCTCTCCGCTCGGTCGGTTCGCAGCTTCACTCGGACGATTCCCTCGACCACGTCGACGTCGAACGTCGGCAGCACCACCTCGGGCTCGTCGAGGCACCGCCCGTCGACGAGCGAGAACGCCTGCTTGAGCAGAGGCGACGCAACGGTCGGTTCACCGGCGCGATCCCCGACGATTCCCCTCGACATCACGGCGGCACGGCCGTAGGGGTCGATGTTGCCCACCGCGAAGAGTCGGCCGTCCTCGAGGCGGAAGAGCGCTGCCTGATGCCCACCCCTGAGCAGGACGGCGACACCCCGATTCGCCGTCAACGAGTCGAGAGCGCAGGCCGGTGTCCACGAGTCCGAACGTACCGCTGAATCGATCACAGTCATGAGTCCTCCTCCGTGCACCATTTGTACGGGTGCGGTGTTACTTCGTCGTTACGGCCGTCGGCACGGCGTGTGAACCGGACAGCTGCTCAACGACCGCCGCGCACGGCCGGCATACCCATCAGAACCGGAACCTTGCGGGCGCCGGTGTCGTCGAACATCACCGTCGGGTCCTCCTGATCGGGAGCGTTGACGAAAGACACGAACCGAGCGAGCTTGGCCTCGTCGTCCAGCACGCCCTTCCACTCGTCCTGGTATCCCGCGACGTGCCGCTCCATGGCCGCTTCGAGCTCGTCCGCGATGCCGAGACTGTCGTCGCAGACCACCGCCCGGAGGTGGTCGAGTCCCCCGTCGAGCGCCTCGATCCACGGCGCCGTCCGTTGCAGTCGATCGGCGGTGCGCACGTAGAACATCAGGTAGCGGTCGATGAACTTCACGAGGGTGTGGTCGTCGAGCCCCGACGCAAGCAGCTGAGCGTGGACCGGAGTCTGCCCGCCGTTTCCGCCGACGTAGAGGTTCCATCCGCTCTCGGTGGCGATGACTCCGACGTCCTTGCCGCGCGCCTCGGCGCATTCGCGGGCACAGCCGGAGACTCCGAACTTGATCTTGTGCGGCGACCGCAATCCTCGGTATCGCTTCTCGAGGTCGACGGCCATACCGACCGAATCCTGGACGCCGTAGCGGCACCAGCTCGATCCGACGCAGCTCTTCACCGTCCGCAGCGACTTTCCGTACGCCTGGCCCGATTCCATCCCGGCGTCGACGAGTCGCTTCCAGATGGCCGGCAACTGCTCGACGCGGGCACCGAACATATCGATGCGCTGTCCGCCGGTCACCTTGGTGTACAGACCGAAATCGCGCGCCACCTCGCCGATCACGATCAGCTGCTCCGGCGTGCATTCGCCGCCGGGCATGCGCGGCACCACCGAGTAGGTGCCGTTCTTCTGGATGTTTGCCAGGAAATGGTCGTTGGTGTCCTGCAGCGACGCGGATTCACCGTCGAGAATGTGGTCGGACGACGTCGACGCCAGGATCGATGCGACGACGGGTTTGCAGATGTCGCATCCGGCTCCCCTGCCGTACTTCGCGACGAGACCCGAGAACGTACGCACCCCGGTGGCGGACACGATCTCGAATAGCTCGGCACGCGACTGAGAAAAGTGCTCACACAGCGCTTTCGAGAGCACGACACCCGACGCGGCAAGCAGCGACTTGATGGTGGGCAGACACCCACCGCACGTGGTTCCGGCGTCGGTACAAGCCTTGACCGACGCGATGTCGCACGCGCCGTCGGCGATGGCCGAACAGATCGTTCCTTTGTCGACCGCGTTACACGAGCACACCTGGGCGTCGTCGGGAAGCGCTCCGGCGCCGATCTTCTCCCCCGTGGGAGAAATCAACGCGGCGGGATCGCCCGCCAGCTCTCGTCCCACGAGCGGCCGTAGAGTCGCGTAGGCGGAGGCGTCCCCGACAAGGATGCCGCCCAACAGAATTCGGGCATCGTCGGAGACGACCAGCTTGGCGTAGGTGCCCTTGGCCGCGTCGTTCAGCACGACCTCGAGGGCGCCCTCCGCGGTGGCGAGTGCGTCGCCGAAACTGGCGACGTCGACTCCCATCAACTTCAGTTTGGTCGACATGTCGGCGCCGGGGAACGTCGAGTCACCGCCGAGCAGACGGTCGGCGACGATCTCCGCAGTGCTGTACCCGGGTGCGACTAGTCCGTAGCAACGACCGTCCACGGCCGCGCACTCGCCGATGGCGAAGATCGCGGGATCGGATGTCACGCAGCGTGAGTCGGTCAGAACGCCGCCGCGCTCACCGATCTCGAGACCGCTCGACTTCGCGAGGGCGTCCTGCGGCCGAACGCCGGCGGAGAACACGACCAGCGCCGCGTCGATCTCGCTACCGTCCGCGAGTTCGACGCGTACTCCGCCGCCGGTGTCGGTGATGCTCGACGTGCCGACGCCGACGTGCACGGTGACACCGAGTTCGGTCACCAGCCGGGCGAGAAGAGCGCCGCCGCCCTCGTCGACCTGCATCGGCATCAGACGCGGTGCGAACTCGACCACGTGCGGCGACATACCCATGAGCGACAGCGCATTGGCTGCCTCCAACCCGAGGAGCCCGCCGCCCACCACGACGCCGACTGCGCCGGGCCCTGCGGCGTCGGCCCGTGCGCGAATCCCGTCCAGGTCGTCGAGTGTGCGATACACGAAGCACCGGTCGAGGTCGTGTCCCGGAACCGGCGGCACGAACGGGTACGAACCGGTGGCGAGAACCAGCGCGTCGTACTGCACCCGATCACCGTCGGAGGTGTGCACGGTGCGCGTGTCGCGATCGATCTGCGCCGCGCGCACCCCGGTCCGCACGGTGACCGATTCGTCACCGGCGTAATCGTTTCCGGCCAGTGCGAGCTCGCGGTGGTCCCAGTTCCCGACGTAGGACGACAGCCCCACGCGGTCGTACGCGGGCAGGTTCTCCTCACACAGGACGGTCACCGTCCACTGGTCCGTGACGTCGCGGGCGCGCAGCGTCTCGACGAACCGGTGACCGACCATCCCGTGCCCCACCACTACCGCGTGTTTGTTCGTTCCAAGTCGCCCGCTTGACTCCGACCGGCCTCCGGCCTGCCCGCTCATCAGACGGACACCGCCGCCGCGTTCGGATCGCTCGCAGTGGAGTTCGGCGCGACGGCGCTGCGGGGCTTGCGAAGGTAGATCGCCCACGTCACCAGAGCGCAGAGCACGTAAAACCCGAGGAACACCCAGAACGCCATGGTGGCCGACTTGGCTGCACCCGAATACGACGCTCGCAGAACGAGATTGATGGCCACGCCGCCGAGTGCACCGATGGCACCGGCGATTCCGATGAGCGCCCCGGACATCCGGCGCGACCATGCCGCCTGCTCGTCGGGGGTCATGCCGACCAACTCGGTGGACTTGACCACGAAGATGGCGGGAATCATCTTGTAGACCGAGCCGTTGCCGACCCCCGAGAGAACGAACAGCAGGATGAATCCGACGACGTAGGACACCATCATCGATCCTGTTGCGGCGCCGGCGGTTCCGTCGTCGGTCATGGACGTCGCGACCAGGATTCCGGCCGAGAAGATCATGGCCACGAACGTGTACAGGGTGATCTTTCCGCCGCCGATCTTGTCGGCGAGCTTGCCGCCGAAGGGACGCGAGAGCGATCCGAGCAACGGTCCGATGAACGCGATCTGCGCGGCGTGCAGTGACGCCTGGGCTTGCAGTGCCGGTGTGACCGGTCCGCCGTCGGCCAGTCCGGCGAGGAAATTGATCTGCAGAATCTGACCGAAGGCGAAGCTGTAGCCGATGAACGAGCCGAAGGTCCCGATGTAGAGGAACGCGATCCACCAGGCGTCCGAGAACTTCAGGACGTCCACCATCGACCGAGCATTCGTCTTCTGGTTGTCGAGGTTGTCCATGAACAGCGCCGCACCGACGGCGGCGACGGCGATCAGCACCAGGTAGACGGCGCACACGATCTCGGGCGCCGTGTTGCCGATGGTGGCGATGACCAAGAGGCCGATCAGCTGGATGACGGGGACACCGATGTTTCCGCCGCCGGCGTTCAGACCCAGCGCCCACCCCTTCTCACGCTGCGGGTAGAACGCGTTGATGTTGGTCATCGACGACGCGAAGTTGCCGCCGCCGAGGCCGGCGAACGCCGCCACGATCATGTACGTCGTGTAGGACGCCGGGTTCAGCATGAAATACATGGTGAGCAGGACCGGGATCAGCAGCACCAAGGCGCTGAAGATGGTCCAGTTGCGGCCGCCGAACTTCGCCGTCGCAAAGGTGTACGGGATACGCAGAAACGCGCCGACCAGGGTGGGCATGGCGACGAGGAAGAACTTCCCGGCCGCGTCGATGTTGTAGACGCTCATCGGCATGAACAGCACCATGACCGACCAGATCGACCAGACCGAGAACCCGACGTGCTCGGCGACGACGGACCACACGAGGTTGCGCCGCGCGATGTCCTTGCCACCGGACTCCCACGCGTCGACATCCTCGGCGTTCCAGTTCGAGATGTGGTGCTTCTTGACGGCGGGAGCGGTCGGCGCTCCGGTGGCGGCCTCTGGCGTGCTGGTCACGTCTGGTCTCCTAGTCTTCGGAACTCAGAGAATGGGTCTCTGGGAAGCACCAAAGATAAGAAAACGATGTTGCCGCTACGCGTTACGCGATGACCTCGGAGTGAACTTGCCCTCACGCGCTTCGGCAGGCGCGGGTGAGACGACTAGATTCGCGGGTCGTCCTCGAGCAGCCGCGGCCGGCACGCCGCGAACGCGCCCACCAGCAGCACCGCCACTCCACAGGCCAGGAAGCCCAGCGAGGCGCCCCACCCACCGGTTGCCGAATGCAGGAGTCCGAACAGCAGCGGCCCTGCGCAGGCGATGGTGTAGCCGACTCCCTGCGTGAAGCCGGACAGCGCAGCCGAGCCTGCCGGTGTTCGGGTGCGCAGGTTGATCAGGGTCAACGACATCGGGAACGTCGTCGGCCCGAGGCCGACCAGCACCACCCAGAGCATCGTCGCCGTGCCGGGTGACCACATCAGACCGGCAAAACCCGCGAGGTAGAACACGGCGCATCCGACGACGATCGGGAACGGGTTACGCATCCGCTCGCACAGGGTGGGCGCGACGAAGGACACCAACAGCCCCATCGCGCCGAACACCGCGACGGACACACCGGCGAACTGCTCACCGGCGCCGGCCTCGACCAGCAGCTCGGGCAGCCAGGTCAACATGGCGTAGGTGATCATCGACGTCATCGCGAACATCGTGGCCATCCCCCAGCCGAGCGGCGTCCGCCACACGGGGATCGAGGTGTGCGGTGCGGCGACGACTCCGTCGGTCCGGGCCGGTTCGCTGCGGCGCATCAGAACGATCCCGATCCAGGGCAGCACTGCAGCGCCTGCCGCCAGCGACCACATTCCGATGGAGAACCGCCACCCGCCCAGATCTGCGGCGGGGACGGCGGTGAGGGCCGGGACGATCGTGCTCAGCTGGAGGAAGCTGATGTACACGGTGCTCATCAGAGCGAGCCGGTCGGAGAAGTAGCGCTTGACGAGCGGCGGGATGACGACGTTGCCGATTCCGAGACCGGCCAGCGCGAGCGCCGACACACCGAGCAGCGTCGACACGTTCGGCGCGAAGGCGCGCAGCGCTATACCGACGGTCGCCGCGATCATGGCCGTGAGCGCGGTCCATTCGAGACCGATGCGGCGCGAAATTGCGGGCGTCGCAACCCCGAACACCGCGAACATCAGGGTGGGGACCATGCCGAGGAGCCCGATCACTCCCGGTCCGAAACCGAGGTCGTCGCTGATACGTCCGAACAGCGGAGACATCGACGTCACGGCGGACCGCAGTGTGAAGGCGGACAGGATCAGCGCCAGGAACACGAGAGCACGACCGCGGATCAACGGACGCGCGGACGTGCGTGCGGTCGGATCCTCCACGATGACTGCGCTCATTCGTCAAATCATAGGATGACCCGATCACTTGGCGCAAAGAGTATTAAGGTCTTGTCCATCACCCGTCTCGCAGGAGGGCATCGAGTGCAGCCGGTACGCCGCCACAGTCTCATCACGCAGGTGACCGATCAGCTGCGCGAGGACATCGCGCGCGGCGTGTGGCCCGTCGGCAGCCGCATCCCGACCGAGCCCGAGCTCTGCGAGCGCACGGGAACCGGACGCAACACGGTGCGTGAGGCCGTCCAGGCTCTCGTCCACGCCGGGATGCTCGAACGCAGGCAAGGATCGGGGACCTACGTCGTCGCCACCTCGGACGTCGGTTCAGCTCTGGGCAAGTACTTCGCCGAGGCTCGCGACCGCGACGTCGTGGAACTGCGCCGCGCGCTCGACACCACGGCAGCCTCACTCGCGGCCGAGCGGCGCGACGTCGCGGACATCGCAGTGCTCGAGGATCTGCTCGAACGCCGTCGATCGCTGTGGGAGACGGACCTGGCCGCCGCGCTCGACGCCGACGTCGCTCTGCACCGTGCCATCGTCGCGGCGAGTCACAACGAGGTGTACCTCGAGGTCTACGACCGGCTGCTCCCCACGATCGAGGAGACCATCGTCCATCACGTGTCGAGCACCGGTGTCGCGCTGCACGACGAGCATGCCGCCCTCGTTCGCGCGATCGTCGACGGTCGTCCCGACCGCGCCGCGGACGCAGCGCGATGCTTCTTCACCGAGCTGGTCGAGTCGACGGAACCTAGAGAATCAACCTGATCAGGTCCGCGGTGCGGGCGAGGCCGCCGAACGCCTCTGTCGTCGACCGCGGGTGCAGCGCGTGCACAGCGAGCCGAAACATCACCGCTCTGAGCAGCATCTGAGGCCATTCGGGCATCCCGTCCCAGCGGCCGATCAGTCCGTCGTCCGCGCCGCCCCACGACAGTGCGTCGACGACGACGACCGCCGCAGCCCAGGAGGCAGGTCGCCAGTACGGGGTGATGTCGGTGATTCCCGGCGCGAGGGCGCCCGAGAACAACACCGTTCCGAAGAGATCGCCGTGGACGAGTTGGTCCTCCAAGGTCACGGCGCGGCGCAGGGTGGCCAGTTGTCCGATCAACTCGACACTGCGCCGGCCGTCGGGCGACGTCGGCTCGGTCGCACCTCCCGCTCGGGCAGACCGCAACGGCACCGGCTCCCAGGCCGCACGGTCCGCGGCCACGAACACGTCGACGTCCGCCCACGGGGCCACCGGCGGCTGTACCAGGAAGCGCGGCCGCTCGAGCTGAGCCGTCGCGGCGTGCAAACGCGACGACAGCGACACGACCTCGTCGTACCTCGGCTCCGGCACACCCTCGATGAAGGTGTCGGCGCGCCACCCGGACACCACGTACCGACCGTCGGTGGAGCGGACCGGGCGAGCGAGGCGAACCCCGTCGACCACCAACGTCTCGCGGACCTTCGCCGACCAGGCTGCGCGAGCGTGGTCGGCGACGGGCGAGAGAACGACGTCGCCGAAACGCCAGCCTCCGTCCCAGTCGACTCCCAGCGGTTCGGCGGGGACGTCACGCAGCCCGAACGTGCCGCAGACGTGCTGGGGAGGCTCGGTGGACGTCACGTTTCCCACGCTACCGCCGCACGAGCGTCACTTCCGGGAACGCAACGCCGCACGGACCAGGATGAAGGAGTCAGTAGACGGGCAGGCTCGGGTCGATGTGCGTGGCCCACGCGGTGATGCCACCGGACAGATGCGTCGCGTCGGCGAATCCGGCGGCGCGCAGGGCGGCCAGCACCGCTGCAGAGCGGATGCCCGTGCGGCAGTGGACCACGATCGGTCGGTCCTGCGGCAGCTCCGCCAGCGCCTCACCGGACAGAATGCGCTCCTGAGGTATCAGCTGGGCTCCGTCGATGTGCACGATCTCCCACTCGACCGGCTCGCGAACGTCGATCAGCGCGAACTCCTTGCCGGAGTCGATCAACGCCCGAAGCTCGTGGACCGTGATCCCTCCGTCGTCGGCAGAATCGACGGCCGGGGCGACCCCGCAGAACGCGTCGTAGTCGACGAGTTCTGTGATGGGTGTTCGCGCGGGGTCCGGTCGCAACGTCACCGTGCGGTACGACATCGCGAGTGCGTCGTAGATCATCAGTCGGCCCAGCAGGGTCTCACCGATACCGGTGATGAGCTTGATCGCCTCGGTCACCATGATCGACCCGATCGACGCGCACAGAACGCCCAGCACTCCCCCCTCGGCGCACGACGGGACCGACCCGGGCGGCGGCGGATCCGGATACAGATCGCGGTAGTTGACGCCGCGGCCGTCCGGTGCGGCTTCCCAGAACACCGATACCTGGCCTTGAAACCGGAAGATCGATCCCCAGACGTACGGCTTGCCCGCGAGCGCCGCAGCATCGTTCACCAGGTAGCGCGTCGCGAAGTTGTCGGTTCCGTCGATCACCAGGTCGTACTGCTCGAAGAGCGACACCGCGTTGTCGGCGCTCAGGCGATCGGGATGCAGTCGCACGGTCACGGACGAGTTGATCGCCAGGACGGAATCGCGCGCGCTCTCCGCCTTGGGCCGGCCCACGTCGGACTCGGAGTGGATGACCTGCCGCTGCAGGTTGGAGGTCTCGACCACGTCGAACTCGACGATCCCCAGCGTGCCCACCCCGGCGGCGGCGAGATACAGCAGCGTGGGCGACCCCAGTCCCCCGGCGCCGACCACGAGCACGCGCGCGCTCCTCAGCCGCTTCTGACCGTCGACTCCGACGTTCGGGATGATGAGATGCCTCGAATAGCGGGCCACGTCCTCGCGGGTGAGGTCGCCGTCCGGCTGCACCAACGGTGGCAGTGTCGCGCTCACGTCGAACAGCCGCTCATGCGCGCGGGTACGGCCACGGATTGAACCTGCAGGTCAGCCCGTTCATCGGCACGACACCGGCGGGATCGAGCGTCGCGATGTCGTTGTTCGCGGTCCCGAACGTCTGCTGCATCATGATCGGCGCGAGACCGCCGTCCGTCTCGCACGGCTGGTGCTGGGCGTACCCGATGGCGTGACCCACCTCGTGGTTGATCTGATACTGGCGATACGAGCCGATGTCGCCCTGGAACGCAATCGCTCCGCGCACCCACCGGGGCTCGTTGAGAACCACGCGGTCGATGCCGGGGTTGTAACACGACACCTCGAGCTGAATGTCGTACCCGCAGGCCTGCCGGATGGTCATCTGCGAGGTCAGCGAGATACGGAAATCCGGATCGCCGGTGTCGACTCGCCGGAACGCGAAACGGGGATCGTTGGTCCAACTCTTGGGATTCGCGAGCGTCTGATCGACCAGGCGACCGAACGATTCGTCGCCGCCGAATCCGGTGGTGTCGACGCCGTCCTCGACCTCCACGGAGTAGCTGAACACCTTCTCGGTCCCCTGCCCGACCTGACCACTCGTTCCGGGCACGATGTGCCAGGTTCCCGCACCCTGCTCGGTGAAGGGCCCTCCGTCCGGCAGCGCGCCGGACGGGATGGTGTCGGCGAAGTTCCCGTCGCCCTGTGGCGGGACCCCCACCACACCGGTCGACGAACTGGGATCGCTCAACGCGCCGAATCCGGGGTCGGAGTCGACCGACGCGGTCGGTGACGCCAACGGACCGGAATCCCGAACGGCGTCGATCACCACGAGGATCGTCACCACGACGAGAATCGGAATGGCGTACGCGCGCCAGCCGTACGTCGAGGTGAACCGCCCGAGCCGGCTGCGCTTCTTGGCGCTGCGTTCCGGTCGAACGGCGCGCTGGCGGGAACTATCGACGGCGGTGGGGTCCCACTGAGCACGGAGCGGCTGATGGGACCTGCGTGCGCGATCGCCCGACGGTTCGCCGAAGTGGCGGTCCGTTCGCACGGAGTCCGCCCGTGGGTCTCGAATTCCCCCGCGGTCACTCATCGATCCAGGTTCTCATACGCAACCGAGACGCACCTCTGGCGCGCCGGGGTAATGTCGTCACGATCTGACCGAGAGTGCTGCAGACCGACGAAGCCCCGAGACCCGGAGCCGAACATCGACGCAGCGGAGGGGAACCTGAACATTCATGACTGACGTCGCCGATCGGAGTTCTTCCGTGGGCAGTCCGGCTGGAGGCAACCGCCGCAGCGCCCGCCTGCCACGCGACGCGCGCCGCGCACAGCTTCTCAGCGCAGCGAGTGAAATCTTCGTCGCCCGCGGCTATCACGCCGCCGGCATGGACGAAATCGCCGATTGCGCCGGTGTGAGCAAACCTGTTCTCTATCAACATTTTCCGGGCAAACTCGACCTGTATCTCGCGGTTCTGCAGAGCTACGTCGACAGCCTGATCGCCGGGGTTCGCCAGGCTCTGCGCTCCACCACCGACAACAATCGCCGCGTGCGTGCGGCGGTCTACGCGTTCTACGACTTCGTCGACAACGATTCGCAGGGTTTCCGCCTCGTCTTCGAGTCCGATCTGATGGGCGACCCGCAGGTTCAGCGCAGCGTCGACCAGGCCACCGAAGCGTGTGTCGACGCCGTGTTCGACCTGGTCAGCCACGACTCGGGCCTGGACCCGCACCGAGCGCGCATTCTCGCCGTCGGGTTGGTCGGGGCCAGTCAGTTCACTGCCCGGTACTGGCTCGAGGCAGACCGCCCCATCAGCAAGGAGGAGGCCGTCGACACCACGGTGACCTTGGCCTGGGGTGGGCTCTCGCGAGTGCCGCTTCAATCCGGTCAGTAGTCGGCCCACTGCACGACGAAGCCCCGCGCCGACGGATCGTTGCGGGGCTTCTTCGTGTGTCGATGGAGTGTGCTCGTCAGGCCTGCGGAGTGGGCGAGGAGAAACCGACACGCCGGGCGTCGGACGGGCCGATCTCGACGTAGGCGACCTTCGCGGACGGGATGAGGTACTTGCGGCCCTTCTCGTCCACCAGGGACAGGACTCCCTCGCCGCCGAACGCGGTGGACACGAGGGCCTCGACCTCGCTGGGCGTCTGGGTGCTGCTCACGACGAGCTCTCGCGGGCTGTCCGCGATACCGATCTTGACCTCCACGGTCAACCTCCGAACATAGTCATCACGTTGTCGATTTCAGGCTAGTGCAGAGCCGAGTGCAGACGTCCATGACGCGCACACGCCCTGAGCGAACACCGCGTCGCCGATCGACGAGTCTCAGACGAGTCCGAGAACGGTCATCCGTTCCGCGTGCCGCACCTGCATGCGGTCGAAGAGGGCCACGATCCCGTTGAAGTCGCCGGACGCGGTCATCACCAGGTCGGTCAGCTCTTCGCGTTGGGCCAGGACGAACTGGGCCTGGGTGATGGCCTCACCGAGCAGGCGCCTGCCCCAGAGCATCAACCGATCCTTGTCCTGCTGACTCGCGGCAACGCGAGCCTGCACCTCGTGCACCACGAATTCGGAGTGCCCGGTCTCGGAGAGGACTTCCCGGACCGTCGCGCTCACGTCGTCGGGGAGGCTGTGTGCGATCTCGAGGTAGAAATCGGCGGCCAATCCGTCGCCCACGTAGGTCTTGACCAAGACCTCCATCCACGTCGACGGGGTCGTCGACGCGTGATAGGCGTCGAGAGCGCCGGCGAAGGGCTCCGTGACGGACAGAACGTCCCGCCCGCGATCACGCAAGGCCGCTTCGAGCGCCTCGAAGTGGTTCATCTCGGCGGCTGCCATGCTGGCCAGGGCGATGCGCCCTTCCAGCGACGGTGACAACCGGGCGTCTTCCACGAGGCGATAGAACGCCGAGATCTCGCCGTAGGCGAGAACGCCGAACAGGCTGATGATCCCCGGATGATCGGCTGCGACCGACGATGCGGTCGAGTTCGACGGATTGGCTCCCATGCCCGCAGACACTACCGCCGCCGGGCCGTCCGGAGCGGGCTTGCGACTCGCGGGGCGTACCACCAGGTAGAATAGGTTCAGAGCTACGTTGCGGCATGCCGTCACCAGCTCGACAGACACTGCGCGCGCACCTGATTCGCGTTCTCGGTCGGAGCCCCGCCAACTGCGATGGGCTCCGGGAGAACATTGCCGGATCGAGGGCATCGACATCGGCCGTATCTCGGCCTGGCCCCTTTCGTGCGCGCAAGCGAATCACGAGAAAGGCCGAGCCACTGAGCAAGATCACCGTCGAATCCGAGGACGCCCCTGTGGGGACCACCGTCACCGCGACCATCGACACCACCCACGTACCGCCCACCTTCGCCGAGCTCGGAGTGCGCGAGGAGATCGTCCGCGCCCTCGACGAGATCGGAATCGAACGTACCTTCGCCATCCAGGAGCTGACCCTCCCGCTCGCACTCGCGGGAGACGACCTCATCGGTCAGGCTCGTACGGGTATGGGCAAGACGTTCGGATTCGGCGTCCCGTTGCTCCACCGTCTGGCCTCGGGCCAGTCCAACGGCACCGGCACCATCGATCTCGACGGCACGCCTCGCGCACTCGTCATCGTTCCCACGCGCGAGCTGTGCGTGCAGGTTGCGAGCGACCTCGAGAACGCCGCGAAGCACCTGCACTCCACCCGCGGGCACGTCGAGGTGCTGTCCATCTACGGCGGTCGCCCCTACGAGTCGCAGATCGAAGCCCTCCGCAACGGAGTCGACGTCGTCGTCGGCACCCCCGGTCGGCTGCTCGACCTGGCCAAGCAGGGCCACCTGATTCTCGGCAAGATCGGCGTCCTCGTCCTCGACGAAGCCGACGAAATGCTGGACCTGGGCTTCCTGCCCGACATCGAGCGCATCCTCGGAATGGTCCCTACAGGACCTTCGGGTCGCTCCACAGGTTCCGCTCCAGGACGCCAGACCATGTTGTTCTCGGCCACCATGCCCGGCCCGATCATCACCCTGGCCCGCACGTTCCTCACGCAGCCGACGCACATCCGGGCCGAGGAAGCCGATTCGTCCTCGATCCACGAGCGCACCGCTCAGCACGTCTATCGCGCACACGCACTCGACAAGGCCGAGATGGTCGCCCGAGTCCTCCAGGCCGAGGGCCGCGGCGCCACCATGATCTTCACCCGCACCAAGCGGACCGCACAGAAAGTGGCGGACGACCTCGCCGAGCGCGGGTTCGCCGTCGGCGCCGTCCACGGCGACCTCGGGCAGATTGCGCGCGAGAAGGCGCTGAACGCCTTCCGCAACCGCAAGATCGACGTGCTCGTGGCCACCGACGTCGCCGCACGAGGAATCGACATCGACGACGTCACGCACGTCATCAACTACCAGTGCCCCGAGGACGAGAAGACGTACGTTCACCGCATCGGCCGCACCGGCCGCGCAGGACGCACCGGCATTGCCGTCACCCTCGTGGACTGGGACGACATCCCACGCTGGCAGCTCATCGACAAGGCACTGGGACTCGACATCCCGGATCCGGTCGAGACCTACTCGAGCTCGCCGCACTTCTACACCGAGCTGAACATTCCGGTCGACGCGAAGGGCAGCGTCGCCAAGCCCGTCGCCGAGAAGGCTACGAAGAAGTCCGACGAGAACCCCGAGGCGAGCCGGGAGCGTGGTTCCGACGGGCCGAGTGAGCCCCGACGGTCTCGTTCACGCCGCCGCACCCGCGGTGGTCAGTCCGGTGCGGGCCACGCGCCCGAGGCCGAGTCGGGCTCGTCGTCCGGCGACGCTGCACCCGAGACGTCCGGTGAGACTGCGTCGGCACCGCGCCGTCGCCGCCGTCGCCGCTCGTCGGCATCGGCTCCCGCCGCGGACTGACCCTTCCCGCCTGTGATCGCACCCGAACGCCGCACGCGCGTCGACACGGCGGTGGCCGCAGCCATCGCGCTCGTCGTGATTGCTGCGATTGCGCTGGTGTGGTTCAGCAGTGACGCGCGGGGAACCACGTCCACGGAGGCTGCCACCCCGGCAACGACACCCGCTCCGGCGACGTCGGTTCCGGCACGTCTCCAGGAAACGTGGCATCGGTCCGACACGACGGGTCCGGCGCCGGTGACGGCGGGCGGAACCGTCGTCGCGTCGTCGGGCAATTCGGTGGAGGGACTGGATCCGACGTCCGGAGCCACGGTGTGGTCGTACAACCGCGACGTCGACCTGTGCTCGGTGATCGCGGCCTGGAACACGGCCGTCGCGGTGTACGCGGACGACCGCGGATGCGGGCAGGTCACCGAGCTGAACGGTTCCACGGGTGCGCGAACGGCGCAGCGCACCAGCGACGCCGACGACCCGGTGTCGCTGTCCACGGATGGCACCTACGTCACCTCCCGCGGCAGTACGCGCATGGAAGTCTGGCGGTCCGATCTCGTCCGCACGCTCGAATACGGACGCGTCGACGCACCGGTCAATCCCGGCGATCAGCCACGCTCGGGATGCCAACTTCTGTCGTCGGCGTCGAGCAGCAGCCGGGTTTCCGTGCTCGAACAGTGTCCGGGCGAAGAGGGCCCGCGGCTGACGACGATGAATCCGGCGCCGAAGGACAATTCGAAACCCGAGCCGTACGGCTCCACGATCCTGACCGACGTTCCCCCCGGCGATTCGGGCGCGCGCGTGCTTGCGGTCGCGGGTGACCGCGTGTGCCTCTACCTGCCGCCCAGTGGGAACGCAGTCGCTCGGATCGGCGTGTTCGACGGGTCCTCGAACTTCGTGACCGCATGGCCGCTGGCGGCGCCGGCCTCGACCACGGGCGACGACGGCCGCAACGTGATTCAGACCGGAAACGTCCTCACGTGGTGGACCGGCAATGCTGCACTCGGCCTCTCACAGGGCGATCTGGCGGTCCGGTGGTCGGTACCGGGTGCGCTCGGCGCGGGGGCGGTCATGGCAGGCAAACTGCTGCTCCCCGTGCCCGGTGGACTCGCAGTCACCGACCCGGCCACCGGACGTGTCGAGAACACGATCGCGGTGGACCGCGGGGCCTACACGGGTCCCGTCGGTGTTGCGGTCATCGGGACCACCGTGCTCGAACAGCGCGGAACGGATCTGGTCGCGTTGGCGTGAGCCCTTACTCCGCCGAGTAGGTTTTCAGCTCCGCACCGTTGGTCCAGTGGTCCGAAAGATGTTCTGCAAGACTCTGATACGCCATCGCACCCTTGTTCTTGCGCCCCGTGAGCACGGTCGCTCCCGACGCGGACGCCTCGGCGAAGCGCACGGTGCGCGGGATGGGCGGGTCGAGGACGGCGATGTCGTACCGGTCGGAGACGTCGGCCAGCACGTCGCGGCTGTGTGTGGTTCGTGCGTCGTAGAGCGTGGGCAGTGCGCCCAACATCGTCAGCCCCGGGTTCGTGATCTGCTGCACCTCGGACACCGTCCGCAGCAGCTGCCCCACACCGCGATGCGCGAGCGTCTCGCACTGCAGGGGCACCAGAACCGAGTCGGCGGCCGTGAGCCCGTTCAGAGTCAGCACACCGAGCGAGGGCGGGCAGTCGATGATCACGACGTCGAAGTCGTCCACGATGGGCTTCAACGCGCGAGCCAAGGTGTGCTCGCGGCCCGGCCGCATCAGCAACAGTGCCTCCGCCCCGGCCAGATCGATGGTCGCCGGTAGGAGCTGCGCGCCCTCGCGGGTGTCGAGCAGCACGTCCGCGGCAGGAACACCAGCCGTCAGCACCTCGTGCACCGACTGCTCGAGTCGGTCGGGGTTGTGCCCCAGCGAGAACGTCAGAGACCCCTGCGGGTCGAGGTCCACGACCAGAACCTTGTGGCCCAGTCCCGCCAGAGCAGCCCCCAGAGACGCCACGGTCGTCGTCTTGGCGACGCCACCCTTTTGGTTGGCCACAGCCAGAATCGTCGTCACCCGGTTCATCCTTCCCCAGTTCGACGGCCCGAGCGAGGGCGACCCACGCCGAATCAGTGCAGGGCGACGGCCGGCTTGCCCGTGCCCGAGTCCGTCGAGGCGTCGAACTTCCTGCGCGGCAACATGAATGCCGGAATCAACGTGATCACGATGAGAACGAGGGCCACCATGAACGTGTTGCCGAACGCATCCGCCGCTTGGGCGAGTCCGGTGTCGGCTGCACCCGTCGGGAGCGAGGCCGCCACCTCCGGATTCTGCTGCGCGGCGATGGCGGCCGACGCCAGTTCGCGCGATTGCAGCTGGTTCGTCAGAACCACCGACATCACTGCCGTGCCGACCGAGCCGGCCGCCTGCTGCACGATGTTCATGAGCGTCGAGCCCCGAGCGACGGACGCGTCGTTCAGCGTCTGCAACGCCGCCGTCATGATCGGCATCATCGAGGCACCCAAGCCGAGTCCCATGACGAACAGTGCGCCGAGCAACAGCCCGTACGACGTCGTCGATCCCAACTGGGTGAAGACGAACATGCCGCCGGAGACCAGCACCATTCCCACGATCACGATCTTTCCGGGTCCGATGCGGTCGGCGAGCTGGCCGGCGATGGGCATGGACACCATGGCTCCGAGCCCCTGCGGCGCGAGCAGCAGTCCTGCGGCGAGAGTGGTTTCACCGCGAACCTGGAGGAAGTAGCTCGGAAACAGCAGACCCGCTCCGAAGAAGGCGACGGCGAACAGGCTCATCGCCACCACCGCCACGGTCAGACTGCGGTTCTGGAACAACCGCAGATCGATCAGCGGGTGCTGCGTGCGCAGGGCGTGAAAGACAAAGGCGACAACGAGGATCAGCCCGACGATCGCGGGACCGAGCACGCGGGTCGCCATCACGGTCTGGGTCTCGGGAATCGAGGACACACCGAAGAGAAACAGCGCGAGACCCGGTGACAGCAGCAGCATTCCGACGAAATCGAAGGACTGGGACGGTTCGGCGTTGTCCTTCGGCAGGATCATCACCGCGGCGGCGAGTGCCACCACACCGATCGGCACGTTGATGAGGAAGATCCAGTGCCAACTCGCGGCGTCGATCAACCATCCACCCAGGATCGGCCCGGCGATCGGGCCGAGGAGCATCGGGACGCCCAGCACGGCCATCAGGCGGCCGATGCGCTCCGGACCCGCGGCCCTGGTCAGAATCGTCATCCCGAGGGGCATCAACATGCCACCACCGAAGCCTTGCAGCACGCGAAACACGATCAGCGACGTGACATCCCACGCGAAGCTGCACAGCACGGACCCGAGAACGAACAGAACCAGAGCCAGGATGTACAGACGCTTGGTCCCGAAACGGTCGGCGGCCCACCCGGTGAGGGGAATGACGGTGGCCAACGCCAAGGTGTAACCCGTCATCGTCCACGCGACGTTGGCGTACGACGTCTGGAACTCGTAGGCGAAGGTGGGGAGCGCCACGCTGACGACGGTCACGTCGAGGATCGACATGATCGCGCCGATGACGATGACGGCGGCGATCTTGAGCACCGCCGCGTCGAGAGGCGGCGGGGCGGCCGGACTCTCGGGTGAATCCGACGGGTGAGTGGTTTTCGACGTGTCGGTCATGAGCATCTTTCGTCTCGGCGGCTTTCGCGCGCGGCATTCCGGACCACAGGCGTCGACGTGGATTCAACCCCGCATCGGCGCCCCGTGCCACCGAATTTCCGAAGGATTCTACCCCCGGTGACCGATGTCGCCGATCCAGGCGACCAGGGCCGAGCGCCCCGGATCGACGTGCATGATTGCCGTCATGGAACGCGAGCAGCGACGGCTTGTTCTTCTGCGTCACGGCGAGACCGAGTGGGCGGCCGGCGGGCGGCACACCGGGACGACCGACATCCCGCTCACGCCGTACGGCGAACGCCAGGCACGATCAGCGGGGCTCCTGCTGGACGAACTCGGGCTGCTCGATCCGCTCGTCATCAGCAGTCCGCGTCGGCGCGCCGCTCACACCGCAGAGTTGGCGGGTCTGGCGGTCGACCGCACCTGGGACGCGCTCGGCGAGTGGGACTACGGCGATTACGAGGGGCTGACGACACCGGAGATCAGGGTCCACGTTCCGCACTGGACGGTGTGGACTCATCCGTGCCCGGGGGGCGAGACCGTGGATGCCGTGTCCGCGCGCGCGGACATGGTGCTGTCCGTCGCCGAACCGGCACTGTCGGAACGCGATGTCGTGCTGGTGGGCCACGGGCATTTCTCCCGGGTGCTGATCGCACGCTGGGCAGAGCTCTCGGCCACCGAGGGCAAGCGGTTCGCGCTCGACCCTGCCTCGTATTCGATTGTCGGATACGAGCATTCGTATCGTCAGGTGATCACCCACAACGTCGACTCGCGCACTCCACGCGAGGAGTGAGGATCAGTCGCGCGCATCCACTTCGTCGCCGGGAATGTCGTCACCGGGGATGTAGTCGCGAGCGAGCCACTGCGTGGCCGGCGGGCTGAAGAGGAGAACCAGGATCGCGACCACCACCACGCCGAGTAGCGAACCCCACAGAGGCTGATGCGAATCGGTCAGCAGGGACCACACCACCGGTAGCAGCAACAGTTGCGCCACCACCGCGATGGCTCGTGCCCATCGACGCCCGAGCGCGAGTGCGACGCCACCGGCGACGACACCGCCACCGAGAACGAGGAACCACAGCGACGTCCCGTAGCCGTTCGCGACGAACTGCTCGTGTCCGAGAAGGCTGCGGACCAGCAGCACGACAGCGACACCGACGGCCACCGACCCCTCGAGTGCGACCAGGATTCCCGCCCACCGAATCGGTGCGGGGACGGGCAGGTTGGTCGGCACCGGTCCAGGGTAGATCACCCCACCGCGGGCACTAGGGTGATGGTCCGTGCGAGCTTTGCTGATCGTCAATCCGAACGCCACGTCGACAACAGCGGGTGTTCGCGACCTCGTGGTCCACGCACTGTCGAGCCGAGTGAAGTTGTCGGTAGCGCACACAACCCACCGCGGTCACGCGTCCGAACTCGCACGTCAGGCGCGTCTCGGCGGCACCGGCATGGTGATCGTCCACGGCGGCGACGGCACCGTCAACGAGGTTGTGAACGGCCTCCTCGGGGTGCCCGCCCCGACCTCGATGCAGTCCGTCACCATCGGGCCCATTCCCCCGGTCGCGGTCGTCCCGGGCGGGTCGGCCAACGTGTTCGCTAGGTCGCTGGGTATCGACAACCATCCGGTGGAAGCGACCAATCAACTGATCGATCTGATCAAGGGCAATTCACGGCGACGAATCGGGCTGGGTCACTGCGACAAACGGTGGTTTCTGTTCAACGGCGGTCTCGGGCTCGACGCCGACGTGTGCGCGGCCATCGATTCCTCGCGCAGCGGCGGGGGCATCGTCTCGCCCACGAAATACGTCAGGACGACGGTTCGCACGTTCTTCCGCAACAAGAGTCGCGATCCGCGACTGACGGTCGAGCTGCCCGACGGGCGCACCGTCGACGGCGTTCACTACGCGTTCGTGACCAACTCGAATCCGTGGACGTTCTTCGACGAACGGCCCGTGCACACCAATCCCAGCACGTCTTTCGACAGCGGACTGGGCGTGTTCGCGATGAAGACCACCAAGGTCCTTCCGACACTGCGCGTGGCGCGGCAATTGCTCGTACGCAACGGGCAACCACATTCCAAGCACCTGATGCGAGACGACGACGTGACGTCCGTGCGCATTCGAGCCAGTGAGCCGACGGCGCTGCAGATCGACGGCGATTACCTGGGAATGCGTACCGATGTCGAATTCTTCTCGGCACCCGACGCGCTGGACGTGGTGGCGCCCGCACGTTCGTGACCTGCAGTCGAAGCAATCGCATTCGACGGTGATCTGCTACAAACCTCGAGACTCGCGGCCGTATTGGCGAGCGAAACCAATGCCGAGCAGGTACAACGGAGAACGGCACAACTTCAGAAGACGATAACAAAGTGAGCTTGGCCACCGGACGGCGGCTATCTCTTGACTTCCCCACCGTTCGTGAAAGCATTCACAAGTAACAGTGCGGAAACATCGAGTACGCACACATGAACGGTTCTACAACGCAATGGCGTACGAGTGCGCCCAGTAAGGAGTACCAGGATGGATTGGCGCCACAAGGCTATCTGTCGCGACGAGGATCCGGAGCTGTTCTTCCCGGTTGGAAACAGTGGTCCCGCCCTCGCTCAGATCGCCGATGCCAAAGTTGTCTGCAATCGCTGCCCTGTCACCGCCGACTGCCTGACGTGGGCACTCGAGTCGGGCCAGGACGCCGGCGTATGGGGCGGAATGAGTGAAGACGAGCGTCGCGCGCTCAAGCGTCGCAACGCACGCACTCGGGCGCGCTCCAGCGTCTAGTTCGACAGCCTTCGCGAAGCCCGGCACCTCAGCGGTGCCGGGCTTTGCTGTGTCCCGACCCTGAACGATGCCTCGACCGGAACGTCGGCCTCACGACCGACCCGACCGACGTCCGAGCGGCACCCGCAACACGGCCTCGGTTCCGCCGCTGCGTCCGGGATGCACTCCGAGAGAACCCCCGAGTTCGACGTCGACCAGGGTGCGAACGATCTGGAAACCCAGCCGATCCGAACGCTCCAGGCTGAACCCCGGCGGCAGCCCTTTCCCGTCGTCGTGAACCACCACGTCCAGCCACTTCGACGACCGGTCCGCCTGCACCGTGACGGTGCCGTGCGCGTCTCGGTCGAAACCGTGCTCCATCGCGTTCTGCACCAACTCGGTCAGCACCATCACCAATGGAGTCGCGCGCTCGGCTGCGAAGACGCCGAGACTTCCGGTGCGGACGACCCGAATGTGTGCCGACACGGATCCGACGTCCACCATGATCGGGACCAGCCGATCGACCACCTCGTCGAGGTCGACTTCCTCGTCCACCGACATCGACAACATGTCGTGCACCAGGGCGATGGACGTGACGCGCCGAACGGACTCGCCCAGGGCCTGTCGAGCCTCGTCGTTCTCGAGCCGTCGCGACTGCATTCGAAGCAATGCCGCCACGGTCTGCAGATTGTTCTTCACCCGATGGTGGATCTCGCGAATCGTGGCGTCCTTGCTGAGCAGAGCTCGGTCACGACGCTTCACCTCGGTCACGTCGCGGACCAGGACCACCGCTCCCACCGACTCACCGCGCGGACGCAGCGCCACCGTCCGCAGCAGAACCGTCGCCCCGCGCGCGTCGACCTCCATGCGGTGCCCGCCCAGCCCCGTCAGGGCACCACGAATGTGGTCGGCCACCTCCTGACTGTCGAACGGATCGGTGATCAGAGCGCGCGTGATCGACGCCAGATCGTGGCCGGACAGATCCGACGTCAGACCCATGCGGTGATAAGCGGAGACCGCATTGGGACTTGCGTAGGAGACGATTCCCGACGTGTCCAGGCGGACGAATCCGTCGCCGGCGCGCGGAGAAGAATTGACGTCGGTCTTCTCGTCCGGAAGCGGAAAGGAGGCCTCGCTGATCATGTGGCACAGATCGTCTGCGCAGTCGCGATATGCCTGCTCGAGCGGGCTCGGCGGCCGGGACGAATTGAGCGCCGTGTCCCGCGTGAGAACAGCGATGACGTGCTCGCCGGCACGAACCGGAACCGCGTCGCGCGGGCCCGATGCGGAGTCTCCGACGCGGACGATGTCTTTCGACCGCAGGCATTCGAGCACGTGCGGATGTTCGGAGGGTGACACCGTGGCACCCACCATGTCCACCGGAATGGCAGTCGGTGCCGTGGTTGGTCGGCACTGCGCAACGCAGAGAACGGGTACGTCCGCGCGGCTGTCGATGTCGTCGACTCCGACCCACAGCAGGACGTCCGCGAAGGAGAGGTCCGCGAGCAGCTGCCACTCCCCTACGACCCGCTGGAGATGATCGACCGCCTCACCGGGCAGATCGGTGTGTTCGGCCAGAAGATCGCTCAGCGTGGACATCGGGCCCCTCTATCCGTTGACCAAGGGCGTATCAGGAGATGACCGCGATCAGATCGCCGGACTGGATGACGTCACCGACGGTGACCCCGACCGACGTGACGGTTCCGGCACTCTCGGCCAGCACCGGAATCTCCATCTTCATCGATTCGAGCACGACGAGGGTGTCCCCTTCGGACACCTGATCGCCCTCGGCGACCACGATCTGAAAGACGGTCGACACCATCTCCGCCCGTACGTCTTCGGCCATCGACAATCCTTCCGTCTGCGGTCTGACGGCTGCACCGACCGGCCGCGAGTGGGTCGCGAATGGGTACAGCCAACCACACGTGAAAGACTGTGCGGAAACGGTCGACCGGTAGGCCGGAGGCCGGTCGGAAATCGAGCAGGAAAGGAGTAGCAACCATGGGTAAGCGAGGACGCAAGAAGCGCGCACGCAAGGGCAACAAGGCAAATCACGGCAAGAGGCCGAACAGCTGACACGCCTGCTGCACGCGAAGGGCCGGGACGCACTGCGTCCCGGCCCTCGCTGTATGTGAGTGAGCTGTATGCGTGTGAGAGGTCAGCGCTCGTCGTCGACGACGGTCGTGGTGGTGACGGTCCGCCGAATCTCGATGGTCAGGCGCTCACGCAGGCCCTCCGGCGCACGTTCACCGCCGCACTTACGCCCGATCAACGACTTGATCTTCTCTTCGATCCCGTATGCCTCGAGGCACGGGCCGCAGTGATCGAGGTGCTTCTGCACTCGAACGCGCGACGCCTCGTCGCACTCGTTGTCCAACAAGGTCCAGACGTCGGCAATCACCGAGGAACAGTCCAGATCTTCGAACTCGTTCTCGCCGCTCATCGCGACACCTCCTCGTGCGCATCGACTGCGCCGTTTCGGTTGAATCCACGTTCACGCGCGACGCCGGCCAACTGTCCGCGAAGCTGCTTGCGGCCACGGTGGAGTCGAGACATCACCGTGCCGATCGGGGTGCCCATGATCTCGGCGATCTCCTTGTAGGGAAAGCCCTCGACGTCCGCGTAGTACACGGCCATACGAAACTCCTCGGGGAGCGCCTGCAGAGCGGCTTTGATGTCGTCGTCCGGAAGCGCGTCCAGCGCCTCGACCTCGGCCGAGCGAAGTCCCGCCGAGGTGTGCTCGGCGGTTGCCGCGAGCTGCCAGTCGGTGATCTCGTCCGTCGGGTACTGCGCCGGCTGCCGCTGCTTCTTGCGGTAGGAGTTGATGTAGGTGTTCGTCAGGATGCGGTAGAGCCACGCCTTGAGGTTCGTACCCTCGCGGAAACTCTTGAACGCGGAGTACGCCTTGACGTAGGTCTCCTGCACCAGATCCTCGGCGTCGGCCGGATTTCGCGTCATGCGCAGCGCAGCGCCGTACAGCTGGTCGAGCAGTGGGAGAGCGTCGCGCTCGAACCGTGCCGTCAGCTCCTCGGGCGTCTCCGCTGTCGATCGGTCGTCGTCAGCCACGCTGATCCCTTCGATAGCCATCGATCCCGAGATTACCGGGAGGACGACCATCTTGTTCGGGTGCCCACAGGTGGGCGAGGGTTCTGTCCGAACCCGTTCCGGCGCCAACACACTCACTGGCGACTCCTTTCGACTGCTCGTACTGGTGTGCAACAGCCGCGCCCTCGACGGTGTTCCCGGTTGCGGTCTCGTATCGGATTGGATTCGAACGGGCGTTTAGAGTTCGCGGCGTGGCTGGAACCGCGACACCCGCAACGACCGCATTGAAGAAGAACGGCATCGACTTCCTCGTGCACACCTACGACCACGATCCCGGCGCCGAGTCGTACGGCGGGGAGGCGGTCGACGAACTCGCAGGGCAAGTGAACGTCTCCCCCGAACAGATCTTCAAGACACTCGTCGTCCGGGGCCCCGACGGCACACTTGCGGTGGCGGTGCTTCCGGTGCCACATCGGTTGTCCACCAAAGCGTTCGCGGCGGCCGTCGGATGGGCGAAGGTGGTCATGGCCGATCGAACGGAGGCAGAGCGATCGACCGGCTACGTACTCGGCGGCATCTCGCCGGTCGGACAACGCAAACCGCTGCGCACCGTCGTCGACGAGTCCGCGCTGCAGTGGCCGCGCGTCCTCTGCAGCGGTGGGCGACGCGGACTCGAGATCGACCTCGATCCGCGTGACCTCGTGCGCGTCACCGGTGCGCTGTCGGCCGACATCGTGGCGCACTGACCGCAGCGGCGCCGAGCCGGATGGGAGGATGGCGAGGTGACCGCATGGACCGCCCCCACCGCTTCTGCTCCCGTCCGCGCCGTCGTGCCGCTCCCGGGATCGAAATCCATCACCAACCGTGCGCTCGTCCTCGCCGCTCTCGCCGACGGCCCGAGCGTGGTGCGCCGCGCCCTGCGCAGCCGCGACACCGACCTCATGATCCAGGCGCTGCGAGCACTGGGGGTGACGGTCGACGAAGGCGGCACCGACGGCACCACGCTCACGGTGACGCCCGCCCGCCTGACGGGAGGCGCCGTCGAATGCGGCCTCGCCGGAACGGTGATGCGTTTCGTTCCCTCCGTCGCCGCACTGGCCGACGGGCCGAGCACCTTCGACGGGGACGAGCAGGCTCGCACCCGTCCGCTCTCCACCGTGCTGGACGCGTTGCGTGCCCTGGGCGTCGACATCGACGGAGACAGGCTCCCGTTCGTGGTGAACGGTACGGGGTCCGTGCGAGGAGGCACGGTCGAGATCGACGCCTCCGGTTCGTCGCAGTTCGTCTCGGGCCTGCTGCTCTCGGGTGCAGCGTTCGACGAGGGTGTGGTGGTTCACCACGTCGGCAAGCCGGTGCCGTCCATGCCGCACATCGACATGACGGTGGACATGTTGCGCACTGCCGGGGTTTCGGTGGACACGCCGGCCGACTCGGGTCTGGCGGACACCTGGCGAGTGCACCCCGGCACCGTCCGGGCCGTCGGGTTCGACGTCGAGCCCGACTTGTCCAATGCCACACCGTTTCTCGCGGCGGCTGCGGTCACCGGCGGCGAGGTGACGGTGCCGGACTGGCCGACGGCGACCACGCAACCCGGAGATGCCATTCGCGACATTCTCGAGGCCATGGGCGCCGACGTCTCGATCACCGACGCCGGCCTCACCGTGCGTGGCCCGACGAGGTTGCGCGGCATCGACATCGACCTTCACGACGTCGGAGAGCTGACGCCGACCGTGGCCGCGCTCGCCGCCGTGGCCGACGGCGTGTCGTTTCTCCGCGGCATCGCTCACCTGCGTGGGCACGAGACCGACCGATTGGCGGCGCTGGCAACGGAGCTGACGTCTCTCGGCGCGCAGGTCGTCGAACTCGACGACGGACTCGAGATCACCCCGGCGCCGATGACGGGCGGCGCCTGGCGGTCGTACGCCGATCACCGCATGGCGACGGCAGGAGCCATCGTGGGACTCGTCGTTCCCGGGGTCGTCGTCGACGACGTCGGCACCACCGCCAAGACGCTGCCCGGCTTCGAGAACATGTGGGCCGAGATGCTCGGCGAGCACGCAGGAGTGGGTCGATGACGAGGGAGGCCGAGCACTGAGCCCGCGGCAGCTCGACGAATCGGACGTCCGCATACGTCCGGGACGGGGAACCCGGCCACGCACCAAGACGCGTCCGACGCACGCGGATGCGGAGACCGCCATGGTGGTCTCGGTCGACCGTGGCCGATGGGGGTGCGTGATCGACGGTGATCCGCACCGTCTCGTCGTCGCCATGCGCGCACGTGAACTGGGCAGAACCCCGATCGTCGTCGGTGACAACGTCGGCGTCGTGGGCGACGTGTCGGGCAAGGTGGACGCGCTCGCTCGTATCGTGCGAGTGCAGGAGCGGCGAACGGTGTTGCGGCGCACGGCCGACGACACCGATCCGTACGAACGCGTGGTGGTGGCCAATGCGGACCAGTTGTTGATCGTGGTTGCGCTGGCCGATCCCCCGCCTCGGTCCGGGTTCGTCGAACGCGCGATGGTGGCGGCGTACGTGGGCGGGTTGCAACCGGTGCTGTGTCTGACCAAGGCGGATCTGGCCGACCCGGACGACTTCGTGTCGCTGTTCGCCGACCTCGACGTCCCGGTGGTGATGGCGGGACGCGATCAACCGCTGGGGCCGCTGCTCGACCGCATCTCCGGCTCTCTGACCGCTCTGATCGGGCATTCGGGTGTGGGTAAGTCGACGCTCGTGAACCGGTTGGTTCCCGAGGCCAACCGCGCGACGGGAATCGTGTCCGGGGTGGGCAAGGGACGGCACACGTCCACTCAGTCCGTTGCGCTGCACCTGCCGGGCGAGCCGACGCCGGATCTCACGTCGGGCGATCGAAATCCGTTCGGAGGCTGGGTGATCGACACGCCGGGCATCCGCTCCTTCGGCCTGGCTCACATCTCGGCCGAGGACGTCGTCGCAGCCTTCTCCGATCTCGCCGTCACCGCGGAGCAGTGCCCCCGAGGCTGCACCCACCTCGGTCCACCGGCGGACCCGGAATGCGCGCTGGACACGTTGACCGGCAAAGCGGCACAACGTGTCCAGGCGGTTCGGCGTCTGCTCGTGGCCATCGGCACGAACGAGACGTGGTGATCAGCTCGCGATCAGCGACCTGACCTTTCCGGCCTTCTTCGAGCCACGCATCGCACTGAGAAGTCCCCGACGCTTACCCGTCGCAGGATCGATCGTGGCGGCGCCGCCGTAGGCGCGCTCCGAGTGCGTCTCCGGAGCGTCGTCGGCGGTGGCCTTGAGGTACTTGTCCGGAAGCGAGAGCTTGGCGATGGTGCGCCACGACTTGGCGTACTGCAACGCGAAATTGCCTGTGGTGTAGGGCAAGTCGTACTTCTCGCACAGCTCGCGCACCCGCACGCTGATCTCGGCCAACCGGTTGCTGGGCAGATCCGGGAACAGGTGGTGCTCGATCTGGTAGCTCAAGTTGCCGCTCATGAAGGCGAGCACCGGGCCGGAGTGGAAGTTCGCACTGCCGAGCATCTGGCGGAGGTACCAGGCGCCCTTGGTCTCGTTCTCGAGATCCTTCTTCTTGAACTTCTCCGCACCGTCCGGGAAGTGTCCGCAGAAGATCACGGCGTTGGTCCAGACGTTGCGAATCAGGTTCGCCGCGATGTTGGCCGTGAGTGTCGATCGGAAGGTCGCTGCGGGCGAGACCGAGCAGACCGCCGGAGTGACGGCGTAGTCCTTGACCATCTGCCGGCCGATCTTGGTGGCGGCGAACCGGGCACGGCGCAGCGTCTCGGCCTTGGCCTCGCCGCCCTTGGCGATCTTGCCCAGTTCGACGTGCTGAACTGCGACGCCGTACTCGAACAGAAGCATCAGGAGCGTGTTGTAGACCAGGTTGCCGGCGTTGAACGGCGACCACTTGCGGTCACGGGTCACGCGAATGAGGCCGTAGCCCACGTCGTCGTCCATGCCGAGCACGTTGGTGTACTTGTGGTGAATGTAGTTGTGGGTCTGCTTCCAGTACTCCGAGGTGCCGGCGTTGTCCCACTCCCACGAGGTGGAGTGCACCTCGGGGTCGTTCATCCAGTCCCATTGGCCGTGCATGACGTTGTGGCCGAGCTCCATGTTCTCGATGATCTTGGAGACGCCGAGCATCGACGCGCCCAGCCACCACACGGGGCGGTGCTTGCTCCCGAGCAACACCGTGCGCCCCGCGGCCTCGAGGCCGCGCTGCAATCTGATGGTGTTCCTGATGTACCGGGCATCGCGCTCTCCGCGCGATTCTTCGATCTCGCGACGGATCGAGTCGAGCTCGTGACCGAGGGCCTCGACATCGGCCTCGGTCAGATGTGCATATTCCTTCACATCGGAAATAGCCATGGTTGCAGCTCCTTGCCAACATTGGATGGCCGAAACGGGATCGTGACCCGTTGACCGTTGGCCCTACTGTACCGAAAGTTACGCCACCGTAGGTTGGAGATCTTCCAATGTGACTCGGCTAACCTTGGACCTTCGCATGAACGAGATGCCTTGCCTGCTCCGAGGCCGATTGGTAGGCGTCCTTCGCTCCTCGTCGTGCCTCACGAAGCGCCGACCGCAGACCACGCTTGCGTCCGGTGACCGGATCGAACCGAACCCTGTCCACCATGGATGCGCCGGCGACGTGGAAACGGCGCTCCGAGCTGGTCTCGGGGGCATTGTCCGAGGTGGAGCGCAGGAACCGGTCCGGCAACGACAGCTTGTAGATGGTGCGCAGAGCCAGCCAGTACTGCGTCAGCAGGTTGCCGGTGGTGTAGGGCAGGTCGTACTTCTCGCACAGAGCGTGAACCCGCTCCGCCACCTCGGCGTACCGATTGCTGGGCAGGTCGGGGAAGAGATGATGCTCGATCTGGTAGCAGAGGTTGCCGCTCATGAACGCCATCGCCGGGCCGGCCGTGAAGTTCGCGCTGCCGAGCATCTGACGCAGGTACCACTCCTCGTGGGTCTCCGTCTCGAACTGACCCATCGTGAACTTCTCGGCACCGTCCGGGAAGTGTCCGCAGAAGATGACGACGTACGCCCACAGATTGCGAATCACGTTCGCCGTCAGGTTGGCGCCGAGCGCGCGCCGCCAGCCGCTGGGTCCGGCCAGCGCGGGAAAGACCACGAAGTCCTTGGCCAGCTGCTTGGTGATCTTGTTGACGAACTCCCTGTTCGGGCCCCTCCGCAACTCGAATCGGCCCTCGTCGCTGGTCAGCTTCGCAGCGTCGAGATCGTGGAAGGCGATGCCCCACTCGAACGTGAGCGCCAGGATGAGGTTTCCGATGGGCTGAACCGCGTTGCGCAGCTTCCACTTCTCGTCACGCGTCATCCGCAGGATCCCGAAGCCCACGTCGTGGTCCATGCCGACGATGTTCGTGTACGTGTGGTGCGAGTAGTTGTGCGCGCGCTTCCAGTGCTGCGACGGGCCGGTCTGATCCCACTCCCACGACGTCGAGTGGATCTCTGGATCGTTCATCCAGTCCCACTGGCCGTGACTGACGTTGTGGGCGAGCTCCATGTTCTCGATGATCTTCGCCGTCGCCAACAGCGCCGTTCCGAGCACCGCCGGTGCGCGCCACTTCGATCCCAGGATGCACAGGCGTCCGGCGATCTCGAGGCTGCGCTGCGCGGCGATGGTGCGCCGAATGTACTTGGCGTCGCGCTCGCCCCGATCGTCCTCGATGTCGCGGCGAATCGCGTCCAACTCACGGCCGAACGCTTCGATGTCGGCGTCCGTGAGATGAGCGAACTCTTTGATGTCGGTGATCGCCACCGTGCTACCCCCGAAGGATGTCTGGACAGTGATTCGGCTGTCGCGGATCACGCTCTCGGCTGCTCTTTCGAGTCTCGGCGTGCATCACGAGAATAGCGGAACCCTGACGCACCCGGTGTGAGCCGAGACGCACGCCACCCGATTCCTCGGGCGCCGCGCGGGTCTACATCTCGATCGTGCAGTCTCCCGCCGCGGCCGAGATGCACGTCTGGATACGCTCGCCGGCGGAGTGTTCCTTGCCGCTGCGCAGATCGCGTACGTGACCGGAAACCAGTGGCACGACGCATGTTTGGCAGATTCCCATGCGGCAGCCGAACGGCATCCGCACACCGAGCTTCTCGCCGGCGTCGAGGAGCGTGGTGGCGCCGTCCACGTCGGCTGCGCGGTCCGACACGGCGAACGTCACGGTGCCACCCTCGCCGACGGCACCCGCTCGGGCGATCTCGAATCGCTCGGTGTGCAGGTTGTCCGCGACGTGTTCGGCCTTCCAGAGCCGCTCGATGTCGTCCAGCATCGCCACGGGTCCACAGGCCCAGGTCTGCCTGGTCCGCCAGTCCGGGTAGTCCGAATCCAGGGTCGCGAGGTCGAACTTGCCGTCGCTGCGGGTCAATTGAATGTGCGAGACGAACTTCGGGTACCGGGCGTCCAAGGCGGCCAGTTCGTCGGCGAACATCACTTCGTCCGCGGTGGGCGCGGAGTGCACGTGCACCACGTCGCCGAGTTCCCCGCGCCGATCCAGGCTGCGCAGCATGCCGATGATCGGCGTGATTCCACTCCCGGCCGTGACGAAGAGCATCTTCTCGGGAGGCGGGTCGGGCAGCGCGAAATTACCCTTTGGCGCGGCCAGCCGGACGATGGTGCCCTCGTGGACGCCCTCGACGAGGTGGCTGGAGAGGAATCCTTCGGGCATCGCCTTGACGGCGATCGAGATCTGCTTGTCCTTCCAGTCCGGCGGAGAGGTCAGGGAGTACGAGCGCCAGTGCCACCGGCCTCCCACGTGCAGCCCGATGCCGATGTACTGACCCGGCAGATAGCCGAAGTCGAAGCCCCACCCGGGCTTGATGACGATCGTGGCCGACGTCTCCGTCTCCTTCTTCACCGCCACGATCCGCCCGCGCAGCTCTCGCGCCGACCACAGTGGGTTCGCGAGATGGAGGTAGTCGTCGGGAAGCAGCGGAGTCGTCAGACGGGTGACCGCTCCACGCACCATGTTCAGCTTCGGCCGACGTGGTGCCGACACACCGGCGGCGGGTGCCTCGAGCCAGTCCTTGATCCCCATCAACAGCCTCTCTTCACGCACTCGGTGGCACAGGAGTCCACGACCGTCACAGAAGGTCCAGCAGAAACGGTAGCTCCTGGGTGGCGTACCAGGCCAGTTGATGATCCTCGGCGTCGCCGAGCACGAACTCGGCGTCGGGGTCACCCAGATCGGCCGCGTCGACCACGTCGACGGCGGACCGAACCGCGGGCTCGGCCGCCGCCAGGTCCACGTGAACCGCGGCGACCTGATCGAGTGCGAGCGGGGCCTGCAAACGCACCACCGCATCGTCGAGATCCGGTCGCAACGTGACCGCGTCGACGTCGGCCGCGATCACCGCGCGGCGAAACATCTTGGCCGACCCGGCGGTGGTGTCCTCCTCGACGACACCGTCGTCCGACGCATCGCTCGCCTCCGCGGCCAGCAGGCGCAGGGACGCGCGCGCCGCTTCGGTCATCGCCACGTCGGCGAGCTCGTCGTCGTCGCCGGACGCGTACGCCTCCCGCAGAGCCGGCGTCACCGCGAACGCGGTCCGACTGATCGGGTTCATCTCCCGGTCCTCGAGCAACACCTGCAACATCCGGATGGTCGCCGGTACGAAGACCCTCACCTGTTTCTCACCCTCTGCTCTATCTGCCGCCGTCGCGAGCCGCGTCGAGCAACTCCTCGAGCGACTCGTGCAGGAGCGAGGTGATCACCTCGACGTCCGGCATCGCGTCGCGGTCCGCGTTCAAACCGTAGTAGACGTTGCCGTCGTAGGACGTCAGGCCGATGCTCAGCGCCTGATTGCGCACGAGCGGGGGCACCGGGTACATCTCGAGCATGCGCGCGCCGCCGACGTAGAGCGGAAACTGCGGACCCGGCGCATTGGTGACGACCAGATTGAAGACACGCTGCGAGAAACTGCTGCCGACGCGGGCGCCCATGGCGTGCAGTGTCGCCGGCGCGAAGCCCGACAGGCGCATCAACGTCCCCGCGGTGACGCCTCGACTCTGCCGGACGGTCGCCTCCGTTGCGTGCGCGATGTGCGAGAACCGCACCACCGCGTTGGGCTCGCCCACCGGCAGGTCCACGAGGAAGGACGACACCTCGCTGGGAGCGAGGTCGCTGATGTCGGGACCTTCACCGGAGACGTACACCGACATCGGGACCAGCGCGCGCACGGTGGTGAACGCGCTGATGGGCTCTCCGCGCGAGAGCAACCAGTTGCGCAGCGCACCGGACACGACCGCCAACACGACGTCGTTGATGTTTCCGCCGAACTTGCTGCGGATGGCCCGGTAGTCCTCCAGATCCGTCTTCGCCACCGAGAACCGACGGTTGCGCGATATCTCGGTGTTCAGCGGACTCGACGGCGCAGCCTGCGCCGCCGTGCGCACCACGGCCGCGAACTTGCTCAGTGCGCGCACCGCACCACCGGCCGTGCGCGCGACATCGTTGACCGCGGTGCGGACCGCCTCCACGCCCTCGCCCGGGCGCGCGATGATCTCGGCGACGGCCTGCAGCACCAGTTCCGATTCACTCGGTTCGTGGCTCGGCATCCATATCTCTTCCGCCATCGTCGGCGGTGTCTTGGTCGCATCGAGAATGACCTGGCTGATCTCGAGCGCCTTGTCCCCGTCCACGAGGGACGAGTGCGACTTGGTGAAGATGGCGAATCGGTTCCGCGTGAGCCCTTCGACCAGATACATCTCCCACAGCGGTCGCGTCCGATCGAGCGGTCGCGACGTCAGACGGGCGACCAGGTCGTGCAGCTGTTCGTTCGATCCCGGCTTCGGCAGCGCGGACCGGCGAATGTGGTACGTGATGTCGAAATCTCGGTCGTCGACCCAGACGGGCCGGGCGAGACCGAGAGCGACCTCGCGCACCTTCTGCCGATAACGCGGAACCAGGGCGAGCCTGCTCTCGACGATGCTCAGCAGGTCGTCGTAACTGAAGCCGTTGCGCGGAACCCGAAAGACCGCAAGCGATCCGACGTGCATGGGTGTGGTGCCCGCTTCGAGGAAGTAGAAGGACGCATCCTGAGTCGTGAGCCTGGTGGCCATCGCCCCTCTGCCCTCCCTGTCGAAAACAGACCGATCTTTCGGTGCACAGTCTTGCATGCCGCTCGTGGCCGGCTGCGAGCCGACAACCCGTGTAACGACAGTGATCGATCTCTTGCGAGCAGCCGCATCGGATGCGATGCTCTTACCGCCTCACCCGCTCTCCTCGGGTGCCGAGCATCCATCACGATGTCCACGAGGAGAGCCATGCCCGACACACCTGCCCACTTCCCGCGATACCTGGGGCGGGCGCCGAGGTCCGAACCGCCGCTCGTCGGGTCGCGCGCGCGGCACCTTCCCACGCGGCGACTGTCGGATTCGCCTCGGCCCGGGCCGCATTCGGGTCGAACCGGCCGAGCGTACTCACCGCCAGGCGGCTCGACAGAGAGCCGCGTCCTCGCGCTGCAGACGGTCGAGGCCCGCGAATTCGCTACCGCCGCACTGCGTCTCGTACTCGAAGTGGTGGACAGGCGCCGCGGGCCGTCGACGTTGACACACCTTCTCAGCCCGGCGGTGGTGGGCATGGCGGGCGCGTTGGCGACGGCGGCGGTTCCCGGTCGGCACCTCGGAGTTGCTGTGCTGCAACGAGTTCACGTCAGCGTGATCACCCCGAATCACGCCGAGGTGTTCGGGACGTACAGCCGCGGCGACCGCGTGTTCGCGATCGCCGCCGGTGCCCGTTACCGGCGGACCGCCGGACGGGCACCGTGCTGGACGATGACCTCGCTCAGGTTGTCGTGACCGACGAACCTGCACACTACTTGCGGCGCTTGGACTTCGCGGGTCGCTTGACCGGCTTGTTCCCCGCGCGTGCCGCCTCACGGCGCTCGCGGCGCGTACCTTCGCCGCCGCCGTCCGATTCGGCACCGGCGCCGCGCCGAACCACGGTTCCGCCGTCCTCGTCCGGTCCGGAGTAGGTCAACCTCGATGCCTGCTCGTCGCCGAGACCCTTGGCGCGCAACGCGGCCGGGGCCGCCGATCGCTCGGGCGCCGGTGCGGGCTGCTGAGTGGGCAGTGGCGCAGCCGTCTTGGGCGCCGACGTTTGGGGCGCCGACGTTTGGGGCGCCGACGTTTGAGGCGCCGACGTTTGAGGCGCAGCGGGCGCGGCCTTCGTCAGCGGCGCCGCCGAGCCGACGGGAGATTGCAGTCCGGCACCGACCTGAAGTCCCGCGGACGCGGCCGGACTGGGCTGCGTTGCCTCGACCTGCAGGTTGAACAGGAAGCCGACCGACTCTTCCTTCAGCCCCTCGAGCATGCCGGTGAACATGTCGTATCCCTCACGCTGGTACTCCACGAGGGGATCGCGCTGCGCCATGGCGCGCAGGCCGATGCCTTCCTTGAGGTAGTCCATCTCGTAGAGGTGTTCACGCCACTTGCGGTCGAGAACCGACAACAGCACGCGGCGCTCGAGCTCACGCATGCCGCCCTCGCCCGCGATCGCGTCGATCTCTTCCTCGCGGCGTGCGTAGGCCTGGCGCGCATCGTCGAGGAGCGCCTCGAGCAGTTCGTCGCGGGACAGATCGCCCTTCTCACCGAACTCGTTCTCGCCGGTGAGCGCCTTGTGGTCCAGCGACACGGGGTAGAGCGTCTTCAGCGCGGTCCACAGCTGGTCGAGATCCCAGTCCTCGACGTAGCCCTCGGCCGTCGCGCCGTTGACGTAAGCCGAAATGACCGAGGTGATCATCTCCTCGATCTGACCCTCCATGTCGTCGCCGCGCAGGATCCGGCGACGCTCCTCGTAGATGACGGTGCGCTGCTGGTTCATCACCTCGTCGTACTTGAGCACGTTCTTGCGGATCTCGAAGTTCTGCTGCTCGACCTGCGTCTGCGCGCTCTTGATGGCCTTCGAGACCATCTTGGCTTCGATCGGAACGTCGTCGGGGAGGTTCAGCCTGGTCATGATCGATTCGAGAGCGGCGCCGTTGAACCGCCGCATCAGCTCGTCGCCGAGCGAGAGGTAGAAGCGCGACTCTCCGGGATCGCCCTGACGACCCGATCGGCCGCGAAGCTGGTTGTCGATTCGGCGCGAATCGTGACGCTCGGTGCCCAGGACGTACAGGCCGCCGGCGTCGCGCACCTTGTCGGCGTCTTCCTTGACCTGAGCCTTCACCGAGTCGAGGGTGTCTTCCCACGCCTGCTGGTACTCGTCGGGGTTCTCGACCGGGTCGAGTCCCTTCTTGCGCAGCGCCAGGTCGGCCAGGATGTCCGGGTTTCCGCCGAGCACGACGTCGGTGCCGCGGCCGGCCATGTTGGTCGCGACAGTGACCGAACCGGACCGGCCGGCCTCGGCGATGATCGTCGCCTCCTGCTCGTGGAACTTGGCGTTCAGCACGCTGTGGACCACGCCGCGCTTGGTGAACTGCTTGGACAGGTACTCCGAGCGCTCGACGCTGGTGGTGCCGATCAGGACCGGCTGGCCCTTCTCGTGGCGCTCGACGACATCGTCGACGACGGCGTCGAACTTGGCTTCCTCGGTCTTGTAGATCAGGTCGCCGTTGTCGGTGCGGATCATCGGCCGGTTCGTCGGAATCGGAATCACGCCCAGGCCGTAGGTCTGGTGCAGCTCGGCAGCCTCGGTCTCGGCGGTACCGGTCATGCCGGACAGCTTGTCGTAGAGGCGGAAGTAGTTCTGGAGCGTGATCGTGGCGAGAGTCTGGTTCTCGGCCTTGATCTCGACCCGTTCCTTCGCCTCGATGGCCTGGTGCATGCCCTCGTTGTAGCGACGTCCGACCAGGACGCGTCCGGTGAACTCGTCGACGATGATGACTTCGCCGTCGCGGACGATGTAGTCCTTGTCCTTCGTGTACAACTCCTTGGCCTTGATGGAGTTGTTCAGGTAGCTCACCAGCGGGGAGTTGGCCGCCTCGTAGAGGTTGTCGATGCCGAGCTGATCCTCGACCAGCTCCACGCCCGCCTCGTGCACACCGACGGTGCGCTTCTTGATGTCGACCTCGTAGTGGATGTCGGGCTTGAGCAGCGGCGCGATGCGCGCGAACTCGGCGTACCACTTGCTCGACGCGTCTGCCGGTCCCGAGATGATCAGCGGTGTACGCGCTTCGTCGATCAGAATCGAGTCGACCTCGTCGACGATCGCGAAGTTGTGGCCGCGCTGGACGAGATCTTCGAGGGAATGCGTCATGTTGTCGCGCAGGTAGTCGAACCCGAACTCGTTGTTGGTGCCGTACGTGATGTCGGCGGCGTACGCGCTTCGGCGCTCGGCCGGCGACATACCCGACAGGATGACGTCGACGGACAGGCCGAGGAAGCGGTGAACGCGTCCCATCCACTCCGAGTCACGCTTGGCCAGGTAGTCGTTGACCGTCACCACGTGCACGCCGTCGCCGCCGATGGCGTTGAGGTACGCGGGGAGAACGCAGGTCAGGGTCTTACCCTCACCGGTCTTCATCTCCGCGACGTTTCCGAAGTGCAGCGCGGCGCCGCCCATGACCTGCACGTCGAAGTGCCGCTGCTGAAGCACCCGCCAGGAGGCCTCGCGTGCAACGGCGAATGCTTCGGGAAGGAGCTCGTCCAGCGTCTCACCGTCGGAGTACCGGCTCTTGAACTCGTCCGTCTTGGCGCGCAGTTCGTCGTCGGTCAAGGACTCGACCTGCGGCGACAGGGTGGAGACGTGGTCGGCGATGTGTTTCAGCCGCTTGACCATGCGACCTTCACCGACACGGAGCAGTTTGGAAAACGACAACGACGGCACTGGCTTTACTCGTCCTCAATACTCGGTGGTCATGACAGCGCGGGCTGACCCGGCGCAGCCCATGGTAGGCGTCTCACACACGACACCGCGGGTGGCCCGTCGTGATCGCGACGAGGCACCCGCGGCGCAGTGGTCGATTTTCCTCGCGTTCAGGTCAGCCGAATGAGCCCGTAATCGAAGGCGTGCCGGCGGTAGACGACGGACGGCCGGTCGGTGGCGCTGTCGTGGAAGAGGAAGAAGTCGTGGCCGACGAGCTCCATCTCGTAGAGGGCGTCGTCGACTGACATCGGGACGGCCGAGTGCGTCTTGGTGCGCACGATCCGGCCGGGGCCACCGTCGAAGTCGTCGGGGGTGTCCGGCTTGTCGGCGAGGGTGTGCTCGTGGACGTCCTCGTCGATCAGAGCGGCCGTGGCCTCCGCGACGGACGTGGGTCGCTTCTCTCCGTAGTGGACCTTGCGGCGATCCTTCGTGCGGCGCAGGCGACTTTCGAGCTTGGTGGTGGCGGATTCGAGTGCGGCGTAGAAACTGTCGGCGCAGGCCTCGGCACGCACGACGGGACCCTTGCCCCGCACGGTGATCTCCACGCGCTGGCACGACTTGGACTGTCGGCGATTGCGTTCGTGGAAGAGTTCGACATCGAACAGGTGAATCGTGGGATCGAAACGCTCGAGTCGTTCGAGTTTCTCGGTGACGTAAATTCGGAAGTGATCGGGTATTTCGACGTTACGGCCCTTCACGACGATTTCGGCGTGTGGCGCGTCCTGGCTCGAGCTGTCGTCCGCTTCTACGAAAACGGACGTTGGAGACGATGTCGTCATATAAACCTCCCGATACTGGCCGCGCTGCATGCGCGGCGACGCATGGAAACGAGCGCCGGGAAGGGAACCGCCCGGCACGTGCGGGAAGGCCGAAGCCCACCCGTCTTTCAGGTGGAGAGGCATCACCTCCAGCCGAAAGTCGCTCGCAGACGGGAACATTCGAGACCGAAACGAAATGCAATCGATCCGATCTTTCCCGTGACCGTAGTCCGTTGATTGCCCGTCCGCCACCGTTCATCGAATATTCACGGGAGGTGTTCAGGAATGTCGGGACCGAATGCCCGACCAAAGGGAACGAAAACGATCTACAACACAGACGCGACGACCACGACGGCATCCACAACGACCCCGTACGACGCGAGAGCCCGGACCGTCTCGGACGCGGTGGTACCGGTCGTCATGACGTCGTCGACCACGATCGTGGTGCCCGCGCCGAGGCGGGCCGCCGTCTCCGCGGAGATCCGCGCCCGCACGTGACCGGCCAGGTTGGATTCGCGAGCGCGAGCCGACAACCCCACCGAATCGCGGACCGTCCGGTCGACACCCACGACCGGGGCCACGAGTACGTTCTCCGGACGCAGAGCCAGCGCCGCCGCGCGGCACAGTCTCTCGACGGGGTCGCCGCCGCGCCTGCGCGCCGCGGTCCGCCTCGACGGAGCAGGTACGAGCGACAGCTGGGAGAGCTGCCACGGATCGATCTCACCCCGTCGCCGCAACGCCTGGACCGCTCCCCCGACGGCGTCGCCCAGAGGCCGCGCAAGGTCGCGGCGTCCGCGTTCTTTCGCCGACACCACGCTGCGCCGGCGAGGTCCGGAGTACGCACCCAGCGCCCAGCACGGCGCCCCGACCTCCGCTCGCGGGCTCACCGCGATCGGATCGGCGGCGAGATCGGCCCGGCACGCGGCGCACCAATCGGTTCCCGCCCGTCCGCACCCACCGCACTCGCGGGGCAATATCAGGTCCAGGAGCGTGTTCACGGCGCCGATCCTCCACGACGGCACCGACACGTCGGCGTCTAACCGGGCAGGACGGGAACCGCGGACGCTCCCGTCAGACCGGGAACCTCCCGCCAGTAGCGATCGCTCGCCGGGTCCGTGTTGTCGATCTCGAACACCGCGCGCGAGTCGGCCACGAAGACGCTGGTGGCCGACGCGTCGACCGAGACCACCGGGGCGGTGAGGTTGCGACTCGGGAGCGCGTCGAGGCGCGAACCGTCCACCGCGACCTGCACGATCGGGATGTCGGACGAGGCCCGAGCGACCACGACGGTGTCTCCCGTGCTCCAGTCGAGCGACAGCGCGGAACTGCCGAGCCCGTCCGCGACCGGCCTCGGCTCCCGCAGCGCGTAGACCCCGTTGGACTGCCGCACGACGACCGCGACGTACACCGACCCGTCGACGATCAGGGCCGCGCGAACTCCGTCCCGAGACAACCTCAGTTCGGTGATCTGACCGCCTATGCCCGCCAGCGCCGACGAGTCGACGCCCACCACGGACACCTGACCCGTCGCCGGGTCACGCACGGCGCGAACAACTCTCGTGCCGTCCACCACGGCCCAGACCGCGTCCTTGTCCGGTCCCCACGACGGGCGCGTGACCGAATTTCCCTCGGCGACCGGGAACCCCCCACCGCCGTACGTTCCGATGAACAGAGCGTCGGGCAGCTGCGGCGCGGCGCGGCCGGTATCCGACACCGCTCCGACGAGGGTGCCGTCCGCGGACAGCGATATCGACTTCAGATTGTTGACCGTGCCGAAGTAGCCGGACACAGGGGTGACGGAGGCGTCGTCGCCGATCTTCACCAGGCTGCCGCCCTTGAGTGCGTGCAGACCGATCGTCGCACCCGAGACGGAGAGCGGGTCGTACGCAGCCACCTCGGCCGTGGTCCACCCGTCCGGGTACGCCGAATCCAGCGGGACACCGTCGGACAGAATGACGTACGGCCCCGATACCTCGGACTCGGCGAGGGTCCAGATCACTTGCGCAGCAAGCAGTTCCCGGTTCGCGGCGTCGAGGTTGCCCAGCCCCGTGAGGTCGACTCGGATGCCGCCGAGGCCCACTCCCACCGACGACGTTCGCCCGTCGGCCTTCGTCACGGGTCCGCGCAGAGACACTCCGTTGAGGAGGTTGCGCACGGCGGGCGCGAGGGAGTCGCGCGGGCCGGAGAGCAGCGACCCCATCAGCTGCTCGGCGAGTCGGTCCTGAGCGACGGACACCCACCGCGGATCGGGAACCAGCGAGGTTCCCGTCGGGTCGGCGAAGTACAACGACTTGCGTTCGTAGCTGTTCAGAAACTGGGTGCGGTCCATGATCGTGCCCTCGGGCAGACCGTCGACGCGCCACTCGCCGTCCGTCCTCGACAGGGTCAGCCGAGCCTCGAACGAGCCTTCCTCGGCCTGATACTGCCCGCCCTGTTCGAGCTGGCCGACGCGGTTCGCACGGATGGTGTACTCGGCGGTGTCGCCGGATCGGCTGTCCTCGAGCACGTCTACCTTGTCGACGACGGTGGCACTCGCACCGTCGTTCCACCCCTGCGACGCCTCGGGGGTGAGGAACTGACGCGCGGCGGCGTGAGCGTCGGTGGGATCGGTGCTGGCCTTGACGAAATCGCGGACCAGCAGCTGCGGCTCACGGCCGGGCGTCGGGACGGGGAGCTCCGGGACGGCCGGTTCGCGGGCCACGGTGCCGAGTGCCTGCGGCGCCGACGAGGTCGGCAGGCTCGCACATCCGGACGCCACCAGCAGCATCGGAACCGCGATCGCGGCAGCGAGGCGACGGCGGATCATGTCGGCGGTTCCGCGGACGAACGGGCACGGGAGGCGATCGCCGGGCGGTCGTACGCCGCACCGGTCGGGTGACCGATCGGGGATCGGCGCGTCACCGGCCGCAGCGGCAGTGGACTGGTAACCACCTTGCGTCCGCGCACGCGAGGAAGCGTGAGCCGGAAGTAGGCCCCGTGACCGAGTTCTCCCCAGGCGTCGAGCTTGCCCTCGTGCAGCCGGGCGTCCTCGAGACTGATCGCGAGTCCGAGCCCGGTCCCACCCGAGCGTCTGACCCGGGACGGATCGGACCGCCAGAACCGGTTGAACACCAACTTCTCCTCACCGGGGCGCAGTCCGATGCCCTGATCGCGAACCACGATGGCAACGGCGTCGGCGTCGGCGCGCAGTCGCAGCAGCACCGGCTTTCCTTCCCCGTGGTCGATGGCGTTGGCCAGCAGGTTGCGCAGAATGCGTTCGACTCGCCGAGGATCGACGTCGGCCATCACCGGTTCCTCGGGCATGTCCATGATCAGCTCGGTACCGCTCTCGCGCGCCAGATGTCGCACCGTGGACACCGCCGCCTTGGCGCACATCCGCAGATCCAGCTGCTCCGACGCGAGCTCGGCGACGCCCGCGTCGTGTCGAGAGATCTCCAGCAAGTCGTTCAGCAGCGTTTCGAACCGGTCGAGTTCGTTGACGAGCAATTCCGACGAGCGCTTCAGTGCCGGGGGCAGATCGTCGGACGCGTCGTGGATCAGCTCGGCTGCCATGCGCACCGTCGTGAGCGGCGTCCGCAGCTCGTGCGAGACGTCGGAGGTGAACTGCCGCTGCAGGTTTCCGAACTCCTCGAGCTGAGCGATCTGCTTCGACAGGCTTTCGGCCATCTCGTTGAACGACATTGCGAGACGTGCGATGTCGTCCTCGCCGCGCACCGGCATTCGTTCCTTCAGTCTGCCGTCCGCGAACCGCACCGCGACGCGCGACGCGGACCTGATGGGCACCACCACCTGACGGGCCACCAGCATCGAGATGGCCGCGAGCAGCACCATCAGCACGGCCCCGCCGATCAGCAATGTGCCCCGCACGAGCGCCAGGCTGCGGTCCTCCCCCGCCAACGGGAACACCAGGTACAGCTCGAGCGTCGACAGATCCGACGCGGTGGGACTACCGACGATCAGGACCGGCCCGGAAAAACCGGTGGGATCGTTCGTCGTGGAGAACTGATAGCTGACCTGGCCGGCCTGCACGAAAGCACGCAGCGACTGCGGAATCTGGTCGGCGGGTCCGGTCGAGGTCTCCTGCCGCGATCCGTCTCCAGCCACGATGAGAACCGGGTCGAACGTGCCCGCCGAGCTCGAATCGGCGCCCGTCTCGGTGTCGCGGTTGGTCAGGGCCGAACGCACCAGCTGGAGCCGGTTGCCGAGGGTGGTGCTGTCGTCGGCGCCGGCGAGCTGACCTTCGACCTCGGCGCGCGCACGATCGAGCTCCTTGGTGGCCGCGTCGATCTTCGTCTCCAGCAGTCGATCGGTGATCTGGCTGGTCAGCACCACGCCGAGGATCGTGATCACGATGAGCGAGAGCGTGAGGGTCGAGACCACCACGCGCAGCTGCAGCGACCGCCTCCAGGCGTGGGACAGCGACGTGCTCAGCGAACGAAACCAGCGGATCACCGGGGAGAAGGTCCCGTTGATCCGCCGTCTGGATCTGGAGGTCCAGATCATCGAGTGGGTGCGCTCACGGTGGGCCGGCCTTGTAGCCGACACCGCGGACGGTCAACACCACCTCGGGGTTTTCCGGGTCCGTCTCGACCTTGGCCCGCAGGCGCTGGACGTGCACGTTGACCAGTCGGGTGTCGGCCGCGTGCCGGTAACCCCACACCTGTTCGAGCAGAACCTCACGCGTGAACACCTGTCGCGGTTTGCGAGCCAGCGCCACCAACAGATCGAACTCGAGGGGAGTCAGCGAGATGAGCGAACCGTCGCGGGTCACCTTGTGGGCCGGAACGTCGATGACGACGTCACCGATCGACAACAGTTCCGCGGGCTCGTCCTCGGTCCGGCGAAGGCGAGCGCGAACCCGGGCGACGAGCTCCTTCGGTTTGAACGGCTTCATGATGTAGTCGTCGGCACCCGACTCGAGGCCGAGCACCACGTCGACGGTGTCCGTCTTCGCCGTCAGCATGACGATCGGGACTCCGGAATCGGCGCGGAGGACGCGGCACACGTCGATACCATTCATGCCGGGAAGCATGAGGTCCAGCAGAACCAGGTCGGGACGGTTCTCGCGCACCGCAGCGAGCGCCTGCGTACCGTCGCCGACCACGACCGGTTCGAAGCCCTCGCCGCGGAGGACGATGGTCAGCATTTCGGCCAGAGCCGTATCGTCGTCGACAACCAGAATTCGTGGCTTCATGGTCCTATGGTGTCACTCCGGCGCCGTGTGGCCGGTCATTGAGAAGCGTCGCGGCGAGTTGAACCGGGTCGAGGTTGCCCTCCGGGCTTCCGTCGACGACGTGCCACGGCGACATCCACTGCCGCTCCGCCAGTCCCGCGTACACCGCGGCGGTTCGCTGTTGCAGCCCCGCATCACGCTCGTAGGCGTCACGAGCACGACTGTCGTCCTCGCGCTCGCGCTGCTGGGCTCGCTCGCGGGCGAGTTCGACGGGGACGCCGAGCAGCACCTGCGCGTCCGGAACCGGGAGCATCAGCCGATCGAACTCGAGCGCTCGAACCCACTCGACCATGGGCCCGTCCGCGTCCTCGTGAACACGCGCCGCCGAGTACGCAGCGTTCGACGCGACGTAGCGATCGAGGATCACCACGTCGTGTCGCCGAGTCAGTTTCACCAACTCGGACGCCGCGCTCGATCGGTCGAGAGCGAACAGCACCGCCATGGCGTTGACGCTGGTCTCGAGGTCGCCGTGCTCACCGGCCAACGCCTCTGCGGCGATGTCCGCGTGCACGGACTCGCCGTACCGGGGAAACCCGATGCGGACGACGTCGACGCCGGACTCCTCCCACGCGAGCGTCAGCGCGCGTGAGAGCGTGAACTTTCCGGCGCCGTCGACGCCTTCGATCGCAACGAGCTTGCCCATGGCGGCAGCCGCCGACTCAGTACCGGTAGTGCTCGGGCTTGTACGGGCCTTCGACGTCGACGCCGATGTACTCGGCCTGCTCCTTGGTGAGCTTGGTGATCGAGCCACCCAGCGCTTCGACGTGGATCTTCGCAACCTTCTCGTCGAGGTGCTTCGGCAGGCGGTAGACCTCGTTGTCGTATTCGCTCGGCTTGGTCCACAGCTCGATCTGCGCGATGACCTGGTTGGAGAAGCTGTTGCTCATGACGAACGACGGGTGACCGGTCGCGTTGCCGAGGTTCAGCAGACGGCCCTCGGACAGCACGATGATCGAATGTCCGTCCTTGAACTGGAACTCGTCGACCTGCGGCTTGATGTTGATGCGCGTGACGTCGGGAGCCTTCTCGAGACCGGCCATGTCGATCTCGTTGTCGAAGTGGCCGATGTTGCCCAGGATCGCCTGGTGCTTCATCTTGCGCATGTGCTCGAACGTGATGATCTTGAGGTTGCCGGTCGAGGTGATCACGATGTCGGCCTGCTCGATGAATTCGTCCACCGTGCGCACGTCGAAGCCGTCCATGAGCGCCTGGAGCGCGTTGATGGGGTCGGCCTCGGTGACGGTCACGCGTGCACCCTGACCCTTGAGTGCCTCGGCGCAGCCCTTGCCCACGTCGCCGTAGCCGCAGACCAGGACGGCCTTGCCGCCGATGAGGACGTCGGTGCCGCGGTTGATTCCGTCGATCAGCGAGTGGCGCGTGCCGTACTTGTTGTCGAACTTGCTCTTGGTGACGGAGTCGTTGACGTTGATCGCGGGGAACGTCAGTTCACCGGCCGCCGCGAACTGGTACAGGCGCAGGACACCGGTGGTGGTCTCTTCCGTGACGCCCTGGACGGACGACGCGATCTCGGTCCACTTGGTCATCGAGGACTCGAGCGAGCGGCGCAGCAGGCCCAGGAACACCTTGTACTCGTCGGAGTCGGCGTCGTCGTCGGTGGGCGGGACGACCCCGGCCTTCTCGAACTGCGCGCCGCGCAGCACCAGCATGGTGGCGTCACCGCCGTCGTCGAGGATCATGTTGGCGGGCTCGCCCGGCCAGGTGAGCATCTGCTCGGCCGCCCACCAGTACTCCTCGAGCGACTCTTCCTTCCACGCGAACACCGGGACGCCCTTGGGCTCCTCGGGGGTTCCGTACGGACCCACCACGACGGCCGCGGCGGCGTGATCCTGGGTCGAGAAGATGTTGCACGACGCCCACCGGACCTCGGCGCCGAGCGCGACGAGCGTCTCGATCAGAACCGCGGTCTGGACCGTCATGTGCAGGGAACCGGAGACGCGCGCGCCCTTGAGCGGGGCCACATCGGAGTACTCGCGACGCAGCGCCATCAAGCCGGGCATCTCGTGCTCGGCGAGGCGAATCTCCTTGCGGCCGAACTCCGCCAGCGAGAGATCCCGAACCTTGAAGTCGAGGCCACCGATGTTGTCCGCCACGAGGCCGTGTGCGGATGTCGTTGTTGTCATGCCCCCAGGCTATCGGTCAGGCACTCCGATCGAGACCCAGGGGCGTCGGCCGAGTGTTGGTGCCGCCGTAGAGCGGCGCGAACCGAGTCTCGATCGCCTCCCGCCGTCTCGGGTGCACGTTGGCGAGCGAGACGTCTCCGCCGTAGTGCGCCACCACCTTCGGGTCCATGAACCGGCGCCACAGGGGCGGCACTGCGGCGAGGACGACCATGGTGGCGTACCCGGCCGGCAACTGCGGCGCTTCGTCGAACGACCGCAGCGTCTGGAACCGACGTGTCGGATTCGCGTGATGATCGCTGTGCCGCTGGAGGTGATAGAGAAAGACGTTCGTCACGATCCGGTCGCTGTTCCAGCTGTGCCGCGGGGCGCACCGCTCGTACGTTCCGCGCTTCGTGCGCGCCCGCAACAGGCCGTAGTGCTCGATGTAGTTCACCGCTTCGAGCAGCAGAAAACCGACCACGGCCTGAATCACGAGGTACGGAAAGATCTGCGCCCCGAAGACCAGCATCAGCGCGGCGAACAGCACGACGCTCATGCCCCATGCGTTGAGCACGTGGTTGCGCACGGTCCAGGGGGACCGTCCTTTGCGGCGCAGACGATTCTTCTCGAGGGTCCATGCGGAGCGCACGCCGCCGATGACGCTGCGCGGCATGAACATCCACAGCCCCTCGCCCATTCGCGCGCTCGCGGGGTCGTCCGGCGTCGCCACGCGGACGTGGTGTCCGCGATTGTGCTCGACGAAGAAATGGCCGTAGAACGACTGCGCCAGAGCAACTTTGGCGAGCAGCTGCTCGGTGTTCTCGATCCGGTGACCGAGCTCGTGTGCCGCATTGATACCGACCCCGCCGACGAGGCCGACCGTCACCGCGTACCCGATCTTGTCGACGATCGTCAGGTCGCCGAACGCCCACATCCAGCACGCGACCAGGAGTGACGAGAACTGCACGGGCAGGAAGAGGAAGGTGCACCACCGGTAGAACCGATCCTCCTGCAAGGACTCCGACTCGTCGGGCGGGTTCACCCCGTCCTCGCCGGCCAGAATGTCGGCTGCCGGAATCAGGACGAAGAAGACCAGCAGTCCGCTCCACCAGAAGATGGGCCACCCGGTGTGCATGACGAGTTGGGACGGCAGCAGCGCGGACGCCGGCGCCAGCAGGCCCAGAACCCACAGGTAGCGCTTCGGATCTCGCCACCGCGAGACGGTTCGACGGTCGCTGCCCGACTCCCCTACGCGTTGTTCGGTAACTGATTCATCGGTCTCACGAGCGCCCCCCGAAAGCTTGTCGACCGAGCGTGCTGTTCGCAAAAAGCTCGAAAACATGCTCGACGATCCTCCAACCACAACGAAACAATCTTTCGGTTTGCCATTGGACCCTATAACAGGACAATGGACCGTTGTGTTGGATTCGTTATCGGACGGAGTCGTTTTCGACACCGGGAGCCGACGACGCGTCGGCCCGCGCCCGGAAACGTGCGATGAGCAGGCGGTTCAGAGCCGACAGATCCCGATGTGATCTACACCACGTCAGGAGGTGTGCGTGGTGCCGTTCAGCACCGAGTGCCGACGGCTGTACGCGAAGTAGACGATCACACCCAGCGCCATCCACACGACGAAGCGGATCCACGTTTCGACCGAGAGATTCAGCATCAGCCACAAGCAGGCAATGACGGACAGAATGGGCACGATCGGGACGAGCGGAACGGTGAAACCACGCTGAAGGTCCGGGCGGGTGCGCCGGAGCACCAGAACTCCGATGGACACCAGGACGAACGCGAAGAGCGTGCCGATGTTCACCATCTCCTCGAGCGTTCCGATGGGGAAGAACGTCGCGATCACGGCGACGACCACGCCGACGAGAACCGTGATGCGCACCGGAGTTCCGCGGCTTCCCGTGCGGGCGAGGCCGCGCGGCACGAGACCGTCGCGCGACATCGCGAAGAGCACTCGGGTCTGGCCCAGCATCAAAACCATCACCACCGTCGTGAGACCGGCCAGAGCGCCGAACGAAATGATGTTCTTGGCCCAGGTGATGCCGTTCAGTTCGAAGGCGGTCGCCAGCGTCGAATCGTCTCCCGCGAGGTCGGTGTACTTGACCATGCCCGTGAGAACCAAGGTGACCGCGACGTAGAGCACGGTGACGATGACAAGGGACCCGATGATGCCTCGCGGCAACGCACGCTGTGGATCCTTGGTCTCCTCCGCAGTCGTGGCCACCACATCGAAGCCGATGAACGCGAAGAACACGAGGCTGGCCGCGGCGAGCACGCCGTACCAACCGAACGTGCTCCCGCCCGCGCCGGTGACCGCCGAGAACAACGACTGCGTCAGACCGCTCCCCGTGTCGCTGGGTTCCGACGGCGGAATGTAGGGCGAGTAGTTGGACGCTTTGATGTAGAACGCTCCGACGACCACGACTAGGAGAACGACGGCGACCTTGATCGCGGTGATGACCAGCGATACTCGCGACGACAGCTTGATTCCCGTCGCGAGGACGACGGTCAGCACGACGACGATCAGCAGCGCGCCCCAGTCGATCGACACCGAACCGACGGTCACCACGGGTGAGGCCGTTCCGAGAACCTCACCGAGGTAGAGCGACCACCCCTTGGCCACCACCGCGGACGCCAGCGCGAACTCGAGCACCAGATCCCAGCCGATGATCCACGCCAGGAACTCGCCGAAGGTCGCGAACGAGAAGGTGTACGCACTGCCGGCGACGGGCACCGTCGACGCGAACTCCGCGTAACACATCGCGGCCAGTCCGCAGGTGATCGCAGCGAAGACGAACGCCAGCGAAACCGACGGTCCCGCAACGTTACCGGCGGTGCGCGCGGTGAGCGTGAAGATGCCGGCACCCACCGCGACGGCCACGCCGAACACGGTCAGGTCCCAGGCGCCCAGGTTCTTCTTGAGCTTGGTGTCCGGCTCGTCGGTGTCCTGAACGGACTGCTCGATCGATTTGGTTCGGAAGAGACCCGTTCGTCGTTCGCTCACGAGTTCACAGTAAACCGGACGTACGGCGCACCGAGACGAAACGACTCGCCGGATTCAGCCGACGGTCGCGACGAACACCCGAGCGGTGTCGGACGCGGTCCGCACCACCGGATCCGGGTCGGTCGCCGCCAGCCAGGCCGCCCCGCCGCGGCGGACGGTCAGCGTGTGGTCGTCGACGATCAGATCCACGTCGCCCTCGGTCACGAGCACGATGCGCGGGCCCGTCGACCCCGGAACGGCGGTGGTGACGTCGGTGTCTGCCGGCGTCAGATCCAGCCGGGCGATGGTGAATTCCGGAGCGGGGGTGGGATAGACGACCGGCGTCCCGCGGTCGCCCGTCGGATCCAGAACGGGAGCGTCGAGAGGTTCGAAGTCCAACACTCGCAACAGTTCCGGGACGTCGACGTGCTTCGGGGTGAGACCACCGCGGAGCACGTTGTCGGAGTTGGCCATGATCTCCACGGCCGTGCCCCGCAGGTACGCGTGCAGGTTTCCGGCGTCGAGGTAGAGGCCCTGACCCGGATCGAGAGTGATGCGGTTGAGCAGCAGCGCCGCCAGCACCCCGCCGTCGCCCGGGTAGAACTCTCCGAGCTCGAGAACGGTCCGCAGTTCGGGCACGAAATCACCCGAACCCGAGCCGAGAGCCACCACGCATCCTTCGAGCACGGAGGGCAGCACCACGTCCAGCGCGCGCTGGGGCAGAGTGATCCAGGACGTGAACAGGGCACGCAGACCCGACGAATCCGGTTGCGCAGCAAGCATCTCGGCGTACGGAGCCAGCTCCGGCACCGCGAGGTGATCGAACAGTTCGAGTGTGCGTTTCGGCTCACGGAACCCGGCGAGGGCATCGAAGCGCGTCAACGCGATCACGAGTTCGGGTTTGTGACTGCTGTCCTTGTAGTTGCGCACCGAGGAGTCGAGAGCGATACCGGTGGCGTTCTCGCGCGCGAATCCTTCGGCCGCCTGCGCCGAACTCGGATGAGCCTGCAACGACAGAGGTTCCTCCGCGGCAAGCAGTTTCAGCAGGAAGGGCAAACGTTCTCCGAACGCGTCGACCGTCGCCTTGCCGAGCTGCCCGATCGGATCCGATGTCACGACGTCCAGCAGCGACGCGTCCCCGGCTGCCGTACGCAGCGTCGCCGGATCCCCCGGATGCGCGCCGAACCACAGTTCCGCCTCGGGATGCGGTGACGGGGTCGGGCGACCTCGCAACGCCGCCAACGCGATTCGCGAACCCCACGCATACGACCGCGCCGCTCCGTCGAGCAGATCCACTATCGACCGCCTGTCAGTTGTACGTACGCCGCCGCCATTTCCACCCTCGACGCGATCACCAGAGCCTGCTCGACCGCCCGTGCCGTCGACGAACGAGACACGGTCACCGCGGGCGGGGAGGCCGCGTCCGGTGAGGACACCTCGGCCCGCACCACGTCCACCTCGCCCAGCATCGCGCTTCGGCGCCGCACCAGACTCTCGTCCGGTTCCGTGGACACGGTGAAGACCCGCACCGGATCGCTCGGCCTCGGACCGTCGAGCTCCTCGTCGTGGAACAGCGGATCGAAATCGGCCGCGCCCGGGGAAGCCGCACCACCCAGCGGACCGAAATCGCTCACCGCCGCAACGGCATCCGAGAGCTCACCGGCCGCCGCGACGGTTCCACAGCGCAGCAGGACTTCCTCGGCGTGCACGGCGATCTCGGTGGTGACGGGCGAGTCGCCGAGTATCAGCACCCGGCGTCCCGCCATCCGCGAAGCCAGTGCCTTTGCCGGGTTGTGAAAGGACTCCAAGCTCGGATGATTTCGTGCGGCCTCGTCGTCCAGCACGTCGGCGAGCGAGTCGAGGCCGGCCGCCGCGTCGTCTCGCGGGTCCACCGCGGCGAGAACGGCGACGATCACGGCGACGAACCGGGGCAACGTGTTTCGGTCCAGCACCTGCATTCGAGGGGGAAACATGCAGACGCGACCCGCGCCCGCTGCGCGTACAGGGCCCTCGTCGGGGACCGCCACCACCACCTCGGCGCGTCGACGCACGGCTGCGGCCACCGAATCGACGACACGCGGGTCACCCGCGTCGTCACCCGAGACCACCACGACGTCGAGCGGACCGACCCACGGCGGGGTGGCCGAGAGATGGACGAGGGGCAGTCCGGCCGCGCCGCCCAGTGCTGCGGCGGCGAGGGAGGCCGCACGACGAGCGCGTCCGGACGCGGCCACCAGCACGACGCTGCGCGGACGAAGGTCGACGAGGTGATCCAGCAGGCCCTCGGAGACGGCAGCAGCCGTAGCCCGCACCTGGGCGCCGGCCAGAGCTGCCGAGTGCAGAGATCCGTGAGTGTCGGCGGCCAGGACGGCGTCCGAGTCGTCGATGTCGACGACGGACGAAGGAGCAGTCATCGCCTTCTCACCTCCCTCACGAACCCCGTTGGTTCCTCCACGTATCGCGATGTACCCACTATGACAGTTCGCAGCCGGATCAGGCGCGGACGATACCCAGAATCTCCTCGACCAAAACGTCGACCTCGGCGGCGGTCCGGGCCTCGACGTTGAGGCGCAGCAGCGGTTCGGTGTTCGACGCGCGGATGTTGAACCATGCCGCGTCGCCGAGCGAGACGGTGACCCCGTCGAGGCGGTCGACCGACTCGGTCCGCGACTCGAACGCGGCGAGCACCGCATCGGTGCGACCGGAGGCGTCCGCGACCGTCGAATTGATCTCGCCGGACGCCGCGTACACCTCGTACTGCTTCATCAGTTCCGACAGCGGACGGTCCTGCCCGCCCAGTGCCGCCAGGACGTGCAGCGCCGCGAGCATGCCGGAGTCCGCACCCCAGAAGTCGCGGAAGTAGTAGTGCGCCGAGTGCTCGCCGCCGAAGATGGCGCCGGTCTCGGCCATCAGAGCCTTGATGAACGAGTGGCCCACGCGCGTCCGGACCGGGGTTCCGCCGAGCTTCTCCACCAGTTCCGGGACCGCGCGCGAGGTGATCAGGTTGTGAATGATGGTGGAGCCGGGCTCTTTTCCGAGCTCGCGCTCCGCCACGAGCGCCGTGATGGCGGACGGCGAGACCGGCTCACCCCGTTCGTCGACGACGAAGCACCGATCGGCGTCGCCGTCGAACGCGAGGCCGATGTCCGCACCGGTGTCGAGGACGAACTTCTGCAGGTCCACCAGGTTGGCCGGCTCGAGCGGGTTGGCCTCGTGGTTGGGGAACGTGCCATCCAACTCGAAGTACAGCGGACGCACGCTCACCGTCATCGGCTCGAACACGGCGGGAACCGTGTGTCCCCCCATGCCGTTTCCCGCGTCCACGGCCGCCACGAGGGGCCGTAGCTGCGAGGTGTCGACGAGGTCCCGCACGAATTGTGCGTAGTCCGCGAGAACGTCCTGCTCGGTGATGTCGCCCGGCGTTCCGTCGTACGGGGGCACCCCGTCGATCACCTCGCCGGTGATCGTGGCGAGGCCCGAATCCTGGCCCACCGGCTTCGCTCCCGCGCGGCACAGCTTGATCCCGTTGTACTTCGCCGGATTGTGGCTGGCGGTGAACATCGCTCCGGGGCAGTCGAACCGGCCGGAGGCGAAGTACAGCTGATCCGTCGACGCGAGCCCGATCATGACGACGTCGAGCCCCTGGGCGGTCACTCCCTCGGCGAACGCACGCGACAACTCGGGTGAGGACGCACGCATGTCGTGGCCGACGGTCACACGCTGAGCGCCGTCCTCGCGCACCAGCCGGGCGAAGGCGCCACCCACGTCACGAACGAAGTCGACGTCGATCTGCTCACCGACCACGCCCCGCACGTCGTACGCCTTGATGACGGCATGGACTTGTTCTGCGGATCGGGGCACTGTCGTTCTCCTGGTCGTCGGCGGTCGAGGGTCGTCGGCGGTGTCGGGTCTCGGCTGGGAGCTTCCGAAAGCGACGATCCGGGAGGAGCCTATCGGCCCGAGGCACCCTTCGGCGCGGCGTGAGCGTCAGTTGGTGGGGTCGGGAAGCACCCGCAGGTGCCCTCGCCGACCGGTTCGCACGTTCGGCACCGGGCGTTCCGCGGCGCTCGGCAGGTCGTTCTCGGTCCTGCTCACGCCGGCGTCCACGCTACGAACGGAGGTGGGGCGGTCTCGAAGTCCCGCTTCGCGAACAGCTTCGGCCAACGCGGTCAGATCGTCGTCGTCGGGAGTCGACGACGAGAACCCGCCTTCGTACCGCACCATCTCCCAGCCCTTGGGCGCGGTGATGCGCGATCCGTGTACCTCGCAGAGGTCCCACGAGTGCGGCTCCGCGACGGTGGCGAGCGGACCGACGACGGCGGTGGAATCGGAGTAGACGTAGGTCAACGTCGCAACGGCCGGTCTGTTGCACCCCGGCCGGCAGCACCCACGCACTGTTCTCACGAGCGATACCCTAGCCCGCTGACGCGGGCCCACCCGCGCAGACACGCAGAGCCGGGTCGGTACTGTTCCTGCGTGCCCACGCCACCTCGACGACCCCAGACCTCACGGTCGGTGGCGCGGCGCGGTCGTGGCGTCCGTGGGCAGATGTTCTCCGACGCACTGCCGGCGCACCGCACCCGTGCGGAGAAGTTCGACGGCGTCGTTCTGGAAGCCTTCGCGGACATCGACCGGCGCTGGCACGACAGGTTGACGAAGCTGGACATCGCTGTCGACGACGTTCCCAAGATCCGGGCCGTGGACCCCGAGTCGGTGAACTGGCCGCAGGAAGTGGTGGCCGAGGGGCCGGTTCCGCTGTCGCGTCTGGTTCCGGCGGGAGTGGACACGCGGGGCGCGACGACGCGAGCGAGGGTGGTGCTGTTCAGGCGGCCGCTGGAGCGGCGAGCGCACGATCGTGACGAATTGGCGGACCTGATTCACAGCGTGCTGGTGGAGCAGATCGCAACGTATCTGGGCCTGTCGCCCGACGTGGTCGATCCCGATCCGAGCGGCGACGAGGACTGACCGCCGGCACCGGATGGCGTTGTGGCTCAGATGATTCCGCGCTTGAGGCGACGGCGTTCGCGCTCGGACAAACCGCCCCAGATTCCGAAGCGCTCGTCGTGAGCGAGGGCGTAGTCGAGGCACTCGTCCTTGACCTCGCACCCGAGGCAGATGCGCTTCGCTTCTCGCGTCGACCCGCCCTTCTCGGGGAAGAACGCCTCGGGATCGGTCTGGGCGCAGAGGGCACGCTCCTGCCACTGATCCTCGAGCGACTCGTAGTCGTCGGATGGGACGAGCGTCAGTAACGGCGCTTCCGGGGCTTGTGTGTGCGAAGATCCGGCTGCGTCGAGCTGTTGTTCTGGCATCGTTTCCGCCTCCTCACCTGCTCGCGCGCAGTTGTTTTCGAGATTGCCGTCGAATGTGCCGTCGAGTGTCATTTCGAACCTCGATGGGAACAGACGTTCGAATGAGCGTTCGCCTCAAGCGATCTCGCTTGCCGAGCTCGTAATGACATGGTTGTGATTAGACACGTCGTGGTGTGTCGCGGTCAAGCGGACGGCGGTAAATCCAATACCATCCATCGCCCTGTTTTCGCGATACCCCGCGCTCACTCGGTGTTTCGCGTGCAGCCACACCGCACGAACTGCGATTCCGAACAGCGCCTAGGCTCGTTTCTCGTGAAAGTGACAGTCTTGGTCGGCGGGGTGGGCGGAGCCCGCTTCCTGCAAGGTGTTCGGGCATTGCTGGGCTCGATGGGAGTGGCGGACGAGAGCGACATCACCGCCGTCGTCAACGTCGGAGACGACGTCTGGATGCACGGCCTGCGCATCTGCCCCGACCTCGATACCTGCATGTACACCCTGGGAAACGGAATCGACACCGACCGCGGCTGGGGCCGGGTGAACGAAACCTGGAGCGTCAAGGAGGAACTCGCGGCGTACGGCGCCGAGCCGACGTGGTTCGGACTCGGTGACCGCGACATCGCCACCCATCTGATCCGCACCCGCATGCTGCGAACCGGCTATCCGCTCTCGGCCGTCACCGAAGCGCTCTGCGATCGATGGAAGCCCGGCGTCCGACTCCTCCCCGTCAGCGACGATCGCAGCGAAACCCACGTGGTGATCACCGATCCGGCCGACGGCGATCAGAAGGCGCTCCATTTTCAGGAATGGTGGGTTCGCCACCGCGCGGCTGTGACAACTCACAGTTTTGCCTACGTCGGCGCCGATCAGGCCTCGCCGGCGGAGGGCGTGCTCGACGCCATCGAATCGGCGGACGCGGTCGTCCTGGCGCCGTCGAATCCGGTCGTCAGCATCGGAGCGATTCTCGAAATACCCGGTATTCGCGGAGCACTTCGCACGACGCCCGCCAAAGTCGTCGGCCTCTCCCCCGTCATCGACGGCAAACCCCTCCGCGGGATGGCCGACGAGTGCCTCTCCGTGATCGGTGTCGAGACCACGGCCGAGGCGATCGGACGGCACTACGGCGCTCGGTCGGGCACCGGAATCCTCGACACGTGGCTCGTGCACTCCACCGACACCGCCGACGTTCCCGGCGTCGACGTGCAGTCGATCCCGCTGATCATGTCCGACCCCACCGTCACCGCAGAGATGGCGCGAGCCGCGCTACAGGCCGCGGGTGCACTGTGACCGACACCAGCGCTCCGAGGGACACCGCGATCACCGACCATTCCCCGGGCGCCGCGATCACCGTTCGACCGGTCGACAATCTGCCGGAGTTCCGTCCCGGTGACGATCTGGCCGCGGCCATCGCCCAGCGCGCACCGTGGCTCGAGAACGGCGACGTGCTCGTCGTCACCAGCAAGGTGCTCTCCAAAGTGGAAGGCCGCCTGGTGGCCGCACCCACGGACCCCCAGGAACGCGACACGGTGCGCCGCCGACTCGTGGAGCAGGAGGCGGTACGGGTGGTCGCCCGCAAGGGTCGAACGCTCATCACCGAGAACAGGTTGGGCATCGTGCAGGCAGCGTCCGGAGTCGACGGGTCCAACGTCGTCTCCGACGAACTCGCCCTGCTGCCCGAGGATCCCGACGCCAGCGCCGCCGCTCTTCGCGAGCGACTGGCCGAGACGATGAATGTCGATGTAGCCGTTGTGATCACGGACACGATGGGCCGGGCGTGGCGAGTCGGACAGACCGACGCGGCCATCGGATCGGCGGGCATCCGAGTCCTGCACCCCTACGCCGGCGGACGAGACAGCCAGGGCAACGACCTCGTGGTGACCGAGATCGCGGTCGTCGACGAAATCGCCGCGGCCGGTGATCTGGTGAAGGGCAAACTCGGTTCCGTACCCGTCGCGGTGGTGCGCGGACTCACCCCGGTCGACGACGGATCGACTGCGGCACAACTGGTTCGGCCCGGCGAGGACGATCTCTTCTGGCTCGGAACCGCCGAATCCATCCAGCGCGGGCGTCGCGAGGCAGTTCCGGCGCGGCGCTCCGTACGCGCGTTCTCCCCCGACCCCGTCGATCCGGAGGACATCCGAGCAGCCGTCGCCGACGCACTGACGGCGCCGGCGCCGCACCACACTCGTCCGATCCGCTTCGTGTGGGTTCGTACGCCTCGCGTGCGGACCGGTCTGCTCGATCGCATGCGCGAGAAGTGGAGAGCCGAACTCGAGGCCGACGGGCGCTCCGAAGCCTCCATCGAGGCGCGCCTGTCCCGGGGCGACATCCTGTATCGGGCACCGGAATTGGTGATTCCGTTCCTGGTTCCCGAAGGTGCACACGCGTATCCCGACGACAGTCGCCGCGCGGCCGAGCGAACCATGTTCACCGTGGCCGGCGGAGCGGCCGTCCAGGGACTGCTGGTGGCCCTGGCCGCGCGAGACCTGGGCAGTTGCTGGATCGGCTCCACCATCTTCGCCGCGGACGTGGTGCGCAGCGAACTCGGGTTGCGCGCCGACTGGTCCGCACTCGGCGCGGTCGCGATCGGCCATCCGGCCGAGCCGGCCGAGGCGCGCGCGCCCCGTGACCTCGGGCCGGAGTTGCTGGAGCTGTGACCGAGGGATTCGCACCGTGAGCGCGGAATCGTTGCACCGCACGGCGCGTCGGGCACTGGTCGACTGGACGGCCCGCGACGGTCACGACGACACGCTGCGCCACACCATGCTGGCCTTCCTCGACAGCGCACCGCTGGGGTGTCTGCGGGAGAATGTCGCCGGCCACATCACCGCATCGTCACTGGTCCTCGACGACGGCGGATGCCACGTGCTGCTGACCCTGCATCCGCGAATCGGCCGGTGGGTGCAGCTGGGTGGTCACTGCGAGCCGAGCGACGACGGCATCGTCGATGCCGCGCTCCGTGAAGCCGTGGAGGAGAGCGGGATTGCCGACCTCGCGATCGAACCCGGTCTGCTGTCGATCCACACGCACCCGATCACGTGCTCGCTCGGCGTGCCGACGCGACACCTCGACCTGCGATTCCTGGTGCGGGCACCGGCGAACGCGCACATCGTGCGCAGCGACGAATCCGTCGATCTGCGGTGGTGGCCCGTCGACGACCTCCCGGACAGCGCCGAGCGGGACACCATCGACGACATGCTGCGCCGCGCAGGGAGTATCGCGTAGGCGCTAGATGTCGGACGAGAAGCGCACGCCGCCGTCGGGCAGGGTGACTCCGGGCCAGACCCGAGCTCCGCGCAGCAGTTCGCACCGTGCGCCCACGTTGGCTCCGTCGCCGATCACCGCGTCGCGAACGAGTGCGCGGGGTCCGATACGAGCGCCGAACCCGAGAATCGAGCGTTCCACCACGGCTCCGGCCTCGACGCGGGCACCGTCGAACAGGATCGCGCCGTCCAGGCGGGCGCCGGCGCCCACCTCGGCTCCGCGACCGACCACGGTGCCGCCCACGAGAACTGCTCCGGGCGCCACCCCGGCACCGGGGTGTACGAGGGATTCACCGCGCGGACCGTCGAGGGCCGGCGACGGAGCGATTCCGCGAACGAGGTCCGCGGATCCGCGGACGAAGTCCTCCGGTGTGCCCATGTCGCGCCAGTAGGCGGTGTCCACGTGGCCGAACACGCGCTTGCCGTCGCTCAGCAGATTCGGGAACACCTCACGCTCGACCGACACCGGCCGATCCGACGGGATGGACTCGATGATCTCGCGCTTGAACACGTAGCACCCGGCGTTGATCTGGTCGGTCGGCGGGTCTTCCGTCTTCTCCAGGAACGCCGTGACGCGTCCGTCGGAATCGGTGGGGACGCAACCGAATGCCCTTGGATCGCCGACTCGGACGAGGTGCAGCGTGACGTCTGCTTCGGTGCTGTGATGGGTGTCGAGGACGGCGCGCAGGTCCGTTCCGCCGAGGACGTCGCCGTTGAACACCATGACGTTCTCGGCCCGCAGGCGCGGCAACACGTTTCGGATACCGCCGCCGGTGCCCATGGGGTCCGTCTCGGTGACGTACTCGAGCTCGAGCCCGAGCGCGCTTCCGTCGCCGAAGTGATCCTCGAAAACCTCTGCCTTGAAGGACGTTCCGAGCACCACGTGCTCGATGCCGGCCTCCTTGATGCGCGCCAGGAGGTGCGTCAGAAACGGCAGTCCCGCCGTCGGCAGCATGGGCTTCGGAGCGGAGAGGGTGAGCGGCCGGAGCCGAGTTCCCTTGCCGCCGACCAGAACCACTGCGTCGGTTGCCGAGCCCGTCATCGATTACCACCTTTTCGTTGCTCGTTCGAGGAATTCGTGTCGCGCTCCTTGGTCGCTGCACTGACGACCAGACGGGAGCGCACGGCGAGACCGCCGCGCAGCGCCCATCGCAGAGGAGCTTGCCATCGATCGGGGTGCCGGTCTGCCTGGAACCGATATGCGCTCTGGTGATGGGCGGGCAGCATCAGCTCGGGGTGACGGCCCGCGGCGTGGCCCTTGGCGTGGACCACCTCGGCCGTCGGGACGTAGACGTTCTGCCACCCGGCCTTCGACAGCCGGTCGCCGAGGTCGACGTCTTCCATGTACATGAAGTAGCGAGAGTCGAAACCGTTCACGGAGTCGAAGGCGGCCCGGCGCAGAAGCAAGCACGACCCGGAAAGCCATTCCACGGTGCGCTCCGACACCGCCTCGAGGTCCTGCCGGTAGCTCGCGGTCCACGGATTCGACGGCCACACGGTGCCGAACAGGGCGTGTCCCAAACCGGTCACCAGATCCGGCACACGCCGGGCGGACGGGTAGTGGGTGCCGTCGGGCTCCAGGATCAAGGGGCCGAGGGATCCGGCTCGCGGCCACCGCTCCGCGGCGTCGAGCAGCCGGTCGATCGAGCCCTCGGACCACTGCACGTCCGGGTTTGCGACGATCACGAACTCGACGTCCGAGTCGACCTCGGTCACGGCGCGGTTCGCCGCGCCGCCGTATCCGATGTTCTCCCCGGTGCGCAGCAACGTGACGTTGTCGTACGTGCGCTCCGCGGCTTCGGGCGATCCGTCCGTCGAGCCGTTGTCGGCCATGATCACCGACACCCGCCGCGTGGTGGCTCGGGTCAGCGAGGTCAGAAATCGATCCAGATGTTCGCCCGGCGAATAGGTCACCGTTACGACGGCCACATGGTCACTCACGCCGGTCAGACTATCGGCTGTCGGCCGCCGACCCCGCCAAGGCCGCGGCCAGAGCGTCCTTCCAGTCGCGCAGCGGTGTCAGTCCCGCCCCGGTCCAGGATGCGGGCGAGAGCACCGAATACGCAGGCCGCGGCGCCGGGCGTACGAACTGCGCGCTGCTGCAGGGACGGACCCGTTCGGGGTCGGACCCCACTGCGGAGAACACGGCGCGCGCCAGGTCGAACCACGTCGCACTGCCCGAGTTGGTCGCATGGACCACCGGCGGAACGGGGCCCGGGTGCAGCGCGAGTTCGAGCAGCGCGTCGGCCAGATCGGCCGAGTGGGTGGGCGAGCCGAGCTGATCGTTCACGACGTCGACGGTGTCTCGTTCACGCTCGAGACGCAGCATCGTCGCGACGAAGTCCGAACCCGACCCGGTGTAGACCCACGCGGTGCGCACCACGGTCGCGGACGGAAGTTCGCGGTGCAGGGCCACCTCCCCGGCCAGTTTCGTGCGGCCGTACGCCGTGCGCGGGGCGGTGGGATCGTCGGGTTCGTAGGGGACCGACGCATCGCCGGCGAACACGTAATCCGTCGAGACGTGAATCACTCGTGCGCCCACCTCGGCGCACGCGCGGCCGAGCACGGCGGGGCCGGTCTCGTTCACCCGCGCGGCATTCTCCTCGTCCGTCTCCGCCGCATCGACCGCCGTGTACGCGGCGCAGTTGATCACCACGTCGCCGGGCTGCACCGCGGATCGGACGGCCTCGAAGTCGGTGATGTCCAGGTCGGCGGAGGTCGCGCCGGTCGCGGAGCCGGGTGCTGCAGCGGCCATGACGCGGGATCCGAGCTGTCCGCCGGCGCCGGTGACGAGCAGGTGCGGGGCGTCGTCGCGTCGTCCACTTCGTTCCGTGTTCACAGCGTCAGAGTGTGGCACGCCGATCTCGCCTCCGGGGGACGAGCGGTTACGACGGCTAACCTCTATCTTTGTGACGGATTCTGATGTGCCGTGGGATCCGCAGGGATCGGAACGACGCCCCCGACGACGGCCGGCCGAGCGGCAGCGGATCGACGGACGGCGCGGCCGAGGTCGTAGACAGCGCGGCGCGCCGACGACTGCCCCGCGCGGGCGGGCCACGTCGCGCGGCGGTTCCCATCGCGGTGGCGAGCGCGGGGCCGCCGCCACGACACCGAAACGCAACCCGGGCCGGGTGCTCGTGGCGGGACTGTCCACGGTGGCCGTGCTTGTCACCGGAATCGCATGGCAGAGCGTCGATTCACTGCGATCGAACCTGGCGACGGTGTCGGATCTCGGTCTCGGCGACGGCGCGGACGGCGCCGTCGACATCCTGATGGTCGGAACCGACAGCCGCACCGACGCATTCGGCAATCCGTTGTCCCAGCAGGAACTGGACTCGTTGCGCGCCGGCGACGAAACCGCGTCGAACACCGACACCATCGTTCTGATTCGAGTGCCCAACGACGGGTCGTCCGCCACGGCGATCTCGATTCCCCGCGACGCCTATGTCGACGTTCCCGGAATCGGGATGTCGAAGATCAACGCCGCGTACGGCGCCACCAAGGAAGAGGACCGGCTGAAGCTGGTCCAGTCCGGGGTCTCCGACGCCGACGCCGAGGCGGAGTCCACCAAGGCCGGGCGCCAGGCGTTGATTCAGTCGGTCGCCCAGCTCACCGGGGTGACCGTCGACCACTACGCCGAGGTGGGTCTGCTCGGGTTCGTCCTGCTGACCGATGCCGTCGGCGGCGTCGACGTGTGCCTGAACGCGCCGGTGGACGAGCCGCTCTCCGGTGCCAACTTCCCGGCGGGCCAGCAGACGCTGACCGGATCGAACGCGCTGAGCTTCGTGCGTCAGCGTCACGACCTTCCCCGCGGCGATCTCGATCGCATCGTGCGCCAGCAGGTGTTCATGGCGTCGCTGGTCCACAAGGTGCTCAGCGCCCGAACATTGAGCAATCCGAGCACCCTGGGGCAGCTCAGCTCCGCGGTCCAGCGCTCGGTGGTCATCGACTCCGATTGGGACATCCTGCAGTTCGCAACGAAGTTGCAGGATCTCGCCGGCGGATCGGTGAAGTTCGAGACCATCCCCGTCGTCGACATCAATGCCGTCACCGACTACGGCGAGTCGATCGTGCAGGTCGACCCGTCCGCCGTGAAGGCCTACGTCGAGGGCCTCCTGGGCGGCGACGACACGAGCTCGCAGACCACGACGCCCACCGTCGACCCGTCGTCCATCACGGTGGACGTGGCCAACGACAGCGGAATCGACGGTCTGGCCTCCGCCGTGTCGAGCGCGCTCGGTAAGTCGGGTTATCGAGCCGGCCAGGTCGGAAACAACGACGGTGCATCCGTCACCACCACGACCGTTCTCGCGACGGATGCGGACAGCGCTGCGGCGACGACCCTGGCCGCCCAGCTCGGGAACGCGACGGTGGCGGCCGACCCGTCGCTGGGTGCCGACACGCTGCGCGTCGTTCTGGCGTCCGACTACGCCGGGCCGGGCGCCGACGGCTCCGCGGCACCGACCGACAGCGGGATCTCGCCGGCCGGCGATTCCGCGACGCCTGCTCCCCCAGCGCCGGCCATCGATGCCGGGCGCACGGGCCCGGCCTGCGTCAACTGACCGAGGAGTTTCGTCATGCCCGCCTCCACCCTCACCGACACGCTGCTGTCCCCGATTCTCGAATCCGACCCGGCAGGTCCGCGCATCACCTATTACGACGACGCGACGGGTGAACGCATCGAGCTGTCCGCGGTGACTCTGGCGAACTGGGCGGCCAAGACCGCCAACTTCCTGCGCGACGATTTCGGTTTCGCGCCGGGAGGCGTCGTGGCCGTCGCTTTGCCGGCGCATTGGCAGACCGCTGCGGTTCTCCTCGGTGCGTGGTGGGCGGGCGCTGAGGTGGTGCTCGACGCGCAAGCGCATGCGGACGTGGCGCTGGTGACCGCGGACGGTGTCGACGCGGCGAACGCGGACGAGGTGGTCGCGTTCTCGCTCGACGCGTTCGGCAAGGCGGTTCCGGATCTGCCGATCGGGGTGACCGATTACGCGACCTCGGTTCGCGTACACGGCGATCAGTTCGTGCCCTCCGGAGCGGGCACCGCGGTTCTCGACGGCCGCACGATCGACGACGTGCTGGGTGCCGCACGCGCGCGGGCCGCCGATCACGGCATCACCGCGACCGATCGTGTGCTCTCGAGTGCATCGTGGACCACGGCGGACGAGATCGTCGACGGTCTGCTGTCCGTGCTCGTCGTCGGGGCGTCCCTCGTGCAGGTGGCAGGCCCGAACGCCGATTCGATGGAACGCCGCATCGCCACCGAGAAGGTCACCGCGACCCTCGGCGGCTAGACGCCGTATCCGCCGTCGCGCAGGCCCGCTTCGATCTCGAATTTGTTGGCCGGACCGCGATGTCGACTTTCCTCGAGAAGATAACGAACGACGAAGGACAGCCCGAACCGAGCCCACTGGTCGGCATGCACCGATTCGTGTCGGAGCAGGGCGCGGGAGGGAACTCCTCCCGTGAGGAAGGCGCCTCCCACGCAGGTTCCGCCGCGCGCGAACCCCCACCGCATGTTCTCGCAGACGAACAGCGCGACATCGTCGTCGAACCGAATTCGAGCGCGCAACAATCGGGCCCATCCGAGCGCCAGGACGGTTGCGAGCCGGGCCTGCCGGGAGCCTCGCGCTGCGCGGGTCAGGGCACTCACAGAACCCACACTGCGCTCATCGAAACCACCACGCGCTCACAGAATCCACACCAGGACCAGGCCGAGCGCACAGGCGGCCACGGACGTCACCAGAGACCCCAGCGCGTTGACGGCAGCGGTCCCGGTTCTCCCCGCCTGCACCAGCCGAACGGTCTCGACGCTTGCGGTGGAGAACGTGGTGAAGCCGCCGCAGAATCCCGTGCCGAGCACGGCCTGCCAATCGGCCGACGCGTGATGAAACGACACCAGTCCGGCGAGAATCCCCAGCAGCAGGGAACCGGTCACGTTGATCGCGAACGTTCCCAGCGGGAACGATCCCGCCCACCGCCTCCGCACCTCGGCGTCGACAGCGAATCTGAAGACCGCGCCCACCGCGCCGGCCACGAGCACCGCGACAACGATCATCGCCGTGCCCGCGATCCCACCGCGCCGCCCACCGCGATGCCGGCGAACGCGGCCACGGCGCCGGCCACGACGGACACGGCGGCATAGGCCACACCCGTTGCCACAGCACCGTTCTCGGCCAGCCGTACGGTCTCGAGCGCGAACGTGCTGTAGGTGGTGAACGCACCGCAGAATCCGGTTCCGAGCAGCAGCCGGATCGACCGTCTCCGGCCGGTGTCCGGCCCGCGCCGCATCAACATCTCGAGCAGCAGGCCCAGCACGAACGCGCCGACGACGTTCACGACGAACGTCGCAACGGGCCAGCCGGTGTCCCCGTGCACCCACGCTTCCTCGACCGCGTACCGCAGCGCGGTACCCAGTGCGCCGCCTGCGAACACGAGGGCCAGTGCCTCCGGCCTGCGGTGCAGGGGCCGTTCGCTGACTACCCCATCGGAATCGACCGGCCCCTCGGACACGTCGAAATCAGCCCAGCAACGAGCGTCGCAGCGCCTCGTCCTTGTCCAGAACCATCGCCTCCAAAGATTTCTGGAACGACGACATACGTTCGCGCAGAACGGGATCCGACGATCCGAGGATGCGCACCGCGAGCAGGCCGGCGTTGCGCGCGCCTCCGATGGACACCGTGGCGACGGGTACACCCGCCGGCATCTGCACGATCGAGAGCAGCGAATCCATGCCGTCGAGGTATTTCAGCGGAACCGGTACGCCGATGACGGGGAGCGGTGTGGCCGAGGCGACCATCCCCGGCAGATGGGCTGCACCGCCCGCACCGGCGATGATCACCTCGATGCCGCGGTCGGCGGCACCGCTTGCGTAGTCCAGCATGCGCTGCGGTGTCCGATGGGCCGACACGACGCCCACCTCGAACGGAACACCGAACTCGGCCAACGCATGCGCCGCGGCCTCCATGGTGGGCCAGTCGGAGTCACTGCCCATGACGATGCCGACCCGGGGCCCCGTGGCGGCTTCTCCGGCGTCAGCCATCGTGATGATCCCATCCGTCGGTCCACTCGGCGTGTGAGAGCCAGTGCGCGGCGCGCTCGGCCCGTTCCCTCACGCCGGCAACGTATTCGGCGTCGTCGGCGGAACCCGAGGCGTCCCCGAGCACGTTGACGTGGCCGATCTTACGGTCCTCCCGCTCCCCCTTGCCGTACAGATGAACCTTGGCGTCGGGCATACGCGCGAACAGGTGATGCACCCGTTCGTCCATCGACATCGCGGGCGCGGCGGGCGCACCGAGGACGTTGGCCATCACCGTCACGGGAGCCAGTGGCGAGCTGTCGCCGAGGGGGTAGTCGAGCACTGCACGCAGGTGCTGTTCGAACTGCGACGTTCGAGCCCCGTCCATGCTCCAGTGACCGGAGTTGTGCGGGCGCATCGCGAGCTCGTTCACCAGCAGGCGACCGCTCGGAGTTTCGAACAATTCCACGGCCATCACACCGACCACACCGAGTTCGGAGGCGATTCTCAGCGCGAGGTGCTCGGCGTCGGCCGCGGTGTCACCGGACAGGCCCGGCGCCGGAGCGATCGCCACCGCGCACTGTCCGCGTCGCTGGACGGTCTCGACGACGGGCCACGTCGCGCCCTGGCCGAACGGGGAACGCGCGACCATGGCGGACAGCTCCCTGGCCATCTCGACCTTCTGTTCGACGAGCAGGGGCACACCCGATGCGAGTTGCTGCTCGACCACCTCTCGCGCGTGGTCGGCGTCGTCGAGCATCCAGACGCCGCGCCCGTCGTACCCGCCGCGGATCGCCTTGAGGACTACGGGCCACTGGTGTGCGGCTGCGAAATCGGTCACGTCGGACACCGTCGTCACCTCCGCGAACGCGGGAACGGGCATGGACAGCGACTGCAGTTTCCTGCGCATCTCGAGTTTGTCCTGCGCGTAGATCAGCGCGGTCGGGGGCGGCTGCACGTTGACCCCCTCGGCAACCAGGACGTCGAGATGCTCGGTGGGAACGTGCTCGTGGTCGAACGTGAACGCGTCGCTGCCGCGGGCTGCCGTACGCAGGTCGTCGAGATCGGAGTGGCTGCCGATCACCACGTCGGCGGACACGGCGGCGGCGGGATCACCGGGGCCGGCCGCGAGGACGCGCAGCGTCTGACCGAGGGCTATCGCCGCCTGGTGGGTCATCCGAGCGAGTTGACCACCGCCGATCATGGTGACGGTCGGCATGGAGGAGGTCGGTTCGCGGGGCGGCGTCTCACGGGGCTCGGTTCCTGTCACGCGATCATGGTGCCACGCCCCATGCCGAACGACTCGAATCGGTGGCCGAGGGCGCCGGGCTGCGACCACCGATTCGTCCCGGGCACCACATTGTTCGTAGACTCTGGCGTTGTGCCCTTGATCGACAACGTGATAGCCCGAGTCCCCCAGCCTTTCCGGGACCTCGCGCTGCGTCACAGCGAGCTGATCAAGTTCGCCATCGTCGGCGGCACCACCATGGTGTTCGACCTCGCGATCTTCTACTCGCTCAGTCTCACCATCCTCGAACCCAAGCCGGTGATCGCCAAGATCATCTCCGGCGTGATGGCCACCATTCTGAGCTACATCCTCAACCGAGAATGGGCGTTCAAGAATCGTGGTGGACGCGAGCGGCACCACGAGGCGCTGCTGTTCTTCACCATCAGCGGAATCGGCGTTCTGCTGGCCGCCGCGCCGCTGTGGATCGCCAACAACGTGTTCGACATTCGCGAGGCGCAGGAAAATCTGACGACGCGGGTGTTCGTCGACTTCGTCCTCAACTACATCATCGGCAATCTGCTGCAGATGGTCTTCCGCTTCTGGGCACTGCGCCGGTTCGCGTTTCCGGACGAGAACGGTCGAGTCGTGCTCGACGATGATCCGGCGGCCGACGAGGAAGAACAATTCGGGCACAGCTGAGGAGCGAAGCGGATCAGCCCGGTTGACAGCTGAGCAGCGGAGCGGATCAGCCCGAGTGCCAGCTGATTCAGCGAGGTTCGTGAATCCCTGCGCCGACGGGAACTGGAGTTTCGTCACGGACGGCCGGAAGGAACACGGCGAACAGAGCGGGTTTGCGCCGTTGAAGTTCGAGCCGTCCCCCGTCCGCTTCGACGAGCGCACGAGCAAGCGCCAATCCGACGCCGGTGGATCCGGCCCCGGAGAACCCACGGTCGAAGATGTGCGGTGCGAGGTCGTTGCTGACGCCGATTCCCTCGTCCGACACCTCGACGCACACCGTGGGCTCCATGTGGCCGCGAGCGGGCGCTCCGGAGACCAGTCGGACGGACACGGTGCACGTTCCGTCGCCGTGCTCGAGAGCATTCTGAACCAGCACCGACACCGCTTCGCGCAGCCGAGATCCGGTGACGGATGCGGTCACGTCCGGGTCGCCGCGCATGTCGAGTGTGCGGCCGGCGTCGCGGTAGGTGGAGTCCCATTCCTGGACGACTCCGGACAGTTCGTTCACGACCGAGACCGTCGACGCGCCCGCCGAGCCGTCGCTTCGGGAGGATCGGACGAGCTCGTCGATAGCGGACGTCAACCGGTCGACCTGAGCCATGGCCTCGTTCGCCTCGTCGACCACGGCCGGGTCGGGATACACCGACAGCTCGTCGAGACGGAGCCGCACCGCGGTCAACCGGCTGCGTAGCTGGTGGGACACGTCGGCTACCAGCGCGTGCTCACGTTGGAGCCGTCCCACGATCTCGACGGTGGCCGAGTCCAGGACGTCGGACACCCGGTCGAGTTCGGCGATGCCGTGCCGGGTCGCGTCCTGCCGGAAGTCGCCTTCGGCCAGGCGCGCGGCGCGTTTGGCCACCTGGAGCAAGGGATCGGCCAGCCGGCGTGCGGTCATGACCGCGACCACGGTCCCGGCTGCGATCGACGCCAGCACCACCAGCGCCACCGCGCCGACGGCTTGCTGCTGCAGGGTCCGCATGCGCGAGGACGGGACCTCGAGTCGGAGCGATCCGGACGTTCCCATCGACAGCGACTCGACGATCGGACTCGCGACGCTGGGCGCGCCGATGTCCATCCGCGACGCCGCGTCCTCCGGAGTCGGGTAGACCACGAGCAGGCGTCCACCCTCGGGAACGACGAGTCGAAGCGATGCGGTGTCGAGGGCGCCGTCGACGAACCCGTCGCCGCCCTCCTGGGAGATGATTTCCGCGGCCATCCGGTCCAACCGGGACTGCAGGTCGCTGCGGGTGAAATCCTCGACCCACAACCATGCCGTGTAGGTGAGAGGCAATCCGAGGAGCAGTCCGGTCAGGATGACGACGGCGAGGATCGATTGCAGAATGCGACGGCGCACGTCGAGCTCAGTCGGCGTTGATGCGGAAGCCGACACCGCGGACGGTGGCGATGCGACGCTCGGCGACGGGACCCTCGTCGCCGATCTTGCGGCGCAACCAGGACATGTGCATGTCGAGTGTCTTGGACCCGCGGAGCTCCGCATCGCCCCAGACCTCCTGCAGGATCACCTCGCGCGGCACCACCTGGCCGGCGTGATCGAGGAGGATCTTGAGAAGTTCGTACTCCTTGTTGGCAAGACCGATCTCGGCGCCGTCGACCAGAACGCGTCGCGCGGCGGAGTCGAGTTTGATGCCGCCCACTTCCACCACGGAGTCCTCGGCACCTGCTCCACGCCGGCGCAGCAGAGCCCGCACGCGCGCCATGAGCTCGGCGAGCCGGAACGGCTTTCCGACGTAGTCGTCGGCGCCGGCGTCGAGGCCGACGACGAAGTCGACTTCGTCCGTGCGGGCCGTCAGCATCAGCACGGCCAGCTCGGAACTGTGCGCCCTCACCTGGCGGCACACCTCGAGGCCGTCCATCCCCGGCAGACCCAGGTCGAGTATCAACAGATCGAACGACCCGGCCAGGGCCCGCTCGAGGGCGAGCGGTCCGGTCGCCTCCACGGTCACCGTGTACCCCTCTCGCCCGAGGGCGCGGGACAGCGGTGCGGCGATTGCCTCGTCGTCTTCGGCAAGCAGGACTTCGGTCACGTGAATCAGCTTACGAGTCTCGGTCGTCGGCGCGCCGGTAGCGATCGTCGGAGTCGGAGTCGCGGCGCATGTCCATGGCGTCGAACACCTGGTGGTAGAGCAGCGAATGGACGCGCTCCACCTGCGGAACGTCGTCGAATTCGAGGGGATCGTCGGACGAGGCCACGATGATCAACGTTCCGGTTCGCAGCATCCTGTCGACGAGCCCGTGCCGGAACTGCACGTTGCTGATGCGGCCGAGCGGGATGTCGATCCCCGATTGGGTCAGGATGCCCTGCCTGATCAGCACCCGCCGGTCGGTGACGATGAAGTGCGTGAAGCGCCAGGCGAGCAGCTTTCCCACGCAGCGCCACGCGATCACACCCAGCCACACCGCGACGACCACCGCGAGCAGGACGGTTCGGGTGGTTCCGTCCACCTGCTTCGTCACCAGCCCGAGGAGGAACCCCGCCACCGCCGTTGCGAGGAGGAACGTGACCGCGGGGAGGAACAGCATCTTCCAGTGCGGGTGCCGGTGGAGCAGAAGCTCCTCGTCGGCGGCGAGCATGTCCTGCGGGTACGCCATGGCGGAGATAGTAGTCAGACGACGGTGCGCAGGTGGGTGACGTCTCCGGCCGACACGGCGACGGGCGCGGAACCGGCTCCGTCGGGCCGGACCACGATGCGCCCGTCCTCGTCGACGTCGGTCGCGGTTCCGATCAGCTCGTTGTCACCGGGCATGACGACTCGCACGCGGCGTCCGAGCGTGCCGCACCGGGCGCGGTAGGGCTCCGCGAGGGACGTGGTGTCCCACCCTGCGTCACGCCAGGCGTCCACTGCCGAGCCCAGAGTGCGCAGCAACGACCGCACCAGCGTGTCACGATCGAGCACGGCCGCGTTCTCGATGGCCAGCGACGTCGCGGTCGGCACGGGTAGTTCCGCGGCCGTCATCGACACGTTCAGGCCGATACCGACCACCACCGTGGGGGCGGAACCGCCCGGTGCGACTTCCGCGAGGATGCCGGCCACCTTGCGCCCACCGATCAACACGTCGTTCGGCCACTTCAGCTCGGCTTCCACCTCGGCCACCGATCGCAGCACGTCCACCACGGCCACTCCGGTGAGCAGCGGCAGCCACCCGAGCAGTGCGGGATCGATACCAGGGAAACGCAGCAGAGCCGACACCGCCAGCTGCGACCCCGCGGGAGCGGACCACGGGCGTAGATGACGGCCCCGCGCGCTGTCCTGGAAGTCGGCCACCACGGCACTGCGATCCGGGAGGTCGGCGGCCGCGGCGAGCAGATCCGCGTTGGTCGACCCGGTACGAGCGACGACGTCGACCCGCGCCCAGGATCCCTGCGGTCCGTGCACCAGGGCCCTCTGCAGAGTCTTGGCGTCGAGGGGCGGACGGTCCAGGTTCTCCCACATCCGGCCGAGCTTAGAGACCCCGCGCTCGCCCAGGTCGGTGTGACCCACCGGACACCGTCATCGTAAGGTGCAGTGCTATGACGAGTGTTCAGGATGCGTCCGCACAGGAATCGGTAGCCGAGCAGACCGAGGGCGCCGCGGCGCCGGATATCCACACCACGGCGGGCAAGCTCGCCGAGTTGGCGGCGCGGCGCGCACAGGCCGAGTTGCCGATGGGTGAGGCAGCGGTCGACAAGGTGCACGCCAAGGGCAAACTGACCGCCCGCGAGCGCATCACCGCGCTCCTGGACGAGGGCTCGTTCGTCGAACTCGACGCCCTGGCCCGGCACCGCAGCGTCAACTTCGGCCTCGCCGAGAACCGCCCGTTCGGCGACGGAGTCGTCACCGGGTACGGAACGGTCGACGGCCGCGACGTGTGCGTGTTCTCGCAGGACGCCACCGTGTTCGGCGGCAGCCTCGGCGAGATCTACGGCGAGAAGATCGTCAAGGTCATGGACCTCGCACTCAAGACCGGACGCCCACTGATCGGCATCAACGAAGGCGCCGGCGCCCGCATCCAGGAAGGTGTCGTCTCGCTCGGTCTGTACGGCGAGATCTTCCACCGCAACGTTCGCATGTCCGGTGTCGTGCCGCAGATCTCGCTCATCATGGGACCCGCCGCGGGTGGTCACGTCTACTCCCCCGCGTTGACGGACTTCGTCGTCATGGTCGACGGCACGTCGCAGATGTTCGTGACCGGCCCCGACGTCATCAAGACCGTCACCGGCGAGAACGTCACCATGGAAGAACTCGGTGGCGCGCAGACGCACATGGAGAAGTCCGGTGTCGCGCACTACGTGGCGTCCGGGGAGCAGGACGCACTCGACTACGTTCGCGACCTGCTGTCCTACCTGCCGTCGAACAACCAGGCCGCCGCGCCGCGCCTGGCCCCGACGGACCCGATCGACGGCGCGATCGCCGACAGTCTCACGGCCGACGACCTCGAGCTCGACACCCTCATCCCGGACTCACCGAACACCCCGTATGACATGCACGAGGTGATCACCCGCATCCTCGACGACGGCGAGTTCCTCGAGGTTCAGGAAGGCCGCGCGCGCAACATCATCGTCGGCTTCGGCCGGGTCGACGGTCGCAGTGTCGGCATCGTGGCCAATCAGCCGATGTCGTTCGCCGGCACGCTCGACATCGCCGCTTCCGAGAAGGCCGCCCGGTTCGTCCGCACGTGCGACTGCTTCAACGTTCCGATCCTGACCTTCGTCGACGTTCCCGGATTCCTGCCCGGCACCGGACAGGAGTTCGACGGCATCATCCGCCGCGGCGCGAAGTTGCTGTTCGCGTACGGCGAGGCAACGGTCGGCAAGATCACCGTCATCACCCGCAAGGCGTACGGCGGTGCGTACGACGTCATGGGGTCCAAGCACATGGGCGCCGACGTCAACCTGGCGTGGCCGACGGCTCAGATTGCCGTGATGGGTGCGTCCGGCGCCGTGGGCTTCGTCTACCGCAAGCGTCTCGCCGATGCCGCCGCGGCCGGCGAGGACGTCGACGCACTGCGCATCGAGCTGCAGAACGAGTACGAGGACACCTTGGTGAACCCGTACGTCGCTGCCGAGCGCGGTTACGTCGACGCGGTCATCCCGCCGAGCCACACCCGCGGCCAGATCGTCTCCGCTCTGCGGCTGCTCGAGCGCAAGCTGGTGACTCTGCCTCCGAAGAAGCACGGCAACATCCCGCTGTAGCGTCGAGAAGGTCGGATCTCACCAGAAGGTATGGGAGAGCGACCATTCGGCGAGTTCGGCGCTGATCGATTTGCGGAGCACGTCGGTGTCGCCGAACCAGTCCGGTGAGATTCCGAAGAACGTGACGGTGACCTTGTCGCCGTACTCGACGGCCCATGCGGCGATCGCGGGTCCCTGGGTGCGGCGGTCGGCGGCGTCTCGACCCTGCATGATCGCCCGGATGCCGAACGACTCGGCGGTGAGGTCACCGAGCCGCAGCGCGCTGTCCGGCGCTGCGCCGAGGTTGGACACCGTCACGTCGGGCCCGGCGATCGACCGCATCATGCCGCCCAGCAGGGCGTCGGGCAGCAGCCGCGCGACGGTCTGCAGGTTGTCCGCGACGGTGTCGTCCGAGTCCGCGTAGTCGGAGAACGCCTTCTTGCTGAGCGCCCGGATTTCCTGCAACCCGGCCTCGGGGCCGATCTCGCCGGGGACGCGAATCCACACTCCGCCCGATGCATTGGCGCGCTCGTCTCCGTCGCTGCGATTGCTCACCGCGATACAGATCTTGGTGCCCTGCGGTCCCATCGGGTATCCGGATCGCCGCAGAAGTCCGCCGAGCAGAGCGGTGAACAGACTGTTCGCCGTCCCCCCGTGTTCGGCCGCGCGCGCCACCCACTCCGCCTTGTCCAGATCGACGATCGCGAGGGTGGTGTCCGGTCCCGGCCCGTGCTGCCGCGGCGCCGTGGATTCGGCGTCGTGCTCACGAGCAGGCCCCTTACCCTTGGCCTTTCGTCCCTCCCAGAGAGGTCTGGCCAGGATGCGTACGGCGTTGGCTGCGGCGCCGATCTGACCGACCGCGTCGGCGACGTCGCCTCGCAGTCTCGCCGACCCCGTGAGCTCGTCCGGGGCAGGCAGCGAGTTGGTCGGCGTCCCCTCGTGCGCTCGGGCGAGCGCGTTGTACACCGCCTGGCCGTCGGCGACCATGTGCGACACCAACAGCGCGAGCACGAATCGTCCGGACTCCGTGGTCGCGTGTTCGAGCTTCCATCCTCGTCCGGCGATGGGATCGAGATCGGCCTCGCGCAGCCGGTGATCCACCCACGCACCCACCGCCGCGTCGTCGATCGGTTCGGCCTCGGAGTAGACGGCGGGCACCGTCTCCACACGGACCCAGCGGTCCCGCGCCACGGGGACTCGCGAGGGCATGACCTTTCGGTTCAGAGCGCCCGCGGCAAGTTGGTCGTTGAACGCCTCGACCACAGCGTCACCCGGATGACGCGGATAGATCCACATGTACTGGATCGGGGCAGTCCAGCCAAACAGCCGCTCCGCGAGAGCGTACGACTCGTCCGCTCCTGCAACACGATTCATCGAGAACACTCCTCCTCTTTACGAACCCACCCGCTCACCAGAAGCGGTGCGGCACGTTCCACCCGGTCAACTCCGCGGACAAGAGTCCACGCAAGCGTGCCGCGTCGGGCACGTGCTCCTCGTCGAACGCGAGCACGGCGAACGTGACGGTGCCATCGGCCTCGAGCAACCACGACTGCAGACCCTCTCCGAAACGCTGCGGCCCCGCGGGATCGACACCCTGCGCCATCCCCCGAAAGGAGACGAACTCGGCGCGGGTGCCCCCGAGGGTCAGCGCCGACGCGTCGACGGTGCCGAGGTTGGAGACCATCACGTCGGGCATGCCGGATTCACCGGACATCACGATCGACGTCACCACCGACAGAGGTAGCACCTGCAGAAGCCGCTGGAGATGAATCATGGCCGGACGCCGACCCTGTGAGAGAGCCGTGAACGCTTCCTTGCACAGACGCCTGATCTCGGTCAGGTCGGTCCCGGGGCGGACCCGCTCGGGCAGGACCACCGATACACCGCCGGTGGCGTTCGCTCGATCGTCCCCGTCACCGCGCAGGCTCATCGGAATGCCGACCTTGACCGCGGAGAGATCGGGGGCGTAGCCCGACGCCCACAGCGCGCCGGCCACGACCGCGACGAACAGCGAATTGCTGGTCCCGCCATGCTCTTCGGCTGCACGTTTCCAGTCGGCGCTATCGACACGCACCACCGCCCGAGAGCCCGTGGCGGTCGGGGCCCGGTCGGACATGGGCGATCGCGCCGGAACCGGCGGCGGCGGTGTGGACGCCCCGCCGCGGCGCTCGACCACGGACGTCGCCGCGGTGGCGACCGCTCGTGCCACACCGGCGACCGCTCCCACGATCTGTGCCGCCGCGTCCACGACATCGCCTGCGACAGTGGGAGGACGCAGGTCCGAACGATCGTCTGCGGGTCGAACGGCGGACATCGCCTCCTGCGCCGCGGACACCAGCGACTGCCCGTCGGCCACCAGGTGCAGACAGGTGAGCGAGAGAACGAATCCGCCGCTGGTGGTCTCCACACCGCGCAGTTTCCATGCGGTGCCGAATTCGGCGTCGAGGTCCGTGGTCGCCAGATCGTGTGCAGCCCAGTCGTGTCCGGCGGCGGGGTCGATGGCGTCGTCGTCGATTGTCAGCGACGGCCTCAGCACCGACCGCGCCCATCGCGGTCGCGCCAGCGGGATCGCGGGCCGCACGATCCTCCGATTCAGTGCGCCGTCGGCCAGAGCGTCGTTCATGCGCTCGACCGCGTCCCTGTCGGGTGCGGTCTCGAACGACCACGCCAGTTGGAGAACGACCGACCACCCGAACGCCTCCTTCAGAAACCAGTAGGTGAAGTCTTGGTCCTGGAGCCTGCGGGTGGTCACCGGCGCACCGCCAGCGACTCGACGAGGTCCGCAGCGTGCGCGGCCGCAGCACCCGGATCGACCATCGATCCGGCGAACGCGGCTGCCGCAGCGCCTGTCTCGGGGGACAGCACCGTGCGCAGGCCGTCCGTCAAGGTGTCGACCGTCATCGCGCGCAGCGACGTCGACGCGCCCACACCCAGCCGTGTCAGCCGACTGCCCCAGAAGGGTTGGTCCGAGGACACCCAACACACCAGAGTCGGTTTTCCCGCGCGCAGACCGGCCGCGGTGGAGCCCGCTCCCCCGTGGTGCACGACGGCGCGACACTGCGGGAACAGCCGATCGTGATTCACCGCGCCGACGATCCGCACCGGACCGTCGTGCCGGACGGACTCACCGAAGTCGTTCCAGCCCATGGAAATCAGTGCCCTCTCGCCCACGGCGGCGCACGCGCTCGCGATGGTCGAGACCAGCTCCGCGGGGTCGGGTACGGGCATCGACCCGAATCCGAAGTAGACCGGCGGTGGGCCCTGCGCGATCCACGACGACGTGTCGTGGTCCAGTTCGACGTCTTCTCCGATGGACGCGCGGGTCTCGGCGTCGAGATCGAGGAATCCGACGAAGGGGCGATGGTCCGCCCACTCGGCCTGAAGTTCCGGGCACAGCGAGGGGTCGTACGCCTGGATCTCGATACCTCCGGCGGATTCGACTCGCGGCGGTACGCCCGACCGCACCGTCGCCAGACCCAGTCGACGACGCAGAGCATTCTCCCGGTGTGCGGTCAGCGCCCACAGCAGGCCGTCGTAGGCGGACCACGTCGCCGACGTGGCCCACGAGGGCAGTGAACCGGGTGCGCCGGGCAATGGGGAGACGAGGCTGTTTCGGCGGATCGGGGCATGTTGCAGTGTCGCGAAGGCCGCTCCGCGGTGTTCTGCGACCGACAGGGCGATCTGCTCCGTGGTCACACCTGTCACCACCACGTCGGCCCCGTCGGTCAGCTCGAGCGTGTCCTCGACCATGCCGTCCCAGCCGTAGTTCCACAGCTCGGCCACCGCCGCCGCCCGCTGCCGCAGCGAGCCGGTACGAGTTCCGTGGCGAACCAGGTCGGAGTTCATGTGCGCGCGGGTGTCGTACCCGAAGGGCCGCGTCTTCAGTCCGGCCTCCGCGGAGAACGATTCGAGATTGGGCGGAACCCCCATCGTCACGTCGTGCCCCCGGCGCTGCAGGTGCGCACCGAGCACGACTGCCGGTTGAACGTCGCCACGAGTTCCGCTGACGGTGAATACGATGTTCAACGATGCTCCCGTCGGATACCGACACTGCGGTCGGTGTACTTGCTCGGGCAAACTACGACCCTATCGCCGCGTCCGGCGCGGCGGGACGAGACCATTCTCACAATTGCCGATGTCTATGTGACGCACCACGACACTGTGCCGCAAATCTTTGCGGCACAACACGATCTGCGAGCATGGGGCATCATCGTCGCTGGAGGGGAGGGTGATCCGAGTGAAGTTCGTTCTGTCGTTCGGTGGCAGTCGCGGTGACGTGCAGCCCGGTGTCGCTCTCGCTGCGACGCTGCTCGGTCGTGGGCACGAGGTGGCAATGGCCGTCCCGCCCAACCTCGTTCGGTTCGTCACCGACGCCGGCGTGTCGGCACACCCGTGCGGAGACAGCACGGACGACATACTCCGTTCCGAACTCGTCTCGCGGGACCTCAAATCGTCCAACCCCCGTCGGCGGTTGAGGGCCGTCTCGGAACTGACGCTCCGCGGCGGCCGCTCGACGCAGCGGACCCTGATGGACCTGACCTCGGATGCGGACGTGATCGTGGGGTCCAGCGTCGGACAGGAACGCGCCCTCAACGTCGCCGAGAGCCACCGAATCCCCTACGTTCCGATTCACTACTGCCCGGTCCGGAGAAACGGCATCGTGTCCATGGTGCCCGTCGCGTCCGGCCTTGCGGCGCCGATCACACGCGCGAGTTGGACCGTGCTGGAACAGATTCTGTGGCAGGCAACCCGCCGCGTCGAGAACGAACTGCGTGCCGATCTGGGCCTGCCGGCGGCCACCGCTACCGCCGCGGCGCGCATCGCGCGACGGGGCGCGCCCGAGATTCAGGCGTACGACGGTGCGGTGTTTCCCGGCCTGAGCTCCGAATGGGGCTCGGCGCGGCCCCTGGTCGGGTTTCTCGACCTCACCGACGCCACCCGCAGTCGCCTCGACCGCCCTGACACCGGTACCGACCACGCACTCGAAAGGTGGCTCGACGCCGGACCGCCGCCCGTGTACATCGGCTTCGGGAGCATGACCGTTCCGAATTCGGACAGAATCGAAGCCGCCATCGTCGCAGCCGCCGAGGCGACAGGTCGGCGCGTGTTGGTGACGTCCGGGTGGAGCAACTTCATGCGCCCACGGAGCGATCACGGCAGCAACCTGTACGTGATGTCGTCGGTCGACCACGCGCGCATCCTGCCTCGGTGTGCGGCAGCGGTGCACCACGGCGGCGCCGGATCCACGGCGGCCGGATTGCGCGCGGGGTTGCCGACACTCGTCTGCTGGTTCGGCGCCGATCAACCGATGTGGGGCCGGCAGATCACCGAACTCGGTGTCGGCAGGGCACTTCCGGTCCGCGCGATCACCGAGAAGACGCTGACGGCAGCGCTGCTCGACGTTCTCCGCGGCGACCGCGCCGAGGCCGCTGCGTCGTTGCGCCGCCGCCTGACACCGGCAACCGACGCCGCGGATACTGCCGCGAACCTGATCGAATCCGTCACACGATCGAAGGAGAACCGATGAGTGCGAGGTACCTGTCCGTCGTCGTTCCGGCGTACAACGAGGCGGACAGCATCGGTGAGTGCCTCGACCGTCTGACTCGGCAACTCGATCACATCGCCGAGATCATCGTGGTGGACAACAACTCCACGGATTGCACGCCGTCCATCGTGGCGTCGTTCGCGGATCGGTTCCCAGAGGTGACCTTGATCAACGAGTCCGAGCAGGGACTCGTGTTCGCGCGTAACGCCGGTCTCGACGCGGCAATGGGCGACGCGATCGCTCGGATCGACTCGGACACCCGTGTCCCGGAAGGCTGGGCACGCTCGATCACCGAGTTCCTGGATGCGGACGTCGACACACGCTGGGCCGCAGTGTGCGGGCGCGGCGAAGCATACGACCTGCCGTACGGTGACGCCGTCGCTCGCATCAAGGAACGCATCAACCCGTTCGCACGCAAGAAGGTCGGCGACCAGGGCGTACGGGATGTCCCGGTTCTGTACGGCTCCAACATGATTCTGCGCCGGGACACCTGGGCGGCGATCTCCGACAAGGTCAGTATGCGACGAGACGTCTTCGAGGACGTGGACACCGGCCTGTGCGTTCAGGAGGCAGGTGGACGCAATGCGTTCCTGCCGCACATCACGGTCGGAGTGTCCGCCCGGCGGATGGAATCCTCGCTCCCCTCGTTCGTGACATACATGAGCTGCCTGCCCAGAACGCTTCTGCTGCATCGCCGGTACGCGTTGGCGGCAGGAGCCGCGCTGGTGTACCTGCCGTCGGTGACGATGTTGCACGCAGCACGCCTGCTGGTGATCCGCGCCTACGACAAGGACTCCGGCCGCTTCGCCGCCCGAAACCTGCTCCGCCCGAACGAGGATCGTGTGATGCCCTGATCACGCGCGGCGCATGTACACGCGCAGTGCAGTCGGGGCGGCGACGGCGAACACGGCGAACGCGCCGAGCAGGGACCACAGGATCTGCACCCCGAATTGACCGTCGTTTGCAAGCTGGCGCACGGCGGAAACAAGGTGCGACACCGGGTTGACGGCGGCGAACGCCTGCATCCACTGCGGCATGGTGTCGACGGGTACGAGGGCGTTCGACATGAACGTCAGCGGCATCAGCACCAGCATCGAGACACCCTGCACCGTCGACGCCTTGCTCATCAGGACGCCCATCAACGCGAATATCCAGCTCAGGGCGAAAGCGCACACGATGGTCAGGACGCAGGCGGCGGCGACGCCCACGACGCTGCCCGGTCGGTATCCCAGCGCCATCCCCACCGCGATCGTGATGACCGCCGCGACGGCGTACCGCACCACGTCGGCGAGGAGGGAGCCTGCGAGCGGGGCGATGCGGGCAATCGGCAACGACCGAAACCGGTCGAACACACCCTTGTTCATGTCTTCGCGCAGCTGCACACCGGTGGTCACCGACGCTGCCAGTGCGACCTGCACGAGGACACCCGGGATCAGCGTCGGCAGGTACGACTCGACGTTGCCCGCGATGGCTCCGCCGAAGATCCCGGCGAACATGACCGTGAAGACCACTGGCAGGACCAGAACGTCGAACAACTGCTGCGGGTTGTGCTTGAACTTCAGCAGCCCTCGGTAGGCCATCGTGCTCGCCTGCGCCGCCGCCGAGCGCACGGACACTCGGTACACGGGCTGCGTGGTGGTCACGGCGCGCCCGATGTCGCTGGGTTGCCGAACGACGGTCATGCTGCACCCTCCTCGGGCGGTACGTCCGGTCGATCGGTGATGGCGAAGAACACCTCGTCGAGAGTCGGCTTCTGTACGGCGATCTCGGCGACACCGACATCGGCCGCGCGCAGCGCGACCAGCATCTCCGGCACTGCCGCCATGTCCACGACCGGGGATCGGAGCGAGCTTCCATCGGAGGCGATCTCGACCCTCGAGCCCGTGAACCGCTCCACGATGGAGGCGCCGCGCGCGGCCGACTCCGAATCGGCCAGCGCAAGAACGAGAGTGGAGTTGCCGACGGCGGACTTGAGATCGTCGGCAGTGCCGTCGGCCACCACGCGTCCCTTGTCGACCACCACGATCCTGTCGGCCAGCTGATCCGCCTCGTCCAGATACTGGGTGGTGAGAAGGACGGTGGTACCGCCGGCGACGAGCGACTCGACCGTCGACCACATTCGTGCTCGGGTCCGCGGATCGAGACCCGTCGTCGGTTCGTCGAGAAACAGCAGAGGCGGATTCGTGATCAGACTGGCCGCCAGGTCGAGTCGGCGACGCATTCCACCCGAAAAGTGTTTCAGCGCTCTACCACTCGCTTCGGTGAGGTCGAACTCCACGAGCAACTCTGCGGCACGGTGCTTGGCCGAGGCGCGGGAGAGTCCGAGCAATCGGCCGAACACGGTCAGATTCTCGGTGGCGGTCAGGTCCTCGTCGACGGACGCGTACTGACCGGTGACGCCGATCGAACCGCGTACCGCCGTGGCGTCTCGCACGACATCGTGGCCGAAGATCTTCGCACTGCCTGCGTCGGGTCGCACGAGAGTGGCGAGCATCCGGACCAGTGTGGTCTTCCCCGCGCCGTTCGGACCGAGGACGGCGCAGACGGTGCCGGCGGGAACCCTGAGGTCGACGCCGTCCACAGCGCGGAAATTACCGAATTGTTTGGTCAGTCCCCTGGTCTCGACGGCCCATTCACAGTGTGGTGCCGCAATCGTGGTTGCCACAATCGTATTCTCCGAATCGAATCGCGGTGAACATCCTTTATACGGGGTCGGCGCCGGTATCGTGATGTGGGCCTGCGAGACAGTGCTCACCCGCGGCGGTCACAGTGAGGCCGGCCACCACCCGGACGGTCGGTTTCGGCAATCGGGCACACGATACCGATGTCGATTTCGGTCGTGAACTGTTGCAGCGCACTGATTTTGACTGCACCGATGTGGACATTGCCACGTACGCGACGTCGGTCCAACTGTCGCCGTTCACCCGGTGATTCGCGTCTGCCCAGCACCTGGTTTGTTGTGACATCTACTGAAAACACAAACGTAACCCGCACGTTGTTGAAGCTTTTACGAATTGGTTTGGCTACACAGTCGCGAATATCTGTCAATTACGTCGAAAGTGATTCAGAACACCGAGCTTCGAAATGAAGTACCGACTTTGATCACTTATTGTTTGTGCCCTACCGTTACCGGAGCGAAGCAGAGCACCCACACCGATGTGGCCCGGAGGGAAAGGGACGTACATCGAGCATGGAATTCACGGAGTTGGCCGACTATCCCTTGCCGGCGGGCATTCTCACCGAGTGGACGCCCACCGCACGGGGCGCATGGAGCGAAGACGAGCGACCGCTGGCGTACACCCACGAGGCCCACTGCCGTCACAGCATGGCGGCGAGTGCCGACCCGAACTCCGAGGCAGCCTGGATCGGTGCCGCCTTCGAAATCCAGTCGGGCTACGACCCCGACGCCGTGCGCCGCGCCCTGCGCGCGTGGACCGTCCGCCACGAAACGTTCCGATCGACTGTCGCCGCGCAGGAGGGCGGTGAGCTGACACGGCTCACGGTGCCGAGCGAGCGAGTGGACATCGAATCGCACACCGACGGCGACATTCGTTCCGGCACGGCGATACACGATCATCTCGTCCGATACTTCGGATCCAGGCTCTCGCCCTTCCGGTGGCCCCACTGCCTCGTCACCACGGTCCACGATCCCGAGCACGACCGGTTTCTTCTGATCTTCGCGGCCGACCACTCCGTCATGGACGCGTACTCGATGCTGCTGGCGGTCAGCGAACTTCGCCGGCTCTACGAGTTCGAGCGCCACGGAACCGATCCCCGTCTCGCGGAGATCGGCAGCCACGTCGACTTCAGCGCCGTCGACAGGCATCTCGGCGACTCGGTCACGAACGACCACCCCGCAGTCGAGACATGGTCGACCTTTCTACGCTCGGCCGCACCCGCCGCGCCGACTTTCCCCGCGTTTCCCTTGCCCGTGATCGCCGACCGCTCCGCGAGCACATCCTCGCACCAGAGCAGCCTGTCGTCGTGGTTGCTCACCTCCGACCAGACGGACGCGTTCGCGCGCACGTGCCGGTCACACGGTCACGGCATGCAGTCCGGTATCCTTGCGGCACTGGCGATGACGGGACGGCGCCTCACCGACGACGACACCCTGAAATTCGTCATGCCGATGCACACCAGGTACGAGCCGCGCTACGCCCAGTCCGTGGGCTGGTACGTGGGCGTGGTCCCCATCGAGGTGACCATCGACCCGGACGCGTCTCTCACGCAGTGCCTGCCGGCGGCGACGTCGGCAGTCGAGGACGTCAAAGGCCTGGCGCGACTGCCCTACTCGAAGATCGCCGACATCCTCGGCGTCACCGACACACCGCGGTTCGTCGTGTCCTATCTCGACCTGCGTCACACGCCGGACTCGGACCGGTGGGCCGGCTGGCGCGCACGCACACTACGAGGTGCTGCCACGTCGGCCGACGAAGTCTATTTCTGGATCCTCCGGACGCCGTTGGGACTGAACGTCTCCGCACGGTTTCCCAGCAACGAGACGGCCTCGCGCAACGTTCACCGATTCGTCGCGACATTGGCGTCGACCGTGCGCAGCACCGTGATGGCGGACCGATGATCATCACCGCGATGAACAACTGGAGACCCGCGCCGGGTGTCCTGGTCGAATGGCATCCGACGGCGCGCGCCCGCGAACTCGCCGACGCCGCGCCCGTCGACGAGACTCCCCCGTCGTTTCTCCAGGACGGGCACATTCGGTCGTACCACGCCAAACACGAGGCGGGAGAACGGCATCGGGCGTACCTCGGTGCATCCACCGAGGTGGACGCCGACCTCGACGAGGCCGCGCTCACCCGCACGCTGCAACGCTACGTCCGCCGACACGAAGGTCTACTCACGACGTTCTCGGTGGACGGGGCCACGGTGACACGTCACCTGATCGACACTGCTGCCGTCGAATTCGAGGCGACGGACGTCGGGTCTGTCGACGACGACGCCGAGTTCAGGAGCTACGTCGACGCCCGCTTCGGACGTGAGGCGACACCGATCGGCTGGCCCGGCTTCTGCGTGGGCGCCGTCCGCCGCCCCGGGAGCTTCACCCTGTATTACGGGGTCGATCACGGATTTTCCGACGGCGCCTCACAAATCCTGGTGATCTGGGAACTGGTCGACCTGTACCTATCCGAGACGGAGGGCACGGAGGCGGCGGACACGGCCGAGATCTCGCAGAGCTTCCTCGAGTACGTGCGGCGTGAGCAACACGCGGCCGCGGCCGTCTCTTCCGACTCTCCCGCCGTCGCCGAGTGGACGCGGATCCTGTCCGAGCGCGGCGGCGCCATGCCGCGCTTTCCGCTCGACCTCGGGCTGGCACCGGGCGAGACGGCTCCGGTTCGTCCGGTCGAGCTCGACCTGCTCGACGCGACGGACGCCGACGCCTTTGCCAAGATCTGCCACGACTGCGGAGCGCGCACCAACGGCGGCATTTTCGCGGCGATCGCGATCACGGACTACGAACTCGCCGGTGTGCGGGACTATTTCGGCATCACGGTACTCAGCACCCGCGGACGCGATTTCGCCGTCTCTCAGGGGTGGTTCTGCAACTTCGCACCCGTGGCCTTCGACGTGACCGGTTCCCGGACGTTCACCGAGCTGGTCGCCGTCGCTCAGGAGGGCTACGCGCGCGCCAAGGCCATCGCGAACGAACCCGTCCACGCCGTACTGGGGACGTTGATCGCGTCCGGCGTGGCCGGCCCCGACGTCGCGTCCAGCCCGAACCTGCTCTCCTACATCGACTTCCGACGTTTCCCCGGCGCGGGGTCGCCGACGGACGATCGCGCCGTGCTCTTCACCGGTGAGGGACGCACGGCGAACGCGTCGATGTGGATCAATCGGGACCACCGTCACCTGTATCTGGGCTCGCAGACCCCCGACACGGCTGTGGCGCGCGAGAACATCGAGCGCTATCACCGTCACCTCGCCGCGGTGTTCACCGCCGTCGCTCGCGACGGCGACTACGTGCTCACCGATCCGAACAACACGAAGGGCGCCCGTGCAGGTCACCACGATTGACCAAGTCGACCTCGACCCCGGGCGGTTTCTGCGGTGGACTATCGGCACGAGCGGTCCCGGTCCGGACGTCTCGCCGGTGCCGCCGTCCTTCAATCAGCTGTGCCACCTCGACGACACCGACGGTGGAAGCACCTGGCTCGCCGCGACATTCGACGTTCACGGCCACGTGGACGAGGACGCGCTCACCCGCGCCTTCACCCTGCTGACCGCCCGGCACGGCTCGCTGCGCAGCGCGTTCGAACGCGCTGCCGACGGCGGTGTGCGGCGATTGCTCTTCGCACCCGAGTCGATCACGCTGGATCGTCGGGAGCCCATCCGGACGTCGACACCGGCGCGGACGCGTGAGGTGGTGTGGGCGGCGCTCAACCGGGAGTGCCACCCGTTCGCCACACCTGCCTACCTGTGGGCGGCTCTCGATCGAGCGGATCGGTCCACGGTCGTGTGCGGTTTCGATCATGCATACATCGATGCGTATTCGGTGTCGCTGATCGTGCACGATCTGCATCGGCTCTACCGCTTCTGCCTCGGGGACGGCACGTTCGACGCACCGACCGCGGGAGACTTCGTCGATTACTGCGCCGAAGAGTGGACGGCCGACGTCGTCGACCCCGACGATCCGCGCATGCGGTCGTGGCTGTCGTTCTTCGAGACGCACGCGAACACCCCGCCGCCGTTCCCGCTCGATCTCGGTGTCGCGGACGGCGCCACCCACCCACAGGCAGTCGATCTGAGTCGACTTCTGGGGTCGGAGGAGACTCGGCAGTTCGAGGAGTTCTGCCGCTCCAACGGCGCCAGCCTCTACGCCGGCGTTCTGTCCGCCATGGCGCATGCCGTCCGGCGCCTCGGTGGTGGACGCTGCCTGTCGCTGCTGTTTCCCCTGCACACCCGAACCGACGAGAGATGGCAATCCGCCGTCGGCTGGTTCACCACGAACGCTCCGCTCGACGTGGTCACCGCCGACGAGTTCGTCGACACCGTCCGAACCACCGGACCTGCACTCCGGCACGCTCTCACCCTCGGGTCCGTCCCCCTGCCCCAGGTCATCGAGACCATGGGCGGACTCGAACGGGCCCGCAAGGACATCTTCATGGTGTCGTACGTGGACTACCGACGACTGCCCGGCAACGAGGACCACCGCCGTCTCGGCGCGCGGCACATCTCGAACGTCACAGTCGCCGACGACGCGCAGTTCTGGATCTCCCGCACGGACGACGGTGTGGCGATCCGCAGCCGCTTTCCCGACACCTCGACGGCCCACGACACGGTCTCGCGGTTCCTCGCGGAAACGTCCGCCGTGCTCGCGGAGGCTTCGGCCCCGGAACCGGCGGCGTCCGTCGTGCACTAAAGTCGGAGCGAAACAGACAGACGTGTTCAGAAGGCAGAGGTGGGTTGTGACTGCAGTCGAGGATCGCTCGAAAACGACAGGTGACGACATCACCATCGTCTCCGGGTCGCCCACCGACGACGAGATCGCAGCCCTGGTCGCCGTGATCGTGGCCGCCCGTTCCGCGTCGAGCCGGGCCGTGCCGGACTCCTGTCCCCGCGATCTGTGGGGCCTCCCCGCCAACCAGCTCCGCAGCGGAATGCCGTTCACTCCCTTCGCATTCGGGGTCGGCGCACCCTGACCGGGGCCTTCCTGTGACACGTCTGGTGGACCGGTGACACGTCTGGTGCTGGCGTCCCAATCGCCCGCGCGACTGGCCGTTCTTCGCGCCGCCGGAGTCGATCCGTACGTCCGAGTGTCCGGCGTCGACGAAGACGCCGTGGCCGCGTCGCTGGGCGAGCACGCGACACACGAAGAGACCGTCACCGCTTTGGCCGAGGCCAAGGCTGCGGTGGTCGCCGAGTCCCTGATCGACGACATTCTTTCCTCTTCCGGCGCAGTCGACTTCACCTCCGCGGTCGTGATCGGGTGCGATTCCATGCTGTCGATCGGCGGCGACCTTGTCGGCAAACCGGCAGACGTCGACACCGCCCGCACTCGCTGGTCGCAGATGGCGGGTGGCTCGGGACGACTGCTCACCGGGCACGCCGTCGTCCGCGTCGACGACGGAGTCGTCACCGATCGTGCCGGCTCTCATTCGTCCACCACGGTCACCTTCGGCACTCCGTCGCCGGACGACCTCGAGGCGTACCTCGCGTCCGGTGAGCCGCTGAAGGTGGCGGGCGCGTTCACTCTGGACGGTCTCGGCGGCTGGTTCGTCGACCGGATAGACGGCGATCCGTCGTCGGTCATCGGTATCGGACTTCCACTTCTGCGCCGTCTGCTCGTCGGGGTGGGCGTCACGGTCGCCGACCTGTGGTCCGCCAACTCACCCCGGTAGGCTCGACTTCACGTCATGCCCGCACTGCTCAGGAGTCGACCGTGCCCGTCGCGCCAGATGCCAATCCCGCTTTCTCCTCCTACGCCCACCCCGAGCGACTGGTCACCACGGAGTGGCTCTCCGCCAACATCGGCTCGACCGGCCTTCGCGTCGTCGAATCCGACGAGGACGTCCTCCTCTACGACGTCGGGCACATCCCCGGAGCGGTGAAGATCGACTGGCACCTCGACCTCAACGATCCGGTCACCCGCGACTACATCGACGGCGCCGCGTTCGCAGATCTGATGAATCGCAAGGGAATTGCGCGTACCGACACCGTCGTGATCTACGGCGACAAGAGCAACTGGTGGGCGGCGTACGCGCTCTGGGTGTTCACGCTCTTCGGTCACGAGGACGTGCGACTGCTCGACGGAGGTCGTGACGCGTGGCTGGCCGAGAACCGTGAGACCACCCTCGACGTGCCCGAAACAAGTGCGTCGGACTACCCGGTCGTCGAGCGTAACGACGCAGCCATCCGCGCCTTCAAGGACGACGTGCTCGCCCACCTCGGCAACGGCCCGCTCGTCGACGTACGCTCGCCCGCCGAGTACACCGGCGAACGCACCCACATGCCCGACTACCCGGACGAAGGCGCGCTGCGCGGCGGACACATCCCGTCGGCCGTGTCCATTCCGTGGGCGAAGGCCGCTGCGCCGGACGGCCGCTTCAAGTCCGCGGACGAGCTCCGCGAGGTCTACGCCGACGTGGCCTGCGACAGCGAGGTCATCGCGTACTGCCGCATCGGCGAACGGTCGTCGCACACGTGGTTCGTCCTGACTCATCTGCTCGGGTACGACAACGTGCGCAACTACGACGGCTCGTGGACCGAGTGGGGCAACGCGGTGCGGACGCCGATCGCCACGGGTGCGGAGCCGGGCACCGTATGAGCGGGCTCCCCGCAGCCCTGGCAGAGATCGTCGACGACTTCGCGGCCGTGGAGGGGCAGGACAAGATCACCATGCTGCTCGAGTTCAGCAAGGAATTGCCCGAGCTGCCTCCCGAACTCACCGAAGCGGCGATGGAGCCGGTTCCGGAGTGCCAGTCCCCTCTGTTTCTGGCGGTGGACGCGTCCGATCGCGATCACGTTCGGTTGCACTTCAGCGCCCCGGCGGAGGCGCCGACGACACGCGGATTCGCCTCGATCCTGCAGCAGGGTCTGGACGGGCACTCGGCCCAGGAAATACTGGGTGTGCCGGACGACTTCTACACCGAGCTCGGCCTGGCCCAATCGGTGAGCCCGCTGCGCCTGCGCGGCATGTCGGCGATGTTGAGCCGGGTCAAGATGCACCTGCGCGCCTGACGGGCTCCGCGCGGCTTTGTGCAGACATACGCCGCAGCGACTAGCATTCGGGTTTCACCGAACGGATGCGAAAGGTCGGCGCCGCGTGGAATTCACCGAACTGGCCGACTACCCCATACCCGCCGGGACCATCACCGAGTGGATTCCGAGCGTGGGTCCGCACGCGTCGACGCCCGAGACGGCCGGCTGGCAGGACGATCCGCGTCCCACGTCGCACGTTCACGAAGCGCACCTGCGCAGGACGCTCGCCAACCCGACTGCGGGACGTGAGTCGTGGCTCGGCACCGCGTTCGAATGCCCGGCGCCGCTGAACAAGAAGGCGTTCCGATCAGCCGTCCTGGCGTGGATCGATCGTCACGAGGGCATGCGCACCAACGCGTCGATCGACCCGGACACCGGTGTACTGTCCCGGGTCACCGCTCCGGTCGGAGCAACCGACATCTGGGTGATCGAACAGGACACCACCACGCGCTCCGACGAGGTCTTCGAGCACCTGCAGCACCTGTTCGACGAGTACACCTCTCCCCTGGCCTGGCCCTCCTACGCGTTCGTGACTCTCGAGCCGGCCTCCGAGACGGAGACCTTCACCGTCTTCTTCGCCGCCGACCACTCGATCATCGACGGACTGTCCGTGGTGCTCATCGCCCACGAGCTCACCATGCTCTACGACGAAGCTCGCACCGGTGAGCCCGCCGGCCTGTTCGGCACCCGCAGTTACCTTGACTTCGGCGTGGCCGAGCGCGCTGCGATCGCCGATGTCGGCAACGATCACGTCGCCATCACCGAGTGGGCGCGCTTCTTCGACCGGTGCGGGGGCCGGTTCCCACCCTTCCCCGGCGACATCGGCGAGCCCGCCGGTCGAGTTGCACCGCAGGGTGGGTTGTCGGCGTGGATTCTCGACACCCGCGAAGCCGACGCGTTCTCGATCGCCTGCCGAAAGATGGGTCAGGGCCTCTTCGCCGGGCTGATGGCGGCCATGGCCATGGCGGCTCTGCAGTCGTCGGGCACCACTCGTTTCGCCACGGTGACTCCGGTGCACACGCGATACGACCCGTCGTGGGCCGCCTCGCTCGGGTGGTTCGTCGGAGTCAGCCCGCTCGCGTTCGACGTCGACGAGTCGGACACGTTCGGTGACGTCATAGAGCGAGCCCAATCGGAGGTGGCGCGCGTCAAGGACGTGGGCCGGATCCCGCTCGACGTCGTGCTGGACCGGCTCGGCGTGACGTCCGACCCCGAATTCGTCGTCTCGTTCATGGACGTGCGGTTCGCACCTCACGCCGACCGGTGGCCGTCCATCAACGCGCGGGCCCTGCGCAGCCGCAAGTACGACCACGACGTCTACGTATGGCTGAACCGGACGCCGCAGGGCCTGAACGTCGCGGTGCGGTTCCCGAGTACCGAGCAGGCCAGCAGTGCGGTGCATACCTTCGTCGGCGCATTGCGCAGCGTGCTGAAGGTCGTCGCCGCGAGTGGCCGGGCCGCCGCGGTCGATCGCTTTCCCGACGGCGCGTTCGTTACCGGTCGGTAGCTCGGTTTTCACGCGCGTCATCGGCGATCCCCTGTCGGGGCGCCGACTTTCACCACCTACACTCCGAAACGAGTAGTTGTCAGTCCGCGCGCAGTCACGCGGATCCGTCCACGTCGTCACAGGAGGCACCGTTGCCCAGTCATGCCAGCGCGCACATCACCAAAGTTCTCGTAGCGAACCGCGGTGAAATCGCAGTACGCGTGATCAGGGCTGCAGCCGATGCAGGCCTCAAGAGCGTCGCCGTGTACGCCGAGCCCGATGCCGATGCCCCCCACGTTCGACTGGCAGAAGAAGCATTTGCGCTCGGTGGTCAGACCTCCGCGGAGTCCTACCTGGCCATCGACAAACTGATCGACGCCGCCGCCAAATCCGGCGCCGACGCGGTGCACCCGGGCTACGGATTCCTCTCCGAGAACGCGGACTTCGCACAGGCCGTCATCGACGCCGGTCTGATCTGGATCGGACCGTCGCCCCAGTCGATCCGCGACCTCGGTGACAAGGTCACCGCCCGCCACATCGCGACCCGCGCGAAGGCCCCGTCGGTGCCCGGCACCTCGGAGCCGGTCAAGGACGCCGACGAGATCCTCGCGTTCGCCGACGAGCACGGACTGCCCATCGCCATCAAGGCGGCGTTCGGCGGCGGCGGACGAGGCATGAAGGTCGCGCGCACCCGCGAAGAGATTCCCGAGCTGTTCGACTCCGCCACCCGCGAAGCGGTCGCGGCGTTCGGTCGCGGCGAGTGCTTCGTCGAGCGCTACCTCGACAAGCCCCGCCACGTCGAAGCTCAGGTCATCGCCGACCAGCACGGCAACGTCGTCGTCGCCGGAACGCGCGACTGCTCGCTGCAGCGTCGCTTCCAGAAGCTCGTCGAAGAAGCTCCCGCGCCGTTCCTCACCGACGAGCAGCGCGAGCAGATCCACTCGTCGGCCAAGGCGATTTGCCGCGAAGCCGGGTACTACGGCGCCGGCACCGTGGAGTACCTCGTGGGCCAGGACGGACTGGTGTCGTTCCTCGAGGTCAACACCCGCCTTCAGGTCGAGCACCCCGTCACCGAGGAGACCTCCGGCATCGACCTCGTGCTGCAGCAGTTCCGCATCGCCAACGGCGAAGAGCTGTCCATCAAGGAAGATCCCACACCGCGCGGACACTCCTTCGAGTTCCGCATCAACGGTGAGGACGCCGGCCGCGGCTTCCTCCCGGCGCCCGGCCCCGTCACCTCCTACTCGGCCCCGTCGGGTCCGGGTGTGCGCGTGGACTCCGGTGTCGAGTCGGGCAGCGTCATCGGTGGTCAGTTCGACTCCATGCTGGCGAAGCTGATCGTCACCGGCGCCACTCGCGAAGAAGCTCTCGCCCGCTCGCGCCGTGCGCTGGCCGAGTTCGACGTCCAGGGACTCGCGACGGTCATCCCGTTCCACCGCGCCGTGGTGTCGGACCCCGCCTTCATCGGCAACGACGAGGGCTTCTCCGTGCACACCCGGTGGATCGAAACCGAGTGGGACAACCAGGTTCCCCCCTTCACCGGTGGCGCCCCCATCGAGGAGGACGACGCCCTTCCTCGCCAGAGCGTGGTCGTCGAGGTCGGTGGCCGACGCGTCGAGGTGTCGCTGCCCGGACAGTTCTCCGTCGGGTCCGCACCCGCCTCGGACGGCGCCGTTCGTCGCAAGCCGAAGTCGCGCAAGCGTGGAGCCGCCGGCGGCGCAGCAGCCTCCGGAGACGCGGTTACCGCTCCCATGCAGGGAACCGTCGTCAAGGTTGCCGTCACCGAGGGCCAGGAAGTTGCCGAGGGTGACCTGATCGCCGTCCTCGAGGCGATGAAGATGGAGAACCCCGTCAATGCTCACAAGGCCGGTGTCGTCACCGGACTCTCGGTCGAGCCCGGTGCCGCCATCACACAGGGAACCGTTCTCGCCGAACTGAAGTGACGCTCCGGGCGGCTCTGTTCGACGTCTTCGGCACGGTCGTCGACTGGCGTAGCGGCATCGCGCGCCACGTCGACGAATGGATGGGCGCCCACGGTCATACGGGCGTCGATCCGTTCGCGTTCGCCGACGAGTGGAGATCGCGGTACGACCCGTCGATGCGGGAGGTCCGTGAGGGCCGCCGCGACTTCGTTCGCCTGGACGTCCTGCACCGGGAGAACCTCGTCGAGGTCCTGCACAGTCATCGGATCACCGCGCCGGACGACGCAATCGATGCCCTGAACGCGTCCTGGCACGACCTGCCCGCCTGGCCCGACTCCATTGCCGGGATCACGAGGATGAAGTCGTCCATGATCGTGGCGCCGCTGTCGAACGGCAACGTGTCGTTGCTGCTGAACATGGCCAAGGCGGCGGGGATTCCGTGGGACGCGGTGCTGGGCGCGGAGGTCGCGCGCGCCTACAAACCGACGCCCGACGCGTACCTCCGGACGGCCGACATTCTGGGACTCGCGCCCGCAGAGTGTCTGATGGTGGCCGCCCACAACTCGGACCTGCTGGCCGCGCAGCAGTGCGGGTTCGAGACGGCGTTCGTGCGCAGGCCCACCGAGCACGGTCCGGAGCAGACGACCGACCTGGAAGCCGACGGGCCGTGGAACGTCGTGGTCGACAGCCTGGAGGATCTGGGCACCGCGCTGGGTTGCTAGACGCGACGCGCGACCCGTCGAGATCCGAGGTGTGGGTGCACGATCAGAAACACCCCGGCCGCCGTGAGGACTACCTGAACGGTCGGTGCGTGCACTTCGAGGACGATGATCTGCCAGAGAACCCAACCGACCGTCAGGACACCGATTCCGACCACCGGACGGGTGGTGTTCGGAAAATCGACGAGGATGGCGGCGCCGCACACGAGCGGCGCAATCCCCAGGGCAACCAGAACGAAGAGTCCCGCCCAGCGATAGTCCCAGGTGTGCCACGCGGGCAACATGTCCACACGCAGTCCCAGGGTCCGCCCGGACGGGTCCGACACCAGGGCGGTTCCGTTGAACAGGCCGGCGGCGCCCAGTGACATCAGCACAGCGCCGTCCAAAGCCTTTCTCATACCGATGAATCGACCGCAGCGGACCGATCGTTACGGTTCGGGGTCGTCGGGATAATCGTGATCCGTGCCGTCCGCCAGGTCGTCGCACGGCACCGCGACGACATCGCGGCGGCCCGAGAGGAACGCCCGCGCTCCCTCGTCGCCCACCGCGACCGCAGCCGCGTCCGACCACCATCGCCGCGCCATCACGACCGGGTGGCCGGGAGCGTCGCCGAACCGGGCTCGCGCAAGACCGGACGCCGAATCTGCCGCCTTCGCAACGACTCTGCGCACCACGTCGGCACCGACGTCCGGCGTGTCGACGGGCATGATCACGGCGTACTCGGACGGCAGATCACGGCACGCCTCGAGGCCGAGCCGTAGCGACCCACCCATTCCGTTCGACCAGGCGTCGTTCACCACGGCGATCACGCCGTCGGGCACGTCGACCACCGCGGCGCCCATCACGACGAGCACCGTCTCGCATTCGCCCAGTGCGTCGATTGCAGCCCTGAGCCATCGTCCGTCGTGCGCTGTCACCTTGGGCATGCCGTACCGGCTTCCGGCCCCCGCGGCGAGTATCAGGCCACAGGTACTCGTCACGCCCGCGCTCACGGCACCAGTATCGCGTCTCGAGTCGCGGTAACGGCGTCGATGGTCGATTCTGGTAGCTATTCATTTCCTCCTGCAGCGTGGCAGGGGTCGGGCGAACAACCTGCGTGAGGCAACTGCCATGTCGTCTGAAGCTCCAGTACGCGTCAAGAAGACCCATCCGGTCGACGAGGTACTTCCCGCACCCAAGCTGGCCGCGTACGGATTCCAGCACGTCGTCGCCTTCTACGCCGGTGCCGTCCTCGTTCCCATCATCATCGGCAGCGCGATCGGCCTGACCAACGAGCAGCTCATTCATCTGATCAACGCCGACCTGTTCACGTGCGGCATCGCGTCGATCATCCAATCGGTCGGCTTCTGGAAGGTCGGCGTCAGACTTCCTCTGCTGCAGGGTGTCACGTTCGCCGGAGTGTCCCCCGTGATCGCGATCGCGATGGCGAACGGCGGCGGAACGGACGGACTTCTCTACGTCTACGGCGCGGTCATCGTCGCCGGACTGGTCACCTTCTTCGTCGCGCCCTACTTCAGCAAGTTGCTGCGATTCTTCCCACCGGTCGTCACCGGCACCGTCATCACCATCATCGGCGTCGCGTTGCTCCCGGTGGCGGTGAACGACGCCGTCACCAATCCCCGCACGCACGAACAGGATCCGACCAACGGCCGGTGGATGGCCTACGCCATCGGCACGCTGCTGATCATCGTGCTCATCCAGCGATTCTTCAAAGGTTTCATGGCCACCATCGCCGTCCTGCTCGGACTCGTGATCGGGTCGGCGGTCGCGTTCGTGTTGGGAGACATGAACTTCGACGGGACGGCGGATGCGTCCTGGGTCGGTTTCACTCAGCCGTTCCTCTTCGGCGTCCCCAAGTTCAGCGTGGTCGCCATCATCTCGATGATCGTGGTGATGCTCATCATCGCGGTGGAAACCACCGGAAGCGTGTACGCCACCGGCGAGATCGTCGGCAAACGGATCAAGAAGGAGGACATCGCGGCCACCCTGCGAGCCGACGGCGTCGCCACGGTGATCGGTGGAACCTTCAATTCCTTCCCCTACACGGCGTTTTCGGAGAACGTGGGACTGGTGCGCCTGACCGGAGTCCGCAGCCGCTGGGTGGTGGCGACGGCCGGCGGCATCATGATTCTCCTGGGGCTGCTGCCCAAGACGGCCGCCGTCGTGGCGTCCATCCCGGCGCCGGTCCTGGGCGGCGCCGCCCTCGCCCTCTTCGCCACCGTGGCCGTGGTCGGCATCCAGACGCTGTCGAAAGTCGATTTCACCGATCACCGCAACCTGATCATCGTCGCCACCAGTCTGGGACTGGCCATGCTGGTGACGATCCAACCGACCGTGTCCGAGGGTGTGCCCGACTGGCTCTCGATGTTGTTCGGCAGTGGCATCGTGCTGGGCGCGGTATCCGCGATCGTGCTCAACGTCCTCTTCTTCCACATCGGACCGAACCGCGGTCAGGCCGTCGCCGGTGAGCCCGGCCGGGCGATCACCCTCGACCAGGTCAACGAGATGACCCCGGAGAAATTCGCCGACACCTTCGGCGGTCTGGTCCAGGGCACGCCCTGGGTCGTGGAACGCGCCTACGAGAGCAGGCCGTTCGCGGACGCCCATGCCCTGCGGGAGGCATTTCAGGAGTCGCTCCTCGCCGGCACCACCGAGGAACAACTGGACTTGATCCGGGCCTTCCCCGACCTCGGCAGCGAAGATCCCACCGGCCTCGCCTACGCGCGGGACCACGTCTCGCTCAGCAACCTCGACGACGACCAGCACGGCAGCGTCGTCGAGCTCGCGACCGCATATCGAGAGCATTTCGGTTTCCCGTTGGTGATCTGTGCGCGCGAGACCGAACGCTACGACCGGGTCCTGAGCAACGGCTGGTCGCGCATGGAGAACTCCGAGAGCGCGGAGCGGTCGTTCGCGATGATCGAGATCGCCAAGATCGCCAACTACCGATTCGACGACCTGGTGGCCGACGCCAATCCGATCTCGGCCGCTCGTTTCGGTCGTATGGGCGAGCTGAGCTGATCTGTGGCACTGCACGAATGGATCGGATTGAAGGGGTTCAACGAACTGTCCGATCGCGCCGCGATGCACGCGTTGTTCGAATGTTGCTCGTCGCTCATCTGGGCGCGACGGGTAGCTATGCGCCGGCCCTTCGACTCCCGTGAAGCACTGTTCGAGCGCGCGGATCGCGTGCTCGCGGAGATTCCCGAGGCCGAACTCGATCACGCCCTGGACGGGCACCCGAGAATCGGCGGGAGGGTGAACAATTCGTCGTCACAACGCGAGCAGGCCGCGGTCGCCTCGGCGGATCGAGAGGTGCTCGATGCACTGGCGACAGGCAATCGGGCCTACGAGGAAAAATTCGGCCACGTCTATCTCGTCTGCGCCACCGGCAAGTCCGCCGCCGAGTTGCTGAGTATCCTCGAGGACAGAATGGACAACGACGCCGACACCGAACGGCGAGTGATGCGCGCTGAGCTTGCGAAGATCAACCGAATCCGGTTGGACCGAATGCTCGGAGAGGACAAGACCGAGTGAGTGTCAGCACACACGTTCTGGACGCCGCGAAAGGCATTCCCGCTGCCGGTGTTCCGATAACCCTGACCGATTCGGAGGGACTCGTGCTCACCTCGTCGGCCACCGACTCCGACGGTCGCGCAGAGCATCTGCTCCCCGCGGACTCCGACCCCGGCGTCTATCGCATCACTTTCGACACCGGCAACTACTTTCGGTCGACCGGCACCGTCGGTTTCTACCCCGAGGTGACCGTCGCCTTCACCGTGACCGACCCATCGAGCCACCACCACGTGCCGTTGCTCTTGTCCCCCTTCGCATTCTCGACCTACAGAGGAAGTTGATCACCGTGACCGACCTGACCGGCAACATCGTCCTCGGCGCCAATCAGTACGGAAAAGCGGAGAACCGCGTCGTACGCATCTATCGCGACTCGCCGCGACACGAGATCCACGACATCAATGTCTCCTCCGCCCTGCGCGGCGATTTCTCGGCGGCCCACCTCGTGGGAGACCAATCCGAGGTGCTCCCCACCGACACCCAGAAGCAGACTGCCTACGCGTACGCCAAGGAGAAGGGGCTGCGGAACCTCGAAAGCTACGGACTCGACCTCGGGCGTCACTTCGTCGACGACACCGCTCCGGTGCAGGGAGCCCGCATCGAGCTCGAAGAATATGCGTGGGAACGCGTCGTCGTGGGAGGCAAGGAGCACGATCACACGTGGGTCCGCAAGGGCCAGGAGACGCGAGTGGCCTCGGTGACCGTGGAAGGCAAGGGTGACGACCGGAAGACCTGGGTCACAGCCGGTTTCAAGGATCTGGTCATCCTCAAGTCCACCGGGAGCGAGTTCGCCGGGTTCCTCGAGGATTCCTACACCGTTCTCGAACCCACCCACGACCGGGTCATGGCCACCTCGCTCGAGGCCCGGTGGCGCTACACCACCACCGACGTCGACTGGGACGCAACGTACGCCGGCGCGAAGGCGGCCATGGTCGGGCGATTCGCCGAGGTGCAGTCACTTGCGCTGCAGCAGACGCTGTTCGAGATGGGCAAGGCGGTCCTGGAAGAGTTTCCGTTCGTGGCGGAGGTTCGCATGTCGGCGCCCAACAAGCACCACTTCGTCTACGACCTCTCGCGGTTCGGTCTCGACAATCCCAACGAGGTGTTCAACGCCGACGATCGACCGTACGGACTCATTCAGGCCACGGTCGAGCGAGAGGACGCCCCCGACGCCGGCCCCGCCTGGCGTACCTACAGTGTGGTGGGCTGAACCGTTCGTGTGACGCCGACCAACGCGCCCGAGACAGGTGAATGATCGATGGATCTGGGAACCGTCGGCGACGTCGTAAGGGCGCGCACACGCGACGACCTCCGATCGGTGGGCGGCGACACCGCCGTGATCGCGGGTGGCACCTGGATGATGTCGGAGCGGCAGAACCACCTGCACCACCTCGTCGACATCACCGAAATGGGATGGGCAGCAACAACCGTCCGGGACGACGGACTCGAGATCGCCGCCACCTGCACGCTGACCCAGCTTCTCGGCGCCGACCTGCCCGAGCGGTATTCGTCGGTGTCGACTCTGGTGGCGCAGTGCTGCGACGCGGTTCTGCTGTCGTTCAAGGTGCAACGGTTCGCCACGGTGGGCGGGAACATCTGCCTGGCTCTGCCGGCGGGTGCGATGACATCGCTGTGCGCGGCACTGGACGGTCAGGCACTAGTCTGGGCCGCCGACGGACACGACTACACCGTGCCCGTCGCCGATCTGGTGACGGGAGCGGTGCAGACCTCCTTGAGCGAGGGTGACGTCCTGCGCAGCATCACCGTCGCCGAATCGGCCATGCGCTCTCGCACTGCGTTCCGCAGGGTCTCGCTCGCACCGCGTGGTCGGTCCGGCGCGGTGGTGATCGGACGGGTGGATCCGAACGGGGAATTCCTGCTCACCGTCACCGCGTCGACGGACCGTCCCTATCAGGTACGACGGGCAGGTGTCCCCGATCCCGACGACATCGTCGATATTCTGTATTCCGTTGTGCCGGAATCGAGTTGGTACGACGACGTACACGGCGCTCCCGACTGGCGCCGCGACGTCAGCGGCGCGGCAGCACGCGAGATCTGTGAGGAGCTGCGATGAAATTCGAGGTGAACGGCACCGGCGTCGACCACACCCCCGCGCCCGGTCAGTGCCTGCGAACCATGCTCCGCGACCTCGCGCATTTCGAGGTCAAGAAGGGGTGCGACGCGGGCGACTGCGGAGCGTGCTCGGTCCTGATCGACGGCGAGGCCGCCCACTCGTGCATCGTCCCCGCGTACCGGGCCGAGGGAAAGACCGTCACCACCGCCGCCGGTCTCGGATCACCGGGCGATCTGCACCCCGTTCAACGCCGGTTCGTCGAGGCCGGTGGATTCCAGTGCGGCTTCTGCACGGCCGGCATGGTGGTGACCGCATCGACGTTCACGGCCGAGCAGGCCGACGATCTCGACACCTCGTTCAAGGGAAACCTGTGCCGCTGCACCGGGTATCGAGCCATCGAGGACGCCGTGCACGGGGTCGTCAACGTCGAGCGCCCCTGCGGCGTGTCCACCGGCCGCGACGTTCCCGCCCCGGCGGGCGAGCGCATCGTGACCGGTCGCGAGCCCTACACGATGGACGTGACGCCGCCCGGTCTGCTGCACATCGCGGTTCTCGCCAGCCCGCACGCGCACGCCAGGATCACCGCGATCAACACCTCGGGCGCATTCGAGGTACCCGGAGTCGTGGAGGTTTTCACGCACGAGGATGCTCCCGACGTCGCGTTCTCCACCGCCCGTCACGAGGTGCGCTACGACGACCCCGACGACACCCTCGTCTTCGACACGGTCGTCCGGTTCGTGGGCCAGCGGGTGGCTGCCGTGGTCGCCGACACCGTGCTCGCCGCCGAGGAGGCTTGTCGCCGCATCGAGGTGACCTACGACGTTCTGCCCGCGGTCTTCGACCCTGTCGAGGCCATGGCCGTCGGCGCTCCCGTCATCCACGACGACGCCAGTGCGCGCGTCGGAATCGCCGACCCTGCACGCAATCTCGTCGCGGAGCTGCACGGCAGTTCCGGTGACGTCGACGCCGCGGTGGCGGCCGCCGCAGCGACGGTGACGGGCACCTGGCGGACGGCACGGGTGCAGCACGCGCACCTCGAAACACACGGGGCGCTCGCGTGGCACGACGAGGACGGCAGGCTGAACGTGCGCACGAGTTCGCAGGTGCCGTTCCTCGTGCGCGACGAGCTGTGCCACATCTTCTCCCTGCGCCCCGACGACGTGCGCGTGTTCACCGCCCGCGTCGGCGGAGGGTTCGGCGGCAAACAGGAACTGCTCACCGAGGACCTGGTGACCCTCGCTGCGCTGCGCACCCGCAGGCCGGTCTCGTACGAATTCAGTCGGTCGGATCAGTTCACGAAGGCGCCGTGCCGTCACCCCATGACCGTGGACGTCACCGTGGCCGCCGACGCCGACGGCACCTTGACCGCCCTGGCCGTCGACGTCGTCAGCGACGCAGGGGCCTACGGCAATCACAGTGCCGGTGTCATGTTCCACGGTTGCGGCGAATCGGTGGCCGTCTACCGATGCGCCAACAAGCGCGTGGACGCCAGAGCGGTGTACACCAACAACATTCCGTCGGGAGCGTTCCGCGGATACGGGCTCGGGCAGGTCATGTTCGGCATCGAGTCCGCCATGGACGAGCTGGCGCGGAAACTGAACATCGATCCCTACGAGTTCCGACGTCGCAACGTGGTGGTGCCGGGCGACCCGTTCGTCGACGCACACGTCGAGGACGGTGACTTGCTTTACGGCAGTTACGGTCTCGACCAGTGCATCGACCTCGTCGACGAGGCGATGACGAGCGACGGCGGCCTCGACGCACCCGAAGGGTGGTCGGTGGGCACCGGCATGGCCGTCGCCATGATCGCCACGATTCCACCTCGCGGACACCGCGCGGACGCGTCGATCGAACTGCGTTCCGATGGAACATATCTCGCTCGCGTCGGCACCGCGGAGTTCGGCAACGGGACCACCACGGTGCACACCCAGATCGCGGCGTCGGAACTCGGCACGTCCGTGGAGAACATCGTGGTCGCCCAATCCGACACGGACGCAACCACCTACGACACCGGGGCGTTCGGGTCGGCGGGAACGGTGGTCGCCGGCAAGGCGTTGTTGCTCGCCGCGACCACCCTGAAGTCCCGCCTGCTCACCCTGGCGTCCGAGATGACCGGCGAGTCCCACGGGACGCTCACCGCGACATCGGTTCGGTTCGGTTCGTCCGAGGTCGCACTGAGCGACGTTCTCGCGCACGCCGGCGGATCACTCATCGAGATCGGCCGCCACGACGGGTCACCTCGTTCGATCGCGTTCAACGTCCAAGGCTTTCGGGTGGCGGTCGACCCGGCGACAGGCAGAGTGAAAATTCTGCGCTCGGTGCAGAGCGCGGATGCGGGCACCGTCATGAACCCGGCACAGTGCCGAGGTCAGGTGGAAGGCGGTGTCGCGCAGGCGATCGGCACGGCGCTGTACGAGGACATCCGGACGGACGACACCGGCGCCGTCACCACGACCACCCTGCGCAACTACCACATTCCGCAGTTCTCGGACGTGCCGCGAACCGAGGTGCTCTTCGCCGACACGTACGACTCCATCGGTCCGCTGGGGGCCAAGTCGATGAGCGAATCCCCGTACAACCCCGTGGCGCCGGCGCTGGCGAACGCTATCCGGGACGCGACAGGGGTGCGCCTGCACAGCCTTCCGATGAGCGCGGACCGTCTCTGGCGGGCCCTTCAGGAGCCGTAGAAGGTCTGCAGGATGATCGTGCTGCGCGTGCGAACGTTCGCGGTGGAGCGAATCAGTTGCAGCAGTCGTTCGAGATCGCGCGGGCCGGTGACCCGAACGAGGAGCACGTAGCTCTCGTCGCCGGCCACGGAATGGCACGACTCGATTTCCGGGATGTCCTTCAGACGAGCAGGCGCGTCGTCCGGAGCCGCGGGGTCGAGCGGGGTGATGGCCACGAAGGCCGAAAGCATGTGCCCCAACGATTCCGGATCGACCCGCGCCGTGTAACCGAGTATCACGCCACGCGCTTCGAGCCGGCGAACTCTGGACTGAACCGCCGAGACGGACAGGCCGGCCTTCTCGGCGAGCGCGGCGAGCGTTGCCCGACCGTCCTCCACCAGCTCGGACACCAGTAGGCGATCCGTCGGATCGAGAATGTCGGACATTGCCGCAACGCTAGCGGATCAGGTCAGGTGAACATCGGCGGCAGGACCAGAACCATGATGGTCGACCACGAGAGGTGCGTGAGAATCGGCGCCAGAATACCGCCCGATGCTCGCCGTTCGAGCCCGAGCACGAAGCCCAGAAGAATGGCCGCGAACGCCAGCATCGGATTGCCGGTCGCGAGGGTGGCGATGGTGTAGACGACGGTCGAGATGACCACCGGACCCTTGCGCCCGATCGCCGCGAACAGCGCACCGCGGAAGAAGACCTCCTCGGCCAGCCCGTTGAGCAGCGCAATGAAGACGATCAGCGGAAGCGAACCCTGTGTGGCGTAAGCCAATACGCTCGCGATGAAGTCGCGCAGAGGAGGAATCTCTCGCACGACGAGACCACCGAGAACGAAGATCCCGCCGGCGGCCAGACCGATCGCGATCGGAGTGACGATCGGTCGTCGCAAGTGGCCCGCGAAATTGATGCTGCCCAGATGCAGCGGCCCGGACAGGAAACCGCCGACGATCCACACCAACGCGACTCCGATGGTGAGCGGATAGAACGCCGTGTCGCCCGGGTCGACGTTCAGGGAGATACCCAGCAGCGTCGCGCCGAGTATCAGAACGATCGTCACCACGATGCGCCGGCGGAGGAATGCACGATCGCTTTCGGTGTGGTCTCGCTCGACCTTGTCGACGAGTGCAGACCGGACAGTGCTTTCCAACCTGGTGCGCAGGGAGGTCATGTGTTGTCGTCTCCTCGGACGGGTCGTCGCACCACCGACCGTACTCGATCGGCCACTGCCTCGAGCACGTCCAGGTTCGTGCGGACCACGGGTGCCACCGGCCACCGGTACAGAAGCGACCCGGCGCCGAGTCCTTCGAGAACCTTCCACCCGTCGCGCGTCAGCACCTCACCGGCGCGTCGGCGGATACTCGCCTCGTCTCCACCGGTCCATTCGGCGTCGGAGTCGACGAGCCGAAGCGTGTCGGGAGTGGCGCCGATCGACTTCGGAACCGCGTGCTGGTTGGCGAGTGCGCGACGCATTGCTTCGGCGACGGGTGTCAGGCCACCCGGCGGATCCGGAATGAAGGACCGAATGCGATCGTCCGCGGCGGTCATCGAGTTCTGGAGCGACGCCACCAGATCCTCGGCCAGACCGGCCGGCACGGGAATGATGCGTCCGATCACCGCGGCGGCCAGCGACATGGGAACCAGAGGCACGGGCACGCCCAGACGTCGAAGGCCCGCTGCCCGAATGTAGGCGAAGACCAGTTCGCTGTAGGGCATGACGTCGGCGCCGGCGATGTCGTACGAGCCGGGCGGCAACGAGTCGTCCGCGGACTCGATCAGGTAGTGAATGACGTCGTCGACCGCAATGGGCTGCACGTCCTTGTCGAGCCACGTCGGCAGCGGGACCACCGGCAACCGGTCCGAGAGGTAGCGCAGCATCTCGAACGACGTCGATCCCGCACCGAGGACGATGGCCGCCTGGAGGCAGACCACCTCGATCCCGCCGACGTCGAGCGCCTGACCCACCTCGGCGCGACTCGCCAGGTGTTCCGAGAGCTGCTCTCCCTGCGGAACGAAGCCGCCCAGGTAGACGATGCGGCGCACTCCCGCATCCCGCGCCGCCTCGGCGAAGTACCGCGCCGAACGCATGTCGGTGTCGCGGTAGTTCGACTGGCCGATCGCGTGGACCAGGTAGTACGCCACGTCGACGTCGCCGATGCGATCGAAGGCGGCCGTACACGACCGCTTGCTGGTGACGTCCATCTTCGTCGTGGTGACGTCGGTGCTCCAGTCGAAGCGGGCCAGGCCCTCCGGACGGCGACTGACGGCCACCACGTCCTCCCCAGCCCGTCGCAGCGCGGCGACGAGGCGGGATCCGATGTATCCGGTTGCGCCGGTCACGAGTGCTGTCATGAACTCGACATTACGGTCGGCGGGTCGGCGACGCCGCGTGAGGATCGTCGCATTCGACCGATGCCGTCAATGCGTGTCGGCGAACCGCGAAGTGGGTACAGGATGGGGTCATGACGACCGTTGCGCGATCACCCGACCGCCCTGCGCCCGCGCCGCGGCGACTCACGCTCACCGTACCCACGGCAGGTGATCTGATCGCGGCCGTGCGCGGCACGGTGCTGTGGTCGCTCGACACAGTTGCCCTCGTGGCCTCGCTGCCCGCCCGTGTCGAGGGTCTGTTCGGACAGCTCGACGCCTTGCTCGCGAAGGTCGAAGCGATCACCGAGAGCGCGGCCGCGGTCATCGTCGACGTCGAACGCACCACCACCGACGCCTCGGTGGTGGTGTCCGGCGCGTCCGAGGCGTCCACCGTGGCTCAGCGTCTGATCGGCGAACTCGAACCGATCGCCGAACGGGGCTTGCCTCTCGGCCGAAAGTTCGTGGACAACTTCTCCGACGCCGAACTCGATGCCGCGATCAAGATGGTCGATCAACTGCCGGAGCTGATGACGCGGATGGAGGCGTTGATGCCGATCCTCGAGACCATGGATTCGGTGGCGCCGGAGTTGCACCAGCTTCTCGAGGTCACCACCGACGTGCGCCGCGCCGTGATCGGGATCCCCGGTTTCAAGTTCTTCCGCAACCGTGGTCAGGACAAGATCGACGACGATCAGCTCTAGGCTCCGGGGTGTGTCGGTGGGTCGAGGCACAATGAGGCGGTGACCGGAACCAGGAAGGGCGCGGACGCCGCAGGCGGGCTGGAGGTCGATCAGTCGGCCGTGCTGGCGCGGTTCTCCGAGTCCACGCGCACCTGGTTCGACGGAGCATTCCGCGCTCCCACTCCGGCTCAGCTCGGGGCGTGGGACGCCATCTCGAGCGGCGCGCACACCCTGGTCGTCGCTCCCACCGGATCGGGCAAGACGCTCTCGGCATTCCTGTGGGCTCTCGATCGGCTCGCCTCCCGCAGCGAGGACGAGCCGCGAGGCACCCGCGTCCTCTACATCTCACCGCTCAAGGCGTTGGCCGTCGACGTCGAACGCAACCTCCGCGCGCCCCTCGTCGGCATCACGCAGACCGCGAAGCTGCACGGTCTCGTACCACCGGAGATCTCGGTGGGTGTGCGATCGGGTGACACCACCCCGGCGGATCGGCGACTGCTGATCAAGACGCCACCCGACATCCTCATCACCACCCCCGAGTCGCTCTTTCTCATGCTCACCTCGGCGGCGCGCGAGACACTCGACTCCGTCGACACGGTCATCGTCGACGAGGTCCATGCCGTCGCGGGCACCAAACGCGGTGCGCATCTGGCCCTGTCGTTGGAGCGACTCGACGCCGCGCTGCCGCAGCCGGCGCAGCGCATCGGGCTGTCGGCGACGGTACGTCCGCACGAGGAAGTGGGTCGGTTCCTCACCGGTTCGGCGCCCATCCGCATCGTCGCGCCGCCGTCCACCAAGACGTTCGAACTGTCGGTGCGCGTACCCGTCGAGGACATGACCGAGCTCGGATCCTCGGCGCCGCAGGAAGGGTCGGCTTCGGCTGCGCCGCAACAGGGTTCCATCTGGCCGCACGTCGAGGAGCAGATCGTCGACATGGTGCTCGAACATCGGTCGTCGATCGTGTTCGCCAACTCGCGGCGCCTGTCGGAGAAACTCACCGCGCGCCTCAACGAGATCTACTCCGAACGCCTCGGCGAGGCAGTGGACACCGACCACGCGCCGCCCTCACAGGTCGGTGGCGCCTCCGACGTCACCCACGGTGCCGGAACCCTCCTGGCCCGCGCCCACCACGGCAGTGTGAGCAAGGATCAGCGGGCCGTCATCGAGGACGACCTGAAGTCCGGTCGACTGCGATGTGTGGTGGCCACCAGCAGCCTCGAACTCGGAATCGACATGGGCGCAGTCGATCTCGTCGTGCAGGTCGAGGCCCCGCCGTCGGTGGCCAGTGGCCTGCAGCGCGTCGGCCGTGCCGGCCACCAGGTGGGCGAGGTCTCGCGAGGCGTGCTCTTCCCCAAGCACCGGACCGATCTGGTTCACTGCGCCGTCACCGTGCAGCGTATGGCCGACGGACAGATCGAAGCGCTGAAGGTTCCCACCAATCCGCTCGACATCCTGGCTCAACACACCGTCGCCGCGTGCGCACTCGAGCCGATCGACGCCGACGAATGGTTCGACAGCGTCCGCCGGACGGGCAACTTCGCGTCGCTGCCGCGCTCGGCGTACGAGTCGACACTCGACCTTCTGTCGGGCCGCTATCCGTCCGACGAGTTCGCCGAGTTGCGCCCCCGTCTGGTGTGGGACCGCGAAACCGGTTCTCTCACCGGCAGACCGGGCGCGCAGCGACTGGCCGTGACCTCGGGCGGCGCCATCCCGGACCGCGGAATGTTCACCGTCTTCATGGTCGGTGAGCGTGCCACCCGAGTCGGCGAACTCGACGAGGAAATGGTGTACGAGTCCCGCGTCGGTGACGTGTTCGCCCTCGGCGCCACCAGCTGGCGGATCGAGGAGATCACGCACGATCGGGTTCTCGTCAGCCCGGCATTCGGTGTGCCGGGGCGCCTTCCGTTCTGGCACGGCGACGGCCCCGGCCGCCCCGCCGAGCTCGGTGAGGCACTCGGTGGGTTCCTTCGCGAGAGCGCGGACGAGGACGCACTGCGTGAGCGTCTGGTGGCCGGCGGCCTCGACGTCAACGCCGTCACCAACCTCGTGGCGCTGCTCGCCGAACAACGCGCCGCGACGGGCAACCTCCCCACCGACAAGACGCTGGTGGTCGAACGTTTCCGCGACGAGCTGGGCGACTGGCGCCTCGTTCTGCATTCGCCGTACGGCCAGAAGGTGCACGCGCCGTGGGCACTCGCGGTCGGCGCCCGGTTGATCGAGCGCTTCGGTATCGACTCCTCGCCCACCGCGTCCGACGACGGCATCATCGTGCGCTTGCCCGACACCGAGGACGCGCCACCCGGCGCCGAGTTGTTCGTGTTCGATCGGGACGAGATCGCGGACATCGTGACCGAGCAGGTCGGCGGCTCGGCCCTGTTCGCATCGCGCTTCCGCGAGTGCGCCGCGCGGGCCCTGCTGCTCCCCCGCCGCAATCCCGGCAAGCGTGCGCCGCTGTGGCAGCAACGCCAACGTGCGGCCCAATTGCTCGACGTGGCAAAGAAATACCCGTCGTTCCCCATCCTGCTCGAGACGGTGCGCGAGTGTCTGCAGGACGTGTACGACCTGCCCGCCCTCGAGGAGCTGTGCACCCGCATCGCTCGCCGCCAGATTCGGGTGATCGACGTCGAGACGGACTCCCCGTCACCGTTCGCGACGTCGCTGCTGTTCTCCTACGTCGGGCAGTTCATGTACGAGGGCGACTCGCCGTTGGCCGAGCGCCGCGCCGCAGCGCTGACGCTGGACGCATCCCTGTTGGCCGAACTCCTCGGCCGCGTCGAGCTGCGCGATCTGCTCGACGCCGACGTCGTCACCACCACCGAAGCGGAGTTGCAGCGACTCCCCGAGGACCGGCGCGCACGCGACCTCGAGGGCGTTGCCGACCTGCTCCGCATTCTCGGCCCTCTCACCACCGCCGAGGTGGTGGCACGAACCGTGGCCGACGGCGACGCGCCGGAATGGTTGCACCAGTTGGTGGACACGCGGCGGGCGATGGACGTCTCGTTCGCCGGTTCCCAGTGGTGGGTGGCCATCGAGGACGCGAGCCGGTTGCGCGACGGGCTCGGCGTTCCCCTACCCATCGGTGTCCCCGACGCGTTCATCGAACCGGTCGAGGACCCGATGGGAGATCTGGTCAGCCGGTTCGCCCGCACACACGGCCCGTTCACCACCACCGACGTCGCGTCGCGGTTCGGCATCGGCGCCGCGGTTGCGCGCGACACACTGCACCGCCTGGCAGCGCAAAAACGCGTGGTCGAAGGCGAGTTCCGTCCTGGCGCAACGGGATCCGAGTGGTGCGACGCCGAAGTTCTGCGCCGGTTGCGGCGTCGCTCGCTAGCCGCGGCGCGGCACGACGTCGAACCGGTGTCGACCGGAACACTCGGGCGATTCCTGCCGTCGTGGCAGCACGTCGGGGGCAAGTTGCACGGCATCGACGGGGTCGCCACCGTCGTCGAACAGCTTGCGGGCGTGCCGGTTCCGGCGTCAGCCTGGGAGTCGTTGATCCTTCCCTCGCGCGTGCGCGACTACTCCCCCGCCATGCTCGACGAGCTGACGGCCACCGGAGAGGTCATGTGGTCCGGGCACGGCGCCATTTCCTCCAAGGACGGGTGGGTGTGTCTGCACACCGCTGACGCGGCGCCGCTCACTCTCACCGAGCCGCCCGACACCGAGCTCACCGATGTCCAGGAACGGATACTGGGTGCGCTGTCGGGCGGGGGTGCGTACTTCTTCCGGCAGCTCTCCGATTCGGTGCAGAGCACCGACGACGACACCGTGGTGGCCGCGTTGTGGGACCTGGTGTGGACGGGGCGGCTGACCAACGACACGTTCGCCCCGCTGCGCGCGTTGCTGCACGGGTCCGCCAAGTCCGCGCCGAGCCACCGCCAGGTGCGCCGGACACCGCGCACGCGCTCCTACCGACGCTTCGAACGCCCGTCCCTGCCCACTCGTACCGGTCCGCCGTCCGCGGGCGGCCGGTGGGCACTGCTGCCGGAAGCGGAAACGGACCCGACAGTTCGCGCCAAGGCCACCGCCGACATCTTCTTGGAGCGGTACGGAGTCGTCACACGCGGGTCAGTCATGAGCGAAGGCGTTCCCGGTGGTTTCGGCGCCATGTACAAGGTGCTCTCCACCTTCGAGGACACTGGTCGTGCCCGGCGCGGATACTTCGTCGATTCCCTGGGCGGCGCACAGTTTTCCACCTCCGACGTGGTCGACCGGCTCCGCAACGAGAGCGAACGCAAGTCCGGCCCCATCGCTCTGGCTGCGACGGACCCGGCCAACCCGTTCGGTGCGGCGCTGGCGTGGCCCAAGGGACCCACCGACGCCGGGTCGGGCCACCGACCCGGGCGCAAGGCGGGTGCCATCGTGGTGCTGGTCGACGGGGAGCTCGTGCTGTACGTCGAGCGCGGCGGCAAATCGGTGCTGACGTTCACCGAAGATCGCGACGTGCTGCAGGCTGCGGCGGGTGCACTCGGCAAGCTCGTCACGCAGCGATCGGTCGACCGCATCCTTATCGAACGCACCGACGGGGCGGACATCCACGGCAGCGTGTTCGCGTCCATCCTCACCGAGGCGGGGTTCTCCGCGACCCCGCGCGGGCTGCGGATCCGGGCGTAGCGCGTGCCCGAAGGAGACACCGTCTGGCGGACGGCCAATTCATTGCGCGACGCCCTCGTCGGCCGCGAGCTCACGGTCTGCGATGTGCGCGTACCACGTTATGCCACAGTGGATTTGAGTGGTTCGGTTGTCGATTCGGTGGATTCGAGGGGCAAGCATCTGCTGATCCGAGCGGGCGGCAAGGTGGTTCACTCGCACCTGAAGATGGAGGGAGCGTGGCACGTCTACGTGCCCGGCACTCGGTGGCGCAGGCCGGCGTACCAAGCGCGCATCGTGCTCGCGAACTCCGAGCGCACAGCGGTGGGTTTCGAACTCGGTGTGGTCGAGATCCTGGACGACGACGACACCGCAGTCGGGTATCTCGGGCCCGATCTGCTCGGCCCCGACTGGGACGCATCCGTCGCGGCCGCTAACCTCGTAGCCGACCCGGATCGCCCGGTCGGGTTGGCGCTCCTCGATCAGCGCGTCATCGCCGGCCTCGGCAACGTCTATCGCAACGAGGTGTGCTTCCTGCGAGGGGTGCGCCCCACAACACCGGTCGGCCACGCCGGCGACATCGGCAAGCTGGTCGACGTCTCGTTCCGCACCATTCATGCGAACAAGCACCGCAACGGCCGCACCATGACCGGAGACCTGCGCCCCGGCCGGCAGTTCTGGGTGTACGGGCGCGAGAACAAGCCGTGCCGCCGGTGCGGAGCGGGCATCGTGTTCGGTCACCTCGGCGACAACCCGCTCGAGGAGCGTCAGATCTACTACTGCCCGCGCTGCCAGCACTGACGACGCACCGGCGTCGTTCGATGGCACGGCAAAGCTTCACAGCTTCCTCCCAGCCGCGCGTCATCCTCCGCTCAGCCGCACACAGCACGATGGGTGCCAGACCCACTCACAAAGGATTTCGTCATGGCAACCACGATCGTCACCGTCGGCCTGCTCCTCGTCATGGCCCTGTCGGGATACGTGGCTGCTCGCGCTCCGCGCAATCTCGTACAGACCACCGACGAGGCGCATCGGGTCACGGCGAGACGCTGACACACGCCTCGTGCGCACGGCGAAGCCTGGCGACCGCGTCGACGGCCACCTGCTCGTCCACCGTCGCGAAGCACAACCGGGCCGCACCGCGGAAGGCCGGATCGGATCCGAACGCCGCACCCGGCACATAGGCGACGCCGTGCTGCGTCGCTGTGATGAGCAGCGCCGAAGTGTCCGTGTCGTCGGTGAACGTCGTCCAGACGAACATGCCGCCGGTGGGTTCGTCGAACGTGATCGACGACCCGAACGTCGACGTCAGCGCCCCGGTCAGTGCGCGGCATCGTGATCGGTACGCGCGTCGAAGATCGGCGAGGTGCTTCTTCAACCACACTGTGTCGTCCAGCAACTCGGCCGCCACGATCTGCGTGAGGGACGACCCGCACAGGTCGGCGCCCTGCTTGAACAGTTCCACCGCTGCTGCCACCGGGCGCGGCGCCGTCATCCATCCCACCCGCAGGGTCGGCGCCAGGATCTTCGACGCCGACCCGAGCCGGATCACGCGATCCGAGGCGATCGGATCGGGCGGTGGGGTGTCGAACCAGATCTCCCCGTAAGGGTCGTCCTCGATGATCCAGAATCCGTATCGGTCCGCGAGATCGGCGAGCGTCCGCCGTCGGTCGGCGGACAAGGTCACACCGCGGGGGTTGTGAAAGTTGCTGACGGTGTGCACGATTCGCGGCCGCACTCCCGATGCGAGCACCGCCTCGAGCGCATCGACGTCGGTTCCGTCCGCGTCGACGGGGACAGCGCGGATCTCCGCACCCGCGGCGGCGAAGACCTGCAGCGCACCCGTGTAGGCCGGAGCGTCGACGATCACCACGTCGCCCGGATCGATCAGCACGGTCCCGAGCAGGCTCAGGGCCTGTTGCGATCCGTGCGTGACCACGACCGATTCGATGTGGACCGGTGCGCCGCTGCGCCGGGTTTCGCGTTCGGCGATCACGGTTCGCAGTCTCCGCACACCCGTGGTCTCGGCGTACTGCAGCGCGACTGTTTCCCGGAGCGCGGCCGCGACTGCATCACGAATACGCTTGTGCGGCATCAGGTCCGGAGCCGGTAGACCTCCAGCGAGCGAGATGATGTCGTCACGGGCGGTCAGCGTGAGCAGGTCACGGATCGCCGATCCCTGAACGCGAGTGGTGCGGTGGGCCAGAGGTGGGAGCATGCGGACTCCTGAGAACGAACGGACGAGGAGCGACGTCGCTCGCCCGTCTGTTCACAGGGCGTCACTTCGGTCGAGATGCGCCTGTGGTGGGGCGCATCTCGACTGTACGAGCTTCGGCCACGATGTGAAACTGCAATCTCACATCATGAGATATTGGGATTATCCCAGATCGTCGTGCCGCATCAGCTGACGCGCCGCCTCGGTGATGGACCCGGTCAACGACGGGTAGACGGAGAACGTCTGCGCCAGGTCGCTGACCGACAGATTGTTCTGCACCGCAATGGCAATGGGCAGAATCAGCTCCGACGCGGTCGGTGCCACCACCACTCCGCCGATGACCACACCGGTGGCCGGGCGGCAGAAGATCTTCACGAAGCCGCGGCGCAGGCCCGACATCTTGGCGCGCGGGTTGGTGTTCAGCGGCAACATCACCGTGCGCGCCGGCACCTCGCCGTTGTCGATGGCGGACTGACTGACGCCCACGGTCGCGATCTCGGGTCGAGTGAACACGGCCGACGCCACGGTCTTGAGCTTGATCGGACTCACGCCCTCACCGAGTGCGTGATACATCGCGATGCGCCCCTGCATGGCGGCGACGGACGCGAGCGGGAGCAGTCCCGTGCAGTCGCCCGCGGCGTAGACGCCGGTCACGGAGGTCCGCGACACGCGGTCCACGCGCAGGTACCCACCGCGATCGAGTTCGATGCCGACGCGGTCCAACCCGAGATCGTTCGTGTTGGGGACGGAGCCGACGGTCATCAGCGCGTGCGAACCCTCCACGGTCTGACCGTCCGCCATCTTCACCACGACACCGGTGGCGGTGCGTTCGACGGCGTCGGCGCGCGCGTGCTTGATCAGCGTCACTCCGCGTTCGTTGAACGCATCTTCGAGTACGAGCGCAGCGTCGGCGTCCTCGCCCGGGAGGACGCGATCGCGGCTCGACACCACCGTGACCTTGACGCCCATCTCGGTGTACGCGGAGACGAACTCGGCGCCTGTCACGCCGGATCCGACCACCACGAGATGCGTCGGCAGTTCCTCGAGGTCGTAGAGCTGACGCCAGTTCAGAATGCGCTCGCCGTCCGGCTCCGCGCCGGGGAGCACCCGCGGGCTCGCGCCGGTCGCGATCAGCACCACCTCGGCGTCGAACGTCTCGAGCTCACCCGTCGACAGCTGCGCCTCGATCTTGTGCGCAGCCAGACCAGTCTGCGTGTCGACCAGTCGCGCACGGCCGGACAGCACGGTCACCCCGACGGTCTGCAAGCGCGCCCTAATGTCCGCTGACTGCGACAGCGCGAGCGACTTCACACGCGCGTGAATCTGCGGCAGCGACACCTCGGCCTGCGACGGTTCGAGGTTGATACCCAGGTCGGTGGCGCGGCGCATCTCGGTGCGAATACCCGTCGACGCGATGAACGTCTTCGACGGCACGCAGTCCCACAGGACGCACGCACCTCCGACACCGTCGGAGTCGATCAGCGTGACCGACCCGCCGTGTTGGGCGGCCACGAGCGCGGCTTCGTAGCCCGCCGGTCCGCCACCGATGATCACGATTCGGGTCATTCGTCCTCCGCCTGCGTCTGGGATCGCCAACTGCACGTTTCGTCGGGATACAACGCTATTGCAAGACCCGGTCGTCGCGCACCTCACCCTGATCGATCGCGATCCGAGACCGCCCGAAGCGGGCAGACGGTTTAGGCTGACCGCCGTGCCGATCTACGCCGCTTACGGATCCAACATGCATCCCGAGCAGATGCTCGAACGCTGCCCGCACTCACCGGTCGCGGGAACGGGCTGGCTGCCCGGGTGGCGTCTGACCTTCGGCGGCGGTGACATCGGATGGGAAGGCGCCCTCGCCACCATCGTCGAGGATCCCGCGTCGAAAGTGTTCGTGGTGCTCTACGACGTCCCGCCGGAGGACGAGGAAAGTCTGGACCGGTGGGAAGGCTCCGAGCTCGGCATCCACCGCAAGATCAGGCTGCGCATCGACACCGAAGACGGTCCGGTGCTGGCATGGATGTACGTGCTCGACGCATACGAAGGCGGCTTGCCGTCGGCCCGGTACCTCGGCGTGATGGCCGAAGCAGCCGAGATCGCCGGAGCACCTGCGGATTACGTCCGTGACCTGCGCACCCGCAACAGCCGCAACGTCGGGCCGGGCACGCTGTAACTGAAACCCCCGACCGGCCTCCGGCCTACCCGCTGTAATTTCCGACTGGCCTCAGGCGTCGTCCGAAATACCCAGCGCCAGATTGGTCATCACTCGCACACCGACGGCCAATGCCCGCTCGTCGAGGTCGAACGTGGGCTGATGGATGTCGAGCTGCGGCCCCACCCCGGACCACACCCCCAACCTGGCCATGGCACCAGGCACGTGTTCGAGGTACCACGAGAAGTCCTCACCGCCGCCCGACTGGGCCGTGTCCGCCAACGCGTCCGGTCCGGATGCGCGGATGGCGTTCTCGAAGCGGCGCGTCGCGGCCTCGTCGTTGACGACGGGCGGCACGCCTCGGCGGTAGTTCACCTCGAACTTCACCCCGGTCGGCGCGAGCACCCCGGCCACGATTTCGTGCACCAGCGGTTCGAGCAGCGCCCAGGTCTCGTGATCGCCCGTTCGGACGGTGCCGGTCAGCATGCCCTTCTGGGGGATCGCGTTCGGCGCCTGGCCGGCCACCACAGCGCCCCACACCATCACGGTGCTCGTGCGCGGATCGACTCGTCGGCTGAGCAGTCCCGGGAGGCCGGTGATCACGGTGCCCAGGGCGTAGACGAGGTCCGACGTCAAGTGCGGACGCGAGGTGTGACCGCCCGCAGAATCGAGGCGCAGCTCGACCGTGTCCGCCGCCGACGTGATGGCGCCGACCCTGATGCCGACCTTGCCGACTTCGAGTCGCGGGTCGCAGTGCAGCGCGAAGATCTGTGAGACACCGTCGAGAGCTCCCGCGGCCACGAGGTCGATCGCGCCGCCGGGCATCACTTCCTCGGCCGGCTGGAACAGCAACCGAACTCCCATTGGAAGCTCGGGCAGAGACGCGAGAGCCAGGCCGGTCGCGAGCAGGATCGTGGTGTGGGCGTCGTGGCCGCAGGCGTGGGACACACCGGGCACGGTGGACGCGTAGGACGCGCCGGTGAACTCGTCGAGCGGCAGCGCATCCATGTCGGCGCGCAGACCGATGCGCGGCCCGGCCGGTCCGATATCGCAGATCACGCCCGTCCCGGGGAGTCGACGCGGGGACAAGCCGGCCGCGGCGAGCGTGGCAAAGACGAACTCGGTGGTGGCGAACTCCTGACGCGCCAGTTCGGGATGCGAGTGAATACGCCGGCGCCACGACACCAGATCCGCGCCGTGCGCGTTGATCCACTCGTCCGCCGGGTTTCGGTGCAGCTGACTCATTGCGCCGCCTTTCGTTTCTGCGCGCCCTCGAGCAAACGCTCCCGCTGGGTGGGATCGGTTGCTGCGGAGATCGCGACGTCGATCAGAGCGCGTGCGCCGTCGAGAAGGGCCAGGTCGGCCGACTCGGTCACCGCAGCCGCGGCGAACCCGGGTTGGTGCGTGACCGACCCCTGCGAGTCGAGACCGATCACCGGATGGATCGACGGGATCACGCGCGAGACGTTGCCCATGTCGGTACTGCCGAGAGGTCGGAATGCTTCCTCCTCCGGCGTCAGCGGGGTGCGTCCGAGTGCGCGGACCGCCGCCCGGTACGCGTCGACCAGCCAGGGGTCGGGCGTCAGTTCGGTGTACGTCGGCGAGACGGTCACGATCTCGTGCGTGCATCCCGTGGCGACGGCGCCGGCTTCGAAGCATCCGTGGGCGCGCTCGGTGAGGTTGGCCAAGGACTCCGCGGTCTCGGCACGCAGGTAGTACAGCAGTTCGGTCAAGCCCGGAACGATGTTGGGGGCGACGCCGCCGTTGCCGACGATTCCGTGCACCTGCTGGCCGGGACGCAGGTGCTGGCGTAGCAGTCCGATGCCGACCTGGGCGACGGTCGCGGCATCGGCTGCGTTGATTCCCCATTCCGGTGCCGCCGACGCGTGCGCCTCGCGGCCTGTGTAGCGAACGGCAATGTCGGCCAACGCAAGCGATCGTGCGCCCGCGACGTCGAACGGCCCCGGATGGACCATCAGAGCCGCGCCGACGCCGTCGAACACACCGTGATCGAGCATGACGACCTTGCCGCCGCCGGATTCCTCGGCCGGGGTGCCGAGCACGCGAATCGTGATTCCGAGGTCGTCGGCGACCGACGCGAGCGCGATCCCTGCCCCCACCGCGGACGCCGCAATGATGTTGTGGCCGCACGCATGTCCGATTTCCGGGAGCGCGTCGTACTCCGCGCAGACCGCGACGACCAGGTCACCGGATCCGAAGCGTGCGTCGAACGCGGTGGGAAGGCCCGCCACTCCGCGCTCGACGTCGAAACCCGCCTGGCGCAACAGATCTGCGGTCGCCGCGGAACTGGCGACCTCCTCGAAGGCCAACTCCGGGCGGGCGTGGATGGCGTGCGAGAGCGCCACGAGGTCGGACGCCGACGCGTCCAACCGCGCGGCCGCTCGGCTCTGCACCCCGGTGTTCTGCACGCAGGACAGTCTGTCACCGGCCGTCGACGCAGGCAGAGTCACTGCCCGTTTGCGAACAGTTTCTCCGACGTATTCTGCGCGAGGGCGGCCAACGTCGCGCCGTGGATGCTCCTCTTGATACTGCTCAGGTTGGGCCCACGCGTCGACGTCAGCGCGGCAGCCACGGATACGGCGGTGGCCCGAATTTCCTCCGCCGACGCGGTGGACTCGACGATCCCGGCCTCGACGGCCTCGGCTCCGCCGTAGCGGCGCCCGGTGGTCATCGCCTCCAGTGCCGTCTGCGGCGACAGCCGGGACGTGACCAGCGACGCCATGCCCGGTGTGAACGGCATCTGCAACGACACCTCCGGCAGGCAGAAGTAGCCGCGGTCGGCTCGCATGATGTGGAAGTCGTGGGCGAGCGCGAGCATGGCGCCGGCGCCGAAGGCGTGCCCCTGCACCGCGGCCACGGTGGCCATCGGGAACTGCAAGATGCGGCTGTACACCTCGTGCACGCTGTCGAGATAGGCAGGCAGTGCAGCCAGATCGGAGAACGCGTGATCGGTGTCCAGTCCGTTCGTGTAGAACTTTCCGGCCGCCGTCGTGACCAGCGCTGCCGGCCCTTCGGAGGCCAGCACCTCGTCGAGCAGGGCGTGCACCTGTTCCATCCAGGCCGGGCCGAAACGATTCTCGGGATTGGTCCCGTCGTCGTGGTTGAGCAGGAGGACGAAGACGTCACCGTCGCGTTCGAGGGAAGGCATTCACGGGATGATAGTCGGGCGGCAGATCGCGACTTTCACTACTGTGAGTCGACGTGAGCATTCCTGATCCCACCTCTGCCGCCAACGACGCCGCCGCCTCTCTCGCATCCGCGACGGGGGTGAGCGAACATCCCGTCGCCGTCGTTCTCGGCTCGGGATGGCAAACCGCTGCCGAGCAGTTCGGTGAGCCGGACACCGTCGTGCCCATGTCGTCGCTGCCCGGTTTCGCGCAGCCGTCGGCGCTCGGCCACTCCAACGCGATGTGGTCGGTCACGGTGGGATCGACGAAGGTCCTGATCCTCCTCGGGCGCACCCACGCCTACGAGGGACACGATCTGTCGCGCGTCGTCCACCCCGTCCGCACGGCATGCGCTGCGGGCGCTCGCACGGTGATCCTGACGAACGCGGCCGGCGGAATCCGCGAAGGCATGAGCGTCGGCGACCCGGTTCTCATCAGCGACCATCTCAACCTCACGGCCCGCTCCCCGCTCGTGGGCGCTCAGTTCGTCGACCTGGTCGACGCGTACTCCGCCGATCTGCGCGAGGTCGCCCGCGGCATCGACCCGTCCTTGACGGACGGCGTCTACGCGGGACTGCCCGGCCCGCACTACGAAACGCCGGCCGAGATCCGCATGCTGCGCACGATGGGAGCCGACCTGGTCGGCATGTCGACCGTGCACGAGACGATCGCCGCCCGCGCCGCCGGAGCCCGCGTGCTGGGCATTTCGCTGGTCACCAACCTCGCGGCCGGGATGACCGGCGAGCACCTCGACGCCGACGAGGTCATTGCCGCCGGCGCCGCGTCGGCCGTGCGAATGGGAACCCTGCTGCGCGAACTCGTTCCGCACCTGTGACTCTCGCCGACGACGTCGCCGCCTGGATCGACGGCGACCCGGACCCGCAGACCCGCGCCGAGCTCGCCGCGTTGCCGGACAGCGAACTGACGCAACGCTTCTCCGGCGCTCTCACGTTCGGTACGGCGGGACTTCGCGGTCCTGTCGAAGCGGGCCCGATGGGGATGAACGTCGCCGTCGTCACCCGCACGACGGCGGCACTCGCCGCGTATCTGTCGAACGCGTGCCTCGCCGGCTCGGAGGTCGTGGTCGGACGCGATGCTCGCACCGGATCCGATGCTTTCGCCGTCGCGGCGGCAGAGGTGTTCGCCGCAGCGGGATTTCGCGTCACGCTGCTCCCCCGGCCGCTCCCCACGCCGGTGCTGGCGTTCGCAGTCCGTTCGCGCGGAGCTGCCGCCGGAGTGCAGATCACGGCATCGCACAATCCCGCCGCCGACAACGGGTACAAGGTGTATCTCGACGGCGGCGCGCAGCTGATTTCCCCGGCCGATCGCGAGATCGAAACGCTCATCGCGTCGGTCGGACCCGCGTCGGCCGTCCCGCGCACCGCGGTGACTCCCACCACCGACGACGTCGTCGGCGCCTACCTCGATCGCGTTGCACTGCTTCCGCATTCGTCGAGTACCGTGCGCATCGTTCTGACCGCGATGCACGGGGTCGGGGGCGCCGTGGCACTGGACGCGCTGCGCCGCACCGGGTTCGACGACGTCGTGGTGGTCGAGGAACAGTTCGAACCCGACCCCGCATTTCCGACGGTCACCTTCCCGAACCCCGAGGAGCCCGGCGCCGCGGACCTGTTGCTGGCGTTGGCCGAACGCGCGAAAGCGGACATCGCGATCGCGTTGGATCCCGATGCGGATCGCTGCGCTGTCGGCGTCGAGACGCCCGACGGATGGCGCATGCTGACCGGCGACGAGACAGGATCCCTGCTGACCGAGTGGTCGCTCGGGCGGGCTGCTCCGGATGCACTCGTGGCCAACACCATCGTGTCGTCGACGCTGATGTCGAAACTGGCACCGGCGCGGGGCGCCCGCTACGCCCGCACTCTGACCGGCTTCAAGTGGCTGGTGCGAGCCGGCGACGGACTGGCCTACGCCTACGAAGAGGCGATCGGCCACTGTGTCGATCCGAAGGCGGTCCGGGACAAGGACGGCATCTCGGCGGCCGTGGCTCTGGCGTCCTACGCGTCCGCCCTGAAAGAGTCAGGCCGTGGGTTCGTCGACGTGCTCGACGACCTGGCCGTCGAGTTCGGGCTGCACGCGGGCGCACAGGTCTCCCGCCGAGTCGACGACCTCTCCGACATCGAGGCCATGATGGACCGTCTGCGGACCACGCCGCCGACCGAACTCGCCGGCGTCGCGGTCTCCGTGACCGACCACCTCCTCACCAAGGGCCGGATGCGCACCGATGCAATCGAATTGAGCGGAGACGGACTTCGCGTGATCGTGCGCCCGTCGGGCACCGAGCCCAAGCTCAAGGCATACCTCGAAGTGGTGGTGCCGGTATTTGATCGCTCGTTGCTGCATCAGGCGCGCAGCGATGCCGCATCGCGCCTCGACGAGCTTCGGGAGTTCGCCGAGGCGCTCTGACCGCGGGCGCCCTCGACTACCGGGGGCCGAACTGACGGTCTCCCGCGTCACCGAGACCCGGAACGATGTACGCGTTCTCGTTCAGACCCGCGTCGATGCTCGCCGTCACCAGACGCACGGGGAACCCTGACTTCTCCAGTGCCGCAGCGCCTTCCGGTGCGGCAACCACGCAGATGGCCGTCACGTCGTCGGCGCCGCGCTGGACCAGCAACTCGATCGTGTGCACCATCGAGCCTCCCGTGGCCAGCATCGGGTCCAGTACGTACACCGGGTAGCCGGCCAGGTCGTCCGGCAGCGACTCCATGTACGGCACGGGTTGATGCGTTTCCTCGTCGCGCGCCATGCCGACGAACCCGACGCGTGACTGCGGGATCATCGAACTTGCCTTCTCGACCATGCCGAGGCCGGCACGCAGAACCGGGACCAACAGCGGCGGGTGTGCGATCCGCACTCCGCGCGCGGTGTCGACCGGGGTCCGGACGTCGAACTCCTCGACCGGGGCATCCCGGATGGCCTCGTACACGAGCATCTGCGTCAGTTGGCGCAGCGCGGAGCGAAACGCGGGGTTGTCGGTTCGTTCGTCGCGCATGGTGGTCAGCAGAGCTGCGGCGAGCGGGTGATCGATGACGAGCGTGTCCATGGACCTGAACACTAATTGCTTTCGAGGCGGAACCGTGGGCGTCTGCGCACCGTCCAAGACGATGACACGAGAAACAGTGAGGTCGGAGGGCGAATGATCGAAGTTGCGGTATCGGACGGTCTGGCGGCCGTCGCCGACTCGGCCGCCGAGGTCTCGGGCGTGGTCACCGAGGCCGCGGTCGCCGCGGTCGGCGGCACGGCCGCCCTGGCGGCGACGTTCGGGCTACTCGGAGCCGAGTTCGTCGCGGCGTTCGGTACAGCCGTCGGCGCTCACGGCGCCGCCGCCACCGAACTCGCCGCCGTGTTCGACAGCCTCGCCGCCGCGGTGCGTGATGCCGCTGCGTCGTATCGAGACGGCGACGACGCAGCCGCGCGCTCGCTGGCGAACGGACTCGCATGATCGATCTGCTCAGCGCACCCATCCGAGAACTCGCCGACTCGATCGGATCCGGCACCTGCCCGCCCGGAAGCTCACCGGACGCCCTGCGCGACGCGTCGACCGGGTTGGCGACGGCCGCACGACTGGCCACCGCCACCGCAGGCGCGCTGCAACCGGTGTGGTCCGGAGTAGCGGCCGTCGCAGCCGAACAGGCGATCATGGAAGCGTCGCGGGTGGCCGGTGCGTTGGTGAGCCACGGCGACGAGTTGAACGCTCTACTGGCCCGCGCCGCGGCCAGTGTGCACGCGGGACACGTCGAACTCGTCGGCATCCTCGAGTCGTTCCTGGCCTACGCCGCCGCCGCGATGCCGACGCTGCTGACTCCGGCGGGACAGACTGCGCTCGTCGCCGTCGCTGCGGAACACCTGGGCCGCGCAATGGCGGTCGTCGAACGAGTGAAGGCCGAGCTGGCGGTGCACACCTCCGAAGCGAACGCACTGATGCAGCCTCCGGCCGTTCCCTGCCGAGCCGAAACAGGGCCGGCCGCAACGACACCCGCGTCGAGTGCGCCGGTGCAGGCACTCCGCGACATCGGACAGGCGCTCACCTCTCCCACCTCCACGGCGCCCTCGTCCGTCGCCGGAATCACCGACAGCGCGCCGGACGGCAGTTCCACCCGAGCCGAGGGGCATCGGGCGTACGACCCCCGCACCGGCGGCAAGGGCGTGGAAGTCACACTCCCGGACGGGAGCACCGCGATCGCGCCGAACGACAAGGCCGCGAGCGCCGTGAGATTCGCGCTGGCCCAGCAGGGCACGCCTTACGTGTGGGGCGGCACCACACCGGGGCAGGGTCTCGACTGTAGCGGCCTCACCCAGAGCGCCTACGGCCAAGCTGGACTCGACATTCCGAGGCTTGCCGCGGATCAGGACATCGGCACGCCCGTCGACGCGGAGAATCTCCTACCGGGCGACCTCGCGGTCTGGGACGGGCACGTCGCGATGGTGGTCGGCAACGGTCAGCTCGTCGAGGCGGGCGATCCGGTTCAGGTCAATCCCATCCGAATGTCCAACTCGGGCATGGCGTTTTACGGCTTCTACCGGCCCACCGAATGACGCGCGCACAGGCGTCGACTCCCGACGGCACGGTGCGTGTGCTGGCCACCGAGACCGGCCTGTTGGTCGGCCTGCACCTCGATCGACGCGAGTTGTCCTTCGGCGGTGAGGCTCTCGCGGCCACCATCCTGTCGGTCTGCGCCGACGCCACCGCTGCTGCCGCCGAGCGCCACCGAGCGGCTCTGCTCCGCGACGGTGTGGCCGCCGATGTCGTCGATAGAGTTGCACCCGCGGTAGCGGCGACGCCGCATCGCAGCGAGCGGTGGTCGACGCGGCCGTGAGGGCGGCACGCACGCTCGACGCCATGCACGACTTCCTCGAACGCACCGCGGCCATCCGCGGCGTGGGGGAAGCGGGCTTCGGCGTGCGCGCCGTGGTGGACGGGAGCGGCAGGATGGTCGATCTGTCCATATCCGGCTCGCTGCGCGGCGTCCGCGCCGACCTTCTGGCGGCCGAGGTGGAAGTCGCCGCAGGTCGCGCCGCCGAGCGGGCGTCTGCGGAGCGCGCGGAACTCGTCGCGTTGCTGCACAGTTCGCTCTCAGCGCCCTGAGATAGTCTCTCGGGCATGGCTGGAGACATCGTCCCGATCGAGCTCGGTGTGACCGCCGGCGACCTGGTCACCCTCTGGGCGCCGGAATGGCGCGAAGGTGACGAGGAATGGGAGGCATTCCTCGGTCACGACGAGGAGTTCCACGCATTCCCGACGGTCGCCGAGCTGGCGGGCTTCGTGCGCACCGACACCGAGAACGACCTCGTCGATCACCCCAGTTGGCGTGTGCTGGTCGCGCTTTCTGCGGCCCAGCTCGAGCCGGACGAGGACCATCGTTACGACTTCGTCGGTGTGCCCGAGCTTGCCGCCGGCAGCCCGACGTACGAGACGGTCTCCGAACTGGGCGAAACGCTCGAGATGGCGCGCACCATCGGTGAGGTCTGCGAACTCGACGCCGTCACTCGCTTCTTCAACTCCAACCCGGTCCTCGGAGTCCTGGGTCGCGGGGCGGACACCTTCACCGGACGCGACGGCAAGCAGCTCTGGGATCGCGTCGGGGCCGTCGTGGCCAAGGGCTGGGACGCCGTGCTCGATGCCATCGACACCGTCATCACCTCCCCGACCGTCGAGGCGGAGGCAGTCGCCCTCGCCGAGGCCGAGATCGTCGCGGCTGCCGAGAGCGATCTCGACGTCGACGAGCTGGTCGACGAGGACATCGACACCGACGAGGCGACCGAGGAAGACGAAGACGAGGCCGAGGCCGTCGACGACACCGAGGACGACGAGGAGGAAGCCGAATCCTTCTGGACGTCGGTGGGCGTGGACCCGGTGCGAATCATCACCTCGGACAACACTTTCTACACACTGCGGTGCTACCTCGGTGACGATCCCGTGTTCCTCGGGCGCAGTGGCGCCATCACCGTCTTCACCTCCGAGCGGGCGCTGGCGCGGTATCTCGCCGACGACCACGATCACGACCTCGCTGCGGTGAGCACGTACGAGGAGATTCGGACGGCCGCGGTCGACGGGTCCCTCGAAGTCGAGGTCACCGACGAGAACGTCTACGTTCTGCCGGGCCTGGCCGACGACCTGGCGAAGGGCCCGGACTCGGTCGATGCGGAGCAGCTGGACCTCGCCGTCGAGTTGTTCGCCGACGCAGCTGAATATGCGCGCGACCCGTCCGTGGACCAGGCACTGGCGCCGTCGACCCCTCTCGGGTGGTACGTGTCGTACGTGACCGATCCGGCGGCGGGCCGCATGGCTCCCAGCGCGCCGTTCGAGGCCGAGGCGGTGGCGTGGCGCGCACTCGAGCAGGAGTTCGAGGCGCGCCTGCGCAAGCACTAGCCCACCAGCACGGCGTATCCCGGCTTGACCACGTGATCGATCATCTCGAGGCGTTCGTCGAACGGGAGGAAGGACGACTTCAGCGCGTTGATCGTGAACCGCTGAAGGTCGGTCCATCCGTAGCCGAATGCTTGTGAGAGAGCGTGCATCTCCTTCGTCATCGACGTGTCGCTCATCAACCGATTGTCGGTGTTGACCGTGACCCGGAATCGTAGCCTGGCCAACAGATCGAACGGATGCTCCGCGATCGAGGCGACGGCGCCGGTCTGGACGTTCGAACTGGGGCACAGCTCGAGTGGGATGCGCTTGTCACGAACGTAGGCGGCGAGCAGCCCCAGAGTCGGTGTGCCCTCGGCGTCGACGTCGATGTCGTCGATGATCCGGACGCCGTGTCCGAGTCGGTCCGTGCCGCAGAAGGCGACCGCCTCCTGGATGGACGGCAGCCCGAATGCCTCACCGGCGTGAATGGTGAAGTGCGCGTTGTTCGCTCGCATGTACTCGAACGCGTCGAGGTGACGGCTGGGTGGGAATCCGGCCTCGGCCCCGGCGATGTCGAAGCCCACCACGCCGCGGTCGCGGAACCGGACCGCGAGCTCGGCGATCTCCCGTGAGCGCGCGGCGTGCCGCATGGCGGTGAGCAGACACCCGATGCGAATGTTCTTGCCTCGCACCCGCGCCGCGGACTCCCCCGCTCGAAATCCTTCGAGGGTGTGCTCGATGACCTCGTCGAGGCTCAGTCCCCGTTCCAGGTGCTGTTCGGGGGCGAAGCGCACCTCTGCGTAGACGACCCCGTCGTCCGCCAGGTCCTCCGCGCACTCCTGCGCAACTCGTGAAAGCCCGGTCTCGTCCTGCATCACGGCAACGGTGTGAGCGAACGTCTCGAGGTACCGGACGAGCGAGCCGCTGTCGGCCGCGTCGCGGAACCATCGGCCGAGGGCGTCCGCGTCGGTTTCGGGAAGGCCGTCGTATCCGCAGTTCGCGGCGAGATCCACCACGGTGGCCGGCCGCAGCCCACCGTCGAGATGGTCGTGAAGGAGCGCCTTCGGTGCTCGTGCGATGGACGTCGGATCGAGGGGGGCGGGTCCCGTGGTCGCTTCCATGCTCCGACACTAGTCGCCGGACCCGTCGCTGCGCAGGAAGAGGTTTGTCTGCACCTGCCGCAACCAAAACAGTCGACTTGTTACCCGCATGAAAACAATTCCGTCGCTTCAGCCCCCGATGACAACCGAAACCGTACTATTCTCTGCATTCACCGGATCGATCCTCGGAGTGAACATGAGCAGTGCCGTACCACCGGCGCCCCACGCACCGGGTACCACCAGCAAGGGTTTGAACGCGGGCGCGCTCGGACTCGTGGGCAACGTCGTCATCGGACTCTCCGCAGTCGCTCCGGCCTACAGCCTCGCTGCGACACTCGGTTACGTCGTGCTCGCGGTCGGCGACAAGGCACCGTCGATGTTTCTCGTCGCGTTCGTGCTGATGCTGTTGACCGCCTTCGCCTATCGCGAGTTGGGCCGGGACACACCGGACTGCGGGACCTCGTTCACGTGGGGCACCAAGGCATTCGGGCCGTGGGTCGGCTGGATGGCCGGCTGGGGCCTCGCCGTGTCCGCCATCATCGTGCTCGCCAACGTCGCGGAGATCGCGGCCATCTATCTGTTCGAGTTCCTGGGCTTCGACGGCGCGGCCGACTCGCTGTTCGCGAAGGTGACGCTGGGTTGCTTCTTCATCGTGGCGATGACGTACGTGAGCTTCCGCGGAATCCTGATCAGCGAGCGCATGCAGAACGTCCTGCTGGTGGTGCAGTTCGGCGTGCTCGTGGGAGTGTCCGTGATCGCGCTGTACAAGGTGTTCGCCGGCACGGCGGGGCCGCAGGCCATCACCCCGCAGTGGAGTTGGCTGGTCCCGACCGGGCTGACGATGTCCGACGCCGCGCAGGCGATCATCCTGTGCATCTTCATCTACTGGGGGTGGGACGCCTGCCTGGCCGTCGGCGAGGAGACCAAGGATTCGGAGAAGACGCCGGGCCGGGCGGCCGTCATCACCACACTCATCCTGGTGCTGACGTACGTGCTGGTGGGATACGCGGTCCAGTCGTTCGCCGGGTTCGGTGACACGGGCATCGGACTCAACAATCCGGACAACGTCGACGACGTTCTGACGATCCTCGGCGATCCCGTCGCCGGCTCCATCGCGGCGTCCCTGCTCCTGCTGACCGTCTCGATCTCGGCATTGTCCTCCACCCAGACGACGATCCTGCCGACCGCTCGCGGCACTCTGTCGATGGCGGTGTACGAAGCCATTCCGAAGCGCTTCGCCAGCGTCCACCCGAAGTACATGACCCCCGGATTCGGAACCCTGGTCATGGGCGCTGCCGCATTGATGTTCTACCTCGTGCTGAGCTTCGTCAGTTCCAGTGCACTGCAGGACTCGGTGGCCTCGCTCGGCCTGGCCGTCGCCTTCTACTACGGCATCACCGCGTACGCCTGTGTGTGGTACTTCCGTCGAACGCTCACCTCGTCCGTACGAAACCTGTTCATGCGCGGCATCTTTCCGCTACTCGGTGGCCTGTCGATGACGTGGGCGTTCGTTCAGAGCGCCGTCGACATGATCAAGCCCGACTACGGCTTGACGGCGTACGGACCCATCGGCGGAGTGTTCGTCCTCGGCGTCGGGATGCTGGTACTCGGCATCCCGCTCATGTTGCTGTGCTTCGTCGGCAACAAGGCGTTCTTCCAGGGGAAGACTCTCGACGCGACCACCGAAGTCAAAGTCCCCGACACCTACTGACATCGCTGGAAGGACATCCGAAGATGCACGTCACTGTCGGCTACCTCGCCACTCCCAGCGGCGACGACGGCGTCGCCCTCGCGGCAGCCCTGGCCACCACTCTCGATGCGACGGTCGACGTCGTACTCGTCCTGGCCGGCGACGATCCGCCGATGGAGGGCAGCGGGCCCTACCGCAAAATTCTCGAAGCCAAGGCGGCCGGATGGCTCGACGCCGCCGTCGCGCAATTTCCCCCATCGGTCACCGTCGCCTCGCACACCGTCTACAACGAGTCCTTCGCCGAGGGGCTGATCGAGTTCGCCGAGGGCAACAACTCGGACATGATCGTGCTGGGCGCCGCGGGAGACGGCATCCTCAATCGCCACGCGGTGGGGTCCGTCGCCGGCACCCTCCTGCACGCATCGCCGGTCCCGGTTGCGTTGGCGCCACGCGGTTTCCGCGACCGAGGCGTCACCGAGATCACCGGGCTCACCGTCGCGGTGCCCACACGGACGTCGTCCGCCAACCCACTCCCCTTCGCCATGACCCTGGCGAGCGCCGCAGAGATCCCGCTGCGCCTGATGTCCCTGGTGTCGCTCGAGCCCGGCGGATACGGCCCGGACGGACCGTCGATGTCGACAAGGCAGAAATACGTCGACGCCGCGGGGGACAATCTCGACACCGCGATGCGCGCGCTCCCCGACACCCCCGGCCTCGAATCGATCGTCGCCGACGGATCCACGCTGGAGGACGCGGTGTCCTCGCTCGAGTGGCGCGCCGGCGACATGCTGGCACTCGGGTCGGGCCGGCTCGGTCAGCCGTCGCGAGTGTTCCTCGGCTCGGGCGCCGCAAAGATCCTGAAGGCGACGACGGCGCCGGTCGTGGTGGTGCCGAGGCAGTTCGAGTAGCGGCTCCCGGCACGACTGGTCACGTTCCAGCAGTTCTCACATGCTGCAACGGGTGAGAATTGACGAAACGTGACCAGTCGTCGCTGCAAGCTCGATCAGGAATCGAACCCCAGCCCCACTTTGTTCATCGCCCGCAGCCACAGCCCGGACTTCCCCTCGTTGCGATCCGCTCGCGCAAACGCGTTGCGCGTGATGGTGATACCCAGCCACCGCAACGGTTCAGGCGGGAAGGGAAGCGGTTTCGTACGCACCATGTTCAGTCGTGTGCGTTCGGTGTCGAGACCGTCGACCAGATCGAGCGCGGTCCGCGCCCCGAAGTGCGACGCCCCCACACCCAGACCCGTGAAGCCGAGCACCGAAACCACTCGGCCCTTCGCCGAGACGTCCCAGAACGCGCTGAACCGCGAACAGGTGTCGATGGCGCCGCCCCACGCGTGCGACGCACGTAGGCCCACCAGCGACGGAAAATACTGCAGAAGGTGCTCGGCCAGCACCGCGAACGAGTCGGGGTCCTGCGAGCGACGCGGATCGGTGTCGTTGCCGAAGAAGTAGTGAGCGTCCCACCCGCCGAACAGAATTCGATTGTCCGCGGTCAGCCGGAAATAGTGGAATCGGTGACCTCCGTCCGCGAGTCCTTCTCGCCCGCTCCATCCGATGGAGTCGAGCTGCTCGGCGCTCAGGGGCTCGGTCATGATCGAGTGATCCCACACCGGGACGATCCAGTGCCGGAGCTTGGGCAACACCGGAGTCGTTGCCGCTGTTGCCAAGACGACCTTCGACGCTCTCACGTCCGCGTATCCGGTACTCAGCCGAACCCCCGACGGTTCCTCGGCCAATGACACGACCGTCGAGTGCTCGTGGAGGCGCACCCCGAGCCGCTCGGCCGCGGCGGCCAAGCCCCACACCAGCTTTCCCGGGTCGACCATCATGACGTCGGGGTCGAACGCTCCGCCGAGAGCGCGGGGAGATGTGATGCGTCCGGCCATCTCGTCGGCGTCGAGGAATTTCATAGGCTGGCCCAGATCCGCAGCGTCGTCGACAAGTTCGCGAAGCTCGCCGACCTGGTACGGGAAGTTCGCGATGTCCAGCTCGCCCGTGCGCTCGAAGTCCGCATCGATACCGAGGCGATTGCATGTCTGCTCGATGGCGTCCAGCGTCTCGGTTCCCATGCGCAGCAGGGTCGGCAGTTCGTCTGCGTACCTGTCCATTCCGTTGCCCAGGCCGTGTGTGAGGCTCGCCGAGCAGAACCCGCCGTTGCGACCGCTCGCTCCGTCACCGATGCGGCCGCCCTCGAGCAGGACGATCGACCGGCCCGGGTTCTCCTCGGCAGCCTGCACCGCGATCCACAGTCCGGTGAACCCGCCGCCGACGATCACGAGATCTGCGCTCACCTCACCGACCGCACGCGGGCGCGGGTCCGGCCGCTCGGGCCGGTCCAGCCAGAACGGTTCGGGCGCCGCGTGCGCCACCATGTCGATTCCGCGCCGCGTCGGTGCCGTCGCCCAGGGTGTGGTCATCCGCCGAACACCGTTCTGTGCCAGGGTTTCCGAGCGACGCCGGTGATGTCGATCATCACATGCTTGACGGTGAGGTACTCCTCGAACGAGTACGTGGACATGTCCTTGCCGAACCCCGACGCACCGAATCCGCCGTGGGGCATCTCGCTGATGATCGGGATGTGATCGTTGATCCAGACGCACCCGGCGTCGATCTCCCTCGTGGCGCGGCCGGCGCGGTAGACGTTGGTGGTCCACGCCGAGGCCGCGAGTCCGTAGGGGGTGTCGTTGGCGCGGCGGATGGCGTCGTCGTCCCCGAAGTGGCGGCTGACCGTCAGCACCGGTCCGAACACCTCGTCGCGGTAGATCTCCGCATCCTCCTCGACGTCGGCCACCAGGGTGGGCGGGTAGAACGCCCCCGGTCCGTCGGGAAGATCGCCGCCCGTGACGATGCGGGCTCCACCCGCTTGGGCGCGGTCGACCATGGCGTGCAGCCGATCTCGGTGACGGCGCGAGACGAGCGACCCCATGTCCGTCGCCGGGTCGGTGGGATCGCCGACGACCACCCGACTCATCGTCTCCGCGACGCCGTTCACGAAGTCGTCGTACACCGCGTCCGCCACGATCGCGCGAGTTGCCGCTGTGCAGTCCTGGCCCGCATTGATCAGCGCGCCGGCAACCGCACCCTGGATGGCGGCTTCGAGGTCGGCGTCGTCGAAGACCACGAACGGCGCCTTGCCTCCGAGTTCGAGCTGTACACGGGTGCCGTTGGTTGCGGCGTGCGCCATGACGGTGCGGCCCACGGCGGTCGATCCGGTGAACGTCATCACGTCGATGTCGGGGTGGCGCGCCAGAGATGCGCCCGCGTCCAGTCCGGTACCGGTGACAACGTTGAACACCCCGTCCGGCAGCCCCGACTCCGTCGCCAGACGCGCGAGGCGCAGCGTCGTCAGAGGCGTGAGTTCGGCCGGCTTGAGGACGACGGTGCACCCGGCGGCCAACGCGGGGATCACCTTCCACACCGCCATCTGCAGGGGGTAGTTCCACGGCGTGATGGAGCCGACGACGCCAACTGCGTCACGCCGGATGCTCGACGTGTGGTCGGGTGAATATTCGGCGGTCGCCTTGCCGTCGAGGGTGCGGGCGGCCCCGGCGAAGAAGTCGATGTTGTCGACGCTGCCCGGTACGTCGAACTCCCGAGCCAATCGGATCGACTTACCGGTCTGCGCAACCTCTTCGGCGGCGAAGTCCTCCGCGTGGGCGGCCACGGCCCGCGCCAACGCACCGAGCACCGCCGACCGCTCGGCCGGCGAGCGCCGTGACCAGTCGGGAAACGCACGGCGGGCGGAGGACACCGCGCGGTCCACGTCGGCGGCGGTGGCCAGCGTCAGGGTCACGAGGTCGGCGTCGGTGGCCGGGTTGGTGACGACGAAGGGTTCCCCGGACCCCTCGGCGGCCGTACCGTCGATCCAGCAGCCGGGCACATACGGAGCGGTCATGACGCCGATGATACAACCGATTCCACTGCTTTTTGTGCCCTCCACAACGGATTCCTGCGTTCGGTAGCCGCATTGGACTTGAATTAGTGACGCCGACGGGCAAAGATCGAGGCATGCCCGAACAGCCCGTGCCGCTCGACGCCGTGTCCAAGGCGATCATCGAGCAGCTTCAGGAGGACGGTCGTCGCTCGTACGCGGCGGTGGGCAAAGCCGTCGGCCTGTCCGAAGCTGCTGTCCGGCAACGTGTTCAGAAGTTGACCGACAGCGGTGTCATGCAGATCGTCGCAGTCACCGATCCACTTCAGGTCGGGTTCGCGCGGCAGGCCATGATCGGCATCAGGTGCACCGGCGACACCGACGAACTGGCCCGCTCGCTCGCCGACATCGACGAGATCGACTACGTCGTTCTCACCGCAGGGTCGTTCGACGCCATCGTCGAGGTGGTCTGCGAGGACGATCTTCACCTCCTCGAAATCCTGAACAAGAGAATTCGCGCCCTTCCGGGAGTGACCAGCACCGAAACCATGGTCTATCTCAAACTCGTCAAGCAGCAATACAATTGGGGAACACGATGACCGCAGTCACCGACACCGTATCCGCGTCCACCGATCTCGGCGCGAAAGCCGCACGTCACCTGTGGGGTCACTTCGCGCGTCACGGAGCGGGCATCACGCCGCCCATCATCACCCGCGGTGAGGGCGCCACGATCTGGGACAGCCACGGCAAGAGCTACATCGACGGTCTGTCCGGACTGTTCGTGGTCCAGGTCGGTCACGGACGCACCGAGCTGGCGGAGGCCGCCGCTCGTCAGGCCAAGGAGCTTGCGTTCTTCCCGCTCTGGTCCTACGCCACACTGCCGGCGATCGAGCTGGCCGAACGCCTCGCCGGCTACGCGCCGGGCGACCTGAACCGCGTCTTCTTCACCACCGGTGGCGGCGAGGCCGTCGAGAGTGCCTGGAAGCTGGCGAAGCAGTACTACAAGAAGGTCGGCAAACCCGGTAAGCACAAGGTGATTTCGCGGTCCATCGCGTACCACGGCACACCGCAGGGCGCGCTCGCGATCACCGGTATCCCGGCCTTGAAGGAACCGTTCGAGCCGCTCACTCCCGGCGCGTTCCGCGTTCCCAACACCAACATCTACCGCGCACCCGCGCCGCTCGACACCGACCCGAAAGCGTTCGGTCGCTGGGCCGCCGATCGCATCGCCGAAGCCATCGAGTTCGAGGGGCCGGACACCGTGGCCGCCGTCTTCCTCGAACCGGTGCAAAACGCCGGAGGCTGCTTCCCTCCCCCGCCCGGATACTTCGAACGCGTTCGTGAGATCTGCGATCGGTACGACGTGCTGCTCGTCTCCGACGAGGTGATCTGCGCGTTCGGACGCATCGGATCGATGTTCGCCTGCAACGACTTCGGGTACGTTCCCGACATCATCACCTGCGCCAAAGGACTGACGTCCGGGTACTCCCCCATCGGCGCCATGATCGCGTCCGACCGGCTCTTCGAGCCCTTCGACGACGGGCACTCGTCGTTCGCGCACGGCTACACGTTCGGCGGTCACCCGGTGTCCGCTGCCGTCGCGATGGCGAACCTCGACATCTTCGAGCGCGAAGGAATCAACGCCCACGTCGCCGAGAAGGCGCCGGCGTTCCGCGCGACGCTGGAGAAACTGAACGACCTCCCGATCGTGGGAGACGTTCGCGGAGAGGGATTCTTCTACGGCATCGAGCTCGTGAAGGACAAGGCCACCAAGGAGACCTTCGACGAAGCCGAATCCGAACGCATTCTGCGCGGCTTCCTGTCGAGCGCTCTGTTCGATGCCGGGCTGTACTGCCGCGCCGACGATCGCGGCGACCCGGTGGTGCAGCTGGCTCCCCCGCTGATCTGCGATCAGCCGGACTTCGATGCGATGGAGTCGATCCTGCGGTCGGTGCTGACGGAGGCCTGGAAGCTGGTGTAGCCGGGCTCCGCCGCTGTGCGCGAATTCCGCCCCTCTAGGGCACTAATTCGCGCACAGGTGGCGCAGCCGCCTCCCGCCTACAGCGGATCCAGAATCCGCTTCAGGAACTGCCTCGTCCGCTCCTCTTTCGGCTCCACCAGAACCTCTGCGGGCGTCCCGCTTTCGAGCACCACGCCGTTGTCGATGAAGAGCACCTGGTCCGCCACCTGTTGTGCGAACTTGATCTCGTGGGTCACCACGACCATCGTCCAGCCCTGAGCCGCCAGATCCTTCATCACCACCAACACCTCGCCCACCAACTCGGGATCGAGCGCGGACGTCGGCTCGTCGAACAGCATCAGCTCCGGCTTCAGCGCCAGCGCCCGCGCGATCCCGACGCGTTGCTGCTGACCACCGGAGAGCTGGAACGGGTAGGAGTCGGCCTTGTCGGCGAGACCGACCTGATCGAGAAGGACGCGCGCGTCCTTCTCGGCCTCGGCGGCGAATCGCTTCTGCACCACGACAGGACCTTCGACGATGTTCTGCAGCACGGTCTTGTGCGGGAACAGGTTGTGGCTCTGAAACACCATGCCGCTCTGCGCACGGAACGACTTGAGCACCTTCTTGTCCACCGCGCCGCCGAAGTCCGCGGACACGTCGTCGATCCGGATGGTTCCGCCGTTCGCGACGTCCAAAGCGTTCAGGGTGCGCAGCAGCGTCGTCTTGCCGGATCCGGAGGGCCCGATCACCACGGTGACGGTCCCGGAGTTCGCGGTGAAGCTGACGTCCCGGAGAACGGGTACCCCGTTGAATTCCTTGCGGACACCCTGCACGTCGAGCAGCGGCCCTTCGAGCACTGGTTCGGTCATTTCGCCACGTACCTGTCGAGTCGCACTTCGAGTTTGCCTTGGAAGAAGGACAGAATGATGCAGATGACCCAGTAATACAGCGCCGCAACCGAATACAGGGCGAAGAAGTCGAACGTCGGTGCCGCGGCCAGCTGAGCGACCCGCAGCAGCTCCGTCACCAGAATGGTCGACGCCAGCGACGTGTCCTTCACCAACGAGATCAAGGTATTGGACAGCGGCGGAACCGCGGTGCGCATCGCCTGCGGAAGCACGATGCGTTGCAACGTCGTTCGATATCCCATGCCGATGGTTTGCGCCGCTTCCCACTGCCCCTTGGGCACGCTGAGGATGGCGGCGCGGATCACTTCGGCTGCGTAGCCGCCGACGTTGATGCTGAACGCGATGACCGCCGCGGGGAACGGATCGATGACCACGCCGAACTGCGGCAGTGCGTAGAACACGATGAACAGTTGCAGCAGAAGTGGAGTGCCGCGAACGATCGAGACGTAGAACCTGGCCACCAACGACAGCGGCCGGATCGAGGAGATGCGCGCCAGCGCCACCGCCAGCGCGATCACCAGTCCGATCACGAAGCTGATGGCCGTCAGCGGAAGCGTGGTGGTGACGGTGGCCTTCAGCATCGGCACCAGGTTGTCCCCGATGAGCGAAAGCTTCGACGGCCCCTGCGCCGCTGCGGCCGTGTCCGTGGGGGCCTGCACCGAGGACAGGTCGGGCGCGGCCACGTCGCTGCCGAAGTACCGGTTCGAGATGTCCGCGAGAGTGCCGTCCGCCTGCAACTTGATCAACGCGGTGTTGATCGAGTCCATCAGGCCGCTGTCCTTGCGGGCGGCGAACGCCTGCTCGCTGGTGTCGCCGGTCTGCGCCGCCACCTTGACCGCCGGGTCCGCGGTCTGCTTCTGGTACTCGGCGATGGCGAGGGAGTCGTTGACGGTCGCGTCGACCCGCCCGTCCTTCACGAGCGTCACCGCCTGCACGAAGCCTTCGACGGCCTCGACGTTCGCCCCCGCGTCGCGGGCGACCTGCGCCCAGTTGCTGGTGGACGACTGCGCCGTGGTCTTACCTGCCAGGTCGGCGAGCGAGGTGATGGACGTGTCGTCGGTGCGGGTGAGGATCTCGCCGTCCGAGACCGTGTACGGAAGCGACAGGTCGTACTTCGCCTGCCGGTCCGCGTTGATCGTCACCTGATTGGCGATCAGGTCGAATCGTCGCGACTCCAGGCCGGCGAAGATGGAGTCGAACGGTGTCTGTACGAACTCCACCCGGACGCCGAGTTCCTTGCCGACGGCCCGTACGACGTCGACGTCGTATCCGGTCAGCTGACCGTCGCTGCCCTGAAAGCTGAACGGGCTGTAGGTCCCCTCGGTGCCGACGACGAGAACACCGTCGGACTGAACGGAGTCGATCAGCGGTCCGGACGAGGACCCGCACGACACGGCAGTGAGGGCGAGAATCAACGCCATCACCGCCACGAGCTTCTTTCGAAGGGCAATACGGGGGCGCATCACCGAAAGATAGCCCGTCAGCGCCCGGTGTCCTATCAACGCACGGTATCGATGACCAATGGGGCAGCCGAGGGGGCGTCGCCGCCGATGTCCCACCCACCGGTGAGCGCGTCGATGGCGGAGGCGAACCGTTCCGGTGTGTCGGTCGACAGGGTGAACAGAGGTTGGCCTGAGTGAACGGTGTCGCCCGGTTTGGCGTGCATCGTCACTCCGGCGCCGAACTGGACCGGTTCACCCTGACGTTCCCGGCCCGCCCCCAGCCGCCACGCCGCGACGCCGACGGCCATGGCGTCGAGTCGGGTGAGCACGCCGTCGGAGTCCGCGGTCACCTGCTCGGTGTGGCGGGCGACCGGCAGCGGCGCGTCGGGATCGCCGCCCTGCGCGGAGATCATGGCGCGCCACCGGTCCATGGCGCTCCCGTCGCGCAGTCGCTCCCGAGGGTCGACGTCGTCGATTCCGGCAGCGGCGAGCATCGCGGCGGCGAGTTCGACGGTCAGCTCGACTATGTCGTCGGGGCCGCCGCCGGCAAGCACCTCGAGCGACTCGGCGACCTCGAGCGCGTTTCCGGCGGTGAGGCCGAGCGGGGTGTCCATCCTCGTCAGCAGAGCGATGGTCTTCACACCGGCGTCGGTGCCGAGATCGACCATGGCAGCGGCCAATTCACGCGCCTGCTCGGCGGTCTTCATGAAGGCTCCGGTGCCCACCTTGACGTCGAGCACCAGGGCCGAGGTGCCCTCGGCGATCTTCTTGCTCATGATCGAGCTGGCGATCAACGGGATCGACTCGACGGTGCCGGTGACATCGCGCAGCGCGTACAGACGCTTGTCGGCGGGAGCCAGGTCGGCGCCGGCCGCACAGACGACTCCACCCACCGCGGGATCGGCCAGGATCGAGTGAATTTCCTCGTTGGTCAGGTCCGCGCGCCATCCGGGAATGGATTCGAGTTTGTCGAGTGTGCCTCCGGTGTGGCCGAGCCCGCGGCCCGAGAGCTGCGGAACCGCTGCGCCGCACGACGCGACCAGCGGTGCGAGAGGAAGCGTGATCTTGTCTCCGACACCGCCGGTGGAATGTTTGTCGACGGTCGGGCGCGGCAGCGAGGAGAAGTCCAACCGGGTGCCGGAGGCGATCATCGCCGACGTCCACGCGGAGATTTCCTCGCGATTCATTCCGCGCAACAGAATTGCCATCGCGAGGGACGACATCTGTTCGTCCGCGACGATGCCCCGCGTGAAGCCGTCGACCACCCAGTCGATCTGCTCCGAACTCAGAGCATGACCGTCACGTTTGGTCGCGATGATCGATACGGCGTCAGGCATGGGTCACCTGTCCTGCCGCCAGATCGTCGGGTCCGAATGCGTCTGGCAGCAGGGACGACAACGGCGTGGGTCCCGACACGGTGTCGATCAGCAATTCTCCGCCTCCGAATTCGTAGAGCAGTTGGCGGCAGCGCCCACACGGAAGAAGCACTTCTCGGCGGCTGTCGCAGCAGGCGAACGCAATCAGGCGTCCACCGCCCGACGAGTTCAGAGCCGAGACCAGCCCGCATTCGGCGCACAGGCCCAAGCCATATGAGACATTCTCCACATTGCACCCCGAGACGATGCGGCCGTCCGACACCAGGGCAGCCGCCCCGACGGGGTAGTTCGAGTAGGGGGCGTAGGCATGTCGCATAGCTTCATGAGCCTTGTCCCGCAACAAATTCCAATCGATTTCCGCCATGGCGGACAATCCTGTCACGCCGGCGCCGACCACGCAGCCGTTCCCTTCCCGCCGACTGCGAATTTTGGACAGGCAATCCTAAGAAAAGGGTTGCCGCCCTTGGGAACCACGTGTCGACGCTGTACCCCGAACGGCATGGGTTTACAGTTTCAACTAGTGGATTCACCCTTCGCGACGAGATGGATCCGAGACTTGCCGCACCAACAGCGGGGCGACGATCATCCGGGCCTTTTCCACTGTCGTCGCGTCCATCAATGATGTTGGAGGCTGTGCACTCGATGGCTAGTACGACAGAAGTCGCTCCCACGCGGGAGCGCACACGGTCGCTGTACCGCGGGGACCCCGGAATGTGGTCCTGGGTGTTGCACCGAATCACCGGTGTCGTCACCTTCTTCTTTCTCTTCGTCCACGTCCTCGACACTGCGCTCGTCCGCGTGAACCCCGAGGCGTACAACGACGTCATCGACACGTACAAGACGCCGATCGTCGGCCTGATGGAACTCGGCCTCGTCGCTGCCGTGCTCTACCACGCACTCAACGGCATCCGCGTCATGCTGGTCGACTTCTGGTCGAAGGGTCCGAAGTACCAGCGCCCGATGCTCTGGACCATTGCCATCATCTGGCTCGTGGTCATGATTCCGGGTGCAGCACGCATCCTCTACAACACGTTCGCGGGGCACTGACACATGGCGACCCAGGAAGCAAACAACAACTTGGCGCGCACGATCGGCACCAACCACGATCGCCCGGCCAGCTTGGACAACCCGCGTACGCCTCGGCGTCAGAACCGCGGAAACTTCGAGATGTACGCATGGCTGTTCATGCGCTTCTCCGGCCTCGCACTCGTCGTGCTGGTGCTGGGCCATATGACGATCATGCTGATGCTCGACGAGGGCGTGCACCGCATCAACTTCGCGTTCGTCGCCGGACGCTGGTCCAGCCCGTTCTGGCAGGTCTGGGACCTGTCGATGCTGTGGCTCGCGCAGCTGCACGGTGGTAACGGTCTGCGCACGGTCATCAACGACTACTCGCGCAAGGACTCGACCCGCTTCTGGCTCACCACGCTTCTGGTGCTGTCGATGATTCTGATCATGGGTCTCGGCACGTACGTCATCTTCACGTTCGACCCCAACATCACCGCCAGCTAGGGGAGATAAACGACATGCAGGAACATCGCTACGACGTGCTCATCGTCGGCGCAGGCGGCGCAGGTATGCGCGCTGCCATCGAAGCCGGCCCGCGTGCCCGCACCGCAGTTCTCACCAAGCTGTACCCCACTCGCAGCCACACCGGCGCGGCTCAGGGCGGTATGTGTGCTGCCCTCGCCAACGTCGAGGAGGACAACTGGGAGTGGCACACCTTCGACACGGTCAAGGGTGGCGACTACCTCGTCGACCAGGACGCTGCGGAGATCATGGCGAAGGAAGCCATCGACGCCGTGCTCGACCTGGAGAAGATGGGTCTTCCGTTCAACCGCACCCCCGAGGGCAAGATCGACCAGCGCCGATTCGGTGGGCACACTCGTGACCACGGCAAGGCACCGGTTCGTCGTGCGTGCTACGCCGCCGACCGCACAGGTCACATGATTCTTCAGACGCTCTACCAGCAGTGCGTCAAGCACGACGTTGAGTTCTTCAACGAGTTCTACGCACTCGACATCGCGCTCACCGAGACCGACAACGGTCCCGTCGCCACCGGCGTCATCGCGTACGAGCTGGCCACGGGCGAGCTGCACGTCTTCCACGCCAAGTCCATCGTGTTCGCCACGGGTGGGTCGGGCCGTATCTACAAGACGACCTCGAACGCGCACACCCTCACCGGCGACGGCATGAGCATCATCTTCCGTAAGGGCCTGCCGCTCGAGGACATGGAGTTCCACCAGTTCCATCCGACAGGCCTCGCCGGACTCGGAATTCTGATCTCGGAAGCCGTACGCGGCGAGGGCGGAATTCTTCGCAACGCCGACGGCGAACGCTTCATGGAGCGGTACGCACCCACCATCAAGGACCTCGCTCCGCGTGACATCGTCGCCCGGTCGATGGTTCTCGAGGTGCTCGAAGGTCGCGGCGCAGGCCCCAACAAGGACTACGTCTACATCGACGTGACCCACCTGGGTGCCGACGTGCTGGAGGAGAAGCTTCCCGACATCACCGAGTTCGCTCGCACGTATTTGGGCGTCGACCCAGTCACCGAGCTGGTGCCGGTGTACCCGACGTGCCACTACGTCATGGGCGGCATCCCCACCAAGATTCGCGGTGAGGTGCTCCGCAACAACGACGACGTCGTTCCCGGACTGTTCGCCGCGGGCGAGTGTGCCTGCGTGTCGGTCCACGGATCCAACCGTCTGGGCACGAACTCGCTGCTCGACATCAACGTCTTCGGCCGGCGCGCCGGAATCGCCGCTGCCGAGCACGCCAACAGCGTCGACTTCACGCCGCTGCCCGAGGCCCCGCAGAAGATGGTCGAGGACTGGCTCGAGCTGATTCTCTCCGATCACGGCCACGAGAAGGTCGCGACCATTCGCACCGAGTTGCAGCAGTCGATGGACAACAACGCGTCCGTCTTCCGCACCGAGGACACGCTGAAGCAGGCGCTCACCGACGTGCAGAGCCTCAAGGAGCGCTACGCCCACATCACGGTGCAGGACAAGGGCAAGCGCTACAACAGCGACCTGCTCGAGGCCATCGAACTGGGTTTCCTCCTGGAGATGGCCGAGGTCACCGTCGTGGGTGCGCTCAACCGCAAGGAATCGCGCGGCGGACACGCTCGCGAGGACTACCCGGATCGCGACGACGTGAACTACATGCGGCACACCATGGCCTACAAGGAAGGCAAGGATCTCCTCTCGGACATCCGCCTCGACTACAAGCCTGTTGTGCAGACCCGTTACGAGCCGATGGAGCGTAAGTACTGATATGAGTGCCCCCGTCATGGACAAGCCCGCCAGCGATCTGCCCGAGGTTCCCGAGGGTGCGGTCATGGTGACGCTGAAGATCGCGCGCTTCAACCCCGAGGACGACAAGGGTGCGCACTGGGACAGCTTCCAGGTCCCGACGCTGCAGACCGACCGGTTGCTCAACCTGCTCCTCTACACCAAGAGCTACCTCGACGGAACGCTCAGCTTCCGCCGTTCGTGCGCTCACGGTGTGTGCGGTAGCGATGCCATGCGCATCAACGGCGTCAACCGGCTGGCGTGCAAGGTCCTCATGCGCGACATGCTGCCGAAGGACCCGAGCAAGCAGCTCACCATCACGATCGAACCGATCCGCGGCCTGCCGGTGGAGAAGGATCTGATCGTGGACATGGAGCCGTTCTTCGACGCCTACCGCGCGGTGAAGCCGTACCTGGTGACCAGTGGCAACGAGCCGACTCGTGAGCGGATCCAATCCGCAACGGACCGTGCACGTTTCGACGACACCACCAAGTGCATCCTGTGCGCGTGCTGCACCACCTCGTGCCCGGTGTACTGGAGCGACGGCAGCTACTTCGGTCCCGCTGCCATCGTGAACGCGCACCGCTTCATCTTCGACAGCCGTGACGAGGGTGCCTCCGAGCGACTGGACATCCTGAACGACGTGGAGGGTGTGTGGCGGTGCCGCACCACCTTCAACTGCACCGACGCGTGCCCCCGTGGCATTCAGGTGACGCGGGCGATCCAGGAAGTCAAGAGAGCACTGCTTTTCGCTAGATAGCGCCCGACCACAGCTGTGCGCGATTTCCGCCCCTGGAGGGGCGGAAATCGCGCACAGCTGTTTCTAGACGAATGCCGAGTATCCGGTCACTCCCCTGCCGACGATCAAGTTGTTCATCTGCGAAGTGCCTTCGTACGAGTACAGCGCCTCGGCGTCCGCGAAGTAACGGATCACGTCGTACTCGATGAGAATTCCGTTGCCGCCCATGATCTCTCGGGCCCACCCGACCACCTCGCGCAGCCGAGTCGTGCAGTACGTCTTGGACAGTGCGGCGTGCTCGTCGAGGAAGACACCGTCGTCCTGAAGCTGCGACACGCGCAATGCCATTCCCAGGCATGCGGTGATGTTGCCGGCCATGCGAGCGATCAGGTCGGAGATCAACTGGAACGATGCGATCGGTTTACCGAACTGCACTCGCTCCTGCGAGTACGCCACGGCGCGCTCGTAGGCTCCCATCATCACCCCGATCGCACCCCAGGCCACGCCACCTCTGGTCAGCCGCAACACCTTCGACGTGTCTGCGAACGAGTTGGCGTGCTCGAGTTTGTTGGACGCAGGGACCCGACAGTCGTCGAGGTGGACGTCCGCGTTCTCCACGGCGCGAAGCGAGTACTTGCCCTCGATCTTGTCCGCTCGAAACCCGGGGAACTCCTTCTCCACGACGAACCCCTTGACCTCACCGTCGGATTCGTCCTTGGCGAAGACGATGATCAGGTCGGCGAACGTCGCGTTCCCGATCCACCGCTTGGAACCGTTCAGTATCCAGTCGTCGCCGTCCCGTCGCGCCGTGGTCTCCAGGCCGCCGGCGACGTCCGATCCACCGTGCGGTTCCGACAGGCCGAACGCGCCGATCTTCTCCATCCGCCGCATCGGCGGCAACCATCGATTCTTCTGTTCGTCCGACCCCAGAATGGCGATGCTGCTCATGGCCAGTCCGCTGTGCACGCTGAACATCGTGCCGGTCGACGGATCCACACGAGAGAACTCGAGTCCGAGCCAGCCGGTGAGCACCTTGCGCGCGGGCGTGCGCCCGTCGAAGTCGTACCCGAGACCGACGATGTCGAGCTCGGCCAGTCTCGGTAGCAGGTGAACCGGGGACTCCCCCTTCTCCCAGAACTCGTTGGCGCGAGGGGCAACTTCCTCACGAAGAAACTCGCGAACCGTGGTCACGATCTTTGCTTCGTCGTCGGTCAAGACGCTCTGATAGCCGAACAGATCCGCCTGGAGGAAATCCGGCGACAAGGGTTCGAGTGGCTCGTGCTTGCTCATGTGGCTGACTCCTTCGTCCGTGCCGGAGTACCCACAATCCATCCGCAGCGAACCCGGTAGTTCAGTACACCACCCGAACCGGTGCGCCGCCGCTGTTCATCGAGGCGACGACGGCGTCGGCCACCAACCCTGCCCGAAGCCCGTCGACTCCCGTGGCGAGAGTGGACGGCCGTCGCTGGTCGATCGAGTCGATCCACTCCTGAAGTTCGATCCGGTACGCGTCGGCGTAGCGAGGAACCCAGTCGGCCGGGTAGGCGAGCGACCGTGATCGCGCAGCGTCCACGACCACCCGGGTGGGCAGTGTCAGCGCCGCCGTCCCGACCTCGCCGACCACCTCGCACCGAGTGTCGTATCCGTAGCGTGCGTTCAAGAATATCTCGACGGTCACGAGCACCTCGGATTCGGTGCGTAGCAGCATGATTTGCGGATCCTGGCGAGCACCGGAGTTCGCCGAGGACCGCCCGCAATGCCAACTGACCTCGACGATGGGCGAATCGAGAAGCCAGGGCATGACGTCGAGCTCGTGAATGGCCGAATTGGTGATCGTGGAGGCCGAATCGCCACCCGGATACGTCTCCACCGTGCGACTGACGCAGTGCGCGACCAGGAGCTCGCCGATGTCCCCGCTCAACGCGGTGCGGCGCAATTCGGCGTAGGACGGATCGAAGCGTCGCATGAACCCGACGCTCAGCAGCCCTCGCCCCGCTTCGGCGTCGATCACGTCACGACACTCCGCTGCAGTGGGTGCCAGCGGCTTCTCGCACAGCACCGGCTTCCCCGCCTCCAGGGCAGCGAGGGCGAGATCCTTGTGGGTCGAGTCGTGCGAGGCGATGACGACGGCATCGACGGCGTCGTCGGCGATCACCTCGTACCCGTCACCGACGACGCGCGCGTCATGCATCTCGGCGGCGACCGAGTGCGCGCGGGCCGCATCGAAGTCGGCGATGCGTGTCACGGCAGCGCCCGCTACTCGGCCGTTCAGATTGCGTGCGTGATCGGCGCCCATGACGCCCACGCCGACGATTCCCACCCGTACAGTCACGCGGCAAAGTATGACATCAGATTGTCCTGACAAATGGGCTTTCGGCCGTACCATTCTCGTATGACCCATCCTCCGGCGACGATGCCGTTACCGACTTCGCGAGTCCCCGATCCGATGACCGCGCCCTCGCTTCGGTGGGGAATCATGGGACCGGGGTGGATCGCGCATCGCTTCGCCCTCGCCCTGCAGACACACACCGGCCAGAAGGTGGTAGCAGTGGCGTCGCGGAGCGCCGATCGTGCAGAGGCGTTCGCTCGGGAGCGATCGATCGACACGGCGTACGGAAGCTACGACGCACTACTCGCGGACGACGACGTCGACATCGTCTACGTCGCCACCCCGCACACCGAACATCATGCGTGTGCCCTGGCTGCCCTCGCGGCGGGTAAACACGTTCTCGTCGAGAAGCCACTGGGAGTCGATGCAGCACAGGCTCGCGAGATCGGCGAGGCGGCGCGAGATGCGAATCTGTTCGCCGGCGAAGCCATGTGGTCACGCTTCCTACCCAAATACGATGTGCTGCAACAGATCCTCGACAGCGGAGTGCTCGGGACCGTACACACCGTGCTGGCCGATCACGGTGAGCACTTCACCACGGACCACCGCATCTACGACCCGGCATTGGCCGGCGGACCGCTGCTGGATCTGGGCACCTACGTCGCGAGCCTGTCGTACCTGGTTCTCGGTGCACCGACCTCGGTCGTCGCGGTGGGCCAGGCGGCGAACGACCGCATCAACGGACAGGTGTCCGCCCTCCTCACGAGTGCGAGCGGGGCCCACTCGGTGCTCAACACCACGATCCTCACGGACACCCCCAATTCCGCATCGATCTGCGGCACCGATGCGACCCTCGTCGTTCCCGGCACGTTCTACATGCCGGGGCCGATGCAGTTGATCCACCGCGACGGCCCGACGCTCGAGTACTCCGAAGATCGCGGTGGCCACCTGGCCGGGCTTCACTTCTCCGCGGTCGACGCCGCTCGGACCATCGCGAACGGAGGAATCGAGTCGGCGGTACACACCGTGTCGGACGCGGTCGCCACGTTGGCGATCGTCGACGAGATCCGCGCGCAGCTCGGCATCACCTTCGCGTGAGGTGTTCTCGAGGTGTTTCAGGCCTTGTGTGGCGACGACGGACGGACCAAGCTCGTGCATGACGAAAGGATCGCGGACATGACCACCACCACCTCGCACGCAACGACCGGCCGACTGACCGAGAGCGATTGCAGCATCGACGATTTTGCGCGCTTCGTCGCGCGGACGACCGACCTGTCGGACTACCCGCACGCGATGGACGTGGTGTCGCAGGTCGTGCGATACGACGCAGCGGAACTGACCGCCAGAATTGCGGATCCGGCTGTTCGCGCCGACGTCCAGGACGAGTTGGCCTACGCACTCATGAACGGTCCGGGAATCGTGGTGTTCACGGGAGCCTTCACCGAAGCGAACGCACTCGACGAGGCCACCCGCCACTTCACCGAGACCATTGCCCGTCAGCACGAATCCGGTGTGCAGAACGGCGACCACTTCGCGAAACCGGGTGCGAACGACCGCATCTGGAACGCCTTGCAGAAGCTGGCGTCGAGCGAACCCGAGGTCTTCACCGCGTACTACTCGAACGACGTGCTCGCGCTCGTGTGCGACGCGTGGCTCGGACCCATGTATCAGGTGACGTCGTCGATCAACGTCGTCAATCCCGGTGGGCAAGCGCAGAATCCGCACCGCGACTACCACCTCGGGTTCATGTCGACCGACTCCGCGGCGCAGTTTCGTGCGCACGTGCATCGCCTCTCCCCCGCGTTGACGCTGCAGGGCGCCGTTGCCCACGTCGACATGCCGATCGAGAGCGGACCCACGATGTATCTCCCGTATTCCCAGCAGTACGAAGCGGGTTACATCGCCTTCAATCTGCCGCCGTTCCGGGAGTATTTCGCCGACAACCACGTTCAGCTCCCGCTGTCGGCGGGCGACGCGGTGTTCTTCAACCCGGCCCTCTTTCACGCGGCCGGCACCAACACCTCGTCCGGCATCTACCGCATGGCCAACCTCCTGCAGGTGTCCTCGGCATTCGGACGAGCGATCGACAGTGTCGACCGCGAGGCCATCGTGAATGCGATCTACCCCTCGCTTGTCGCGCTGGCAGAGTCCGGTGACGAGAAGGCGGTCCGAAACGTCGTGGCGGCGTCGGCGGAGGGGTACGCGTTCCCGACGAATCTCGATCTCGATCAGCCGGTCACCGGGCTGGCAGCAGAGACGCAGGCCGAGCTGCTCACACGCGCGCTGGCGACGAACATGAGCGCCGCGGAGCTGTCGGACGCCCTGCGCGAGCAGACCCACCGTCACCGTGCCTGACCGCGCAGGACAAGCTACGGAGATGACCACCGCCCCACCCCCGATCAGCCGACGCCTGGTCCTCCTCCTCGCCGTGGCGTGTGGCACCCTCGTCGCGAATCTGTACTACGCGCAGCCCCTGCTCGACACCATCGGCGGCGCGTTGGACGTCGGCGGCGGGACGGCCGGCCTTCTGGTCACCACGTCCCAGATCGGATACGTTCTCGGACTCGCGTTCCTCGTGCCGCTCGGCGACCTCGTCGAGCGACGCCGGCTCATCGTGTCGGCGACAGTGGTGAGCGCGGTCGCGAATACCGTTGCCGCACTGTCCCCGTCGTTCTCGATCCTCGCCGGTGCGCTGATACTGGCCGGGATCGGAGCGTCGGCAGCGATGGTCATCGTTCCCCTCGGTTCGGCCCTGTCGGCGCAAGAGGACCGAGGGAAGACGGTCGGCACGATCATGAGCGGTCTCCTGATCGGAATTCTGTTGGCGCGCACGGTCAGTGGCTTCCTGTCCGAACTCGGCGGGTGGCGACTCGTCTTCGCTTTCGCAGCCGTCGCGTCGACGGTGCTCGCGGCGGCGTTGTGGCGCTCCGTGCCGGCGGCCACGCCGGACATCGATTCCGGCTACGGGTCCATCCTGCGCTCGGTCGTGACGCTGATCGTTCGCCTTCGTGAGCTGAAATTGCGAATGGCTCTGGCGGCCTTGATCATGGCCGGCTTCTCGCTCATGTGGACCGGTCTCGCGTTCCTGCTCGCGGGCCCGCTTTTCGGCATGAACGACGCAACGATCGGTCTCTTCGGAATCGTGGGCGTGGCAGGGGCGCTCGCCGCGCCGGTGGCCGGCAGACTCGCGGATCGGGGTCGCGGGCACCTCGCGGTACCCGGCTTTCTGTGTGCCCTGCTGGTGAGTTGGGCGTTCCTGGCGTTCGGCGGAACGAGCTCGTCCGTGTGGACGGTCGCGGCACTGATCGTCGGCATCTTCCTGCTGGACGCGGGCGTTCAGGCCACTCAGGTCAGCAACCAGAACGTCGTGTTCGCACTCGACCCGCCGGCGCGCAGCCGCCTCAACACCGCCTACATGGTCAGCTACTTCCTCGGCGGCGTCGTCGGATCCGTCGCAGCCTCGGTCGGATTCGCGATCGGTGGGTGGAACGCCCTGTGCGCCATCGGTGCGGTACTGGCACTGGCCGCGCTCGTCGTGTGGTTCGTGTTCCGGTCTCGACCGGCGGAACGCTCGGCCGAATCAGAGACTGTTGAAGCGGGTGAGAATCTGGATGGGTGAGCTGACATTGGTCACTCCTTCCACCGCTCCGCGAGCTTGCATGAGCATCCGGCACGCCAGTCTCGCGTCGGCACGCAACTCGTGATGGAGAACGGCCGAGAGGGTTCCCGAGCGTAGGAGTCCGCGGTTGTCCTCGTCGAGGTCGTGGCCCACGAACACCCGGCACCGGCGGCCGACCTCTGCAAAGGCGCGGGCGATGGCAGTGTTGCCTCCGCCGATCGAATACACCGCTTCCACGTTCGGGTGCTCGTTCAGCGCGTCGAGCACGAGAGTCTCGATGGTGTCGTCCAGCCCGTCGGTGCCGGAGATCTCGACGACGGTTCGAGCCGAGGCCGCTCCTCTGTCGGCCGCCAGCGTTCGGAGCGTGGTTCGAAATCCCATCTCCCGCTCGCCCTCACCGCGAAATACGCTGCTGCTCAACGTGATCAGGACGTCCTTGTCCACGTCGCCGAGCCATTGGTCGACGAGGTACGCCGCCGTCGCGCCGGCCGCGCGGTTGTCGATACCCACGTAGGCCAGCCGAGCCGACGCCGGCACGTCGGTCACGTAGGTCACGACCGGAACTCCGATGTCCACGAGACGATCGACGGCGGTGACGACGTCCGGGTGATCCGGTGCCTTCAGAATCACTCCGTGGGTACCGCGAGCGGTCAGCTTGCCCAGAGTGTCGACCATGTCGGGAACGGATTCGGTGTCTCGAAAGTGGAAGCGGCACCGCACCAGTGCGGGCGAGAGCATGGGCAGTTCGGCCTCGAGGGCGGCGCGGAACTCCGCGGAGAATCTCGGCGGCGTCTGCATGATGACGTCGAAGATGAACTTTCGGCCGTTGAGGCGCAGCTGTGAGCGCTGTTTGTCCAGATCCGAGATCGCCTGCTGCACCTCGGCTCTGGTGTCCTCCCTTACGCCCGGCCGCTCGTGCAGGACGCGGTCGACGGTCGCTTCGCTCAAGCCGGCCTGCTGGGCGATCTCACGGATCTTGTATCGGTGTTTCACAGCCGCCTCCGTGAGGTCTTTTTGATGTGTTCCGGGTGTTGATCGTAGCCTGCTCGGCCACCAGACTGAGTCGGTGAACACACCTTTGCTGCAGAACACTGTCGTTCTGGTGAGCGGCGGTACGCAGGGTGTCGGCGCCGCGGTTGTGCGCGCGGCGATACGGGAGGGCGCGCAGGTCGCCTTCAGTGGGAGACGAGGCGATGTCGGCTCCGCTCTCGCCGACGAATTGACCGCACTCGGACACACCGCCATCTTTCTCGAGGCCGACGTCTCGGACCCCCATGCTGCGGGGCGTTCGGTCGAGCGCACGGTGGAGACGTTCGGGCGCATCGACGCTCTCTGCAACGCGGCGGGGCTCACCACCCGCGGCACCCTCCTCGACACGACCCCCGAACTGTTCGACCAGCACGTCGCAGTGAATCTCCGCGGACCCTTCTTCACCATGCAGGCTGCCGTCCGCGACATGACGGGTCGCGGTGCGCCCGGAACGATCGTCAACATCGGCTCGATCTCCGAGCGAGGTGGCCAGCCCTATCTGGCGCCGTACGTTGCCGCGAAGGCAGGCCTGTCCGGGTTGACGCGCAACGCGGCGCACGCGCACCGCTGGGACCGCATCCGGATCAACGCTCTGAACATCGGCTGGACCGACACCGAAGGTGAGGCACAGACCCAGAAGCGGTTCCATGGCGCCGACGACAACTGGGTGTCCGACGCGAGCGACTCGCTGCCCATGGGCAAGTTGGGTCAGGTCGACGAGATCGCCGATTTCGTCGTGTTCCTGCTGTCCACGCGCAGCGGGGTGGTCACGGGTTCCGTGATCGATTGGGACCAAACGGTTGTCGGAGGGCAGGACTGATGGGATCGACGATCGGTGTGATCGGACTCGGGCGGATCGGCGCGTTCCACGTCGACACCCTCGCCCATCTGAACGGTGTCGACGCACTCGTGGTGACGGACGAACGGCCCGACGTGACGAAGTCGGTGGCAGCGTCGTTCGGCGCGAAGGCCGTGGCGTCGGCGGCCGAGGTGTTGGCCGCCGGTGTGGACGGTGTCGTCGTCGCAGCCGCCACGCCCGCCCACGCGTCGCTGGTGATGGCGTGCGTCGACGCCGGCATTCCCGTTTTCTGCGAGAAGCCGATAGCGTCCACTGCAGCCGAGAGTCACGCCGTGGTGCAGGGCATCACGACGTCGAGAGTGCCCGTACAGATCGGATACAACCGGCGATTCGACCCGGCGTTCGTGGCCGCCAAGGCCGCCGCCGAGTCGGGCGACCTCGGCCGGCTGCACACCGTGCGGTCCACCACCCTCGACCCTGCTCCCCCACCGATGTCCTACATCGCGTCGTCCGGTGGCATCTTCCGCGATTGCAGCGTGCACGATTTCGACATCGTCCGCTGGGTCGTCGGACACGAGGTGACGGAGGTGTACGCGGCGGGCTCGAACCAGGGCGACCCGGAGTTCGCGGCCCACGGCGACGTCGACACCGCCACCACCACAATGACATTCGAGAACGGAACTCTCGGCGTCGTATCCAACACTCGGTACAACGCGCGTGGGTACGACTGCCGACTGGAAGTGCACGGTCAGGACGACGCCGTCGCCGCCGGCTGGGACACCCAGGTGCCCGTCCGCAATCTCGAGTCGGGAGCGACGTTCCCGACCGGAACGCCGCACACGTTCTTCATGGACCGTTTCGCCTCGGCCTACCGTGCCGAACTCGCAGCATTCCTTCAGGTGATCGACGGGACCCTCGAATCACCCTGCACAGCGCAGGACGCGCTCGAAGTCGCGTGGATAGCCGAAGCCGCCACCCTTTCCCTACAACAGCACCGTCCGGTGCGGATCGACGAGGTACGCCAATGATCACCATTCGTATTGCCGGAGCGCCCATTTCCTGGGGTGTCTGCGAAGTTCCCGGGTGGGGCTACCAGATCTCACCCGACCGCGTGCTGACCGAGATGCGCGACGCGGGGCTGACCGCCACCGAGGTGGGCCCCGAAGGTTTCCTGCCTGCCGAACCGGCGGAGCTCGCCGCGACCCTCGACCGCTACGACCTCACGTCCGTCGGCGGCTTCGCACCCGTACTTCTGCACGAACGCAACCACGACCCCGTTCCCGGCATCGGGCATCTGCTGGACGCGTTCGTCGCGAGCCGCGCCGAGGTCCTGGTGCTCGCCGCCGCCACCGGGAGCGATGGGTACGACTCGCGCCCCACTCTCGACGACGATCAGTGGAAAACCCTGCTGCACAACCTCGATCGCCTGCACGCTGCCGCAGCCGAACGGGGCATCCGCGCCGTCCTGCACCCCCACGTCGGGACCATGATCGAAAAGCGGGACGAGGTGTACCGAGTTCTCGACGGGTCGATCATTCCGCTCTGCCTCGACACCGGCCATCTCCTCATCGGCGGAACCGACCCGATGGAACTGGTGACGACCGCAGCCGGCCGCATCACCCACGCTCACCTCAAGGACGTGTCGCTGCCGTTGGCCCGACGGGTTCAGTCGGGTGAGCTCACGTACACCGAGGCCGTCGCGCAGGGCATGTACACCCCGCTCGGGACGGGTGACGCCGACATCGCGTCGGTTGTGAATCGCCTGTTGGACAACGGTTTCGACGGATGGTTCGTTCTGGAACAGGACACCATCCTCGGTGACGAACCGCTCGACGAGGGGCCCGTCCTCGACGTCCGCAAGAGTGTCGCATTCCTGCGCAGCGTGGTCGACGCACGCGCCGGCGTGTCCGTGTGACCAGCTCTTCCAACCCCGACCGGCCTCCGGCCTTCCCGCTGGCCAACCCCGACCGGCCTCCCTTGCGTATCGGTGTCCTCGGAGCCTCCCGCATCGCCGAGCAGGCCATCGTCGAACCCGCCCGGATTCTGGGCCACCGACTGGTGGCCTGTGCGGCGCGCGACCGGACCCGCGCCGAGGCCTTCGCCGAACGGCACGGTGTCGAGCGAGTGGTCGACACCTATCAGGGCGTGATCGCTGATCCCGAGGTCGACGTCGTCTACAACCCGTTGGCGAACTCGTTGCACGCACCGTGGAATCTCGCTGCCGTTCGTGCCGGCAAGCCGGTGCTCACCGAAAAGCCCTTCGCCGCAGACGCATCCGAGGCGGACGAGGTACGGCGAGCAGCGGCCGACGTCGGTGTCACCGTGATGGAAGGATTCCACTACCTCTTCCACCCGGTCACGAAGCGGCTGCAACAACTACTCGGCGACGGCACGCTCGGCAATCTCGTCCATGTCGAGACCGTCACCCACATGCCGGCTCCCGCGGGCGGTGACCCTCGCTGGTCGCCCGAGCTCGCAGGTGGGGCGTTGATGGATCTCGGGTGTTACGGGCTGCACGCCCAACGCCTGTTCGGAGCGTTCGCCGGCGGCGACCCCGCCGTTGTCGCGGCAGAGATGACGCGGCACCCGTCGGGTGTGGACTCCGCGTTCGACGTCGGGCTGTCGTTCCGGAGCGGCGCAAGCGGATCGACGGTCGGTTCCATGACCTCCGACGCGTACGACTTCCGCATTCGGGTGGTCGGATCGCGCGGAGAAGCGATGGCCCACAACTTCATCAAGCCGAACTCCGACGATCGGGTCACCATCGTCTCGGATGGCATCTCCACGACGGAGCATCTCGGTACTCGCTCGTCGTACACCTACCAGTTGGAGGCCTTCGCCGAGCACGTCCGAACCGGATCACCGCTGCCGATCGGCACGGACGACGCCGTGACGAACATGGCGATGATCGACCGCGTCGTCGAGTTGGCCACCTAGCCGAACTGCAAGACGCAGCGAGCCCCGCACCAATCGGTGCGGGGCTCGCTGGTTGTGCGGTCGCTCAGTCGCGGAAGGCTGTCGCGAGTCCTGCCACGGCCGACGCGGTCATCCCGATCGGGAGTGCGATGAGCATCGCCGTGAGCGCGATGGCCGCTGCGACGACTTTGACTGCGGTGGCGCATGTTTCGACCATGTACGTCATTGCGTGTCCTTTGTCCTGTGATGTTCCTCGGTGAGCGAACTGCGAGCGTCAGCGGCGCAATTCGTGTGTCAGGGTGTCGAGTTCGTCGCCGCCGGCCATTTCCTTGGTCAGGTCGTCGAGGCTGATCTCGTCGTACTTGCAGTCGAGTTTCTGCTTGCCGCGGTTGAGCAGGACGAAGTGATCGCCCACCATGTACGCGTGGTGCGGGTTGTGCGTGATGAACACGACGCCGAAGCCCTGTTCCTTGGCCGCGGAGATGTAGCGGAGCACCATCCCGGACTGCTTCACGCCCAGTGCCGCGGTGGGCTCGTCGAGGATGAGCACCCGAGCGCCGAAGAAGATGGCGCGCGCGATGGCAACGCACTGGCGCTGGCCGCCCGAGAGCGATCCGATGGGCGCGTCGACGTCGGGCAGGTCGATCCCCATCTTGTGGAGCTCTTCCTTGGTGGTCGCGCGCATCGCGTTGGCGTCGAGCTGGCGCAGCACGCCCTTCTTCCGCAGCTCCTGGCCGAGGAAGAAGTTGCGCCACACCGGCATCAGCGATACGACCGCGAGGTCCTGGTAGACGGTGGCGATGCCCTGCTCGAGCGCATCCTTCGGCGAGGAGAACTTGGTGTCGACACCGTCGACGAGCAGTTCGCCCTCGGTTTGCTGGTGCAGGCCGGCCATGATCTTGATCAGGGTGGACTTGCCGGCGCCGTTGTCGCCGAGCACACCGGTGACCTCACCGGCGCCGACGCGCAGGTTGATCCCGGACAGGGCGATGATGTTGCCGTAGGACTTGCCGACGTTCTTGAGTTCGATGAGCGGGGTTTCGCCGCCGCCCGAGGTCGGTTCGGTTGTCGGCTCAGCTGTTGTGGTCACGATCGAATCCTCTTCGGTTCTCAGCGCTTGGCTGCGTAGGTGCGGAAGGAGTTGTTGGCGACGACCGCGAACAGCAGCATCGCTCCGAGGAAGAACTTGAACCAGTCGGGGTTCCAGCCGGCGTAGACGATGCCCTGGTTGGCCATGCCGAAGATGAACGCTCCGATCAGCGCGCCCACGGCGGTGCCGAATCCACCGGTGAGCAAGCATCCACCGATGACGGCGGCGATGATGTAGAGGAACTCGTTGCCGACGCCCTGACCGGACTGCACGGTGTTGAAGGCGAACAACAGGTGCATGCCGACGAACCAGGCGCAGAATCCGACGAACATGAACAGACCGATCTTGACCTTGGTCACCGGCACGCCGATGGCGCGAGCGGAGTCCTGGTTGCCGCCGACTGCGAAGATCCAGTTGCCGATTCGGGTCTTCATCAGCACGAACGTGGCGATGACGGTGAAGAGCACCCACCACAGGACCGTGATCCGCACCGAGACGCTACCGATGCTGATCGAGGAGGCGAAGACCGCCTTGGCCGAGTCGAAGCCCTGGATGTCGGAGACGTTCTGGGTGGCGACCTGCCCGGTGACGAGCTTTGTCACGGCCAGGTTGATGCCGGTGAGCATCAAGAACGTCGACAACGTGATCAGGAACGACGGAATCTTGGTCTTCATGACCAGATACCCGTTCAGGAATCCCACGGCCAGCGACAGCACGAGGGCCAATGCTGCGGCGAACCACATGTTCAGGTGCAGGTTGTAGGCGAGCATCGACGCCGAGATAGAGGAGAACGTCACCGCGACGCCCGTGGAGAGGTCGAACTCGCCACCGATCATCAGCAGCGAGACGCCGATGGCCATGATGCCGATCGTCGACGACGCGTAGAGCACCGTCGCGAGTGCCTCGGGAGACCGAAACGGCGGGGCGACGATGGCGAAGAAGACGAAGATGATGATTGCGCCGAAGAGTGCACCGATTTCGGGACGAATCAGCAACCGCTGGAACGGCTTCTGCTTCTTCACCCGCTCGTCGGTGACAACCGTGTGCTTCGACAGATCCAGATCCGCCTGAGTGACCATGAGGTTCCTTCCGGGGTGACCGGTTGCGACTGCGGCAGGAAGCGCCGCTCGGGTTCTATGTAATACCGGTCACACCCAGAAGTCAACCATTTGTCTTAACATTAAGACTGCAGATTACGGCGAGGGTGAAACCCACTGGCCCGTGTCGACCGACTCGACCATGGCATCGAGCACCGCCGCGGCGCGCACTGCGTCCCACACCGTCGCCCCGACCGGCTCGCCTCGTTCGATCGACAGCAGGAAGTTCTTCACCTCGACGACCTTGAGATCGTCGTACCCCATCGCCGACGCCGACCCGGGCTGGAACGCTGCGTAGTCGCCGCTGCCGGGCCCGACGAAGACCGTGGCGACCGGCTGGTCCTGATACTGCGATCCGCGACTGACGCCCAGCTCCCCCATGCGTCTGAAATCCCAGAAGAGCGCGCCGGTGGTGCCGTGGATCTCGAATCCGTACGCGTTCTGCTCCCCGACCGACACCCGGCTGGCTTCGAGCGTGCAGCGCGCTCCCGACGCCAATCTCATTTGCGCACTGACGAAGTCGTCGTTCTCGACGAGTCCTGATTCACCACCCGTCGCTCGGGCGTGACCGCTGGTGGCCCCGGTGGGAATCGCGCGCCGCGGAATGAAGATCGCGGTGTCGGCGACGAGCGAATCGATGTCGCCCAGCAGGTACCGGACAAGGTCGGCCCCGTGGGACGCGAGATCGCCGAGAACACCGTTGCCCCCGCGGGCCGTCTCGAATCGCCAGGACAGCGCACCGTCCGGATGCGCCGCGTAGTCGCTGAAGAAGCGGAAGCGCGCGTGGGTGACCGTGCCGATCTCGCCCGAGGCTACGATCTCCCGAGCCGCCTGGACGGCCGGCGCGTTGCGGTAGTTGAAGCCCACCGCGGCCTGCACGCCCGCGGCATCGGCCGCTTCGGCCACCGCGCGGGCGTCGGCCGCCGACAATCCGACCGGCTTCTCGATCCAGATGTGTTTGCCCGCGCTCGCAATGGACGTCCCGATCTCCCGGTGGAGGAAGTTCGGTGCCGTGATCGAGACTGCCCCGATCGTCGGATCGGCAGCGATGTCGCGCCAGTCGAGCAGTGCCGAGGCGAAGCCGAACTGCGCTGCAGCCTCGTCCGCGCGACCCGGCACCTCGTCGGCGACGGCGGCGAGCACCGGCGTCACCGCGAGGCTCGGGTAGTGGTGGCGCACTCGGGCGTAGGCCTGTGTGTGCACACGGCCCATCCAGCCGAAACCGGCGACGCCGACGCGTATTTCCTGTGGTGCGCTCATCGTGAATGTCTTTCGAGAGTCGAGGCGAGGGAATGCAGACCGGTTCGCACCCGTTCGATCGGCGATCAGCGGTCGACGAGCGTGGTGTCGAAGTAGTACCGGGATGCCCGATAGACGTGCGACCCGTACTCGACGACCTTGCCGGAATCATCGAAGGCGGTGCGGTGCATGGTCAGCAGAGGTGAGCGTACTTTCTCGTCGAGCAGTTGCGCTTCGTCGCGCTCGGCGGCCTTGGCTCCGATGCGCTGTCTGGCCAGGCGGATGTGAACGCCCTTGGTGCGCAACGACTGATAGAGACCCTGACCTTCGAGCTCGGCCGGATCGGGAGCCAGATCGACCGGCAGGTAGTTCGTCATCAGGGCGAGAGGCTCGCCCTTGGTGCTGCGGAGCCGACGAATCGTGACCACCTCGGAGTCCGACGACACGTTGAGCTCGCGTGCGACGTCGTCACCCGGCAACCCGACCGAGTACTCGAGAAGTCTCGTGCTCGGATCCTGGCCGGCGCGGGCGAGGTCGTCGAACAGGCTGGTCAGTTCCACCGGACGGTGCACCGGGCTCTGCACCACCTGCGTGCCGACTCCGCGCTTGCGCACCAGCAAGCCCTTGTCCACCAGTTCCTGGATGGCTCGCCGCGTGGTGGGCCGCGAGAGGTTGAGCCGCTTCGCCAGTGCCAACTCGTTCTCGAATCGGTCTCCGGGTGCCAGGGTGCCGCCGAGTATCGAGCCCTCGATCGCCTGGGCCAGTTGGTAATACAACGGCACCGGACTGGACCTGTCGAGCTCGACGGCGAGCTGCTGGCTCATACCTGACTCCGATCTGACGCGCTCTGCTGTGACGACCCCGCGTGGTGGACAGAGTCTAGGTGATGGTCAACCTCATGACATCAAGTTAGAATGTCAGGACAAAGTATTGACATCCCTTGTGGCCTGGAGCACAGTATGGGCAAGCCGACCACTTCCGACGTTTGGAGCCGATGTGTCCACCCCCGCACCACGAACCGACGCAGGATTCGACGTCCTCGCCATCGGCCGCAGTGGCGTCGACATCTACCCACTGCAGGTCGGAGTCGGCCTCGAAGACGTCGAGACCTTCGGCAAGTTCCTCGGCGGCAGCGCGGCCAACGTCGCCGTGGCCGCCGCCCGACTCGGCCGTCGTAGCGCACTCATCTCCGGAGCGGGTGACGACCCCTTCGGCCGCTACGTTCGCGCGGAGCTCGCACGTCTCGGCGTCGACAACCGTTACGTGATCACCGACGAGCAGTACGCGACGCCGGTGACCTTCTGCGAGATCTTCCCGCCGGACGACTTTCCGCTCTACTTCTATCGCAAGCCGACGGCGCCCGATCTGCAGATTCGGCCCGAGGACATCGACACCGACGCCGTGAAGGCCGCGGCGCTGTACTGGTCGACGGTGACCGGTCTGTCCGAGGAGCCTAGTCGCAGTGCACATTTCGCTGCCTGGGAAGCCCGCGAGCGTGCACCGCTGACCGTTCTCGATCTGGACTACCGGCCCATGTTCTGGTCCTCCCCCGCCGCCGCCACCGAGCAGGTGCAGCGCGCGCTGCAGCACGTGACGGTGGCGGTGGGCAACCGCGAGGAGTGCGAGGTGGCCGTCGGTGAGACCGATCCCGATCGCGCCGCCGACGCGCTCCTCGACCTCGGACTCGAGCTGGCCATCGTCAAGCAGGGCCCGCGCGGCGTTCTCGGCAAGACGCGGACCGAACGCGTCGAGGTCCCTCCGAACTTCGTCGACGTCGTCAACGGCCTCGGCGCGGGCGACAGCTTCGGCGGGTCGCTGATCAACGGACTCCTCGCCGGCTGGCCGCTCGAGAAGATCCTGCGCTACGCCAACGCCGCCGGTGCCATCGTGGCCTCGCGGCTCGAATGTTCGACCGCCATGCCGACGGAAGCCGAAGTGTCCGCCCTCGCGAATTCCGACGTGCCCTCCACTCGAGGCACCGAGCCCACCACCACCTCCGGAGCCGTCAATGTCTGACACCGTCCTGGCGTCGCCGCGCGCCACCTGCGCCTCCTACGCCGAGGTCACGGCCGTTCGCGCGGCCGACCCCGGCGCCATCGAACGAGCGTGGGCCACCCGTGTCACGCGCGAGACCATCCGCGGCAACGGTCGGCTCATGATCGTCGCCGCCGATCACCCCGCTCGTGGTGCCCTGTCGGTCGGCTCCAACCCCACGGCGATGAACAGTCGCAGCGAACTGCTCGATCGGCTGCGTACCGCACTGGAAAACCCCGGTGTCGACGGCGTCCTGGCCTCGTCGGAAATTCTCGACGATCTCGTTCTGCTCGGGGCGCTCGAGGACAAAGTGGTTTTCTCGTCGATGAATCGCGGCGGACTCGCCGGGGCATCGTTCGAGCTCGACGACCGCATGACCGGCGCCACCGCCGCGTCCACGGCCAAGGCGCGTATGAACGGCGCGAAGATGTTGACGCGCATCGCACTGGAAGACCCGGGCACGCTCGCGACGATGACCGCGTGCGCCAAGGCAATCGACGAACTGGCCGCCGAAGGTCTGATCGCCATGGTCGAACCGTTCCTGTCTCGCCGAGTCGAAGGGCGCGTCAAGAACGACTTGAGCCCGGACGCAGTGATCAAATCCATTCACATCACGCAGGGACTCGGTTCGACGTCCGCGTACACCTGGATGAAGCTCCCGGTCGTGGACGAAATGGAACGAGTCATGGACGCGACCACACTCCCCACCCTTCTGCTGGGCGGCGACCCCCAGACCGCCCCCGACGAGACGTACGCCAGTTGGGCTCGCGCACTGGAGATTCCGGCCGTGCGCGGACTCATCGTCGGACGCACCCTGCTGTACCCGCCGGACGGCGACGTCTCGGCGGCGGTCGGCACCGCAGTCGACATGGTGCGGTCCGCGGATTCGACCGGCCTCCGGCCTGCCCGGTAACCGGCGATGAACAGCGAGTACTACATCCCCGCGGGCAGCGGCGCTTCCGGTCCGTTCTCCACCTCGGTCACCCCGGAATCGGCCGGGTGGACCGAGTCGACCCTGCACATTCTGACGCTTGCTCCGCACCAGTCCGTCGACCTCACGTCCGAGGGTGACGAAATCATGGTCGTGCCCCTCTCCGGCTCGGCCACCGTCACCAGCGGCGACACGACATTTGAACTCGCAGGCCGTGATTCGGTGTTCGACGGTCCCTCGGACTTCGTCTACGTGGGCAGGGATTCCTCCTACTCCGTCGCGAGTGCCGACGGCGGACGCTTCGCGCTGTGCGGTGCGCGAGCAGCCACCGCACTGCCGTTCCGGTACGTCCCCGCCGCCGACGTGTCGGTCGAGCTCCGCGGCGCCGGCAACTGCAGCCGCCAGGTCCACAACTTCGGCACCGCGGACACGTTCGAGGCCGATTCGATCATCGCCTGCGAGGTCATCACCCCGGGCGGCAACTGGTCGTCCTACCCCGGCCACAAGCACGACGAGAACACCGAACACGAATCGGCGCTCGAAGAGATCTACTACTTCGAGATCGCCGACGGACCCGACGGCAGCAAGGGCTTCGGCTACCACCGTGTGTACGGAACACCGGCACGGCCGATCGAGGTGCTCGAAGAGGTGCGGACCGGCGATGTCGTGCTCGTGCCGCACGGATACCACGGGCCGTCCGTCGCCGCGCCCGGCTACCACATGTACTACCTCAACGTCATGGCCGGGCCGGGCGCCGAACGCGCCTGGAACATCGTCGACGACCCCGAGCACACCTGGATCCGCGGAACCTGGGCGGACCAAAACATCGATCCCCGACTGCCTCTACAACGCACCGAAGGAGTTTGACCGTGGTGTCCACAGCGCCCATCTCGGCGGACAAGACCGAGAACACCGAAGCCACAGTCCATCTGACGGTGTCGCAGGCGGTCGTGAAGTTCCTCGCCAACCAGTACGTCGAGCGCGACGGAGTACGCACCAAGTTCTTCGCGGGCGCGTTCGGCATCTTCGGCCACGGGAACGTCGCCGGCCTCGGGCAGGCCTTGCTGCAGGCGGAGATCGACGCGGTCGAGGCCGGGACCGACCCCGAGCTTCCCTACGTCCTCGGCCGCAACGAGCAGGCCATGGTGCACAGTGCGGTGGCGTATGCGCGTCAGAAGGACAGGCTGCAGACGTGGGCCGTGACGGCCAGCGTCGGCCCTGGCTCGACCAACATGCTCACCGGAGCGGCCCTCGCCACCATCAACCGATTGCCGGTACTGCTGCTGCCCGCAGACACTTTCGCCACGCGCGCCAGCGCACCGGTGTTGCAGGAACTCGAACTGCCGTCCAGCGGCGACGTGACGGTCAACGATGCCTTCAAGCCGCTCTCGCGCTACTTCGACCGCGTGTGGCGACCGGAGCAGCTGCCCAGCGCACTGCTCGGCGCCATGCGCGTTCTCACCGACCCGGTGGAGACCGGCGCCGCCACCGTTGCGATCCCCCAGGACGTTCAGGCCGAGGCCTTCGACTGGCCGGAGTCGCTCTTCGCCGCTCGCACGTGGCATGTCGCACGGCCGCTTCCCGAGAAGTCGGTGATCGCCCGCGCCGCGGACGTCATCCGATCCGCTCGCAAGCCGTTGATCGTGGCCGGCGGCGGCGTGATCTATTCCGGCGCAACGCAGTCTCTCGCCGCCTTCTGCGAGAAGACCGGTATTCCGGTCGGTCAGAGTCAGGCCGGCAAGGGATCGCTGTCCTACGACCACCCCCAATCCGTCGGCGCTATCGGCTCCACCGGATCCACCGCGGCCAACGCGCTCGCGACGGACGCCGACGTGGTCATCGGAATCGGCACCCGCTACAGCGATTTCACGTCCGCCTCGCGCACCGCGTTCAACAATCCGGACGTGCAGTTCGTCAACATCAACGTCGCCTCCATCGACTCGGTCAAGCAAGGCGGCGTGAGCGTCGTATCGGACGCGCGCGAAGCGCTGGACGCGCTGTCGGTCGCACTCGACGACTACCGGGTGGCCGACGACTACCGCACGCGCGTAACGGATCTCGCGGCCGAGTGGGACGAGACGGTGGCATCGGTGTACCGCATCGACGACGACACGGTGGCGCTGAACCAGAATCAGGTGATCGGGCTGGCCAACACCCTGTCCGACGCTCGTGACGTCGTGGTCTGCGCTGCCGGCTCCATGCCGGGTGATCTGCACAAGCTCTGGCGTATCCGTGATCCCAAGGGCTACCACGTCGAGTACGGCTTCTCCTGCATGGGATACGAAGTCGCCGGCGGCATCGGCGCCAAGATGGCCGAGCCCGACCGCGACGTGTTCGTGATGGTCGGCGACGGCTCCTACCTGATGATGGCGACTGAACTGGTGACGGCCGTGCAGGAAGGCGTCAAGATCATCATGATCCTGGTGCAGAACCACGGCTTCGCGTCGATCGGGTCGCTGTCGGAATCGTTGGGATCACAGCGCTTCGGCACCTCCTACCGCTACCGGGGCGACAACGGTCGGCTCGAGGGCGGCCTGCTGCCCGTCGATCTCGCTGCGAACGCGGCGAGCCTCGGCGTCGAGGTCGTCCGGGTGAGCAACGCATCGGAGTTCACGCAGGCGGTCAAGGGCGCGAAGGCGAGCGAGACGTCCACCGTCATCCACGTCGAGACCGACCCGCACATCGCCGCGCCGGACTCGCAGTCCTGGTGGGACGTACCCGTCAGTGCCACGTCGACACTCGAATCCACGCAGACCGCGTACGCGACGTACGAGAAGTGGAAGAAGATTCAGCGTCCGTTCCTCCGCCCCTCCGGCTCGTCGACATCGAGCGCCGAAGGTGAGCGGTAGCCGGCCGGGCGAGGTGCACACGTCCACGGCGCCGTCACCGCGGCGGCCGTGGGATTCACGAGGTGAAGCCGCGCCGGCCCAACACTCGCGAGCGGTCCGCCGTACGCACCGGCCCGGTACTTCCGCGCACGACGAGGTGCGGTTCGACGACGATCTCCGTCGCCCGCGCCTCGTCGTCCTCGAGGCGTGCCACCGCGAACGCGACGGCGTTCTCGGCCAAGCCGTCCACGTTCTGCCGGACGGTGGTCAGGTCGATACGCGCGAGCCGAGCGATGTCGCTGTCGTCGTAGCCGACAATCGAAACATCCTCGGGCACTCGCACTCCCGCTCGATCCAGGGTGTCCATCAAGCCGAGGGCGCTGCGGTCGTTGCCGGCGAGCACCGCCGTCGGCAACGCACCCTCGTCCAGCATCCGTCGCCCGGCCGCGGCTCCGGACTCCTCGTCGTGCGCTCCGTCGAGCACGCGCACGTCGTCACCGAGACCGTGCTCGTGCATGGCCCGCACGTAGGCATCTCGTCGTATCGCGGCGCTGGACTCGGCTCCACCGCCGATGTGATGGATGGCGCGGTGACCGAGGTCGACGAGGTGCCGCACCGACTGGCGGATTCCGCTGTCGTCGGCGCTGCGCACGCTGTCGAACGCACTCGGCGGCGACGGCTTGCCCACCACCACGACCACGGCGCGCTGTTCGAGTTCTTCGAGGTAGTCGTGCTCGGCACCGGGTCCGAGCAGAATCAAGCCCTCGCAACGGTGTCCGATCAGGGACTCGATCGCCGCAGCCTCGTCGCGCCCCGGCGCGCTCGCCGACAACAGCACCTCGTATCCGGCCGACTTCGCCATCGGGTAGATCCGCGTCACCAACTGAGCGTGGAACGGCTGTTCGACATCGATCAGGACACCGAGGGTGCGACTGCGGCCACGGGCCAGCAGTTGCGCGGCGGCGTCGGGTAGGTAGCCGAGCTCCTCGGCGATCTGCAGCACGCGCTGCCGGGTCTCCTCACCGGCTCCCGCCTTGCCGCGCAGCACGAACGACACCAGTGTGCGGGAAACTCCGGCGCGCACCGCAATGTCGTCCATCGTCGGCTTGCGTGCTCGCGCTCCGGTCACCACACCTCATCTCCCGCCATGGACCGATCCACCCTCGCGGACCGGTCATTCGACAGGGCGCCTCTTGACACCCCTGGTGATCCAGATCATAGTATTACTTACGCGCGTTACTTAAGCGCGTTAGTCCATCTTGTTCGGCAACCAGATTGGCCCCCCATGCCCTCCACGACGACGTCGGGACATCGATTCCTGACCAAGCTGACCGTGATCTCCACACTCGGTGGCCTGCTGTTCGGCTACGACACCGGCGTCATCTCGGGCGCCCTGCTCTACATGAAGGACGACCTCGGACTCAGCGCGTTCGGTGAAGCCACCGTCGTGAGTTCGCTGCTCTTCCCCGGCGCCGCCTTTGGTGCGCTCCTGGGCGGTCGACTGTCCGACGTGCTCGGCCGCAAACGCACCCTGCTCGTCTGCGCCGCACTGTTCCTGCTCGGCGCGCTGGGATGCGCCATCGCCCCGAACGTCGAATTCATGGTCGCCGCACGCATCGTCCTCGGCCTCGGCGTGGGCGCCGCTGCCGTCACCTGCCCGCTCTACCTGGCCGAAATGGCTCCGGCCGAGCGCCGCGGACGCATGGTGACCATCAACGAACTCATGATCGTGACCGGGCAGATGCTCGCCTTCGCCATCAACGCAGCCCTCGACGCACTCATCGACGACCCCCACGTGTGGCGCTACATGCTCGCCGTCGCCACCATTCCCGCCGTCGCACTCTTCGTCGGCATGTTCGTCCTTCCCGACTCACCGCGCTGGTACGCCGCCAAGGAACGCCTCGGCGACGCACGACACGTGCTCGAGCTCAGCCGACCCGCCGAGGACGTCGAGCGGGAGTTCGACTCGATCGCCGAACACGCACTGCGCGAGCGGAACGAAGACCGCGGCGCCGCCGTCCGCTACCTGCGCTACTACCCGTGGATGCGCCGGCTGCTCTGGACCGGAGTAGGTCTCGCCATCGTGCAGCAGGCCACCGGGATCAACACGGTCAACTACTACGCACCGACCATTCTCGAAGAGAGCGGCCTCGGCGTCAGCGCGTCGCTCGTGAGCACCATCGCCGTCGGAGTCACGTCCGTGATCATGACGATCGTCGGAATCGTGTTGCTGGGCTTCGTTTCTCGCCGGCGAATGCTGACCGTCGGGTTCATCGGCGTCGCCACCTCCCAGGCGGCACTGGCTCTGGTGTTCCTTCTCCCCGAATCGACCGTGCGCAGCTACGTCATCCTCGGAGCCATGATCGTGTTCGTGGCGTTCGTGCAGTGCTTCATCGGCACCTGCGTCTGGCTGCTGCTCTCGGAGATCTTCCCGCTGGCCATCCGCGGGTTCGCCATGGGCCTGGCCGTGTTCGTCCTCTGGTCCACCAACGCCGCCATCTCGTTCCTGTTCCCCATCCTCAACTCCGCACTCGGATCCACCGGAACGTTCGGCATCTTCGTGATCGTCAACATCGCGTCGATCGTCTTCGTCCGAAAGATGGTGCCGGAGACCAAGGGCCGCTCGCTCGAAGAACTCGAAGACCAGTTCCGCAGCTCCGAATTCGTACCCGCAGACGTCGACAACCCCACACACGCGTAACAGCCCACCACCCCCCATATTTCCGAAAGGCACTGACAATGAGCAAGATTCTCGTAGGTTCCGCACCCGACTCATGGGGCGTCTGGTTTCCCGACGACCCGGGCCAGACTCCCTACGGCCGATTCCTCGACGAGGTGTCCGCATCCGGATACGAGTGGATCGAGCTGGGCCCCTTCGGATACCTGCCGACGGACCCGAAGCAGCTCCTGGACGAACTCGGCGCGCGCAACCTGAAGCTCTCTGCCGGAACCGTTTTCGAACACCTGCACCAGGACGACTCGTGGGACGCGGTGTGGACGCAGATCGAGGACGTCGCGAAACTGACTGCGGCCGCGGGCGGACAGCACGTCGTCGTCATCCCGGAGATGTGGCGCGACCCGAGCACCGGCGCCGTCCTCGAGGATCGCAACCTGACCACCGACCAGTGGCGCAAGAAGACCGAGGGCATGAACGAACTCGGCAAGCGCATGTTCGAGCAGTACGGCGTCAAGGCCCAGTACCACCCGCACGCGGACTCGCACGTCGACACCGAGGAGAACGTCTACCGCTTCCTCGACGGCACCTCGGGCGACTTCGTGAACCTGTGCCTGGACACCGGACACATCAGCTACTGCGGAGGGGACAACATCGCCATCATCGAACGTGCACCGGAGCGCATCGGCTACCTGCACCTCAAGCAGGTCAACGAGGACGTCCGGGCCAAGGTCGCCGCAGAGGACCTGCCCTTCGGTGAAGCCGTCAAACTCGGGGCGATGACCGAACCTCCGCTCGGTATCCCGGAGATGCCGCCGCTGCTGGCCGCGATCGAGAAACTCGACATCGACGTCTTCGCGATCGTCGAGCAGGACATGTACCCGTGCGATGTCGACGCACCCCTGCCCATTGCCCAGCGCACCCGAAAGTACCTGGGGTCGTGCGGGATCCCCGCGGTCACCTTCTCCTGACGAGAAAGAACGGACTTCTACTCATGAGCCAAGAACTTCGCATCGCAGTCCTGGGCGTCGGCATGATGGGCGCCGACCACGTCCGCCGCATCACCAGTGCCATCGCCGGCGCCCGTGTCGCCGTCATCAACGACTACGACAGCTCCAAGGCCGAGGCGCTCGCCGCCACCATTCCCGGCTGCCGAGTGGTGGCCGACCCGATCGACGCAATCGCCGATCCCGACGTCGACGCAGTGCTGCTCGCCACCCCGGGTCCGACCCACGAGAAGCAACTTCTCGCGTGCATCGAGCACGGCAAGCCCGTCATGTGCGAGAAGCCGTTGACCACCGACGTCGACAGCTCGCTCGCCGTGGTCAAGGCGGAGGCCGAACTCGGCAAGAAGCTCATTCAGGTCGGGTTCATGCGCCGCTTCGATCACGAGTACGCGGCCCTGAAGGCGCTCATCGACTCCGGCGACCTCGGCCGCCCGCTGGTGGTGCACTGCGCTCACCGCAACCCCGCCGTGCCACCCCACTTCGACAGCGCCATGATCGTCAAGGACTCGCTCGTGCACGAGGTCGACGTCACGCGATTCCTGCTCGACGAGGAAATCACGTCCGTGCAGATCATCAAGCCCTCCGCCAATCCGTCTGCGCCGCAGGGTCTTGCGGATCCGCAGATCGCACTGTTCTCGACCGAATCCGGCCGGCACGTCGACGCCGAGGTGTTCGTCACCACCGGCGTCGCCTACGAGGTCCGCACCGAGGTCGTCGCCGAACACGGCTCCGCGATGATCGGTCTCGACGTCGGACTCGTGCGCAAGACGGCTCCGGGAAACTGGGGCGGCACGATCACCCCCTCGTTCGTCGAGCGCTTCGGACAGGCCTACGACTCGGAGATCCAGCGCTGGGTCGACGCCGTCGTCGCCGGCGCCGAGACGGGCAACTACATCGACGGGCCCGGAGCATGGGACGGATACGCCGCCGCGGCCGTGTGCGCTGCCGGTGTGAAGTCCCTCGAGTCCGGCGAGCGTGTCGCGGTCGACATGGTGCCGCGCAGCAGCATCTCGGGGGCATGAGGTGAAGGTCGCACTCGATCCGACTCCGTTTCACCACGATTACTCGCTGCTCCAGCTGCCCGGTGTCGTGGCCGATCTCGGGTACGAATGGCTGCAGCTCACCCCGCACGTGGACATGATCCCGTTCTTCAACCACCCCAAGGCCGACGACGCCCTGGTGGGCAAGTTCAAGAAGGCCTGCGCCGGCGCCGGCGTCGGAATCGCCTCCGTGCTACCGGTTCTGCGGTGGTCCGGTCCCGACGCGGACGCCCGCGAGGCGGCGGTGCGGTACTGGAAGCGGGCCATCCAGATCACCGTCGACCTCGGCGTGAACGTCATGAACACCGAGTTCAGTGGCCGGCCCGAAAAAGCCGAGGAATCCGAGCGTGCGTTCTACCGGTCGATGGAAGAGTTGCTGCCGATCATCGAGAGGGAGGGAATCGACGTTCGGATCGACCCGCACCCGGACGACTTCGTCGAGGACGGCCTCGCCGCCGTCCGCGTGATTCGCGGCGTCAACTCCCCGAACATCGGCATGGTCATCGTCGCGTGCCACCAGTTCCACATGGGAGGCGACCTCGCGGCGATCATGGAGGCCGCCGGTGACCTCGTGCGGCTCGTGCACGTCGCCGACACGATGGATCATCATCGGTCCCACGGACTTCGGTACATCACCAACCCGCCGGGCAACGCAGTGCGCGTCCACCAGCACCTCAAGATCGGTGACGGCGACGTCGACTGGGATCAGTTCTTCGGCGGTCTCGGCGACCTCGGGTTCTACGATCGAGACGACACCGTCATGGTCTCGAGCGTCTTCGCCGAGAACGAGAACGCGCACGAAGTGTCCCGCTATCAACTCCAGACGATGACCGACTACGTTGCCAAATACAGAAAGTGAAGTTGCCATGAGCGCCAAGACGATTGCCCATTGGTTGGACGGAAAGCCGTTCGCCGGAACATCCGACAAGACCTCCCCCGTCACCAACCCCGCCACCGGCGAGGTGACAGGTGAGCTCGCCCTCGCCAACCTCGACGACGCCCGGGCCGTCATCGACGCCGCCGCCGCCGCGTTCCCCGCCTGGCGCGACACCTCGCTCGCCAAGCGCACCCAGGTGCTCTTCGCGTTCCGCGAGCTGCTGAACGCCAAGAAGGGCGAACTCGCCGAGATCATCACCAGCGAGCACGGCAAGGTGCTCTCCGACGCACTCGGAGAAATCAGCCGCGGCCAGGAAGTCGTCGAATTCGCCTGCGGCATCCCGCATCTGCTCAAGGGTGGGTACACCGAGAACGCGTCGACCAACGTCGACGTCTACTCCATCCGCCAACCGCTCGGACCGGTCGGCATCATCTCCCCCTTCAACTTCCCCGCCATGGTCCCCATGTGGTTCTTCCCCATCGCCATCGCGTGCGGTAACACCGTCGTTCTCAAGCCGTCGGAGAAGGACCCCACCGCCAGCATCTGGCTCGCCGAACTGTGGGAGGAGGCCGGACTGCCCCCCGGTGTGTTCAACGTCCTCCAAGGCGACAAGCTCGCCGTCGACGAGCTGCTCGAGAACAAGAAGATCAAGTCGATCTCCTTCGTCGGCTCCACCCCCATCGCGCAGTACGTCTACTCCACCGGCACCGCCCACGGCAAGCGCGTCCAGGCCCTCGGCGGAGCCAAGAACCACGCCATCGTCCTCCCCGACGCCGATCTCGACCTCGCCGCCGACGCGATGGTCAACGCCGGCTTCGGGTCCGCCGGTGAACGCTGCATGGCCATCTCCGCCCTCGTCGCCGTCGGGAACATCGCCGACGATCTCGTCGCCAAGATCGTCGACCGCACCACCCCGCTCGTCACGGGCGACGGAACGCGGAACGCCGACATGGGACCCCTGGTCACCAAGGCGCACCGCGACAAGGTGGCCTCCTACGTCGACGCCGGCGAAGAAGCCGGCGCCACGATCGTCGTCGACGGTCGCGGGGTGAAGGCCGACGGCGCGGACGGCGGATTCTGGTTGGGACCGACGCTCATCGACAACGTCACCCCCGACATGTCCGTCTACACGGACGAGATCTTCGGACCCGTCCTGTCGGTCGTGCGCGTCGACACCTACGACGACGCTCTCGCCCTGATCAACGACAACCCGTACGGCAACGGCACCGCCATCTTCACCAACGACGGCGGTGCGGCCCGACGGTTCCAGAACGAGGTCGAGGTCGGAATGATCGGCATCAACGTCCCCATTCCGGTGCCCATGGCCTACTACAGCTTCGGCGGCTGGAAGAACAGCCTCTTCGGCGACACCCACGCCCACGGCACCGAAGGCGTCCACTTCTTCACCCGCGCCAAGGCCGTCACCTCCCGCTGGCTCGACCCCAGCCATGGCGGCATCAACCTCGGATTCCCTGAAAACAGCTGAGTCCCGACAACAGCTGAGCCCCGAAAACAGCTCAGACCCCAACACGCCGAACGCCCCCGTCAGCCATCCGACGGGGGCGTTCGCCTACTGTGGCGGGCGATGATGAGATCGATCGCCGCCGCGCTCGCCACGTCGGCGATCCTGCTCGGCTTCGCGGCGCCCGCGGCAGCTCAGCCTCCCGAAACATCGGTGACGACAACACCATTCACGACACCGAATACGGACAACTGCCCCAATCGCACCACCCCGCCGCCGCCCATCGATTCGTCCGAAGTCCCTCAACCCGGAAGCACTGTTCCCTCGCCCGCGCCGGTCCCCGCCGAGGCGGTGGGAGGCTCGGAATTGGATGCGTGCGGTGTGATCACCGCCGACGGGACGCCGCCGCTGCCGGCCGACATCTCGGCTCACGCGTGGGTGCTGTCGGACCTCGACACCGGCGACGTCATCGCCGCGAAGGATCCGCACGGTCGCTACCGTCCGGCGAGCACCATCAAGACCCTGCTGGCGCTGGTGGCGCTCGACGAACTCGATCTGAACAAGACCGTGACCGGCACGGCGGAGGACGCGCAGGCGGAGGGAAGCGCGGTCGGCATCGGCAAGGGCGGTGTCTACACGATCCGTCAGCTTCTTCAAGGGCTGGTGATGGCCTCGGGCAACGACGCGGCGCACGCGATCGCCGTGCAGCTCGGCGGCGTCGACGCGGCGGTGCGGAAGATGAACGACGAGGCCGCCGCTCTCGGCGCACTCGACACTCGGGTGGTCACCCCGTCCGGACTCGACGGTCCGGGTATGTCCTGCTCGGCCTACGACCTCGCCCTGATCTTCCGGGCCGCAATCGCGAACCCCACGTTCGCACAACTGGTTTCGACGGAGTCCGTGCCGTTCCCCGGATATCCGAAGGACCCCGCGATTCCGGACGACAAGGACCGTCCCGGTTTCACGCTCGCCAGCGACAATCAGCTCCTCTACAACTACGACGGCGCGCTCGGCGGCAAGAACGGTTACACCGACGACGCACGCCAGACCTTCGTCGGTGGAGCTCAGAAGAACGGGCGTCGACTCGCGGTGAGCCTCATGGACGCGGACGTCCTGCCGATCCGGCCGTGGGAACAGGTTGCGCGCCTGCTGGATTACGGATTCGCGCTTCCGGTCGGCACGTCGGTCGGGACGTTGGTGGAGGCGAATTCCGTGCCCGCCGCGACGGTGACCAGAACGGCGAGTCCGTCGTCGACATCCGCGGCGGCGGTCCCCAATCGGCCCCTGGCGTCGGGTTCGGACTCCGCCGACGGGGAACTGGCGGTACGGGTGGGCGTCGGCATCGTGGCTCTGATCGCTGTCGGTGGTCTGCTCACGTGGGCGCGCAAGCTGTCCCGGCGCTGATTCCGCACACAGGCCCTGACAGGATCGGACCGTGCCGACTTCCATCACCATGCCCGAGCACCGTCTGCGCATCGCGGAGCGCGCGACCGGATTCATGCCCACCGACGAGGGGCTCGGGTTGTTCGACGCCGCGCTCGCCCATCTCGGAGAGGGCGTCGCCCTCGAGATCGGAAGCTACTGCGGCAAATCCACGGTGTTCCTCGGCAGTGCCGCCGAGATCACCGGCGGTCGTGTCGTCACCGTCGATCATCATCGGGGCTCGGAAGAGCATCAGGTCGGGTGGGAGTACCACGACTCGACCCTCGTGGACCCCGCCGACGGAAAGTTCGACACCCTCGGACGGTTCCGACGGACCATCTCCGACGCCGACCTCGACGAGACCGTCGTGGCCGTGGTCGGTCGTTCCGGGGCCGTCGCGGCCATATGGAACACGCCGATCGACGTTCTGTTCATCGACGGCGGTCACACCGACGAGGCGGCGTCCACCGACTTCGAGGGCTGGTCGCCGTGGATCAAAACCGGTGGCGCACTGCTGATTCACGATGTCTTCCCGGATCCGAACGACGGCGGCCAGGCCCCGTACCGGATCTACCGGCGCGCCCTCGACAGCGGGGACTTCTCCGAGGAGACGGTGGTCGGGTCGCTGCGCGTCCTGACCCGCAACTAGCGGAAGATCTCGCTGCCGGGAGTGGCCCCGCTGAGGACGTCCGCCGCGAGGATCACCGCCGCGGTGGTCCACGTGGTGCGCTCGACGGGCCATCGCTTTCCGTCCGAGTACACCAGACCGGTCCAGTACGCACCGTCCGGATCTCGGAGGTGCTGCATGTTGGCGAACTGCTCCACGGCCTGCTCGCGTCGACCGATCGCGTCGAGGGCCATCACGAGTTCGCAGGTCTCGGCCCCCGTGACCCAGGGTTGGTGGTCGACACAGCGAACACCGAGTCCGTCGACGACGAAATCGTCCCACCGACGGTCGATCCTCGTCTCGGCGGCGCCACCCCGCAGCGCCCCTGCGAGAATCGGGTAGTACCAGTCCATCGAGTGCGAGGACTTGGTCACGAACGCATGCTCGTGGTCCCGGAGGACGTCACCGAGTCGGTCCGCCGACAGCTCCCACTCTCCGCGTGCGTCGGCCAGGTGTTCCGCCATGGCGACGGCGCACCGCAGGCTGTGGAAGATGCTCGAACTGCCGGTCAGGAGAGCAGCTTCCGCGCGACCCTTCGGCCCGGCCGCCCACGCGATCTCACCGCGGTCGCTCTGGAAGTCGAGAACGAAATCGATGGCCGCCGCCACGGTCGGCCACATCCGCGCCAGGAACGCGTCGTCGTGGGTCATCGAGAAGTGGTGCCACACACCGACTGCCACGTACGCGCAGAAGTTGGTGTCCGATCCCGCGTCCTCCACGACGTCCCCGCGGTACTGCATGGGCCACGACCCGTCGGGTCGTTGCTCGCGGCGCATCCAGTCGTAGGCGCGCTCGGCTTCCTCCCGCAGTCCGCCGACCGACAGCGCCATGGCGGACTCGACGTGATCCCACGGATCGGTGTGCCCGGTGGGTGACCACGGTATGGCGCCGGAGCGTTGCTGAACCGCGGCAATGGATTCGGCGCTGCGGACGATGTCGTCGGCGGTCAGGACACCGACGACCTCCGGTACGTCGACGCGGCGCATGCTATTCGGTCGGCTTTCTCAGATAGATCACGACGCTCTTGCCGATCACCGGGTTCAGCAGGCGTTCGAGAGTGCGCGAGAACCTCGGCGCTTTCATCATGTCCCACACCAGGAACCGGTGATAGGTACGCACCAGGACGTTGTCCTCGTCGTTCACCCCGACGGCGCACTTGATCCACCAGTAGGGCGAGTGCAGGGCGTGTGCGTGATGACGGTGCGTCTCGACCAGGCCGGCGGCGGTGAGGGACGCGGCGAGTTCGTTCGCGCGGTAGATCCGCACGTGCCCACCCTCGTTGGCGTGGTACTGATCCGACAGCGCCCAGCACACCCGCTCCGGTAACCAGCGGGGCACGCTCACGGCGACCGTGCCGCCAGGCTTGACCACGCGGGCGATCTCGGCGATCGCCTCGGCGTCGGACGGAATGTGCTCGAGCATCTCCGAGACGATCACCCCGTCGAAGTGTCGATCCGGAAAGGGAAGCGCCAGTGCGTCTCCCGGGACCACCTCGGCCTCGGTGCCGACGGGGATCTCGCCGACCTCGCGCATCGCGGCGAACATGTCGGCGACCGTGTCGAGTTCTTCCTTGTTCTGATCGAAGGCGATCACGTCGACCCCGCGGCGGGCCAGTTCGAACGAGTGGCGCCCGGCGCCGGCGCCGATGTCCACGACCGTCTGTCCGGGCCGGAACCCGAGGCGGTCGAAATCCATTGTCAGCATTGCTCACTCACCTTGCGATAGCAGTCGACGGTGGCGGATGCGACCGCCGCCCAGCTGAACTTCTCCACGGCGCGGACGCGGCCACGCTCCCCCATCCGGGCGCGCCGGTCGTCGTCGCCGAGCGCTCGGGTCAGGGCGACCGCCAGTGCGTCACTGTCTCCCGGTGGCACCAGGTCGGCGCACGCGCCGTCCTCGCCCACGACCTCCGGAATCGCCCCGGTACGGCTGACCACCAACGGGGTTCCGCAGGCCATCGCCTCGATCGTGGGCAACGAAAACCCCTCGTACAACGACGGGACACACGCGAGGTCGGCGGAGCCGAGCAGTGCCGCCAGCTCGTCGTCGTCGAGATCGGACCGCGTGTGCACGACGTCGCCGAGGCCGAGTTGCTCGATCAGGCGGGCAGTGCGCCCCTGCGGATCGAGCTTGGACACCAGCTGCAGCTCGACGGTCCGTTCCGTTCGCACCTTGGCGACGGCTTCGAGCAGATGACGAACGCCTTTGAGCGCCACGTCAGCCGACGCGATCGCCACGATCCGGCCCGGCACCCGCGACTCGCTCGGCGGACGGAACGTCTGCGTGTCGACGCCCAACGGCACGATGTCGATGTTCGAGGGGTCGACGTCGAACGCGGTCGCCGTGTCGGCCGCCGAGGACGAGGACACCGTCAACACCCGCGGCAGACGCTTCGCGACCCGCTTCTGCATGGTCAGAAATCCGTACCAGCGCATGACAGCGACCTTGCGGAACCACGGCGCGGCGGCCAGGTCCAACGCGCGGTCGCGGGTTATGGGGTGATGAATCGTGGCCACCAGGGGAAGCCCCCGTCGGCGAACCGACAGCAACCCGTAGCCGAGCGACTGGTTGTCGTGCACGATGTCGAAGTCCTGCAGGCGATGTCGCAGCAACCGCGCCGACCGCAGGCTGAACGTCAACGGCTCCGGGAAACCAGCCGTCCACATCGTGAGCACCTCGAGCACGTCGATCCAGTTCCTGATCTCACCGGGACGCGGAGTCCGGAAGGGATCGGGCTCGCGGTAGAGATCGAGACTGGGGACCTTGGTCAGGATGACGCGCGGATCGAGATCCGGATACGGCTGCCCGGAGAACACCTCGACGTGATGGCCGGCGTCGATCAGCGCCTTGCTCAGCCGCGAGACGTAGACCCCTTGACCACCGCAGTGCGGCTTGCTGCGGTAGGACAATAGAGCAATTCGCACATGCCTGACTTTCTCCCGGTCGAACGTGGATGACGAATGTCTCGCGCAGTTGAATGCCTCGCGCCGTTCAATGTCTCAGCGTCGCAGTCGGTCTCGAATTCCGCTCAGGCCCACTGCGGCGAGCAGTCCGGCTCCGACGGCGGCGGCCACACCGACGCCGGACAGCCCCTCGCGCATGTCGACCCGCGGAGCGATGATTGCCGAATCGGGCGGTGGGGTGGCGGCGAGCGCCATGTTCTCCCGCGCCGTCGCCGCCCAGGTGGTGCAGAAGAGCAGAAGCCGAGAGGTGGTGAACACGAAGACGAGCAGACCGATGATAGGGCCGAACGCGACTCCCGCGGGTCCGCTGGTGACGGACGCGAGGTAGATGGCGCCGACCTGCTTGAGCACCTCGAAGGCCACCGCCGCGAGCAACGCGGCCCGCACGGCACTCTTCGCGGTGACCGGTTCGCGGGGCAGCCGGGCGATGACCCAGATGAACACCGCCCAGGTGGCCACGATGGACACCAGAATCGACACCACCCGAACGAGCACACCGACGCCCACTACGTTGTCGACCTTCAGCAACTCGAGAACGCGGTCGGCGATACCGCTGCTGCCGAGCGCCGACAGCGACAGCGAGACGGCCAACGCGAGTCCGAGGCCGACCAGAGCGCCGAGGTCCTTGAGCTTGGTCACCAGGAAGTTCGACCGCTCGTGCTGGCTCTCCCACATCGCGGTGAGAGCTTCGCGTAGGTTCGCCGTCCACCCCAGCCCCGCGTACAGGGCACCGACCAGACCGATGACGCCGACGCTGGTGCGCGACTCGATGGCCGTGTCCACGAGGTCGCTGACGGTGGTACCGAAACCGCCAGGGACGTTGTCGGCGATCGCCGTCTGCAGTTGTTCGAGCAGATCCGGGCGTGAGCTGAGGACGAAGCCCACCACCGCGAACGCCACCATCAGCAGCGGCACCAGCGCCAGGATGCTGAAGTAGGTGATGCCGGCGGCGTAGTAGTCGCCCTTCTGCTGCGTGTAGACCGACCCCGCGCGTACCACGTGGTCGAGCCACGGCCAGGCCTTGCGGCGTCGATCGAGCGCTCCGGCGAAATCGGGCACCTAATCACCCGACCTGCGGCGCGAGGAAACCCACGCGCTCGTAGACCTGAGCGAGTGTCGCCGACGCGATGGACCGCGCCCGCTCGGCGCCGTCGGCGAGAATGCGGTCCAGCTCGGCCGGGTCCGCGAGCAGCTCGTCGACCTTCGCCCTGAGCGGCACCACGAACTCGGTGAGGGCGTCTGCCGTGTCGGATTTGAGATCGCCGTACCCCTTGCCCTGGTAGTTCTCCACCAATGTCTGCACGGGAGTACCCCCGAGCGCGGACTGGATAACGAGCAGGTTGCTGACACCCGCTTTCTCCACCGGGTCGAATCTGATGTCGCGCTCGTTGTCGGTGACCGCCGACCTGATCTTCTTGGCCGAGACCTTCGGGTCGTCGAGGATGTTGATCAACCCGGCTGCGGTCGACGCCGATTTGCTCATCTTCGACGTCGGGTCCTGCAGGTCGAAGATCTTCGCCGTCTCCTTGACGATGTGGCCCTCGGGGACCACGAACGTCTTGCCGAACCGAGAGTTGAAGCGCTGGGCCAGATCACGCGTCAGTTCGAGGTGTTGGCGCTGGTCCTCTCCGACCGGAACGAGCGCGGGGCGGTACAGCAGAATGTCCGCCGCCTGCAGCACCGGGTACGTGAAGAGACCGACGCTGGTCTGCTCGCTGCCCTGCTTGGCGGACTTGTCCTTGAACTGCGTCATCCGGCTGGCCTCACCGAAACCGGTGATGCAGTTGAGCACCCACGCCAACTGCGTGTGCTCGGGAACCTGGCTCTGGACGAACAGGGTCGAGCGTGTCGGGTCCACGCCCGCGGCGAGGATCTGCGCAGCCGCGATGCGCGTACGCCGACGGAGTTCCTTCGGGTCCTGAGGGACGGTGATCGCGTGGAGATCCGGGACGAAGTAGAACGCCTCGAAGTCTTCCTGCAACGTGACCCAGTTCCGCACGGCGCCGAGAAAGTTTCCCAGATGGAACGAATCAGCGGTGGGCTGGATTCCGGAGAGTACGCGCTGGGTCGTCATGGTCTACAGATTCAATCACCTCGGCGCTGGGGCGTTCCCCACCTGTGCGCGAATTCCGGCCCCCGGGGGCCGGAATTCGCGCACAGCCGACGGCGATGGCCCAGCGCGGATCACATGTCGACGGTGTCGTTGGTCCCCACATCCGGCCTCTCGCCGGTGATACGCGACTTCGCGTACGCCAGCAGCGTCAACACCTTGGACCCTGGCGCGGACCAGTATTCGGCCCCCTCGGCGACCACCTTGATGAGCAGCACCTCGTCGGACGTCGGGCCATTCTCGAACCAGGCGGCTGCGCGAGAGTTCCAGAGTTCTGTGCGCTTGGCGTCGTCGGTGACCGTCTCGGCGTGACCCGACAACGACACCCAGGACGTCCCCGACTGGAACGAGACGTTCACCGACGGATCCTTGCCGATGTCGGCTACCTTGCGAGAGTCGCTCTGCGCGAAGAACCAGAGGTCGCCGTCGAATTCGGTCTCCTGCAGCGCCATCGGCCTGGACTTCAGATGGCCGTCCAGGCCGACGGTGGTGAACATGCAGAGCGATGACTTGCTCATCAGTTCGGCGACCTTGCGGACGCCGTCGGTACGTTCGGTGCTCGTTGTCATGGCGTCGGGATACCCCCGAGCGCGGCAGGTCACACCCGATCGAGCTAGGCGGTCAGCGCAGGGTAGTCGGTGTACCCCTTCGCACCGTCGGTGTAAAAGGTGGACTGATCCGGGGCGTTCTCCGAAAGATTCTCGCGCCAGCGGCGGGCGAGATCGGGATTGGCGATGGCAGGCCGACCCACCACGACCGCGTCGCCCAGACCCTCGGTGATCGCGTCCAAGGCCTCGTCACGACTGGTGATCTGTCCGAAGCCGCTGTTGACCAGCAGGGGCCCGTCGAACGACTTCCGCAGACCTTGAACCAGATCCCCGGACGGATCCTTGTGCAGGACACTGAGATAGGCGAGCCCGAGCGGTGCCAACCGCTCGACGAGGGAGGTGTACGTCGCCCGCACGTCTTCGCCGTCCTCCTCCAGTGCGTCCTGGATGTTGTGCTCGGGAGAAATCCGAAGCCCGACGCGACCGGCGCCGAGCTCGGCGGCAACAGCCTCCACGACCTCTGCCACGAAACGCGCACGGTTCTCCGGCGAGCCGCCGTAACGATCGGTCCGCTGGTTGGACGCGGGTGAGAGGAACTCGTGGAGCAGGTATCCATTGGCTCCGTGAACCTCGACACCGTCCAGACCGGCGTCGATCGCATTCTTCGACGCTGTGACGAATTCGGCTGCAACAGTTGCAAGTTCGTCTGTTCCCAGCTCACGCGGGACCGGGTAGGGCTTCTTGCCCTCGTAGGTGTGGGTCTCGCCGTCGATGGCGATCGCGCTCGGTCCGACGACTTCGTGGCCACCCGTGGTGGCTTCGTGGGTCACTCGTCCTGCGTGCATCACCTGCGCGACCACGACCCCACCCTCGCCGTGCACCGCAGTGGCGACGTTGCGCCATCCCTCGACTTGCTCGGGCGTGACGAGACCGGGCTGACCGGGGAATCCTTGGCCGGCGCGGCTCGGATACGTGCCCTCGGTGACGATGAGGCCGAGTGTGGCGCGCTGGCGGTAGTGCTCCACCACGATCGGACCGGGGACACCGTCGGTGCCCGAGCGCATTCGAGTCAAGGGGGCCATCACGAGCCGGTTGGCCAGCGAGAGGTCTCCCAGTGTCACGGGGGTGAACAGTGTCGTCGTTTCGTTGATCACGACAAGGACAACCGCGCTACCGAACGGGCCTATTCCGGGTGGAGACGACGGTCACCTTCGGTCGGTCGCTCCGCACCTGTGCGCGAATTCCGGCCCTCCAGGGCCGGAATTCGCGCACAGCGGGGGCGGACCTCAGCGATAGACCACGGTCACGGGGGCATGGTCCGACCATCGCGTGTCGTAGGTCGGCGCACGCTCGACCACGGCGTCCTTCGCGCGGTCCGCAAAGTCCGTGGTCGCGAGGTGGTAGTCGATACGCCAGCCGGCGTCGTTGTCGAACGCGCGCCCCCGGTACGACCACCAGCTGTACGGTCCGTCGACATCGGGATGCAGCTCCCGAACGACGTCGACCCACGAGCCGGACAGCAGCGCGGTGATCCACTCTCGTTCCGCGGGAAGGAAACCCGACTTGGCCCGGTTGGCCTTCCAATTCTTGAGATCTCGCTCGGTGTGCGCGATGTTCCAGTCCCCGCACATCACCGCGTCGACCCCGGTGGCTTCGAGGGTGGCCATGCGGGCAGCGAGGGCTGACATGAACCGCTCCTTGGCCTGCTGCTTCTCGGTGCCCGCCTCGCCGGTCGGCAGATACAGACTGCCGACGGTCACTCCGTCGATCACCGCTTCGATGTAGCGGCCGGCGGAGTCGAACTCGTCGCTGCCGATTCCGATCGTCACCGACTCGAACGGCTCGCGGGACAGGATGGCGACGCCGTTGCGCCCCTTCTGCGACGGCTCGGCGGACGCGAGATGCCATCCCGAGCCGAGCGCCGAGTCGAGACTCGAGACGATCTCGTCGTCCGACGCGCGTGTCTCCTGGAGACACACGATGTCGGCGTCGGATCGTGACAGCCACTCCGACATCCCTTTGCGCACTGCGGCGCGAATTCCGTTGACGTTGACCGTCGTGATGGTGTGAGACATGGTCACTTTCGTCGTGGGTCCGCGGCGCGCTCGAGGACGGGTGTGAGTCGGTAGGTGACCAACTCGCGCATCGCGATGGCCATGTTGGTGCGCTCGACGCCGGGGATGTCGAGTATGAGGCCGGCGATCCGATACAGGTCGTCGGCGTCCACGGCCACGATGCGGACGAGAAGGTCGGACGCGCCGGACAAGCCGAACACCTCGACGACCTCGGGAATGTCGGCGAGCGCGGTGGTCACGCCCGACAGACGGTGCTGATCGACCCTGATGGTCACGAACGCCAGGAGCGGGTAGCCGAGAGCGCTGGGGTTGACTCGTCTGTCGATCGAGCCGAGCTGACCGCCGGTGTCCCACTTGGCCAGCCGCGACTGCACCGTGTTGCGGGCCAATCCCAGCGAGTGTGCGAGCTCTACGCCCGAGGCTCTGGGCTTCTCCGAGAGTTCGAGAAGAAGGCGTGCATCGGTGGCGTCCAGTTCCGGCATGACGGAAAGTCTGCCATCCGCTCAGACGCGGGCGCGGCGATCCAGTACGACGGCAGTGGTGAGAACGCCCAATCCCAGAACTCCGAGAATCGCGCCCGCCGCCGCAGGTGCGGTGTACCCGTAACCGGCTGCGATGACGAGACCACCGATCCACGCTCCACCGGCATTCGCGAGGTTCAGCGCCGCGTGGTTGAGGGTCGCCGCGAGGGTCTGGGCGTCGCCGGCGACGTCCATCAACCGCGTCTGCAGTCCGGGGATCATCGCCGAGCACGACACGCCGATGAGGAACACGAAGATCAGCGCCGTGACGGGATTGTGGGCGGCGAAGACGAAGCCCACGAGCACGGAGACGAGCGCGATCATGCAGAGGAACAGCCCCGGCATGAGGGCCCGGTCGGCAATACGGCCGCCGAGCACGTTGCCGGCCACCATGCCGAGCCCGTAGATCATCAGGGCCACCGGCACCGCGCTGCGGGGCAGACCGGAGACGTCGGTCAGCGTCGAGCTGATGTAGGTGTAGACGGCGAACATTCCGCCGAAGCCGACCATGCCGAACAGCAGGGTCATCCACACCTGCACGCGGCGCAGTGCGCCGAGTTCCTTGATCGGATTGCTCAGGTGCAGACCCTGCAACGTCGGAACGAGCTTCCAGAGAGCGCCGACGGTGACGATGCCGATGGCCACCACCACGGCGAAGGCCGAGCGCCACCCGAAGGTCTGTCCGATGAACGACGCCGCCGGGACGCCGATGACGTTCGCCACCGAGAGCCCCATCATGACCAAGGCGACGGCCTTGGCTCGGTTGCCGGGTTCGGCGAGATGCGCGGCGACCAGTGCCGCGACGCCGAAGAACGCACCGTGCGGAAGGCCGGCGACGAACCGCGCTGCGACCAGAGTTCCGTAGGTCGGGGCCAGGACGGTGGCCAGATTGCCGATCGTGAAGGCGACCATGAGACCGATGAGCAACGTCTTGCGCTCGACGCGCGCGGCCAGTGCGGCGATCGTCGGTGCACCGACGACGACGCCGAGTGCGTAGGCGGAGATGAAGTGGCCGGCAACCGGTTCCGTCACTCCGACGCTCGACGCCATTTCGGGAAGAAGCCCCATCGAGACGAATTCCGTGGTGCCGATGCCGAATCCGCCGAGAGCCAGAGCCAGCATCGCGCCACGTCGGCTCCGGGATGTCACGTCCGGAGACTGGAGGATGTCGCGTTCGACGACCTGGGTCATGACACTTTCTCGATTCAGTAGGTAGCGCAACCATTGTCCAACCCGCGGTCGCCCATTCACGAATCGAGCAGCCGTGATTCCACTCACGGCAGGCCTCGGCTAATATCGCCGCCAAGGTCATGAGTGCCAGCATCGAGCCCCGGCTTGCTGGCCGGCAACCCTCCAGCCGCGGTGGGGTGCCCCGGGTGATTGACCGGGTTACTCGATCTACCTGATCGGGAGCAAGCGCGGGTCCGCACGACGGGCCCACTGACCGGATGCTCTCCACGGAGCAGCCATCGGAGGTTTTCTCACCATGTGTAGCTGTCCCCGATAGACCCCGACACCACACTTCTCTCTGACTTTCCCGACACCGCCGCCCGATACGGCCGCGGCGTCGACGCGACCCCGAAGGATCGACCATGACCGACATCTCCCCCGACGCTGCACCCGAAGATCCCACCGCCAACTGGAGCTTCGAGACCAAGCAGATTCACGCGGGCCAGACCCCGGACGCGGTGACACACGCCCGCGCTCTGCCGATCTACCAGACCACCTCGTACACCTTCGACAACACCGATCACGCCGCGGCACTGTTCGGTCTGGCCGAGCCGGGCAACATCTACACCCGCATCATGAATCCGACGCAAGACGCCGTCGAGCAGCGGATCGCCGCGCTCGAGGGTGGCGTGGCGGCGCTGCTGCTCGCATCGGGCCAGGCCGCGGAGACACTCGCCATTCTCAATCTCGCGGAGGCGGGCGATCACATCGTCTCGAGCCCGCGTCTCTACGGCGGTACCTACAACCTCTTCCACTACACACTGCCGAAGCTGGGCATCACGGTCTCGTTCGTCGAGGACCCTGACAACCTCGAGCACTGGCGCGGCGCCGTGCAGCCCAACACCAAGGCGTTCTACGGCGAGACCATCTCGAACCCGAAGAACGACATCTTCGACATCCCGGGTGTCGCGGACGTCGCCCACAGCGCCGGAATTCCGCTCATCGTCGACAACACCGTCGCCACCCCGTACCTCATCCAGCCGCTGAAGCACGGCGCCGACATCGTGGTGCATTCGGCGACGAAGTACCTCGGTGGGCACGGAAACGCCGTAGCGGGCGTGATCGTCGACGGCGGTACGTTCGACTGGACGCAGGGCCGCCATCCGCAGTACACGACCCCCGATCCGAGCTACCACGGCGTGGTTTTCGCCGACCTGGGAGCGCCCGCCTTCGCACTCAAGGCTCGCGTGCAGTTGCTACGCGACATCGGTGCGGCGGTCTCGCCGTTCAACGCCTTCCTCATCAGCCAGGGCATCGAGACGCTCAGCCTGCGCCTGGAACGGCACGTCGAGAACGCGGTGAAGGTTGCGAACTACCTCATCGGCCGAAGCGACGTGGTGACGGTCAACTACGCCGGCCTTCCGTCGTCGCCGTGGTACGAGCGCGGGCAGCAACTCGCCCCGCGGGGCGCCGGCGCGATCGTGGCGTTCGAGCTGGCCGGAGGGGCCGACGCGGGCAAACGCTTCGTCGATGCACTCACACTGCACAGCCATGTCGCTAACATCGGAGACGTGCGTTCTCTCGTCATCCACCCCGCGTCCACGACCCACTCGCAGCTCAGTCCCGAAGAGCAGCTCGCGTCCGGTGTCACTCCGGGTCTCGTCCGGCTGGCCGTCGGTATCGAGGGAATCGACGACATCCTCGCCGACCTCGAGGGCGGTTTCCGCGCCGCCTCGGGTGCGGCCTCGGTCGCTGCGGCGGCGTCTTGACCCTCAGCTCCACACCCGTCGCCCGTCCGGCTGCGTTTCCGCCGCCGGACGGGCAACTGGGCTTCGTGAACATCGGTGACGTCCAGCTCGAGAGTGGGCAGAGCATCCCCGACGTCACCGTTGCCGTACAACGCTGGGGTGAGGTGTCGCCCGAACGAAACAACGTCGTCCTGGTCGAGCACGCACTGACCGGCGATTCTCACGTGCACGGCCCGGCGGGTCCGGATCATCCGTCACCCGGCTGGTGGAACGACGCCGTCGGTCCGGGCGCCCCGCTCGACACCGACGAGTGGTGCATCCTGGCCACGAACGTTCTCGGTGGGTGCCGCGGCACCACCGGGCCCAGTTCGCTTGCGCCGGACGGCAATCCGTGGGGCTCACGCTTTCCCGCCATCTCCATTCGCGACCAGGTGACCGCGGAGCGACAGCTCGCCGACGCACTCGGCATCGCCAAGTTCGCGTCGGTGGTCGGCGGATCCATGGGCGGTATGCGCACGCTGGAATGGATCGTCGGGCATCCCGACCGCGTCGCGTCGGCGCTGGTGCTCGCCGTCGGTGCACGCGCCTCGGCAGATCAGATCGGTACGCAGACCACGCAGATCGCGGCCATCACGAGCGATCCGAACTGGCAGAACGGCGATTACCACGGCACGGGCCGACTTCCCGAGGCCGGGCTCGGCATCGCGCGCCGCATCGCACACCTGACCTACCGCACGGACCAGGAGCTGGACGCCCGCTTCGGCAACCGGTCACAGCAGTACGAAGACGCTCTGGACGGCGGCCGATACGCGGTGCAGAGCTACCTCGAACATCAGGCCGCCAAGCTGGTCGGCCGGTTCGACGCGGGCACCTACGTGCTGCTGTCCGAAGCGATGAATCGACACGACGTGGGCCGCGGACGCGGCGGCGTCGAGGAAGCACTACGGGCGACGACGGTTCCGACCGTGGTCGGCGGTGTCGATTCCGACCGCCTCTACCCGATTCGGCAGCAGCAGCTGATCGCCGATTCACTGCCGAACTGCGAGGGTCTGAACGTGGTGCTCTCCCGAGACGGTCACGACGGCTTTCTCACCGAAGCGGTTCCCGTGGCGTCCATGCTGGGCCGGACGATGGACCTGGCGCGGGGCGAACTGGCCGGTTCCTGAACTACCCCGTGCCCAGCGGATCGATCGAGATCGACAACCACACGATCGCGCCGCCGACGGCGGCGAGCGACACCGTGTCGAACGCGCGCGAGCGGACCGCGAGAATCCCCACGCGATCCGACGGCAGACACAACCTCAGCAGCGCCGCGAACACGATGGCGACGCCGAACAGCAGCGACCCGCGGCGCCACCGGTCGGCGAGAACGAGCACGGCGGCCGCGGCCATGATGGCCAACACCATCACGACCGGAATGCTGCGGCCGACCACGCTCTGACGCCTCACAGCTGCCGTTCTGCCCGTTCGACCACATTGGTCAACAGAAAGGCGCGCGTGAGCGGTCCGACACCGCCGGGGTTGGGCGAAAGGAACCCCGCCACCTCGGCGACGTCGGCTGCGACGTCCCCGCGCAGTCCGTCGTCGGTGCGGCTCACCCCGACGTCGATCACCGCGGCGCCGGGCCGCACCATGTCGGCGGTGATCAGACTCGGCACTCCGGCGGCCGCGATCACGATGTCGGCGCGGGAAACCTCGGCGGCCAGGTCACGAGTTCCGGTGTGGCACAACGTGACCGTCGCGTTCTCACTGCGCCGAGTCAGGATCAGCCCGATGGGTCGGCCCACCGTGACGCCCCGACCGATCACCACCACGTGCGCCCCGTCGATCGGAACCTCGTAACGGCGCAACAGATGCACGATGCCGCGCGGGGTACACGGCAGCGCACCGGGAGCGCCCAGCACCAGCCGGCCCAGGTTGACCGGATGCAAACCGTCGGCGTCCTTGTCGGGGTTCACGCGCTCGAGCGCGCGGTTCTCGTCGAGGTGCTTCGGCAGCGGAAGTTGCACGATGTATCCGGTGCACGCCGGGTTCGCGTTGAGCTCGTCGATGACCGCGTCGAGTTCCTCGGACGAGACGTCGGCGGGCAGATCGCGCCGAATGGACTCGATGCCGACCTTCGCGCAGTCGTTGTGCTTACCGCGTACGTACGCGGCGGATCCGGGGTCGTCGCCCACGAGAACGGTGCCGAGTCCCGGCACGATTCCCTTCTCGCGCAGTGCGGCAACACGCGCGGTCAGGTCGACGAAGATCTCGTCGCGGGTCAGTTTTCCATCCAGTCGCAGCGCGGTCACGGGAGAAGTTTTTCACATGGCAGTCTGGACCGGTGTTTCGACTGATGTTCCACCAACCGTGCATTCCGCAGAACACCGGAAACGCGATTCGCCTGGCCGCCGTCACCGGGTGTGAGCTCCACCTGGTGCGCCCACTGGGGTTCGACCTGTCCGAGCCGAAGCTGCGCCGGGCGGGGTTGGACTACCACGATCTCGCGTCGGTGACCGTGCACGACGACCTCGACGCGGCGTGGACCTCGCTCGCCCCGGAGCGGGTTTTCGCCTTCACCGCGCACGCCGACACCTCGTACGCGTCACTCGAGTACCGACGCGGTGACGTCCTGCTGTTCGGTCCCGAACCCACCGGGCTGGCCCCGGAGGTGTTGGACGACGCTCACGTCACCGACCGCGTCCGCATTCCCATGGTGCCGGGCCGTCGATCGCTCAACCTCGCGAACGCCGCCTCGATCGTCATGTACGAGGCGTGGCGTCAGATCGGTTTCGACGGCGGAGTCTGACCGACACGTCGCCCGTCATCGGAAGTCGCGCGACCTGAGGATGACCCGCAGATCCAGGGCCTCGAGCTGGTCGGCGACCACCGTGACCGCGCCCTCCGCGTTCTGCACCTTGCCGCGTACGAACAGCGCCGTCGACAGCTGCGCGAGCTTGCGGTACTTCGACCACAGGCCGATCGAACACACCACGTTGACCATCCCCGTCTCGTCCTCGAGGTTGATGAACGTGACACCCGCGGCGGTGGCCGGACGTTGCCGATGTGTCACCGCCCCCGCCACCAGAACCCGGTCTCCGTCGGTGACGCTCAGCAAACGGTTCGCCGGCACCACCTTCATCTCGTCGAGCCGTGTGCGCAGGAACTGAGTGGGATAAGTGTCGGGTGAGACCCCGGTTGCCCAGATGTCGGCGGCGGCCAGCTCCCATGCGCTCATGCCGGGAAGCGACGGTGAGCGTGTCGACGCGCCCAAACCGGGAAGTCGATCGGGTCGTTCCGCCGCCGCGGCCCCGGCCGCCCACAACGCTTCTCGACGGGTCACTCCGAAACACGTCAGAGCGCCGGCGGTCGCCAACGACTCGGCTTGCGCCACCGACAGTTCCACTCGACCGGTGAGATCGAGGAAGCTCGTGAACGGACCGCCGGCAAGACGCGCGTCGACGATCTTCTCGGCCAACGGCTTTCCGACGTTGCGGACGTCGGCCAGGCCGAGGCGCACCTCGTTTCCCCCGCCTTCGACGGTCGCCTCGGCGAGGCTGGCGTTCACATCGGGTCCGTGTACCGGCACACCGTGGCGACGAGCGTCGGCGACCAACGACTGCGGCGAATAGAACCCCATCGGTTGTGCCCGCAGCAGACCGGCGCAGAACGCGGCCGGATGGTGCAGCTTGAACCACGACGAGTAGAACACCAGCGCGGCGAAACTTTGCGAATGGCTCTCGGGGAAACCGAAATTGGCGAAGGCGTAAAGCTTGTCGAAGATTCGGTCCGCCTTCTCCCCGGTGATGCCGTGCAGCTCACGCATACCGTCGTAGAAGCGGCTGCGGAGGCGTTCCATCTTCTCGGGGCTGCGCTTGGATCCCATGGCCCGACGCAGTTGATCGGCTTCGGTTGCCGAGAACCCGGCCACGTCCACCGCCATCTGCATCAGCTGCTCCTGGAACAGCGGCACACCCAGCGTGCGCTTGAGCGCATTCTCGAGCGACGGATGATCGAAGGTGACCTCTTCGAGTCCGTTGCGGCGCTTGACGTACGGGTGCACCGAGTTGCCCTGGATGGGTCCGGGACGAATGAGCGCGACCTCGACGACCAGGTCGTAGAACTCACGTGGCTTGAGCCGCGGCAGCGTCGCCATCTGTGCGCGCGACTCCACCTGGAACACGCCCACCGAATCCGCTCGCTGCAGCATCTCGTAGACCGCCATCTCGGACAGGTCCAGCTGCGCCAGGTCGACAGTGATTCCCTTGTGTTCTGCGACCATGTCCATCATGTAGTGCAACGCGGACAGCATTCCGAGCCCGAGCATGTCGAACTTGACCAAACCGACTGCGGCACAGTCGTCCTTGTCCCACTGCAGAACGCTGCGGTTCTCCATTCGCGCCCACTCGACCGGACAGACGTCGGCGATGGGGCGATCGCAGATCACCATTCCGCCGGAGTGGATTCCGAGGTGCCGCGGAAAGTTCTCGATCTGTGCGGCGAGATCGAGCACCGGTGCCGGAATGTCGTTGTCGGCCTTCGGGTGTCCCCTACTGGACCACCGATCGATCTGCTTGCTCCACGCGTCCTGCTGCCCCTGCGAGAACCCCAACGCGCGGGCCATGTCTCGCACCGACGACTTGCCGCGGTAGGTGATGACGTTCGCCACCTGCGCCGCGTAGTCGCGGCCGTACTTGCGGTAGACGTGCTGGATCGCTTCCTCGCGGCGGTCCGACTCGATGTCGACGTCGATGTCGGGCGGCCCGTCCCTCTCCACGGAGAGGAAGCGTTCGAACAACAGCGCATTCTTGACCGGATCGACGTTGGTGATCCCGATGGCGTAACACACGGCGGAGTTCGCTGCCGATCCTCGCCCCTGGCACAGAATGTCGTTCTGCTTGCAGAACGTGACGATGTCGTGGACGACGAGGAAGTACCCCGGAAACTCCAGCCCCTCGATGGTGCGCAACTCGTGCTCGATCTGCCGGTACGCCGCCGGATTCGCGTGCGACGGACCGTATCTGACCGCCGCGCCGCGCAGGGTGATCTCGCGCAGCCAGCTGATTTCGGTGTGCCCCTCCGGCACGTCGAAGGGCGGCAGCTGGGGAGCGATCAGGTGCAGGTCGAACGCGCAGTCTCGCCCGAGCTGCGCTGCTGCGGCCACCGCGCCCGGGTACTGCGCGAACAACGTTTCCATCTCCGCCCCGGATCGCAGATGCGCCCCGCCCAGAGGGGCCAACCACCCGGCTGCTTCGTCCAGACTTCGGCGCGCGCGTACGGACGCCATCGCCATCGCCAGCCGGCGTCGGCTGGGCTCCGCGTAGTGCGCCGCCGTGGTGGCGACCGTCAGCAGATCCATCTTCCCGGCCAGGTGCGCGAGCACGTCGTTGCGCTCGTCGTCCTCGGGAACGCCGTGTCGTGTCAGCTCCACCGCCACCCGGCCGGATCCGAACCGGTCGACGAGTTCCGCCAGGGCCCGTTCGGCACCGGCCGAGCCGGTCTCGGCCAGGCCGCGTCGCACACTTCCCTTGCGGCACCCGGTCAGGATCTGCCAGTGCCCGCCCGCGGCGTCCGTGAGCCGATCCAGGTCGTATCGCAGCTTGCCCTTCTCCCCGCCGGCCATGTGCGCGGCGGCGATCTCGCGCGACAACCGCCGATAGCCCTCCTGCCCGCGGGCGAGAACCAACAGATGGTCGCCGCCGGGATCGGGTGAGCCGGTACGCGGATCGGAGAACCCGCCGTTGCCGAGCGAGAGCTCCGATCCGAACACCGTGCGCATCCCGAGTTCGCGGGCCGCCTCAGCGAACCGCACCACCCCGTACATGCCGTCGTGATCGGTGAGGGCGATGGCGTCCAGGCCCAGCCGCGCCGCTTCCTCGACCATCTCCTCGGGCAGGGAGGCACCGTCGAGGAAGCTGAACGCCGAGTGGGCGTGCAGTTCCGCGTAGGGCACGGACACCGGTTCGTTGGGCTCGACGGACCCTCGGTACTCGGCCCGTTTGCGTGACCAGGCGGGGCTGTCGCCGCCGTCGCCGGCCAGTGGATCGACGACCCGGCCCGGACGCCCGGACAGAACGCGCTCCATCTCCGTCCAGGTCGGAGGACCTTGGTTCCACCCCACCGAGCACCGCTTCCATCACGTCGTTCGCCTTCAGCTGTTCGAACATGTGTTCCCATTAGACACCTCGGCCGCGCGTTCCGACAACCGCCCCGAGCGCACCCATCGGGTACGGGTGAGCTGGTACTAGTGGAGCAATGACAACCCCACACGTCACCGTCGTCGGTGCAGGTATCGCCGGAGCCGCGTGCGCGGTCGCGCTGCGCGAGGAAGGCCGCACGGTGCGCATCCTCGATCGCGGCCGCGCGCCGGGTGGACGCATGGCCTCCCCCGAGCTGCACGGCCGCCGAGTCGACACCGGAGCGGGGTACTTCACGGTCTCCGACGACGGGTTCGGCGCCGTCGTCCAGGGATGGGCGAAGGCCGGGCTGGCGCACGAGTGGACGGACACGTTCGGCGTCCTCGCCGCCGGTTCGGACCCGCAGACCAAGACCGGTCCCATGCGCTGGGGCACGCCGGGTGGCCTGCGGTCGTTGGTGCGGAACCTGCTGGACGGGTTCGACGTCGTCACCCGGACCGTCGACGAACTTCCGGCCGGTGACGTGGTGATCGCGATGCCCGACCCGCAGGCCGCACGGCTCACCACCCTGGAGGACGCGGTCGACTACGAGCCCGTCATCGCCGTGGTGGCCGAATTCGCCTCACGCGCATGGCCGTTCGAGAACGCGGCGTTCGTCAACGACCATCCCGACATCTCCTTCGTGGCCGACGACGGCGCGCGTCGTGGCGACGGGGCACCGGTTCTCGTAATCCACACCACCGCAGACCGCGCCCGGCAACACCTGGACGCACCCGACGGCGCGATCGACCCCGTGCTCGCCGCCGTGTCCGACGTCCTCGGCGCCGCCGATCCCGTGTGGAGCCACGCGCATCGGTGGACGTTCGCCAAGCCCGCGGACCACCACGATGCGCCCTTCGGATACACGAAAGAGAACGGGCGAATCATCGGTTTCGCCGGTGATCAATGGTGCCCCAACGGTTCTCCGCGCATCGAAAGCGCCTGGATGTCCGGTACCGCGTTGGGAAAGCAGATCGCCGCGGACACATAGGATCATCGGCATGACTCGTTGGGCCGCTTTCGCCGTCGGACGCAAATGGTGGGTGCTCGTCACCGCCGTTCTGATCGTCGTGATCAGCGGAATCTGGGGACTAGGCGTCTTCGGCAAACTCGGCTCCGGCGGCTACGTCGACTTGAACAGCGAATCGGCACAGGTCGCGCTGAAGGTGGCCGATCTCGGAACGGCCACCCCCGACATCGTCGCGATCTACAAGGCCCCCGCCGGGCAGTCGCTCGACTCGATCGGCGGCGCCGTCGAGCAGACCCTGAACACCTTTCAGAGCGAGGTGAAACCGGCCAAGGTCACGTCCTACTGGACCGGCACGGCGCTCGAGAAGCCGCTACTGGTCTCGAACGACGGCACCATGGGGCTTGCCGCGATCACCCTCGGCGACAACACGGGCGTCACGCTGGCGACGTTCGGCGACCTTCTGACCAAGCTCGAGGTCCCGGGTGTCCAGTCGCAGTTCGCGGGCCAGTCCGTCGTCGCCGTGTCGCTGAACACCACGCTCCAGGACGATCTGGTGCGTGCCGAGCTGATCGCCATCCCGATCACGTTGATCCTGCTGGTGTTCATCTTCGGCGGACTGGTCGCCGCACTCGTTCCCGTCGTCGTCGGAGCCCTGTCGGTTCTCGGAGCACTGGCGGTTCTGCACGGATTCACCTACCTCACCGACATCAGTTCCTTCGCCATCAACGTCGCGTCCCTGCTGGGACTGGGCCTGGCCATCGATTACGGACTGTTCATCGTGAGCAGGTTCCGAGAAGAACTGAGAACCGGCGCCGACCCGTCCGACGCCGCGATCCGAACCGTTCTGACCGCCGGACGAACCATTGCGTTCTCCGGCTTGCTGCTGATCTGCGCATTCGCCGGAATGCTCGTGTTTCCGCAGGCGATCATTCGCTCGCTCGGCTACGGCGCCATGGCCGCGGTGGCGTGCGCGGCCATTCTGTCCCTGACCGCAGTTCCGGCCGTTCTGGCCATTCTCGGTCCACGCATCAACGCCATCACCTGGTCCCGCACCGCGTCCGATCGCGGCGAGCAACGCGCTCAGAAATTCTGGGGCGCCGTGGTCACCCGAGTGATGCGCCGTCCGATCGCGTTCGCGACGGTGATCGTCGTCGGCCTGCTGGTGCTCGCGGCTCCGCTGGTCGGGGTGAAGTTGGGCGACGCGTCGTACACCGCCCTCCCGGCGAGCGACCCCGCGCGCATCGCCTACGAGACACTCGCCGCCGACTTCCCCAGCACGGGCGACGGCGCCGTCGTCGTCCTGCAGGGCGACGGAACGCGGCCCGACGGGGCGGCCATCAGCACCGTCACCAACGAGATGAAGGCCGTCGACGGGGTGAGCAACGTCCAATTCACCACGGCGAAGGACGATTTCGTCGTCTTCCAGGCCGTCTACAGCGAGGGGGCCGACCAGGCCGCGACGCAGAACGTGGTGACCGGCTTGCGCGCCCTGCCGGCGCCGCCGGGCACCGACATCCAAGTGGGCGGCAGCGCAGCACTTCTGCTCGACAGCAACCACGCCATCACCACCTGGCTCCCGGTGATGCTGGCGATCATGGTGGTGTCCACCCTGGTGCTGCTGTTCCTCGCGTTCGGCTCGGTGGTACTGCCGATCAAGGCGGTTCTGATGGCCGCGCTGAGCATGGCCGCCACGTTCGGCGTCCTGACCTTCGTCTTCCAGGAAGGCCACGGAGCGGGGCTGCTGGGTATCACGCCGTCTCCCCTCGAGGCGACGTTCGTCGTGCTCATCCTCGCCGTCGTCTTCGGTCTGTCGACGGACTACGAGGTGTTCCTGATGTCTCGGATGGTCGAAGCACGCAACGCGGGCGCCACCACCGAGGAGGCGGTGAAGCTGGGGACCCAGCGCACCGGCCGCATCGTGACGGCGGCGGCGCTGATCCTGATCATCGTCACCGGCGCGTTCACCATCTCCGGCCTGTCGATCATGCGGTTCCTGGGCGTGGGCATGATTCTGGCCCTGATCATCGACGCCACCATCATTCGCATGCTGCTGGTGCCGTCGCTGGTCAAGCTCATGGGCAACGCCAACTGGTGGGCGCCGACGTGGATGAAGCGGATCCACTCCAAGGTGGGCATAGGCCACTAACTTACTTCGGAGTAAGTTGGCGCCATGCGACACACTCTGGTCACCGGCGGCACAGGATTTCTAGGGCGCGCAGTGCTCGCGCGTCTCCTCGACGAGGCCCCGGACGCCCACCTTCACGTGCTGGCGAGAGCCACGTCCGTGGGCAAGGTGCCCGAGCACGAGCGCATCACGCCCGTCGTCGGCGATCTGACCGAGCCGGGACTCGGGCTCACCACCGGCGACCTGCCCGGCCGGCTCGACGACGTGATCCATCTCGGCGCCGTCTACGACCTGCGGGCCGGGGAGGAGCAGGCTGCCACCAACGTCGACGGAACCCGTGCGGTGATCGACGTCGCACGCTCCACCGGCGCCACCCTGCACCACGTCTCCACCATCGCCGTCGCCGGGGACACGACGGGAACCTTTCGGGAGTCCGATTTCGACCGCGGACAACGGTTTCCGACGCCCTACCACCGCACCAAGTTCGAGGCCGAGAAGCTGGTGCGGGAGGCCGCCGGACTCACCTGGCGGATCTACCGTCCCTCGGCCGTCGTGGGCGATTCGGTGACGGGTGAGATCGACAAGATCGACGGGCCGTACTACCTGTTCGGCATGATCGCCGCGCTCGCCAAACTGCCGACGGGCTTTCCCATGGCCGTTCCGGCGCTGGGGTCGACGAACATCGTTCCCGTCGACTACGTCACCGCCGCACTCGTCGCGCTCGCACTGACGCCCGGTCTCGACGGCCGCACGTTCCATCTGGGTTCGCCTCGGCCGCAACCGATCCGGGAAGTGTACTCCGCGCTGGCCCGCGCCGCCGGCGCTCCGGAAGCGCGCGCAACCCTTCCGGGCAAGCCCGCGGACGCCTTTCTTCACTCGGAGAGCGCGCCCGTGTCCACGATCCGCAAGGTGGCGCTGCGCAAGTTCGGCATCCCCTCGGTGATGGCCGACCACCTCACGTTCCCGTTCGAATTCGATACCGCCCAGACGCGAGAAGCGTTGCGGGGAAAGGGTATCGACGTTCCGGATCTCGAGTCCTACGCACCGGCGCTCTGGAACCACTGGGAGAAGCACCTCGACCCGTTGCGTGCACGCCGGCAACACCCGGCAGGTCCCCTGGTCGGCCGACACGTGCTCGTCACCGGCGGTTCCTCGGGCATCGGCCGAGCGACGGCCATCGCCGCAGCGCGAAAAGGGGCGGTGCTGTTCCTCCTCGCCCGCGGAGAGGACGAACTGAACAGAACCGTCGAAGAGATCAGGGCGTTCGGCGGAACCGCCTACGGCTACGTGTGCGATGTCACCGACTCCGAGTCGGTCGACGTGACCGTGAGATCGATTCTGCACGAACACGATCACGTCGACATGCTCGTCAACAACGCAGGCCGATCCATCCGGCGGTCCCTGTTGCGCTCCACCGACCGCCTCCACGATTTCGAACGAACGATGGCCGTCAACTACTTCGGTGCGGTTCGGCTGATCCTGGCCCTGCTCCCCCACATGACCGAACGCAAATACGGCCACGTGGTCAACATCTCCAGCGCTGCAGTGCAAGCGCACACCCCTCGGTTCGCGGCGTACGTCGGCAGCAAGTCGGCGCTCGACGGGTTCACCGAGGTGGCCGCAGCCGAAACCCTCGGCGACGGCATCACGTTCACCACCATCCACATGCCGCTGGTGGACACCCCGATGATCGCCCCGACCGAAGACGGCAACGCCGGTCCGATCGCGACTCCGGAAAAGGCTGCTGCCATGGTGATTCGCGCGCTGGTGGAGCGACCCAAGCGCATCGACGTTCCACTGGGCACCTTCGGCGAGTGGGGCGCCCTCGTCAATCCACGCGGGAAAGACCGCGTGATGCATCAGTTCTTCCGTGCGTTCGACGACTCGGCCGCGGCGAAGGGTGAGGCGCCCCGCACCACGGAGGCGCCGAAAGCCGTTCACGCCAAGGAGATCAAGGTACCCAAGCTGGCTCGCCGTCTGGGACGTCTCGTCCCCGGCGCGCACTGGTGACGATCAGCCTCGCATGAGGAACGGCACGACCGCCGCCTCGAAGCGGTCGTAGTCGTCGCGGTGCACACTGTGCCCGATCGGGATGGTCACGACCTCGCACCGAGCGATGCCGGCACTCAATGCGATCAGCCTGGTCGGGTCCATCATTCCGGACGGACCGCCGACGATCACCAACGTCTCGGCTTCGATGTGCGCCAGGGCATCCCACCACTGCGCGTTCGGCGTGCGGAACTGCGCCAGGGCGGAGGACGTCATGGAACGGTCGAACGCCAGCACGGCCCGCGGATGCCGCAGCGCACTGGTCGTGGCGTGCATCAGCTCTCGGAAGGTCGGAAACCGGTTGGTGATCTTGGGCGGCGGGTCGCCCGGGCTGATGGGGAGCGGCGATTCTTCGATCACGAGTCGGCGGACTGCGTCCGGTCGCCTCTGCGCGACGAGCGAACTGGCGTACCCACCGAGCGAATGACCGACCACGTCGAACCTCTCGATGTTCAGGTGGTCGACGAGGCGTTCGATGTCGGTGCCGAACTCGGCGAACTCGTAGGACGCGGTGTGCGCGCTGCGACCGTGGCCACGCAGGTCGGGAACGATCACGCGGCGGCCGAGGCTCACGAGATCCCGAGCGAGGCGATCCCAGGTGTATCCGTCCCCTCCCATGCCGTGCACCAGCACGACGGGAACCGGGTCGTCGCCCCCGGAATCACGGAAAGCCAATGCGTGTCCGTCGACGATGTGGGTGGCTTCGATCATCTGCACGCGTTCCGAGGGTAATACTCCGATCGCCGCTAGTCCGACAGCATCGGAACGGTGAGGTGGGGATCGCGCCCGAGCAGGACGCCTCGCGTGAGCGCCGAGGTCCCGAACTTGTCGTGAACACTGTCGAGCGCGGAGTCGAGCGAGAGCGGATCGATCGTGTCGAACGGCAGCTCGAGCTGCAGGTGCGCGTCGTCCTCGATGTTCGACACCGCAATCCCGATCAGCGTGATGCCCTTGGCCTCGATGGTGGGCGTCGCCGCCTCGAGGAGTCCGCGTGCCGCGTTCAGGATCACCTGCGTCTCGGCAGTAGGCCGGGAGACGGTGCGGGACCGGGTGGCACGGGTGAAGTCGTCGAAGCGCAACCGCAGCGTGACCGTTCGGCCCACCCTGCCTGCGGTGCGCATGCGCCGAGTCACTCGATCGACCAGGGCGGTGAGCGAGGCGTCGATGTCCTCGGCGGATGTCGGGTTACGCCCCAGCGCGTGCTGCGCGCCCACGGATTTGCGGCGCCGGCGGGTGTGCACCGGGCGTGGGTCCACCCCGTGCGACAGGGCGTGCAGGTGGCCGCCCGCGGCCTTGCCGAGAACGGCCGCCAGCGCCCCCTCTCGGTGGGAGGCCAGGTCACCGATGGTGCGGATGCCCTGTGCGTGCAGCTTCTCCGCGGTGATTCGGCCGACTCCCCACATACGTTCGACCGGGAGCGGGTGCAGGAACGCCAGCTCGCCGTCGGGGGGTACCTCGAGCAGTCCGTCCGGTTTCGCGACCGCACTCGCGATCTTGGCCAAGAACTTGGTTCGCGCGATACCGACCGTGATCGGGAGACCGACCTGATCGGCGACCGTCGTGCGCAACTGCGCGGCGATGTCGACCGGGCTGCCCGAGAGCCTGGCCAGACCGGCCACGTCGAGGAACGCCTCGTCGATCGAGATGCCCTCCACGAGCGGCGTGACGTCGTGGAACACCGCGAACACGTCCTTGCTCGCCTGCGAATACGCGGACATCCGCGGCGGCACCACGATGGCATGCGGACACAACTGCAAAGCCTGCCGCCCGCCCATCGCGGTCTTGACCCCGTAGGCCTTGGCCTCGTAGCTGGCGGCGAGCACCACGCCGCCGCCCACGATGACGGGCCGACCGCGCAGCCGCGGGTCGTCCCGTTGTTCGACCGACGCGTAGAAGGCGTCGAGATCGGCGTGCAGAACGGTTGCCGCGCGGCCGGGGGTGCTCACTCGTAGATCCCTTCCACGAACCAGCGCCCGGTGTCGTAGACGAGCAGCAACGCCCTGGTGTCCTCGAGCAGAACCTGCGCGCGGGCGATCTGCCGTGCCGACGAGGTGGCGCCGATGTCCCACCACCGCTCGTCCACCGACCACGGTCCCGCCCAGCCGTGCAGCGGCCAATCCTTCTTTCCCCACCGCACCCGAGCCGGGACACTGTCGAAACCGCCGCGATCGGTGACGTGTATCGACTGCCCGGACGTACTCGTCATCGTCACCTCCGGCCGTGTCGGCATCAGCGCGGTCGGTGACGGTTCCGGCAACCGACCGGGCCACGGAGCGGTCGGATCGGCTTCGGGAACCAGCTCGTCGCCCAACGGCAGCAACGTGATTCGCTCCGCCGGTCCTCGTCCTCCGCTGAGGACGCCCACCTGGACGGCGTCTCCGCCGAGCAGACCCTGCACCCGAACCAACGCGCGTCGGGCGCGTTCGTCCTCGTCGCCGACGCCGCCCCACAGGCCCAGCTGCAGGGCGCCGGCGGAGACCACCTCGACCGGTTCCAACCGCAGAACGGTGATGCCCGCCGTGGGCTTGTTCTCGCTGCGTCCGGTGAGCCACCCGTCGAGCTGCCATCGGACACGGTCCGCCGTGCCCTCGGGGGTCAGCGGTTCCGCGCAGCGCCAGGTACGCGAAAGATGTTCCCCGTTGGCCGTTTTCGCCTGAACCAGCAATCGGGTGCAGGCAACTGCCGCCGCGGAGAGCGTGATGTGCAGCTTCTCGGCCAAGGCGCGTCCGGCGAACGCCGCCGCGTCGACTCGGTCGATGGGCGGGTCGCAGTGGTACTCCACGTCCAGATCCGGGGGAAGCACCCGAGACGACGGGGGTCGTTCCGATTCGCCGCGAGCGCTGCGGTGCGCGGCCACGGCGTCCGTTCCGAACCGCGACGCCACGTCGACCGGGGACAGGGCGCCGAAATCACCGATGGCGCGCAGACCGAGCCGCTTCAGCAGATCCACCAGTTCGGCGCGCTCCGGCGCGGCGAGACTGGGTTCGGCGGACAACTCCTCCACCGGCAGTGGGGCGAGGAACTGTGCGCCCGCACCGCGCGGAACCAGAACTCCGTGACGGGCCGCGATGACCGCGGTGGACAACTCGTCGGCGATGCCCACCTGACACTCGACGCCGGTGGCTGCCACCGTGTCGACCAGCCGCTCGGCCGCCGCGTCCTCGGAACCGAAGTACCGGGTGGCACCGCGCGCCGGGAGCACCAGAAGACCGGGTCGCAGTACCTCGATACCGGGAACGGCCTCGTCCACCGCGGCGGCGACCGGTTCGAAGAGTCGGGCATCCCGATCCGGATCTGCCTGTGCCACATGCAGATCCGGGCAGCGCGCCTGCGACTCACGCTTGCGCAGCCCTCGTCGCACGCCGTCCGTTCGCGCCGTGGCGGAACAGGCGATCACGCGGCCCCCCGCGATCACCGCCACCGGAGCGGACGCGGGCAGGCTCGCCGCGGCAGCCGCAGCCACCGCGGGCCAATCCGGGCACCACACCGCCAACACACGAGAGGGCTGGAGCACCCGGGAGGGGCCGGTCATATCGCGGCGAGCTGTGGGCGCCGGTTCTCGGTCCACTCGACGTGGCCGCCCACGGACGCCACGTCGAAGTGACCGATGCGGGGCTGGGACGACCGACTCGACACCTGCACCGCGAGATGCAACGACCGCACCCTGCCGTGTCCCAGTGCGCTGCCCGCACCGAGACCGCCGTAGCCGTCCACCCGCGCATCGAGACGCAGTTCCGCGCCGTCCCACTGACCGTCGGTGACGATGAGCGTCGACCCCTTGTTCCTCGCACGCGCGATCACCGCTCGGGTTCGCGACGGCGGAACCGAGGTGCCACCGAGGCCGAGAACGACCAGATCGAGACCGTCGAGCAGAACGGCCGCGATCTCCACGGGATCGTCACCCGGCTCGGGAATCCAGGCGCAGCGGGAAAGATCGGCACCGTGTTCGGTGGCGGCGAGCAGACCGAGCCGCGGGCACCCGATGACCGCAGCGTGCCGTCCCGACCCGGTGACGGACGCCAGCATCCCCACCAGCAGCGACCCCGCACCCGAGACCGACACCACGGACCCGCGCACCAGACCACCGTGAGGCAGCAGAGACGCCAGTGCAGACGGCACCGGCAGAACGGACTTCTCGGCGCTCGGCACCGAGGCGATCCGGCGACGAATATGCTCGACCCGCTCGGTTCGGGACAAACCCTCGAGCATCTCGAAGTCCACTTGAACCGGCATGATCACTCCATTCGACACACACGACCACGACCACGACCACGAGCACGAGCACGACCGGCCTCCGGCCTTCCCGCACGACCAGCGTCCGGCCTTCCCGCACGACCAGCGTCCGGCCTTCCCGCAGTGCATTCGAACGCTTGTTCGAACACATGTCCCAGTAAAGCCGGTCCCCGTTCCGTCGTCAAGACAGCCGAAATTAGCCCGGGATAACCTCGGCACTGTGACGGAGCAACAGCGTGCGCGGGCGGTCATCGGACCGGACTACCTTCTTGCCGGGCGGTACCGATTGGACTCGAAACTCGGTGGCGGAGGCATGGGCGCGGTCTGGCTCGCGGTCGACACCCTGCTCAGCCGCAAAGTGGCCGTCAAGCAGGCGACATCGACCGCCGACCTGACGGCCGAGGCCGCCAAGTCCATCCGCGAGCAGGCCATGCGTGAGGGCCGTATCGCAGCTCAGCTCGCCAACCCGCACGCCATCGCGATGCACGACGTCGCGATCGACAGCGGTGAGCCGTGGCTCATCATGGAGTACCTGCCCTCCCGCAGCCTCGCCATGGCGCTGAACATCACCGAGTCGCTTCCCCCCGACGAGGTCATCCAGATCGGCGCTCAGGTCGCCGATGCACTCGCGGCCGCGCACGCCGCCGGCATCGTCCATCGCGACATCAAGCCGGGCAACATCCTCATCGCCGATCGCGGCAGCGGTATGGGCATGGTCAAGATCAGCGACTTCGGCATCTCGCGGGCCAAGAACGACACGCACGAGGAGAACAGCAGCGTCATCACCGGAACACCGGCGTACTTCGCCCCCGAGGTGGCACGCGGCGCGGATCCCACCGAGGCCTCCGACGTGTTCTCCCTCGGCGCGACGCTCTACACCGCCACAGAGGGCCAGCCGCCGTTCGGTGTGGACTCGGACTCCATCGCCCTGCTGCACAAGGTTGCGGGCGCACGCATCACACCTCCGCGGCGCAGTGGAGCGATGACGGCGACACTGCTGCACATGCTCGAACCAGACCCGGCGAGACGGCCGAGCATGGAGCAGGTGCGCGAGCGACTCGTAGTGCTGGCCGTCGGCAAGAACGGCAGCCCGAGCTCGGTGCTGAACCAGCCGTTGCGCGCGGCGGACGGCACCGTCCCGTTCTGGGCGCGGCGAGGCGCCCGCGGCGGCGCCACCACCACCACCCGGCGAGCCGAACGCATTCACGGACAGACGATGACCGGCCTTCCGGCCGCGCACGAGGGGACTCCGTTGGACCGGGTGCCGAGGCCCAGCGAGGCGAGCGAGACCACCAAGCCCAAGACGCGCTATGCCCCACCGGCTTTCGAAGCGCCGAAGAAGAAATCGCAGACCCCGGTGTACGTGGCGATCGCCGTGGTGGCCGTGATCCTGCTGATCGTTCTGCTCGTCGCTCTGTGATCCTCAATCGATCCGGCGGGTGTGCGCCCACCTCGTGAGCGCATTTCGGTTGGACTGCTGCGTCTTTCGTAGAACGTTGGAGGCGTGCGTCTCGACGGTCTTGATCGAGATCACCAGATCCTCGGCGATCTCACGATAGGTGTACCCGCGGGCGAGCAACCGAAGAACCTCGAGCTCTCGTGGCGTCAGCGAATCCAGCTCCGGGTCCAGAGGGGGCTCCGGTGCCGCCGACTTTCCGGTGAAGGAGTCGAGCACGAAACCGGCCAGGCGCGGGCCGAACACCGCGTCTCCCCCGGCGACTCGGCGAACTCCGTCCGCGAGTTCGCTGCCGGAGATCGTCTTCGTGACGTACCCGCGGGCGCCCGCGCGGATCACCGCGATCACGTCCTCGGCCGCGTCGGACACGCTGAGCGCCAAGCACACCGGCCCGTCGGCGATTCCGGAGAGCACCGCGACTCCGCCGCCGTCGGGCATGTGCACGTCGAGAAGGACGACGTCCGGCTTGGTCGCGTCGATTCCGCGGACCGCCTCGGCTACGGAACCAGCCTCACCGACGACCTCGATGTCGGATTCGCGGCCGAGTTCGGCCCGCACTCCGGACCGGAACACCGCGTGGTCGTCCACGAGAAACACCGACAACCGTTCGCTCACGCGCTCTGATCCTCCGCTCGAAGTTCGTGCCCTCGCGGCATGAACAGTCTGATCTCGGTGCCGCGGCCGAGAGTGGACCGCACCTCGACAGACCCTCCACGCCGTTCGATACGAGCCCGCACCGATTTCGCCAAACCCTGTCGGTCCGTGGGAACGTCGTCGACGACGAACCCGGTTCCCCTGTCGCGTACGAACACCGAGACCCGATCGGGCTCGACCTCCGCGAACAGGTCGACGGTGGTACTTCCGGAATGCTTGGCCGCGTTCACCAGAGCTTCGCGGGTGGCGCCCAGAACAGCCGTGACGGCCTCGCGGCTCAGACCCGAACGCTCCTCCGGCTCTTCGAGATTCACGTCTCCGACGGTGACCGGGTCGACGGTCACGGCGTAGTGGTCTTCGACCTCCCCCGCGATGGTGGCCAACGCCCGGGTGAGAGACGAGTGGTCCGCCTCGCTTCCGCCGAACAACCAGCGTCGCAACTCGCGTTCCTGACTGCGCGCCAACCGCACCACTTCGGACGGGCGGTCGGATTGCTTCTGAATGAGGGCGAGGGTCTGCAGCACCGAATCGTGAAGGTGCGACGCAATTTCCTCGCGCTCGTCGTTGCGAATGCGCGCTGCACGCTCCGCGCCGAGTGCCTGCCAGAGCCGCATCCACAGCGGAACCGTGAGCAAGCCGGCGCCGACCAACGTGACCACCACGGCCAGGAGGGACGACCGCAGCGACGCGATGTCGACCCGAGCGAGAACGACCACCGCCAAGCCGATCACGACGAGGGTGGCACCGGAGGCGATGCGCGCCCAGCCCAGAACCGACGTGCGTTTGGTGGGGACGACGGCGGAACGCGAACCGGCGGAATCGAATTCACGCCAGACGAGGGCGACGCCGATGGCCACCACCACGACCGGACCCAGGAAGGACGACGTGACATCGCTGAGCAGCCATCCGAGTCCGACGGCGAGTCCGATACCGATGGCGGCGAGACCGTAGGCCCGTTGTCGCTCGGCCGCAGTGGGTCTCACGGTGTCGGTGCCTGCCGAGGTGAAGATCCACAGGGCGCCGTACGCCGCGACACCGGCCCCGGCGAGCGCCGAGAGGACCGCGAACACCAACCGCACCTTGAACACGTCGACCCCGAGGTGGTCGGCGATGCCGCCGCACACACCGGCCACGACCCGGCCGCCGGCGCGACGGGTCAGCGTCGGCGTCGGGTAGAGATCGACAGAGGAGGTGGACACACTTCGATAGTGACACGCCCCGGCGGATTCACAACACCCCGGCGCAGGAGTCGGGGGTAAAGATCAGGGTTTGCCCCGATGTGCCTTGCACACCTCGGGTTCGAAGATGAGTTCATGACCAATCCGACGATTCCCGATCAGGCGGCCGAGTTGTGGCGAACCCGGCCCGTTCGACTTCCCGACCAGGGCCCGGTTGCCGGCGTCGCCGCCGGAATCGGCTACCGGTACCGCATCGATCCGGTGATCGTGCGCGTAGCCTTCGCCGTGGCAACGGTGTTCGGCGGCACCGGAATTGCGCTCTACATCGCGTGCTGGCTGACGTTCACGAAACCGGGTGAGCAGTTCTCGCCGGCCGACTCGCTGTTCGGCCGCGGCCGGACCGGCGACACCAACACCGCCGCCGTCGTTCTGGCTGTCGCACTTGCCATCTCCCTGGTCGCCCTCGGGGTGGGACTCGGCGGATCGGGCCCGGTGTCGATCGCTCTCATGCTGGGCGGGTGGTGGTTGCTGCACCAGCGCACACCCGTTCCACCCCCCATGCCGACACTGCCCACCACCACCGCGACGAGCCCGCCGCCGCAGTGGGGCCCGTATTCCGTGCTGCCGAAGCAGTACGTCGCCGCCGAGCGGCCGAACGAGCCGGTCGACCTGCAGAAGAAGCCTCCGTCCTGGGACCCTCTCGGCGTCGCACCGTTCGCCTGGGACCTCCCCGATCCGTCCGCACCGCCGCCCACGGCATCGAAGCCCGAGAAGAAGAAGTCCCGATTCACCTCCGTGGTCATCGGACTGGCCATCATCGCGGCCGCCGTCACCGCTGCGATCGGCTCGGGCAGCGACGTGAATCCCGTCCGCATCGCCGCTGTCGCCCTCGCCGTCGTCGCCGCCGGACTGATCGTCGGTGCCTTCCTCCGACGCGGCCACGGGCTCTTGATCTGCGCCACACCGCTCGCAGGGTTCGTCATTCTGGCGAGCGCCGTCGATTCGTCCGGCACCGACAACGCACCCGTCGGGGACCAGGATTTCACCCCCACCACGATGACGCAGCTGATGCCGACCTACACCTCGAGTCTCGGCGATCTGACACTCGACCTCACCGAGCTCGACCTGACCGCCGACCGATCCGTGACCATCACGTCGGGCGCCGGCGACGTCGAGGTGAAAGTTCCGGAGACGATGAACGTGCGCGCCGTGTGCACGTCCGGCCTCGGCGACACCGACTGCCTGAACGGCGACACGGCGCAGACCAGCGGTCCCCTGCTGACGCTGACGATCGACAACTCACTCGGAGACGTGGAGGTACACCGTGACTGAACGACCGGACACCAAGAAGCGCCCGTCGGTGCTGCTCCTGCTCGCAGGAATCGCGGCACTCGTGGTCGCGGTGAGCGCGCTGGTGCAGAAGAATCCGCTGACAGTCGTCGACCACCTCGAATTCGGCTGGATCGCCGTCGCAGCCGCCGTGGTGGTCGGCCTCGCCCTGGTACTGGCGCCGGTCATCGGCCGCCGACGTAACCGCTAGCGGTTACTCCCATTCGATGGTGCCGGGTGGCTTGCTCGTCACGTCGAGCACCACCCGGTTCACCTCGGCCACCTCGTTCGTCACCCGCGTGGAAATGCGTTCGAGCACGTCGTACGGCACCCGGGTCCAGTCCGCGGTCATAGCGTCCTCGCTCGACACCGGCCGCAGCACGATCGGGTGGCCGTAGGTGCGGCCGTCGCCCTGCACGCCGACGCTGCGCACGTCGGCCAGCAGGACGACCGGGCACTGCCAGATCTGGTTGTCCAACCCCGCGGCGGTCAGCTCCTCGCGCGCGATCGCATCCGCCTGACGCAACGTGGCCAGGCGATCCGGGGTGACGGCACCGACGATGCGGATGGCCAGCCCTGGACCCGGGAACGGTTGCCGTCCGACGATGTCCTCGGGCAGTCCGAGTTCGCGGCCCACGGCCCGCACCTCGTCCTTGAACAACAGTCGCAGCGGTTCGACCAACGAGAACTCGAGATCTTCGGGCAACCCGCCCACGTTGTGGTGGCTCTTGATGTTCGCCGTCCCGGCGCCGCCACCGGACTCCACGACGTCCGGGTACAGCGTTCCCTGGACCAGGAAGTCGACGGTCCCCTCGCTCTCTCCCAGCACCTCGGAGACCGCACCTTCGAAGGCCCGGATGAACTCCCGGCCGATGATCTTGCGCTTGGTTTCGGGGTCGCTGACACCGTCGAGATCACCCAGGAACTTGTCGACGGCGTCGACCGTGACCAGCCGGGCGCCGGTCGCGGCGACGAAGTCCTGCTGCACTTGCTCACGCTCGCCGGCGCGCAGCAGACCGTGGTCGACGAACACACACGTCAGACGGTCACCGATGGCGCGCTGCACCAGTGCGGCCGCGACCGCGGAGTCGACACCTCCGGACAGACCGCAGATGGCTCGACCTTCCCCGACCTGCGCCTGCACCTGCTCGACCAATGCATCGGCGATGTTGGCCGCGGTCCACGTCGGTTCGATTCCGGCGATCTCGTGGAGGAACCGGCTGAGCACCTGCTGGCCGTGCGGTGAGTGCATGACCTCGGGGTGGTACTGCACGCCCGCGAGGCGACGGGCACGGTTCTCGAACGCGGCGACCGGGGCGCCGGCACTGGTCGCGACCACGTCGAAACCGTCGGGCGCTTCGGTGACGGCGTCGCCATGACTCATCCACACGGGCTGAGTCGACGGTAACCCGTTGTGCAGGGTTCCGCCCGTGACGTCGAGTTCTGTGCGACCGTATTCGCGAGTACCGGTGTGGCTCACCGTTCCTCCCAAAGCGCCCGCCATCGCCTGGAAGCCGTAGCAGATGCCGAACACCGGGATGTCGAGATCGAACAGTGCCGGATCGAGTTGCGGCGCACCGTCGGCGTAGACGCTCGACGGTCCACCCGACAGCACCACGGCCGCCGGTTTCTTCGCGGCGATCTCGGCAACCGACATCGTGTGCGGAACGACTTCGGAGAACACGCGCGCCTCGCGCACCCGCCGGGCGATCAGCTGCGCGTACTGCGCTCCGAAGTCGACGACGAGAACGGGAGCTTGCGGCGCGGTGTCGGTCACGCGCTCAGTCTAGAGAGCGCTCAGGCGACGGGCGCCGACGACCTGATCTCCACGATCGGAAGACGTAGGGCTGCCGGTGCACTCGCCGGGACGACCGGACTGCGCGGTGCGATGGGATCGAGCCGGCGGTACGGCTGCCCCTGCGCGGGGCGCAGATCTTCCTCGCCCTTGTTGGGCCACAGTGCCGCCGACCGCTCGGCCTGCGCGCTGATCGTGAGCGAAGGGTTGACACCGAGGTTGGCCGACACCGCCGAGCCGTCGACGATGCTCAGAGTCGGGTAGCCGTGCACCCGGTGGTACGGATCGATGACGCCGTGCGCGGCGTCCTCCGAGATCACGCAGCCACCGAGGAAGTGCGCGGTGAGCGGGATGTTGAACACCTCGCCCCAGGTGCCGCCGGCGATACCGTCGATCTTCTTCGCGATGCGGCGGGTGGCCTCGTTGCCCGCGGGGATCCAGGTCGGGTTCGGTTGTCCGTGGCCCTGTTTGGAGGTCACGCGGCGACCGAACAGCCCCTTCTTGGTGTACGTGGTGATCGAGTTGTCCAGGTTCTGCATCACGAGGGCGATGATGGTGCGCTCGCTCCAGTCCTTGACGCTGAGCATGCGCACCATCAGAAGCGGATGGCGCAGCGCCACGCCGAGGAAGCGCATCCACCGCGGAATGCGTCCGCCGCCGTCGGTCATCAGGGTCTGCAGCAGACCCATCGCGTTGGACCCCTTGCCGTACCGGCAGGGTTCGATGTGCGTGTCGCTGGTCGGGTGGAAGGACGAGGTGATCGCGACACCTCGGGTCAGATCCATGTTCGGGTCCACCTTCAGCTTTCCGGCGCCCACGATGGATTCGGAATTGGTGCGGGTGAGTTCGCCGAGGGTCTCCGAGAGCTTCGGCAGCGTTCCCTCGTCCTTCAACCGGTGCAGGAGCTGCTGGCTACCCCACGTGCCCGCGGCGAGCACCACGTTGTCGGCGGTGAACGTCTTGCGGCCCTTGCGGATCCACGATCCGGTCCGTTCGGTGTCGATCCGCCACGACCCGTCCTGCTGCTCGCGCAACGCGGTGACGGTGGTCATGGGGATGATCTGGGCTCCGGCGCGTTCGGCCAGACCCAGGTAGTTCTTGAGCAGGGTGTTCTTGGCGCCGTGCCGGCAGCCGGTCATGCATTCGCCGCACTCGATGCAGCCGGTCCGGTCCGGACCCACGCCGCCGAAGTAAGGGTCGGGCACGGTCTTTCCCGGCTCGTCGCCGAAGAAGACGCCGACCGGGGTCTGAATGAACGTGTCCCCCACGCCCATGTCCTCGGCGACGGACTTCATCACGTGGTCCGCCGGCGTCATGTGCGGGTTCTGCACGACACCGAGCATCCGCTGCGCCTGCTCGTAGTGCGGCGTCAGCTCACCGTGCCAGTCGGTGATGTGGGCCCACTGGGTGTCGTCGAAGAAGGACTTCGGCGGCTGGTAGAGCGTGTTGGCGTAGTTGAGCGATCCGCCGCCGACGCCGGATCCGGCGAGGATGAGGCAGTCGCGCAGCAGGTGCACGCGTTGGACGCCGAAGCACCCGAGCTTGGGGGCCCACAGGAACTTCTTCAGGTCCCAGCTGGTGGCGGCCATGTCCTCGTCCTCGAAGCGCCGGCCCGCTTCGAGGACGCCGACCCGGTAACCCTTCTCCACCAAGCGCAGAGCGGTCACGCTGCCGCCGAAGCCCGATCCGATGACCAGCACGTCGAAGTCGTTCATGACGCAACATTATCGTATGTGTACCGGCGGGTAACACGAAAATCTCGAAAAAATGTCAGGCGCGAACGTTGAGCCCGACCTTCTGGAACTCCTTGAGATCCGAATAGCCCGATTTGGCCATCGACCGTCGAAGTCCGCCGACGAGGTCGAGGGAGCCGAACGGATCGTCGGACGGCCCGGTCAGGACCCGTTCGAGCGACGGACGTCGGTCGTCGAACGAGACCGGCATCAACGCACCTCGCGGCATCGACGGGTGCGCGGCGGCGGACGGCCAGTACCACCCGCGACCCGGCGCGTCTGCCGCCGCCGCCAACGGCGCGCCCAGCACGGCCGCGTCCGCTCCGCAGGCGATGGCCTTCGCGAGCTGTCCGGACGTGGTGATGTCACCGTCGGCGATCACGTGGACGTATCGCCCGCCGGTTTCGTCGAGGTAGTCGCGGCGCGCCGCCGCGGCGTCGGCGATGGCGGTCGCCATCGGGACACCGATTCCGAGAACCTCGTTGGTGGTGGTGGCACCCTCGGTCGATCCGTATCCGACGATCACGCCGGCCGCACCGGTGCGCATCAGGTGCAGCGCCGTGCGGTGGTCGCTGACCCCGCCTGCGACGACAGGGACGTCGAGGTCGGCGATGAACGTCTTGAGGTTGAGCGGCTCCTCGCTGCCGTGAGCCACGTGCTCGGCCGAGATGATCGTTCCCTGCACCACGAGCAGGTCCACTCCGGCCTTCAGCAGCGCCGGCGTCAGGGTGAGCGCGCTCTGCGGACTCACCCGCACCGCCACCGTCACTCCCGCGTCACGCACCTGCGCCACGGCAGCCGCCAGGAGGTCCGGCTGAATGGGTGCCGCATGCAACTTCTGCAGGAAGGCCACCGGAGCGTCGGAGTCGACGTCGGATTCCGCGATCGCGATCAATTCGTCGATCTTGGACTGCACGTCGGCGTGCCGGCTCCACAGGCCCTCACCGTTGACGACGCCGAGGCCCCCTCGTTTGCCCATCTCGATGGCGAACTCCGGTGAGACGAGCGCATCGGTGGGGTGCGCCAGAATCGGGATGTCGAACCGGTAGGCGTCGAGTTGCCACGCCGTCGACACCTCCTTCGACGATCGGGTCCGCCGCGACGGAACGATGTCCACGTCGTCGAGTTCGTAGGTCTTGCGGGCGGTTCTGCCCATGCCGATTTCGACGAGGTCGCGCACGCGCGTCCTTTCTTCGGGGGTGTGTGGCCGGTGGGTGTGTAGCGGACAGGTAGGCCGGAGGCCGGTCGGAAAAGAGTCAGCGAACCGTGTAGTTGGGTGCCTCGACGGTCATCGTGATGTCGTGCGGGTGGCTCTCCTTGAGACCAGCAGCGGTGATCTGAACGAACTGTGCCTCCTGCAGATGCTCGACACTGTCCGATCCCGTGTAGCCCATCGCGGCGCGAAGACCACCGGTCAACTGGTGGATGACCTGCGACAGCGGTCCCCGGAACGGCACTCGGCCTTCGATGCCCTCGGGCACCAACTTGTCCTCGGCGAGCACGTCGTCCTGGAAGTAGCGGTCCTTAGAGAAGGACTTCGCTCCCCCACGGCCCTGCATCGCGCCGAGCGATCCCATGCCGCGGTAGCTCTTGAACTGCTTGCCGCCCACCAAGATCAGCTCGCCCGGCGACTCCGCCGTCCCCGCCAGCAGAGAACCGAGCATGGCGGTGGACGCACCGGCGGCCAGCGCCTTGGCGATATCCCCGGAGAACTGCAGACCACCGTCGGCGATCACCGGCACGCCGGCGGGTTTGCACACCGCGACGGCTTCGAGGATCGCCGTGATCTGCGGCGCACCGACTCCCGCGACGACGCGGGTGGTGCAGATCGATCCGGGTCCGACGCCCACCTTCACGGCGTCCGCGCCGGCCTCGACCAGCGCGAGCGCGCCCGAACGAGTGGCGACGTTGCCGCCGATGACCTGCACTCGATCGCCGACCTCGGCTTTGACCTTGCTGACCATCTCGAGAACCATCGAGTTGTGTCCGTGCGCGGTGTCGACCACGAGCACGTCCACACCGGCCTCGCTGAGCGTCATCGCGCGCGCCCAGGAGTCGTCGCCCACGCCCACCGCGGCACCGACCAGCAGGCGTCCGTCGCGGTCCTTCGTGGCGAACGGGTGCTGCTCGGTCTTGACGAAGTCCTTCACCGTGATGAGCCCGGTCAGATTTCCCTGACCGTCCACGATGGGAAGCTTCTCGATCTTGTGGCGACGCAGCAGACCCAACGCGGCATCCGCCGTCACGCCCTCACGTGCGGTGATGAGCGGCGCCTTCGTCATGACCTCGGCCACGGTCCGGGTCTGATCGACCTCGAAGCGCATGTCGCGATTGGTGATGATGCCGACGAGCGCGCCCATCTCGTTGGTGACCGGGAGACCCGAGATGCGGAAGCGCGCGCACATCGCGTCCACCTCGGCCAAGGTGTCCGTCGGCTTGCAGGTGACCGGATCGGTGACCATTCCGGCCTCGGAGCGCTTCACCATTTCCACCTGCGCGGCCTGATCGGCGACGGAGAGGTTGCGGTGCAGCACACCCATGCCGCCCGCACGGGCCATGGCGATGGCCATCCGCGCCTCGGTGACGGTGTCCATCGCGGAACTGACGAGCGGGACGCGCAGCCGAATGTCGCGGGTGAGCTGACTGGATGTGTCGACGGTGCTGGGAACGATGTCGGAGGCGGCCGGAATGAGCAGGACGTCGTCGAACGTGAGTCCGAGCATGGCGACCTTGTTCGGGTCGTCACCGCCGGTTCGCACGAACGCTCCGGACTCGGTGGGCCTGTTCGAACTTGTCATGGACTTCTCTGGCCCTCCTGGAGCACGGGTGGTGTATGGGTCGTCATCTTATCGGGTGAACCGACCGACCCCCACCGGCACGCATGACTCCGGCCTACCCGCAACATACCGACCGGCCTCCGGCCTATCCGCACATCCCGACCGGCCTCCGGCCTACCCGCATATCCCGACCGGCCTCCGGCCTACCCGCACATCCCGACCGGCCTCCGGCCTACCCGCACATCCCGACCGGCCTCCGGCCTACCCGCACATCCCGACCGGCCTCCGGCCTAC
>NZ_JCAWAG010000005.1:0-267079 GCF_059691855.1 Rhodococcus sp. 320_ES | reverse complement strand
CTACCCGCATATCCCGACCGGCCTCCGGCCTACCCGCACATCCCGACCGGCCTCCGGCCTACCCGCACGTAGCGCTGGCGCGGACCCACCCCCACTGCGTACCGTGGTCGTGTGCGCGATCATCTGCCTCCAGGTCTGCCGCCGGATCCGTTTGCCGGCGACCCCACCGACCCTTCGGCCGCTCTCGACGCAATCGAGCCCGGTCAGCCCCTCGACCCGCAGGAACGCCTCGCGGTCGAGGAAGACCTCGCCGACCTCGCCGTGTACGAGGCCCTGCTGGCCCACCGCGGGGTCCGCGGTCTCGTGGTGTGCTGCGAGGACTGCCAGCAGGACCACTACCACGACTGGGACATGCTGCGCGCCAACCTGCTTCAACTGCTCGTCGACGGAACAGTGCGCCCGCACGAGCCCGCCTACGATCCGGTTCCCGACACCTATGTCACATGGGACTACTGCCGCGGTTACGCCGACGCATCCATGAACGACGCACTGCAGGGCGACGGTTTCGAGTCCTGACTTTCCCGGTACAACGAAAACGACCCGCACAGATTCACTGTGCGGGTCGTTTTCGTTGTGCGCGTCGACTATTCGGTCGGACCCGCCGCGGACGACGGGGCGGCCGGGGTGGTGGTGACGACCGGTGCCTGCAACTGAGCGGACGGCTCGGATGTGGGTGCCGGCGCCTGACCCGGCAGCGGGAACGGCAGGCTGGGCAGCGGGAACGGCAGCGTGAACGACGGCAGATCCGTCGGCAGCTGAGGCAACTCGGACGGGATCGGCAGAGTCGGCAGCTGGTACGACGGCGTCGTGGTGGGCGCCGAGCCGCTGGTCGTCGGGGCCGTCGTAGTCGTGCTCGGAGCCGGCGCGGGTGCCGGGGCCGGGCTCAGCAACTTCTCCAGCTCGGCGCTCAGGCGGTTCCACCAGTCGGTCAACTGCTCGCGTTCGGAGGAATCTCCGACGTTGGGAACGGTTCGCGCGGCTTCGTCCAGCTTGACCTTGGCCGTCGACACGTCTCCGGCGGCGATCAGCTTCTCGGCATCTTGGAGGGTGGTCGTGCTGTCGACCTGCGCGACCGTCGAATCGGCCTGCTGGGTGAAGACGACTTCCTTGACCTTCCAGAGCGGGTCACCGGGCATCGCGTTGTACGAGATGGCGGTGACTCCGCCGATCACGAACGCCACGGCTGCCGCTGCTCCGGCGATCGGGCGGAGCAAACGCATCCGGCGCGCGGTCCGACTGTTGGTTTGCTGACGAGCCAGCGCTGCGTCCAACTCTGCGCACACCGCGTCGATGTCGGGGTTCTGAGGAAGGGCGGGCGACACGATCTCGGCTCGCCATTCGGCGAGCAACGAGGCCAGGCGGTATTCGTCCGCACTGTCGGTCGCGACCGGGCCGTCCCCTGCGATCGCATCGATCAGCATGTCGTCACGACGAACTGCTGCGATGTCGATCGGGCCCGTCTCGGCGTAGGGATCGAGTCCGAACCCGTTGTTTTCCCTAGCCATACTTGTCACCTGCTCCCACTACTTCGTTCTTCAGCTTCGCTATTGCCCGGTGTTGCGCCACACGTACTGCGCCGGCCGTGCTACCCACGGCGGCTGCGGTCTCTTCGGCCGACAGCCCGACAACCAACCGGAGCACCAGGATTTCTCGGTGCTTTTCCGGCAAAGTTGCCAGCAGTGCATTCATCCGGCGTCCTGCCTCCGAATCGAGAGCCATTTGTTCGGGCCCTTGATCCGTGGACATGACATCCGGTACATCTGCCATCGGCTCCGATTTGTTACGGGACGCGCTCCGATGTGCATCTGCGACCTTGTGTGCGGCAATGCCGTACACGAAAGCCATGAACGGTCGACCTTGATCCTGGTAACGAGGCAACGCCGTCATGACTGCCATGCAGACTTCCTGCGCCACATCGTCCGCCGAGAGTTGTCCTCGCTCGGCAGATCCGACCCGCGCACGGCAATACCGAACGACCACGGGACGAATGCTTTCCAGCACCAGAGAGAGAGCTCCCCGGTCGCCGGCTGCAGCTGCAGCGACGGCCGAGTCCAAACCCTCACCCGTAACAGTCATCGCCCGAAAAAGTCCCCGCGTTACAGTGGCACCACCTACGGAGCAGGCGTGCTTCCCCCGCGATCGTGATCGCGAGCGGAACAGAAACTAGGATAGCGATCCATTCCTCGCTGCAAACCGGACCGGTAGGTCCTGGAGTCATTCGCTTCGGAAAACACCGCCTCGTTGCCAAATCGTTGTGCAATACCAATCTCGGGCCCCGCTCGACGCCTCGTCTCCGAGCGCGACACCCAACATCGACGACGCCCACGCGAGCGGAAGCAAACCGTGTTCGACCGCACGGGACGTGACCGACTGCACATCGCGGACCGCGGCGGCGGTCCGTCCGGATGCCGTGTGGGCCGCGGCAACGAGAAGATCGGACTTCACGCAGTGGCGCACGGAGGTGTACTTCCGACTCAGTTCCGCCGCCGTCTCGGCGTGATCGGTGGCGCTGTCGAACCGGCCCTGCGCCAGTGCGGTCTCGGCGCGAACCCACTGCAGACGAATACGGGATCGCTGGGCGTCGCCCGCCGAGTCGAGCATCTGCTCGCATCGCGCCAGGAGCACCAGGCCACGCTCGAGGCGGCCTGCGCCGATCGAGTCGGCAGCCAGTCCGATGAGCGCGTCCGCGCGGGCCTCGACATTCCCGTGCCCTGCGCCGGCGATCTGGAGCAGGGCGCGCCCGTCGTGCACGGCCGCGGCGCGGTGCCAGCCGAGCTGCCGCCACAGCGATCCTTCGGTACTCGCCGACAACGACCGCACGATCGGGTCCGGGCTACGCCTGAGGGGCCGGAGAACAGCGCGCGCGGCGGAGTAACGACCCTGTCCGCCCAGTGCCACGGCGGCGAGCCAGGATTCGTGCGGATCGGCCACCCCGGACACCGCGTCGAGCACGACGCGGTGTCCGGGGTGTCCGCCGAAGGCGATGTCAGCTGACGGCGTCGTAGACGGCATCGAACGCCGTGTCCACTCCTCCGACGCGGGGAATCGTGCGGGGAAGGGTCTCGGGCGTCCATCCTCGGCCTGCGACGAGGATGTGCAGACCGGTGCAACGTCGTCGAATGGCACGGACCCAGGGTAGAACGCTCACTTCCCGCTCCGGCAGCCAGAAGACCAGGACGTCCGGTCGAGCGTCGACGACACTCGACACCAGCGACCCCGTTCCGACCGCTCGGGGAAGCAGCCGCACGTCCACTGCGGCCCGTGCCAGCGCCGCAGCGAGAGCGCGCATCTCGAGATCGGGTGTTTCACCCGGAGGTGACACCAGCAGCACCCGCGGCGAGTCGGTGGGAACGGGCGAGTCGACCATCGCGGTCGCCATCGCGGACGACACGCAGTAGGAGAAGGACTCGGCGCTCGTCGGCGTGGGTCCCTCCGGGCCCCCGCTCGATTCGAGCCATCGAAGCAGCGGGAGGACGACGCCCGACCACGTGTCGGGCACCCCGCGTCCGTCGATGGAGCGGTCGAGGATGCGGTGCATACACAGCGAGTCCCGCGCGAGCACCGCCTCGGCCAGCTCACGAACGTCCTCGTCGTCCGCGGTCGCGCCGAACGCACTGCTCGAATCATCTGTTTTCTTCGAATTAACAGGATGGTTCCACACGCGTTTCGGCGGCGCGATGTTATCGGCATCTGTCGAACGTGTGGCAATTGTGTTAAGTGCGTATCGCGCGGCCTCCGCCGGGGGCGCTCCGTCGCGTACCGCACGGTGCATGCATTCGAGCCGTTCGACATCGGCCGCGGTGTATCTGCGGTGATGACCGGACTCGTGTTCCGACGCCCCGATGCCGTAGCGACGCTCCCACGTCCTGAGCGTGGAGGGAGCTACACCCAATCGAAAAGCCAACGCGGAAACGGACATTCGCAGTTCGTCCGTCGCGACGACGGGCGCCGAACTCGACCCCGGGGGCGAATCGTCGGCGCTCTGCACCGGTCAATGGTCCCGTGACCCCCCGCATTTTTCAACACGTACCGCAATCACAGCAATTGTCGAAAAGAAATGTCGGCCTCGTTAAATCTTGAATCACGATCTATGCAAATCACCACCCTGAACAACTATTGACTCGATTTCCGGACACGACCTACGGTTGGTCCAGGTTCCCGAAACGTCCGCGGTCGACGACGATCCAGACGCTCGCGAACTCCCGTTTCACGGACACGGATTTTCATACGCACGCGGATTTCCACACGCACCTAGGAGTACTCATGCCTCAGCCGAACCACCTCCCGGGGCCCAACGCCGACATCTGGGACTGGCAGATGAACGGCCTGTGCCGCGGTGTCGACTCCTCGATGTTCTTTCACCCGGACGGCGAGCGCGGGCGAGCGCGGGCGCAGCGAGAAATGCGCGCCAAGGAAATGTGCCGGCGCTGCCCGGTCCTGGCTCAGTGCCGCAGCCACGCCCTGACCGTCTGCGAGCCCTACGGAATCTGGGGCGGCATGTCGGAGACCGAGCGCGAGATGCACGCACGACACAACAGGCGTCGCCTGGCCTCCTGACCCGCACGTTTCGAACACACGAAGAAAGCCCTGCCGAGAATCCTCGGCAGGGCTTTCTTCGTGCAAACAGGACTCAGTGGCTGTGACCGTGCCCGTGGTCTTCCTGAACTTCCTCGGGCTTGTCGACGACGGTGCTCTCCGTGGTCAGAATCATCTTCGCGACGGATGCGGCGTTGACGACGGCCGATCGGGTCACCTTGACGGGATCGATGACGCCGGCGGCCACCAGGTCTCCGTACTGGAGGGTGGCCGCGTCGAATCCGGTGTTGTCGCCGGCATCGACGACGGTGCCGACCACGACCGAGCCGTCGACTCCGGCGTTGCTGGCGATCCAGAACAGCGGTGCGCGCAGCGCGGTGCGGACGGCGGCCACGCCGACAGCTTCGTCACCGGTCAGACCGAGTCCGCCTTCGAGACCGCGGCTCGCGTGCACGAGGGCGGCGCCGCCTCCCGAGACGATGCCCTCCTCGACCGCTGCCTTGGCCGCGTTGACGGCATCCTCGACGCGGAACTTGCGTTCCTTGAGGTCGGTCTCGGTGGCTGCGCCGACGCGGATCACCGCGACGCCGCCGGACAGCTTGGCCAGACGCTCTTCGAGCTTCTCGCGGTCCCAATCGGAGTCGGTGGCCTCGATCTCGCGACGGAGCTGCGAGACGCGGTCCGCGATGGCCGCGTCCGTTCCGTCACCGTCGACGATGGTGGTCTCGTCCTTGCTGACGACGACGCGTCGTGCGTGGCCGAGCAGGTCCAGTCCCGCATCCTTGAGCGTGAGGCCCAGGTCGGACGTGATGACGGTGCCGGCGGTCACGACGGCGAGATCCTCGAGGAACGCCTTGCGACGATCGCCGAAGAACGGGGCCTTCACGGCGACGGCCTTGACGGTCTTGCGGATGGAGTTGACCACGAGCGTCGACAGCGATTCGCCCTCGACGTCCTCGGCGATGATGAGAACCGGCTTGCCCGACTCGGCGATCTTCTCGAGCAGCGGAAGGAAGTCCGGCAGTGAGCTGATCTTGTCGCGGTAGAGCAGCACGTACGCGTCTTCGAGGACGGCTTCCTGCGCGTCGACGTCTGTCACGAAGTACGGCGAGAGGTAGCCCTTGTCGAACTGAACGCCTTCGGTGACGACGAGTTCGGATTCCATGGTCGAGGACTCCTCGACCGTGACGACGCCGTCGGTTCCGACGCGGGTGAGCGCCTCACCGACCATCTCGCCGATGAGCTCGTCACGCGAGGACACCGTGGCCACCTGCGAGATGGCCTTCTTGCCGTCGACGGGCACGGCGGCCGAGAGCAGCGCCTCGGACACGTGATCGACGGCCTTGCTGATGCCGACGCCGAGCGCGATGGGGTTGGCACCGGCCGCGACGTTCTTCAGGCCGGCGTGGACGAGGGCCTGAGCCAGCACCGTGGCGGTGGTGGTTCCGTCGCCGGCGACGTCGTTGGTCTTGGTTGCCACGCTCTTGACGAGCTGCGCGCCCAGGTTCTCGAAAGGATCTTCGAGATCGATCTCGCGCGCGATGGACACGCCGTCGTTGGTGACAGTGGGGCCGCCGAACGCCTTGGCGAGAACCACGTGGCGGCCGCGGGGGCCGAGAGTGACCTTGACGGCGTCGGCGAGCTTGTCGACGCCCCTTTCGAGGCTGCGACGTGCAGTCTCGTTGAATTCGATTTGCTTGGACATGTCGCTTCGCACAACTCCTCGGTAAGGAAAGACTTCGGGTAGAACGCAATCCGCCCCGGGTCCGTGGACACCGGGGCGGAGGACGTACTACTTACTTGGAGATGACTGCCAGCACGTCGCGTGCGGACAGGATCAAGTACTCCTCACCGGCGTACTTGACCTCGGTGCCGCCGTACTTGCTGTAGATGACGGTGTCACCTTCTTTGACGTCGACCGGGATGCGATGGCCCTTGTCGGTCACGCGTCCCTCGCCGACGGCGACGACGGTGCCCTCCTGGGGCTTCTCCTTGGCCGTGTCGGGGATGACCAGGCCGGAGGCAGTCGTCGTCTCGGCCTCGATGGCCTGGACGAGGATCTTGTCCTCGAGCGGCTTGATGTTCACGCTCGCCACGATGAGCCCTCCACTTTCACGATTTTTCTCGGCCCCGAGGCTGGTCCTCGGATGCCTGCTGCTGTCTTGATCTGGAAGCTCCTGACCGGTTCCCGTCGTCGCGGGTGCCGGGACCCGGGTCGGTGCCATCTAGCACTCTATACATGCGAGTGCCAGCACTCAAGCATCTTCGACTGCTTGTTCGTTCCGCTGGCGGCGAACGCCCGAATCGGAGGCGACGACGCCGAATCGACTCGTTTGCGCAAGAAATTTCCAACAAATTTTTGGTGCGAAACGTACTGGTCATCCCGATTTCTGCCGCCCGAGACGTGTCGGAGCGCGAAAGAAGTCGTTACGCAACGGCACTCGACTTCGATAACATTCACGTAACGGCCGCGGGATCGACGTGGGCTTCGTCAGCGAGGGGGTGAGTGATGCGCACGACCGTAGGTATTTCGGCCGGTTCCGACGTGGTCTGCTCCGCGCTCCTCACCACCACGGCCGACGGCGTCGACACCTTCGACTACCGCACGGTCACGGCCGACGGCGCGCACGCGGACGTAGGCGACCTGGTGGCGTCGTCCATCGACATGGTCGCCATCGGCCGCGACGACGACTTCGATGACGACGACATCGATGCCGTGGCGGTCACCTACCGCTCCGAGCAGCAGGCCGACGCGATCCGAGTCGCCGCGCGCCACCACGACATCACGCTCGTGCCCGAGCTCTCGGCGGCTCTGACGTACCTGCGTCACACCGGCGAGGTGGCTCGCTACACCAATGTCGTCGTCGCGGACGTCGGAGCGTCCGGAACCAGCGTGGCCGTGGTCGACCAGGTCGACGGCACCGTCCACGTCTCGCAACGCACACACGACGTCGGCGGCAACGCGTTCGACCGTCGACTGCTCGACATCGTGGCGTCGAAGGCGACGTCGCCCGTCGACACCTCGAAGAGCGAGCGCGGCATCGTCACGGCGCGCCTGCGCACCGCCAAGGAACAGCTGTCGAGCGCGGACCGGGTCACCGTCGAGCACGTCGCCGACGAGCCCGTCACGGTCACCCGCGCGGAATTCACCTCAGCCGTCGACACCGAACTGGCCGCGCTTCGCTCCTTCCTTCGCGCCGTGGTGGACGCCTCCGGCCACACTCCGTGCGCCGTCGCACTGATCGGTGGTGGCGCACACGTGCCTGCCGTCGTCGACGCTGCCTCGGATGTGCTCGGCCTGCCGATCGTCCGTACCGGTGAGCCCGATGCAGTGCTCGCGAAAGGTGCAGCGCTGCTTGTGCGTTCGTCTCCGACCGGCGAATTCCCGGTGCATCGCTCGGTCACGCGCCCCCGAGCGGGATCGCTGCTGCGCACCCTCGGCGTCCTCGCCGCCGGCCTGACCGTCGCTGCCTTCGTGATGGCGTACGGAGTCAAGGCCGTGATGCCGACCGAAGACACTACGGTCTCCCCCGCTGCCACGGCCTCGCCCGACGCGAGCGACGCACCCGCGACGCGCACGCCCTCGGCCCAACCGACCACGGGAATCGACACGTCGAACCTCGGGCCGACCGGAAGCGGATCGGACACCTGGGCATCGACCGCCGATCCGGACTACCCGGTGACGGCCGCACCGGTGAACGACACGACCACTGCCGTCGCAACCCCCACGCCGAGTCTTCGTCCCGCGCCCGGTCTGCCGACGATCGTGCTGCCGCCGTGGTTGACCGACGTCACCGGCTTGTCGACGCGCAACCCCGGCGTTCGACCGGCGCCGACGACATCTCCCGACGTCAGCGCGACCACACCCGCTCCGACGACGACAACCCCCGAACCGACGACGACAGATCCGTCCGACGTGACGACGGCGCCCGAAACGCCGATCACCACTCCGGGGGCGACGCTCGTGTCACCCGTGCCCGTCTCACCCGTCCCGCAGGCCGAGTCGTCTGCGCCGTCCGGCACGCAGACGACCACCCGCTAGGACTCTTGCCGTCAGGCGAAGACCTGGCTGGTCGAGACGGACAGTCCCGGATCGGTCGCGGCGGACAGCGCCGAGGCTCCCGCCCCGGACGCGGCGATGTGCGCTCCCAGGGTGGCGATCATGATTCCGTTGTCCGTGCACAGGCGCGGCTTGGGCACTCGCAAGGTCACTCCGGCCGCGGCGCATCGCTCTTCCGCGAGCGCGCGGATACGCGAGTTGGCCGTGGCGCCGCCGCCGAGAACGAGGGTCTTCACACCGCGATCCTGCACTGCGCGAATCGCTTTCATGGTGAGCACGTCCGCCACCGCCTCCTGGAAGGACGCCGCCACATCGGGAATGTTCACCGGGGTTCCGGAGCGCTCGGCGGATTCGACGTAGCGAGCGACCGCGGTCTTGAGTCCGGAGAAGGAGAAGTCGTAGCGCGAGTCCCGCGGCCCCGTCATACCGCGAGGGAACGCGATCGCTGTGGGGTCCCCGGTTCGGGCGATGCTGTCGAGGACCGGACCGCCCGGGTAGCCCAATCCGAGCAACCGAGCCACCTTGTCGAACGCTTCGCCCGCCGCGTCGTCGACGGTGCTGCCCAGTTCGGTGATCGGTGCGGCGAGGTCGTCGACGTGCAGCAGGTGGGTATGACCGCCCGACACGAGCAGTGCCACGCAGGGCGGCACCGGTCCGTGCTCGAGGGTGTCGACGGCGACGTGCCCACCGAGGTGGTTGACCGCGTAGAACGGAACGCCCCACGCCGCGGCGTACGCCTTGGCCGCAGCCACGCCCACCAGCAGCGCGCCGGCAAGGCCGGGGCCGATCGTGACGGCCACGGCGTCCGGCTTGTCGATCCCGGCGGCGGCGACGGCGCGTCGCATGGTCGGCACGATGGCTTCGAGGTGCGCGCGCGAGGCGATCTCCGGCACGACTCCCCCGAACCGTGCGTGCTCGTCGACGCTCGACGCGACCTCGTCGGCCAACGCTTCGCAGGTTCCCGCGTCGGGGCCGGACTCGTGGTACCGAACGATGCCGACTCCTGTTTCGTCGCAGGAGCTTTCGATTCCCATGACGATCACGAGCCACCACCTGTCCGGCGCACCATGCTGTACGCGTCCGCTCCACTGGGCCGGTAGTAGCCCTTGCGTGTTCCCACGATCTCGAACCCCTCACGTCGATACAGCTCGATGGCCGCGTCGTTGTCGGTGCGGACCTCGAGGAACACCGGTCCGCCGTGCCGGTCCGCGACGTCCAGAAGCGCATCGAGCAGCAACCCGCCGATCCCCTGCCGCTGCACCTGCGGATCGACCCCGATGGTGTGCACCTCGGATTCGCCTGCGCCATCGGGTGATCCGAGCAGCGACACGCCGGCGTAGCCCACCGCGACACCGTCGTCACCGCGCACGACCACGTAGCGATTGTGCGGCGTGGACAATTCGGCGAGGAAGGCGTCGACCGTCCACGGATCGTCGCCCGGAAACAGGATGGTCTCGAGCTCGGCGCACCGCGGCGCGTCGGCACGGGTCATCGGCTCGACCGCGTACGTCATCGTTTCCGATCCGCCGTCGCGACGGCATCGGGACGCCGAAGATACTGCGGCACAAGCGGATCTGGAGTATCCCCACGCAACAGGGCGTCGGCGGCCAGCATGACGAGGCTGCGCGGCGACGGACTCTCCACGGGCTCGACGGGGAGATCGAAGAGATCGACGTGCTGCGGCGACCCCGCGACGGCGTCACATCCCGAGGTGTCGACGCTGCTCGGCGCGCCCACATCGGGTCCGCTGACCCGCACTCCGCCTTCGAATCGGGCCCAGTAGACCTCGCGCCGCCGTGCATCGGTGACCACCAGCAGACGTCGATCACCCGGTACCCCACCGGCGATGGCATCGAGGCTGCCGACCCCGTGCACCGGAATGCTCAGTGCGTCGGCGAAGGCGGCGGCGGTGGCCATGCCCACCCGCAGCCCGGTGAACGGACCGGGACCCGTCCCGACGACCACCGCGTCGAGATCACTGGGGGCTCGACCGGCCTCGTCGAGACACTCGAGAATGTGGGGTGTGAGGACCTCCGCGTGCAACCGGGCATCGACGGTGACGCGCGACGCGACGGTGTGCGATCCGCCGTCCTCGAGGAGCACCAGACCGGCGGTGACCGCAGGCGTGGACGTGTCGACGGCAAGAACAAGCACGGTGAATCAGGCTACCCAACGCCAGGTGGCGCTCCGGACGTCGGACTCGGGCAGGCGCCGCAGCGTGACGAGCAGATGACGGTCGACGAGGGTCTCGGCCAGCCCCTCGCCCCATTCGACCACCACGACCGAGTCGGTGAGGTCGGTGTCGAGGTCGAGGGCGTCGAGCTCGTCGAGCGGTGAACCCCCGGTGGTGCCGAGGCGGTACGCGTCGACGTGCACCAAGCCGACGGACGTGCCTCCCGCCGGACGCTCGCCCGGTGCGTGGGTGCGCGCAATCATGAACGTCGGCGAGGTGACTCGGCCGCGGACACCGAGGCCGCGCGCGATGCCGCGGGTCAGCGCTGTCTTTCCGGCTCCCAGTGGACCGTCCAGAACGACGAGATCGCCGGCGCTCAATTGCTGCGCCAACGACTCGCCGAGTGCCTCCGTGTCCTCGACGGTGGGCAGGGTGAGTTCAGCCAACGGTGCGCCTCCTCGGATCCGCCGCACCGCGACGCGATCCAGGTCCGTGGTGGGCGCGGGCGCGAGAGACGAGCCGATCGATCGCGTCGTTCACCTCGGATGCGAACTCGAGCTGCACGAGATGCCCACCCCGGCGGACGCGGACGATCTCCGCCAGCGGCAACCCGTCGGCCAATTCCTCGGACTTGCGGAACGGAATGACCCAGTCGTCGTCACCGCACAGCACGAGCGCGGGGGTGTCCACCAGGACCGCAAGCGAATCCGTCTCGTCGTGCAACTCCAAGGACTTCAGGAAGTTGACCATCGTCACCACGGACATGTCGTTGATCATCGACTCCGAGAACTGCACAAGCGCAGGGCTCACGTCGGTTCCGTACGACGCGGCGAGCAGCACCGGCGAGATCAGCGAACGCACCACTCCTCGGCCGAACTGGACGACGCCGGGCGCGGTCCGCACCGCGAGGCGGAAGGCGTCGACAGCCGGGTTCTCGAGGTTGCGCCCGAGACCGGTCTGCGCCAGACCGGCCGCCGTGGTCGACAGCAGCCCGACGCCGACGACCCGCTCGGCGAACAGATCCGGAAACTGCCCGGCGGCGGCCAGCACGGTCATGCCGCCCATGGAGTGCCCGACGATCACAACCGGACCCGTCGGCGCCACCGCTCGGATGACGGCGGCCAGATCGGCGCCGAGTTGAGTGATGGTGCACGACTGCGCGCGGCCGCGACCGGACCGACCGTGTCCTCTCTGGTCGTAGAACACCATGCGAACGTCCTGGCCCCACCGATGCTCGAGTTCGCGGCGCTGAAAGTGCCAGCTCTCCATCCGCAAGCAGTACCCGTGCACGAACACCACCGTCAGCGGCGCCTTCTTCGGACCGACTTCGCGGACCGCCAGCGGGACACCGTCGTCGGCCGCGACGATGCTGCCCCGGTCGACGTTCATCAGCGTGAAGTCCTCGCGCATCAACGGATCCGGGCCGCGACGACGCACGGAGCGCCGCAGCGCGGTCACCCCGGCCGCCGCACCGACCGCAGCAACGCTCGCCACACCACCGATCAGTCCCGCCCAGTTGCTCCCCGACCGGCCGCCGTCCGTCACGACGCGCCTCCGACGTAGGTGCGTTCGACCCGCCCGCGGACACCCGTGACCACCTCGTAGTGGATGGTGCCGAGCGCATCCGCCCACTCCTGAGCGTGCGGCTCGCCGGCGTCACCGGGCCCGAAGAGGTAGGCCTCGTCTCCCTCGCGGACGTCGGTGGGGCCCGGCCCCAGGTTGACCATGATCTGGTCCATGCAGACGCGGCCCACACTCGGGTAACGAACTCCGTTCACCGTCACGTCGAATTTGCCGGTCAGGGTGCGCGGCACTCCGTCGGCGTATCCCACGGGGACCAGTGCCACGGTGGTGTCGATCGGTGCGACCCACAGATGCCCGTACGACACGCCCTCCCCCGCCGCCACCGGTTTGACCAGTGCCACACGCGCTTTGAGCGTCATGGCGGGGCGCAGGCCGAACGTACCGAGGGCGGGAACGGGTGAGAGGCCGTACAGAGCGATGCCGGGACGCACCATGTCGTAGCGCAGGTCCGGACGAGTCAGCGCGGCGGCCGAGTTGGCCAGGTGCAACACGGTCGGTTCGAGGCCGACTCGCCGCGCCCGCGCGATTGCATCGTCGAACCGCGCCTTCTGCGCATCGTTGACGGGGTGATCCGGAACGTCCGAGCACGCGAGGTGCGAGAACAGCGCCCGCAAGGTCACCGAGCCCTCGGCGACGGCGGAGGCCAGCTCCGCGTAGAGAGCATCGAGCTCGGTGGGACCGACGCCGTTGCGGTTCAACCCGGTGTCGACCTTGACCGACACCGTCGCCGTCGTGCCCACGCGGCGCGCCGCGGCGACGATCGCTTGGAGGTGGGTGTGCGAGGAGATGCCGAGCTCGACGCCGGCGCGGACCGCCGCGTCGAAATCGGTGTCCACCGAATGCAACCAGGCCAGAACGGGAGCATCGATTCCCGCGCGACGCAATGTGAGTGCCTCGGCGACGGTGGTCACCCCGAGCTCGGAGACGCCGGCGGCCAGCGCGGCACGTGCAACTTCGACGGCCCCGTGGTTGTAGCCGTCGGCTTTGACCACGGCCATCACCGCGGCGCCGGCGGCCGCCTCGACCAGGATCCGGGCATTGTGGGCGATCGCAGCGGTGTCGATCTGCGCCTCGGCCTGCGGACGGCGGGTCGTCTGAGCAAGGTCCACGGCTACCGATTGTGCCTCAGCGACCTGATGGCCGGGCGCACGGCCTGCAGCAGGGGGCTTGCCGAGACGGGTGCGCCGTCCGCGGCGAGAGCGGCCGCCACCGCGTGGGCGCGCGCAGCGGCCGCCGCGGCGGTTCTCGGCTGCAGACCCGCCGCGAGCAGGGCGCCGAGCATTCCCGACAGGACGTCCCCGGACCCGGCGGTCGACGCCCAGGAGGATCCCGCATCGTTCACGCTGACCTGTCCGTCCGGGTCCGCAACGACGGTCGCTCGCCCTTTCAGCAGCACCGTGACACCCCAGTCCGCGGCCAACCGGCGCGTCGCGGCGATTCGGTCGGGGTCGGGCGACGACCCCGTCAGTCGCTCGAACTCGCCGGCGTGCGGCGTCAGCACGGTCGTTGCCGCTCGACCTCGAACCAGATCCGGGTGCTCGGCCAGCAGAGTAAGCCCGTCGGCGTCGACGAGTACCGGCACGTCCGTCGCCAGGACCGATCGGAGCGTCCCCAGAGCCTGCGCGTCGGTACCGGCACCGGGACCCATCACCCATGCCTGCACGCGGCCGGCGTCCTCGAAGTTCTCGGTGGCGACGACCTCGGGCCAGTGCGCCAGCACGTCGTGGCGTCCTGTCCCGACGTACCGCACCATGCCGGACGTCGCCGTGGTCGCCGCCCCGACGCACAGCACCGCCGCGCCGGGAAAGACGTCGCTCCCGGCCACGATGCCGACGACGCCCTGGGTGTACTTGTCGTCGTTCGGCCCGGGGACGGGCCACAGCGCGCCGACCTCGTCGTCGGTGAACGCGGTGATCGTCGACGGGGCCAGGTCGAGACCGATGGGCACCAGAACCGTTCGGCCACAACGATCGCCGGCGAGAACATGAACCGGCTTGAGTGCTCCGAAGGTCACCGTGACCGCGGCGGTGACCGCCGGTCCGTCGACGGCGCCGGTGTCGGGGTCCACGCCCGACGGAAGGTCCACGGCCACGATGGGAGCGGTGATCTCGTCGACCCGGCGGGCCGCGTCGGGCCGAAGCGAACCGCGTCCGGACAGTCCGACGATCGCGTCCACGACGAGGTCCGGTGAGGTCAATTCGGCGACGACGCGGCCACCCGCCCGCCGGTACGCCGCGAGCCCCGCCGGGTGCGCTCGATCGGGTGCGAGGAGCACCGCGTCCACGGCGACACCGCGGCGCCGCAACGCCGCTCCCGCCCAGAGCGCATCGCCGCCGTTGTCTCCCGAGCCGACGAGCATTCCGACTCGCCGTCCGTTCACTCCGCCTGCGACGGAACGCAATTCGGATGCGATCACTGCCGCCAAACCGTGTGCGGCGCGGCGCATCGGCACCCCCTCGGGGAGCGCGTCGATCAGCGGCGCCTCCGCGGCGCGGACCTCGTCGGCGGTGTAGTAGTTCAGCACACAGTCACGCTAGAGGAAGCGGCGCTACTGTGGAGAAATGCACCGCCGTCTCCTACCGATGCTGGCGGTGGCCTCACTGGCCCTGACCGTCACCGCATGCTCCGAATCATCGTCCGCGCAGGCGGAGAAGCCGTCCGGCCCCAACGTGGTCACCGTGTCGAACATGACCTACTCACCGGGTTCGGTCACGATCGACGCAGGCGAGACCGTCACCTGGTTCTTCGACGATCGCGGGGTGGCCCACAACGTGATCGGCGAGGGCAACGCGTCGTCGTTGATTCACAGCCCGTTGATCTCCTCCGGGCAGTTCAGCGCGACGTTCCCCGACCCCGGCACGTACAACTACGTCTGCACCGTCCACCCCGACATGACCGGCGTGGTCATCGTCCGGCCCGTCGGCTGAGCGTCGACCTATTCGACGGTGACCGACTTGGCCAGGTTTCGGGGCTTGTCGACGTCGTACCCACGGGCCTGCGCAACTTCCGCCGCGAACACCTGAAGCGGAACGGTCGAGAGCAACGGCTGAAAGAGCGTTGGCGCAGAGGGTATTTCGATGAGGTGGTCGGCGAAGGGACGCACTGCCTCGTCGCCCTCCTCCGCGATGACGACCGTCCGCGCACCACGAGCCTGAATTTCGCGAATGTTGCTCAGCAGCTTGGAATGCAGCACCGCCCGGCCCTTCGGTGAGGGCATCACGATGATCACCGGAAGACCGTCCTCGATGAGGGCGATCGGTCCGTGCTTGAGCTCGCCCGCAGCGAAGCCCTCCGCATGCATGTACGCGAGTTCCTTCAGCTTGAGCGCGCCTTCGAGCGCCACCGGGTAGCCGACGTGCCTGCCCAGGAACAGGACCGTGGGCGACGACGCGAGCTCACGCGCCAGCGCACGCACCGGCTCGACGGATTCGAGCACGCGCTCGACCATCGCGGGCATGGCCTCGAGGTCGGCGTACTCGCGGGCCACCTCGTCCGGGTACTTCGTGCCGCGCGCCTGCGCCAGCGCCAGTCCCACCAGGAAGTTCGCCGTGACCTGAGCCAGGAACGCCTTGGTGGACGCGACGCCGATCTCCGGTCCCGCTCGCGTGTAGAGAACGGCGTCCGCCTCGCGCGGGATCTGCGCGCCGTTGGTGTTGCAGACGGCCAGCACGCGCGCCTTCTGGTCCTTCGCGTGGCGCACGGCCTCGAGCGTGTCGGCCGTCTCGCCCGACTGCGAGATCGCGACGACGAGGGTCGAGCGGTCCAGGACCGGGTCGCGGTAGCGGAACTCGCTCGCCAGCTCGACCTCGACGGGCAGCCGGGTCCAGTGCTCGATCGCGTACTTCGCCAGCAGCCCCGAGTGGTAGGCGCTTCCGCACGCGACCACGAAGACCTTGTCGACGTCGCGCAGTTCCTGATCGGACAACCGCTGCTCGTCCAGGACGATCTTGCCGCCGGTGAAGTGTCCGAGGAGCGTGTCGGCGACGGCCGTCGGCTGCTCCTGGATCTCCTTGAGCATGAAGTAGTCGTGGCCGCCCTTCTCGGCAGCCGCGAGGTCCCAGTCGATGCGGAACGGGCGCCCCTCGGCCGGGGTGCCGTCGAAGTTCATGATGTCGTAGCCGGCCGAGGTGATCACCACGACCTGATCCTGACCGAGCTCCACCGCGTCGCGGGTGTGCTCGATGAAGGCCGCGACGTCGGATCCCACGAACATCTCGTTCTCACCGACGCCGACGACGAGCGGGGTCGAACGCCGCGCCGCGACGATGGTATCCGGATGATCCGAGTGCGTGAACACCAGGGTGAACGCGCCGTCGAGTCGCTGCAGAACCGACAGCGCACTGGCGACGAAATCACCGGCGGTCGGCCCGTCCGCGTAGGCGCGCGCGACAAGGTGCACGGCTGCTTCGGTATCGGTGTCGGAGGTGAATTCGACACCCGCGGCTTCGAGTTCGGCGCGCAGCGGGGCGAAGTTCTCGATGATGCCGTTGTGCACGACGGACACCGCGCCGCTGACGTCGCGATGCGGGTGCGCGTTGCGGTCGGTGGGTCGTCCGTGGGTGGCCCAGCGGGTATGGCCCATGCCGGAGGTGCCGGTGAAGGTCTCGCGTCCGATCTCGTCGAGTTCCGCTTCCAGATTGGCGAGCCGACCTGCCTTGCGCTCGACGGCCGTATGACCCGAACCGTCCAGAATGGCGACCCCGGCGGAGTCGTATCCGCGGTACTCCATCCGCCGCAGCGCCTCCACAACGACTGGCAGTGCTTGCCGATGGCCGACGTACCCGACGATTCCACACATGCGCGTCAGCCTACTGGGCAATCCGATACGGTCATAAGCGTGCCGAATACGAAGAAGTTGGTTTCCGACCTGTCCAAGCCGGGACCGCACCGTGTTCTGCGCGGAGACCTCGCACTCGCCGGTCTGCCGGGCGTCGTATACACACCCGCCGAGGGCCTGAACCTGCCTGCGGTGGCCTTCGCGCACGGGTGGCTGACCGGGCCCGCCAACTACGACAAGACGCTGCGACACCTCGCCTCGTGGGGCATCGTCGTCGCCGCTCCCGGCACCGAACGCGGGCCGATTCCGTCACACATCGGGTTCGCGAACGACCTGAGCGTCGCCCTCGACATCTGCACCGGCGTGCGTTTGGGCCCCGGCCAGATCTCTGTGCGCTCCGACCGACTCGGCGTCATCGGCCACGGCATGGGCGGCGGTGTGGCCGTGCTCGCAGCAGCCCGGCGCCCCGAGATCGCCGCAGTGGCCTCCCTCTTCCCCGCTCCCACCGCGCCGACGGCCGAATCCGTCGCAGGCGGCATCACGGCGCCGGCCCTGGTGGTCGGTAGCCCGCTCGAACTGGTGTCCATGGCGTCGGATCCGGTCGAACTCACCGCGTCCTTCGGCGGGCACGCCGTTCTGCGTAGCGTTGCCAAGTCGTCCCGGGACGGCATGGTGGAGGGTCGCCGCTTGCTCGGCAAGATCGGCGTGGGCGGTGACTTCGAGAAGAAGACGTCCAAGACCGTCCGGGCGCTCCTCACCGGCTTCCTTCTCTTCCACCTCACGGGCGACGACACGTACTCCGAGTTCTCCGACGCCGAAGCCGAGATCAAGAAGACGACGGTGATCGATCCGTCCGAGCCCATGCCCGCTCCCCCGCAGAAGAGCGGCGTCCGTCAGGTGAGCCAGCTTCTCGGTCGCTGACCGTCCGTCTGCTCCGGTGCCGGCGGCGGTGCCTGCAACTCGACGTCGTTGACGCGCTGCATGATTCGTCCCATGCGCGGCGGCGTCACCGTCCGCGGTTCGTCGTCATGTGATCGGCACGACCGCCCGTCGATCGCCTGAACACGACTGCGGATGTCCGCCAACGTCTTCCGATGACCGGCAACGATCGCGTCGATGTTCCGGACCGGGTCGGTCACAGTCCACCCGCCTCGGCAAGGACGGGCGGCGCCACCTCGTTCGGTGACGGGTCTGTGGACTCGAGTGCCGGCTCCGGTTCCGGCTCCGGTTCCGGCTCCGGCTCCGGCGCGCTGACGGGTGGCGTCTCGTCCGCCTCGTCGGTCGGTGAAGTCGGGTCGGGCTGAGGAACCGGGTCGGGCTGTGTAATCGGCTCGGGCTGCGGAACCGGTTCGGACTCGAGCGATTCGGGCGCAGGCGAGTCGGTGGTCGGTGTGTCGACAACCGCGCTCGCGGGTTGCTCTGGACCCGGAACGTCGGGCTCGGATCGAGCAGCCGGTTCGTCGGCACCGTCCGTGCAGTCCGGCTCGTCGTGCTCGGTGTCGGTGACATCGACACCGATCGTTCCGTCCGCGGACAACGCGATCCGAATGTCGTGGTCGCCGACATCGGCCACGAGATGCGCGACCTCCGGAGACGGACCGGAAGGCGTTGTGGGCAGAGGTGTTTCGGTCCCTCCCGACTCGGCGATGGCAGACGTATCCCCGGAGTCTCGGACATCGGCTGCGATCACCTCGCGAACCACGTCCACGACGGTGCGCACCAGCCGATCGGCGTTGTCGAATGCAGGAGCCGAGTCCGCAGGCGTACACCCGCACTGCTGTGCGCCGGCGGGTGCGGGGTACTGCGACTGCGCGAACGGCTCGAACGCCGCCGCCGCGACTGTGAGAACGCCGCGTACCGCAACGTCCGTGGCCGTACACAGATCGACGAACGCAGACACCCGCTCGCGAACCGCGGGGACGAACACGCCGTCGACCCACGACGCGCATTGCGTCGACAACGCCTCCAGTGCGGTCGGATCCGACTCGGCTGCGGCCGGAGCGGCCTCCGGATGGAAGGCAGCGATCGACAGCAGTTGGTCCGGCGTCGCATCGGGTGAGCGGCGTGCCACGGCGAGAATCACGTCGATCTGCTCTCCCGAGCGGCCGTCGACGTCGAGTCGGCCGAACGTCTCGGCGGTTGCGGCTTTGTCGGTCACCAGCAACTCGATGGCCGCTGCAGCAGCGGCAAGGCCGTCGGCAGCCGAACGGAGCGCGGCGACGTCCGTCTCTGCCTGCGCGAGCTGAGCGTCGATCGTGGTCAACGCGGCGTCGGCAGCACTTCCCGACCAATTGTCCGCGAGACGCGACCGCGCGGCGCGCTGCTCGGCCAGCACCGCGACGAGGTCACGGGCCGACACCCGCAGGGACTCGGCCGCTGCCGCCAGCGCGTCCGTGTCGACGTCGCATTGTTCGTGGTAGCGCCTCGAAAGGTCGCCCGAGGTGACGCCGAGACCGGCGTTCGCGGGTTCCAGGAAGCGGTCGAAGAACTCGAGACCGGGCGCGCCTCGCTCGAGGGCGTCGTCGATCACGCGTCGGCCCGTCCGATCACACCGGCAGTGTGCTGGTCGACGTCGTCCGAAGCCCGAACGCTCGCGCGCACGGCGTCGGCCACCGCCCCGGACGCCCCGGACCACCGCCCGATCGACGCGCTCGCCGATTCGATGCCCGTGGCCAGCGCGCTGCCGAGGTCGGCGTAGCGACCGCCCACCGCCGATCGGTGGAAGCACCGCCCGACGGACGCGGCGACGCCCGAGAGCGACACACCGCTGCGACCCTGAATCCCCGCGGCAGCAAGCGCGCCGTCTCGCTCGACACCGATCGACGCAGTGTGCCCATTACCCGGCTCTGAGCCATTCATGAATCCCCCCACGGATTGGACGCAGCGTACGGGGCATCGGTTCCGCTCGCACTCCTCGCTGATACCTTGCAAAACGACTGCCGCCGCCCCAAACCACCCCGGGAGAACTCATGCGAATCGGAATGATGCTCAACTACTCGGGAGGCTTCGAGGAGACCGTCGCCGAGGTGGGCCAGCTCGAAGCGGCCGGTCTGGACATCATCTTCGTGCCCGAGGCGTACTCCTTCGACGCGGTGAGCCAGCTCGGTTACCTCGCGGCCAAGACGTCCACCATCGGTATCGCCTCCGGAATTTTCCAGATCTACACCCGTACACCGTCGCTCGTCGCGATGACGGCCGCGGGCCTGGACTACGTCTCGGGCGGCCGCTTCACCCTCGGCCTCGGAGCGTCGGGACCGCAGGTCATCGAGGGTTTCCACGGCGTGAAGTACGACGCTCCGCTCGGGCGCACCCGCGAGATCGTCGACATCTGCCGCCAGGTCTGGCGCCGCGAGAAAGTGCAGTACGACGGCAAGTACTACCAGGTGCCGCTTCCCGCGGACAAGGGAACCGGACTGGGCAAGCCGCTCAAGCTCATCAATCACCCTGTGCGCGAGAAGATTCCGATCGTGATCGCCGCGATCGGGCCGAAGAACGTGGCCTTGACCGCCGAGATCGCGGAAGGGTGGCAGCCCATCTTCTTCCACCCCGAGAAGGCGCACACGGTGTGGGGCGAGTCCCTCGAAACAGGCAATGCCAAGCGCGATTCGTCGCTGCCGCCGCTCGACGTGTTCGCCAGCCCGTCGGTGGCCATCGGCGCCGACGCCGATCAGTACCTGCCGTGGATCAAGCCGCATCTGGCCCTCTACATCGGCGGCATGGGCGCCAAGGGCAAGAACTTCTACAACGACCTCGCCGTCCGCTACGGCTACGAGGAAGCAGCCGAGAAGATTCAGGACCTCTACCTGGGCGGCAAGAAGGACGAGGCGGCGGCCGCGGTTCCCGACGAGCTCGTCCGCGCGATCTCGCTGATCGGCACCGAGGACTTCGTGAAGGAACGGCTGGTCGCGTTCGAGAAGGCCGGCGCCACCACCCTGAACATCACTCCGCTGGCGGCCGATACCGCCGGTCGCGTCGATCAGGTGGAGAAGCTCAAAGCACTTCTGCCCTAGACGGATTGGACGACAGCAGCGATGCTGTCGGCGAGCCGGCGGGCAGTGCTCTGCTCGCCGGCCTCCACCATCACCCGCACGAGTTGCTCGGTTCCGGAGGGACGCAGCAACACTCGACCTTCGTCGCCCAGTTCGCGCTCGGCCTCGCCGACCGCGTCCACCACGTCCTGCGCAGCGGCCACCGCGGCCTTGTCGTCGACGGTGACGTTCACGAGAACCTGTGGCAGCGTGCGCATCACCGACGCCAGGTCGGCCAGGGAGCGTGACGTCTGCGCCATGCGCGCCATCACCGACAGTCCGGTCAGCACACCGTCGCCGGTGGTGCCGGACGACGGGAGCACGATGTGGCCCGATTGTTCGCCGCCGAGACTGAAGTTTCCGGCGCGGAGCTCTTCGAGGACGTAGCGATCCCCGACTGCCGTGGTGCGCAACGTGATTCCCTGCTCGCGCATCGCGATGTGCAGCCCCAGGTTGCTCATGACGGTCGCCACCAGCGTGTTCTCGGCGAGCTGACCCGCATCGCGCATGGCCAGAGCGAGGAGGGCCATGATGGCGTCGCCGTCCACGATGGCGCCGGCGGCGTCGACGGCCAGGCAGCGGTCCGCGTCGCCGTCGTGCGCCAGGCCGAGATCGGCTCCGTGCTCGAGGACGGCGCGCTGCAGGACGTCGAGGTGCGTCGATCCGCACCCGTCGTTGATGTTGATGCCGTCGGGATCTGCGTTGATCGCGATCACGGTGGCACCGGCTGCCCGGTACGCCTCGGGCGCCGCGACGGAGGCGGCGCCGTGTGCGCAGTCGACGACGACGGTGATGCCGGCCAGGGATGTCCCGACCGAGCCGCCGAGGTGCTTCAAATACAGGTCGAGTGCGTCGTCGGCCGTGCGGACACGTCCGATGTCGGCGCCGACGGGCCGGGCACCGGTGACGCTCATCTGTTGTTCGATGCGATCTTCGATGGTGTCGTCCAGCTTGTGGCCGCCGCCGGCGAAAATCTTGATGCCGTTGTCCGGCATGGCGTTGTGCGACGCGGAGATCATCACGCCGAGAGCGGCGTCGTATGCGTCGGTCAGGAAGGCGACGGCAGGGGTCGGCAGAACCCCGACGCGCAGAACGTCGACGCCGGCTGCAGTGAGCCCGGCGGTGACTGCCGCTTCGAGCATCTCGCCGCTCGCGCGTGGGTCGCGGCCGACGACGGCCACGGGCCGTGCAGCCGTCACACTGTCCGAGCTGCTTCGAGAGTCAGCGAGCACGTGTGCGGCTGCGTTTCCGAGGCTCAACGCCAGCTCGGGAGTCAGCTCACGATTGGCCAATCCGCGCACTCCGTCGGTGCCGAAAAGACGACCCATTACTTCAACCCTTCACGACAGTCGAGAAACGAGAACAGGCGCCCGCGGCAGCCCGGAAAGGACTGCCGGAGCGCCTGCCCCGTAGAGAGTAAGCGATCAGCGCTTCGAGTACTGAGAAGCCTTGCGGGCCTTCTTGAGGCCGTACTTCTTGCGCTCGACGGCACGCGGGTCGCGGGTCAGGTAGCCGGCCTTCTTCAGGGCCGGGCGGTCGTCCGCGCTGACCTCGATGAGTGCGCGGGCGATGGCCAGACGCAGTGCGCCTGCCTGTCCCGACGGGCCGCCGCCGTGCAGCAGTGCGGTGACGTCGAACGAGTCGTTGCGCTCGACGAGCACGAACGGCGCGCGGATGAGCTGCTGGTGCACCTTGTTGGGGAAGTAATCCTCGATGGTGCGGCCGTTCAGCGTGAACTTGCCGGTGCCGGCGGTGAGCCGGACGCGAACGACGGCTTCCTTACGACGGCCGACGGTCAGGACCGGACGGTCACCGAAGTTGATCGGGGCGGGCGCTGCGGCTGCCTCGATCTCCTCGACGGCCTCGGGCTCTTCGACGGACACGTACTCGTCAGCGGCGATCTCGACGTTGTCGGTCTCGACCTCGGCGGGAGTGGTCTCTTCGGGTGCGGTCACTGGGCCACCTGCTTGATTTCGTACGGAACGGGCTGCTGAGCCGCGTGGGGATGGTCGGGTCCGGCGTAGACCTTGAGCTTGCTGAGGATCTGTGCGCCGAGCTTGTTCTTCGGGATCATGCCCTTGACGGCGCGCTCGACCATGCGGTCGGGTGCGGTCTCGAGAACTTCACCGAAGCTGCGTCCGCGAAGACCACCGGGGAAACCGGAGTGGTGGTAGTAGACCTTGTCGGTCAGCTTGTTGCCGGAGAGGGCAACCTTCTCGGCGTTGATGATGACGACGAAGTCTCCACCGTCGACATTGGGTGCATATGTGGGCTTGTGCTTGCCGCGCAGCAGCGTTGCTGCCTGGACGGCAAGGCGGCCGAGAACGACGTCTGTAGCGTCGATCACGTGCCAGTTCCGGGTGACATCCCCGGCCTTGGGCGTGTAGGTGGACACAGAACTTCCTTCGTCATCATGGCGATTGCTCGCCGTATCGCTGCTGGCCGAGCGTGCGGCGCGGGCTTCTTCGGCGGCCAGTGGAGACCCGAAGAACCATGTTCAGCGCATGAGAAGAACCACGCGATATACCGAACGCCAACGGTGAACAGTACCGAAACAGTGCGTGGCAGGTCAAAACGCTGGTCGGGACGATCGGTAATCGAGCTCAGCGCCGCCTCGTGGAGGCGTGCGCGATGCACGTTCGCGCTGTCGGCAACGCCTCGAGCCGGGCGTCGGCGATCGGCTCACCGCACACGTCGCAGACGCCGTACGTCCCCTCCTCGACGCGACGATCTGCGGCATCGAGCTCGCGTAGCTCCTGCTGAGCGTCCCTGAGCAGCGACGCGACGGTCGCGCGCTCGAACGCGATGGTCGACCCTTCCGGATCATGCTCGTCGTCGTCCGTCGTCAGACGCGAGCCTTCGAGAATGGCGGCGTGCTGGGCGGTGAGCGAGGTGATGCGGGAGGTGACGACGCGACGCTGATCGAGCAGGCCTTCGCGCGCTTCCGTCATGAACGAATGGAACCACCGGGCGGTAATCTTCGCAGCAGGTCTGGGCGGCCTGATGACTTCCGGGGGGAAATCGTGAGCGGAGAGAACGGGGCTGGGTCCGTGCCGCCCCTGTGGCTGCGCGAGGAATTCTCGCCTGAGGTCTTGTCCGAGACAACGGAGTACGCAATACCGGGGTACGAGCCACAGGACCACGAACAACAGGACAATGCGCCACCTCCGTCAGACGAGGAGGACGACGAGGACGGCGGCGGTCGCCACCGAATGCCGTCGATCGACATCGCAAGTAACCCGCGCAGGGTGCGACCAGTACCCCAGAGTGGATGGCGGCGAGCGGTTCACGTGGCGTCGGCGGGCACGATCAACCCCGGTGAATCTCCCGACTCGATCGCGTTGCGTCTGCTGACCGAACGGATCAACCGACCCGTTCGTGGTGACTATCGGATCGCCATCCTGTCGCTCAAGGGCGGCGTGGGAAAAACCACCACAACCATCGGACTCGGGTCGACCTTCGCATCGTTGCGAGGTGATCGAGTGATCGCAGTCGACGCCAATCCTGATCTCGGCACGCTCGCACAGCGAGTTCCGCAACAGACCCGAGCGACCGTGCGAGATCTGTTGATGAACCCGGGCATAGAGCGTTACTCGGACGTCCGGCCGTTCACGTCCCAGGCGCCCAGTCGACTCGAAATTCTTGCAAGCGAACGAGATCCGGCGGTGTCCGAGGCCTTCAGCGCCGACGATTACCGCGGCGCCGTGGCCATTCTTCAACGGTTCTACAACATCATTCTCACCGACTGCGGCACCGGTCTGATGCATTCGGCCATGGACGGTGTGCTCGGTCTTGCGAACTGTTTGGTCCTGGTCAGCTCGCCCGCCATCGATGCGGCCAAAAGCGCTGCGGCAACGCTCGATTGGCTTTCTCTGCACGGGTGGGATCACCTGGTTCAAAGCTCGGTTGTCGTGATCAGTTCCGCGCGCCCCGGATCGTCGACGCTGGACCTGCACCAACTGACACAGCACTTTCTCAGCCGATGCCGCGCCGTGCAGGTGGTTCCGTTCGACGACCACCTCGCGGAGGGGTCCGAAATCGACCTGGATCTGCTGAACAAGAAGACGAGGCGGGCGTTCGTCCAGCTGGCGGCGACGGTCGCCGACGACTTCTCCCCCGGCCGGTAGGTTCGGCACGAGCGAAACGCCCGCAGGCTCTCCTCCTGCGGGCGATTCGTATTCAGTTGTGTGTGCGGAGGTTCAGGCGAACATCCCCCGGTTGGCTGCTTCCCGAGCCTGCATGTCCGCATTGCCCTGCCCCACGGCAGTTCCGATGGTGTTGAGCACCTGGTTGAGTTCGGCGGCAGCGCTGTCCCACTGGCGCTGCTTGTCCTGGTACGAATCCGACGCCGAACCCTCCCAGTCCGCGACCAGCGGGGCGATGATGCCCTTCAGTTCGTCGAGCTTGCCGTTCAAGGTGGCCTGCTTGACGTCGATCTGGGCCTTGACCTCGTCGATGGCCCCGAATACGTAGCGCACAGTGTGTCCTGCTTTCGAAGTGAGTGGTGGTGGGGAAGGTCAGAGGGTGAGGGTGCCCGCGGCGTTGCTGATCGAGCGCGTGTTGTCCTCTTCCGCAGCGCCGTACGCGGTTCCGCTCGACTTGATGGAATCGCCGATGGAGACGAGGGCCAACTGAAGCTTGTTGGCGCTGGTGTCCCACCGATCCATCACGCTCTGAAAGGCGACCGCTGCTGCGCCCTCCCAGCTTCCGCCCACCGCCTGCACGTCACCGCGCAGTTGATCGAGCAGAGACTTGATTTCCACGGTCAGTCCGTCGACCTTGGCGGCGGTGACCTGCATGGTTTCGACAGTTGTCTTCATCTGTGACACTGGTGAATACCTCCTCGGTGTGATGTGCCAGGGAGAATCCCCCGCATCAGCTTGGACGCGCTGTCGGCGTCGACGGTTCCACTCGCCGCGGCTTTACTGTCAGTTCCAATCACGCATTTGCTGTTTTCATGCATCTGCCACGGCGAGCGAGTCGAGAACGGTCGAGCACACGGCGTTCATCTCGTCTCGGCGCTCTCGCATGCTCTGGCATCCGAGGCTGACCTGCAGCCGCGGCGACACCGCCACCGACCATGCCACCGTCGACCCGTCCGTCGGGCTCTCCACATACGTCAGGCCCGGTCGTCCCGCCACCGACACATCTGTCCGCAGATCGTCGAACCGCCCACCTCTGTCCGTCCCGAACATTTGCTTCTGCAGCGAGGTGAACACGTCGTCGCGCTCGAACCCGTCGCCCATCTCGCGGCTGACCACGAGGATCCTCATTCCGGATCCGACGTCGGGCAACAGCTCGACGCGCTCCGACCCGGGTTCGGTGTGCCACCCGTCGGGCACGGTGACGGTCACCCGGCCGAGCGTCAAGAGACTCGGATTCGGTTCCGGCACAACCGATTCGGTGGAGGGAGCAGCGGTTACCGTGGCGGGTGGATCGGCGTTTGTGCCGGCGGCACCCTCACCGAACGTGGGATCGGCTCGGCTCGAAGATGCTGCGGCGGGGACGGTGTCGTCGGTTCCCGAGCCGAGCCACCAGATAGATGCTGCCAACGCGACGACGCCGACAGCAGCAACTGCGGTGAGACCGATCCGGGCGGATGCAAGGGTGTCGAGAGCTCGCTCCTTACGCGTCTTCGGCACCGTCCGAGCTTCCAACCAGGCCGGAGCACGGGTGGCGACGGGCATCCTCGTGTCGAACACAGGCGCGGAACGCAATTCGGTCGCGGTGCGCGGTTCGGCCTCGGTCCGCGGTTCGGTGTCGAGGAGGGTGGTCACCAGGTCGGCGCCATCGACCTCGACGACAGGCAGTTTCGAGATCAGTCCCACGTGACGCCGCGTGAGCAATTCCGAGCTGTCGTGCAGAACGGCGAGTGTGGGACGAGCGGACGCCACAATTTCTTCCACTGCGCGCTGCGCCGCCAGCGGAATGGACTCGGGATCGGAGACGACACCGTCGATCAACCTGCACGGCCCCGGCTGTCTCGCAGCTCCCGTCACGGCCGTCGCGGTGGCCCTGTGGCTGCAGCCGTCGACGACGATCACCGACGACGTGTCCCGCCCGGCAGCATCGGCGCACTCCGCGGCCACCACAGCCGAGTCGACGACAACGACCTCGGCGGCGAGCGGACGCGCCGCCGCATAGACGACGCCACGACGAACCTCACCCCAGTGCGACGGGTGCGTCAAGACGAGAAGTGACGGCCGCTCGATCAATCCGTTGTCCGACAACGCTTGTCGAATCACACCCCGAAATGCGTCCCGCGTCGGGATCTCGCTGCCACCGATCGACACCACATCGTCGTCCACGTACCGAAGCGGATCGACATCCATCGGAGTCTGCGATACCCGATGCTGTCCGCCCCGGCGGGTACGCGCCGTACACCACACTGCGCTTCCGGCGATGTGCACGGCAGCAACACCGTCCGTACCTGCATCGAGGTGCTCGGGCGCCGTCACAGCGGCGGCATCCATGCCGTCTGGATCAGTTCGGCCCCGGTCCGATCGACCAGTGTGCCGCGACCCGGGGGTTGTTCGGACGGGCGCACCGTACCGAGCAGCGCACCCTCGTCCCGGTTTCCGCTCATGATCAATCCCGCCGAGGACAGGTCCTTCAGCCGCGAGATCACCGGCTCGTACATCGCTCGGGCGGAGCCGCCCGCACGCCGAGCCAGGACGAGGTGCAGACCGACGTCACGCGCCTGAGGCAGTAGCTCGACCAGTTCGGTCAGCGGGTTACCGGCGGGTGTGACCACGAGGTCGTAGTCGTCCACCACCACCCAGATGTCGGGGCCGCTCCACCACGAACGATCACGAAGCTGTTCTTGGGTCGTGTCCGGGCCCGGTCGTCGACCGCGTAACACCCCTGCCAGCTCGGACATCATGGTCGCGAGCAGCGACGAGGTCGATGCGTACCCGCCGAGATGCTCCCCCTCCACTGCGCCGAGCATGGTGCGCCGGTAGTCGGCGAGCACGATCTTGGCTCGGGTCGGCGTGGTGGACTCGACGATCCCGGCGCAGATGCTGCGCAGGAGTGTCGTCTTGCCGCACCGGCCGTCGCCGAAAACCACGAAGTGAGGGCTTTCGTCGAAGTCGACGTAAACGGGAGCGAGTTCGGATTCGTCGATTCCGATCGGGATCCGACGACCAGGTGCCGACGGTGGCCACACGCCGACGACGTCGTCGAGCAAGTCGTTGCGGGGCAATGTCAGCGGTAGCAGTCGGACCGGCGGCGCCGGGGACACCGTCGACGATCGGGTGATGGACTCGACGGCCGTGACCACGGCCGCTCCGAGGCCCTCGGTGGTCGCATGCCGATCGAGTCTGGGCAGGGCCGTCAACAGGTGCAGACCGCCCTTGGTGATCCCGCGTCCGGGCCGACCTTCGGGAACCGACATCGCCTTCGCGCGTCCGATGTCGGAGTCGGTCGGGTCACCGAGTCTGAGTTCGATCCTCGTGGCGAGCAGGTCGCGCAACGCCGGTCTGACCTCGGCCCATCGAGCGGCCGTGATCACCACGTGCACTCCGTACGAGAGGCCCTGCGCGGCAAGCATTCCGAGCGCAGGCTCGAGAGACTCGAAATCGGACCGCACGGTGGCAACCCCGTCGACGACGAAGAAGACGTCTCCGTGGGGGTCGTCCCACGGGCCGGTGCCGCCTGCCGACTCACCACGATCACGTCTGAGCGAGCGGAACTCGGCCATCGATTCGATTCCCCACGACCGAAATGCCTTCTCCCGTCGACGAATCAAGGCAGTCATCTCCGCCAGCGACCGTCGCACCCGATCGCCGTCGAGGCGGTTCGCGACCGACCCCACGTGAGGAAGGCCTTCCAGCGACGCCAACGTGCCCCCGCCGAAATCGACGCAATAGAACTGGACTTCCCGCGCGGTGTGCGTCGTTGCGAGGGCCAGGATCATGGTGCGCAGCGCCATCGACTTGCCAGACTGTGGTCCGCCGACGATCGCCACGTTTCCGGTCGAACCGGCGAGATCGACGGTCAACAGGTCTCGCCGTTGGTCGAACGGTCGGTCGACGACACCCACCGGCGCTCGGAGCAGACCGACTCCGCCGTCCGATCGAGCCTGGTCGAGAAGCTCGGCCAAGGTCGGCGACGTAGTCAACGGCGGCAACCACACTCGGTGTGCGGGGCGGCCGTGTCCGCGAAGCCGGCCGACCACGGTTTCGAGAATCGTCGACGCCGCCGGCGATGCCGTGGTCGGAGCGAACGGTTCGGTGGGGACAATGGGCGCGACGACCGGAACGTCGGCAGCCGTGAACACTCGGACGACCGCGTCGTGTGACCGATCACCAGTGCCCGGGGATCGAACGTAGGACGCGGCGCGATACGGCCCGGAGACGTAGGCGGCGGAGAATCGCACGATGTCACTGGAATCGGTTTTGAGGTATCCCGACCCCGGGCGAGCCGGAAGGTGGTAGGCGTCGGCGACACCCAGAACGGACCGAGACTCGTTGGCGGAGAACGTCTTCAACCCGATCCGGTAAGAGAGGTGGGAATCGAGACCGCGGAGCCTTCCCTCGTCCAATCGCTGACTCGCGAGCAGGAGGTGCATGTGAAGCGATCGTCCCAGACGTCCGATCGCAACGAAGAGGTCCGCGAAGTCCGGGTACTGAGTGAGCAATTCGGAGAACTCGTCGACGACGACGAACAGGGCGGGCAAGGGTTCGAGCTCGGCGCCGTTCTCCCGCGCTCTCGTGTAGTCCGAGACGTTGGCGAAGTTACCCCGAGCGCGGAGCAACTTCTGCCTGCGATTCATCTCTCCCGCCAACGCATCCCGCATCCGTTCCACCAGGGCGCGTTCGTCCTCGAGGTTGGTGATGACGGCTGCCACGTGCGGCGCCTGTTCGAGACCCAGGAAGGTGGCGCCGCCCTTGAAGTCGACGAGAACGAGATTGAGTTCATCGGGTGAGTGCGTGGTGATCAAACCCAGCACCAGAGTGCGGAGGAACTCGGACTTACCCGAACCCGTCGCTCCGATGCAGAGACCGTGCGGCCCCATTCCGCCCTCGGCGGCTTCCTTGATGTCGATTTCCACAGCTCGTCCGTCGGTGCCGGTTCCCACCGGGACGCGCAACCGATCACGCCCCTGGCGTCGGCTCCACGTTCGCTGTGGGTTCAGCGCTCCCGGATCCTCGATCGACAGCAGCCTGTTCCAGGATCCGGAATCGGTCGACACCTCGCCGGGAGCCCCGACGTCCTCGGTGGTCTTGTATCGCGCGAGCAGACGTGCGAGGACGAGAGCGTCGTCGATTCCGGCAGAGTCGCTCTGCCCGAACACTTCCACTCCGACCGAGCTCCGCGCGCCCAGCGACCGATTTTCCGCCAACAGCTGCAGACCCTGCGATGCCACGAGATCCGGAACGTGGTCGGCCAGGTCGAGCACGATCACCGAATCGGCCCCGCCGGCGATCCACGACGGCAGTTCGCCTCCGCGGCCGCCCTGGGCACCGAGATCGTCCAGGACCACCACGATGTGCGGCACACCCGGGGCGCCGGCGGCGTGCCGCACGAATCCACCGCGTGCGGATACCGACGGGTGCAGAGCGGCATCGGCAGCCGCGACGGTCCGATAGAGCATTCGTGCGCTGCCTGCGCCGTCCATCTTCTCGGGATGTTGGTTGTGTGGCAACCACTTTGCCCAGTCCCACTCCGGCGCCTGCCGGCCGGCGACGATCACGACGAGCAAGTCGTCCGGACCGTGGAAGAAACAGAGCTGCATCAGAATCGAGCGCACGAGGGACTTCGTCTGTTCGCGGTCGCCTTCGAATCCGATCGCTGCGAACCCGCGCAGCGACACCGCGGTCGGTAGGTCGGGGACGATGGAGTGCGTACGTACGAAGGATCGGAGTGACACCGCTGCAACAGGTTCGAGCAGATCTACCGGGCCGGTCTCGGGCGCGACCAGCCGGGTGGCAAGCCGTTGGCTGCCGACCCCGACGCGCACGTGAGCGAAATCCTGGTCACCCGCGCGGCGCTCCCACATCCGGTTCGACCCCGCCAGTGCCCACAGATCGGTGGGAGACGGGTGCGTGAATTCGAGTGCCGTACGCTGCGCCCGCGCCGTCTCGCTCACCTCGTCCCGCAGTCGATCGAGGTACGCCAGATAGTCCTTGCGCGACTCGTCGATCTCTGCGGAACGGGTTCCTCGGCCACCACCGCCCGCGAACATCCCGAGCATCGAGATCACCATCATCGCGGGAAACATGAGGGCCAAGGGATTCGACGCCGCACCGGACGTGAACATGAGCGCAACCATCCCGATCATGGCTGCCACCATCACCACCGGCAGGAGCTTGAGCAGGATGTTGCCCGGAACGACACGGGGAATCTCGGGAGGAGCCTCCACGGCCACCTCACCGCCGGGAACGCGTGGTGGACTACGCCTGTCCCCGCGTTCGAATTGCACAGCACTCGATGTGACACCCACGGCGCTCCCCCTGCTCCGCACACCACGCAGCCCCCCGGCATGCGTCGGGTCAGACCGTAACTCGAGCGGCAGACAGTGGCGAGGCCTCGAGACGGTGCCTGTGGACAACTTCCGCACGCGACGATCTTGTCGGCGTGCTGTCGTACAGTGCTGTCACGCGAGTCAGCCGTGGGGGTGCGGCTCGCACAGGTACGGGGGGCTGTACGCACATGGTCATGTCACATCCGACCGGCACCGAGTCCGGTCCGGACCCGCGCCCGGCCCGGCCGGGACCCGCGGTATGCAGAGTGACGGTGCTGGCGCCCGGCGTCGAGGTCGATCTGTCGCTGCCGAGTGAGACGGCCCTCGCCGCACTTCTACCCGGAGTCGTGGCGTTGATCGCCGAGCGTCGGGTCGCACACGGAGAATCTCACGACGATCCAGAGCCGATCCTGACGGTCGCTCCTACGCTCACCTCGCTGGCCGGAGCGCCGTTCGACGGAGGCCGTTCACTGACGGAACTCGGTGTGCGCGACGGAGATCTGCTGGTCTTGCACTACGACGAGACGGCTCCGCCCCCGCCGCTGTTCGACGACGTCGTGCATGCGGTGTCCATGTCTGCAGATCGCGACCACTGGACCGCTGGTTCGGCGCGCGGCGTCGGTTCGGTGGCTGCTGTTCTCGCCGCAACAGCAGGATCCGTCATCGCAGTTCTGAGTCCGCGTGCCGGCATCGTCGACGGTGCACTCGCCATGGCCCTGGCAGTCGCTCTCGTCGTCGCCGGGTGTGCCATGGGCGTCGTCCGGAACGATCCGAGGACCGGCGTGGTTCTGTGTGCGTGTGCCACTCCCGTGGCCTTCGCAGCAGGAATGCTCCTCGTGCCGGGCAGCGACATCGCATCCGACTGTGCGCTCGGTGCCGCGAGCGGTGCGGCCCTGGCGCTGATCACCCTGCGATTCGGCCGTGTCGGTCGCCAGATTTTCACCGCCGTGGCGGTCGTCTGTGTCGTTCTGTGTCTTGCGTGCCTCTGGGCGACGGTCACGGAGGTCTCCCACAATGCGATCGCCGCGGTGACGGCGGCAGCATGTGTGCTGGCCTTCACGTGGGCACCCCGGATGGCCTTGCTGCACGCGCGGATCCCGCTGCCGCGAGTTCCCGTCGTCGATTCGGCGGGTCTGCTCGAACACACCGAGCCCGAGGTGGGTCTGTCCTTCGACGCCATTCGGTCGCGAACTGTTGCGGCGCAACAATATTTGACCGGCTACGTGGCCGGTCTGTCCGTCACGGCAGCCGCGTCGGCGCTCGTGTCGGTGTTACCCGGACCGTCCGGCGACGTCGACTGGGCCGGAGTCGCATTGGCACTCGTCGTCGGACTGGTTCTCGCCCTTCGCGGACGAACGTACGTCGACCGCGTTCAAGCCGCCGTCCCCATCGTCGCCGGATCCGCTGTTCCCCTGGTGTTGACGATCGCTGCTGCTGTGCACTCTCCGGAGTCGTCACCGCTGTGGACTGCAGGGTGTGCGCTGATCGCCCTGAGCGCGCTGGCCCTCGGCATCGTTGCTCCCACCCGGACGTTCTCACCCGTGATGCGGCGGACGAGCGAGCTCGTCGAGTTCGCGGCGATCGCCGCAGTCCTCCCGTTGGTCTGCTGGGTAGTGGACCTCTTCGCTCTCGTCCGAGCGCTGTGAGTCTCCTCGGACGCCGCGCCTGCGTCGTCTACCTGTCCGCTGCAGCACTGTCCGTGTGGGGGCCGACCCCGGCCGATGCGAATGTCCTCCCACCGTCCATCGATCCCGCCGATCTACCGCCGGCCTCGCAGCCGGCTCCCGACGAGCCCACCGAGCAGCGAACACAATGCGCCGTCGCCGTGCCCGGCGACTCCGGCGTGACCGTCCCGGCGGCGCAAACGGCGCTGGACTTCGCCGATGTGTGGACACTGACGCGCGGCGCCGGTCAGGTGGTGGCCGTCATCGACACCGGTGTGGCACCCCACCCCAGATTGCCCGACGTGATCGCGGGCGGTGATTTCGTCTCCACCGGGGATGGGATCGGCGACTGTGACGCCCACGGAACGTTCGTGGCGGGATTGATCGCGGCGCGGACCGCATCGGGTAGCGGTTTCGCGGGTGGGGCCCCCGACGCCGCAATCCTGTCGATCCGGCAGTCCAGCAGCGCTTTTGCCGAGGCCGATTCCCGAAGGGGCGACGACACCGAAGCGGAGAACTCGACCGGCTACGGAAACGTGTCCACCTTGGCGCGTGCAGTCCGGTTGGCCGCGGATTCCGGCGCCACCGTCGTCAACATCTCCGAGGTTGCGTGTGGTCCCGCCGGATCGGCTCTCGGCGACGGACCGTTGGGTGCGGCAGTCAGATATGCGGCCGTCGACCGCGATGTCGTGATCGTCGCGGCGGCGGGCAACCTGGGTTCGGGTGGTTGCACGCAACAGAACCCGTCGCCCAGTCCAGCCTCCCCCGATGCAGATCCGTGGTTGTCGGTGGCAACCGTGGCGTCACCCGCGTGGTTCGACGATTACGTTCTGACGGTCGGGTCGGTGAACTTGGACGGGCAAGCTTCCGATTTCAGCCTTGCAGGTCCGTGGGTCGACGTCGCGGCGCCGGGAACCGACATGACGTCCCTTGACCCCGGCGGGTCGGGCCTCGCCGTCGGGACGTCGGCCGACGACGGACGAACAGTCCCCATCAGCGGTACGAGTTTCTCCGCACCGCTCGCGGCGGCGACAGCGGCACTGGTGCGGTCGCGATACCCCGAACTGCGCGCCCCGCAGGTCATCGAACGCATCGAACGGACGGCCCATCGACCCGCCGAGGGGTGGAACAATCGCGTGGGGTTCGGCACCATCGATCCCGTTGCGGCCGTGTCGAACACGATGACATCGACGGACATCTCTCCGAACGTCGCGGCGTCGACCGCATTGAGTCCCCCGACCGTGACACCCGTTCCGGATCGACGATCGGAACGGATCGCGTTGGCCGGAGTCGGCGCAGTCGTGGTCGTCGCCGGTGTGGGTGCCGCGGGCGTGGCGGTGTTTCGTCGTCCTCAGCCGCCGCCCAGCTCGGCTGCGTCGCGGTCCGGATCGACACCGTCGTGAGCGACACGTGCCTGGACCCTACCGAGCACAGGCCCGGGAGCGCAGAGGGACACGATTGCCCACGGCGCGGCGACGGCGGGGCCGAAGCCGAGCGCTTTCGCCGAGTCGAGGTCCGGAATCCCGAAGCGCACACCGGTATCGGCGACGTAGAACATGGCATCGCGACGAGCTATGTCCTCCCCGGAACCCGTGGTCTGAACGAAGTATCCGGAGCCGGGTTTCACGAAGACCTGGTCCACCGCCGGACCGGGACCGTCGGCGCCCGCGAGGTCGACCGGTCGTTCGTCCTCTCCCAACGGGAGCGTGCGTCCCGTCGCGATCGCGACGGCCGCGGTGGTGGAAGGCTCGTCGTTCTCGGTGGCATTCGACCGCCAGCTCAGGCAGGCCACGGGTTCTGCGTCCACGTCGACGAGACGGGGAGCATTCTTCGGAAACGTCGCCACGGGCAACGGGTTTCGAGTTTGCGGCGCCTCGTCCAAGGTATCGGGTGTGATCGACTCCATGCTTGGGCGGCCTTGCGAATCGGTGAAGCGCAGCAACTGTGCGGTGGCGGGTGCAATCGGCTGCACGCCGTCGGCCAGCGCCACGTAGTACTGCTCCCGATCGCCGAGGTCCACCGAGGCAACGGATCCCACCGTCAATCCGCCGAAACGGTAGGGCGTCGGCAGGCCTGCGCCGGCCACGACGGGCGATATCAGTGGCGGGACCTCACGCACGGAGTCCAGCAGTGCGGCGCTCACCGGCGACGGACGCGCTCCGTCCAACCCGAGTGCGCGGGTGACCGCGGTGTTCGTCATGTCCACCCGCGCGCGAACACCGTCGTACACGAGGTACGTGGTGCCGTCGTGTTCCCACAGAAGCGCTGCGTCCGCGCCGAGCGTCGCAACCTCAGCCTGAGCGTCGACGGGCGAATGTGTCACCAGCACAGTGGTTGTCGCGACGGCAGAGCCGTCTGCTCCCAGCTTGTCGCACACCGTCCAGGTGGCGGTCTGCGACTCGGGGTCCACAGCGAGCGAGGTCGGCGACCCTGGAATCCCCACCAGAGAACCACGTGCGCGGGTCGACAGTTCGGACTCTTTCACGGTCACCGGATCGTCCGGCTGTCCGGCGACCAATCGCGCCGACGCCAGCGACATCACCGGATGAACGACCCCGTCGTCGACCACGTACATGGCCCCCGAGTCCTTGCCGATCACGATGAGCGCGTCACCCATCCTGTCCTGCGGTCGTATGAACGCGAGCGCCGCCGCCGCCGCGAGACCGAGCGCTGCACAGACAGCGCCGACCATCAAGGCGCGCGATCGCGACCGCAACGGTTCGGTGGTCATGCGACTTTCGCGTCGCACCAGTGCATGGTCGGACCGCCGGACCAGGAAGCGGTGACCGCCCACCTGCCAGCGAGTCGTCGGCGAAGCCCCCACCCGAGTCCCCCAACCCGTTGCCTACGAACCGTGTCGCCACACAGTACAGCCCACTTCCCGCCATCTCGTCGGAGGAGGAATCCGCGGTGATCCGTCAACACTTCTTCGTGTCGGCCCTGACGTCCACCCGAGTGGTCGTCGGCGAGGCTGTCGGCATCGCAGCGTTCGTCGTCATGGGCGCGGTGGGCGTGGACCTCGCCTGGAGCGCTCTGCTCGCCGTTGTGACAACCGTTGTGCTGGTTGTTCTTTCCCACACCCGGTGGGAGGGTCGTGGGCTGTACTCACGACTGTGGCGCCAGGTGGAACGCGACCGCACCGACCGATCTCGGGTGATGTCCCTGCCGTTCGAACACAGCAGATCGATCGGGGTGCGCTGGGACGGCCGGCGCCTGAGCGGGACGATGGAAGTTTCTCCGCTGCTCAGTGGAACGTCGACTGTCGAGAAGGGTGCATCGGTTCCGGACGTCCGATTGTCGTTGGACCGCCTGCGGGTCGCGCTCGCCCATCACGATCTGCGTCCGGTGTCGATCGACATCTCTTCCCACGGTCGCCGCCTCGGGCTCGACGAGCACGCAGCGGATGCCTACGCCCGGCTGATCGGCCCACTTCCGGCTGTCGCCAACCGATCGACGTTCGTCACTGTCACGGTCGACGTCGGCCGCACCGCCGACGCGGTGGCCCGGCGCGGCGACGGCTTCGACGGAGCGTCGAAGACATTCTCGGTCGCTCTGGGACGGGTCGAGCGCGCCCTGGTCGGGACGGGCGTGCAGTCACGCCTCCTGACGGCGTCCGAACTCGCTGCCGTGGCCCGCTATTTCGCCGCGGGTGTGCGGCCTGGAGGACCGCGGCGCATCCGGGCCTGGCAGCTTCGTGGGCACGACGTCGATGTCTCCGCTCTCGAGCAAGTCTGGGCGACGCCCTGCGCGGCGTCCACGGTCACCGTCAAGATGCGACACTCCGACTTTCCGGGCCATGTGCGGCTGGCAGCGACCTACACCGTCACCGACGACGGCCTGCAGGACCACACAGCCGTGTCTCGATCGATCCCGCTGGCAGTGCACTGGACGCGACTGCTTCGGTCCCAGGAACCGACCCGAACGGGATCGGACGACGCGTCGTCGCTGCTCGAACGAGTGCACGAGAAGTCCGTGGACGATCTCGTCGTTCCGGTGGCAGGCTGCGGGCAACTGCTGGGTTCCGACGGCACCGGTCGAGCCGTTTGTGCGCGACTCTGGGGAGCGGGCACCTCGACCGTGCAGGTGCGAGGCGAGTTGTTTCTCGCGCGCCAGTTGGTGTTTCGTGCCATCGCCGTCGGCGCCACCGTGCTCGTGTCGACGGAGCGTCACGCCGAATGGCGACACCTCGCCCGTTCGTTGGCGCAACCGCGCAACCTCACCGTCACCGAGCCCGCCGAACGGCTGATCGACGGAACGGCAACAGGATTCGACCTCGTGGTGGTCGACGGGCACTCCGCGAGACCTCCGTACCCGTCGTCGACGACGTTGTATCTCCGCGACGGCCCGGACGGGTCCATGCCCGACACCGCAGACATCTCGATCGTCCAACCCGGTTGTCGGGGTGAGGACATCGTCGTGACGAGCCGCTCGGGAACCGAGATGCTCACCCTGGTCACCGTGGGACAGGAGACGACGTTCATCGGTCGGCCCCGACTGGAAGCCGGGCTTCAGCGGGGGTAGGTGCCGCGCTTGTCCGCCAACGTCGTTGCCCACCACTGCAACTGATCCAACAGCCGGGCCGCGGCGTCGATGGCCGCGCCGTCTTTGGTCTGCCCCTCGGCGTCGAAGCGTTCCTTCGCCACATGAAAGCTGACGGTCTCGCGGATCGACACCATGTGCGCCTCCGCCGCCACCAACCGTAGCTGCTCCACCGCCCGCAGACCGCCCGACAAACCTCCGTACGAGACGAACCCGATCGGCTTCGCCCTCCACTCCGGCTTCACGCTGTCGAACGCCGTCTTCAGAGCCGCCGGATAGCCGTGGTTGTACTCGGGTGTCACCGCCACGAACGCGTCGGCCGCCCCGACGCGGGCAGTGAACGCGTCCTTCGACTCCGAAGCAGAGAAATCGACCGGTAGATCGAAGTCCGCCAGATCGAGCACACCCACATCGAAACCGCCGTGTGCTCGGGCCTTCTCGGCGAACCACGTCGACACGACCGGCCCGAACCGCTTCTGCCGAACACTGCCGATGATGATTTCCAGGCGCGGTGACATGCCTCGACAATACCCACACTCTTGACAACCTATCGGTGATAGGTGTTATCTACCTATCACCGATAGGAAGAAGGGGCTACGTTGACTAGCGCGGTTGCACGACGTCGAGAGGCCAAGATCGCCTCGATCGTCGACGAAGCCTGGAAATTGGCGCGCGAGAACGGAATACAACTGGTCTCGCTACGCGATCTTGCCAAGAACGTGGGGATGCAGCAGCCGTCGCTGTACGCGTATTTCGACTCCAAGAACGCGTTGTACGACGCGATGTTCGCCGACGGCAACCGACAACTGCTCGCCATGCTCGACTCGATCGAACTCCCGCACGACCCGTACGACGCACTCAAGTTCTGCCTGCGCGCCTTCGCCGACTTCGCCGTCTCGGACCCGGCACGCAACTCCCTCCTCTTTCGACGCGTCATCCCCGGATTCGAGCCCAGTGCCGAGTCCTACGCGGTGGCGCAGGACGCGCTCCGCCGCGTCGTCGATGTCATGAACGACGCCGGCGTGACCAGCCGTCGAGACATCGACTGCCTCGTGGCCATGACCGCCGGTCTGATCGAGACACAACTGAGCAACGACCCCGGCGGCGACCGCTGGCTACAACACCTCGACCACATGACCGACGCGCTGATCGGCAGACCAACAGAAACGAGTGCCCGATGAGTATCGAGAGCCCCACTACCTTCACCCGCATCCGTCGAACGGAGGCCAGAGCATTGGCCTCGGCCGAGTTCGACCGGTTCGCAGCCCTGACCGCCTCACTCACTCCCGAGGAGTGGGCCACCGAGACGGACTGCACCGGGTGGGACGTCCGCACGATGGTTCTACACGTCCTCGGCTCGGCCGATGCCCAGGCTTCACCCCTCGTCTTCCTGCATCAACTGCGCCACGGCCTTCCTCTGAACAAGAAGATCGACTCGCACCACTGGGTCGACGGCCTCAACGAACTTCAGATTCGTGAGCGGCGCTCACTCGGAAACGACGAGGTGGTCACTCAGCTCGAGGCGGTGGGCGCGAAGGCGGTGAAGGGCCGCTTCGGCACACCTCTGCCGATGCGCTACACCCCGGTCCCGTTCGGCGATCCGATCGGCTGGAAGCCGGTGAACTATCTCCTGGAGGTCGGCTTCACCCGCGACGTGTGGGCACACCGAATCGACATTCACGCCGCGATCGGCAGAGACATGGAGGTCGACGCCGCCCACGACGGCCGACTGGTCGCCGACATCGTGCGGGAGTGGGCGCAGATCCACGGCGAACCGTTCCAACTGCACCTGACGGGCGCTGCCGGCGGCACGTTCGGTCAGGGCGAGGGCGGCGAGCACGTCGAGATGGACGCACTCGACTTCGTCCGCACTCTCTCCGGACGACTCGTCGGATCAGGCGTGATGCGCCACCCGCTGCCTCTGTGAACGTCTACACCGACCACGCGACCCACTTCACCCTCCACAGAACGGACACCCCATGACCAGCTCGGCACTTCAGCAGGACCTCAGGACTCTGTTGCACCGTTTCATCGACGAGGTCGTCAACGCACAGGACCTCGATCGGGCCATGACCGAACTCGTCGACGAGAACTTCGTCGAGCTCAACCCGCTCCCCGGTCAGGGACCTGGCCGCGCGGGACTGGCCGACGTCCTGGCCATGATGTTCGCCGGCTTCCCGGACCTGCACTGGACGATCCACGACACCCTCGTCGAAGACGACCGAATCATGGGCTTCTCCACGTGGACCGGCACGCACCAGGGTGAATTCATGGGCATCCTGGCAACCGGACGAACGGCGACGGTCGAGACGTGGACCCTCGACCGCTACCGCGACGGCATCTTCGTCGAAAGCCGCATCATCATGGACGTGGCGGGGTTGCTCGGCCAGCTCGGCGCACTCCCGGATCCGGACGCCTCGTAGGGGCGGATCGGATCAGCCTCCGCAGCAGCCTGCCGACGGTGCCGCGCGTGTCTCCCGCGTCGTGACGTTGCGCTCTGCCAACTCCGCGTCGGCCGGATAGTCGACACGCACCAACGACAGACCGTGGGCAGGTGCCACGGTCACCGAACTCGAACGCGCTCCCGCAGTGAGCAATTCGGCGCACCACTGCGGTGTCCGTCGCCCCTCCCCCACCGACAGGACGGCGCCGACCAACGACCGCACCATCGACCAGCAGAACGCGTCGGCGCTCACGAAGGCGGTCAGCGCATCACCGTCGAGCTCCCAGTCGAAACGCTGCAGCTCACGCACCGTCGTGGCGCCCTCACGCCGCTTGCAGAACGCAGCAAAGTCGTTCAGGCCCAACAGTTTCTGCGACGCCTCCCGCATGGCAGCGAGATCCACCGGCTTCGACCACGGCACCACCTCGCGGGCACGCATCGGATCCACTCCGTAGGGAGCGGTGGACAAGCGGTATTCGTAGTGGCGGCGCAGCGCCGAGAAACGGGCGTCGAAATGCTCCGGCGTCTCGCTCACCGCGAGAACGCGGACGTCGGGCGGGAGAAAGCGGGCGAGACGGCGAACGAGGTTCGACACTCGGGTGTCGTTGCCGCGCGGATCGATTCGCGGGATCGCCGATACCGGCACGTCGACGTGCGCGACCTGCCCCGCGGCGTGAACACCGGCGTCGGTGCGGCCCGCCACCGTCAGCTGCAGGGGTACGCCGAAGATGGACGAGAGCCGATCCTCGATCTCCCCGCACACCGTGCGCTGGCCGGGCTGCCGCGCCCAGCCGGCGAAATCGGTTCCGTCGTAAGCGATATCGAGGCGCAGACGAACGAGCCCGCCACCTGAAGAGGTGACGGGCTCGTTCGCGAACTGCTGTGACACTTCGATCAGGAAGCGTCGTCGTTCTTCTGCTGCGACTTCGGCAGCTGGTAACCAGCGGCCTCGGCGTCGGCCTCGGTGGCGAACCAGATCTCGGGCACCGTCGTGTCGTAGAAACGGGTTCCGGGCGTGTGGTACAGCATCGAGTCGGCGTTGCCCTTGATGGGGAAGCCTTCCGGCTGGCTGCCGTCTTCGAGGGGTGCGTGGCTGCCGGCAGCAGACGTATCTGCCTGCGTCTCGGCCTCGTCGGCGTTGGACGCGTGTGCGTCCGTCTCCTCGATGTTCTCGATGACGGCGTCCGCGTTGGCAACCTCGGAGTCGGTGGCGTCGGCCTCGACGGCCTCCACGACGTTCTCCGCGGGAGCTGCGGCGGGCGCAGCCTGCGACGACTTCACGCGACGTGCGCGATCCGCTTCGTTGGACACCGTCTGCTCCTGAACGAGCTCGATGATGGCCTGCGGGGCGTTGTCGCCCTTGCGCGGAACCGTCTTGATGATGCGCGTGTAGCCGCCCGGACGATCCGCGAACTGAGGTCCGATCTCTGCGAACAGAGTGTGGACGACGTCCTTGTTGCGGATGTCCTTCATGACCTCACGACGGTGAGCCAGCGTGCCGGCCTTCGCGTGCGTGATGATCTTCTCGGCGTACGGGCGCAGGCGCTTGGCCTTCGACTCCGTGGTGGTGATGCGGCCGTGCTCGAAGAGCGCCGTCGCCAGGTTGGCGAGAATCGCCTTCTGGTGCGACGCCGATCCGCCGAGACGGCGACCCTTGGTGGGCTTGGGCATGATCAATTCTCCTGGTAGGTGCTACCAGGACGCCTTTTTCGGCGTCCTAGAGCTGTTCGGTCTCGGCGTAATCCTGCTCGGCGCTGTCGGCGTCGCCCACGGTGTTGTCCGTGTCGCTCCACGTTCCGGTGGCGGCGTCGTAGCCGGCCACGGTGGAGGGATCGAACGTCGCGGGGCTGTCCTTCAGCGAGAGGCCGAGCGAGTGCAGCTTGACCTTCACCTCGTCGATGGACTTCTGTCCGAAGTTACGGATGTCCAGCAGGTCCGATTCGGTGCGGCCGACCAGCTCGCCGACGGTGTGAACACCCTCGCGCTTGAGGCAGTTGTAGGAGCGGACGGTGAGGTCCAGATCCTCGATCGGCAGTCCGAAGGAAGCGATGTGATCGGCCTCGGCGGGCGAGGGTCCGATCTCGATGCCTTCTGCTTCGACGTTGAGCTCACGGGCGAGCCCGAAGAGTTCAACCAGGGTCTTGCCCGCCGAGGCGAGCGCGTCCCGCGCGGTGATGGAGTTCTTGGTCTCCACGTCGAGAACGAGCCGATCGAAGTCGGTGCGCTGTTCGACGCGGGTGGCCTCCACCTTGTAGGTGACCTTGAGCACGGGCGAGTAGATCGAGTCGACCGGGATGCGGCCGATCTCGGCGCCGGACGCCTTGTTTTGAACGGCGGGAACGTAGCCGCGGCCGCGCTCGACGACGAGCTCGATCTCGAGCTTGCCCTTGTCGTTCAGAGTGGCGATGTGCAGATCGGGGTTGTTCACGGTGACGCCGGCCGGGGGCACGATGTCGCCTGCGGTGACAGTGCCGGGGCCCTGCTTGCGGACGTACATGGTGACCGGCTCGTCCTCTTCGGAGCTCACGACGAGGCCCTTGAGGTTCAGGATGATGTCGGTGACGTCTTCCTTGACTCCGGGGACCGTGGTGAATTCGTGGAGAACGCCGTCGATGCGGATGCTGGTGACAGCAGCGCCGGGGATCGACGAGAGCAGCGTGCGACGGAGCGAGTTGCCGAGGGTGTACCCGAAGCCAGGCTCGAGGGGCTCGATGACGAACTTCGAGCGGTCGTCAGCGATGACCTCTTCGGTCAATGTGGGTCGCTGAGAAATGAGCATTGATGTCCTCCTGTAGGAGCGTCCGCTATTTGACGCTCGGGATTGGGCCTACGGCCGTGCGCGAAAACCGCCCCGCCAGGGGCCGTTTTCGCGCACGGTCGCGTAGTGCCTTACTTCGAGTAGTACTCGACGATCAGCTGTTCGGTCAGCGCGATGTCGATCTGCGCGCGTTCCGGCTCCTGGTGGACCAGGATGCGGAGGCGGTTCGGAACGACCTGCAGCCAACCCGGGATCGGGCGGTCACCCTGGGTCTCGCGGGCGATCTGGAAGGGCAGTGTCGCCAGCGACTTCTCCTTGACATCGATGATGTCGTACTGGGAGACGCGGTAGCTGGGGATGTCGACCTTCTTGTTGTTCACCAAGAAGTGGCCGTGCGAGACCAGCTGACGTGCCTGGCGGCGCGTACGTGCGAGTCCGGCGCGGTAGACGACGTTGTCGAGGCGAGTCTCGAGGATGCGCAGCAGGTTCTCACCCGTCTTGCCCTTGAGGCGGTTCGCTTCCTTGTAGTACAGCGAGAACTGCTTCTCCATGACGCCGTAGGTGAAGCGTGCCTTCTGCTTCTCCTGCAGCTGGAGCAGGTACTCGCTCTCCTTGATGCGCGCGCGGCCGTGCTGGCCCGGCGGGTAGGGACGACGCTCGAAAGCCTGGTCGCCTCCGACGAGGTCGACGCGCAGTCGACGCGACTTGCGGGTGATGGGTCCGGTATAGCGTGCCATTGTTCTTGTTCCTTCCCGCTAGACGCGACGGCGCTTGGGCGGACGGCAGCCGTTGTGCGGCTGGGGGGTGACATCGGAGATGGTGCCGACCTCGAGGCCTGCCGCCTGGAGCGAACGGATCGCGGTCTCGCGGCCGGAGCCGGGACCCTTCACGAACACGTCGACCTTCTTCACGCCGTGCTCCTGCGCCTTGCGGGCAGCGGACTCGGCAGCGAGCTGAGCGGCGAACGGAGTCGACTTACGCGAGCCCTTGAAGCCGACATGGCCCGAGGACGCCCACGAGATGACGTTTCCGGCCGGGTCGGTGATCGACACGATCGTGTTGTTGAACGTGCTCTTGATGTGTGCGGACCCGTGGGGGACGTTCTTCTTGTCCCTGCGACGCGTCTTCTGCGTCTTCTTGGGTCCGGCGGTGCGTGACTTGGGGGGCATTACTTCGCCTTCTTCTTGCCGGCAATGGTGCGCTTCGGGCCCTTGCGGGTGCGCGCATTGGTCTTCGTGCGCTGTCCACGTACGGGCAGACCACGACGGTGGCGAAGGCCCTGGTAGCAGCCGATCTCGATCTTGCGACGAATGTCGGCCTGAACCTCGCGGCGCAGGTCGCCTTCGACCTTGAGCGACTCCTCGATGTACTCGCGGAGCTTGGTCAGGTCCTCGTCCGTGAGGTCCTTGCTGCGCAGGTCGGGGCTGACGCCCGTTGCGCTGAGGATCTCGTGTGAGCGGGTACGGCCGATGCCGTAGATGTAGGTGAGTGCGATCTCCATGCGCTTCTCGCGCGGAAGATCCACACCGGCTAGACGTGCCATGTGGCGGTTTCCTTTGTTGTGTGCGGAGGTCTTCTCCCAGTCCGTCCCCACGTGTGGTGCTCGGGGCCTCGGCCTCCGCGGCCGAGGGTGTACTGCTCGCGAATGAGCAGCTGGTGCTGAGAGGTCTTCTTTTCACCGGTGCTACCGGTTGGTGCCAAGTGGATCTTCGAGATGGGGGTTGATCAGCCCTGACGCTGCTTGTGACGCAGGTTTTCGCAGATCACCATGACCCGGCCGTTACGGCGGATCACTTTGCACTTCTCGCAGATCGGCTTGACGCTGGGGTTTACCTTCACGTCTGTTCGATCTCCTGGTCGTGTGTTCGGAAGAAGTTGGAGCATCCCGAACATGGTTGATCCCCGACTGATGACCCAGCCGGGGACGGGTGTTACTTGTAGCGGTAGACGATGCGTCCGCGTGACAGGTCGTAGGGAGACAGCTCGACCACGACGCGATCCTCGGGGAGGATGCGGATGTAGTGCTGCCGCATCTTGCCGCTGATGTGGGCCAGAACCTTGTGACCGTTCTCCAGCTCAATGCGAAACATTGCATTGGGCAGGGGTTCGACAACTCGACCCTCGACCTCGATTGCGCCGTCTTTCTTTGCCATGTCCTCCGCGATCCTGGCGTTGTCACACCTTGATTGACTTCGTTCTTCCACCTGCCGGTGCTCGAGCCGATCGGGAGGGGAACGCGCGGAAACGAGCACGCGGACACACAGACGACCGGCGCGTGAAACGCACCGACGTTCCATGCTACCGGCTTTTGCAGGTCAGTCCAAATAACCCCGGACCGACGACGGCAGGGCTCGTTGATGACGACGATACGACACCCTGCCGACGTGCGCTCGACTAATCGGTGCTGGTTTCTTCACCGCGATACGTGCCCAGGCTCCAGTGCACTCCCTCGGGATCCCGGCACACGAAACCGCTGCCGCCGTAGTCCTCGGTCTGCAGCTTTCGCGGCATCGGAGCGCCGCCCGCCACCGCCCGCTCGTAGATGCGAGTGAGCTCCTCCTCCGTGTCGATCACCAGGTAGACGGACCCGACGCCGGCGGGAACCTGTGAGATCGCGCTGTCCTCGCGGGCGCTGCCCAACATCACTCCCCCGCCGCCCGGCCGGTTCAGCTGCGCGTGCTCGACGCGATCACCCTCGCCGTACACCGCGGTCTCCTCGAACCCGAGCACGTCGACGAGCCACCTGATCGCCGCTCGTGCGTCGTCGTAGCGGAGTGCGGGCCATACCAGTGTCTTCGTTGTCGTAGTCATGACGATCAGTATCGAGACACGAGGTCGTCGGAGTCTTGGACGAATGCGAACTGTTCGTTGGCCCGCCAGATCGAAGGAGCCGATCCCGCCAGCTCGCGCCATTCGCGCGCCATGTGCGCCTGGTCGTAGTAACCGCACCGAGCGGCAATGGACGCGAGCGGTAGGGGGCGCTGCCGCTTCAACAGCTGATGCGATCTGTCGAAGCGGGCAACCCTCGCAGCGTCCTTGGGGGTGACCCCGTACTCGGCGACGAACTTGTTGATCAGATGTCGACGGCTCCACCCGAGCGTGTCGGCCACCGACTGAACCCTCGGCCCGTCCGTCCCGACGAGCAGATTCCATGCAGCGTCCACCCGCTCCTCCGGCCCGACGGCGTCGGCGGCGACGCCGAGGCGTCGGGTCAACACCTCGTCGAGCACGGCGAATCGCTCGCCCCAATCCGACTGCGACGCGATCCGGTGGTGGATTTCGGCGGCGTCACGGGCGAGCAGGTCGTCGAGCGAGACCACGAGATCCTTGATCTCCGCGGCCGGAACAGCGAGAAGGGTGCGCGCACCGCGAGGCGTCAACGACAACTGGACCCCGTGCTGCGCGCCCGAATGGAAAATCGTGATCGGAGTGGTTCCGAGACCGCTCGCCAGCGGGCCGAATCGGGCCGACGGTTCCCCCGGCCAGGCGAGCTCCAGCGGATCGTCCAGCGGGATGATGACGGTGATGTCCGGTGAGGGCATCCCGACGTGGGTTCCGGCCTCGAAGCCGCTCATGCGGTAACCGTCGTACCTCGTCACGAACGGGCGCAGCGCCGGGCACGGCCTCGCCGTCGCGCCGCTCGACACACCTCCCATGCGCCCACGTTAAGGCCTCGAGCTGCGAACATCCAGGGCCGTCGGAGCGCGTCCATAGGATGGAAACATGGCAACCGACGAAGGACGCATCGAGAAGGCGCTCGTGTCGATTCTCGACAACGGGAGCAAGCTGCAGGGCCCGACCGTCGACAAGTACGTGTGGAGAATTCGGCGCGCGCACCCCGACGAATCGCCCGCTCAGATCATCGAGCGCATGGAGAAGACGTTCCTCACCGCCGTCACCGGAAGCGGCGGTGCTGCCGGTGCGACGGCAGCGGTTCCGGGCGTCGGCACCCTCGCGTCCGTTGCCGCCGTCGGGGCCGAGACCACCTTCTTCGTCGAGGCCTCCGCGCTGCTCACACTCGCGGTGGCGTCGGTACACGGAATCCCGGTGCACGATCAGGAACAGCGCAAGGCGCTGGTACTCGCGGTGGCGCTCGGCGAGACCGGTCGAGAGATCGTGCAGAAGACCCTCGGCACAACTTCGGGCAACGTCGGCAAACTCATCACCGGCAAGATCCCGGGAGCGGGCGGGCTGTCCGGGCTCAACAAGCGACTCATCAAGAAGTTCGTCGCCAAGTACGCGGCCAAACGCGGCGCCCTCTTCCTGGGCACGATGCTGCCGGCCGGTATCGGTGCAGTCATCGGCGGCGCCGGCAACCGCTCACTCGGCAAGGGCGTGATTCGCAACGCGCGCGAGACCTTCGGCCCGCCCCCCACCTCGTGGGCGACGGCGCCAGGAGTGATCGACGATCGACCGGACGAACTGAAGGCAAACGACATGAAGGCAAACGACATGGAGGCACTGCCGTGACCACGACACCACCGCTCGGTACCTACGGCCTGTGGCGCGCTGCGGGCGGCGTCACCGGAGAACTCGCGGCCACCGTCGAGACACTCGGGTTCGGCACGCTGTGGGTCGGCGGGTCACCCGACGCCGACCTCGCCGTCGTCGAGACGGCTCTCGCGGCCACGACCTCGCTGACCGTCGCCACCGGCATCGTCAACATCTGGTCCGCGGACGCGCACGAGGTTGCTGCCTCGTATCACCGACTGGCAGAGCGCTTTCCGGGACGTTTCCTTCTGGGGATCGGCACCGGGCACCCCGAGGCGACGAAGGAATACAAGAAGCCCTACGCCGCGATGGTCGAGTACCTCGACGTGCTCGATGCGGACGGCGTCCCTCCCGAGGGCCGCGTGCTCGCCGCTCTCGGCCCGCGCGTCATGCAGCTCGCCGCCGACCGGTCGGCGGGCGCGCACCCCTACCTGACCGTCCCGGACCACACCCGTAGCGCCCGCGAGATTCTGGGACCCGACAAGATCCTCGCGCCGGAACACAAACTCGTGCTCGAAGCGGACCCCGAGCGCGCCCGTGAGATCGGGCGCCCACCGGTGAACAACCCGTACCTGCACCTGCGCAACTACACCAACAATCTCGAGCGGCTCGGATACTCGCCGGAGGAGATCGCCGACGGCGGCAGCGATCGCCTGATCGACGCCCTCGTCGCACACGGAACCGCCGGCGAGATCGTCGACACCGTGACCGAACACCTCACGGCCGGCGCCGATCATGTTGCGCTGCACGTGCTTCCGGACACCGAGGATCCGTCGGACGTACTTCGGCGACTCGCCGAGGTCATCGGGGCGGGGCGATGATCGGGATCGAGCAGTAACCTCCACGCTCGAGACTGCACAGACCTACGCACCCGATCCTCGATCCACGGGAGACCCGCGTTGAGCTACCCCGGATACGGACCACCGCCCGCCCCGGCACTCGAAGCCAGAGGGTTGAGCAAGACCTTCGGGTCGATACAGGCGGTACGCGACCTGTCGTTCTCGGTGCAGCGAGGCTCCGTGACGGGGTTTCTCGGCCCCAACGGCTCGGGCAAGTCCACGACCCTGCGCATGATGTTGGGGTTGGTGCGCCCCACGACGGGCGACGCCTTGGTGAACGGAGTGCCGTACACCAGCCTGCAGCACCCCTCGCGCGTGGTCGGCGCGGTGCTGGACGCTCAGAGCGTGCACCCGAAACGCACTGCGCGCCATCACCTTCGGTTGTTCACCCCGGTCCTCGGACTGCCGGATCAGCGGGCCGACGACGTGCTCGCGCTGGTCGGTCTGACCGATGCCGCGGACCGTCCTGCCGGCCAGTTCTCGCTCGGCATGCGCCAGCGGCTGGCCCTCGCCACAGCACTGCTGGGCGACCCCGAGATCCTGGTGCTCGACGAACCCGCCAACGGACTGGACCCCGAAGGCATCGCCTGGCTGCGTGACTTCCTGCGGTCGTACGCGCGATCGGGGCGCACCGTGCTGGTGTCGAGCCACATCATTCGTGAGGTCGAGCAGATCGTCGACCACCTGGTGATCCTGAGCTACGGGTCCCTCGTCTACCAGGGCAGCATCGATCAGCTTCGACAGATGCGACCCGGCCACGTGCTCGTCGCCTCGTCGGACCCGCCCGCTCTCGCCGTCGCGCTGGCCGCCCGCGGAGTGACCGACACGCGCATCGGCCCCGACGGGCGTCTGGTGGTGACGGGGTCGTCGGAACCCGACATCAACGCGATCGCGTCCGAGGCCGGGGTGACCGTGTTCGGGACATCGGCGGAGCACATCGATCTCGAGCAGGTGTTCCTGTCGATGACCGCCGGTCAGTACGTCGCGGCACCGGTCGGGCCGAACCAGCCACAGAACTATCCGCCACAGAATTACGCACCACCGAATCAACAGTGGGGTCAGCCGCAGCAGTGGGGACCGCCGCCGCCGTACCAGCAGGGCCCGTGGAACGGAGGTCGGCCGTGAACGGTCTGCTCGTATCCGAAGTTCGCAAGGTCACCTCCCTCAAGTTCTGGTGGGCACTGTTGATCGCCCCCGTCGTGATCGGCGGGTTCGCCAGCGCCATCTACGCGAGCATCGCGTCGAGTTCGTCGGTCACCGAACTCGGCATCGAGGGCGAGATCTCGATGGTGGGACTCTTCGTCACGATCGCCGCGACCACGCTGTTCGCCGCCGTCTTCGGGGCCGTCAATGCCGCGGGAGAACTGCGACACCACACGATCACGACGTCGTTCCTGTCGTCGTCGGGTCGCGGCGGCGTCATCGGAACCAAACTGGCCGTCACCGCGATCTTCGGACTCGCGTACGCGCTGGTGGCCCAGATCATCAGCATCATCTCGATGCTGCTGTTCGGTATCGGCACGTTCGAGGTCACCGGTTTCGTCGTGCAGGTGTTCCTGCTCGGTCTGCTGGTCACCACGATCTGGACGGTGATCGGCGCGGGACTGGGTCTGCTGTTCGCGTCGCCCACCTGGGCGGCGGTGACACTGGTGGTGTGGATCCCGGTCGGCGAATCCATCGTCGTTGCCATCCTCAGCGGCATCGACGCGCAGCCGCTCGCGCAGTTTCTGCCCGGTATGTCCACGATCTCGACCCTCGCGGCCGGATCGATCTCCGACGGCGATCCGTTCCTCGGTTCGGTGGCCGGCACGGTGGTGCTGATCCTGTGGGCCGTCGTGTTCGGCGGCGCGGGATGGCTGCGGACCCAGCAGCGAGACATCGCCTAGACCATGGCCGATGTCGAACGCAGCGCACAGGTCGTAGTGGTCACCGGCGCGGGATCGGGGCTCGGCCGCGCGATGTCGGTGGCGTTGCTCGACGCCGGTCACCACGTCGTGCTGGTCGGACGCACTCGAGACACTCTGGAGGAGACGGCAGCGGGCCGGGACAACGCGGTCGTGGCCGCCGCGGACGTGACGTCGGCGCAGTCCGTCGAATCGCTGTTCGGGGAGGTGGTCGGTCGGTTCGGCCGACTCGACGTTCTGATCAACAACGCGGGCACCTTCGGGCCGTCCGCAAGCGTGGACGCTCTCGATCCGGACGGGTGGGACGCCACCGTCGCCGTCAACCTCACCGGCGTCTTCCTCTGCGCGCGCGAGGCGATGCGCATCATGAAAGCGCAGGACCCTCGCGGCGGGCGGATCATCAACAACGGATCCATCTCCGCGCATACGCCGAGACCGTCCAGCGCCGCGTACACGGCAACCAAGCACGGGGTGTCGGGGTTGACGAAGTCGATCTCACTGGACGGCCGCGCGTTCGACATCTGCTGCACCCAGATCGACATCGGCAACGCCGCGACGGACATGACGTCCGGCATCGGTCACTCGGCGCTTCAGCCGGACGGCTCGACTCGCCCGGAGCCCACCTTCGACCCGAAGCACGTGGCCGACACGATCGTTCACCTCGTGGACCTGCCGCTCGACGTCACCGTGCCGACGCTGACGATCATGGCGAACCGGATGCCGTACGTCGGCCGCGGCTGAGCAGTTCCCGCTCAGCCGTGTCGCCTGCGGTATTCCTCCTCCGCACCGGGATGCAGCGCAACGGCGCCGGTCATCACCAGCGACCTGGCGTCGAGAAACTGAGTGCCGATGGCCTGCTGCGGAACCAGCGCCGACGACCGGTCGAGCAACACACCCACCAAAGCGGCGACGGCGTCGTTCGGCACCTCGGGACGCACCAACAGCAGATTCGGAATGCCGACGGTCGACACCTCGGGGTGCTCGCCGTAGACGTCGGCCGGCACCGTCACCACCTCGTACGCCGTGCCGAAACGTCCCCGCAGGGACGCGACGAGCCCTCCCAGATCGAGCAGTCGAATAGGCGTCGGCGGGTCGGCGAACGCGGGGGTCGGTAGCCCACCCGCCCACATGACGGCGTCCACCTCGTTCGCGGCCAGAGCGCCGACCGCCGAGTTCATCGCCAGCTGGACCGTGCGCACCGCGCCGGGATCGGACAGACCGGCGGCGCCCAGAACACGCTGCGACACCATGGCCGCGCCGGAGCCGCTGGCCCCGATGCTCACCGTGCGTCCCCGAAGGTCGGCGAGGGTCGCGATGGACGAGTCGCTGCGCACGGCAACCTGGAAGTAGTTCTCGTAGACGCAGCCCACGGCGACCAGAGTGCCGACCGGCCGACCGTAGGCGGTGTCGGTGAGCGTCATCGCCAGTTCGGCGCCGCCGGCGGTCAGAATGTCGAGGTTCTCGATCGAGCCGGACGTCTCGAGGGGAACGATCGCCGCGGCCCCCGCATCGGCGGCGGCGGAGGACAGCAATCCGGCGAACTCGTAGAAGAATCCGCCCGATTCTCCCGCAGCGAGCCGCAGCCGGACGGGCGGCGGGGACGCGCACGAGCCCGTCGCGGCCATCACCGAGAAGGCCAGACCGGCCCGCAGCACCGTCCTCCGGGAGAACGGTGCTGCGGTTATCGAGCCGGCCGAGGGCATGGGGCCAACCCTAGGATGCCGGTTCAGTGAAACGCTCGACCCTGCTCCCGGTCGAGCACCGTTTCGGACTTGTTCCGCAGAACGAACACGTACATCAGGAGCGACACGGCGATCACGACGGTCACGTAGAGGATGAACCACGTGACGTGGCCGCCGTTCTTCGCGGCCTGGTAGATCAGCGGAGCCGTTCCGCCGAACGCCGAGTTCGCGAGTGCGTAACCGAGGCCGACGCCCAGTGCGCGGATGTGAGACGGGAACAGTTCGGCTTTCACGATCGCGTTGATCGAGGTGTAGCCGGTCAGAATGACGTAGCCGACGCAGATCAGCGTCAGGGTCTGCACCACGGAGGTTGCCGTGGGCAGGTACGTGATGAGCACGTAGGTGTAGATCACGCCGCCGATTCCGAAGAACACGAGCAGCGGCTTGCGCCCGACCTTGTCGCTGACGAGTCCGCCGATCGGCTGCAGCAGCATGAGGAAGATCAGTCCGGCGAGGTTGATCCACGTGCCGGTCATCCCGCGGTCCTCGTAGGTCGCCTTGACGATCGAGGGCGCGTTGACGCTGTAGGTGTAGAAGGCGATGGTGCCGCCGATAGTGACCATGAAGCACACCAGCAGTGCGCGTCCGTGGTTGACGAAGAGTTCCTTCATCGACCCGGACGACTGGTCCGCCCCGCTGCGCACGGCGTCGAGGTGTTCCTCGTTCAACGACTCGTCCATGCTGCGACGCAGCCAGAAGACCACCACGGCAGCCACACCGCCGATGAAGAACGCGAGGCGCCAACCGAAGTCCGCGATCTGTTCGCGGTCGAGGAACGCCTGCATCACCAGCAGCGTCAGCTGCGCGAGAACGTGTCCGCCGACGAGGGTGACGTACTGGAACGACGAGAAGAATCCGCGACGCTCGCGGGTGGCCGCCTCGGACATGTAGGTCGCGGACGCGCCGTACTCACCGCCGGTGGCGAAGCCCTGGACCAAGCGGCACAGGACCAGGATGACCGCGGCCCAGACGCCGATGCTCTCGCGGCCCGGGGTGAACGCGATGACCATCGAACACGCGGCCATCAGCGAGACGCTGAAGGTGAGGGCGGCTCGTCGCCCCTTCCTGTCCGCGTAGCGACCGAAGAACCACGATCCGACGGGCCGCATGACGAACGTGACCGCGAAGATGCCGTACACGTAGAGCGTCGAGTTCTTGTCCGCCGAGTCGAAGAACTGATTCTCGAAGTAGCTCGCGAACACGGTGTAGACGTACACGTCGTACCACTCGACGAGGTTGCCCGACGATCCTTTGAGCGTGTTCAGCACCGCACGCCGAGTGGCGGCGGGCGAAGACAGTGGCGCCGATCGCGCCGAGGTGGCGGTCGAGGTGGCGTCGTGAGCCATGTGCGTGATTCCTTCCGGACGGTGTGACGAGTCCTCCCACTGTGACCGTAGGCACACTCACATCCAAGCGATTCCGCGTTTCCTAACAGTCCCTTAGGAAAGTCATGACGATGCGCAGCCCCGTCGGGCGACGTGCGGTCACCTCGAGGCTCCCGCCGGCCCGTTCGGTGAGGGCACGAACGATGGACAGGCCAAGCCCCGTGCCCTCTCCGCGAGTACCGGAGGCGCGGAAGAAGCGGTCGGCGATCATCGGCAACTCGTCGGCGGGAACGCCCGGTCCGGTGTCGGACATCCACACGACGACGTGGTCGTCGGTGAGGTGGTGACCAACTTCGACGCTCGCACCGGCGCCGGCGTATTTCGTTGCGTTGCTGAGCAACACGTCGAGAATGCGCACCAGATCGTCCTCGGGCAGCGTCTCGAGGTGGACCCCGCCGGGACCGGTGGTGGTCACGGTGATGCCCGCGACGTCCGCTGCCCCGGCCCAGAATTCGACACGGGCGTCGATCACCGCACCGATGTCGCTTCCGGTTGCGGCACGGCGGCCCGGAGCCTCGGCGGCCGCGAGGACGAGCACGTCTTCGACGACCTTGCCGAGACGTTCGACCTCCGCCGTGGTCTTCGCGTGCGCGTCGGCAGCCGAGGCGGGCATCTTCATACCGAGCAAGTCGAGACGGATCCGCAACGCTGCCAACGGGTTTCGTAGGGAATGCGCCGTGTCCGCGACCAGCCGACGCTGCGCAGCGGTGGCCGACCGGACGTCGGCGGCCATCGCGTCGAAGGCGCTCGACAGCTCGCGCACCTCCGGGGGCCCCACAGACGGGGCCGACCCGTCCGACCCGTCGACCTCCACCGGGCCCCGATCGGGGAACGTGTCGCCGAACGAATGCACCCGCGTCGACAGCGCGGTCAGCGGCCGAACCACCCAGCGAGACAACACCGCAGCGATCAGAGCAATCGTGACGAGCATGGCCAAGGCCGCCGCGGCAACGACGGCCCAGGCGACGGCGACGTCTCGCCGCGCGGCGGCGGTGGACGCCGCGATCACGACGGCCCCGTCCACCTGCGATCCCCCGCCCACTGGCACGGCGACCAGGACCGAGGGCTGGGACCACGGCGTCAGGTCGGACGGGATGTCGCCGCGCTGGTTCCGCAGGGCACCGGCAACCGCCTGCTGCACGTCCCCGCGCGCGAGGTCGAGGCCCGCCACCGCACGCGGCGCTCCCGCCCGGTCGACGACAGCAACCCCCTCGCCGTAGAGAGTGCTGTAGCGCTGCACCGACTCTCGCAGCCTCGGTTCACCGGACACGTCCTCGCGGGAGCTCAGTTCGGCCATGAAGTTCGCGGCGGCGGTTCGGTTCTCGGCGAACCTCTGCACACGTTCACGGCCGACGAACAGGGCCAACGGCACCGACAGGGCGAGCACGACGACGACGGAGTAGATCACCAGCACCACCAGCACCCGGCGTCGCACGTCAGGTGTCCCAGCGGTAGCCGAAGCCGCGGATGGTGGCGATGGCGCCGGGCCGGCCGAGCTTGGCGCGCAGGGCCGTCATGTGCACGTCGAGCGACCGCGAGATCGCCACGTACGCGTCACCCCAGATCGCGTCCATCAATTGCTCTCGGCTCACCGCTTCACCGCGCCGCGCCACGAGGTGCGCGAGAAGGTCGAACTCCTTGGTGGTGAGCCCGATGTCCCGGCCGTCGACTTCGGCGCTGCGGCCGACGAGATCGACGACGATGTCGCCCAGCTCGATCTTCTCGGCGACGCCATCGGTCTGCGTCGGCCGCCGACGAGCCGCCGTCTCGAGACGTGCGTGCAGTTCGCCGAGGCGAGCCGGTTTGACCACGTAGTCGTCCGCTCCCCCGCGCAGCGCCCGCACCACCGACCGTTCGTCGTCGCGCGCCGTCAACACCACCACCGGAACCGAACTCAGCGCTCGCAGTTTGCGGAGCACCTCCAGACCGTCCATGTCCGGCAGCCCCAGATCGAGCAGCACCACGTCCATGTCGCGATAACCGAGCAGCAGGTCCGCGCCGCGGCGCATCCGGACAGGAGCGTGTCCGACCTCGGTCAGCGCGTCGACGAGTGCATCACCGACTCCGTCGTCGTCCTCCACCACCGCTACTCGCATCTCCGTCAACATAGGTCAGCGCGACGGTCTTCGAAACGGACAGGGCTACTCTCGACCCAGTGGTGAGCGGAGGTAAGAAGCCGGGTTGGATACGACGGTTGACGGCCGATTGCTTCGCTCATCGGCGCACCGCCATCGGCGCTCTGCTGGTCACGTTCGTCGCCGCGGGCATCGACATCACGTTCCCTCTGCTGACTCGCGCCGCCGTCGACGACGCCACTGCATCGCGAACGGACACCATCGCGACCATCGCACTGGCCATCGCCGGGCTGGGAGTGGTCCGTTTCGGCTGTCAGTTCGGTCGGCGACTTCTGGCCGGCCGGTTGTCCATCGACGTTCAGCACGATCTGCGGCTGCGACTGCTGGGCGCGTTGCAACGACTCGACGGGAAGCGGCAGGACGAGATCAGCACCGGGCAGGTGGTGTCGCGTTCCATCACCGACCTCCAACTCGTGCAGGGGCTGCTGGCGATGGTTCCGCTGTCGGCCGGCGCGCTGCTGCAGTTCGTGCTGGCACTGGCCGTCATGGCCTATCTGTCACCACTGCTGACGCTGGTCGCGCTCGCCGTGGTGCCCGCGATCTCGCTGGTGGTGGTTCGTCTGCGACCGCAGCTGTTCGCCGCCACGTGGTCCGCGCAGCAGCGAGCGGCGGAACTGGCCGGGCACGTCGAGGAGACGGTCACGGGCGTACGCGTCGTGAAGGGGTTCGGTCAGGAATCTCGGGCCATCGACCAGCTCGAGACGCACAGCCGCGTGCTGTACGCCGAGCGTCTGCGCGCCGCGGTCATCAACTCGCGTTTCGCCCCCACCATGGCGGCATTCCCCCAGCTCGGCCTCGCGGGCATCATCGGACTCGGCGGGTTCCTCGCGCTGCGCGGATCCATCACCATCGGAACGTTCCTGGCGTTCGCGAGCTACGTCGCCACGATGTCGGCCGTCGCACGAACCATCACGTCGGTGCTGGTGATGGCGCAGCTCTCGCGCGCCGCGGTCGAACGCGTCTACGACGTGACCGACACCGAGCCGTCGGTACTCCCTCCGGCCGATCCCGTCGACCTGCCCGACGGACCGCTGGGCCTGCGGATCGACGGGGTGACCTTCGGCTTCGACTCCGCCCACCCCATTCTGCGCGACCTCGACCTCACCGTGCGGCCGGGTGAAACTCTTGCGATCGTCGGGCATTCCGGGTCGGGCAAATCGACGTTGTCGCTCCTGATCCCTCGCTTCTACTCACCCCAGAGCGGATCCCTCGCTCTGACGACGCCGGACGGCGCTGCGATCGACATCGCGACCGTGTCCTCGGACTCGTTGCGCAGCGCAGTCGGGGTGGCGTTCGACGATCCGTTTCTCTTCTCCGACACGATCGCCGCGAACATCGCGCTCGGCAGACCGGACGCCGACGCTGCCTCGATCGAGGACGCGGCACGGATGGTGATGGCGCACGATTTCGTCTCCGCGCTTCCCGACGGTTACGACACCGTCGTCGGTGAACGCGGGCTGACACTGTCCGGCGGTCAGCGTCAGCGGGTCGCCCTGGCGCGAACCATGCTCGCGTCGCCGCGCGTCCTGGTGCTCGACGACGCCACCTCCGCGGTCGACGCCGAAACCGAGGCGTCGATCTTCGACGCGTTCCGTCGCCGCGGATCGTCCACGACAGTCGTTCTCGCACACCGGCGTTCGACGCTGACGCTGGCCGATCGCGTTGCCGTTCTGGATGAGGGTCACATCGTCGACATCGGCACGGTGGCCGAACTCGACGCTCGGTGCCTGCTGTTCCGGCAATTGCTGTCCGGGTCCGACGACGAGGCCGAGGCGGCGCCCGCCGAGCCGACGCAGGCGCAGCTGTGGCCGGAGACGAGCGAGGTGGTCGGCTCTCGCGAGGCCGTCGGCGTCCCGACGGTCGGTGGTCACGGCGCCGTGTCCGGCGCGTTGGGAAGCGTCGCCCCGACGGCCGCCCTGCAGGAATCGGTGAAACGCCTTCCGCCGGCCGACGAATCACCGGCGCTCGATCCGGCGTCTCTCCGCGCGCCCGACCCCGACTTCCGCCTCACGCGATTGCTGCGGCCGGTGCGGTGGCTCCTGGCCGCCGTCGTCGTCTGCCTCGCGCTGGATTCCCTGATCGGCATCACCTTTCCGTCGGTCGCGCGGTTCGCCGTGGACCACGGCGTTGCCGCCGATTCGTCGACCACTCTGTGGGTGATCACCGGTGTCGCGGTGGCGCTCGTGGCGATCGACTGGCTCGTGGTGCGCCTGATGACCGTGATCACCGCACGTGCAGGCGAGCGTGTGCTCTACGGCCTGCGTGTGCGGAGTTACGCGCACCTGCAACGCCTCGGTCTGGACTACTACGAGCGCGAGCTGTCCGGCCGCATCATGACGCGCATGACCACGGACGTCGATGCGCTGTCGTCGTTCATGCAGACGGGAATGTCGACCGCGATCGTGAGCGTGCTGACCGTCGTCGGGATCTCGGTGGCTCTCGTGCTGACCGACACCGTCCTCGGGTTGGTGGCGTTGAGCGTGGTTCCGCCCCTCATAGTCGCCACGCTCGTCTTCCGGCGCATCTCCTCACGCGCGTATTCGGTGTCACGAGAACGCATTTCAGCGGTCAACGCCGACTTCCAGGAAAACGTCGCGGGATTGCGAGTGGCGCAGGCGTTCAGGTACGAGCCCGTGGCCGCCCGCCGCTTCGCCGACCGTTCCGACCTCTACCGCTCCAGCCGAATGCGATCCCAACGCGCCATCTCGGTGTTCTTCCCGTCGATCACTCTGCTCTCCGACCTCTCCCTGGCCGTTGTGGTGCTCGTCGGCGCGAGTCGCGTCGCGTCGAGTGAGACGTCGTCCGGAACCATGGTCGCGTTCGTGCTGTATCTCGGGTTGCTGTTCGGTCCGATCCAGCAGCTCTCGCAGGTGTTCGACGGGTACCAGCAGGCATCGGTGGGACTGAGCAGAATCGGTGATCTGCTCCGCACGCCCAGCTCGATCGAAGCGGCGTCGTCCGCCGGCGGCCGGGTGGTCGACGGACATCTGCGCGGGCGCGTCGAGTTCGACGACGTCACCTTCCGGTACGCGGGAGCCCACTCGGACGCGCTGTCCGACGTCTCGCTCACCATTGCGGCGGGAACGACCGTGGCGCTCGTCGGCCGAACCGGCGCCGGCAAGTCGACCATCGTCAAACTGATCGCCCGCTTCTACGACCCGACCGACGGATCGGTGCGGGCCGACGACGTCGACCTGCGCGACTACGCGTTGCTGCCGTACCGCCACCGTCTCGGAGTGGTGCCGCAGGAAGCGCACCTGTTCACCGGAACCGTGGCCAGCAACATCGCGTACGGCCGCCCCGACGCGTCGCGAGCCGAGATCGACGCCGCGGCACGCGCGGTGGGCGCTCTGCCCCTCATCGGATCGATGAGCTCGGGCATGCTGACGCCCGTCGGCGAGCGCGGCCAGGGCCTGTCGGCCGGGGCACGGCAACTCGTCGCCCTCGCGCGCGCCGAGCTGGTCGATCCCGACATCCTGCTGCTCGACGAAGCCACCGCCACACTGGACCCGGCGACCGAGCGAGCGGTGCTCGACGCGAGCCGAACGGTGACCCGTTCGCGGACCGCGGTGATCGTCGCGCATCGACTCGCCACGGCGGCGCGTGCCGACTTCGTCCTGGTTGTCGACAGAGGTCGTATCGTGGAGCGCGGCACTCACGCAGAGTTGCGTGCGTCGAGCGGGTTCTACTCGCGGCTCTGGGACATTGCGGAAGCTTCTACCGGTGACGCCGGGCATTCGCCCGGTGAGACCAGTCACAGGCCCGGAACGAGGGCACGAGCCGCGCGCGATAGGTCTAGCCTGGATGGTGCCGTGCGCTGAGCGAGGACAAAGAAGGAAACGAGGCGAAACCCTGCCGTGAGCAGCAGCTCTACAACAGAATTCGGACAGAACCAGTGGCTGGTCGACGAGATGTACCAGAGATTCCAAAAGGATCCTGAGTCCGTCGACTCCAGCTGGCACGAATTCCTCACCAATTACAGCCCGGACGCAGCCGCCACGACCGGCTCGGCGTCGAACGGAAAGAACGGGTCCGCATCCGACAAGGGCGCCCCGAAACCCGAGACCAAAACTCCCCCCGCCGCGCCGGCGCCGCCCAAGGCAGCGCCGAAGGCCGAGGCACCCAAGGCCGAAGCTCCCAAGGCTGACAAGCCGAAGGCAGAAGCTCCCAAGGCCGAAGCTCCCAAGGCCGACAAGCCGAAGGCCGAGGCTCCCAAGCCCGCCGAGTCGAAGCCGGCAGAATCCAAGCCGGCCGAAGATTCCAGCAAGGTTCTGCGCGGCGCAGCTGCGGCCGTCGCGAAGAACATGTCGGCATCGCTGCAGATCCCGACGGCCACGTCGGTGCGCGCCATCCCGGCCAAGCTGATGATCGACAACCGGCTCGTCATCAACAACCACCTCGCGCGCACGCGAGGCGGCAAGATCTCGTTCACCCACCTGCTCGGGTACGCGATCGTGCAGGCCATCAAGAGCTTCCCGAACATGAACCGGCACTTCGCCGAGGTCGACGGCAAGCCGAACGCGGTCACCCCCGCGCACACCAACCTCGGACTCGCGATCGACCTCCCCGGCAAGGACGGCAGCCGTTCGCTGGTCGTCGCCGCGATCAAGGGCTGCGAAGAGTTCACGTTCAATCAGTTCCACGCCGCGTACGAGGACATCGTGCGTCGCGCCCGCGACGGCAAGCTCACGGCTGCCGACTTCTCGGGTGTGACGATTTCGCTGACCAACCCCGGCACCATCGGCACGGTGCACTCCGTGCCGCGCCTGATGCAGGGACAGGGCGCCATCATCGGCGCGGGCGCCATGGAGTACCCCGCCGAGTTCCAGGGCGCGAGCGACGAGACGATCGCCAACATGGGCGTCGGCAAGCTCATGACCCTGACGTCGACGTACGACCACCGGATCATCCAGGGCGCCGAGTCGGGCGACTTCCTGCGCACGATCCACAACCTGCTGATCAGCGACGAGTTCTACGACGAGATCTTCCACGGTCTGTCCATCCCGTACGAGCCGATCCGCTGGCGCCAGGACCTGCCCAAGGGCACCGTCGACAAGAGCACCCGGATCCTCGAGCTCATCGCGGCGTACCGCAACCGCGGTCACCTCATGGCGGACACCGATCCGTTGATGCTGCAGAAGGACAAGTTCCGGATGCACCCGGACCTCGACGTGATCAGCCACGACCTCACGCTGTGGGATCTGGACCGCGAGTTCAACGTCGGCGGATTCCAGGGCAACGAGAAAATGAAGCTGCGCAACGTGCTCAGCGCGCTGCGCGACGCGTACTGCCGGCACGTCGGCGTCGAGTACACCCACATCCTCGAAACCGATCAGGTGGCGTGGCTGCAGGAGCGCATCGAGGTCAAGCACGTCAAACCGACTGTCGCACAACAGAAGTACATTCTTTCGAAGCTGAACGCCGCCGAGGCCTTCGAAACGTTCCTCGGCACCAAGTACGTCGGACAGAAGCGCTTCTCGCTCGAGGGTGCCGAGTCGGTCATCCCGCTGATGGACGCCGTCATCGACCAGAGCGCGGAACACGGTCTGGACGAGGTCGCGATCGGCATGCCGCACCGCGGCCGATTGAACGTGCTCGCCAATATCGTCGGCAAGCCCTACTCGAAGATCTTCACCGAGTTCGAGGGCAACATGAACCCGGCCGCCGCACACGGCTCCGGCGACGTGAAGTACCACCTCGGTGCCGAGGGCAACTACATCCAGATGTTCGGTGAGAACGACATCAAGGTCTCGCTCACGGCCAACCCGTCGCACCTCGAAGCCGTCGACCCGGTTCTCGAAGGCCTGGTCCGCGCCAAGCAGGACCTGTTGGACAAGGGCACGGGTCCCGACGGCTTCTCCGTCCTCCCCCTGATGCTGCACGGCGACGCAGCGTTCGCCGGCCAGGGCGTCGTTCCCGAGACCCTGAACCTGTCGATGCTGCGCGGCTACCGCACCGGCGGCACCGTGCACGTGGTGGTCAACAACCAGGTCGGCTTCACCACCTCGCCCGAGCACTCGCGCTCGTCCGAGTACTGCACCGACGTCGCCAAGATGATCTCGGCGCCGGTCTTCCACGTCAACGGGGACGATCCCGAGGCGTGCGTGTGGGTTGCACAGCTCGCCGTCGACTACCGCCAGAAGTTCGGCAAGGACGTCGTCATCGACCTCATATGCTACCGCCGCCGCGGTCACAACGAGGGTGACGACCCCTCGATGACGCAGCCGTCGATGTACGACGTGATCGACACCAAGCGCAGCGTCCGCAAGAGTTACACCGAGTCGCTGATCGGTCGTGGCGACATCTCGCTGAAGGAAGCAGAGGACGCGCTCCGCGACTACCAGGGTCAGCTCGAGCGGGTCTTCAACGAGGTGCGTGAGCTCGAGAAGTACACCCCCGAGCCCAGCGAATCCGTCGAGCTCGACCAGCAGCTGCCGTCGAAACTCAAGACGGCCGTGGACAAGTCGGTGCTTCACCGCATCGGCGACGCGTTCCTCGACGTCCCGGAAGGCTTCAACGTGCACCCGCGCGTCAAGCCGGTGCTCGAGAAGCGTCGCGAGATGGCGTACGAGGGCAAGGTCGACTGGGCGTTCGGCGAGCTCCTCGCGCTCGGCAGCCTCGTCGACGAAGGAAAGCTCGTGCGTCTGTCCGGTCAGGACACACGCCGCGGCACGTTCACCCAGCGTCACTCGGTGATCATCGACCGCAAGACCGGTGCCGAGTACACCCCGCTGCGCAACCTCGGCGGCGAGGGCGGCGGCAAGTTCATGGTCTACGACTCCGCGCTCAGCGAGTTCGCGGCCGTGGGCTTCGAGTACGGCTACTCGGTCGGCAACCCGGACGCACTGGTGCTCTGGGAGGCGCAGTTCGGCGACTTCGTCAACGGCGCGCAGTCGATCATCGACGAGTTCATCTCGTCGGGTGAAGCCAAGTGGGGTCAGCTCTCCGACGTCGTGCTGCTGCTCCCGCACGGCCACGAGGGCCAGGGCCCGGACCACACGTCCGGCCGCATCGAGCGGTTCCTGCAGCTGTGCGCGGAAGGGTCGATGACGGTGGCAGTTCCGTCGACACCGGCCAACTACTTCCACCTGCTGCGCCGCCACGCCCGTGACGGCATCCAGCGTCCGCTGGTCGTCTTCACGCCGAAGTCGATGCTGCGCAACAAGGCTGCGGTCAGCAACATCGAGGACTTCACCGACGGCAAGTTCCACTCGGTGTTCGACGAGCCCACCTACGAAACGGGTACCGGCGACCGCAGCAAGGTCGAGCGTGTCCTGATGGTCAGCGGCAAGTTGTACTACGAGCTGGTGGCGCGCAAGCAGAAGGACAAGCGCGACGACGTGGCGATCGTGCGCATCGAGCAGCTCTACCCGATTCCGGTGCGCCGCATCCGTGACGCGTTGAACAGCTACCCGAACGCAACGGAGTTCCGCTGGGTTCAGGAGGAGCCGGCCAACCAGGGTGCATGGCCGACGTTCGGCTTGGCGTTCCCGGAGTTGTTGCCGGAGTTGCTGACCGGGATCAAGCGCGTCTCGCGTCGCCCCATGTCGGCCCCGTCCTCGGGTTCGAGCAAGGTGCACGCCGTCGAGCAGCAGGAGATCATCGAGGAAGCCTTCAACGGGTAACCCCGCACACGACGAAGCCGGGTCGAGTTCATCTCGACCCGGCTTCGTCGTGTCTGCAGCTACCGTGTGTGCAGAAACTCCGCGACGTCAGCTCTTCGGCGCCGCCGGCAACGTCACGACCTGGCCCGCGTAGGACAGGCCCGCACCGAATCCGAGGAGCAGCGCCGTGTCGCCCTCCTTGGCCTTGCCGGTACGCAGAACTTCTTCGACGGCGAGCGGAATCGAGGCGGCGGAGGTGTTGCCCGCTTCGGCGATGTCGTGGGCCACCGGAATGTCCTCGCCCAGGTCGAGACTCTTCGCGAGGAGGTCGGTGATGCGCGAATTGGCCTGGTGCGGCACGAACACGTCGAGCTCGGAGGCGGCGACACCGGCCTTGTCGAGCGCGAGTTTGGCGACCTTGGCCATCTCGAAGGCGGCCCAGCGGAAGACGGCGATACCGGTCATCTTGATCCAGGGGCGGTCGGCCTTCGGATCTTCCTTCAGATCGTCGAAGTACTGCAGCCAGTCCTTGTCCTGCGTGATGGCGTCGGCCTGCGAGCCGTCCGATCCCCATACGACGGGTCCGATTCCCGGCTCGTCGGTGAGGCCGACGACCATGGCGCCGGCGCCGTCGCCGAAGATCATGCGTGTGCCGCGATCGTCGGGACGTGTTGTCACAGAGAGGATTTCGGTACCGATGACGAGCACCTTGTCCTCGGTACCGCTTCGAATCATGTCCGAGGCCAAGCTGAGGCCGTAGCAGAATCCGGCGCACCCGGCGCCGACGTCGAATGCTCCGGGCCCCCCGGTTCCGAGCGCGTCGGCCACGATGGGCGCCGCGGGCGGGGACAGAAGCAGGTGGGTGGACGTCGCGATGACGACGCAGCCGATCTCGGCAGGGTCGACGCCGGCGTTCTCGAGTGCCCGTCGTCCGGCTTCGATCGACATGGATACGACCGTCTCGTCGCGTGCGGCGAATCGACGGCTCTCGATGCCGGTGCGGGTCCGGATCCATTCGTCGTTGGAGTCGATCGTCTGACAGATCTCCTCGTTGGTCACCACTCGCTCAGGTCGATATGCACCCAAGCCGAGAATCCCCGAGTGCCTCGTTTCGGTTGTGACCGTGATTCGCGCGCTCATCGATAGCCGTCCTCTCGTGCCGCAACACGAGCGTTGGCCCGTGCGGTGCGCATCACGTTACTGGGACCGCCCGACGCGAGTCCTCGGTGGTCGCGTTCGCGCCGAGCAGTGCGGCGGAAACGTCGGGTGTCAGGGCGAGCGCGGGCAGGGCCCGAGCCGTGAGGTCGATCAGTTCGGACTTGCTGATCTTGGGGTCGCCGAGCCAGGAAATGGTGACTTCCTCGACGAACGCGATCCAACCGCGCACGGCCAGGTCCATGGCGTCGGTCCGCGGGATGTTCAGCCGGGGAAGCTGGTCGAGGACGCGTTCGGCCATGACGCTGCGAGTCTCCTCGAACACCGCGCGCATGTCGGGGTCGCCGCTGGCGGTGCCGCGCAGCAGTGACACGTAGGTGTCGCGCTGGTCTTCGACGTAGTCCACGTAGGACGTCAGCGCGGACCACAGCGTGTCGAGCGGTTCGAGCCCCTCCTCCGGCGCGGTGCGCTCGAGCATCTGGCGAGAGTTGTGCCGCACGATCTCGAGGTGGAATTCGTGCTTGGAGGCGAAGTAGTGGAACAGCAGGCCGCGCGAGACTCCCGCCTGGTCGGCGATGTCCTCCACCGAAATCTGCTCGAGCCGCCGATCGGCGAGCATGGTCACCCCCAGCTCGATGAGCTGCGCTCGGCGCTGCTCCGGGGTGAGTCTGGTTCTCTTCACCATTCCATGAGAACAGCTTATTGAGTCTTGGTCAATAGCTATTGACTGTGACTCAGTAGGCGTCTAATCTCTGGTGCATGAGTCTTCCAGTCACAGATAACTCGGCCGCCACCACGACGGTGGGCACGCTGATCATCGGCAGCGGATTCGCCGGCCTCGGCGCCGCGATCAAGCTCGTGCAACAGGGAAAGAACGACTTCCTGGTGCTCGAGCGGGGCAACGACGTGGGCGGGACTTGGCGCGACAACACCTACCCCGGTGCCGCCTGCGACGTTCCGTCACACCTGTACTCGTACTCGTTCGCGCTGAACCCGGACTGGACTCGCTCGTTCTCCAAGCAGCCGGAGATCCGCTCGTACATCGAGTCCGTCGCGGCGAAGTACAAGGTGTACGACAAGCACGTCTTCGGTGCCGCGGTGGAATCCGCGCGCTGGAACAACGACACCTCGCGGTGGGACGTGACCACGACCAAGGGGAACTTCACCGCCAAGATCCTGGTGTCGGCAGTCGGCGCGCTCGCCGAGCCGAACCTGCCGGACATCAAGGGCATCGAGGGCTTCCAGGGTGAGGTCTTCCACTCCGCTCAGTGGAACCACGACGCCGATTTGACCGGCAAGCGCGTCGCCGTCATCGGAACCGGAGCGTCGTCGATTCAGATCGTTCCCGCCATTGCGGGCAAGGTCTCGCATCTCGACGTGTACCAGCGCACCGCGCCGTGGGTCCTCCCCCGCGCCGACCGCGAGTACACCAAGATCGAGCGCTTCGCCTTCAAGCACGTTCCGGGATTCCAGCGCCTCTCGCGCGCCGGCATCTACGCCACTCGCGAGACACAGGTCATCGGCCTCACCAAGTCCAAGCTCTTCATGAAGCCGCTCGAACTCGCCGCGCGTCGCCACATCGCGACGCTCATCAAGGACAAGAGCCTGCGTGAGAAGGTCACGCCGAACTTCCAGATCGGCTGCAAGCGCATGCTGATCTCGAACAACTACTACCCGGCTCTCGATCGACCGAACGTCGACCTCGTCACCGACGGTATCGCCGAGGTGCGCGCCAATTCCATCGTCACCAAGGACGGAACCGAGCGGCCCATCGACGCCCTCGTCGTCGCCACCGGCTTCCACGTCACCGACTCGCCCACCTTCCAGGGCATCTTCGGCAAGGACGGACGCTCGTTGGCCGAGGTCTTCGACGAGCGCGGACAGCAGGGATACAAGGGCTCGTCCGTCGCCGGCTTCCCCAACATGTTCTTCCTCGTCGGGCCCAACACCGGTCTGGGCCACACGTCGATGGTGTTCATGATCGAATCGCAGCTGAACTACGTGATCGATGCCATCGACACGATCGACAAGCACGAGATCGGGATCGTCGAGGTGCGCCGCGACGTGCAGGACCAGTACAACGCCGATCTGCAGAAGCGCATGTCGACCACGGTGTGGATGAACGGCGGATGCGCCAGCTGGTACCTCGACAAGCACGGAAACAACACCACCCTGTGGCCGGGATTCACCTTCGACTTCCGCCGCATCACCAAGCACTTCGACCTCGACGCGTACGACAGCGTCCCCTCCGCCGACGTCACGTCGGCCGCTCAGGAAAAGGTGGCAGCACTGTGAACGCATTCGCCGGCAAGGTAGTGGTCATCACGGGAGCGGGCTCGGGCATCGGCCGCGCGCTGGCCCTGGATCTGGCGGGCCGCGGGGCCAAGCTCGCCCTCTCCGACATGGACGACATCGGTCTCGCCGAGACCGTGGACAAAGCCCGCGCCCTGGGCGCCGAGGTCAAGAGCGATCACCTGAACGTGACCGAGCGCGAAGCGGTGCTCGACTACGCGGACGCCGTCGTCGCCCACTTCGGCAAGGTCAACCAGGTCTACAACAACGCCGGCATCGCGTACCACGGCGACATCGAGGTCACGCCGTTCAAGGACATCGAGCGCATCGTCGACGTCGACTTCTGGGGAGTCGTCAACGGCACCAAGGCATTTCTCCCCCACATCATCGCGTCCGGTGACGGTCACATCGTCAATGTGTCCTCCCTGTTCGGCATCCTCGCGATGCCGTCGCAGGCCGCATACAACGCAGCGAAGTTCGCGGTGCGCGGATTCAGCGAGGCGTTGCGTCTCGAGATGATGATCGCGAAGCACCCGGTGAAGGTGACCGTCGTGCACCCGGGCGGCATCAAGACCGCCATCGCCCGTAACTCCACCGTCGCCGAGGGACACGACCAGAAGACGGTCGCGGAGTTCTTCGACCGCAAGCTGGCCAAGACCACGCCCGAGAAGGCGGCCGAGGTGATCCTCAAGGGCGTCGAGAAGGGGAAGGGCCGCGTCCTGATCGGCAGCGACGCGATCGCGCTCGACCTGCTGACCCGCATCACCGGGTCGAAGTACCAGAACGTGGTTGCCCGCGTGGCGACCCGCGTCATGCCGAAGCCGTCCTGATGAAACCCACCACGATTCCGCTGCCCGTGGTGGCCGCAACGCTGCGACCGATCTACCGGGTCATGCTCAATCCCAAGTTCTCCTTCCGGACGCAGCGTGCGCTCATGCACTTCTCGGCGAAGTCGCAGCCGGTGCCGGACGGGAGCGTGTTCCGTCAGCAGAGCATCGGCGGCGTGCCCGTAGAACGTGTCACCGTCGGCGCCACCGAACGCAAGACGGTCGTGCTGTACCTGCACGGCGGCGCGTTCACCATGGGGTCGCCTTTCACGCACCGTCCGCTGACGGCGTCGCTCGCGAAGTACACGGGCAGCGTGGTCATCGTCCCGGACTACCGGTTGGCACCGGAGCATCCGTTCCCCGCCGGTCTCGACGACGCGGCCGCGGTGTACGACTCGTTGGTCGACGATCTCGGCTTCGCGCCGGAATCGATTGTGATTGCCGGTGATTCGGCCGGCGGCGGAATGACCGTCGCCCTGGCGCGTCGCATGGTGGACAAGGGCCGAGCGCCCGCGGCCATCGCGCTGATCTCGCCGTGGGTCGATCCGGGTGACCGCAACGCACCGTTCGATCGCGATCTGCTGGTGAACACGGGTTGGTCGTACACCTCGGCCGACGCGTATCTCGGCTCCGGTGATCGTTACGACCCCGGCTTCGCTCCCACGCACGGACCGCTGGAGGGCCTCCCCCCGACGGTCATGCACATCGGCACCACGGAAGTGCTGTACCAGCAGGTGCGTGACTTCGGCGAAAAGCTTCGCACGGCCGGCGTCGACCTCACCTACGTCGAGTACGACAAACTCTGGCACGTGGCGCACCTGCAGGCGACTCTGATGAAGGAGGCGGACGACGCCGTCAAGCATTTGGCGTCGTTCCTCACCGAGCACCTGCGCACCACTCAGTAGTCGCGTTCTCCCAGCCACTCGTCGGCCACTGCGTCGGCACTGGCACCGCCGCGGACCCGGGCGACCATGTCGGCCAGGTCCGCGGTGGTCAGGTCACCGGCCACCACACCGAGCGCCGTCGTCTGCGCCTCGCCGAGGGAGTTCTTGCGGAACAGCGGCACAACGTTCTGCGCGCGGTAGGCGTTGTCGGTGTCGGCGAGGGTGACGTCCGGCGTTTCAGAATCGTCCGCGCCGACGTCGGTCGCGGGAATGATTGCCGCCTGAATCTCGTTGCGACGCAACAACTCGCGCGCCTCGGCGGCATCCACGGACCGCACTGCGGCGAACGAGCAGCCGTACGTCGCGCGCAGGGGCGCCAGCACGGTGTCCGCGTCGCCGGTCACCGCGACCGTCGACCGGGCACAGATCGGCGCGAGATCGGCCAGCGTCGCTCCGGCGAGAGACGCGGCCGTCCCCTCGGTCACGAAGACACTTTCGCGATTCTCGGCGCCGGCGGCGTCGGACACGGAAAGCCATTCCGGTAGCGATCGATTGAGCGCGTCGAACACCTCCTCCGAGGTGGTCGCCGTCGACTCCGGGTCGAGCTCGGTCAACAGGTCACCGGAGAAATCGGGGACGAACGTCACCTCGAGCTGATCCAGCGCGTCCACGACGTCCGATCGCGAGGCCGACGGCGGAGCGACGGTCACCTCCGCCCCCGTGCGACGCAGGGAGCCGGCGTAGATCCGAGCCAGAACCGTGGACACGACCGACTCCTCGGACCCGACCACCACCGGTCCGGCCGGCACCCCACCCGGGGGCGGGGCCGACGTGCATCCAGCCACCACGATCGCAGTCGCCAGCGCTCCGATCCATCTACGCCCGATCGTGATGGCGGCTCACCTCTTTCGCCGGTACCAGGGTCACGTGTCGGCCCTATCGTTACACTGATTATCGATACCATCTCAGAGCGGCCGAGAGATCCGGCTTGTCGACGCCGCAGCAACCAGTCCAGTGCTAATGCCGGAACCGATGGAAGGACCTTCCCCCATGTCACGTCTGACCCGTGTGTCCGTCGCTGCCCTCGCAGCTCTTTCGCTGGCGGCGCTGACCGCATGCGGTGGAAACTCCGACCCCCTCAGCAGCGGTGGCGGCTCCACGTCCACCGATACCAACACGATCGTCGTCGGTTCCGCGAACTTCACCGAGTCCGAGATCGTCGCCAACATCTACGCCGAGGCGTTGAAGGCGAACGGGTTCGACGCCAGCACCAAGCTCTCCATCGGCAGCCGTGAGGCCTACGTTCCGGCGGTGCGCGACGGCTCGATCGACATGATCCCCGATTACACCGGCAACCTGCTGCAGTACTTGGATCCGTCGGCCACCGCGTCGTCGGCGTCGGATGTCGACGCCGCTCTGCCGGCCGCGCTGGGATCCGATCTGGCCATCTCCACTCCCGCGCCCGGTGAGGACAAGGACGCCGTCGTGGTCACGCGCGCAACCGCGCAGCGCTGGAATCTGAAGACCATCGCCGATCTCGCCCCGTACTCGGCTCAGCTGAAGTTCGGCGGAACGCCCGAGTTCACCGAGCGCGTCGCGGGCCTGCCCGGCCTCAAGGACAAGTACGGCGTGGACGTTTCGCCCGCCAACTACGTCACGATCGCCGACGGCGGCGGCCCGGCGACGGTGCAGGCGCTGGTGGGCGGCCAGGTCGATGCGGCCGACATCTTCACCACGTCGCCCTCCATCGCGCAGAACGACCTGGTCGTGCTCGAGGACCCGGAGAACGTGTTCGCCGCGCAGAACATCGTGCCGCTCTACAACGCGAGCAAGAAGTCGGACAAGCTGACGACCGTTCTCGACGCCGTCTCCTCGAAGATCACGACCGAGGAGCTGCTTGCGCTCAACACCGAGGTGTCGGGTGACGCGAAGACCGAGCCGCTCGCTGCGGCCCAGGCCTGGGTGAAGGAACAGGGTCTCGACCAGCCGGTCTCGTGATCTCCTTCGAGAACGTCACCAAGCAGTTCCCGGACGGGACCACTGCCGTCGACTCGCTGAACCTGACGATCGAGCCGGAGTCGTTCACCGTCTTCGTCGGTCCGTCCGGGTGCGGCAAGACGACGTCGATGCGAATGATCAACCGCATGATCGAGCCGTCGTCCGGTGTGATCACGGTCGACGGCAAGAACATCGCGAATGTCGACGCGGTCAAACTGCGGCTCGGCATCGGTTACGTGATTCAGAGCGCCGGGCTTCTCCCGCACCGCACGGTGGTCGACAACGTGGCCACGGTTCCCGTGCTGCGGGGGGACTCGCGCCGTGAGGCACGCAAGGCCGCACTAGGCGTCCTCGAACGCGTGGGCCTCGACCTGTCTCTGGCCAACCGCTACCCGGCTCAGCTGTCGGGCGGTCAGCAGCAGCGCGTGGGTGTGGCACGAGCGCTGGCCGCCGACCCGCCGATTCTGTTGATGGACGAGCCTTTCAGCGCCGTGGACCCGGTGGTACGTGAGGACCTGCAAGCGGAAATGCAACGGCTGCAGGCAGATCTGAAGAAGACGATCGTCTTCGTCACCCACGACATCGACGAGGCCGTCAAGCTCGGTGATCGCGTTGCCGTGTTCGGAACGGGTGGGCGGCTGCAGCAGTACGACAAGCCGCAGACCGTGCTCGCCGCTCCCGCAACGGATTTCGTGGCGTCGTTCGTCGGACGCGATCGTGGCTACCGCGGCCTCTCGTTCCGAACGGCCGCGGATGTGTCGGTCCACCCGGTTCGCACCGCGACCGAAGCGGAACTCGCGTCGTTGAAGCTCGAGTACGGCGAATGGGTCCTGCTGGTGAACGAGAACGGTGCACCTGGCGGGTGGATGGACGTCGGCGGGCTGGAGGCGCATCGCAACGGGCGCAGCCTTCACGACAGCACGTCGGCGGGCGGATCGCTGTTCGTCCCCGGCGGCGATCTACGGCAGGCGCTGGACGCGGCAATTTCGTCGCCGTCGGGAATTGGTGTCGCCGTCGACAAGTCGGGTGTGGTCGTCGGCGGCGTCGACGCCACCGAGATCATCGATCTCCTTGCCACGCAACGCAAGCAGGAAGATCGTGACCGAACGGCTCAGGAGCGATGAACTACCTCGTCGACAACTTCGGGACCGTTGTCGACCTGACCAAGACGCACCTGTACCTCGCCCTCGTTCCACTTCTGATCGGGCTCGTCATCTCGGTCCCCGTCGGCGCCGCAGTGCGGTCGGTGTCATGGTTGCGACGCATCACCCTCGTGGTCGCGAGCATCATGTTCACCATTCCGTCCCTGGCGCTGTTCGTCACGGTGCCGCTGATCGTCGGCCTGCGCGTGCTGGACCCGTTGAACGTGGTGATCGCCCTGTCGGTGTACTCGACGGCGCTGCTCGTTCGTGCGGTTCCCGAAGCTCTCGACTCTGTGTCCCCCGCCGTCGTGGACGCGGCGACTGCCATGGGCTTCACCGGTCTGCGCCGGGCAATCACCGTCGAACTCCCCCTGGCCCTTCCGGTTCTCGTGGCGAACGTTCGTGTCGTCGCCGTCACCAACATCTCGCTGGTGTCGGTCGGGTCTGTCATCGGCATCGGCGGACTCGGTCAGCTGTTCACGCAGGGGTACCAACGCGACTTCCCCGACCAGATTCTGGCGGGCATCATCGCAATCGTCGTTCTCGCGCTCTTCTTCGACGCGGTGCTCTACCTGCTCGGGCGAGCGCTCACCCCGTGGACCCGCGTCGGCACCCGAACCAAGGCGGCGCGCGCATGAACATCTTCTCGCAGGCGTTCGACTACTTCGCCGACGGCGCCAACTGGTCCGGACCCACCGGCATCGTGTCTCGGCTCCTCGAGCAACTCTGGTACAGCTTCATCGCCGTCTTCTTCTCGGCGATCATCGCGGTGCCGATGGGTCTCGCGATCGGGCATGTCCGCAAGGGCGAGGTGCTTCTGGTCGGAATCGTCAACGCGCTCCGGTCCATTCCCACCCTGGGCTTGCTCACGTTCCTGGTTCTGCTGATCGGGTTGGGTCTGATGCCGCCCGTCATCGCGCTCGTTCTGCTCGGCATTCCGTCCATCCTCGCGGGCACGTACGCCGGTATTGCGAACGTCGATCGCACGGTGGTCGACGCGGCGAACTCGATGGGAATGACGCAGCGACAGGTGATCTTCCGCGTGGAAGTGCCGAACGCGATGCCGTTGATTCTGGGCGGCATTCGCAGCGCCACGCTCCAGGTCATCGCCACAGCGACCATCGCTGCGTACGTGAACCTCGGCGGGCTCGGGCGGTACATCTTCGACGGCCTGGCGCTCTACCGCTACGACCGAGTCGTGGTGGGCGCCATCCTCGTCGCGCTGTTGGCCCTGGTGGTCGACGGCATCCTGGCGCTGGCGGTGTGGCTGTCGCAGCCGGGCACCGGACGCCTGCGGGTCAGCACCGCGATCCGCTAGGCCGCCAGATCCCGCCGTTTCTGCTCCAGGTCCCAGTTGCGGAGCAGAACGTCGGTCGCGTAGGGCAGGTCGAGAGGTTCGCCACCCCAGTCCGCCGTCGCCGCGGACGATTCGACGTGTCGATATCGGTCGGTGAGGCCGTCTGCAGTGCCCTTCGCCGTCGGCGCGTACTCGATCTCCCTGCCGTCCGGATGCTGGAACACGAACCGCTGATCGCCGGCTGCCTCGATGCCGAATGCGCCGTCGTGCAGCAGTCGATGGTGCTCACCGCAGAGCATGACGAGGTTGTCGAGATCGGTTGTCCCGCCACGTGACCAGAACGTCACGTGGTGAGCATGCAGAAACCGCACACGGCCACATCCCGGCGCCGCGCAGCCCCGGTCACGCATCAGCAGAACACGCAGTTGAGCACGCGAGGACGTTCGACGCTTACGACCCAACGTCAGCGTTTCACCCAATCGGCCGTGGCCGATCCGTCGAAGCGTTGCGTCGCACAGCAATTCCTCCGTCGCACCCGCGCCCAGTCCGGGCCCGTTGTCGAGACGGGTGTGTCCATCCTGCTCGACATGGACGATGACCTCTGCCGCCGGTGAGTTGATCGGCGAGTTCGGTTCTGCACGAACAATATTCGACATGGCGACCACGGCGGGTGCGATGTTCGACGGTGTCGGGGCGTTCAGATCGGCCGGATCGTCACCGGTGCGGGTGCGCTCGTACTCGGCTCGGGTCACCGCCGCGAGGAAGCTGGCGCCGTCTTCCGGGGCGAGGCGAAGCGCAACCTTCAGCGAACCGTCCTCGTCCCACCACCACCGGCCACCGCATCGGTTCTCCCGGGCCGGGTCGGCGTCGGCTTGGCGCAGCCCGCGGCACAGGCGCTCGAGGTGCGCGGCCGGCGACACGAGAGCGACCTCGACCAGCGACTCCTCGGTGTGCTCGGTGGCCACACGGGTCATCGCCCGCACCTTGGAGAAGGACAGGGCACCCGAGGCGAACGATGCGGACATGACCGGGAGATCGACGAGCGCCCGCGCCACTCGAACCTGCTCGCGCGCGGTGTGCAAGTCCACGCCCGCTTTCCACGACAGCCAGTGCGCGCACGATCTGATCTGCGCGCCGGCCCAGCCCTCGCGGGCGTCGAATTCGGCCAGCAGCGCCAGATACCGAGCGGTGCCGGCCGCGATCTGCCCGGCCAGGGTGCAGATTTCTTCTTCGAGGTCGTCGATGGACCGAACGGTGTGCATGGAATCCCCCATATCGAACCGATGTTCGACCACCGTACGAGACCCCACCGACAACCCCGATCGCAAACGTCCCCGCGGGGACGTTCCGCGCTACGCGACCCCGTCTTCCTTCGCGGCAGCGGCCACTGCAGCCGCGACAGCGGGCTCGACTCGAGGGTCGAGTGGGCTCGGCACGATCATCGTCGGTGACAGGTCGTCCGCCACCACTTCCAGGATCGCGTGCGCGGCAGCCAGTTTCATGCGCTCGGTGATGCGTCGCGCACCCACGTCCAGCGCACCGCGGAATACGCCGGGAAACGCGAGAACGTTGTTGATCTGATTGGCGAAGTCGCTACGACCGGTGGCGACGATCTCGGCGTACCGGGCGGCGACGTCGGGCGCGATCTCCGGATCCGGGTTCGACAGGGCGAACACCACGGAGCGAGGAGCCATCGACGCAATCAGCTCCTCGGCGATCTTTCCCGCCGACAGGCCGAGGAACACGTCGGCCCCGTCCAGCGCTTCGGCTGCGCCTCCCGCGAGGTGGCGCGGGTTCGTCCGAGCGGCAAGGCCTGCCTTGACGTCGTTCAATCCGTCGCGTCCCTCGTAGATGATGCCCTTCGAGTCGAGCACGACCACGTCGTGGATCCCGGCGAGCAGCAGCATGTTCGCGCATGCGACACCGGCGGCGCCCGCACCCGATATGACCACCTTCAGATCGGCGATCTCGCGGGACTGCACACGAGCAGCACCGAGGAGTGCCGCGAGAACCACGATCGCGGTGCCATGCTGATCGTCGTGCATCACCGGGCAGTCGAGGGCCTCGATGACCCTGCGCTCGATCTCGAAGCAGCGCGGCGCGGAGATGTCTTCGAGGTTCACGGCGCCGAAGCTCGGGCGCAGACGAATCAGCGTCTCGACGATCTCGTCGGGATCGTTGGTGTCGAGCACGATCGGAATGGAGTTCAGGCCGGCGAACTTCTTGAACAGCGCCGACTTGCCTTCCATGACCGGCAGCGACGCGCGCGGTCCGATGTCGCCGAGTCCCAGGACAGCCGAACCGTCGCTCACCACCACGACGAGACGGTCGGTCCACGTGTACTTCCGCACCAATTCCTGATCGGCCGCGATCGCACGGCTGACCTGCGCCACACCAGGCGTGTAGGCGATCGAGAGGTCACGCTTGTTCTCGAGGGGGGCCGTCAGCTCGACGCTCAGCTTCCCGCCCTCGTGGCTGCGAAAGATCTCGTCGTCGGTGATGGCGGTCAGGTCGGGACGGTCGATGTCTGTGCTCACGGGACGCTCCTGGGCTACGACGAAACTGGGCTACGACGAAACAATGGCGACGGCATCGGGTGGCGGGCGGCTGGTGAGCCACGCACATCGCACACCCGGCAGGGACAGACGGGCGCGGTGGCGCCGTCGACGACTTGCACCCAGTGTGCCATTACCCCCGACGGCGACGGCCCGAGGCTGCTAATTCCACCACTGCGTCCACAGGAGGGCGCCCGCCACGACGAAGACGCCGAACGATCCGAGCACCGACACCGCTCGGCCACGGTGATCCGCGAGTCGCTGCAGGAACACAGCAACGATCGTCGCACCCACGTGCCAGACGACGGTCGAGATGCCGGGACCGGGGAAACCCCGATCTCCGCCGAGGATTTCCGTTCCGATCACCACGAGCATCAGAACCACCAGACCGGCGACGACGCTTCCACTCAATCCGCGCAGCATCGCCCTATCCCCCTGCCACGAATCCGCGAACGGACTCGGCGATCAACTGCACGGCGATGGCAGCGAGGAGCAGACCCGCGATCCGCGCGAGCAGCGTGATGCCGCCCTGCCCCAGGATCCGAATGAGCACCGTCGAGAACCGCAGGACCAGGAAGAACACCACGTGAATGGTGATGATGCCGGCGGCGATGGCCAGCAGGGACGAGGCGCGACCGTTGGACTGGCTCACGTAGACGATCACCGCGGCAATGGCGCCGGGGCCGGCCATCAACGGCGTGCCCAACGGCACCAGCGCCACGTTGACGTCCTCGTTGCCGGGGGCTTTCGCCGATTCGCGGCCGGTCAGCAGTTCGAGCGCGATGAGCAGCAGCAGCAAGCCGCCGGCGCCCTGCAGCGCGGGAATGCCGATGTGCAGGTAGCTCAGAATGGCCTGCCCGCCGACGGCGAACACCGTGATCACCGTGAGCGAGACGGCGGGCGCCTGCCACGCCGCCCGGTTCCGCACCTCGCGGGACTTCCGGCCGACGAGCGAGAGGAAGATCGGGATCGCGCCCGGCGGGTCCATGATCACGAACAGCGTCACCACGACGGTGAGGTACAGGGTCACGTCCATGGCTATCCGATCACCGGTACGCCGCTCGCCCGGTCGACGATCATCGCGAACTGGTCGGGAGCGGTGGTGAACGCGCCGATCGGCGTGGTCTTGTTGGTGCCGTGGTAGTCCGAGGACCCGGTCGCCGCAATCGAGTGCTCGACGGTGAGCGCACGGAGCCAGTTCGCGTCGTCCTCGGTGTGGTCCGGGTGGTCCACTTCCAGCCCACCGAGCAGGCCGCCCGCGGCAAGTTCCTCGATGTGATCGGCGGCGAGAATGCGGCCGCGTGTGCGTGCCCGTGCGTGAGCGATCACCGGAACACCTCCGGCGTCGACGACCAGGCGCACCGCCGCGTCGAGCGGGGCGTCCTCTTTCTCGACGTAGTACTTGCCGCCCGTTTTCAGGTAGGACTCGAATGCCTCCGACACGGACGACACCAACCCCAACTTCACCAGCTCGCGGGCCAAGTGTGGTCGACCCGCCGACGGCCCGGCCGCCTCGAGGATCGCGTCGGCGTCGAGCGGAATATTGTCGGCCTGGAACCGAGCTGCCATGGCGCGCAACCGAATACGCCGCTCGTCGCGTAGACGTTCACGCTCCGCGGCGAAGGCTTCGTGATCGGGGTCGAACAGATAGGCGAGCACGTGCACCGGCACCGGGTCACCGTCCGCGCCGCGGCCGACACACGACATTTCCATTCCCCGCACGAGGCGCATCGACGAACCCGACGCCTCCAGCGCAGCCGTCGCGTCGGCCCAGCCCGACGTGGTGTCGTGATCGGTGATCGCGAGAACGGACAGGCCGGCGTCGATGGCGGTGCCGACGAGCTCGGACGGCGATTCGGTGCCGTCCGATGCGGTCGAGTGGGTATGCAGGTCGATAAGCACGGGGGTCAGTGTGTCAGGTCGCGGCGGCAGCGTCGCGCGCCAGGACGGACGTAGGATTGAGCGGCTCGACAGGAAAGGATGTCTCGCTCGTGCCCACCAGGCCCTCGCTCCCCTCGTTGCCGTCGCTGCGCCCCTCTGCGCGCGGGGCCGAGCCGATGCATCGCCTCCCCATTCCCACCGCGCGCGCCATCGTCGACTGCGCCGTCTATGTCGACGGACAGCGGTTGCCGGGCAAGTACACCCACTCGGCCGCCATCGCCGAGGTGCGCAAGCGTGGCGAGGGCTTCGTGTGGGTCGGTCTGCACGCCCCGGACGAAGGTCAGATGGGCAGCGTCGCATCGTGTTACGGGCTGCACGAGCTCATGGTCGAGGACGCGGTGCACGCTCACCAACGCCCCAAACTCGAGCGCTACGACGACGTCCTGTTTCTCGTTCTGCGCACGGTGAACTACGTCGAACACGACTCGGTCACCACCGCCAACGAGATCGTCGAAACGGGCGAGATCATGATCTTTCTCGGCGCCGACTTCGTCATCACCGTGCGCCACGGCCAGCATTCCGAACTGGCCACCACCCGTGCGCTCATGGAAGCCAATCCCGACCGGCTCGCCCTCGGCCCGTCGTCGGTCATGCACGCGATCGCCGACCACGTGGTGGACACCTACCTCGACGTGACCGAGAAGATCGAGCGTGACGTCGACGTCATGGAGGAAGAAGTCTTCAGCCCCAACCATCACGTGCCGATCGAGCAGATCTACCTGCTCAAGCGGGAGATCGTCGAACTGCGGCGCGCGGTGAGCCCGCTGTCGGCGCCGCTGGCTCGCCTCACCCAGGAGTCGGAGTCACCGGTCCCGAAGGCCGTACGGCGATACATGCGCGACGTAGCCGATCACCACACCGCCGTCGCGGAGCGGATCGGCGAGTTCGACGAGGTGCTGAGCACCCTGGTCGACGCGGCGCTGGCGCGCGTGACGATGCAGCAGAACCTGGACATGCGCAAGATCTCGTCGTGGGTCGCCATCGCATCGGTGCCCACGATGGTGGCCGGGATCTACGGTATGAACTTCGACAACATGCCCGAGCTGCACTGGACGTACGGTTACCCGCTGGTCGCGGGGTGTGTGGCGTCGGTGTGCGTCGGGTTGTTCGCCACGTTCCGGCGGAACCACTGGCTCTAGAACGACTGGCTGCAGAACGACTGGCTGCAGAACGACTGGCTGCAGAACCGCTGGCTCCAGCACGACTGCTCAGAACGCAGCCGCGGCCCGTTTCGGCTCCCGCACGTCGATCCCGGCTTCGGTCCACGCGTCGCGGAGCGCATCGGCTCCGCGCAAGCGCACCCACGCCGCTTCCGTCTGGGTGATCGGTACCGCGTCGAAGAAGACGACGGGATCGGCGGGTTCTGCGAGGGGAAGCTCGTCCACCTCTGCGCTGCGGCCGAGCAGCACCGCGGTGAACGGCGCGCCGTCCCACATCGGCTCACCCAGGTCCAGGAGCGCATCCGCCACCAGCACGACCCCTTCGACGGCGGGCGACGCCGCGAGCACGGCCAGCTTCTTGTGAATGCCGGCGGCGCCTCCGCGCATGCTCAGGATCAGCTCGGCCCGCGGGCCGCGATCGGGGTCCGCCACCATCGCGCCCGGATCACCCATCGGATGACGGGAACAGCCGACCGTGACGTATCGGACGACGCTCTCCGCGTCCGAACCGAAGCGCAGCACGTCGATGGGTTCGAGGCCGAGGAAGGTCACCGACGCCGTACCGGGAGCGTCGTCGTCGAGGGCTGCGATCACATGGGCCCGAACCAGGGCGGCGACGTCTCGGCTCACCTCCCCATACAACCACCCGCGCGGAAGGTACCGTTCACGGCGTGGTTTCCGTCCTGACGATCTCCGACGAGGTGATCGAAACTCTGTGGAGTGCGCAGGTCCGCACGCTCGACGTCGACCTGGTCCTGGCGGCGGGCGATCTTCCGTTCGACTACATCGAGTACGTCACCGACATGGTGAATGCTCCCTGCGTGTTCGTCCCCGGTAACCACGACGCCGACCTGAGCGGCTACTCCGCCGGCCGGACGGGCTGGATGCGCGCAGGCCTGCCCGCAACGTGGCCCGGGCCGGTGGGTGCGATCAACGCCGACCGCAGGATCGTCAGCGCGGCCGGGCTGCGGATCGCCGGACTCGGTGGCTGCATTCGCTACAACGACGGACCCAACCAGTGGACCGAGCGCCAGCAACGGCGGCGGGCTGCGTCGCTTCTGCGCACCAACTCCTGGCATCCGACGCTGCGCGGCAAGGGCGTCGACATTCTGCTGACCCACAGCCCCGCCCGCGGCGTCGGCGACGGTGACGACGGGCCGCACCGCGGATTCCAGTGTTTCGACACTCTCGTCGAGAAGCTCACCCCACAACTGTTCGTACACGGGCACATTCATCCGCACGGACAGCGCCCACCGGATCTCGAACTGCATGGGGCGGCCGTGGTGAACACGGTCGGCTACGCGCTCATCGAGATCACCCCCGGAGGGACCGCCCCCACGATCGGAAGGCGACGCTATGGCGCGTGACACCGGATTCCCGGCCGCAGATGCCGAGAACGATTTCTCCCGCCAGCGGCGACGAGCCGAGATGGCGAGGCTGGTCGGCTGGTTGCGCCGCCAGCCCGACGACGTCAACACCATCCTGCCGTTCGACGAAGTCGTTGCGGCACTGGGCAAGACGGGTGAGCGGCGCATCGGACTCGAAGTGATCCGCGTGGATTCGATCGTCGGCAGCGTCGACCGCACCCGCGACTTCGACCGTTACTTCCGGCCGACGTCGGCGCGGACCCGCGAGCGGTGGCAGCGGCTCGCGACGGCCACGAGGCGCGGTGAGGCGATGCCGCCGATCGAGGTCTACCGCATCGGGCAGATGCATTTCGTGATCGACGGCCACCACCGGGTGTCGATCGCCTGCTCCCAACACAACACGTTGATAGAGGCCTACGTCACCGAGATCACCACCCGCATCTCCCCCGACGGAATCAGCTCCCGCGCAGACCTGTTGGTCAAGGATCACCGGCGCATCTTCCTCAGCCGTGTTCCCCTGACGGGCAAGGCGCGCGACGCCATCGAATTCAACGACCCGTGGCACTACGCCGAACTGTCGGAAGCGGTGGAGGCGTGGGGATTTCGGCTGATGCAGGAGCTCGGCGAGTTCGTCGACCGCCGAACGGTGGCGCGCCGATGGTTCGGTGAGGAGTTTCTTCCCGTCGTGCGCATGGTGCGGTCGGTGGGCGGCATGATGACTCGCCACACGGACGCCGAGGCGTACATGTGGATCGAGCGCGAGCGGTATCGGTTGGTGCGCAGCCACACCTGGAACGACGAGATCATCGCGCAGCTCAAGGAGACTGCCCCGAACTGACGGAAGCCGGCGCGCAGTGTGCGCCGGCTTCCGTTGCGAACTCGGGTCAGAGAGTCAGGTTGTCTCCACTGGACGCGTCGAACACCGACACGCGCTTGGGGTCGAACCACAGCTCGATCGACTGTCCTTGCTTCGCAGCCGATTCAGCTGCCACACGGGCCACCATCTGCGTGCGCTCCCCGCCGGAGTCGGCCGCGAGCTCGCGAAGTTCGTTGGAGTCGACCTTGCCGCCGTCGACACCGAAATACACGTACTTGTCCGACCCCATGGATTCGAGTACGTCCACGTTCGCGGTGAACGTCGATCCCGACATCTTCTGGTACGAGTCGATGAGGCCGGCGTCCTCGAGGTGCTCGGGACGAATTCCGACCACCACGTCACGCCCGGAGTTCTTCTGCGAGATGAGCTGACGACGATCGTCCGGCAGCTCGATCGAGCCGAACGGGGTGTCGACGCCCGACTGCGTCAGCTGTCCCGGAACGAAGTTCATCGACGGCGAGCCGATGAACCCGGCCACGAACAGGTTCCGCGGGTTGTCGTAGAGCTCCTGCGGGGACCCGATCTGCTGAACCAGGCCACCGCGAAGCACGACGACGCGATCGCCGAGCGTCATGGCCTCGGTCTGGTCGTGCGTGACGTAGAGCATCGTGGTGCCCAAGCGGCGCTGCAGCTGCGCGATCTCGGTGCGCATCTGCACGCGCAGCTTCGCGTCGAGGTTGGACAGCGGCTCGTCCATGAGGAACGCCTTGGGGCTGCGCACGATCGCACGTCCCATCGCGACACGCTGACGCTGACCACCGGAGAGGTTGCCGGGCTTGCGATCGAGATGCTGTGAGAGATCCAAGATGTTGGCCGCGTCGGTGACCTTCTTGTTGATCTCGTCCTTCGAGAGCTTCTGCAGCGTGAGCGGGAACGCGATGTTGTCGCGGACCGTCATGTGCGGGTACAGCGCGTAGGACTGGAACACCATGGCGATGTCGCGGTCCTTGGGCGCCTTCTCGTTGACGCGCTCACCGCCGATACGGAGCTCACCGGTGGAGATGTCTTCGAGTCCGGCGACCATGTTGAGGGTCGTGGACTTACCGCAGCCGGACGGTCCGACGAGGATGATGAATTCGCCGTCGGCGATGGTGATGTCGACGTCGCTCACCGCCTTGGCGCCGTCCGGGTACAGCTTGGTCACTTTGTCGAGAACGATTTCGGCCATTGACTTATCCCTTCACTGCGCCGGACGTCAGGCCCGCCACGATACGACGTTGGAAGAACAGCACGAAGATGATGATCGGGATGGTGATGACCACCGCGGCTGCGGCGATCGATCCCGTCGGCTCCTCGAACTGGGAACTACCGGTGAACTGAGAAATGGCTGCCGGCACCGTGATCGAGCGTTCGGTCGCGGTGAGCGAGATGGCCAGCAGCAGGTCGTTCCACGCGAAGATGAACACGAGGATCGCGGCGGTCACGATGCCGGGCGCCGCGAGCGGAGCGATCACCTTGCGGAACGCCTGAGCGGGAGTGGCACCGTCCATCTTGGCGGCCTTCTCCAGCTCCCACGGAATCTCGCGGAAGAACGCCGATAGCGTGTAGATCGACAGCGGCAGAGCGAACGTGATGTACGGGATGATCAGGCCGGGCCACGTGTCGAACAGTCCGAGCGCACGCTCGATGTCGAACAGCGGGGTCACGAGCGAGATCTGCGGGAACATCGCGATCAGCAGGGCCGCGCCCACGAGCACCTTCTTGCCCGGAAAGTCCAGCCGGGCAACGGCATACGCCGCCATGGTGCCAATGACCACGGCGATGAGCGTGGTGATCAGTCCGATGCCGATGGAGTTGACGAGCGCCGAGGTGAACTGCGACGTCTGGAAGATGCCCTTGTAGTTGTCGAACGTCCACTGCTTCGGGATGAAACTTCCGTCCGCGATGGTGGCGACCGGCTTGAAGGACAAGCTGATGATCCAGACAAGCGGGATCAGTGCGTACAGCAGCACGAGCAGGTTGACGATGGACCAACCGGCTTTCTGCTTGGTGGTGTTCGCCACGGCCTATCGTCCTTCCGCGTCGGATCCGGGCGCCGAGGCACCGAACAGTTTGATGAAGATGACGGCGATGATCGCCACGCACACGAAGATCAGGACGCTGATCGCGGAGCCGATACCGAGGTTGAACGCCCCGAACAGGTTGTCGTATCCGAGGATCGAGACGGAACCGGTTCCGTTGCTGCCCTTGGTGAGCACGTAGATGTTGTCGAAGATGCGGAACGCGTCGAGGGTGCGGAAGAGCAGTGCAACCAGGATCGCGGGCTTCATCAGCGGAAGGATGATGCGGAACAACCGGGTCCACGCACCTGCGCCGTCCACCTGCGCCGCCTTGAGCAGGTCGTCGGGGACCAGAGCCAGTCCGGCGAGGAGCAGCAGCGCCATGAACGGCGTCGTCTTCCACACCTCGGCTAGCACCACGATCGCGAGCGAGGGGATCTGCTCGGTCAGTGGGGCGCTTCCCGTCGGCAGCAGGTTCGCGAGGTAACCGGTGCCCGGCGTCCACGCGTAGTACCAGCTGTAGGCCGCCGCCACGGTGACGATGCCGTACGGGATGAGGACCACGGTGCGGACCACGCCGCGCCCGAAGATGGTGCGGTGCATCACGAGTGCGACGGCCAGACCGAGAACGAACTCGATGGCGACCGAGATGACCGTGATGCCCACCGTGACGCCGAACGCCGTCCACCAGTACGAATCGGACAGCACGGCACCGTAGTTGGACAGTCCCACGAATGCCTTGTCGTCGGGGAACGCCAGGTTGTACCGCTGCAGGCTGAGCCACAACGCGTAGATGATCGGGTACGCGGTGACGGCCAGCATCAGGATGGCGGCGGGCGCCACCAACAGCAGGCCGAGGCGACGCTCCGCCTTCTTGCCGTCAGAAAGTCCGTGCGAGACCGGCTCGTCCGGCTTCGCGTGCGCCGGAGACGCAGACGCTGTGGCGGTCATGGGATCAGCCCTTTCGATTCGACGGCCTGCTTGACCAGGTCTGCCAACTTGTCGACGTCACCGACGGGGTCGATGTTCTGAGGGGGGTTGAGCGCGTCGGTCAGCAGAATCGAGATCGACTGGTACGCCGGCGACACCGGGCGCACCGTGGCGGATTCGATGGACCCCAGCACGCCTTCCCACGCGGGGTAGGCCGCCTGGAAATCCTTGTCCTGGTAGAGATCGGCGCGCACCGGGGGCACACCGCCGTTGACCGCGTTGTTGCGCTGGTTCTCGCGGTCGGTCAAGCACGCCACCGCTTTCCAGGCCAGATCCGGATGCTGCGTCGTCTTCGCGACTCCGATGTTGAAGCCGCCGATGGTGACCTTGGCGGGCTGGCCGGGAATCACCGACGGGTACGGAGCGCTCTTGAACACCTCGTTCACCTTCGCGTCCTGCTGGTCGGCGGGAACGTTGGACAGATCGAGGAACGACACACCACCGGCGGCCGCGTTCTCCTTCAGACCCGGCAGCACGAACGGGTAGTTCACCTCGGCGAACATGGTGCCCGCCTCGACTCCGAGTCGCGCCGTTCCCTCGTCGCTCTGCGAGACCGACGGGTCCGCGCCGGGCGCGGTGGCGACACCCTTGATGATGGACAGCGCCTTCTCGGTAGCCGCGCGGTGCTCGGGGGTGTCGTTGAGGGTCACCGTGGTGCCGTCCTCACCGACCACCGAACCGCCGGCGCTCTCGAGCAGGGTATTGAACCAGACCATGAAGCCCTCGTACTGCTTCGCCTGCACGCCGATGGCTGCGGGCTTGCCGGCCGCCTGGTTCGCCGCCGCGGTCGCGATCATGTCGTCCCACGTGGCGGGCGGCGTGCCGTTCGGTACCAATTCGGGCCGGTACCAGAGCAACTGGGTGTTCGAGTTCAGCGGAACGGCGAAGAGCTTGTCCTTCTTCTCCGTCTGCGGATCCAGCCATTCCGCGGTGGCCAACGGGCCCGCGAGCGTGGAGCCGTCACGCAGCGATGCCGCGAGGTCGTCGGGAACCGGAAGAGCCCACCCGGCCTCTGCGAATTCGGCTGTCCACACGACATCGAGCGTCATGAGGTCGAGGGTCTTGTCGTTGCCGGCGAGACGCCGCGCGAGCTGCAACCGCTGATCGTTTGCACTCTTCGGCAGCGTCCGCTGCTCGACCGTGTACTCACCACCCGACTGGGCGGTGCACGCTGCGGCGGCCGCCGCGTACTGCTCGGCACCGTCGGCCGCGGTGTAGAAACTGAGGACGATTCCGTTGTTCGAAGATCCGCACGCGGCAAGCAGTGGACTCGCCACTATCGCTGCGGCCGTGATCAGCCCGAACTTCTTCACGTCGAACCTCGAGCGCTTTTTCGCAGCGCAGTTGGACTTCGATGGCACTTCCGCCTCCTCCGCTGCGAAGGAGGCTTTACGTGGCCCCGACTCCGCAGCGTGCACTCCGTTGGACACGCTTTACCCTGCGCAGGAGAACCTAGCGGAAACGCGGTTCCGAATGGGCAGCTTGATCGAATTCCGTATCCGCAATGAGACCTTGGGGTTTCTGCTGGAATTTCGGGCTGCTTCTCGGCGTCAGAGAGCCAGTTTGGCCAGCAGATCCCGCGCCTTCTCGGCCGACTTCGGCTCGCACAGTACGTCGTAGCGTCCGGCCACGAGTTGCATCGTCGAGGCGAAGTCGCGCTGACCCTTGGTGGCGGCGTACGGGATGGACGCCGAGATGAGGCCGAACACGATGCCGCCGAGCACACCGACGATCAACGCGCTGATGTAGTTGGTGTTGGTGATGATGCCGAGCACCAGGCCGAGGAAGACGCCCAGCCACGCACCCGAAATGATGCCGCCGCCAATCACTTTGGCCCAGGTGAGGCGACCGATGACTCGCTCGACCTGCATCAGGTCGACGCCGACGATGGTGACGTCCTGCACGGAGAACTCTTCGTCGGACAGGTAGTCGACGGCGCGCTGCGCCTCGGCGTAGGTGGGGTAGGAGCCGATGGGCCAACCGGACGGCGGGGTGGGTAGACCTTGGCCGGCGCGGTTGGGCTGAGACAGGGGGTTCGTCATATGTCCATTGTGCCCGTTGACCTGCTCGGCGCTCCACCACTGGTGTCCGAGCGCACCCGGGCCGGCGTCTAGTCTGTCGGGCATGGCAGCTGTCAGCAAAGTGTTCGCCGCCAGGCTCGCGGGCCTGGTCGTGCTCGGTCCGGACGGTGAGTCCATCGGACGTGTCCGCGACATCGTGATCACCGTGCGCGTCGGCCGTCTGCAGCCTCGGGTTCTGGGTCTGGTCGTCGAATTGGCAACGCGCCGGAAGATTTTCGTGCCCATGCTGCGCGTGACCGCGATCGAGCCGACCTCGGTCACGCTGACCACGGGAAACATCAGTATGCGGCGGTTCGGGCAGCGCCCCGGTGAGGTGCTGGCGCTGGCGCAGGTCCTCGATTCTCGGGTCCGCAGCGACGATCCCGAACTGCCGGAACTGCTGGAGACCGACGCGATCGTCGTGGACCTCGGCATCGAACAGACGCGCACCCGCGACTGGGTCGTCTCACGCGTCGCGGTCCGGGCGCATCGCGCTCGACTCGGCCGCCGCGGGGCGCTGCACGTGATCGACTGGCAGCACGTGGTGGGCCTGACGCAGACCGACCTGGCGATGCCGGGCCAGGGCGTCTCCCAGTTGCTGCAGCAGTTCGAGGGATTGCGGCCCGCCGACGTGGCCGACGCCATCCGCGACCTCCCGGAGAAGCGTCGACTGGAAGTGGCTCTGGCGCTGGACGATCAGCGCCTCGCGGACGTCGTGCAGGAGATGCCCGACGACGACCAGATCGATCTGCTCAAACACCTCGAACTAGAGCGCGCCGCCGACGTTCTCGAGGCCATGGACCCCGACGACGCGGCCGACCTGCTGGGTGAACTGCCCGACTCGGAGGCGGAATCGCTGCTGCGCCTGATGGATCCGCAGGATTCCGAGCCCGTGCGCCGACTGCTCGAGCACTCCCCCGACACGGCGGGTGGTCTGATGACGCCGGAACCGGTGGTGCTCAACGCGTCGGCCACCGTCGCCGAGGCGCTCGCGCGTGCCCGTAACCCCGACCTCACCCCGGCGCTGTCGTCCCTCGTGTTCGTGGTGCGGCCGCCCACCGCCACCCCGACGGGCCGCTACCTCGGGTGTGTCCACCTTCAGCAGTTGCTCCGCGAGCCGCCGGCCAGCCTGGTGGGCGGCGTCATCGACACCACGCTCACGCAGCTTTCCCCCGACGACAGCCTCGCTGCCGTCACCCGATACTTCGCCGCGTACAACTTGGTGTGCGGTCCGGTGGTGGACGAAGAGGATCACCTCCTCGGCGCCGTGACCGTCGACGACGTTCTCGACCATCTGCTCCCCGACGACTGGCGCGAACAGGAGCACCTCGGCCAATGAGCGACAAGACCTCCACCCAGGCAGCCCGTCAGCGTCTCGACACCCCGCGCGGCACCCGGCGATTCGCCGTCACCTTCGATCCCGAAGCCATCGGGCGTACCGGCGAGACGGTCGCGCGGTTCCTCGGCACGGGCCGGTATCTGACCATTCAGACCGTCATCGTGATCATCTGGATTCTGCTGAACGTCTTCGCGCTGAACCTGCAGTGGGACCCGTACCCGTTCATCCTTCTGAACCTCGCGTTCTCCACGCAGGCCGCCTACGCGGCGCCGCTGATCCTGCTCGCCCAGAACCGGCAGGACGACCGGGACCGAGTCTCGCTCGAAGAGGACCGTTCCCGAGCGGCACAAACCAAGGCGGACACCGAGTTTCTGGCCAGAGAACTTGCCGCGCTCCGCATTGCGGTCGGTGAAGTGGCCACGCGCGACTATTTGCGACGCGAATTGGACGACTTCCGCGACGACCTCCGATCGCTGCTGGCCGACCCCTCCTCGATCACCGAGGACGAGGCGTCTCGACCGCGAAAGAAGCCGCGCAAGAAGGTCGTCGACGAATCGACTCGTTCCGACAACAGCGGCGACACGGTTATGTAACGTCGGCATCGGGGAGCGCGTCGGGCACAGGAACGTGTGCGCACCACCGGATGGCGCGAAGGGGAACACCGCAGTGCGTGTCGTGGGAATTGTCGCAGCAACAGCCGTGGTGATCACCGCTGCGGCCATGGCCACCGGATCCGCCGCGTCGGGCGCGCAGGCACCCCCGGATCTGGAACTCGCCACTGCCGCAACAACTTCCCCGACGGTCACCTCCTTCGAACTCGTCGACGTCGCGCCCCGCGCGCCTCTGGCGCTGAAGTCACCGAAGGCTCCGGCCACGCCCACGCCCACTCCCCTTCCCGCACCTCCCGTCACCACCGCGCTCGCGGCGGTCGGTGTCACGATCGGCGCGCTCGGCATTCCGGAGCTCGTCCTTACCGCGTACAAGGCGGCCGAGACCACGCTCGCCGGCACCACCCCCGGCTGCCACCTTTCCTGGAGCCTGCTCGCCGGAATCGGACGCATCGAGTCCGGCCACGCCGGCGGCGGGCGCACCGATGTCCACGGCACCACGATCAGCGCCGTGCTCGGTCCCGTGCTGGACGGTCGCGGCGCGGGAGATGCGGTGATCACCGACACCGACGGGGGCAAGTACGACGGCGACGCCTCACACGATCGCGCGGTCGGTCCGATGCAGTTCATTCCGGGTACGTGGGCCAAGTACGGGGCCGACGGAAACGGTGACGGAGTCGCCGACCCGAACAACGTCTTCGACGCGTCGCTCGCGGCAGGAAAGTACCTGTGTTCGGGCGGCCTCGATCTCGCCGATCCGGCGCAGGCCACCGCGGCGGTGCTGCGCTACAACAACTCCGCCGCGTACGCGGCGAACGTGCTCGGGTGGGCGTCGGCGTACGCGTCGGGCGCGAGTTCGGTGCCGGGTGAGATCGGTTCGCCCGCTCCGGTGCCCACCCCGACGCCGACGGACCCGCTCGCCGTCGAAGCAGCGGCGGTGGCCACCGCTGCGAGCACCGCGCCCGAGCAACCGGTTGCGCCTCCAGCGTTCGGGATCCCCGGTCTGCCACCCCTGCCCGTATTGCCGTGCCTCGTGTTCTGCCCCGCCCCGACTCCGTAGCGGTTGTGACGTCCTCGTTGTGACCTGCACAACAGATCACGGCGCGGTAACGGAAGTGCAACGAATCGGGTAGCCTCGTCTCCGGAAGTTTTACGGAGTATCAGGAGGCACATCAGTGGGTCGGCACAGAAAACCATCGCATTCCAGGATTCGACGGAATTCGGTGATAGTGCTGACCGGCCTCGTCCCCGCCGGTGTCATCGCGGGCGCGACTGCCTACGGCGCCAGCGCCGACATCCCGTTCCTCCAGTCGGTCAACACCGCCAAGGAGACGAACGCGACGCCCGCGGTCGCAGCGCCCCAGCCCACGCCCGCCCCGGCCCCGATCGCCCCGGCCCCGGCTCCCGAACCGGTCGCCGCTCCCCCGGCACCTGCGGAACCCGTCCTGCCCGACAGCTTGAAGGCCGGCGTTCTCGGTGTCCCCGGAATCAACGTCGCCGCCTACAAGAACGCCGAGAGCATGCTCGCCGTCTCCGACCCCGGCTGCGGAATGTACTGGGCGCTGCTCGCCGGCATCGGCCGCGTCGAATCCACCCACGCCAACGACGGGCAGGTGGCACCGGACGGCACGCTGCTCCAGCCCATCCTGGGGCCAGTTCTGGACGGCAGCCTGTCCGGAAACAACGTGATCATGGACACGGACGGCGGTGAGCTCGACGGCAACGCCACCTACGACCGCGCCGTCGGACCCATGCAGTTCCTCCCCCAGACCTGGAAGCGCTACGCCACGGACGGCAACGGAGACGGCAAGGCCGATCCGCAGAATCTGTTCGACAGCGCCGTCACCACCGGAAAGTACCTGTGCGACGGTGGCCTGAACATGCGCGACCCGATTCAGGCGACCAAGGCGATCCTGCGCTACAACAACTCGATGGCCTACGTGGCCAACGTGCTCGCCTGGTCCGTGGGCTACTCCACCGGAATCGCGCCGGTGGCAGCGGACCTGCCGCGCATTCACTGATCCCCACCCGCCTACCATCGACGGTATGGCTGTACCCACGGAAACCGACGTCCGCAGCGCACTCGCGCGCGTGAACGATCCCGAGATTCGCAAGCCCATCACCGACCTCGGGATGGTCAAGAGCATTCGGCTGAGCGAGGACTCCTCGGTCGACGTCGGCATCTACCTCACCACCGCAGCGTGCCCGATGCGGACGGAAATCAGCGAGCGTGTGCGCAAGGCAGTGGCCGACGTGGCCGGTGTCGGCGAGATTCGAGTCGAACTCGACGTCATGAACGACGAGCAGCGCACCGAACTCCGCAAGTCCCTCCGCGGAGATTCCGCGGAACCGGTCATCCCGTTCGCGCAGCCCGGTTCGCTCACCCGCGTGTACGCGGTCGCGTCCGGCAAGGGCGGCGTCGGCAAGTCCAGTGTCACGGTCAACCTCGCTGCCGCCATGGCGGCTCGCGGACTGTCGGTGGGCGTCCTCGACGCCGACATCTACGGGCATTCGGTGCCGAGAATGCTCGGCACCGACGCCAAGCCGACGCAGGTCGAGCGCATGATCATGCCGCCGGTGGCCCACGACGTGAAGATGATCTCCATCGCGCAGTTCACCACCGGCAACACTCCTGTTGTCTGGCGTGGACCCATGCTGCACCGGGCCCTGCAGCAGTTCCTGGCCGACGTGTTCTGGGGCGACCTGGACGTTCTGCTCCTCGACCTTCCCCCGGGCACAGGCGACGTGGCCATCTCCGTCGCTCAGCTCATCCCCGGCGCCGAGATCCTCGTCGTCACCACCCCGCAGCAGGCCGCCGCCGAGGTTGCCGAACGAGCCGGCGCCATCGCGCTGCAGACGCGGCAGCGGGTGGTCGGCGTCGTGGAGAACATGTCCTGGCTCGAACTTCCCGATGGGTCACGGATGGACATCTTCGGGTCCGGCGGTGGACAGGCGGTGTCGGAGCGGCTCACCGTCGCCGTCGGCGCAGAGGTCCCGCTGCTCGGTCAGATTCCCCTGGACACCAAGGTCCGCGAAGCGGGCGACAACGGCGTACCGATCGTGCTCAGCGCGCCGGATTCGCCTGCGTCCGTTGCTCTTCGGGGTGTGGCGGACAAGCTGTCGGTGCGCAGCCGCGGACTCGTGGGAATGTCGCTGGGCATCGACACCACCCGCCACCTCTGAGCCCTGCGCTCAGGTTGCGTCGGAGTCGATCGGCGGGCGTTCACCGGACGAGAGTGACCCGTCCGTCTTCTTCGTCAGATTCGCTGCGCCGGTGCCGTTGGGCGGCGGTGGGGTCGACGTGGGCGGCGTCTGGCCCTTCTCGAAGTTTCCGGTGAAGATCGAATCGTCGCCGTCGAGCAGGTGTTTGGTGATCACGGCACGCGGCGTCATCCCGCGAAGCTGATTGAGATCCGCGAGCGGTTTGCGAAAGTCGTCGAAATCGGTGCCCAGCTCGTCCTTGAGTTGCTGGCTGGCACCGCTGGCGTACTCACGCACCTGGCGCATCGTCTGGGTCACCCAGGTGACCGCGCCGGGCAGCCGCTCCGGACCGAGAATGACGAGTGCTGCGACGAGAAGAACCATCAACTCGCCCCAGCCAATGTTGGCGAACACACCGCAAGACTACGTGGTCGCCACCGACCGCGCCTCAGTCGGAGACGGTGGTGACCGATACGTCCACTACGCGCCCGGACCGCACGAGTTGCACCGGAACGGTCTCGCCGATCGCGCGTTCCTGAACGGCGACGATCAGCTCGTCCGAGCTCGCCACGGTGCGATCCCCCACCTTGGTGATCACGTCACCCTCGACGATCCCGGCCTGCGCAGCGGGGCTTCCCGCCACGACGTTGGCGACCTGAGCACCGCTGATGGCGTCGTTGACCACACTTCGAGCGTTGACGCCGATGGTGGCGTGGCGCATCACGCCGTCCCTGATCAAGGTCTGCGCCACTTGCGTCACGGTGTCGATCGGAATCGCGAAGCCGAGGCCCACGGACCCGCCGCTCTCGCTTCGGATGGCGGAGTTGATCCCGATGACCCGACCCTCGAAGTCGACGAGGGGTCCGCCGGAGTTACCCGGGTTGATGGCCGCGTCGGTCTGGACCGCGTCGATGACGGCGTCGGTGTCGGTGCCCTCACCCGACAGGCTGACGGGGCGGTTCTGCGCGCTGACGATGCCGCTGGTGACCGTTTTGCTCAAACCCAACGGGGAGCCGATCGCCACGACCTCGTCGCCCACCTCGACATCCGACGACGCACCGAGCTGGGCGACGGTCAGGCCGGCCACGTCGGTCTTGATCACGGCGAGGTCGGTCTTCGTGTCGCGGCCGACGATGCGCGCCGGCACCTTGGTCGCGTCGGAGAAGGTGACCGACAGCGTGGCCGACGGGTTGGTCGCCGCCATGGAGATCACGTGATTGTTGGTGACGATGTATCCCGCCGGGTCGATCACCACGCCGGAACCGGTTCCGGCGCCGTCGCCGAACGTCACCTGAATGGAGACGACCGACGGCAGCACCGCCTGCGCGACGCGGGCAACCTGCCCCTCCGGCACATCTCCGGTGTCCTGGGTCAGCGATACGCGTGAGCTGGTGAGCGACCCACCGAGACCGGCGGTGAAACTGCCGACGAGTCCGCCGACCAGCGCGATGATAAGTGCCGCCGCGCCGAGTGCGGCCAAGGCACGCGGCGAGACGCGACCGCCGTACAGAACTTCCCGCACTCCCAGTTTGCGACCGGGTGTGCGCTCCGGTTCCGGATCCTCGGGTGCACCGGGCCGCCCCAGCGTGACGGCGGAATTCGGGTCGCGCCACGGATCCTCCGGCGCGGGCTCCGCGACGGTGGTTCCGGCGGAATCCGGTTCGCGCACAAGCGATTCGCGCACACCCTCGGGCCGCCCGAACGCCTGCTCGAGCACCGGATCGGGTGGTGCGATCGCAATGGAGCCGGACGGAGCGCGGCGCGCAGCGGGAGCGGCGAAGGAACCGTCGACACCGCCGGGGCGCGAAAACGCGCGAGCGGACCGATCGTCGATGGTCGGGCGGTAGACCGGCCGCGGCGGGAGTCTGGGTGGGTCCGCGCGCACCGAGGTCGAGTCGGAAGAGCCACCCTGATCGTCGGAACTCACGCGCGCACGTACTCCCTCATCTGCGGGTACTTCCTGAACCGCAGTCGACTCTACTTGCGGCGGAATCGAGCGCTCACGACGGAGCCGAGTCCGTGCAACCTCGACGTCGGATCACCGAGGGCCCGGTCGTTGGAACCCTGCGGGGTGCAGTGCGGAATCTGGTTGAGGACGCCGAGCAACGAGTGCGGCATGGAGACTTCCGACGACGACCGCAGAAGGCCGCGGGCCTGCTGTTGCGCATCCACCTCGGCCGCGCACGACGGGCACTGGGCAACGTGGTGTGCAGCGCGAAGGTAAGCGTTCATGCGCAATTCGCCGTCGACGTACGCCGCAACGGCCTCACTGGCCAGATGTTCGGTAGGGCTGAACTGACGAGGTTTGCGTGCCTGTGTCATCTCACTCCTCCTCCGATCGAATCCAGCGCTCGACACCTACTAATTTCCCACCTACGAATGTACCGCCGCGTCGCGGTCAGCGTGCGACGTACGACGCGCGGTCCTGGACGCCCTGGTGGGCGGCGAGGTGGTCGCGCAAAGCCTGGCGTCCGCGGTGGATGCGGCTGCGCACGGTTCCGAGCTTCACGCCCAGGGTGGCGCCGATCTCCTCGTACGACAGACCTTCGATGTCACAGAGCACGATGGCGGCGCGGAACTCGGGAGCCAACGAATCGAGTGCAGCCTGCAGCTCGGGGTCGAGGCGCGCGTCGTGGTAGATCTGCTCGGGGTCGGGACGGTCGGACGGCACCCGGTCGTAGTCCTCGGGCAGCGCTTCCATACGGATGCGGTTGCGGCGGCGGACCATGTCCAGGAACAGGTTCGTCGTGATGCGGTGCAGCCAGCCCTCGAACGTTCCCGGCTGGTAGTTCTGCAACGAGCGGAACACGCGGATGAAAGTGTCCTGCGTCAGATCTTCGGCGTCCTGCGCGTTTCCGGACAGGCGGTACGCGAGACGGTAGACGCGATCGCCGTGCTCGCGGACGAGGTCGTCCCACGTCGGCATGGCGGACTGGTCGCCGGTGGCGTCGAACACGGCCGTGCCGGAGAGATCCTCGAAGTCGACATCGGAAGCAGAAGCGGAAGTGGAAGGAACGAGGACGGGCAGGTGTGCGTGTTCGCGCGGGGCATTGATCATGTGGATCGGTGAATCCTCCTACTCGAAGGCCGCTGATGGTCCGTGGCCCGAGGGTCTAGCAATACCCGGTGCAACTGCTCGGAAAACCGGTTTGTTCCTCGACCTGCGCTCGTTCTCGGGAACGGACCACGTCTCGCCTTATCGCGATGCACTGATCATGTCCGACCATGATGTGGCCCGAGTGTGAGCAAGCTGAGCGTGCCCTGAGAATGTTTGCCGGTCGTCGCGATAGCCTCGTGACGTGCCTGCCGACGCCGAGAAGATGCTGTCCTACGCCGAGAACTCCGTCGTCGAGGACGACGTTCTCGTCGCCGCACGCGAGAGGGCCGTCGACCTGGGCGCTGCGCCCGTCCCCCCGGCGGTCGGAGCGGTGCTGTCGATCTTCGCGCAGATGCTCGGGGCGCGCACCGTCGTCGAGGTGGGAACGGGCGCCGGAGTGAGCGGGTTGTGGCTGCTCGACGGCATGCGCAGCGACGGCGTGCTCACCACGATCGACTCCGAACCCGAACACCAGCGGGCGGCGAAGGACGCGTTCAGGGCCGGCGGAATCAGCGCCTCGCGCACCCGGCTGATCAACGGCCGCGCGTCGGACGTGCTGCCCCGGCTCGCGGACGAGGGATACGACCTGGTGTTCGTCGACACCTCGCCCCGCGATCATGTCGCGTTCGTGACCGAGGGCGTGCGGTTGCTGCGCCCCGGAGGCGCGCTGATCCTGCACAATGCGCTCCTCGGCGGACGAGTCGCCGACGCGTCGCAGCGGGACGCCGCCACGATTGCCGTCCGTGCCGCGGCGCGGCAGGTGGCCGAGGACGAGCGGCTGACCCCGGTGCTGCTCCCGCTGGGCGACGGTCTGCTGTGCGCGTCGCGGGTGAACGAGGGCTAGCGGCCCGTCAGGCTCTCAGATCCAGACGCCCTTGCCGACGGCGACCACGCCACCGGCCGACACGGCGAACCGTTCCTTGTCGCGTTCGAGGTCGACACCGATGATCTCGCCGTCGCCGACCACCACGTTCTTGTCCAGGATGGCGTTGCGCACGACGGCGTTCTTGCCGATCCGTACCCCTGGCATGATGACGCTGCCCTCGACCGTGGCACCGGCGTCGATCATGACCGACGAACTCAGGACCGAATTACGGACCGTGGCCGCGGACAGGATGGAGCCCGCACCGACGATGGATTCCTGCGCGAGGCCGCCCTGCACGAACTTGGCCGGGGCGAGGTTCTCCGCGGCACCGCGGATGGGCCAGCGCTTGTTGTAGAGGTTGAAGATCGGGTGCACCGACACCAGGTCCATGTGCGCGTCGTAGAACGCGTCGAGGGTTCCGACGTCGCGCCAGTAGCCCTTGTCCCGCTCGGTGGCGCCCGGAACCACGTTGTCCTTGAAGTCGTACACCGACGCCATGCCAGCCTCGACGAGAGCGGGAATGATGTTGCCGCCCATGTCGTGATCGGAGTCGGTGTTCTCCGAGTCGGCACGAATCGTGTCGACGAGAACCTTGGTGGTGAAGACGTAGTTGCCCATGGACGCAAAGGTCATCGTGGGATCGTCCGGAGTGCCCGGCGGATCGGCCGGCTTCTCGAGGAACTGCGTGATGTTTCCCGACGCGTCGGAGTCGATGCAGCCGAACGCCGAAGCCTCTTCACGCGGCACGCGAATACCGGCGACGGTGACTCCTGCGCCCGAGTCGATGTGCTGCTGCACCATCTGCTCCGGGTCCATTCGGTACACGTGATCAGCACCGAAAACGACGATGTACTCGGGATCTTCGTCGTAGACCAGGTTCATCGACTGGAAGATCGCGTCCGCACTGCCGGTGTACCACCGGGGGCCGAGACGCTGCTGCGCCGGAACCGGCGTGATGTATTCACCACCGAAGCCCGACAGTCTCCACGTCTGAGAGATGTGGCGGTCCAACGAATGCGACTTGTACTGAGTCAGTACGCACAAACGTAGGTAGCCGGCGTTGACGAGATTGCTCAGCACGAAATCGATCAACCGGTAAGCGCCACCGAACGGGACTGCGGGTTTTGCCCGGTCCGCCGTCATCGGATACAGGCGTTTGCCCTCGCCACCGGCGAGCACGATTCCGAGCACATGCGGCTGGGTCCTCACATCTGACAACCTATCCGTTTCGAGCGGCCCGCGTCGGATATAGCCCGACACGGACCGAGAAGCGTTACGTTTCTACGCATGCGAGTCGCCATGATGACCAAGGAATACCCGCCCGAGATCTATGGCGGTGCAGGAGTTCACGTTACCCAGCTCGTCGATCGTCTTCGGCATCTCTGCGACGTCGACGTGCACTGCATGGGCGCCCCCCGCGACACCGCAACCGTGCATCAGCCGGACCCGGCGCTCGACGGCGCGAACTCGGCACTCGTCACGCTCAGTACGGAACTTCGGATGGCGGCGGCAGCCGACGGAGCCGACGTGGTGCATTCGCACACCTGGTACACCGGACTCGCCGGCCATCTTGCGGGCGAGCTGTTCGGCGTTCCGCACGTGCTCACCGCGCACTCGCTCGAGCCGCGCCGGCCGTGGAAAGCCGAACAACTCGGCGGCGGTTACCGCATCTCGTCGTGGTCCGAACGCAACGCCATGGAGTTCGCCGACGCCGTCATCGCGGTGAGCGACGGCATGAAACTCGATGTGCTGGACTGCTATCCCGGCATCGACCCCGCCCGAGTGCACGTGGTGCGCAACGGAATCGACACCGACGTCTGGCACGCCGGCGGACCGGCCGACCCGTCCGCGTCCTCGCTGCGCACCATCGGCGTCGACCCGTCGGCTCCGATCGTCGCGTTCGTCGGACGGATCACGCGGCAGAAGGGCGTCGGCCACCTCGTGGCCGCGGCGCACCACTTCGACCCGTCGATTCAGCTTGTTCTCTGCGCGGGCGCGCCCGACACCCCCGAGATCGCGGCGGAGACCGAACGCGCCGTCGCGGAGCTCTCGGACAAGCGCGGCAACGTCTTCTGGGTCAGGGAGATGCTCCCCACGGAGCAGGTTCGCGAAATACTCTCGGCGGCAACCGTATTCGTCTGCCCTTCGGTCTACGAGCCGCTCGGCATCGTCAATCTCGAAGCGATGGCCTGCGAAACGGCCGTCGTGGCGTCCGACGTGGGAGGCATTCCCGAGGTGGTCGCGGACGGTTCCACGGGCACCCTGGTTCACTACGACGCGTCCGACACCGCCACCTTCGAACGCGACCTCGCCGACGCCGTCAACTCTCTCGCAGCGGACACCACGACCGCCGAGAAGATGGGCGTCGCCGGACGCGAGCGTGCCGTGGCGGAATTCTCCTGGGAATCCATCGCGCAGCAGACCGTCGAGGTCTACGAGCAGGCTCGCTCGTAGACGACTTCTCAGCGCAGGGCTTTACAGAACGGCGTAGGGCTTTACAGAACGGCGTACACCCCGACCACCACCGAGACCGTAACCGAGAACGGATCGGGCAGGGCCGCAATCCGTTCGGACCACTGGGCGGGTGAGGCGTGCCGCGCGGACGGCCCCATCGCCACCGCGCCTTCGATCGACCGGTGATCCATCGGCACCGTGAAGCTCACGGGTCGGCGAGAGATCCGTTCGAAGACCCCGGACATGGAATCGCCCAAGCGCCGGCTCTTGTCGGCGTCGACGCGAATGAGCCCGAGTGCGGACACCAGTTCTTCGAGGTGATGATCGGTCGGAGTGAGCACCACCAGACGTCCGTCGTCGGTCAGGACGCGGCGCAGCTCGGACGTGTTGCGCGGGGAGAACACCGACGTGACCACGTCGACCGCTCCGGAGCGGACCGGAAGTTGTTGCCACACGTCGGCCACCACCGACGCGATGCGCGGATGCGCTCGCGCGGCCCGCCGGGCGGCAGGCTTGGACACGTCGATACCGAGCCCGATCGTGTCCGCCGAGGTGTCCAGAATGCGCGCCAGATAATGACCGGTTCCGGCGCCCACGTCGAGCACGCTGCGCACGGCGGGCGCGTCCGCGACGGCGTCGGCGACCGCGTCCATCAGCGGGTCGTAGTGACCGGCGTTCAGGAAGTCGTCGCGGGCCGCGATCATGTCGGGCGAATCGCCCACGATCTTCCCCGCGGACCCCGGGAGCAGACTGACGTACCCCTGCCGGGCCACGTCGAACGTGTGCCCGCGCTCGCAGACCAGTTCCCTGGCGCGCGCGTCGTCGGAATCGAGTTCGAGATCGCCGCCGCAGTGCGGACACGCGAGCAGGTCCACCGCGTCGGCTAACACTGGTCACCGAGTTCGGCCAAGAACAAACCCCACCGACCGCGAACGGTCGGTGGGGTTTCGTCGATCCGGTGTGCCGTCAGCCGGTCACACCCTTCAACTCGTCTCCCAGCGCTGCTGCCTCATCGGGTGTCAGTTCGACGACCAGACGTCCTCCACCCTCGAGTGGAACCCTCATGACGATTCCTCGTCCTTCTTTGGTTGCCTCGAGGGGACCGTCCCCGGTCCGGGGCTTCATGGCCGCCATTCGCTGCTCCCTCCAAATCTGCGCGAACCTGCTCTGCGCCTCGGCTCCTGCTGTTTTCTCTCCCGTCGACGCGCGACGAGGTCCTGGACAACCATTCTTCCCTATCCTCTTACGGGCCGGGAATCGGACTGCCGCTTGCGCTCGGCGGGACCCAACAATCGGCGACGTGCTCGTCGATCATTCCCGTGGCCTGCATCAGTGCGTGCGCGGTCGTGGGACCCACGAAGCGGAAACCCCGACGCTTGAGATCCTTTGCCATGGCGGTGGATTCGGCCGAGATGGCCTGCACGCCGTCCGCCGCCTCCGGACGAGGTCTCGGCGGATCGGGTGCGAACGACCACAGCAGGGTGTCGAGGTCGGTGCCCTCCAGGTCCAGCACCGCCCGAGCGTTGTTCACGGCCGCGTCGATCTTCGCGCGGTTGCGCACGATGGACGCGTCCGCCATCAGCCGTGCGGTATCGGCCTCGGTGAACCGGGCAACCGCGTCGGGGTCGAACCCGGCGAACGCAGACCGAAACGACTCTCGTTTGCGCAGAATCGTGATCCACGACAGGCCCGACTGGAACGCCTCGAGACAAATTCGTTCGAAGAGCGCGTCCCGTCCGTGCACCGGCCGTCCCCACTCGTAGTCGTGGTAATCGCGGTTCAGCTCGTCGGCCGGTCCGCCGGTCCCCGTCGCCCAACTACACCGCACGCGCCCGTCGTCGGTCACGACGTCGGCTCCGATCCACGCTCGCCGTCCGCATCGGGAGTAGGCGCACCCACTCGCTCCTCGAGATCCCTGAGCCTGATGCGCAGCGAGTCGATCTCGGTGGCCACCCGGTCCAGTGCCCAGTCGACCTCCGCGGAGTCGTACCCCCGCAGATCGACCTGGAACTTCAGGGCCCGAACGTCCCGCCCGGTGACCCCGGACGCCGGAAGCGCCGTCGCCGTGGTGCCGGGAGGAAGCGGTTCGAGTTCTTCACCCCGCCCGAACACCGCGGAGGCGACGAAGAACAGCACCGCCGCCACCACGGCGATCACGACGACGTAGGTCAGAACCGTCAGCATGGGTCGATCTTGTCACGCCGAGCTGTTTCAGGGCCGCAGCGTCTGCATCGGTGGCCGGTCGAGAAGCGAGACCTCCGTAACGGCCGGAACGAAGTCGTCCCCGTCGAGAACGAACTGCGTCAGTCCGGCGCCCGAGTCCGCGATTCCCGCTCGACTGAGCATGGTCCCGACGATCTGCCGGCTCATCGCACCGAGCTCCACGAGAGGGCGGTTGCGATGCTTGCGCACACCGAGATTCACCTGACCCACCGCTTGAATCCCGAGCTTGTCGTAGGTGTCCATCAGCAAACCGATCTCGACTCCGTAGCCCGGAGCGAACGGCACCGAGGTGAGCAGCTCGCGGGTCCCGGCGTACTCGCCGCCGAGCGGCTGAATGATCTGCCCGAGTTCCGGACGCAACGCCGCCAGCAGCGGACGCGCGACCAACTCGGTGACCCGGCCTCCGCCGTGCGCCTCCGACGATCCCGCGAGCGGGCGTCGGTAGTACGCCTTCACCAGGTGGATACCGTCGCCGGTCAGCATCGGACCGAGAAGCTTGGGCACGAACATCGGGTCCGGATCGATGAGATCGGAGTCGACGAACGCGACCACGTCACCGGTCGTCGCGGCGAGCGAGCGCCACAGAACCTCACCCTTGCCCGGCGCCGGAGCCACCTCGGGTACGGCTTCCTCCCGCGACACCACACGAGCGCCGGCGGCGCGCGCACGCTTGGCCGTTCGATCGGTCGAGCCGGAGTCGAGGACGACGAGCTCGTCGACGATCACTCCCACCAACGGGGAGATCGAGTCGATCACGGACGCGACCGTGTCCTCTTCGTTCAGAGCGGGTAGCACCACGGACACCGTGCGGGTGCCCTTGGCGAGCCGAAGCTCCTCCACGGTCCACCAGGGGTCGTCCCACCGGCGTGCCTCTCGAACGGTCATGGAGTCGATCTCGGCGAGCGTCATGCGAGCCCCCGTACCGAACGCGACGGCGCCCTGGTCCCGGCGATCGCTGCGACCATGTCCACGACCCGTCTAGTCGCCGCCACCTCGTGCACTCGGAACATCCGTGCACCCTGTGCGGCAGCCAATGCTGTTGCGGCCAACGTTCCCTCCAACCGTTCGGCGAGTCCTACACCCAGAGTCTCCCCGATGAAGTCCTTGTTGCTCAGCGCCATCAGGACTGGCCATCCGGTGTTTACAAGACTGTCGACGCGACGCAACAGTTCGAGCCCGTGGAAGGTGTTTTTACCGAAATCGTGGGTCGGATCGATCAGAATTCCGTCGCGGCGCACCCCGATGTCGGCGGCGCTCTGCGCCGCACGCGTCACTTCCGACAGGACGTCGGCGACCACGTCGTCGTAGCGGACGCGGTGCGGTCTGGTCCGGGGAATCGCTCCGCCGGTGTGCGAACAGACGATGCCGGCGCCCATCTCGGCGGCCACGTGGACGAGCTCGGGGTCCGCTCCGGCCCAGGTGTCGTTGATCAGGTCGGCACCCTCGGCGCACGCCTCACGGGCCACCTCGCCGCGCCAGGTGTCCACGCTGATGACCAGATCCGGATGCGCGGCGCGAATGGCGGCGACGAACGGAACGACCCGGCGCGCCTCCTCGGCGGCGTCCACCGTCGCTCCGGGACCGGCCTTCACCCCGCCGATGTCGACGACGTCGGCGCCCTCGTCCACTGCCCGGTGCACCGAGGACATGGCGGCCTCGTCGGTGAAGTTGGCGCCGCCGTCGTAGAAGGAGTCGGGCGTTCGGTTGACGATCGCCATCACCAGCGCCCGGTCGGTGGCGACCGGGCGGCCGCAGAACGTGTCCGCCGGAGTCACAGCTGTCATGACACCAGCTTGCCAAAACTCAGTTCTTGGGCAGCTTCCCGGCTCCCACGGCCTCGACGTACTCGTCGTACACGGGTACGTAGCCCTTCGACTTGCCCTCGAGCACGTAGAGGTCGCCCTCCGCGTCCGCGTCGTACCCGATCTTGCGCAGCTCGACCTTCTTGCTCTTGAAGGTGGAGGTGGCCTCGAGGGAGTCGACGACGCGGATGAACAGCGGAACCGCGTACGCGGGAAGGGACTTGTAGGCGGCAGCGGCGAAGGACTTGCCGTCGAAGGACTTGCCGCTGCGCAACGTCACCGCCGCCATGCCGGCCTTGCCGTCCGCGTTCGGGATGTCGACGCCGTACACGACGGCCTGATCGACGTCGGGGTGCGAGTTGAGCGTGCCCTCGACCTGGGTGGTCGCGACGTTCTCGCCCTTCCAGCGGAAGGTGTCACCGAGCCGGTCCACGAACGCGACGTGCCGGAAACCCTGCTGCCGCACCAGGTCTCCGGTGTCGAACCAGCAGTCACCGTCCTCGAAGCCGTCGGTGAGCAGCTTCTTCTTGGTGGCTTCCTCGTCGGAGTACCCGTCGAACGGTGCACGGTCGGTGATCTTCGACAGCAGCAGGCCGACGTCGCCCTTCGAGACCTTGCGCAGGCGTCCCGAATTGTCGCGCTTGGCCTTGCCGGTCTCGTCGTCGTACTCCACGACGGCGTACGGCAGGGGGCAGAAGCCGGCGGTGCGGTCGATGTTGAAGGCGTTGATGAACGCGATGTTGCACTCGCTGGCGCCGTAGAACTCGGCGACGCGTTCGATACCGAACCGGCCGGTGAATTCCTTCCAGATCTCCGGGCGCAGTCCGTTCCCGACGATCAGGCGGATGGTGTTGTCCTTGTCGTCCGGCTTCTCGTCCTGGGTCAGCAGGTAGCGGCAGAGCTCACCGATGTAGGTGAATGCGGTCGCCTGGTTCTCGCGGACGTCCTTCCAGAAGTTCGACACCGAGAACTGCCGACCGATCGCGAGTGTGGCGCCCGAGGACAGCACCGACGAGAGCGAGACCGTCAGTGCGTTGTTGTGATAGAGCGGCAGGCAGCAGTAGAGGACGTCGTCCTTGCGCAGGCGCACACCCATGCTGCCGAGTCCCGACATCGACTTGAGCCAGCGGAAGTGGCTCATCAGGCTGGCCTTCGGCATGCCGGTGGTGCCGGAGGTGAAGATGTAGAACGCTTTTTCCTTCGCCTGGATCTCCGTCGTGGCGGCCGGGTTCTCGGCGCTTGCGGAGGCAGCCTTCTCGTCGAGCTCGTCGGCGTGCAGGATCACCTTCTCCGGCAGCGCCTCGTCCAGCGACTCGAGCGCCTCCACGCACTCGGGATCCACGACGAGGACCCGCGAGTCGAGAATTCCGAGGCTGTGGTCGAGTACCTCGCCGCGCTGGTTGAAGTTCAGCATCCCGGCGGTCGCGCCCAGCTTCACGGCGGCGAGCGCGACGAGGAGCGTGCGCATCGAGTTCTTGGCGAGCACGCCGACGACGTCGCCGCGCTGCACGCCCCGATCGGTGAGGACGCTCGCGTAGCGGTTCACCAGGTCGTTCGCCTGCCCGTAGGTCAGGGTGTCACCCTCGAAACGGACGAACGGATGGTCCGGCGTCTTGGCCGCGACCCGCTGGAAGATGTGTCCGATGGATTCCTTGTCGTCGGGCTTGCGCAGCAGACCCGGCACACCGCGGAGCACGCTCGGCAGAGCCGTGGTCATTCTCGGCAGCGTTGTGGCGATCTCCAACAATCCGACCTTGTGACGAGCCTCGGCACCCATACGAATTCCTCCCCTGGCGAGCCGGCTACGTCCGGACCGGCTGTGACAATGCTTACCTTACTGATTGGTAATGTTCACCGTTCGCACTGGCCCACACGCATCGAGCGCGGCAGTCACGTCGGCGGTGGTCACGAGACGATCCAGCGAGGCGGCGGAGACGAATCCGGTTCCGACGAGCGAGCGCAACCACGCGAACAACGGCTCGAAATGGTTGGTCGGGTCCAGGATCACCACCGGTTTGTCGTGCATTCCGAGATAGCCCGACGTCCAGGTCTCGAAGAGTTCTTCGAGTGTTCCGATTCCGCCAGGCAGCGTGATGAACGCGTCCGCGCGGTCGTCCATAATCTGTTTGCGCTCGCGCATTGTGGCGGTGACGACCAGCTCGTCCGCGTCGACGTCGGCCACCTCGCGATCCACGAGTGCGGTCGGGATGACGCCGACGGTGTTGCCGCCGGCGGCGCGAGTGGCGCGGGCGACCGCCCCCATCATCGACACGTTTCCGCCGCCCGAGACGAGGTGCCACCCGCGTCGGCCGATCTCCTCCCCCACCGCGGTCGCCAGGTCGAGGTACTGCTGATCGACGGGACCGGAGGCGCAGTAGACGCAGACGGTCCACGTCGTGCCGACAGGTTCGGTCATGACGGATCACCGTGGACCCGTGCAGCAGCGTCGTCCTCGCGACGCGCCGCAGCGATGGCCGCGAGTGCGTCCTCGACGCTGTCGGTGCACTGGAGCAACTCGACATCGCCGGGCGAGACCGTCCCGCGCTCCACCAGCGTTCCGCGAATCCAGTCGAGCAGTCCACTCCAGTAGGACGTGCCCAGCAGAATGATCGGGAAGCGCGTCACCTTGCGGGTCTGCACCAGAGTGAGCGCCTCGAACAGCTCGTCCAGAGTGCCGAAGCCGCCCGGCAGACAGACGAACGCCTGCGAGTACTTGACGAACATCGTCTTGCGGACGAAGAAGTAGCGGAAGTTCACACCCAGATCGACCCAGTCGTTCAGGCCCTGCTCGAACGGCAATTCGATGCCGAGGCCCACGGAGAAGCCTCCGGCCTCGCTCGCCCCGCGGTTCGCCGCTTCCATCGCCCCCGGGCCGCCGCCGGTGATGACGGCGTAGCCGGCCTTGGCGAGTTCGCCGCCGAGGTGTCGTCCGAGCTCGTACTCGGGCGAGTCGACGGGAGTTCGGGCCGACCCGAAGACCGTGACGGCACTGGGCATTTCGGCCAGAGCGCCGAAGCCTTCGACGAATTCGCTCTGAATGCGCAGCACGCGCCACGGGTCGGTGTGCAGCCAGTCGCTCGGCCCTCGCGAATCCAGCAGACGCTGGTCCGTGGTCGTGTCCTCGCGACGACGGCGATCCATGATCGGCCCGCGGTAGTTGGTGGTAGGTCGATCCGGATGCGGTCCCATGCGCACGAGATTAGTCAGCTCAGATAACGCCGTAACACCTCGGTCACGTCGGTGATCTGCTGGACCGGGACGTGTTCGTTCCGTTTGTGCGCGAGGTTGGGATCTCCCGGCCCGTAGTTGACGGCCGGAATCCCCAACGCGGAGAAGCGCGAGACGTCGGTCCACCCGTACTTGGCCCGGAAGGCTCCCCCGGCCGCGTCGATCAGCGCCGCGGCGGGCGGAGCGGTGAGACCGGGGAGGGCGCCCGGCGCGGAGTCGGTGACCTCGAACTCGACCGGTAGCCCGTCGAAGACGGTACGGACGTGGTCGACGGCGGTGTCCACCGATCGGTCCGGCGCGAAGCGGAAGTTGACGTCGACCTGCGCTTCGTCGGGCACGACGTTGCCCGCAACTCCGCCACTGACCCGAACTGCTTGCAGCCCTTCGCGATACACGCATCCGTCGATGTCCACCGAGCGCGCCTCGTACGCGGCGAGTCGCTCGAACACACCGCCGAGCTTGTGAACGGCGTTGTCTCCCAGCCACGATCGCGCCGAGTGCGCCCGCGTTCCGCGGGCGGTGAGCCGCACCCGAAGCGTGCCCTGACACCCGGCCTCGATGTATCCACCCGACGGTTCGCCCAGGATGGCGACGTCCGCTGCCAACCAGCCGGGCATCTCGCGCTCGATCCGGCCGAGCCCGTTGGCCGACGCCTCGATCTCCTCGCAGTCGTAGAAGACCAAGGTGATGTCCGCGTTCGGCTCCGCGACGGTGGCGGCGAGGTGCAGGAACACCGCGTCGCCGGATTTCATGTCGACGGTCCCGCACCCGTGCAGGATGTCCCCGTCGCGCCGCGACGGAACGTTGTCGGCGATCGGCACCGTGTCCAGATGCCCCGCGAGCATCACGCGCGTGGGCAGCCCGCGGTTGGTCCGCGCGAGAACGCAGTGCCCGTCGCGGACGATCTCGAAGCCGGAAGTCTGTTCTCGCAGCGCCGATTCGACGGCATCTGCGATCGTGGCCTCGTCCCGGCTCACACTCGGAATGTCGACCAGTGCCGCGGTCAGGTCGATGGGGTCGGCGTGCAGGTCGAGTGCAGTCACGAAATCCGAGTTTACGTGCCGCACGGTGTACGAATGAGTCATGCGGATCTTCTTCACCGGCGGCAGCGGCAAAGCCGGACAACACGTGGTCGCGTTTCTCGCCGAGCAGGGCCACCACGTCACCAATGCCGATCTCGTCGGACTCGGACATCCTGACGTCTCCGACCTCGCCGTCGATCTCACCGACGCCGGCGAGGTGTACTCGGCGCTGGCGGGTCTGGCGACTCTGGACGAACTCGAGCTGCCGAGCGTGCCGTCGTACGACGCGGTGGTGCATTTCGCAGCCATCCCCCGGATCGGTCTTCGCAGCGACTCCTCCACCTACGCCACCAACGTGCTCAGCACTTACAACGTGCTCGAGGCGGCCACCCGGCTCGGCGTTCGCAAGGTCGTGTTCGCGTCCTCCGAGACCACCTACGGCATCTGCTTCGCACAGGGAGAGCGTCGTCCGCAGTACGTGCCTGTCGACGAAGAGCACCCCACGGTGCCGGAGGACTCGTACGCGATGTCCAAGGTCGCGGGCGAAGTGACGGCACGGTCGTTCGCGGCCCGCTCCGGTGCCGACGTCTACGGCCTGCGCATCAACAACGTCATCGAACCGCACGAGTACGCCGAGATGTTTCCGCCCTTTCTCGAGGACCCGGCACTTCGCCGTCGCAACCTGTTCGCCTACATCGACACCCGCGACCTGGGGCAGATGGTGCAACGTTGCCTCGAGACGGACGATCTGGGCTACCAGGTCTTCAACGTGGCGAACGCCGACATGTCGGTGGCGGCCACCACGTCCGAGGTGATCGACCGTTTCTACCCCGACGTGGAGGTGCGGCGCGAGATGGGCCGCGACGAGACGTTCTACTCGATCGCCAAGGCGCGCGATCTGCTGGGCTTCGAGCCGCAGCACACCTGGCGAGACGAGTTGGCCGACCCGGGCGCCTGACATAGGCTCTTCACCCGTGACCACAGGCGCATCGGCAGTCGGCATTGCACACATCACGACCTCGGGCGTCGTACTCGACACCTGGTATCCCGCGCCCGAACTCGGCTCGTTCTCGGACGCCGGCACCGTTCGCCTGCAGGGTGACGACATCCCGGCCGAGCTGCGCGACCTGGTCGGGCCCGACGATGCGCGCGACCTCGAGAAGGTTGCCGTCCGCACCACCATCGCCTCGCTCGAGGACGCCCCGACCGACGCGCACGACGTCTACCTGCGCCTGCACCTTCTCTCGCATCGCCTCGTCGAGCCGCACGGGGTGAACCTGGACGGCCAGTTCGGGTTGCTGGCGAACGTGGTGTGGACCAACTTCGGGCCGGCCGCGGTCGAGGGCTTCGAGGCGACGCGCGCCAAGCTGCGCGCCCGCGGACACGTCACCGTGCTGAGCGTCGACAAGTTCCCGCGACTGGTGGACTACGTGGTGCCCACGGGAGTACGCATCGGTGACGCCGATCGTGTACGCCTCGGCGCGCATCTCGCGAGCGGCACCACCGTCATGCACGAGGGCTTCGTGAACTTCAACGCCGGCACGCTCGGCAACTCCATGGTCGAGGGCCGCATCTCCGCGGGCGTCGTGGTCGCCGACGGTTCGGACGTCGGCGGCGGCGCGTCCATCATGGGCACGCTGTCCGGCGGCGGCAAGACCGTGATCTCCGTCGGCGAGCGGTGCCTCCTCGGCGCCAACGCGGGCGTCGGAATTTCGCTCGGCGACGACTGCGTGGTCGAGGCGGGCCTGTACATCACCGCCGGCACCAAGGTCACCGGTCCCGACGGCACCGTCGTCAAGGCAGCCGATCTGAGCGGCAACAGCAACCTGCTCTTCCGCCGCAACTCCGTCTCCGGCACCGTCGAGGTCGTTCCGTGGAAGGGCACCGGCGTCGAACTCAACGCCGCCCTGCACAAGAACGACTAGCCGGGCATCGTGATCGCGGCGAGACGCTCGCCGATGAACTCGCCCGTGACCACCGGCGGCAGACCGTCCACCGAGCCGATCGGCGGCCGCAGCGCCTCGACGACCGCGTCGTGGTTGAGCTCGTAGAAGAAGATCAGCGAGACCAGGTCCTCTTCCGGCGCACCGGGTTGCGGCGGTAGAACGCGGTGCCGTCCCGACGGCCACCGGCGTCCGCTCCAGTATTCGAGGAGATCGCCGATGTTGACGGTGAGCGCGTCCTCCTCGAACGGCGCGTCCTCCCATCCCCCGTCGTCGGTGTAGACCTGCAACCCGCCCGCGCCGGGCTCGCGGTCGAGGATCGTCACCGTGCCGAAGTCGGTGTGGGGACCGATACGGAACTGGCCGGGCTCCGGTTCGCCGACCTCCGTCATCGGTGGGTAGTGGTTGACGTTGCGGGTCCAGGTCGACCGATCGGCCAGTGCGGCAAAGGGATCGGCGTCACCGTCAGGGCTGCGGTAAACATCTCGAGAAGCTCGTCGGCGAGCGCCTGCATTTCGGTGGTGTACTGCGTGAGCAGCGTCCTCATGCGCTCGACCTCGGCCGGCCAGACGTTGGGCGGAAACCACACGGCGTCGACCGCGGGATCTCCACTGACCGTCTGCGCCCCGACGGCGAAGGTCTCCTTGAGATCGGGCGGCGTCTCGGTGCCTTCGGCGTATCCGTTCGCTTCGAGGCCCGGCCCGATCCATCCTCGACCCCCGACGACGGCCGCGTACCGCTGCTTCACCTCGGTGGGCAGGGCAAAGAAGTCACGGCAGGCGGCGCGCACGTCCCGGCCCAGACCGGGCGTGACTCCGTGTCCGGTGACCAGGAGGAAACCGGCCCGGCGCAGACCGTCGTCGACCGCGGCGCCGACCTCCTCGGGACGGCGGCGCCACTGCTGCATGTCGACGGTCGTGACGGCGCTCATTCGGCCACACCGATGTCCTCGTTCCACAGAACTGGTTGCGCTGCAACGAATTCCGTCATCATCTGGACACACCTCTCGTCGTCCACCACCGTCACCTCGACTCCGGCCGACCGCAACCAGTCGATGCCGCCGTCGAAGGTCCGGTTCTCCCCCACCACCAGCGACCCGATGCCGAACTGGCGGACCAGACCACTGCAGTACCAACACGGAGCCAGGGTGGTCACCATGGTGGTCGACCGGTAGTCGCGCTGGCGGCCGGCGGCGCGGAAGGCGTCGGTTTCGGCATGAATGGACGGGTCATCGTTCTGCACCCGTCGGTTGTGACCCCGACCGAGGAGGGTGCCGTCGGCCGCGAACAGCGCGGCGCCGATGGGGATGCCGCCTTCACGCAGCCCCGTCTCCGCTTCGGCCCGCGCCACCTCCAACATCTTTTCGGGTGTCATCGAGATTCCTGGTGCGACACGGATTTTCCGGCAAGAGCGACGTAGACGACCGCGGCGACGACGAATCCGACGAAGAAGGTGATGTCCCCCAGCTCGGGAAACGCACGTACGGCGTAGCCGACGAATCGTTCCTGGTTCGAGAACAACAGAACCGAGACCACCAGCGCGACGACGAAGGCGGTGAAGCCTCCCCAGTTCGAGTACGTCTTGTCGTAGAGGAAGCCCGCGATGTGTTTGCCGCGGCGCAGGTACTGGTCGACGAGAACCACGCCGAGCCAGGGGCCGATCCAGTAGGCGACGACGAGGAGGAACGCCTCGTAGCTCGCCGCGGCATCGGCGAGCGCCCACCAGGCGACGAGGAAACCGAGGACGCCGAAGCCGACCACCACAACCGCGCGCTGCGTCTTCACCGGCAGCGCGAACCCGATGGTGGTGAACGCCATGGCACCGGAATAGACGTTGAGGGCGTTGGCCGCGACGGCGCCGATCGCGATGGCGAGGAGGGTCAGATCACCCAGGAGTGTCGGCAGGTTGGAGGTGAAGGCGTCCGTCGGGTTGTCGGATGCGGCGGGTCCGATCGTCACCGACGCGGCGCCGACGAGTTCGAGAGCGACGCACGAGACGAACAACCCGGCCGACGCGAACAGCCCGGTGCGGTGCCGGTTGGTGTCGGCGGGGAGGTAGCGGGTGTAGTCGGCCGCGTACGGCGTCCAGCCGGCGGCGTACCCGAACGCGGTCCCCACCGTCAGCAGGAACCCGCCCATTCCGCCGACTCCGTCGGGCACGGCCGCGGCGCCGGGATCGGACTTGCTCAGAATCACCACTGCCGTCACGGCGAACACCACGGCGAGAACGGGGAAGGCGAACTTCTCGAATGCCTGCACGAGGTTGTGGCCGAAGAACGCGAACGCGGTCTGCGCGAGGACGACGATGACAAGGGACGGCAATGGGCCGAGACCGAACAGCGTGCTCAGTGCGAAGGCACCGCTGACGCTGTTGGTGGCGAACCAGCCGACCCCGCACATGATCGACATGAACGCCGCCGGAAGGGCATTGCCTCGGTACCCGAAACCCAACCGCCCGAGCACCATCTGCGGAACTCCGTGCAGCGGTCCGCGGGCGGAGAGCACGTAGTGAGCTGCCGCTCCCAGGCCCGTTCCCACGGCCAGACCGAGGACGGCTTGCCAGAACGTCATGCCGTAGACGGCCACCGCGAGAACACCGACGAAGATCGTCGCGAACTCGAGGTTGGGCGAGGTCCACGTCCAGAAGAGTTGCCGGGGCCGACCGTGTCGGTGCTCGGCGGAGATCGGTTCGTTCCCACCCGGCTCGACCGCGATGACGCGGGTGCCGTACTCGCCGTGGGCGGTGTCCATCGAAGTCATCGAATCATCATCGGACACCGCACCCGACGCCGCTCACCGAAATCGGGCGTATCGCCCGAGTAAATCAGGTGCCGAGGATGGACCGTACGAGCTGTTCGAGCGTCTCGCCCGGCTTCCACTCGGGGTACGCCGATGCGGGCGGCTGCACCCGCGTCAGATCCACGCCGCCGAGGACTGCCTGCACGTCCTGGTTCTGCTCGTCCGGACCACTGAGAGTGATGGCCGCAACCGCGAATCCAGGGCCGATCGACGCCGATGCCACCGCGGTGGAAATGTCGTCCGCCCATCCCCATTTGGTGCCCTGCACGCCGACGAGCTGCGAGGTGCCCCAGTTCTGGACGGTTCCGTCGGACGCAACCGGCTCGGCCGCGGCCATCCACCCCGGAATCGGGCTGTCGGGGTGCAGTGCCCGCAGACGCTGGAGGAACGTCACCAGATCGGCGGCGCTGGTGTACGAGTCGCCCCAGAAGGATCCCCGCGTCGTGGACGTCAGGCCGTACTCGGTTGCGATGTCGTCGATCGCCGACGGGTACTTGCTGTCGAGCTGCGATGCGTCGTAGTCGTCGCTCGAGATCACCATCTGCTGCGCGAGATCGCGGTCCTCCGCCGACCCGTCACCGCGGCGCAGGGCGTAGTCCGCGATGAACAGCTTGACCTCCGACAGACCGGGCCGGGCCTCGGCCGCATTCGGTGTCTCGATGCGCGTTCCTGCGCAGTCGAGCACGAGTGCGGTGCGTTCCGGCACAACGGCGAAATCGGCGGGCAGCGCCGGAGCGGCTGCAGGTTGCGCCGGCGCAGCAGTGGGCTGTGCGGATGCCGCAGGATTCGCGCCGAGCACGAGGAGTGCGGAGAGCCCCACGATCACGGCGAGACGGCGCGTTCCGGAGAGGGGTGTTCTCATCGTGATTGTTCTCCGAGCGATTCGAGCAGCTGACGATCAGCCGTAATTTCAAAGTAATGGAACTTTGAACTTCTGGCGAACCGGGTCAACCGAGGCGCGACTTCTGCACCTTGCCCATCGCGTTGCGCGGAAGTGACTGCACCGACCTGATTTCGCGCGGCCGCTTGTGCACGGAGAGCCGCGAGGCGACGTGGTCGATCAGCTCCTGCTCGACCACGTTCTCGCCCACGACGTACGCCACGATGCGCTGACCCAGATCCGGATCCGGCACACCGATCACCGCGACCTCGCGCACCGACGGGTGACCGAGCAGTTCCGTCTCCACCTCGCCGGCGCCGACTCGAAACCCGCCGGTCTTGATCAGATCCGTCGATTCACGTCCCACGATGCGGTGGAAACCATCGGGGTCGATCACCGCGACGTCGCCGGTGACGAACCATCCGTCGTCCGTCGTGGACTTCGCGGTCGCGTCGGGATTGTTCAGGTAGCCCTCGAACAGCATCGGCCCCCGGACCTGAAGTGCGCCGATGCTCTGGCCGTCGCGCGGCACGTCGTTGCCCGCCTCGTCGCGCAGTCGAGTCTCGACCCCGCGCACCGGAAGGCCGACCCAGCCTGGGCGGCGCTCGCCGTCGGCGCGCGTACTGACCGTGATCAACGTCTCGCTCATGCCGTACCGCTCGATGGGCGCGAGCCCGGTGAGTTCGGACAGCTTCTCGAACACCGGAACCGGGAGTGCCGCGCTGCCGGAGACCAGCAGTCGGGCGCTTCGCAGACTCCGGGCTGCGTCGGGATCGTCGGCGATGCGCGACCAGACGGTGGGAACGCCGAAATACATCGTGCCGCGCGCCGACGCGTAGTTCTCGGGTGTGGGCTTCACCGTGTGGATCACGCGAGAGCCGATGCGGAGCGGGCCCAGGATTCCGAGGATCAGGCCGTGCACGTGATAGAGCGGAAGTCCGTGCACCAGAACGTCGTTGGCCGTCCATGCCCACGCCTCCGCGAGCGCGTCGAGGCCCGCCTCGATGGCTCCGCGGCTGAGCAGCACGCCCTTGGGCGGGCCGGTGGTCCCCGAGGTGTAGAGAACGAAAGCCGTTGTCGTGACCGGCGGTTCGGGGTAGGAGTGCCACGACCGGGCGTGAAGCCGTACCGGCACGGTGGGCACCCCACCGTCGTGTTCCGGCGCGGGTCCCAGCCACGCCTGCGCCCCGGAGTCGGACAGAATGTGGTCCAGCTCGGCGGGCCCGGAATCCGGCGGGACCGGCACCACCGGAACTCCCGCGATGAGGGCACCGATCACAGCGATCACGGTGGAGACCGTGGGTCGAGCCAGCACGGCCACACGCTGCGCGCCCATGATGCGCTCGGCCACCGATGTGGCGGCGCCGAGAACGTCACTACGCGAGAGAACCTCGTCGCCGACGGTGACCGCGTCGTCGATGTCGTCTCCGCGGGCGACCGTGTACGAGTTCAGAGACCGAAGAAGCACGTCAGAAGTGTGTCACGACGCCAGCAGAGCGGACTCCTCGCCGTCGGCGCACGTGCACCCTCCGGCGACGGCCGAGCAGTCGACCACGAAGACGTGGCGTACTGCCTGCAGCTCCACACACGCCTCGTCGGTGCACTCCACGACGCGAGTCGAGTGAACGATCAATGTTCCGTGGCAATGATCGACGGCTGCGGCGCATTCGTGGCACGTCATGACCTCGGTAGTACTCATGACCTCAGTAGTACCACCGGTCACAGACAAGATCAGAGAAGCAAAAGCACCAGTGTGGCGACGGAGGCGCCCGCGAGCATGGCGATCACCAGTACCGCGGCGACGATCTTGATGCCCGACCTGGACGTGGCCACCGTCGTCGGCCACTCGCGGAAGGCCTCGACGTCGACGCCGTCCTGCTCGAAGAAGTGCATTTCGCCGGGCGGTTCCCAGTCCTGGCCGCCGGCGCGCACTCGCGAGCCCAGCACGGCCAGACGCTGACGGGCACGAGGCGGGTATGCCGACGACGGCGCGCGGATCGGCAGTGCGTGCGCCAGCGCGAGCGGGTCCGGATAAGCGGAGCTCAGCGCCCGCAGCGCCCGCAGCACGTCGGGATCGTCGTCGGAGCGGTTCGTCAGGAACCAGGCCGCACCCGCGGCGGGGAGATCGTCCATCGCCAGGTACGCGTAGCCGAGGAGGTCCAGCGCTCCCTGCGACGCCGGTTCCTGTTCCAGGACGGAACTGAGCCGGTTTCGAGCTCGCCACGGCTCACCGCACGCGATGTCTTCCTGCGCCCGATCCAGTGCACCCACGCCGACTGTCCTCAGTTCGTGCTGAGCCGGGCGACCGCTGCGTCGATGCGCTCGTCCGTCGCGGTCAGCGCGATGCGCACGTGCTTCGATCCACGCGGCCCGTAGAACTCGCCGGGCGCGACGAGGATGCCGCGCTCGGCGAACCAGGCCACAGTGTCGCGGCAGGGCTCACCGCGCGTCGCCCACAGGTACAGGCCCGCCTCGGAGTGGTCGATCGTGAAGCCGGCTGCGGCGACGGCGGCGTGCAGCAACTCGCGGCGCCGGCGGTAGCGCTCGCGCTGTTCGCTCTCGTGCTCGTCGTCCGACAGAGCGGCAGTCATGGCGACTTGAACGGGGTAGGGCACCATCATGCCCGCGTGCTTGCGCACGGCGAGAAGCTCGGCGACGAGGGATCGATCTCCGGTGACGAATCCGGCCCGATAGCTCGCCAAGTTGGATGTCTTCGACAGCGAGTGGACGGCGAGCAGGCCCGTGACGTCGCCGCCGCACACCCGCGGGTCGAGAATCGACACAGCCGGGCCGTCCCAGCTCAGGCCGAGGTAGCACTCGTCCGAGACGACGATGGTGCCTCGTTCGCGGGCCCATTCGACGACCTTGCGCAGGTGCGCCTCACCTAGCACCTGCCCGGTCGGGTTGGACGGCGAGTTGACGAAGATCAGCGACGCAGTCTCTGGGCCGAGACCGGCGGTGCTGTCGGATCGGGTCACGCGTGACCCGGCAAGCAGCGCACCGACCTCGTAGGTGGGATACGCCAGCTCGGGAATCACCACCAGGTCGTCGGCGCCGAAACCGAGCAGAGTCGGCAGCCACGCGATCATTTCCTTGGTGCCGATGGCCGGGAGAACGGCGTCCTCTGCAAGACCGGTGATGCCGTAGCGCCGTTCGAGCGCTGAGACCGCGGCGGCGCGCAGGGCCGGCGTCCCCGCGGTGACGGGGTATCCCGGCTCGGCGGAGGCGCGATCGAGCGCGTCGCGAATGACGGGGGCGACGGGATCGACCGGAGTCCCCACCGACAGGTTCACGATGCCGTCGGGATGCGACGCGGCCGTCGCCTGCACGTCGGCGAGCGAATCCCACGGGAAGTCCGGTAGACCGGCTGCCCGCGGGATCCGGCCCGTTGTTGCGACCGGCAAGGTCAGCTCTCACCCATCGGCGGCAGAGCCTTGATGAAGGGCGGGTCGTAGTCGGTCTTGCCGACCTTGGCTGCGCCGCCCGGGGACCCCAGATCGTCGAAGAAGTCGACGTTGGCGCCGACGTACGCGGACCACTGATCGGGAACGTCGTCCTCGTAGAAGATCGCCTCGACGGGGCACACCGGCTCGCACGCGCCGCAGTCCACACACTCGTCGGGGTGGATGTACAGCATGCGGCCGCCCTCGTAGATGCAGTCGACAGGGCATTCCTCGATGCATGCCTTGTCGAGAACATCGACGCACGGTTCTGCAATCGTGTAGGGCACTGGTGTCTCCTTGACCTTTCTCGGGGCTCGTGGGGCGAGCAGGTACTACCCGAACCGAAGCTCAAGTATCACCCGGCTACCGCCCCGTTTTGCGCTGAGGGTGCCCTGACCGCTAGGCGGCGGCCAGACCTTCTGTGCGTATCCATTTTCGTGCAAGTTTCACCGCTCGTGACAACGCACCACGTTCGCCGACGTATCCCGCGACTGCGCCGACCACGGGCAGGTTGCCGAGCCACCGGTAAACGGTACGGGCGTCGGGTCGCTTGTCCAACTCGTCCGCGATGCCCCGAAGAATCTTCGTGACCGACCACAACGCCGAGAGCACAGCGGAGGGAGAACGCGGACGATCGGTGGTCACCGCGTCCTTCGTGCGGGTCTCGAGCGCAGCCGCCTCGCCCACGGTGCGCCGCGGCAGATTCCGCTTGCACAGCACCGCGGCGAGCAGTCGCACCAGTTCGTCGTGATCGGTCACGCCGCACTCGCGGGCGACGGCCACGATCACCATGGCCTGATTGGCGAACCCCAGGATGTCCTGCAGCGGGAGTCGGCGCGCCAGCACTCCGAAGAAACCGGGGAACGCCACAGCGACGGTCCCGAGGGCGCCGACGCGGTTGACCCACCACGACGCACGCTTGTCGAGCGACATCCGCGACCACGCCTCGGTGCCGGGAACGTCGGTGGCGTCGAAGACCCAGGCGACCGCGTTCAACGCCTGATCGAGCGTCGAGTCGGTGTCGGCGGCGTTCCGGAACGTGCGCTTCTTGATTCCGAACGGATCGCGTTCGGCGAGCAGAGTCAGGGTCGGGACGATGACGCGAACGGCGGCGCCGAGTGCGGCGGCCACCTTCTCGTCACCGAGGCGATCGGGGCTCACGCAGCTGTGCTCCTGTCGGTGTAGGCGGTCGTGCGCTGGACGGCACGCCGGCCGATGCCGTCGGCGATGGCGTGCAGTTCTTCGACGGTCTTCTCGGATCCGTGTTGCGATCCTGCCATCCTGGAGATGGTCTCCTCCATCAACGTTCCACCGAGGTCGTTGGCGCCACCGTTCAGCATGACCTGCGTTCCGGTGATACCCAGCTTGACCCACGAGGTCTGAATGTTGTCGATCCGGCCGTGCAACATGATGCGCGCGAGCGCGTGCACCGCACGGTTGTCACGATTGGTCGGGCCGGGACGCGAGGCGCCCGCGAGGTACAGCGGTGAACTCTGGTGTACGAACGGCAGCGGCACGAACTCGGTGAATCCACCGGTCCGATCCTGAATTCCCTTGAGCACATTGAGGTGTCCGACCCAGTGCGACGGGTTGTCGACGTGCCCGTACATCATCGTCGACGACGATTTCAGCCCCACCACGTGCGCGGTCGTGACGACGTCGATCCAGGTCTGCGCCGGCAGCTTGCCCTTGGTGAGCACCCACCGCACCTCGTCGTCGAGGATCTCCGCCGCCGTGCCGGGAATGGTGTCGAGCCCCGCGGACTGCAGTTCGACGAGCCAGTCCCGCACCGACTGTCCGCCGCGCGACGCGCCGTTCACGATCTCCATGGGCGAGAACGCGTGGACGTGCATCGACGGAACTCGCGCCTTCACCGCGCGCACGAGATCGGCGTACCCCGTCACCGGAAGCTCCGGATCGATGCCGCCCTGCATGCACACCTCTGTGGCGCCGAGCACGTGCGCTTCCCACGCACGGTCCGCCACCTCGGCCGACGAGAGGGAGAACGCGTCGGCGTCTCCCTTGCGCTGAGCGAACGCACAGAAGCGGCAGCCGGTGTAGCAGATGTTGGTGAAGTTGATGTTCCGGTTGATCACGTAGGTGACGTCGTCGCCCACGACGTCCTTGCGCAGATGGTCGGCGAACGCCGCGACGGCGTCGAGCGCGGAACCGTCAGCGGTGGCGAGGGCGAGGTACTGCTCGTCGCTGAGTCCGCCCGGATTCTTCTCGGCTGCGCGCAGCGCTGCGGCGACGTCGCGGTCGACGGTCTCGAGCGCCGTGAGTCCGGCAACCTGCTCCCGGATCGATTCCCAGTCACCGAACGCGGATCCGATGTCGGAGCGGGTGTCGGTGTTGCGGCCGTCGGTGTCGATCTCGGTGTTGAGGTCGACTCGTCCGGTCGACTCCCACACTTCGTCGGGTTCCTGCCACGGCAGGCCCACCGCGATCGTGTCGGTGCGGGCGAGCCCCGACGTCGGGTCGGAGAGCGCGCGCACGTGCGCAGCGATACGCGGGTCGATCCACGGCGACGCGGCCAACACGTACTTCGGTTGCGCCGCAGTGCGTTCGGTGAGAGTGAACCCGGCCGCGGCACTGATCTCTGCCAACGACTCGAGGTTCGGCCAGGGACGCTCGGGGTTGACGTGGTCGGGCGTCAGCGGCGACACCCCGCCCCAGTCGTCGACGCCGGCCGCGAGCAACGCGGCACATTCGTCGGCGGCAACGAGGTTCGGCGGCGCCTGGATGCGCATCGAGGGTCCGAGCAGCAGTCGTGCGACCGCGATGGTCGCGCGGAACTCGTCGAGTCCGGCGTCGGGCGCGCCGCGCATCGCGGTGTCGTCCTTCGCCAGGAAGTTCTGCACGATCACTTCCTGCACATGACCGAACGCCTTGTGCGACGAGCGAATTGCCATGATGGATTCGGCGCGGTCACGGATCGTCTCGCCGATGCCCACCAGGATTCCGGTGGTGAACGGCACGTTCAACCGACCCGCATCGGTCAGGGTGCGCAACCGCACCGCGGGATCCTTGTCCGGGCTCCCGTAGTGCGCCTGGCCCTTCTCCTCGAAGAGTCGACGCGAGGTGGTCTCGAGCATCATGCCCATGGACGGCGCCACCGGCTTGAGTCGTGACATCTCCTCCCAGCTCATGACCCCGGGATTGAGGTGCGGCAGCAGGCCGGTCTCCTCGAGCACCCGGATGGACACGGCCCGCAGATAATCGAGCGTGGAGTCGTAGCCGCGTGCGTCGAGCCACTCCTTCGCCTCGGGCCACCGGGCCTCCGGGCGGTCACCGAGCGTGAACAGCGCTTCCTTGCAGCCCATTTCGGCCCCGCGGCGCGCGATGTCGAGCACCTCGTCGGCTTCGAGGAACATCGAGTGCCCCTCGGCACGCAGTTTGCCCGGCACCGTGACGAACGTGCAGTAGTGGCACGTGTCGCGGCACAGGCGCGTCAGGGGAATGAACACCTTGCGCGAGTACGTCACGGTGGACGGACGACCCTCCGCGAGCAAGCCGGCGTCGCGCACGCGGGCCGCGGAGGCGGTCAGATCGACCAGATCCTCACCGCGCGCGTGCAGGAGAACGGTGGCCTCGTCGACGTTGAGAACCACACCGTCGCGCGCACGCCGCAGGGCGCGACGCATCGCCGACGCGGACGGCGCGGACTCGGCAGCGGGCTCGGCGATCGGCTTGGCGGATGTCGACAGGAAAGGATCGGGCAGAAAAGTCACCGCTCGATCATGCGCCTTCGGACTGTGTGGTTGCCACTGCAGGGGTCCCCGGGACACAGTGTCCTCACAGATCGATAGCAGTGCGAACAGAGCGCAGTGTGGTGAACCCGGACCACAGCGCGACCTTCGAGCCCGCCGAATCGACTCCCGGACAAGGACACCATGAGCCAAGAACCGCCCGCTCCGGTCGAGACCCCCGACAGCGTAGGGCCCGGGCCGGTGCAGATGACCGATCCGAGCCGCCGACCCAGTCCCAAGGCCAGGACACTGTGGGCGATCAACGCGGCACTGCTGTGGGCCGTCGTCGCGGTGGCCGAGATCGTGTGGGCCGTTCTGCTCGCGGTCAACTCGGACGCACCGGTGTGGTGGCCCAATCTGACCGTGGCCGCCGTGACGCTGGTTCTGGCCGTGCTGCACATCACAGTGGTCCCGTCGTGGCGCTACCGGGTGCATCGGTGGGACATCAGCGACACCGCCGTGTACTCCCGCACCGGCTGGTTCACGCAGGAATGGCGCGTCGCGCCGATCTCCCGAGTGCAGACGGTCGACACCGAGCGCGGTCCGATCGACCGTGCGCTCGGGTTGTCCACCGTCACCGTCACCACCGCGTCCTCGGCGGGTGCGGTGAAGATCGCGGCCCTCGACCAGGACGTCGCCGACACCACCGTCGCGCATCTGACGGAGGTCGCCGCGCTGACCCGCGGCGACGCGACGTGACGAACCCGGTCGAGGTTCCCGCCGCCGCGTCGGGTCCCGACGCCGTCGCGGCGGAGAACGAGCAGCCGTGGCTGCGTCTGGACAAACGGATGCTGCTCATCCACCCGGTCACGGAAGTCGTGCGATTCCTCCCGGCGCTCGTGGCCACGCTCGTTCTCGGCACGCAGAGCGGAAACCACGTGTGGAGTCTCGCGCTCCTGGCTCTGACGGTGGGTCTTGCCGTTCTGCGGTGGTTCACCACCAGCTACCGACTCGGCCCCGTGCACGTGCAGCTGCGCACCGGACTGTTCCAGAAGAAGCTGTTGTCGGTGCCGCGCACCAGGATCCGCAGTGTCGACGTCGAGTCCAAGGTCATGCACCGGTTGCTGGGACTCTCGATCGTCCGCATCGGCACGGGACAGAAGGTGGACAAGCGAGAGCAGTTCGAGCTGAACGCCCTCGACAGTGCGCTCGTACCCGCGCTGCGCGACGAGCTGATGAACTCCTCGCCCGTCGCACCGTCGCCCGGGTCGCCGCCGTCCGTGAATGGGCCGGTCGCGGCGCCCACCGAGACCGAGCTGGCGCACTTTCGGACGTCGTGGGTCCGGTACGCGCCCTTCACCGCCACCGGAGTCGTGATCGTCGCTGCCGTCACCGGGTTGATCTTCCAGTCCGGCCTGGGTCAGTCGATCGCAACGTCGAACGCCGTGGAGAGCGGTGTCGACGCAGCCGAACGCCTCGGCATCGTCGCGCTGGTCGGGATCGCCGTCGTGGCGTTTCTCGTGATCACGAGCCTGCTTGCGTGTGTGCGGTACCTGGTGGTCTACGGCAATCTCACGGTGACCGACGACGGCCGACGACTGCGCGTCGGACACGGTCTGCTCACCACTCGTCACACCACCCTGGACCGAGACCGTCTGCGCGGCACGATGTTGCGACGTCCCCTGGTTCTGCGTCTGGTCGGCGGTGCCCGGCTCGACGCGGTCATGACCGGTGTCAGTGCCGAGAAGGCGGACTCCTCGCTGGTTCTGCCGGCAGCGCCGCTCGCGGAGGCAACGCGCGTCATGCGGGCCGTCCTCGCCGACGTGGGGCCGCCCGACGCCGCGCTCGTTCCGTTGGTCGCGCACGGCCGAGTCGCGTTGCGACGCAGACTCACTCGTGCGCTTCTTCCCGTACTCGCGGTGGCGGCGCTGGTCGTGGTTCTCGAACTCGTGACGAGCCGAATCCCGCCGGCGGTGTGGATCGGCATCGGCGTCGCCGCTGCTCTGGCGGTTGCCCTTGCCGTCGATCGCTATCGGGGGCTGGGGCACGCGGCGAACACCGGATGGCTCGTCACGCAGTACGGCAGCCTCGACCGTCGGCGGGTGACGATCGAGTCCGACGGCGTCGTCGGGTGGACGGTGCGTCAGAGCTTCTTCCAACGGCGTGCGGGTGTCGCCACCATCGTCGCGGCGACGGCCGCGGGAGACGGCCACTACGACATCGTCGACGTTTCCGTCGGGCATGCCTGGTCGATCGTCGAGGCGGCCCAACCCGGAGCGGGCGACGTCTGGGCGCGCCGATGACCGCTCCGGCGTCTATCACCGAGCTGGACTCGCAGATCGCGTCGTGCCGCGCCTGCCCGAGGTTGGTGGAGTGGCGCGAGCAGGTCGCACGCGAGAAGCGGGCGAGCTTCCGCGACGAGACGTACTGGGGCAGAGCGGTTCCCGGCTTCGGACCCGCGGATGCGAAATTGCTCGTCGTCGGATTGGCGCCCGCGGCCCACGGCGCCAATCGCACGGGCCGCATGTTCACCGGCGACCGCAGCGGCGACGTCCTGTACGCCGCCATGCATGCGGTCGGTCTGGCCAATCAGCCGACGGCCACGCACATCGGCGACGGGCTCACGCTGAACGCCACCCGCATCACGGCACCGGTGCACTGCGCGCCCCCCGACAACAAGCCCACTCCCGACGAGCGCGACCGGTGCCGTACGTGGCTCGAAACGGAACTGCACCTGCTCGCCCCGACGATTCGCGCCGTGATGGTACTGGGCGGGTTCGGGTGGCAGGCGCTGCTTCCCATTCTCGGTACGTCGGGCTGGATCGTTCCCCGTCCTCGGCCCAAGTTCGGGCACGGGGCGCACATCGTCCTGGAGCCGAGCACTGCGGCCGAGCCGCTGCACGTCTTCGGCTGCTATCACGTCAGTCAGCAGAACACCTTCACCGGACGGCTGACACCGGCGATGGTGGAGGAGGTCCTGGCGCGAGCGGGGGCGTCGGCAGGGGTGCTCTGAGGCGGTCGACCCCGGTCAGCCTCGGGTGAGCGCCTTGATGCGAGCGGTGTAGAGCACCAGGGCGGGCGGTGCGACGCCGGCGACGAGGAACAGCGCTGCGCGCCAGTCGGCGAGCAGAATCACGTCGCCGCCCGGTCCGCCCAGCGCACACAGCACGAGACCGAGGAAGAACCCGACCAGCGGGAGGGAACCCTGGCCGATGCTTCCGGACACGGCCATCGCCGCCCGCACGAGGACGACGTTGAGCGCCCCTGCGGCGAGCGCGCTGATCGGGAACGGGGTGGAGCCGGCGTACAGGGGAAGGAAGAGCGCACCGACGACGGCGCACAGAAAACCGTCGAAGGTGAGTGCGGCGACGGTGGCGACCGAGACCGCCTCGAGTACCGATCTGCCCCTGGTGAACGTCTGTGTGGAGGGCTCCGTCAACGGGGGGGATAGCCGATCGACGTCAGGAATCCGCTTGCGGCGTTGGCGAACTGAGACAGGATCGACTCGTAGAGCGCAGCCTGCGCGTCCCCCATCGGACGGATGGAATCGACGAACGCCACAATCGCGTTCTGAATGTCGTAGTTGAACATCATGGTTCCCTCCCGGGGTCGTGCTCACCGTCCGAGGAGCGATCGGTGATGACGCTCACAGCATACTTCGACCTGCGGAACGCACTCTCACCCGATGCCTGCGAAGAGGTCGCTCTCGCGGCCGTCGTCACCGGTCTCCCCGAGTGGTCCCCGCACCAGGATGTACTGCTCGTCGTCGAACACCGGCTGAACCACGTTGTTGGACAAGGCAAACGCACGACCACCACTCGCCAGGGTCACCTGGGTCGCGTGGGCTCGAAACGCTGCCCGCTTCGCCTCCCCCACCGCGCGAACGTCGACCGAGGTCGTCACGTCGGCGTCGGGAACGGAGGGAAGCTCGCCGGGCTCGGGGAACGTCCAGTGGGCCGGGTACTCACCGAGGTCGGCGAGACCGTCCGCCAACTGGGAAGCACCGGTCACCGTCCAGTACATCTTCGACGGGGCCCACGGCTCCCCCGCGCCCGTGAACGCAGCCGGGTCCCCCGACGCGTCGAACGCCGCCGAGGTCAGGAGGTGAACTTGCTGATGATCCGGGTGCCCGTACCCGCCGGCCGGGTCGTAGGCGACCACCACGTGCGGGCGCAGCTCCCGGATGACGGCGACCATCGCTCCGACGGCTTCGTCGGGGTCGGCGCGAACGAAGGCGCGTGGGTGGTTCGCCGCGGGTGTCCCGACCATGCCGGAGTCGCGCCAGCGGCCGGCGCCGCCGAGGAAACGTGGTCGCGCGCACCCCAATTCGGCCAGCGCACAGGTCAATTCGTGTATGCGGTAGCCGCCTAGCTGATCACCGCGGTCGGCGACCAGCCCGGCCCACTCGTCACCGATGACTTCGCCTTCCTCGCCGAGCGAGCAGGTCAGCACCGTGACCTCCGCACCGGAACGCGCGGCGGCCGCAATGGTGCCGCCGGTGGTGATGGTCTCGTCGTCGGGGTGAGCGTGAACGAACAGAATCCGTCGCGCCGACGTGTCGGTCACTGCTCCGTCCGCATCCACTGCGCCGCGTCGGAGAAGACCCCGAGCTCCGGCGGCCCGGCGAGCGACACCCCGGCCACGCCCGGTCCGACGGCGACGACGGAGGTGTCCTGCACGATCGGAAGCACGGCGGCGAGCGACCACAACTTCGGCTCCGCCTCGGCGATGACCCGGCCGACGTCGGTCGTCCCGGCGAGCGCCTGGTCGAACGACGCCTGAAGGCTGGGATCGCACAGTCCCGAAACGTTGCTCAGCAGGAGCGGTTCGGGGGCGCGTTGATCGGCGGTCTCCGTGGCACTCGACGGCGCGACAGCCGATCCAGCGGCGGGGCATCCGAACCGAGACGCCATCACCGTCGCGGGGTCGGACACGGCACGATTCCACCCGACCACCGCATCGACCGCTCCGGTGGTGAGTGCGGTTCCGTACAGCTCCTGCGGATCCGTCGGGGCCACACTGGCTTCGATCCCGGCGTCGCGCAATTGATCCGCGGCCGTGTTGGCGACGGCCGTCGCGATGTCGTCGCCCTCGGGTGCTCCGATCACGAAGTTCAGAAGCACCGGTCCGTCACCCGTGCGTGTCGGTGTCGCCGTCGGCGTCGCGGACACCGTCGGAGTGGGGCTGGGAGCCGGTGCGCCCGCGAAGACGCCTGCAGCGGTGAGCAATTCGATGGCGGCGACCCGGCCGATCGGGGTGGGTTCGGTGCTCGCGTAGCCCGGCTGGGACGGCGACAGGATCTGCGCGCCCGCCGATCGGGCCACCGATTCCCCGCCCGCTGCAACGATCGCCAGAAGGTTCTGATCGAGCAGACCCAGGATGCCGCGCCGGATGTTCGGATCGGTGAGCTCCGGAACTCGACCGTTGATGGTGAGCGCCAGAGAGCGAGGCTGAAAGATGTTGCCCGTCCGGATGTTCGGGATGGCGCTGAGCTGCGCCTCGGTGGCCGCGCCGCCGCGAACCTGCGCGACCTGTGCGTCACCCGAGCGCATCGAATCCGCCAACTGGGCCGCCGAGCCCCCGCGCCGCAAAAGAATTTGATCGGGGGTCGCGGGGGCACCCCAGAACCGATCGTTGCGTTCGAGCAGGATCTCGTCACGGCCCTTGTCGATCGACTTGATGCGGAACTGCCCACCCGAGACGGGGACGTTGTCCCGCAGACCCTGCTCGAAACCGCCCGGCGAATCCTTCACGAGATGGGACGGAAGCAGGTCGGTGAACAGTTCGCGCCACGCCGGATAGGCCGACTTCATCGTGACCGCGACCGTCTTGCCGCCGCCCGAGGACTGCACGTCCTCGATCTGGTTGTACCCGGCCGGATCGACGACACCCGGCTGGGTGATCATCTGCTGCCACAGGTAGCGGAAGTCCTCCGCCGCGATCGGTGCGCCGTCGGACCACTGCGAATCGTCGCGAAGAACGTAGGTCACCGTGAACGGCGCGAGCGACGTCACCTCCGCCGACACCATCAGTGCAGCATCGAGACCCCACGTCGACGCGCCGCCCTCCGAGGCCAGACGGCGGAACGGACTCGGCAGGACCAGGGTGCTCACCGCGGTGTTGGCAGGGGACTGATCGGCGAGCAGATGCGGATTGAACCCCGTCCCGACGTCGTCGATGGCGACGACGACGGGATTTCCCGCCGCCGACGCCGCCGGCGGACTCGACTCGGGCGTCTCCGTGCTCTGAATCGCCGGAGGCGGGTCCGCAGTACATCCGGACACCGCGACCACGAGGCCGACGACACCGACGACGAACCGAGTTGCAGTCAGTCGGAGGAGACCCACCGTCTGTTCGTCTCGTCGCCGACTACAGAGCAGCCTTGTCACGCGACTTGCTGCGCGAACGCTCACGCGCACGCTCGTTGGAGTCGAGGTGCACCTTGCGCACGCGGACGACCTCCGGCGTGACCTCGACGCACTCGTCACCGGCACAGAACTCCATCGCCATTTCCAGGTCGAGCTTCTTCGGCTTGGCGAGGGTCTCCATCACGTCGGCGGAGGACTGACGCATGTTGGTCAGCTTCTTCTCGCGGGTGACGTTGATGTCGAGGTCCTCCTGGCGGGGGTTGATGCCCACGACCATGCCCTCGTAGGTGTCCGCACCGGGCTCGACGAAGAACGTTCCGCGGTCGGCCAGCTGGATCATGGCGAACGGGGTAACGCTGCCTTGACGGTCCGAGACGAGCGAGCCGGTGTGGCGCGCGCGGATCTCGCCGGCCCACGGTGCGTAACCGTGGAAGACGGCGTTGGCGATGCCGGTGCCGCGCGTGTCGGTGAGGAAGTCCGTGCGGAAGCCGATGAGACCGCGCGAGGGGACGATGAACTCCATACGAACCCAGCCTGCGCCGTGGTTCGTCATCTGAACCATCTTTCCCTTGCGGGCGGCGAGTAGCTGGGTGACGCCACCGAGGTGCTCCTCGGGGGTGTCGATGGTCAGCTCTTCGAACGGCTCGTGCAGCTTGCCGTCGACCTGCTTGGTGACCACCTGGGGCTTGCCGACGGTCAGCTCGAAACCTTCACGACGCATCTGCTCGACCAGGATGGCGAGCGCGAGCTCACCACGGCCCTGCACCTCCCAGGCGTCGGGCCGGCCGATGTCGAGGACCCGGAGCGAGACGTTGCCGACCAGTTCCTGGTCGAGCCGCGACTTCACCATGCGAGCGGTCAGCTTGTGGCCGCTGACGCGTCCGACCAGCGGGCTGGTGTTGGTTCCGATGGTGACCGAGATGGCGGGCTGGTCGACGGTGATGCGCGGGAGTGCGACCGGGTTCTCGAGGTCGGCGAGGGTGTCGCCGATCATGATGTCGGGGAATCCGGCGACGGCAACGATGTCGCCGGCCACACCCTTCTCACCGGGAACGCGCTCGACACCGATGGTGGTGAGCAGTTCGGTGATCTTGGTCTTCTGCACGACGGGCTCGCCGTCGACCTCGCGCATCCAGCTGACGGTCTGACCCTTGTTCAGCTCGCCGTTGTGAATGCGAACCAGGGCGAGACGACCGAGGAAGGCCGACGCGTCGAGGTTGGTGACGTGAGCCTGCAGTGGCGCGTCGACGTTGCCCTTGGGGGCCGGGATGTAGCTGAGGAGGATCTCGAACAGCTCGTCGAGGTTCTCGGCGTCCGGAGCCTGTCCGTTCTCGGGCTGCTTCTTGCTGGCCTTGCCCTCGCGGCCCGACGCGTACAGAACCGGGAGGTCCAGTGCGAGCTCGGCGGCTTCGGCGGCCTCGTCGTCGAGGTCCGACGCGAGGTCGAGCAACAGGTCGTGGCTCTCGGAGACGACCTCCTCGATGCGCGCGTCGGGACGGTCGGTCTTGTTGACGACCAGAATGACGGGCAGCGACGCGGCGAGCGCCTTGCGCAGCACGAAGCGGGTCTGCGGCAGCGGCCCCTCGGATGCGTCGACGAGCAGGACGACACCGTCGACCATGGACAGGCCGCGCTCGACCTCACCGCCGAAGTCGGCGTGGCCGGGGGTGTCGATCACATTGATGACGGTGGTGCTGCCGTCGGCGTTGCGCTTGTGGACGGCCGTGTTCTTGGCCAGGATCGTGATGCCCTTTTCCTTCTCCAGGTCACCGGAGTCCATCACGCGGTCGATGGCCTCGGCACGCTCGGCGAAGGCACCGGACTGACGGAGCATGGCGTCGACCAGAGTGGTCTTGCCGTGGTCGACGTGCGCGACGATGGCAACATTGCGGAAGGTGGTCGGTGCAGTGGGGCTGGTCACGCAGAAATCTCCGTTGGTCGTGTGCGGGGTGAAGAGCCAGCGGCTTCGTCTCCCAGAGAGCACGCTGCGTCGCGAGCAAAAGTGCGACCGCTGTAGTTTAGCGGTAGGGCCGCAGTGATCGCAGTCACGCACGGCAGTGAGGGTGCCCTTCCCCAGCGCAGCGAGTTAAGTTACCCTCACCTTCGTGTCGAAGAAGACAGCCGCCGCCAAGGTCGCCGGCATGAAGCCGAAGAAGAAGTGCTGCCGTAAAGACATCCGGTGCATGACGTGTCCGGTCGTGGTGATGCGCATGAAGAAGCTCGAGAGCGCCGGCGTGTGCGGCAAGGACCTGAAGAAGGGTCTGAAGAAGGCCCGGGCGGCCTGAGGACTCGCCTCACCATCAGAGCAGCGCCACCAGGTCCGGGATCCACTGCCTGTCGGCATCGACCAGATCGACGGTGTGCAGTTCTGCCGCATCGAACCACCTCAGAGCCGAATGTTCGAGCGGCGCAGGGGAACCCGACAGCACGCTCACCCGATACGCGCGCAAGACGAGCCCACCGCCCAGATCGACGTCCGCACCGATGGGATCCCCCACGACGACGTCGATCGCCAATTCCTCCCTGAGCTCACGCGTCAGCGCGGCTGCGTCCTCCTCACCCGGTTCGACCTTGCCGCCGGGCAGCTCCCACCGACCGGCGAGCTCGGCCGGGTGCGCACGCTGAGCGAGAAGAAGTCGCGCATCGACGATCACGGCTCCCGCGACGACTGTTCGTGATTCCGGCACCACACCCATCTTTCCCGAGGACCATGGAGTCATGGCCGAACTTCTGGACGACGCGCAGATCGACGAGGCACTCACTCAGCTCACGGAGTGGACGAGAGACGGTGACTCGCTCCGCCGGACGATCACGTCGTCGACCTTCCTCGACGCCATCGATCTGGTCGGCGCGGTCGCGCGTGAGGCGGAATCGATGGACCACCACCCCGACATCGACATCCGCTGGCGATCGGTGACCTACTCGCTGTCGACGCACTCGTCGGGTGGCATCACGAGCTTGGACGTGGTTCTTGCCGGAGCGATCGATCGGCTGGCGCAGCAGTAGTCGACCGCCTGCCGATGTAGGCGATCCATCCGAACAACAACACACTCCCGACGACGTCGACTGCGCCGAGCCAGGCGAGCAGCGCCGGTCGCTGCACCTCCCAGATCGACGGCTGGAAGAAGCTGAGAATCCAGGGCACACCCACGACGGTGGTGACGAGCCAGTATCCGGCGACGATGCGAGTTCCGAGGTAGCTCCCGTATGGCCCGTGCAGGAGCCAGACGAACAGCGGAACCACCCACACCCAGTGGTGCGACCACGAGATGGGTGAGATCAGGAGCCCGACGAACTGGACGATCAGCATCGTGCCGAGTCGGTCGTCACGGCGCAGTGCCCGCCAGGCCAGGAAGGCGAGAACGAGCAGTACCGCGGCGCAGATCAGCCACAGCGGGCCGTTGCCGACGTCACGACCCATGATGCGGCTCAGCGCACCGCGTAGCGACTGGTTCCACACCGATGCAACCGGTCCGATGCGGTTGGCGTCGCCGAGTATCTCGGTGAAGTACTGCCGAGCTTGTTCGCTCGCGATCAGCCAGCTCACCGCGATGGTTGCGAAGAACGCCACCGCCGAGAACACCGCCGCCTTCCAGCGTCGCTGCGCCAGGAAGTAGAGCCCGGTGATGGCCGGAGTCAGCTTGATTCCGGCCACGAAGCCGACGATGCCGCCCGAGACCCACCACCGCGCACTGCGGACCGCCAACATCCCTCCGAGCACGAGGAACACGTTGACCTGTCCGTAGTCCATCGTCGTGCGCATGGACTCGGTCCAGATTCCCACCGCGGTCCACAGCAGTGCCGCGCGGCGCCAGGACGGGAGGTCGGCGCGGTCGCCGACGACCAGGCGGATGCTGATGCGCACCACCGCGTAGAGAGCCGCGATGGTGGCCACCTGCCAGGCGATGCCGACGAGCGTGAACGGCAGGTAGTGCAGCGGGAAGAACACGACGGCCGCGAACGGTGGATAGGTGAACGGGAGCGGAAAGTCCGGAGTCTGATCGGCATAGACGAACCGGTAGAGGTCTCCCCCGACGAGCGACGCGGACCCGTCCACGTAGACATGGAGGTCGACCCAGTTCATCCCGTTCGCGGTGAAGAAGGTCCAGACGATGCGGAACAGAAGCGTCGCGGCCAACAGGTAGGGCGCGGCGCGGAGGACGGGGTGGAGACGCTCACGCGGTACCGCTGTCACTGTCCGCGTGCTCCTCGAAAGAATTGGTTGGGACGGAAGCGACATGGTCAGGACATGGCGTTCCCCGACGGAGCTTAGCCGCCTGTGACGGCGCCTCGTGTACACAGCCCGCGTTGATCGATCACCACAAGAGGATCGATAACATTTGTATCAACAACCTCAATTTTCACTTCATTAACAGGATATGGTTCAAAAAGTCGGAAACGACACGGTCAATCGGGACATCGGGCGGCTGTACAACGGTCGCGCTGTGTACATAGAGTGACCACCCGGAGCCCGGACGGTGAGAATTTTCGCCTTTCGGAAGTTCCGCAAGCTTAGTCGGGGGTCTGCGATCCCCGGCTCTCTACACCTAGACGAGATGGGGGCACGGTGCACCGCAGTCGTGTTACGCGTTCAGCACTGGTCGGCATCGCCATGGCAGCCGCCTGCGCCCTTGCCGCACCGACGACCGCGTCGGCCGCGCCACTGCCGCAACCGATACCCGAAGGCGAATCGGCACTGCCGCTGTCGTTCCTCGCGCCCGCCGTGTTCGCCGCCGTCGCAGCACCCACCGAGGTCGCCGGCACGTCCAACGCACTGCTGGCACAGGCTCGTGCGATCCTCGCCACCGCACCGCTCCCGGCGCAGACCAAGACGACGCTGTCCTCGGTGATCACGTTCCTCGACGGCAGCGCCGGCGGCGGACCGGACATCCCCGAGAACGGGCCTGTCATCGCGCAGTTCCTCTACCCCACCCTCGGGCGTGGATGCATCTCGCCGACCGCGGACAGCGTCGGCACGGCCCTGGCCGTTCCCGGCCCCGCTCAGCTGCCGCCTCCGGGACCGGGCACGGCGCAGGCCGGGTTCGTGTTCACCGCCCTGGGTACGGCGCCTCTGGCCGCCGAGCAGACCGCACCGATGACGGTGTCCTGGGTCAACATAGACACCTTGAAGACGGGCACCGCGACGCTCACCGGCGCCGCGAAGATCAACCCGGACGGCCCGTCCACCCTGTCCGCGATCGCCGACACCGGGAAGGGTCGCATCATGGCGGCCATCACCGGGTCCGTGACCACGACGGCGGGACGTCCCTGCACCTTCTTCCCGACGGTGGGATTGTTCGTAGTCTGAGCCTGGCAATATGGCCGTGATCAGCACTCCGGGTGCGGTGATCACGGCCATATTGTCGGCAAATGGGGCCCTACGAGGACCCGAACATGCTGGACAAACTCGTGTAGATGCTGTCCAGCACTGTGTAGAACAAGTCGATGACGACGTTCACTGCGCTCTCCTCTGTCGTTGCGGTGCCTGCGATCAGGCGAGGGACCACTGCCCGTAGTCGGGCTTCAGGATGTTGTTGATGTCCACGCCGACACCGTCGATGGTGTCCTTGTCGATCCGCACCTGATGAAGGTGTGCGGCAGGATTCACGTAACCTTTGGGTGTACCCCAATTGTGTTGCCAGAAGAAGGTTCCCAGCCCGGCCGCGTTCGCGAGATCGATCGTCGGCGAGTTCGCGTAGACGCCCAGGTTCTCGGCGCCGATCACGGACTGCCATCCGATCAGGTACGGCGCGATCATCGTGGCGAACTCGATCGGGGTCGGGTTGTCGTCGATGGACGCGTAGATCGGCCGATCGTCGGGTCCGCCTGCAGCCTGGTGCAATTCGAGGCCGCGCGCCGCGTGCTTCTTGCCGCCTTCGAGCCCCGCACGCCAGTCCGCGGTGGCGCCCTTACCGAACTGGTAGCACGACACCACCTCGGCTCCGACTGCTTTCAGGCCCTCCGCCTCGTCCGCGGTCATGGGCTTGCCCACCATCCACTCCGCGCCCGGTCGACGATCCGAGACGTACCGCACGGCACCCTTGTGTCCGTCCGCGATGATCGACAGCGGGGTCGGAACCCCGCCGGCGTAGTCGACGACCGTTCCGAGAATCGCGGGATCGGCGTGCGCTCGTGCACGCGACCCGAGCGCTGCGACGCCGACGACCGCGGACCCCGCCGCGGCAATCCTGAACAGACCTCGACGCGAGACGTCTGAAACTCCTGGCACTGCCACCCTCACTTCGTACATCGCGCACCCCGGCGTGCCTCACCGATTCGATGCGAGGTCACTGCTACGTTTTGATGTTTGCCCACGCATTGCACCACACACCACATGAACCTCGCTAGTCACCAAAAAACTCATCGGTAACTTCCACCGCTGTCATTTACAGCAGCCCCAGCTGCTACGTCAGCGTGGCGTGCGCGCTACCGCGACAACCCACTCGGCATCGTCGGTCCACGGATCGAGATTCCAGGTCGAGAACAACCGAACGTCGACGAAATCGGCCGCGGACGCCTCCCGAACGAAGTCCGCCACCGTGTACTCGCGATCCGTGGCGAACCCACAGATCAGCACGCCGCCGGGACGAAGGTGCGCGTGGAAGCGCTGCAGGACAACGCTTTCCGTGCCCGGCTCCAGAAAGACCATGACGTTGCCCGCCGCGACCACGGCGTCGAACGGTGCGCCGTCGAGGTTCAACTCGGCCAGGTCGGCTTGGTACACGTCCAGGTTGTCGTGCCGACGCGCCTCCGCCACCAGAATCGGATCGAGGTCCACGGCCGTCACCCGGTGACCGCGGCGCGCCAGAGCTGCGCCGACGCGTCCCGTCCCGCACCCGGCGTCGAGAACCGTCGACCCACGGGCGAGGACGGCGTCCACGAACCGCGCTTCCCCGTCGGTGTCGATGTCGCCGGCCTCCAACTCCCGGAATCGCTCGACGTAGGCGTGGGAGTCGTCGGGGGTGCGTTCGGCAGCCCATCTCGTGCTCGATTTGTTGGCCATGTCGGTCACGATATAGCTACCGACCTGCGGCTCCGCCGTGCCGGACACCCCGCCCATTTAGACTTGCCACCATGACAGCCGAAGCGACGTCGCCCGCGCCCAAGTCCGGTTCGACCGCAAAGCGTAAAGCCATCGTCGCCGGTGTCGGTGTCGTGGTCCTGGTGGTCGCATACTTCGTTCTGGCCGCCTTTCTCCCGCGCTGGTGGAGCCTGCGGGTGGCCGATCTCGCCACGGGAACCTTCCACAAGGGAATTCTGTGGGGACTGGTGTTCGGCGTCGTCTGCACGCTGGTGCCGCTGTTGTTCTTCTATTCCGCGTGGTCCGGCCGGAAGCGTCGGGGAGCGAAGTTCGTCGCGATCGTGTCGGTGGTTCTCGCTGTCGTGACGGCCATCCCGAACTTGTTGACGCTGTCGATCGTGTTGGGCGGCAACAACGCGGCGCACGCCGGTGAGCGCACGCTCGACACGGAGGCGCCGGGATTCCGCGGTGCCACGGCCACGGGCGCCATCATCGCGGTGGTCGTCTTCGTCCTTCTCGCGTTCGTCCTGGTTCGGGCGGGACGACGGCGGGCGACCAAGCGAGCCGCTCGGTCCGCCCCGGTCACGAGCTGAGCCCGATCAGTACCACTGCGTCCAGAAGCGAGTGAGGGCGCTGCCGTACTGCGCCCAGAGCGACGGCACGCCGGACACTCCGAAAAGCGCGTAGACCGCGTCGAAGAATGCCCGGTTGATCGCGGGCACGAACAGCAGCGCGAAGACGATGAGGATTCCGTAGGGCGCGATCTGCGCGAATTGGCGTCGGGTGGACGGCGACAGGTACGGCTCGATCGCACCGAAGCCGTCGAGTCCCGGAATCGGTATCAGGTTGAGTATCACCGCGATCACCTGCAGCAGAGCCAGGAAGCTCAACCCGAACCAGAACGACGGGTTCTCCCCTGTCAGGCCGAACGAGCTGATCACGATCAGAAGCACCACGGCCAGAACAGCATTGGCGAGCGGACCGGCCAGGCTCACGATGGTCCGCTGGCGCCGCGTCATGCCGGCCGTGTTCAACCAGACTGCGCCACCGGGCAATCCGATGCCGCCGAGCGCAATGAACACCAGTGGCAGCACGATGGACAGCGACGGCACGGTGTACTTGAACGGGTTCAGGCTGAGGTATCCGCGCGCTGCGGTGTCGTGGTCGCCGAAGCGCCACGCGGTGATGGCGTGCCCGAATTCGTGCAGGCACAGCGACACCACCCAGCCCGCGACCACCAGTACGAAGACGCCGGCGTAGGACATCGCACTCCCCGGCACTGCATTCCACGCCAGTGCGCCGCCGATCGCGGCAAGGGCGATCACGCCGAGGAACACCGGACTCGGACGCACCGCGGTTCGCATTGCCATGGGCGCCAGGATAGGCGCGTTCGTCAGGTGGCCCGGAATGCCTGTTCGACGTCGCGCACCGCGGATCGAACGAGATCGGCGTAGAAGTCGACGTCGGGCATGACGGCGGGACTGGTCACGATGGTGATGGTCACGGTGTCACCGATCCCGTGCACACCGTGCGTCAACCCCATCGCCGGCGACAGGGCCGGAAATCCAGCCGTCCACACCACGGTTCCTCCACCGAGAGTGAGATCGGCTCGCCCTCGATCGACGCTGGAGACAACCGTGTGCCCGACGACTCGCTCCGGCACGGCGTCCGCATCGAACTGGCGGGTCCCCCACTTCATCAGTGGAGCGGGAACGGCGGCCGTGGCGCGGTCGGCGGCGGCGAAGGACGGATGCGCGAAGCGTCGACGCCGCTCGTCCATGGACGTCGCGATGGCGCGGGCACGCTCCACGAGGTCGGCGATCCCGGGATGAAGGTCGACGGATCCGTTGCGAAAGTTGTTGACCGACATGGCTTCGGCTTTGCCGAGCGTCGTTTCCGCCGCCAGGTCGTCCGGCACGTCGTGACCGTGATGTTCGAGGTAACGAGCGAGAGCCGACGACACCACGGTCAGCGCGCCGACCGTCACCGTCACGCCGGGCCGCCGCAGCGCGGCTGTGTCGCACACGATCGGTCGAACGCTGCGCGTCGAACCCGGCCGCGAGTTGATCGGGAGCAGTGACCGCCCGTCGGACGGCACGGGAACCCGTCCGGCATCCGTGTCCTCTGCCAGCCGGGCACTCTCGCGCTGGGCAATCCGGCCGAGTCGCACGAGCGAGACGATCCGACCGGGGAACCAGGCCACAGCGGACACGACGGGATGCAGAGTCCGTCGCGGAGGTGGACGCCCTGGCCTGTCGCCGTGTCCGAAGAGCGCCCGGGCCACATCGGACGCCCCTCGCCCGTCGACGAGAGCATGCGAGATCTGCAGCACCACCACCAGAGCGGTGCCGCGGCACCGAGGCGCATCGGACACGGGCTCGAAGACGTGGACGCGCCACGGAGTCTCGTGAACGTCGACTGCCGTGGTGATCAGCTCCTCGAGTGCCGATCGGCAGTCCTCCCAGCGCGACGACGGCAGCCGGTGCTCCCGCACGTGTGCCGCCGTCACCGGCATCGGAACCCAGTTCGGGTAGTCCAACGTGAAGGGCACGTCCCGGCACTTCAATTGCAGTGCGTCGATGGTCTTCGCCCGTTCGACGATCGTCTCGCGAACGTCCGCAGCTGCATCCTCGAAGCAGAACAGCAGGAACTGATCGTTGGGGATCTTCGCCGACATCCACAGCATCTGGGCGTCGGACGCCTCCATGCGCGGCACCGGACCCGGCTCAGGCCTCCTCGGCCCGCGCCTTGAGAGAAGCCAGCCCCTTGTCGAAGTCCTTGCCGACCAGCTTGTCCATGCTGAACAGGAACCCGAACAGCTTGAAGAACACGTTCTGCTTACCGGTCATCTGCCACCGCACCACGATGTGACCGCCCCGAGGTTCGATCGAGAACGTGGTGACGTTCTGCGCCGCGAAAGGCTTGGTGAAGTTCAGGTCCAGCACCACTTTTTCGCCGGGTACGGACTCGGTGATCGTCATCGATCCCGCTCCGGCCTTGCGGTTTCCGGACCACGCGTAGGACGCACCCACGCCCGATTCCGGGCCCGTGAAGGTCTTGTCGAGATCGGGGTCGATCCCCTCGTAAGGCGACCACGATTCCCACCGATGAAAATTGTCGATCAGCGCGTGGACGGCTTCCGGGCTCGCATCCACCACGGTGGACCGCTCGACGAGAAACGTGTTCGACGACATGACTGCGAATCGTAGGTCACGCCCGCGCGCAGAGGCAGAAGAAGTGCCCCGCCGGGTCCCGGTAGACCCTGAACGTGGGGTGGTCGTCCGAGGCGTCGATCAGCTCGGCGCCCAGGCCCAGGACGTGCTGCTCCGTCGTCTCGAACTCGTCGACCACGAAATCGAGGTGCGCGTGGACACCCACCTCGGGCCACGCGAGCGGCGTGAAGTCGGGAGCGAGCTGAAACGCCAGCCGCAGCGCACCCGGGCCGCGGATCTCGGCCCAGTCGCCCTCGTCGCGCGCGACGTCCCACCCCAGGACGCCGCTGTAGAAGGCCGCCAGGGCGCCCGGATCCGGGCAGTCCAATACGGTGTAGTCCATCTCGATCGCGGGTGTCGTCATACCAGTGAGACTAATTTCGCACTCCAGAACTCGTCCAGGGTGGAGTGAGAGCACAACCGTTGCCGCTAATCTAGTGAAATGTCCCAAACGACAATCGGTCGCCCCGACGCGCAGACGCGCGACGTGGCCGCGCACATGCACAGCCTGGTCGGCGAACATTTCCGGATGCCCGACTTCTACGAGGTCGGCCGCGAGAAAATCCGCGAGTTCGCCACTGCGATTCAGGATGCGCATCCAGCCCACCACACCGAGGCCGGCGCCGCCGCACTGGGACACGACACGATCATCGCGTCGCCCACCTTCGTCAGCGTGCTGGGCGGCATCGCACTGGAAAACCTGTTCGAGCACGTCATCGGTGATTACGACCCGGGCAGCCTGCTGCAGATCGATCAGGGTTTCAAGATCCACAATCAGATTCGCGTGGGCGATCGACTCACCTCGGACCTGTATCTGGAGTCCTTTCGGCAGCTGGCCGGCAGCGACATCATCGTGATCAAGAACGACATCACGGACGAGAACGGTCGACCCATGGTCACCACCAGGACGACGTTCATGGCTCAGACCGGCGCCACCATCGATCCCGCGCTCACCAAAGTGGTCGACGACGTGATGGCCCGCGCCTCGAAAAGCCGCACCCGCACGCCGTAGTCAGCTCAGGGCGCGGGCGTGCACCGTGTCCAACACCAACAGCGCCGCTCCCTGGACGACCACGGCGACGCCGTGCCCCACGGCTTCCGCGGCAGTGATCCGGCCTCCGAAGAGGGGCTTGCGCACCGCGACGTGCGCGCCCGCCGCGATGTACCCGACATCGAGACCTGCGTTGACCCACAACGTCTTTCGCAGTGTCGACGATTTCGCAGGCTTCTTCGACAGCGATCCCGCACCCGCGATCAGCAGGTCGATCGCTCCCCACCCCGCACTCTGAACGCCGAACGCACGGACGGCCGGAGACGGACTCGCGATCGCCAACGCGCCGCCGAGCACCACGCTGCCTCCTCCCCACATCGTGAGACGGCGGCCGAGCCGATCGGCGACGGACTGAGCGGCGATGTCGATCATGCCTCCAGTGTGCCGCGCCCGCCGCCGAGAAGATTCGCTTCCCGCAAACCCGCTGGACCGACACCACGCGCGAGCGCCGACACCATCACGGCGCACCCGATCCCGGACAGGACCAGCGCGGTCGCAAACAGTGCCGGGTACCCGAGCATGTCCCCGACCACCCCGGCCGCCAGACCGGCGATTCCCTGCGAGAACACCACGGCGCACGCGAGCAAGGTGTAGTCGCTTCCCGCGTACTCGGGGTCGGACGCGTCCATCATCAGTGCGAACACCACCACCGTGGCCGCTCCCCCGAACACGTGCTCCGCGACGGAGGCCGTCACGATCACAGGCAGTGCATCCGCTCCGAGTGACACCGCGCCGTAGAGGGCGAGCGACGCGGTTTGCGTGATGCCCGCGAACAGCAGTGCGCGTCGGCGACCGAAGCGGTAGGCGTACCAGGCGCCGACCGCAGCGCCCGCGAGGGCGGACACCGACGAGAGACCGCCCTCGATCAGTGCGATCTGCGGCAGAGTGAGCCCGACGTCCGACAGGAACGGTCCCACCAGGGCCGATCCCATCGAGTTGCCGAACTTGTAGCTCGCGACCAGCGCAATGATCGCCACCATCCCCGGCCGGCGCAGGCGCTCGAGCCAGACCACGGGCAGTCGACGCGCCGACGGTCGGTCCCCACCTGCTCCTGCGGCGTCGGCCGCCTCGAGTTGTTTCCGCATCGTCCACACCGGAACGGTCGACGCGATCAGCAGGAGCGCCATGGCCACGAACAGCGTCCGCCACCCCGCGATGGAGAACAGCCACAGCAGCGCGCCGCCTCCCACCACCATGCCGATGCGGTAGGCACCGACCTGGATGCCGTTGCCGATTCCGCGGCCGCGCGGCCCGAGTAGTCGCACCGCCAGCCCGTCCGTCACGACGTCCTGGGTCGCCGACACCAGGTTCACGGCAGCGATTCCCACGAACAGCCACCGAAGCGTCGAGGACAGGTCGAGGCAGGCCAAGACCAGAGCGATTGCAGCAGAGAGACTTTGGAGGGTGAGCAGCCACCGCCGACGCGATCCGTACCGATCGACCCAGGGTGCCCACAGAAACTTCAGCGCCCACGGGGCGAACAGGATGCCGGCGGCGCTGATGGTCACCAGCGAATAGCCCGACCTGCGCAGGACAACGGGAAGCGCCTGGGTGAAGAAGCCGAACGGCACGCCCTGAGCGAAGTAGAGCGCGGTCAGAAGTGCGAACGTACCGGACGTCAGCGCAGCGGACCGGCTCATGGAAGATCACCCTATGACTGCGGAATCGGGTACGCATCGGCTGGGCGCTTGCAACCTCTGCGAGGCCATGTGCGGCCTCACGTTCACCGTCGACGACGGGGCCATCACGTCCACGCGTGGCGATTCCGACGACCCGCTCTCGCGTGGCCATCTGTGCCCGAAAGCGCTCGCGCTGGGCGACCTGCACACCGACCCCGATCGGCTCCGACGTCCGGTCAAGAAGGTCGGGTCGACGTGGGTCGAGATCGAGTGGGACGAAGCATACGACCTCGTGGTCGACGGGCTCGTCCGAACGCGCCGCGAGCACGGACCGGATGCCGTGGGCGTGTACTGGGGAAACCCCATGGCGCACAGTCTCGGAGCCCTGACGCACGGGATCGGCGGGTTCTCACCGTTGCTGGGAACGCGTAATCGCTTCTCGGCCACATCACTCGACACGTTGCCGCACTTCGTGATTCATCGCCTGCTGTACGGACATCAGTTGCTGGCGCCGATTCCCGACATCGACCGCACCGCATATTTCCTCGTGATCGGTTCGAACCCGCTGGTGTCCAACGGGAGCACCATGACCGTGCCCGACGTCGCCAACCGACTCAAGGCGCTGAAGGCACGTGGAGGCTCGCTCGTCGTCGTCGATCCGCGGCGCACCGAGACTGCGCGGCTCGCCGACAGACACCTGTTCGTACGCCCCGGTAGCGACGCCCTGTTCCTCCTGGCCCTCCTCCGCACCGTCCTCGTCGAGGGTCTGGCCAACGCCCGGCAGTACGTCGATTCCATCGAGGCCGTTGCCGAGGCGGTCGAGCCGTTCACTCCCGAGGCGGTGGCGCCGCACACCGGCATGGCGCCCGGAGACATCCGCACGGTCGCACGCGACTTCGCGACGGCCTCGTCCGCGGTTGCCCACGGGCGAATGGGGGTGTCCACCCAACAGCACGGAGCGTTGTGCCAGTGGGCAATTCAGGCGCTGAACACCGTGACCGGCAACCTCGACTCCGTGGGCGGTGCGCTGGTGGCCACGCCCGCGGCAAATTTGATCAAGACCAAGACGATGAAGCCGGGCGAACTCGGACGGCGCCGTAGCCGGGTCCGAGGACTCCCCGATTTCGGTGGCGAATTACCGACGGCGACGCTGGCGGACGAGATCGAGACTCCGGGGCAGGGGCAGATTCGGGCAATGGTCGTGATGGCCGGGAACCCGGTCTTGTCCGCTCCCAACGGTTCTCGATTGAGCGAGGCGTTGCCGTCCCTCGATTTCATGGTGGCGTTCGACTTCTACGTCAACGAGACGACCCGTCATGCCGACGTGATCCTTCCGCCGGCGCCGGCGGTGACCCGCGATCACTACGACCTCTTCCATCACCACTTCGCCGTGCGCAACACCAGTCGGTTCTCCCCCGCGGTGCTGCCGAAAGCCGCCGACGAGAAACACGACTGGGAGATCTATCGGGACGTCGCCATCCGGTACGGCCGCGCCGTGGGGCGGCGGTTCAACCTGATGGATGCGGTCAAACTACGACTCTCCCCGGTCCGCAGCCTCGACGTGCTGCTGCGGCTGAGCGGCCGAGGAGTCACGGTGGCGAAATTGCGAAAGGCGCCGCACGGTATCGACCTCGGGCCACTGACACCCTCGTTTCCTGACGCCCTGCACACGAAGAACAAGCGAATCGACCTTCTGCCCGAACCGATCGAGAAGGAAATCGCGACGCTTCGCGAGCGGCTGGCCGCCACACCGAACGCCGACGAGCTGCTGCTGATCGGCCGCAGGCACCTGCGCAGCAACAATTCGTGGATGCACAATGCACCGCGGCTGGTGAAAGGCGCAGCGCGCCATCATCTTCTGGCGCACCCGTCCGATCTCGAGGCACGCGGGCTCTCCTCCGGTGACACGGTGTGTGTCACGTCGGCGAGCGGACGAATCACCATCGAGGTGGGTGAATCAGACGACCTCATGCCCGGCGTGGTGAGCATTCCCCACGGATACGGCCACCGGCGGGACGGGGTTCGGCTGTCCGTGGCGTCGACGCTGACGGGTCCGAGCGCCAACGACCTGACGGACGACGCCGTGACCGAGTCGCTGACCGGTGCGGCCGTGTTCAACGGGGTACCGGTGACGATGAGGAAGGCCGACGGGAAACATTCCGAGCCGTCGAGTGTTGGTTGAATCATGAAGAAGATTGGGTTCCTGTCCTTCGGACACTGGTCACCGTCGCCACACTCGCAGACTCGGTCCGCATCGGACGTGTTGTTGCAGTCCATCGACCTCGCGGTCGCCGCCGAGGAGCTGGGTGCGGACGGTGCGTACTTCCGTGTCCACCACTTCGCCAACCAGCTCGCATCCCCGTTTCCGCTGCTCGCCGCGGTGGGCGCCAAGACGTCCACGATCGAGATCGGCACCGGCGTCATCGACATGCGGTACGAGAATCCGTTCTACATGGTCGAGGACGCCGGCTCCGCCGACCTCATTTCTGGGGGACGTCTGCAGCTGGGCGTGAGCCGGGGATCGCCCGAGCAGGTCGTCGAGGGCTACCGCTACTTCGGGTACTCCCCCGCCGACGGCACGGACAACGGCGACATGGCCCGTGAGCACACGCGAATCTTCCTCGAACTGCTCGAGGGCAAGGGCTTTGCCGAGCCCAACCCGTCGCCGATGTTCCCGAACCCGCCGGGCTTGCTGCGGCTCGAGCCGCACTCCGAGGGCCTGCGCCAGCGCATCTGGTGGGGCGCCGGCACCCGCGCGACCGCGGAATGGACTGCGCAGCAGGGCATGAACCTGATGAGCTCCACTCTGCTCAGCGAGGACACCGGTGTCCCGTTCCACGAGCTGCAGGCCGAGCAGATCGAGCGGTTCCGCAAGACGTGGTCCGACGCCGGACACTCCTTCGAGCCGCGGGTGTCGGTGAGCCGCAGCATCTTCCCGATCGTGAACGACACCGACCGCGCGTACTTCGGCCGCGAGAGCGGTAGCGGCGATCAGGTCGGCTACCTCGACGGTGGCAAGGCTCGTTTCGGCAAGACCTACGCGGGCACGCCGGACAAGCTCATCGACGACCTGGCGAAGGACGAGGCCGTCGCCGCTGCCGACACCCTGCTGCTGACCATCCCGAATCAGCTGGGAGTGGACTACTGCGCACACGTACTGGAGTCGATCCTGACCCACGTGGCGCCGGAGCTCGGCTGGCGGTAATCCGCTCGAGAAATCCGGTGCCATCGACCGCGCTCATCGCGGTCGGTGGCACCGGATTTTTGCGTTCGGGCTCCATGAAGCATGTGGTGAAACGGACGAAAAAAACTGAAACCGGTTCCAGAGATGGCCCACTCGAGGAAGAGTGCGAACCGACAGGGGATACCCCCTTCGGACAGAGCTGGCGACGACTCGAGGAGTTTCGGGTGGAACGACTGAGTGGCATGGACGCAGCGTTCCTGTATCTGGAATCGCGTGCCCAGTTGATGCACATCAACGGTGTGATCGTTCTCGACCCCACCGCCGACGAGGACAACGATTTCGACTTCGGCGTCTTCCGCCGCGCCCTCGCCGACGCCGTGAAAAGCCTCCCGGAATTCCGGCGGCGACTGAAGGATTCGTTTCTCAACCTCGACCACCCCGTGTGGGTCGAGGATCGACGCTTCGACATCGACCGTCACCTGTTCCACGTCGCGGTGCCGGCGCCCGGCGGGGACGACGAGCTCGCCCGCCTGTGTGGCCATCTCTCCGGTCAGAGTCTCGATCGCGACAAACCGTTGTGGGAGATGTGGGTGATCGAGGGCCTCGAGCGCGGCAGGGTCGCGGTCCTGGTGCGGATGCACCACGCCACCGTCGACGGTGTGACCGGAGCGAACCTGATCACCCGTCTGTGCTCGCTGACCACCGAGATGGCTCCACCGGATCCCGAGCTGATGCGGAAGAACTCCGGAAACGCCCCGCTGCTGCAGCTCGCCGCCGACGGCATGATCACCGTGGCGCGCAGACCCTTCCAGTACGCCGGTCTGGTCCCCGAGATCGTGAAGATTCCCATCAACTGGATCGGCCGGGCGCGCCGGGGCAAGTCGATGCCGGTCCCGTTCACGGCGCCCCGCACCTCGTTCAACGGTGCGCTGACGCCGCACCGCACCATCGGCTTCGCCCAGGCCGAGCTCGCAGACGTCAAGAAGGTGAAGAATGCGCAGGGCGTGACCGTGAACGACGTCGTCCTCGCCATCTGCAGTGGAGCGCTGCGCGCCTACCTCGACAAGCGTGGTGAACTACCCGACCGCTCACTCATCGCCGTCGTCCCCGTTGCGGTCAGCGAAGACGAAGCGATCGACGTGGGAACGAACCGCGTCACCGGGATGTTCACCAAGCTGGCCACCGATATCGCGGACCCACTGGAACGCCTGCAGGCGATCCGGGAGTCGACGGGATCTGCGAAGGAACACCTCGGTGAGTGGTCGGCGAGCATGCCGCAGATGCTCGCCCAATTCATTCCGCCCACCGTCACGGGAGCCGGAGTGCGCCTCTACAGCGCACTGGGCTTGGGCGACAAGCAGCCCCCGATGCAGAACCTTCTGATCTCGAACGTGCCCGGACCGGATTTTCCGCTGTACTTCCTGGGCGCTCGGATCGAGGCCATGTACCCCTTGGGCCCGATCTTCGAGACCGCGGGCCTCAACATCACCGTGGTGTCGGTGAACGGAAAGTTGAACGTGGGTCTCATCGCCTGCGCCGATCTGGTTCCGGACCTGCGTCCCATCGCGACCGGCATTCTCGATTCCCTGGACGAGTTGGTGGCGCTCACCGAAGGTCTCCCGGCCTGAATTCGCCTCTGGCAGTGCGCCTTACCAGGCGCGCGCGTTCACCGATGCGCACGCAGTCCGGAAGGCCGGAACGAACTCGCTGGGCTTCAGAACGCAGGCGGCATGCCCCGCATCGACGTCCTGCTGCGAGGCAGCGTCGATCGCGCGGGTGAGCCGACGTTGGTGCGAGGGCGGTATGAGCCGGTCTCGGGTGGTGACGCAGACCGCGGTGGGAACGTCCACTTGGTGTATCCAGTCCCGCGAGTCGAACCGAACGATCTCGTTGCCGGCGCGAGCTATGGCGCCGCGGTGCGTCGAGCGGAATTCACGCAGAGCCCATGTGCCGGGATCGGTCGCTGCGCCGGAATCGGTTGCGGCGCCTGAAGCCTTTGCGACACCTGTGTCCTCGGTGACGGCATCGACGAAGGTCGGCCGGACACGGGCAGCCACCGTCTGAATCGTGCTCAGGAGGAGGCCGTCGACACGGCCCCGCTCGAAATTGGCTGCGGTGGAACAGAGAACGATGCCGCGAACGCGATCGCGGTGCGCGCGCCAGACCAACTGCGTCACCAGGCCACCCATGGAGTATCCCGCCACCATGAAGCGGTCGATGCCCAGAACGTCGGCCAGGGCGACCACGTCGTCCGCACAATCTTCCAGATGGAACCGGTCGGATTTGATGCCCCGACCGTGCCACCGCTGATCCAGCGTGATCACCCGAAAACGGTCGGTCAGCGACGGTAACGACGGATACCAGGTGAGCAGGCCCGTGCAGGCCAGCGCGTGCAGGAGAATGACCACCGGACCGTCGGGGTTACCTGTGTCGACCACGTACGTCGACCCCCGGCCCGGCAACTCGACCATTCGGCCGGCGGGCACGTTGTCTACCGGCGCGACGTCGGCGGTCGCTCCGGACGGAACCACGTTCGAAATCCAAGACACGAGAACAGGTTATCGTTTTTGGCCCGTGGTCCTCAAACTTTGCCGAGAAATCCGGTCAGCCGCCCAGCGCCTCGGCCAGCATCACGATGATCCCGCTGGGCCCACGGACGTACGTCAGCCTGTACGCGTCGTTGTAGTTGGCCACGCCGCGCAGCGGATAGCACCCGTGCTTCGCGGCCACGGCGAGAGCGCTGTCCAAGTCGTCGACCGAGAACCCGACACGGTGCATACCGATTTCGTTGGGGAGCGTCGGATTCGTGGGGATTGCCGCAGGATGGATGTACTGGAAGAGCTCGATACGGCCGTTTCCATCGGGTGTCTGCAACATGGCGATGTTCGCGTGGTTGCCGTCCAGACCCACGGCGGTATCGGTCCACTCACCGCTGACGGTGTCGCGTCCGATCTCGACCAGGCCGAGGTCGGTGAAGAACGCGATCGTGGCGTCCAGATCCTCGACGGCGATTCCGACGTTCTCGAGTTTCATACTCATACGTACCTGCCTAGACGTTGAAGCGGAACTCCACCACGTCGCCGTCGGCCATGACGTAGTCCTTGCCCTCGATGCGAACCTTGCCCGCGGCCTTGGCCGCTGCCATCGAACCGGCTGCGACAAGGTCGTCGTAGGACACGACTTCGGCCTTGATGAAGCCCTTCTCGAAGTCCGTGTGGATGACGCCGGCGGCCTGCGGGGCGGTGTCTCCCTGGTGAATGGTCCACGCGCGGGACTCTTTCGGTCCCGCGGTGAGGTACGTCTGCAGACCCAGCGTGTGGAAGCCGGCGCGGGCCAGCGCGTGCAGACCCGGCTCGGCCTGGCCGATGGACTCGAGCAATTCCAGTGCCGATTCGTCGTCGAGCTCGACGAGTTCGGACTCGATCTTCGCGTCGAGGAACACCGCGTCGGCCGGTGCGACCGACGCTTTCAGTTCGGCGACTTTGGCCTCGTCGGTCAGGATCGACTCGTCTGCGTTGAAGACGTAGAGGAACGGCTTCGTGGTCAGCAGGTTCAGTTCGCGCAGCAGCGAGTTGTCGAGCTTGTCCTTCACCGAGTAGAGCGTCTTGCCCTGATCGAGGAACGCCTGCGCTTCCTTCGCGGCCGCGAGCATCGGAGCGCGGTCCTTCTGGGTCCGGATCTCCTTCTCCAGACGCGGGATCGCCTTCTCGAGCGTCTGCATGTCCGCGATGATCAGCTCGGTCTCGATGACCTCGATGTCCGCGGCGGGATCGACTCGGCCGTCGACGTGGACGACGTCGTCGTCGGCGAACACACGCACGACCTGACAGATGGCGTCCGCTTCGCGAATGTTGGCGAGGAACTTGTTGCCGAGGCCGGCACCCTCGGACGCGCCCTTCACGATGCCCGCGATGTCGACGAAGGTGACCGGCGCGGGCAGAATCCGCTCCGAGCCGAAGATCTTCGCCAGTTCGTTCAGACGCGGATCCGGTAGCGGGACAACACCTTCGTTCGGCTCGATGGTCGCGAACGGGTAGTTCGCGGCCAGAACGTCGTTGTTGGTCAGCGCGTTGAACAGGGTGGACTTGCCCACATTGGGCAGGCCGACGATTCCGAGAGTAAGGCTCACAGAGAGAGGAGTCTACGTTCTCAGAACGTGGTGCTGCTCGACCCCACCGACACCGCCACCGCGATGATCACGATGTAGAACACGATGAAGATGGCGAAGAATGCCGCGAAGATCCAGAGCGCGTACTTGCCGAGCTGCTCCGTCCGGTCCGAGGCGTACTGCGCGCCCTGGTAATCGCCCAACGACCAGCGCGGGAACACGCTCGACGAATGATTGAACGCGGCGAAGGCCAGCGGCCAGAAGAAGATCACCGCCGCGACGGCCCAGCCCGCGTTGGTCGGCGGCAAGGGCGGCGGGCCGTACGACTGCTGCGGGTAGGACGGTTGCTGGTCGTACCCCTGTGCTGGAAACCCCGACGTCGGATAACCCTGCGTGGAAGAACCCTGAGTCGGATAACCCTGTGCGGGCTGCTGGTATCCGGCCGACTGGTCGTAACCGGGTGTCTGCGACGCGTCGTCGCCCTTCGACAGATTCGGTGAGCTGTAGGGGTCGTTGTCGGCCATGCGGAACACCCTAAACGCCGGAACCGACGCGAACATCGCGATGAGAGAACGATCCGGTCACCGCATCACACGGACCGCCCGGCGCATCGTCTCCGAAGCTCCCCGATATGTCGGGGTCTGTGCCTATGGTGATCCGAGTCATAACAGGACAGCCGCAAGGAGATCGACGATGACCGCCGTATCGGACCGGGGAAACCCGCACGTCGAGTTCAAGAAGAACGACCCGGACCTTCCCCCTGTGGAGGTGGTCGACACCACCCCGATGTCGCCGGCCGTGCGGGTGTTGTTCGTGATCATCGGCATCCTCGGCGGTATCGCCTGGTCCGTGATCGCGATCGTCCGAGGCGAGAACGTCAACGCGGTGTGGTTCGTCATCGCCGCGGTCTGCACCTACATCTTCGCGTTCCGGTTCTACGCGCGCATCGTCGAACGCAAGCTCGTCATGCCCCGCGACGACAGGGCAACTCCGGCGGAGGTGCTGGAGAACGGCAAGGACTACATGCCGACGGATCGGCGTGTGCTCTTCGGTCACCACTTCGCGGCCATCGCCGGCGCCGGGCCTCTGGTCGGTCCGGTGCTCGCCGCCCAGATGGGATATCTCCCCGGCACCATCTGGATCATCGTGGGCGTCGTGTTCGCCGGAGCCGTGCAGGACTTCCTGGTGCTCTGGATCTCGACGCGACGCGGCGGCCGAAGCCTCGGTCAGATGGCCCGCGAGGAACTCGGCGTGGTCGGCGGCGTCGCCGCTCTCATCGGCGTGTTCGTCATCATGATCATCATCATCGCGGTTCTCGCGCTCGTCGTCGTCAACGCGCTCGCGGAAAGCCCCTGGGGCGTCTTCTCCATTGCCATGACCATCCCCATCGCACTCTTCATGGGCGTGTATCTGCGGTACCTGCGCCCGGGCAAGGTGTCCGAGGTCTCGCTCATCGGCGTCGTGCTGCTGCTCCTGGCCATCATTTCCGGTGGCTGGGTCGCCGAAACCGACTGGGGCACGGACTGGTTCACGCTGTCGAAGGTCACCATCGCGTGGCTGATGATCGCGTACGGTTTCGCGGCCTCTGTGCTGCCGGTCTGGCTGCTTCTCGCCCCTCGCGACTACCTGTCGACCTTCATGAAAATCGGCACGATCGCGCTGCTGGCCATCGGCATCCTCATCGCGCGTCCGGTTCTGCAGATGCCGGATGTCACGTCCTTCGCCAGCACCGGAACCGGACCGGCCTTCTCGGGTTCGCTGTTCCCGTTCCTGTTCATCACCATCGCCTGCGGCGCCCTCTCCGGCTTCCACGCGCTCATCTCGTCCGGCACCACGCCGAAACTGCTCGAAAAAGAGAAGCAGATGCGGCTGATCGGCTACGGCGGCATGCTCACCGAGTCGTTCGTCGCGATCATGGCGCTGGTCACGGCGTGCATCCTCGACCAGCACCTCTACTTCATCCTCAACGCACCGACGGCGCTGACCGGCGGAACCGCGGACACTGCCGCGACCTACGTGAACGGCCTGGGACTCGGCGGAACGGACGTCACCCCCGAGCAGATCACCGCAGCCGCTCAGGCGGTCGGCGAGGAGTCGATCATCTCGCGCACCGGCGGCGCTCCCACTCTCGCGTTCGGCATGTCGGAAGTGCTGCACCAGGTGTTCGGCGGCGAAAGCCTGAAGTCGTTCTGGTACCACTTCGCGATCATGTTCGAGGCGCTGTTCATCCTCACCACCGTCGACGCTGGAACTCGCGTCGCCCGGTTCATGCTGTCGGACTCGCTCAGCAACCTCGGCGGCGGCGCCAAGAAGTTCCGTGACCCGTCGTGGCGCGCCGGCGCCTGGATCTGCTCGTTCGTCGTCGTCGCCGCGTGGGGCGCCATTCTGCTCATGGGTGTCACCGATCCGCTCGGCGGCATCAACACGCTCTTCCCGCTCTTCGGCATCGCGAACCAATTGCTCGCCGCCATCGCTCTCACGGTCGTGCTGACCATCGTGGTCAAGAAGGGCCACTTCAAGTGGGCCTGGATTCCCGGTCTGCCGCTCGCGTGGGACCTGATCGTCACCATGACCGCCTCGTACCAGAAGATCTTCTCCTCCGTTCCCGCCATCGGGTACTGGGCTCAGCACAGCGACTTCAAAGCCGCGAAGGATCAGGGCCTCACCGAGTTCAGGACCGCCAAGACCGCCGACGCCATCGACGCCGTCATCCGGAACACGTTCATTCAGGGCACCCTGTCGATCGTGTTCGCCGTCCTCGTACTGATCGTCGCTGTCGCCGGTTTCGTGGTGTGCATCAAGGCATTCCGAGCCGGCGGGTTGCCGGGTAACGAAGAACCGGACGTTCCGTCGAAGATCTTCGCCCCGAGCGGCATGATCCCCACAGCGGCAGAGAAGTCGGTGCAGAAGGAGTGGGACGTTCTGATCGCCGACGGCAAGGTGCGTGCGCCGGGGTCCCACGGATGACAACACTGGCTCGCGCGGCGCGTGGCGCCGTCTGGTGGATCACCTCGGTGATGGGCGATCACGACTACGAGAGGTACGTCGCGCATCTACGTCGTGTCCACCCGGACGCGGAGGTTCCGACCGAACGGGAGTACTGGCGACGTCGTCACGCCGACGCCGGTGCGAACCCCGGCGCGCGCTGCTGCTGATCGACCCCGGCACGATGGTGCAGTGAGCACCCGGAGTTGGAGCGCCGTCTCGGTCGATCTTCCCTACCGTGCTCCCTACGACGTGCAGTGGATGCAGTGGTTCCTGTCCGGTCACGCTGTGCCGGGCATGGAGACCTTTCGCGACGGTGTCTATCGCCGATCACTTCGTCTGCCCGGCGGACCCGCGGTGATCACGGTCCGCTTCGTCACCGGACGCGACGGGTCGGGGGCGGCGCGAACCGAGGTTCGCGCGCGAGCTGGATCCGACCTCGACGCGGCAATCGACAGTGTGCGAACGGTTCTAGCTCTGGATGTCGACGCGGAACCGGTCGATCGCGCGCTGGCAGCCGATCCAGCGCTGGCCCCGTGCGTCCACGCCGCACCGGGAATTCGCGTTCCGGGCGCCTTCGACTCGTCCGAAGTGTTGCTACGCACCATGATCGGCCAACAGATCTCCCTCGGAGCCGCCGCGACGCACACCGCGAGACTGGTGGCCGCGCTCGGTGAACCGGTCGGAGACGACGAGGGCGTCGGCCGGCACGGAATCACCCACCTGTTTCCGACGAACTCGGCCGTCGCGGCCCGCGGTGCCGACGTTCTGACTGGTCCGGCCAGGCGCATCGCAGCGATCGCAGGGGCCGCAGGCGCATTGGCCGACGGCGCCCTCGACATTCGCCACGACCGGACTGCGCACGAACAGGAGAAGTCGCTCACCGACCTCCGGGGTGTCGGGCCGTGGACCGCGCGCTACGTGTCGATGCGATTGCTGCGCGATCCAGACGTTCTACTGGACACCGATCTCGTGGTTCGCCAGGGCGCTGCCCTGCTCGAGGTCGACCTAGCCGACTCCGCGCGTTGGTCGCCGTGGCGTTCCTACGTGTCGATGCATCTGTGGCGAGTGGCGCTGTCGGCCCGCGGCGCCTACCCGTGACCGCCGATGTGAGAATTCACGATTCCCGGGTACCCTCCCACGGCCACCCACTTCTCCACCGTCCTGACCGCGCTCGCCCGCTGACATACAAAAGGACACTTTCGTGACCGAGAACGCCTCCGACACCTCCTCCGGCTCACGCAGTTTTCGGGAGCGAGGTTCTCTGATCGCACACGGCGCGGTGTGGCTGGCCAAGGCATCGGCCGTGGTCATCGTCGTCGCTGCAGCGTGCTGGATCGCCGGGTGGCTGATCGGCCAGATGTGGGTGATCGTTCTCCCCGTCCTGCTGGCGCTCATCGTTGCGACCGTTCTGTGGCCGCCCACCCGGTACCTCCGCAGGATCGGTGCGCCGCCGGCACTCGCCGCCATCACGACCCTCCTGTTGTTCCTCGGGATTCTCGCGGGCGTGATCGCGTTCATCGTGCCGTCCGTGGTGAGCCAGGCGCCCGAACTTGCCGACAGCGCCACGCAGGGTGTGTCTCAGGTTCAGGACTGGATCGAAGGCCCCCCGATCAACCTGGACCAGGACCAGATCGACAACGCCACGAACGTGATCATCCAGCGCATCCAGGACAGCGGTACCGCGATCGCCGCGGGAGTCTTCGCCGGAGTCAGCACCGCGGGATCGCTGCTCGTCACCCTCGGCCTGGTCCTGGTTCTGACCTTCTTCTTCATCAAGGACGGCCCGAGATTTCTCCCCTGGTTGTACGGCCTCGCCGGGGGCAGGGCAGGCGGTCACCTCGCCGAAGTCCTGACTCGGATGTGGAACACCCTCGGCGGCTTCATCAGAACGCAGGCGATCGTCAGCCTCATCGACGCACTCTTCATCGGCGCCGGACTGCTGATCCTGGGTGTGCCACTCGCGCCCGTGCTGGCGACGCTGACCTTCCTCGGCGGCTTCATCCCGATCCTCGGCGCGTTCGTTGCCGGTGCGCTCGCCGTGCTGGTGGCGTTGGTGGCCAACGGGCTCACCACCGCGGTCATCGTGTTGGGACTCATCCTGCTGGTGCAGCAGATCGAGGGCAACGTTCTCCAGCCGATCCTGCAGAGCAAGTCGATGAACTTGCATGCGGCCGTGGTGCTGTTGGCGGTCACTGCGGGTGGCTCGGTGTTCGGCATCATCGGTGCGTTCCTGGCCGTGCCCGTCGCGGCGGCGGCGGGCGTGCTGGTGCGGTACCTGAACGAGCAGATCGAGCTGCGGTCCGACGAGGACCCGGACGCGAACACGCTCGCGGAGAAGGTATTTAAGAAGCAGGGCACTCCGGGAGACGAACCGCCGAAGGTGGTCCACCACGAGCCGTCCCGCCCCGAACCCATCACCGCGGACAGCGACAGCGACGACGATTCAGCGGAGACCGACAAGTCCTGAGGTCACACCCCGGCGTGGACGCGGACCGTCGAACCGTGACGCTCTCGAATGACATGCAGTCTCGATGGCACGCGGTCTCGAATTTCGTCGACGTGACTGACGATGCCCACCGTTCGGCCGCCGGAGCGTAGTTCGTCGAGGACGCCCATCACGGAGTCGAGGGAATCGGAATCGAGGCTTCCGAAGCCCTCGTCGATGAACATGGTGTCCAGGGTGATCCCACCGGACTCGGCAGCCACCACGTCGGCCAGGCCGAGCGCCAGAGCGAGTGATGCGCAGAAGGCCTCGCCACCCGACAGGGTGCCGGCCGCGCGCACGACGCCGGTGTATTCGTCGCGAATCTCCAACCCGAGACCGCCGCGAGTTCCTCGTGGACCGCTGGAGTCGGAATGGACGAATTCGTATCGGCCGCCCGTCATCCGCCGAAAACGCACCGACGCCGCCACGGCGACTTCCTCGAGGCGGGCGGCGAGCACGTAGGAACGCAGCGACATCTTCCTGCTGTTCTGGCCCTTGCCGCTCACCACCTCGGCGAGCTCGTGCAGTTCGGCATGAGCGGCGCGCAGCGGCTCGAGCCGCTGTCCTACCGCCCACAGCTGCGCCACCAGGTCTTCGAGCTGCACTTTGCGCTCGTCGGCCAGCTTCTTCTCGGTGAGAGCGTCCTCCAGAACCTGCCGAGCCGAGTTCTCGGCCTCCACCAACGGCTCGATGTCGACCGGTTCGGCGGCCAACGCGGCGCCGACCTCGGCGTCGGTGAGGATCGCGGTGGCGGCGACGCGTTCGGCGTCTGCGTCGGCGAGGCGACCGGTGAGCTCGGTGATGCGCTTCTGATCGCGCACCGCAGCGATCGCGTCCTCGACGTCCTCGAATTCCGCGTTCGACGCGTCCTGCCGCAGACGGGTCTCGAGGTCGGCCACTGCCTGCTCGGCCGCGAGGGCATCGTGTCGCGCGTCCCGAAGTGCCACCAGTGCAGCGACGGCGAGGTCGAGGTCGCGCCGCCGGTCGCGCGCCGACCCGGCCGACCCGAGGGCCGCGTCGATCCGCGCGGTCGAGTCGGCGATCCGCGCGCGCAGAGTATCGATCGTGGCCCGCATCTGTTCACCGTCGGCGGTGCGCGCGGCGATGCGTGACCGCAGCGACTCGGCCTTCGAGTCCTGCGCGGCGCGTGCGGCCTCCACCTCGGTCAGCTTGTCGGCCAGGGCGGTGGTGTCCTGCAGTTCCGCGCTGGCCGCATCCAATGCGGCGGTGAGTTCGGCCGCGGGCCGGGTGCCGCCCCGGGCGGCGAGCGCCTCGATGTCGCGTTGCAGCGACTCCAGTTCGGCGCGTGCCTCGTCACGGCGCTTCTCCGCGAGGTTCATCGCGTGACGCGCCTGTTCCTCGTCATCACGGGTGACCGAGTCGTCACCGGCCCTCGCGGGCGACGGATGCTCGAGCGCTCCGCAGACCTCACACGGCCGACCGTCGCGCAGTTGCCTCGCCAGTTCCGCGGCCATCCCGTCGAGTCGTTGCTCGCGAAGGTCCTGCCACAGCTGGCGAAGATCCTGATGCCGTGTGATCGCCGAGGAGTGACGCGCCGCGGCGTCCCCCGCCGCCGCGACGGCTCGCTTGTGCTCGATGGCCGCGCTGACCGCGTCCTGCGCCGCGAAGTGACGGGCCTGCACCGATGCCACCGACGCGGCGGCGTGGACGCAGGCGGTGTAGTCCGCCTGCAATCGCGCCGTCTCGGCCGGTATCGCGCGCTCCCGCTCGACCAGCAGAGCTACGTCATGATCGATGTCTCGGGCGCCGGCAAGGGCCAGCGACAACTCGTTCGTGAACTGCTCACGAGCGATCTCGTCCTCGGCGATTCCGTCGAGCACCGCGCGCTCACCGCTCCACCGCTGCACGGCCGCGTCGATCGACTCGGCGTCCGCGGGCGACGGTGGCCACGCAAGTTCGCGAACCACGTCGGCTGCCACCGTGGCCTGCGCCGCAACGGTGCGCGACGCGACGACGGCGCCGGCATCGGCACTGCGCCGCCGCGCGTCGTCGAGTTCGAGTCGGCGCCGATGCACGGGTGCGGCGGCGTGCGCTCGGTCCAGCTCGCGGCGGTCTCCGGCAAGCGTCTCCGCCATGTCGTCGAGCGCCGAGAGTCGTTGGCGCGCAGCCACTCCGCGCTCCCGTGCCCGGGTGGTATCACGCGCCACGCGGACACTGTCGGCTTTCGCAGCGTGATCGGCCCGAGCTGCCTCCAGGGTTGCGGCGCAGCCCGTCGCACGCTCGCGCGCCGCATCGAGAAGCGCAGTGGCCCACGGCAACACCTCTGGGTCCGCGCACTGCTCGACCCCCGCCGCCTGGGCCACTTTCGCGGCAATCCGGTCCGCATTCCGAGTCTTGTCGGCCAGCGCCTCCGCGCTTTCCCGTCGGCGGTCCGCGAACCAGGTCTCGATGTCGGAGAACCGGTCGGTGTCGAAGAGTCGCTCCAGCAGCTGTCCGCGCTCGTCGTTCTTCGCGCGCAGGAATCGAGCGAAGTCACCTTGCGGGAGCAACACCACCTGAAAGAACTGGTCCACCCGCATGCCGAGCAGCCGCTCGACCTCGAGCGCGATCTCGTCGATACGCGTGAGGTTCTGTCCGGTCCCGTCGAGCCAGGTCAGCGTTGCTTTCGCGTTCTGCTTCGTGGTGCCCTCACCGCGAAGCTTGGGTCGCGCGTATTCCGGGCTCCGCACCAACCGGAGCCGCCGGCCGCCCAACGTCGCGTCGAGCTGCACCGAGGGAGCCACTCCGGGTGCGGCGTGATCCGACAGAAGTCTCTTCGTCTCCCTGCGCGCACCCGGCACCACGCCGTACAGAGCGAAGGCGATGGCGTCGAGGATCGAGGTCTTGCCCGCGCCGGTGTGCCCGTGCAGGAGGAACAGGCCGTCGGCGCCGAGTTCGTCGAAGTCGACGCTGACGGTGCCGCCGAACGGTCCGAACGCGGTGACGGTCAGCGAGTGGAGTCTCATCCCGTCTGTGCCCAGTGCTGTTCGGCGCTCGTGGGTTCGTCGCTCGAGACCGCGTCCGGCTCGGCGACGGCCGACCGGGCTGCGCGTTCGAGGAGCTTCGTTTCCGACGCGGTCGGCTCGCCGCGTACGTCGCCGAGGAAGCTGGTCATCACCTCGAGGTCCGACCGTCCGACGACCTTCTCGCGGTAGCCGGCGTCGCTCGACCGGAGCGGCGGTTGCCATTCGAGATGGACCGCATGCGGGAAGCGATCCTGCAGGCGGCGCATGGCGTCGACCGGGCGAACCGGATCGGTCAGCACCGCGGAGACGTAGTTCGAGACGTGCTCGTCGTACTGCGCCGAGGTACACAGCTCGTCGAGACGTCCCGTCAGAACACTCAACCCACGCACGAGCGGGAGTTCCACCCGCGTGACATCGATACCGCCCGCCGCGTCCATGTCGATCATCCACGCGGCCTTGCGATGTGACCTCTCACCGAACGAATACGGCAGCGGCGACCCCGAATAGCGGATGCGGTGCTCGATCGTCTGCGGCGAGTGCAGATGCCCGAGCGCGACGTAGTCGACACCCGAGAACTCGGACGCGGGAACGGTTTCCACGCCGCCGACCGCGATGGAACGCTCCGAACCCGTGCTCTCGCCGCCGACCACGAACGCATGCGCGAGGACCACCGACCGTGCCGAGGAGTCGGAGGTGCGACGCGTGTCGACATCGCGCCGGATCCGGGTCATGGCCGCACGCAGCACGTCGGCGTGCGATCGGGCGGTCGGAACGTCGAGCTCCGTTCGGGTGGTCTCCGGTTCGAGGTAGGGAATTCCGTAGAACGCGACGCGTCCGTGCTCGTCGTCGACGACGACAGGCTCGTCGACGGCCGACACGGTGGTGAACAGGTGCAGCCCGCCGGCCGCGGAGAACGACGACCCGGCACCGAGGCGAACCGGCGAATCGTGGTTGCCCGACGTGGCGACGATGACTGCCCCGGCCCGGCGAATCTTCTCGAAACCGGTGTTGCACACCCGAACCGCGTCCGCACTCGGAATGGCGCGGTCGTAGATGTCGCCGGGAACGACGACGACGTCCACCGAGTTCTCCTCGACGACCGACGCGATCGCATCCAGCACGGCCCTCTGATCGGCCAGCAGGTCGACACCGTGGAAGGTGCGCCCGATGTGCCAGTCGGAGGTGTGCAGGATTCTCATGTCGGCGACGCTAACCGAGACCTCCGACAAACTCCGATCCCCGAGGCGCGTTTCGCCGCACGGGATTCGGACCGCGAAACCGTGTCGGTGCCGTGTTGCACACTCACGGCCATGAGCATCGCAACCGCAGTCGGCCTCGTCGTCGCCCTCGCACTGGGTGTCGCACTGGGCTGGCTGCTGCACTCCTCGCGGGGCAGCCAGGAACTGGCACGTACCCGCGAGCGCCTTGCCGTGTCCGCCGAGAACGAGGACACACTGCACCGCTCCCTCAATCTCCTGAACGAGGATTCCGCGCGCCGCCATTCCCGCGTGATCGGTCAGCAGGTCTCGCACCTCGTGGAACCGCTTCGCGAGGCGGTCGACACCTTGAGCGAGCAGGTCGAGCACGTCGAGCGCACCCGCATACGTGCCTATGCGGGACTGTCGGAGCAGGTGGCCGACATGCACCGCGCCTCACAACACCTGTCGTCGCAGACCTCGGAGCTGGTGACTGCGCTCCGGGCCCCGCAGGTGCGCGGCCGGTGGGGAGAAATTCAGCTCAAGCGTGTCGTCGAGCTGTCCGGGATGACTCGGCACTGCGACTTCGACACCCAGGTCGCGCGCGGCGGTGTGCGCCCCGATCTCGTGGTCCGCCTCGCGGGCGGAAAGCAGATCGTGGTCGACGCGAAGGTGCCACTCACGGCGTTCCTCGACGCGGCCGCCGCTACGGACACCGACGTCGCTGCTCGGCACCTGATGCGGCACGCGCGGCACCTACGCACCCACGTGGACCAGTTGGCGGACAAGCAGTACTGGCTGTCCTTCGAGCCGTCCCCCGAGTTCGTCGTCCTCTTCGTTCCGGGCGACTCGTTTCTCGACGCCGCACTGACCCACGACAGCGGCCTCCTCGAGCACTCCTTCGGCCGCAGTGTGATCCTTGCAACGCCCACCACGCTGATCGCTCTGCTGCGGACGGTCGCATACACCTGGAAGCAGGATGCGCTCGCGAAGGACGCCGCCACGATCCACGCCCTGGGACGTGAGCTCTACGAGCGGCTCGGGTCTGCCTCGGCTCACGTCGAGCGGCTCGGCGCCCAGCTGGGCAAGGCAGTGGACTCGTTCAACTCGGCGGCCGGATCGCTCGAATCGCGGGTGTTCGTCACGGCGCGCAAGTTGCACGAACTCGATGTCTTCGACGGCGAAGTACCGGGCGTGACCCGCATAGACGCCTGGCCCCGCACCGTTCCGCGTTACAACGAAACCGCCCAGCGCGACACCGAAACGGCCACTCCCGGTCACGCCAACGGTGCAACATGAGCACTAGACGCTAATCTCGCTGTGTGCCATCCACACAACGCGCCCGATCCGGAGTGCCTTTAGATCAGCGCTCCGTCGTGCCGTCGATCCCCGGCATACCGGCGTGGGGCGCTGTCGCGGTTGCCGTGGGCGCCTCGGTCCTGGGCATCGTCGTCGACTCGTTCGGCGGTAACGAGCTCACAGCCACCTTCGCGGCGCTGTACGTGGTCGGATGCGTGGCGGCGGTGCTCCTCGTACGCCACCGCGGTCTGTTCACCGCCATGGCTCAACCGCCGCTCATCGTCTTCTTCGGCGTTCCCCTCGCGTATCAGTTCCTCACCACCGACGCGGGCACCTCGGTCAAGGACATCGTTCTGAACGTGGCGATCCCCCTGGTGAACCGATTCCCCCTGATGATCACGGCGACGATTCTGGTCCTGCTGATCGGCGGCGCTCGCCTGCTTCTCGACCGCAAGCCGCAGCGGCCGGCAAGGTCCCAGAAGCAAGGCAAGTCCCAGAAGCAAGCCACGTCCCCCGCGTCCGCGAGGTCGCAGCAACCGGCCAAGCCCACCCGCCGACGGGCCGAGGCCACACCGGCAACGTCACGCGAGCCCGAGGAGATGCCGGAGTCGTCGCCGTGGCGTCGTCCGAGGTCGGAGCCGACATCGCCTCGAGGCTCTCGCTCGGCGGCGTCGGATCGGCGAGAGCGAGACGCCGAGCCGCCCCGGCGTACACGTGCTCAGGAGGCACCGCGTCGGGCAGACCGATCCGCTCCTCCGGGTCGCACCCCACGCGAGAATCCACGTGAGACCTCGCGCCGCGGGATCTACGCGCCGGTCGACGCCACCCGCGAGCCATCACACCTTCGCGAACCGGCTACGTCCTACGAACAGGAACGTTCCCGGGAGCGACCGAAGTACGACTCGCCGAACTACGACGCACCGAGCTACGAGCGACCGAGCTACGAGCGGCGGGCCTACGAGCCGAGGACACCGACGAGACGTGCCGGTGCCGAGAACCCGGCCCTGACGCCCCACCCGGCGCCGCGGGTGCGCTACCGCGACCGGGACTGACCCCGAGCGGTAACTACCGGCTCAGGACGTCGGGGCCGCGTGGCGCAGCTCACGAGGCAGCGCGAACACCAGGGTTTCGTTGGCGGTGGTGACGGACTGGACCGTGCCGAATCCGTGCTCGGCCAGCATGTCGATGACCCCACGCACCAGGATCTCGGGCACGGAGGCGCCGGACGTGATGCCGACGGTGCGCACGCCGTCGAGCCAGTTCAGGTCGATCTCACGGGCGAAATCGACGAGGTAGCTGGCCTTCGCGCCGGCGGCGAGGGCCACCTCGACCAACCGGACGGAGTTCGACGAGTTCGTCGATCCGACCACGATCACCAGATCGCACTCCGGCGCCATCGCCTTGACCGCCACCTGGCGGTTCTGGGTGGCGTAGCAGATGTCGTCGCTGGGAGGATCCTGCAGTGTGGGGAACTTCTCACGCAGTTTGGCCACGGTTGCCATGGTTTCGTCGACGCTCAACGTGGTCTGCGACAGCCAGATCACCTTGGACTCGTCGCGCACGGTGACGGCGTCCACGGACTCGGGTCCGTCCACCAGCTGTACGTGATCGGGAGCCTCACCTGCGGTTCCCTCGACTTCCTCGTGACCTTCGTGTCCGATCAGAAGAATGTCGTAGTCGTCGCGCGCGAAGCGCTTGGCTTCCTGGTGCACCTTCGTCACCAGTGGGCAGGTGGCGTCGATGGTGCGCAGGTTCCTCTCGGCCGCGGACTCGTGCACCGCGGGCGACACTCCGTGTGCGGAGAACACCAGAAGCGATCCCTCGGGCACCTCGTCTGTCTCGTCGACGAACACGGCGCCGCGCTCGGCGAGGGTGTCGACGACGTGGCGGTTGTGCACGATCTCCTTGCGCACGTACACCGGAGCCCCGTGCTGCTCGAGCGCCTGCTCCACCGTTTCCACGGCTCGGTCGACGCCGGCGCAGTAGCCGCGCGGCTCGGCGAGGAGGATGCGCTTCTCCCCGTCGTACGGCTGCTCCGACGTGGTGGATTGCGCGATTCCGAGGTTCAACGGCACTGCAGAGGACATGTCACCAGGATACTGGTCCGCACGAGTCGAGGCCTCCCCCGCACGTCGGCTACCCAAACGCCTCGACGTGCGGCAGTCTGGTGCTCATGATTCGTCCCCCGTTCGCCGCCCGCGTGGCCGTCGGCCTGGCCGTCACGGTCGTCGACGAGGCCCGCCGCCTGCCCAGCACCGCGATCTCGCTCCCCATGACCGCGATCAGCCAGGTGTTGCAGACCTCGATGCGCTTTCAGCAGACCGTGACCGAGCTCGCGATCCGAGGCGACGAAATCTTCGCTCTGATCGGGAACTCACCGCAGGAGAAGCCGTCCTGGGCGACCTTCGACGACGACACACCAGTCTCCAACAAACCGCTGTCGACCGAGCCGGAACTGCTCGGTGACACCAGCGGCGAGATCGACGTCCCCGAACCGGAGCCTGCGACGCGGGCACCCGCGGCCGTGTCGAAGGCGGCGCCCGAATCCGGGCCCGCTGCCGGGCGCTTCGCGCTGTACTCGACGCCTCCGTCCGAGATCGAGGTTCCGGCGGCGCCCGCTCCCAAGAAGGCTGCGAAGCGTGCGCGCAAGAAGGCACCCGAGATCGCCGAGTACCTGGACTACGACTCGCTGACGTTGGCGCAGCTGCGGGCGCGGTTGCGCACGCTCTCGGTGGACGAGTTGACCACCCTGCTCGACTACGAGACGGCGACGTCCGCGCGGGCGCCGTTCCTGACGATGCTCACCAACCGGATCACGACCGCGCAGGCCAAGTGACCTCCGCTTCACCTCGAAGCGGAGCCAGTTCGGCCGAGGAACCGTGGCCGGTACGCACGGTCGCCACGAAGATCGCCGGCTGGATCGACCGGCTCGGCAGCGTGTGGGTCGAGGGTCAGATCACTCAGCTGAACGTGCGTCAGGGAACCCGGACCGCGTTCATCGTTCTGCGGGATCCGTCGGCCGACATGTCGCTGTCGGTGACGTGTTCGCCTCTGCTGATTCAGAACTCGCCGGTTCAGCTGGTCGAGGGCGCTCGCGTCATCATGTTCGGCAAGCTCTCCTTCTTCACCGGTCGGGGAACGATTTCGTTGCGCGCCACGGAGATTCGCGCCGTGGGCGTCGGGGAACTGTTGGCCCGAATCGAGCGCCTTCGATCCCTGCTCGCCGCCGAAGGATTGTTCGATCCTCGACTCAAGCGTCCGATTCCGTTCCTGCCGCGCACCATCGGGTTGATCACGGCGCGGGCGAGCGCCGCCGAGCGTGACGTGATCAGCGTCGCCCAGAGGCGCTGGCCCGCAGTGCGATTCGACGTGCGACACACACCCGTTCAAGGCCCGACCGCCGTGCCCGCCATCCTGTCCGCGCTGAGCCGCCTCGACAAGGATCCGGACGTCGACGTGATCGTCCTCGCTCGCGGCGGCGGCAGCGTCGAAGACCTTCTCCCGTTCAGCGACGAGGCGTTGTGCCGGGCCATCTCGTCTGCCACGACCCCCGTCGTCAGCGCCATCGGTCACGAGCCGGACAGCCCGCTGTGCGACCACGTGGCGGACCTGCGGGCCGCGACTCCGACCGACGCCGCCAAGCTCGTCGTTCCGGACGCGGTTGCCGAGATGCAGCTCGTGTCCGATCTGCGGGTCAGATCGGCGGCGGCACTGCGGTCGTGGGTGGCGCGTGAAGTGCGGAGCCTGGACATGCTCCGCGAGCGTCCCGCCCTGGCCGACCCCCTCGCCTCCATCGTCGATCGTCGTCACGCGGAAGTGGCCGAGGCCATTCGTGTGGTGCGGCGCGACGTCGAACGCGAGGTGGCCCGGCAGACGACGTCCGTGGAGCATCTGCGCTCACGACTGTCGACGCTCGGTCCGGCAGCCACCCTCGCCCGCGGCTACGCCGTCGTGCAGCGCGTCGTCGCGGGCTCGGAGCCCGAGGTGGTCCGGTCGATCGAGGACGTTGCGCCGGGCACTCAGCTGCGGGTGCGCGTCGCGGACGGAGCCGTCACCGCGGTGACGATGGGAAAGAGTTCGTGAACACGCGTCTGGAAGGATCTTCGGCCATGAGCGATACGCCCACCTCCGAGCTCGGGTACGAAGCTGCGCGTGACGAGTTGCTCGACGTGGTCCGACTGCTCGAGCAGGGCGGGCTCGATCTGGATGCGTCGCTGGCCCTGTGGGAGCGCGGCGAGGCGCTGGCCACTCGATGCGAAGAGCATCTCGCGGGCGCCCGCGACCGGATCGAGAAGGCGCTGTCCTCCGACGAGGACTAGGTCCCGAGCGGGGCGGCCGACGACACAGCCGTGGCGAGCGTGACGAACTCGTCGCTGGTTCCGCTTCCGGTCACCACCGCGTGGGTTCGGCCGAAGTCCGCGACCCAGATCGATTCCACGCCGTCCCCGCCGTAGACGACCCAGTTGGTGCCGCCGAGGTTCTCGGCTCCGGTGGCCGTGCGTGAACCCTGCGCGACGTATTGGACCAGTTGATCCTCGGTCGCGTCGCTCTGCGTCAGGGCGAGGTAGTTGCCCTTGTCGGTGATGAACCCCACCGTGCTGCCCACCTTGTCACCGGTGATCGTGGGCCGACTGGCGGAGTTGGGAGTCCAGGAGTCGGGGACTTTAGGCTCGCGAATCGGGAAGGGCAGCGCGGCTGCGTCGGCTTGCAACGACGCACCGAGATCGACTCGCGGGACCGTTCCCTGCGACGGTCCGCCCACCCGCAGCGAGCACTGACCTGCGACGGCGGCGATCGCCAGGCACGCGAGAAGCAGCGGGATCAGCGACCACGCCATGTCTTTGTTGCTCTGGAGAATCCTGGGTTTCTTGTCGGCCACACCATCCACTATCCCACCGGCACCGCCGGGGCCGTGACAGTGCGACAATCACCGACGAGATCCCACTGCGAACGCACGTCTGTAGGCCACGTGCAAGGAGGCACTGCTTCATGACGATATCGACCGATACCCGCACTCACATGGCCCCCGACCGCAACCTCGCACTCGAACTGGTGCGCGTCACGGAAGCGGGCGCCCTGGCCTCCGGTCGATGGGTCGGTCGCGGCGACAAGGAAGGTGGCGACGGCGCCGCGGTCGACGCGATGCGTCAGCTCGTCAGTTCCGTGTCGATGCGCGGCGTCGTCGTGATCGGTGAGGGCGAGAAGGACGAAGCACCGATGCTGTTCAACGGCGAGGAGGTCGGCAACGGCGACGGTCCCGACGTCGACTTCGCCGTCGACCCCGTCGACGGCACCACGCTCATGGCCAAGGGCATGCCGAACGCCATCTCGGTGCTCGCCGTGGCCGAGCGCGGCGCCATGTTCGATCCCTCCGCCGTCTTCTACATGGACAAGATCGCGGTCGGACCCGACTACGCCAACGCCATCGACATCACCGCTCCCATCGCGGAGAACCTCCGCCGCGTGGCCAAGATCAAGAAGGGAGCGCCGTCGGACGTGACGGTGTGCGTGCTCGATCGCCCCCGCCACACCGCCCTGATCCAGGAGATTCGGGACACCGGGGCTCGCATCCGCCTGATCTCGGACGGCGACGTGGCCGGCGCCATCGCCGCAGCACGTCCCGATTCCGGCACCGACATCCTCATCGGAACCGGTGGCACCCCCGAGGGCATCATCGCCGCGGCCGCGATGCGCTGCATGGGTGGAGTGCTGCAGGGCCGTCTCGCGCCGACGGACGACGACGAGCGCCAGAAGGCGATCGACGCGGGCCACGACCTCGACCGGATCCTGACCACCGAGGACCTCGTCTCGGGCGAGAACGTCTTCTTCACCGCAACGGGTGTCACCGACGGTGATCTGCTTCGCGGTGTGCGCTACGCCGGCGGCGGCGCGTACACGCAGTCGATCGTGATGCGCTCGAAGTCCGGAACCGTGCGCATGATCGACGCGTACCACCAGCTCAACAAGCTCAAGGAGTACTCGTCCGTCGACTTCGACGGCGACACCTCCGGCTCCATCCCGTCCTTCTGACCGACTCGCGTACCCGACTCGCCTACAGAAAGAGTTGCTTTTCATGACAGAGCAGTACCGAATCGAACACGACACCATGGGCGAAGTGAAGGTGCCCATCGACGCGTTGTGGCGGGCTCAGACCCAGCGCGCCGTCGAGAACTTCCCCATCTCGGGCCGCCCGCTCGAGCGCACCCAGATCCGCGCCATGGGCCTTCTCAAGGCCGCCTGCGCTCAGGTGAACAAGGACCTCGGTCTGCTCGACGCCGAGAAGGCCGACGCGATCATCGCCGCCGCAGGTGAGATCGCCGACGGCAAGCACGACGATCAGTTCCCCATCGACGTGTTCCAGACCGGCTCGGGCACGAGCTCGAACATGAACGCGAACGAGGTCATCGCCTCGATCGCGAAGAACGCCGGCGTCGAGGTGCACCCCAACGACCACGTCAACATGTCGCAGTCGTCGAACGACACCTTCCCGACGGCCACGCACGTCGCCGCCACCGAGGCCGCGGTCACCGATCTCGTTCCGGCGCTGCGTCATCTGCACGAGGCGCTGGCCGCCAAGGCAACCGAGTGGAAGACCGTCGTCAAGTCCGGCCGCACGCACCTGATGGATGCCGTGCCGGTCACCCTCGGCCAGGAATTCGGCGGGTACGCCCGCCAGATCGAAGCGGGAATCGAGCGGGTCGAAGCGACGCTTCCGCGCCTCGGCGAGCTGCCCATCGGCGGCACCGCGGTGGGCACCGGCCTGAACGCTCCCGACGGTTTCGGCGCGAAAGTCGTTGCCGAGCTGGTCAAGTCGGCCGGCATCGATGCTCTCACCCCCGCCAAGGATTCGTTCGAGGCTCAGGCCGCGCGCGACGGACTCGTCGAGGCGTCGGGCGCGCTGCGCACCATCGCGGTGTCGCTCACCAAGATCGCCAACGACATCCGCTGGATGGGATCGGGTCCGCTTACCGGTCTGGGCGAGATCGCCCTGCCCGATCTGCAGCCCGGCAGCTCCATCATGCCCGGCAAGGTCAATCCCGTTCTCCCCGAAGCGGTCACGCAGGTCGCCGCACAGGTGATCGGTAACGACGCCGCCGTCGCGTTCGGTGGAGCATCGGGTGCGTTCGAGCTCAACGTCTACATCCCGATGATGGCGCGCAACGTCCTGGAGTCGTTCAAGTTGCTGGCCAACGTTTCTCGGCTCTTCGCCGATCGTTGCATCGTCGGTCTCGAGGCCAACGTCGAACACCTCAAGACGCTCGCCGAGTCGTCGCCGTCGATCGTGACGCCCCTCAACAGCGCCATCGGCTACGAGGAAGCCGCGGCGGTGGCGAAGCAGGCTCTGAAGGAGAAGAAGACGATCCGTCAGGTCGTCGTCGAGCGTGGTCTGGTTCCGGACAAGCTGTCCGAGGAAGAGCTGGACAAGCGCCTCGACGTTCTCGCCATGGCGAAGGTCACCGACTGACCGGTTCCGAGGCAAAGAAAAACCCCCGCAGCGTGGCTGCGGGGGTTTTTCGCGTCGTGGACTCTCGGGTCAGGCGACCGCGGACGCGATCTCGTCCCGCGCCGCGTTGCCCTCGGCTCCGAAGTCGTTGCGCTCGAACACCTTCCACTCCTGCAACAACGGCTTGACGACCTGCTCGCTCTGCATCTCGGGCGTGTAGATTCCGGCCTTCTCGAGCAACGTGGAACTGCTGCCCTCACCGGGCAGGTCGACGACCGGGACGGCGAAATCGGCCACTCGGTCCGCGATGGCGCGCATCGACAGATCCGGTTCCAGGTCGAGTGCCGCGGTGACGAGGTTGCGGAAGAACACGGCCTGCAGCTCGTCGTCCTGTGCGATACGGCCGAAGATGGCGGCCAGACGCGGTTCCGTCGCCAGTTCCGCGGCCTTGCGGTGACGCAGGCCCGCGGCGGTCTCGTCCAGCGCGTACTTCACCAGCATGTCCACCACATGGAGCGAGGGCGCTGAGTACCCCTGTGTCATGTAGTCGATCCGTACGCGCTCGAGCTCGACGGGATCCACCGAACGGGTGGTCATGAGGAAGTCCCGCAACACGATGGCGTGACGGTTCTCCTCGGCGGTCCAGCGTCCGATCCACTTCCACCACACACCCTTCTTGCGCAGCGAGAAGGCGAGATCGCGGTGGTAGGCGGGAAGGTTGTCGGCGATGAGCACCCCGACCGTCGCCGCGATGCGGTCGACGTCCGTCAGTCCGGACTGCTCGGCAGCCCAGTCCTCACCGCCGAGGAACGCGAAGTTCCGCCCTTCGGCCCACGGGACGAAATCGTGAGATTCCCAGTCCTGTGCGGCGCCCACGTGGCGGTCGTAGTTTTCTTCGGCGACCTGTTCGAGGGCAGCAAGCAACTCGGCATCGGTCTTCGGTGACGTCATGAGCGCAAGCATAACGACCGCACCGGGGGTGTGATCCTTCACTGCCACCGCGCTGTGACCGCTCACAGAGCTCAGAAGTCTTCGCTGGCAACCTCGGTCTCGTCGTCACGAAGTGCAGCCACGATACGGTCCGCGACACGCGCTGGGTCGAGCCCCTTGGGCAGTTTCGGCGGCGTGCCGGCGATCGCGCGGTCGACCAATCCGGTTTCGGTGTGCGGCGGGCGCACGTCCACGATTCTGATCTTGCTGCGTCGAGCCTCGTGACGCACGGCCGTGAAGAACGCACTCACAGCCGACTTGCTGGCGGAGTAGGCCGCCATGTTGCCGGTGGGCGTCTCGACGAGCACGGCGCTGATGTTGAGGATCACCGCGCCCGACTCCATCACTCCCAGCGCGGCGCGCGTAAGACGAACGGGCGCGAGGTAGTTGACGAGGAGCAGGTCGTCGACCGTGTCGTCGTCGACCTCGGCCGCTGCACCGAAGGCCGCGATGCCGGACGCGATGACCACGCCGTCGAGCCGGCCACCGTCCGATTGGGCACGCTCCACCATCGCTCGGGGCGCATCGGGTTGACGCAGATCACCGGTGACGGTCTTCGCACCCTCGACGCCCACGCCGTTCAGTTCCTCCTCGTCGCGACCGGCCAGGGTGAGAGTGGCACCCGCGTCCGCGAGACCGTGTGCGATGAGTGATCCGAGTGCGCCGCTCGCTCCGACGACCAAGAAGTGCTTTCCAGAAATGTCCATGGTCAAGGTTCGTGGTCACCCCGCCCCGTGGACGAGGCGGGGTGACATCGAACGCCTAGCTCGGGCCGAACTCTTCGAGCATCTCCGTCACGAGGGCGGCGATCGGCGAGCGCTCGCTTCGCGTCAGAGTGATGTGCGCGAAGAGCGGGTGGCCCTTGAGCTTCTCGATCACGGCGGCGACGCCGTCGTGCCGACCGACCCGCAAATTGTCTCGCTGCGCGACGTCGTGGGTCAGGACGACGCGCGAGCCGGTGCCGAGCCGCGACAGAACGGTCAGGAGAACGTTGCGCTCCAGCGACTGAGCCTCGTCGACGATCACGAACGAGTCGTGCAGCGACCGTCCACGAATGTGCGTGAGCGGCAACACTTCCAGCATGCCCCGCGCCGTGACCTCTTCCATCACCTCGGGACTGGCCAGACCGTCGAGCGTGTCGAAGACGGCCTGAGCCCAGGGACCCATCTTCTCGCTCTCGCTGCCGGGAAGGTAACCGAGCTCCTGGCCACCCACCGCGTAGAGCGGGCGGAAGACCACGACCTTGCGGTGTGTCCGACGTTCGAGCACCGCCTCGAGACCCGCGGTGAGCGCGAGCGCCGACTTGCCGGTGCCCGCCTTGCCGCCGAGCGAGATGATCCCGACGCTCTCGTCGAGCAGAAGGTCCAGCGCGACGCGCTGTTCCGCGGAACGGCCGTGCAGACCGAACGCCTCGCGCTCACCGCGCACGAGCTGCACGCGCTTGTCCGCCGTCACCCGCCCGAGAGCGCTCGACGTTCCGCCGAGAAGCCGAACACCGGTGTGGCACGGCAACTCTCGCGCCTGCTCGATGTCGAGAATGCCCTCGGCGAACAACGCGTCGACGGTCTGACGTGAGACGTCGACCTCCGCCATGCCCGTCCACCCGGACGGCACGACGTCCTGAGCCCGGTATTCGTCGGCCGGAAGCCCGACTGCTCCCGCCTTCACGCGTAGCGGAATGTCCTTGCTGACGAGGACGACGTCCTTGCCCTCGGCCGCAAGATTCAAGGCGCACGCCAGGATTCGGGAATCGTTGGAGTCGGTGCGGAAGCCCACCGGCAGCACCGACGGGTCCGTGTGATTGAGCTCGACCTGCAGAGTTCCGCCCTCGGTACCGATCGGAACCGGCTGATCGAGGCGCCCGTGTTCGATGCGCAGGTCGTCGAGCATGCGCAACGTCTCGCGGGCGAACCATCCGAGTTCGTGGTGGTGCCGTTTACCTTCGAGTTCGCCGATGACGATGAGCGGGAGAATCACTTCGTGCTCGGCGAACCGGACTACCGCCCAGGGATCGGAGAGCAGAACGGAAGTGTCCAACACGTAGGTACGAACGCGAGCTGTGGTCACGTGGAACTCCTCGGCGTGTGCGGCACCCACACACACTCTCGATCGCTGGACCGGTCCGTCCCGATGTGTCAGGTGACACGAGGGCCGGGCACCGGCCCTCTCGCACTGAATGACTCAGTCACGTATCAGGACCTCCCGCACCGTCGGCTTCCCCGCCGCCGGTGAATTGGACGCTACTGGCAATGGAGGGCTCCGGCGCGTTGGACACGACGAGAGTCGATGAACAACAGGTAACGCGGGGAAGCCGGGTGTTAGCGTCGGCCCATGACGACGGTTGCGGACACAGCGAGTTTCGAAGGTACCGAGGGCACGATCGAATACACCGTGTGGCGGAGTACCGATCCGACCTTCGTCGCGCTGATCGCCCACGGGTTCGGTGAGCACGCGGCGCGCTATCAACACGTCGCCGACGCCCTCGTCGACATCGGCGCCGTCGTGTATGCACCCGACCACATCGGCCACGGAAAGTCCGACGGCGCCCGCGCGGTGGTCACCGACGCGGACCACCTCGCTGTGGATCTCCATACGGTCGCCGACATCGCGCGACGCGAGAACCCGGGCATCCCGGTCGTGCTCGTCGGACACTCGATGGGCGGTCTGGTGGCAACCCGCTTCGCGCAGCTCTACCGCGGCGAACTGGCGGCACTCGTGCTGTCGGGTCCGCTCCTCGGGGATCACCCGGCACTCGCGTTGCTCGACATGGACCCGATCCCGGAGATCCCCATCGATCCGGAGACGCTCTCACGCGACCCGAAGGTGGGCGAGGCGTACATGGCCGACCCGCTGATCTACCACGGCCCCTTTGCGCGCGAGACCCTCGAAGCGTTCAAGGCGGCGATGCCGCGGGTGGCCGGCGACGGAGACCTCGGAGAGCAGGCCACGTTCTGGATCCACGGACGCGACGACGCGCTGGTGCCCTACGACACCACCGCTGCCGCCATCCCGCCGCTGCGCGGACCGCAGTTCCAGGAGAAGATTTACCCGGGCGCCAAGCACGAGGTCTTCAACGAGACCAACTCCGACGAGGTGATCGGCGACGTCGTGACGTTCCTGAAGGAATCCGGACTGCCGACCAAGTAATCCGGCCGGCCTCGGGCCTACCCGCAAAGTAGAAGCGGTCAGCCCAGCAGACCCCAGTCTTCGAGGCCCTCGTACAGCGGGCACTCCTGCGCGAGCTTGGTGACGCGGGCGCGCAACGCGTCGGTTGCCTCGCCGGTCGTCAGCGCGGTGGCGATGATGTCGGCGACCTCGGTGAACTCGGCCTCACCGAAACCACGGGTGGCGAGTGCGCCGGTGCCGATACGCAGACCGGACGTCACCATCGGCGGACGCGGGTCGAACGGAACGGCGTTGCGGTTCACCGTGATTCCCACCTCGTGCAGGAGATCCTCGGCTTGCTGACCGTCGAGCTCGGAGTTGCGCAGGTCCACCAGAGCGAGGTGGACGTCGGTTCCGCCGGTGAGAACCGATATGCCCTTGCCGGCGACGTCCGAGCCGGTCAGACGCTCGGCGAGGAGCGACGCACCGAGCAGGGTGCGCTCCTGACGCTCGCGGAACTCTGCGGTGCCCGCGATCTTGAAGGCGACCGCCTTCGCGGCGATCGCATGCATCAGCGGCCCGCCCTGCTGGCCGGGGAAGACGGCGGAGTTGAGCTTCTTGGCCCACTCCTTCTTGGCCAGAATGATGCCGGAGCGGGGACCGCCGAGAGTCTTGTGCACGGTCGAGGACACGACGTCGGCGTACGGGACGGGTGACGGGTGCACCCCGGCCGCGACGAGCCCGGCGAAGTGCGCCATGTCGACCCAGAGCAGCGCGCCCACCTCGTCGGCGATGGAGCGGAACGCCTCGAAGTCCTGGTGGCGAGGGTATGCGGACCATCCGGCGATGAGCACCTGCGGCTTGGCGGCGATAGCCTGCTTGCGCACCTCGTCCATGTCGATGCGGTGGTCTTCCTTCGACACACCGTAGGACTCGACCTCGTAGAGCTTGCCGGAGAAGTTCAGCTTCATGCCGTGGGTGAGGTGGCCGCCGTGAGCGAGGTCCAGGCCCATGATCTTGTCGCCCGGGTTGATGAGGGCCATGAGCACCGCGGCGTTGGCCTGCGCGCCGGCGTGCGGCTGCACGTTCGCGAACTCGGCGCCGAACAGTTCCTTCGCCCGCTCGCGCGCGAGGTTCTCCACGATGTCGACGTGCTCGCATCCGCCGTAGTACCGGCGTCCCGGGTAACCCTCGGCGTACTTGTTCGTCAGGACGCTGCCCTGAGCCTGGAGCACGGCGCGGGGAACGAAGTTCTCCGACGCGATCATCTCGAGCGTGTCGCGCTGACGGCCGAGTTCACCCGCGAGGGCCGCTGCGACCTCGGGATCGACCTCGCCGAGCGACGCGGTGAGTGCGGACGTGACGGGTGCAGCGGTCATCGATGTTCTCCAGTGCTGACGAGTGCGGGGATGAAGAGGAGTCTATTGGTCTTTCGTCACCGCAGCGACGACGGGATCAGGGGTTCGTCGAGCAGGCGCCGGAACAGCTCGCTCCGCTCGGCGGGTGAGCCGCCGCGATCGAGCCAGGTGTCGAGCAGCCGATACCCCTCGACGTAGGTCGTGGTGTACGCCCGCCAGAGCGGTGAGGACAGGAACCGGAGCATCTGCCGCGCTCGTTCCTCGGTTGCGAGGGACCACCGCTGCAGGAAGGCGGCGACGTCGTCCTGACTTCGGCCCTGATCGTGCAGCAGCAGGGCTGCGTCCTGGCGCACGCCCAGCAGGGCCGCGGACGCGTTCGCGAGCGCCTCGGCGCGCTCGCCGTCGAACCGAAGTCCGAGATCGGCGTAGATGTCCTGAGCCCATCGACCCCATCCCGGCCCGACGATGGATCCGAGCGCGTGATCGGCGAGGCCCTCCGCCATCAGGCACTGTGGGGTGTTCACCACGAACAACGTCTGTTCGGTCTCGCCTCCCGCCACCAGTCCGGCTTCCTTCCTGCAGTGCTCGGTGTGGTGACCGGGGTAGGACTCGTGCGCGATCAGGTGCGGCAGATGCGCCATGTGCTGTTGGAGGTCGGAGTTGATCGCCACCGTCGAGCGGTAGTTCCCGAGGTAGTAGTTGAAGCCCGACCACGGCTTGTCCCCCACCACCTCGTAGTCGACGCGTTCGGTGTCGGGAAGGGTGTACTCGGCGCGGACCAATTCGCGAAGTGCGCCGGAGAACGCGTCGACGCATTCCTGCAGCCGCTCCGGCGCGATCACGTCGGCCGCCCGGTGCGCCCGAACTCGTTCTGCGAGAGGGCCGCTGCCCGCCAGTACCTCGTCCATGACCCGGTGCGCCGACCGGTAGTCATCCGGGTCCCCTGCCTCGATCCGGACGTCGAAGTACGCCTCCACCTCGTCGACGAACGCGACCGGTTCACCGGCGAACTTGCGGCCGGAGCACTCGAGGGCCCGCAGGTGGACGTCGAGGAAACGGACTCGGTGTTCGGGAAGGTCGGTCGACGCGAGTTCGGTCCGCAGCTCGCGGGCCCTCCCCGCGAGACGGCGCGGGTCGAAGGCCGGGTCGTTCTCGATCTGCCGGCGTAGCGCCGGATCGCCGGTGTAGGCGTCGACGAACCCCGGTTCGAGTCGGTCGAAGGCCAGGCCGAGGAGCAGATACTCGCGCACGAAGTCGTCGGAATTCACGACGATCAACCCTACGCGGCCCACCCCGATTGTCGGGATGGCAGCGCCACCAAGCACAATCGCTGCATGGATCCACTGCTGTCGTCGATTCCGGCGAGCGGTCGCGCGTGTCCCGAGTAGGCGAATCCAGCCCGTACGTCGAATTCGACCGACGACAGTGGCGGACTCTGCGCAACTCGACACCGCTCGTGTTGACCGAGAGCGAGCTGATGGGTCTGCGCGGCCTCGGCGAGCAGATCGACCTCGACGAGGTGGCCGAGGTCTACCTACCCCTCGCCCGCCTGATCCACCTGCAGGTCGCCGCTCGCCAACGCTTGTTCGCGGCCACCGCGACCTTCTTGGGTGAGAAGACGCCCGACCGTCAGGTGCCGTTCGTCATCGGCATCGCGGGCAGTGTGGCCGTGGGCAAGTCGACCACGGCGCGTGTTCTGCAGGCTCTGCTCGCGCGGTGGGAACACCACCCGCGGGTCGATCTGGTGACCACCGACGGATTCCTGTACTCGACGTCGGAGCTGACCAAACGCGGCATCATGCATCGCAAGGGTTTCCCCGAGAGCTACGACCGCCGCAAGCTGCTTCGCTTCGTCACCGAGGTCAAGTCGGGCACGGAAGCCGTTGCCGCGCCGGTGTATTCGCATATCTCTTACGACATCATTCCGGGCGAGTTCCATGTGGTGCGCCAGCCCGACATTCTGGTGATCGAGGGACTGAACGTGCTGCAGACGGGCCCGCGCCTGATGGTGTCGGACCTGTTCGATTTCTCGATCTACGTCGACGCCCGCATCGAGGACATCGAGCACTGGTACGTCCAACGCTTCCTCGCCCTGCGCAAGACCGCGTTCGCGAACCCGTCGTCGCACTTCCACCACTACTCGGGGCTGAACGACGAACACGCCCGATTGGCGGCGGAAGACATCTGGCACTCCATCAACCGCCCGAATCTGGTGGAGAACATTCTGCCGACGCGTCCGCGGGCCACGCTGGTGCTGCGCAAGGACGGCGATCACGCCATCAACAGGTTGCGGCTCCGCAAGCTCTGAGCCCGCTGAGCCTCAGATACCCCAGTGTTTCAGATACCCCTATGTTTCAGATACCGAAGCGCCGGTGCCGAGCTGCGAAGTCTCGAAGTGCGCGCAGGAAGTCGACCCGGCGGAACTCGGGCCAGTACGCCTCGGTGAACCAGATCTCCGAATAGGCGCTCTGCCACAGCAGAAATCCCGAGAGGCGTTGCTCGCCAGACGTTCTGATGACCAGGTCCGGATCCGGTTGACCCGAGGTGTAGAGGTGCGCGTCGATCGCGTCGACGGTGACTTCCCGCATCAGGTCCTCGCCCGTGCGCCCCTCGGCGATCTTGTCGGCCAGCAGGGACTGCACTGCGTCGGCGATCTCCTGCCGACCTCCGTATCCCACCGCCACGTTGACGTGGGTGCCGGATCGTCCGGCGGTGCCCGAGGACGCCTCTTTCAAGCGCCGCGCGGACTCGGCGGGCAACAGGTCGAGGGTGCCGACGATCTTGACGCTCCAGTTCTTGCCCGGGCCGCTGATCTCCTCGACGACGTCGGTGATGATCTCGAGCAGTGATTCGAGTTCGTCCGGATCACGGCTGAGGTTCTCCGTCGAGAGCAGGTAGATCGTGGCCATCTCGATTCCGGCCATGTCGCACCACGTCAGCAACTCGGCGATCTTGAGTGCGCCCATGCGGTGCCCGTGCGCGACGTCGGAGAAGCCGTTCTCGCGAGCCCAGCGACGATTTCCATCGCACATCACGGCGACGTGCCGGGGGTGCTGAGCCCCTTCGAGCTGCTTCAGCAACCGACGTTCGTAGAGCGTGTACAGCAGACCGCGGGCCTTCATCTATCGCCCCATCAGTTCTGTCTCCGACACGGTGTTTCACCTTACGCCCGCGAACGACACAGTCTCGAGGTAGACACCCGGCGAGCTAACTTACGGTACCGTAGGTTTGTGATATCCACGGAGTCGACGACGGTGATGGGCAAGCCCCGCATGCGCGGCTGGATCCACCTCTACGCGCTCGCGGTGTCGCTCGTGTGCGGCATCGTTCTGATCGCACTGTCCTACTCGCTCGTGTCCGCGAGCGCGGGATTCGCGACCACCGTCTACTCGATCACCATCTGGGGCCTGTTCGGCATCAGCGCCACGTATCACCGCGTGCACTGGAAGACCGTCGCGAGCCGAACGTGGATGAAGCGGGCCGACCATTCGATGATCTTCCTGTTCATCGCCGGCAGTTACACACCCTTCGCGGTACTCGGCCTGTCCTCCTCGACCGCCAGGACACTGCTGGTGGTGGTGTGGTCGGGCGCAGTCGCGGGTGTCGCCCTGAAGATGCTGTGGCCGACCGCTCCGAGTTGGATCGGCGTGCCGCTCTATCTGCTTCTGGGGTGGGCGATCGTCCCCGTCGCCGGTCAGCTGACGCACAACGTCGGACTGGCGCCGATGCTCCTCCTGCTTGCGGGAGGGATCTCCTACAGCGTCGGCGCCGTCCTGTACGCGACGAAATGGCCCAACCCGTGGCCGACGACATTCGGCCACCACGAGTTCTTTCACGCGGCCACCGTCGTGGCTGCGCTCGCTCACTACATCGCGATCTGCCTGGTGGTGTTCGGCTGACCCGTCAGGTGGACGGGCGGTCGACCGCTCCCTTGTCCGTGCCGTCGTCCGCGGCCTGGTCCGGAAGCGGGTCCTTCGGATCGAACGACGGCGGCAGTTTCTTGAGTCTGCCGTTCATCGAGCGGATCAACAGCGCGGTGCCCACAAGCAGAACCACGATGACGACCAAGCCGAACGGCGACGCCTTGCCGAACTCGGGTCCGGTGTCGTTCTGAGTCTGTGCGAGAAGAAGATTGGCCTGCGCGAGCAACATCACGCCTCCTCGATTCCCGCGAACAGATCGTCCTCGGGGATCGACGTACGCACCCGTGTGCGCGCCAACTCGTACTCCTCGGTGGGCCACAGCTTCTGCTGAACGTCCATCGGCATGGAGAAGAAGTGACCGTTCGGGTCGATCTGGGTGCGATGGGCACGCAGTGCCTCGTCACGCACCGGGAAGTACTCGGCGCACTCGACCTGCGTGGTGATGCGCTCCATGATCTGGTCGCGTTCGGTGCCCCACCGCTCGAGCCACTCGGTGAAGGGTCCCGGCTTCACTCCGCGCGCTTCCGCTTCGTCGTTGAACAGCTGCATGCGCTTTCGGATGAAACCGTGCGAGTAGTAGAGCTTGAGCGGTGTCCAGGGTTCTCCCGCGTCGGGGAACTTGTCCGGGTCACCGGCCGCCTCGTACGCCGCAACGGACACCTCGTGGCAGCGAATGTGGTCCGGGTGCGGATATCCGCCCTTCTCGTCGTACGTGGTCATCACGTGCGGCTTGAAGTCGCGAACCACTTTCACCAGCGCTTCGGTGGAGACCTCGAGCGGCACCAGCGCGAAGCATCCGTCGGGCAGGGGCGGGAGTGGGTCGCCCTCGGGAAGTCCGGAGTCCACGAACCCCAACCACGTCTGCTGGACGCCGAGAATGGCCGCAGCCGCGGCCATCTCCTCCTTGCGCACCTCGCTCATGCGATCGGCGATACCGGGAATGTCCATGGCCGGGTTGAGGATGTCTCCTCGTTCACCGCCGGTCAGGGTGACGACGAGGACGTCGTGTCCCTCGGCGGCGTAGCGCGCCATCGTTGCGGCACCCTTGCTGGACTCGTCGTCGGGATGGGCATGTACTGCCATCAGACGTAGTCCGCTCACGTTGTGTCCTCATCTCGAATTCGCAGGTCTTTCGCAGGCAATGGTTCCACTTTGCCCCATCTGGACAACACCCGGCCCGCCGCAGTCCATCCCGTCCACGCAACTAGTCTTGGAGGACGATGACCACCACGACGCGGCCCGAAGGCCGATACCCCACACCCAGCCGGTTCTCTGCCTCGAAGGCACTGGCTCTGCTGTTGGGCGCACTCGTCATCGCTCTGGGCGTGGCCATCGCCTACCTGGGCTACAAGAAGTTCACCACCCCCGACGTCGACGGCGAAGTGGTCTCGTTCGTGCTCGTGAACGACCAACGAGTCGACATCAGGCTCAGCGTCTCGCGCGCGGACCCGTCCCGGCCGGCGGTCTGCATCGTGCGCGCCCGGTCCAAGGACGGCACCGAAACCGGCCGTCGCGAGGTCCTGATTCCGGCGTCCGCGGGCAACACCGTCGACGTCCAGACCTTCGTGATCGCGTCGCAACCGCCCGCTCTCGGCGACCTGTACGGCTGCAGCCTCAACGTGCCCGGATACCTCACCGGAACCTGAGTTTCGAGGGGCCACGTCCCGCTCGTGTTAAAATGGTCGGATGCACGGCTTCGGATTGGAGCCGTGTATTGCTGCATATGCAGGTAGTGCCGCTACCCCGGCGCTGCGTGCGACAGGGAGCCGACTACCGGCTTCGACTACAAGGGAGTGATCGAGATGACCGAGACTCAGGTGACCTGGCTGACCCAGGAATCCCACGACAGGCTCAAGAGCGAACTCGACCAACTCATCGCCAATCGTCCGATCATCGCCGCAGAGATCAACGAACGGCGTGAAGAGGGCGACCTCAAGGAGAACGGCGGCTACCACGCCGCCCGCGAGGACCAGGGCCAGCAGGAAGCACGCATTCGTCAGCTGCAGGAGTTGCTGAACAGCGCCAAGGTCGGCGAGGCGCCCACCCAGTCGGGTGTGGCATTGCCCGGATCCGTGGTGAAGGTGTACTACGACGGAGACGAGTCCGACACCGAGACGTTCCTGATCGCGACCCGCGAAGAGGGTGCCCGCGACGGCAAGCTCGAGGTCTACTCGCCCAACTCGCCGCTGGGCGGTGCGCTCATCGACGCCAAGGTCGGCGACACGCGTCAGTACTCGTTGCCCAACGGCAAGTCGATGAAGGTGACGCTCGTCAGCGCGGAGCCGTACCACAACTGACGGTCGAGATGGCCGGCGCCGTTTTCCCAGCAGGGAAGCGGCGCCGGTGTCGTTCGCGGACGGTGCGTCTAGATCTGCACCCGCGGGTCGTAGTGGTGCCCCCGGAGCGCCGCAAGAACTTCCTCGCGATGCGTCGGACCCTGTGTCTCGACGGTCAGCAGCACGTCGACCTCGTCGATGGCCAGCGTCCCCGCGGTGCGGGTGTGCAGGACGTCGACGACACTCGCCTTGGTGTCTCGTACGACGCCGAGCAGATTGACCAGACCGCCCGGCCGGTCCGGAATGACCACACGAACCGCGAGATACCGTCCAGCAGCACGCAATCCGTGGGTGACGACCTGCGTGAGAAGCAGCGGATCGATGTTGCCTCCGGAGAGCACCGCCACGATGGGCCGATCGCTGTCGTCGCCCGCGAGTTCGCTGGTCGGCAGGTTCATCAGTGCGGCAACCGCCGCGGCGCCCGCCGGTTCGACAATCAGCTTGGCGCGCTCCATGCAGAGCAGGAGCGCGCGCGAGAGTGCGTCCTCGCTGACGGTGACGACGCTGTCCACCAGGTCACGGACGTGAGCGAACGGGACGACACCGGGACGGCCGACGGCAATTCCGTCGGCCATGGTCGACATGGACTGCGCCGCAACGGGTTCACCCACGCGCAGTGATTCGGGCCACGCGGCAGCCTTCTCTGCCTGCACCCCGACCACGCGAATATCCTTGCCCGACAGCGCAACAGCCGCAGCGATACCGGCCACCAGACCGCCGCCGCCGGTCGGCACCACGATGGTCCCGACGTCGGGCATCTGGTGCACGATCTCGACACCGGCGGTCGCCTGACCGGCCACTACGTCGATGTGGTCGAACGGGTGAATCAGCACCGCGCCGGTTCGCTCCGAGAACGCCATCGCGGAGGTGAGCGCCTCGTCGACGGTCGTACCGACCTGATGCACGTCGGCCCCGTACGCCTTGGTCGCCACCAGCTTGGGCAGCGGCGCTCCAGTCGGCATGAACACCGTCGAGCTCGCGCCGAGCTCGGCCGCTGCCCAGGCCACTCCCTGCGCGTGGTTGCCGGCGCTCGCGGCGACCACCCCACGCGAGCGCTCCTCGTCGGTGAGCCGCGCGATCCGGTTATAGGCACCGCGGGGCTTGAACGACCCTGTGCGCTGCAGGTTCTCGCACTTGAGCCACACCTGGCGGCCACACCGATCGGACAGAACACGCGACGCGACCAGTGGCGTGCGGCGCATGACGGGCGCCAGCAGTTCGAGCGCGTCGTCGAGTTGTTCCTGCGTCAGCAACTGCATCGACCGAGGGTAGTTCTTCAGGAGAGCGCCTGCTCGATGTCGGCGACGAGGTCGGCGCCGTCCTCGATGCCGACCGACAGCCGAACCAGGTCGTCCGGAACTTCGAGGAGCGAGCCCGCCGTCGACGCGTGCGTCATGGCGCCCGGATGCTCGATCAGCGACTCCACGCCGCCGAGCGACTCGGCGAGGGTGAAGATCTCGGTCTTCGCGCACAGGTCGAGGGCCGCTTGCCGGCCGCCGGCCAGCCGCACCGACACCATGCCGCCGAAACGGCGCATCTGCCGTGCGGCGACGTCGTGGGAGGGATGCTCGGCGAGACCCGGGTAGATCACCTGCGACACCGCGGGGTGTCCGACGAGCAGATCGCACATCATCTCGGCGTTGGTGCTGTGCTGCTCCATTCGCAGAGCGAGGGTCTTGATTCCGCGCAGCGTCAGGAAGGCGTCGAACGGTCCGGGAACGCCGCCCGCGCCGTTCTGGAGGAAGGCGAAACCGGCGTCGAGCTCTTCGTCGTCGGTGACCAGGGCGCCGCCCACGACGTCGGAGTGACCGCCGATGTACTTCGTGGTCGAGTGCAGGACCACGTCGGCGCCCGAGGTCAGAGGCTGCTGGAGGTAGGGCGAGGCAAAGGTGTTGTCCACCACGATCTTCGCCCCGCCGTCGTGCGCCACGGCCGACAGTGCCTCGATGTCTCCGACGTTGAGCAGCGGGTTGGTCGGCGTCTCGACCCACACCAGCTTGGTGGTCGGCCGCATCGCGGCTCGGACCGCGTCGATGTCGGAGACGGGCGCCACCGAGTACTCGATTCCCCACTGCGTGAAGACCTTGTCGATGAGCCGGAAGGTGCCGCCGTACGCGTCGTTCGGGATGACCAGGTGGTCGCCCGGCCGCAGAACCGTCCGCAGGAGGCAATCCGTCGCGGCCATGCCCGAGGAGAAGGCGCGACCGTAGTGACCGGCCTCGATGGACGCGAGGTTGGCCTCGAGCGGGCGGCGCGTCGGGTTGCCGGTGCGCGCGTACTCGAAGCCGCTGCGCATACCGCCCACACCGTCCTGCGCGAAGGTGGAGCTGGCGTAGATCGGGACGTTGACGGCGCCGGTCAGAGGGTCGGGTTCGTACCCGGCGTGAATTGCTCGGGTGGAGAACCCCTGCCAGGACGAACCGTCTGCCTTGCTGCGCTGTTCACTCATGGCACCCAGGGTAAACGGGCAGGAAAACCGGGCATTGCCTCGCCCGGTCGGCCGCGTCGGTTAGCGTCGAGGCACCACGGGTTCATCGGTCGGCGAGCGGCCGGGCGGCACAGGGAAAGAGGGCATCTCATGGCGGACACGACACCGGTCAGCGTCGAGCAACTGTTCGCGATCGACGGGTTGCTCGAGCCCGAGGAGCGCGACATCCGCGACACGGTGCGCAAGTTCGGTGCCGAGCGTATTCGTCCACATATCGCGGGATGGTTCGAGGACGGCACCCTTCCCGCGCGCGAGTTGGCGAAGGAACTCGGTTCGCTCGGGCTCCTCGGAATGCATCTCGAGGGATACGGCTGCGCCGGAACGTCCGCGACGGCGTACGGCATCGCGTGCTCCGAGCTGGAAGCCATCGATTCCGGCGTGCGCAGCCTGGTGTCGGTGCAGGGTTCGCTGGCCATGTTCGCGATCTGGAAGTTCGGCTCCGAGGAGCAGAAGCAGCAGTGGCTGCCGGGCATGGCGGAGGGGTCGCTCATCGGGTGCTTCGGTCTCACCGAGGCCGATTTCGGGTCCGATCCCGGCGGCATGCGTACCAACGCCAAGCGTGACGGCGACGACTGGATTCTGAACGGGTCCAAAATGTGGATCACGAACGGGCCGATCGCCGACGTTGCCGTCGTGTGGGCGCAGACCGACGACAAAATCAGCGGGAAGGCCGGAGGCCGGTCGGTAATCAGGGGTTTCGTTGTTCCGACGGACACGCCGGGGTTCACGGCGAACACCGTGCAGCACAAGCTGTCTCTGCGCGCCTCCATCACCGGTGAGCTGGTATTCGAGGATCTCAGACTGCCCGCCGACGCGGTCCTGCCCGAGGTGACCGGTTTGCGCGGGCCCCTCAGCTGCCTGTCCGAGGCACGCTTCGGCATCATCTTCGGCGCGATGGGCGCAGCGCGTGATTGCCTCGAAAGCGCCATCGAGTACTCGCTGACCCGCAACGTGTTCGACAAGCCGCTCGCGGGTTACCAACTCACGCAGGCGAAGATCGCCGACATGGCGCTCGAACTGGGCAAGGGTGAGCTGCTCGCCATTCACCTCGGACGTCTCAAGGACGCCGGCGGTCTGAAGCCCGAACAGGTCAGTGTGGGCAAGCTGAACAACGTGCGTGAGGCCATCGCGATCGCCCGCGAATGCCGAACCATCCTTGCTGCCAACGGAATCACCCTCGAATACCCCGTGCTGCGGCACGCGAACAACCTCGAATCGGTGCTGACCTACGAGGGCACCTCCGAGGTGCACCAGTTGGTGGTGGGGCAGGCACTCACCGGGGTGGGTGCCTTCCGCTGATCAATCGGTGCTGATCAACCGGTGCTGAGCAACCACCGCAGCGATTCGACCCAGAAGTCCTCCCGGTGCCGTGAGTGGAACAGGCCGAAATGCCCGATGCTCTCGCACCCCAAGTCCGAGGGCGCCAGTTCGATTCGCTCGCGTCGCGCGCCCACGTAGGGCGCCAGTCCGCGGACGATTGCTGCGGGCGTACCGAATTCGTCGTCCGTCGCGGCGTACGCACGAATCGGCGCGGTCACGGCGGCGAAGCGCGCTCGCACCTCGGCGCCGTCGCGGAACCACGCCGTGAAGTCGGCTCTGCTGAACGCCCACCCGTAGACGACGCGCGACGGAGTGTCCTCCAGCCAGCCGAACCGTCGGCCGGGAAAGTAGCCGACCAGGGCAGTGACGGGGGGCATCACCAGATGCCACTTCACGAACATCGACGTCCGCCGGGCCGGCAGGTAATCGGGCCAGTAGGCGTGCTGCGCTCCGACCGTCAGAATGCGGTCCACCGCAACCGAATTGGGCGCGAAACCGATCATGAAGCCGCCCCAGCTGTGCCCGACCACCGTGATCGGCACGGACGGGAACTGCGTCGCCGCCCACCCGAGTACCGCGTCGAAATCCAGCTCGCCCCAGGTTCGCCACCGAGTGCGTGATCCGCGCAGCGATCCACGGCGGGACTCACCGATGTCGCGGCAGTCCCAGGTGATCGCGGCTACCCCGTTCTCCGCCAGGAACTCCGCGTACCTCCGGTAGTACCGGGCACGCGTCGATGTCGCGCAGTTGATCACGGCCACCGCGACCGCGTTCTGAGCCGCGAACACCGTCGCGTGGACGGGGACCCCGTCCGAACAGGTAATTCGCACTCCGACCAGAACAGCTACGCGCCGGAGCTGAGGAATCCCAACAGGTCGTGACGAGTGATGACGCCGACGGGCTTGCCGTCCTCGACCACCATCAACGCGTCGGTCTCGCCGAGCATCTTGGTGGCGGCGGAGACGGGCTCACCCGCACCGATCATCGGGAACGCGGCGCTCATGTGCGCTGCAACCGCGTCCGAGAGCGCCGCGCGGCCTTCGAACACCGCACTGAGCAGGTCGCGCTCGCTGACGCTGCCGGCCACCTCACCGGCCATGACCGGCGGCTCGGCGCCGACGACCGGCATCTGCGAGACGCCGTACTCGCCGAGGATCTCGATGGCGTCGCGCAGTGTCTCCGACGGATGGGTGTGCACCAGGTCCGGAAGGTTGCCGGACTTGCCGCGGAGAACGTCGCCGACCATCGGCTCGGCCCTGGCACCTTCGAGGGGGGTGCGGAGGAAGCCGTAGGACGACATCCACTTGTCGTTGAAGATCTTGCCGAGGTATCCGCGTCCGCCGTCGGGTAGCAGAACCACCACGAGCGCATCCGGGCCCTCGCGCTTGGCCACCTCGAGCGCCGCGACCATCGCCATGCCGCACGATCCACCGACCAGTAGACCTTCCTCACGGGCGAGGCGGCGGGTCATCTCGAACGAATCGGCGTCGGACACCGCGATGATCTCGTCCGGGATCGACGGGTCGTAGGCGGACGGCCAGAAGTCCTCGCCGACCCCTTCGACCAGATACGGGCGACCCGTGCCGCCGGAGTAGACGGAACCTTCGGGGTCCGCGCCGACGACCTTGACCGCACCGCCGGAGACCTCTTTGAGGTACTTGCCGGCGCCGGTGATGGTTCCGCCGGTTCCGACGCCCGCCACGAAATGGGTGATCTTGCCGTCGGTGTCGGCCCAGATCTCGGGGCCGGTGGTCTCGTAGTGCGACTGCGGGCCACCCGGGTTGGCGTACTGGTTCGGCTTCCACGCGCCCTCGATCTCACGGACGAGGCGGTCGGAGACCTGGTAGTAGCTGGTGGGGTCCTCCGGTGCGACCGCCGTGGGGCACACGACGACCTGCGCGCCGTACGCCCGCAGCACGTTCCGCTTGTCCTCGCCGACCTTGTCGGGGCACACGAACACGCACTTGTAGCCGCGCTGCTGGGCCACCAGCGCCAGACCGACGCCGGTGTTGCCGGACGTCGGCTCGACGATGGTGCCACCGGGCTTCAGTTCGCCGGACGCCTCGGCCGCGTCGATCATCTTGACCGCGATCCGGTCCTTGGAGCTACCGCCCGGGTTGAGGTACTCGACCTTGGCCGCGACGACGGCCGATCCGGGCTCGACGACGGAGTTGACCTTCACCAGCGGGGTGTTGCCGATCAGGTCGGTGATGTGGCTCGCGATGCGCATGTCTCCATCCTCCCAGATTGCCGACCGTCATACGATCGAGGTGTGCCGACACAGCGATGGCAGAACGCCGCGGTCGCCGGTGCTGCGACCGTGCTCGCCGGATCCGGAGCCGGGACTCTGTCGTGGGCCGCGTATCGCCACCTCATGGCGCAGGCAGCGGCCGCGCGCGGGGTCATCGGCCGCAGTACCGAGAAGCCGCCCGAGGCCGACGGGATCTACACCGCCGGGTGCGACCGTCCCGAGCCGTGGCGTCTCGGTGCGTCGGCCGATCTGCACCTGATGATATTCGGCGATTCCACGGCGGCCGGAATGGGATGCGTGGTGGCCGACGAGGTTCCGGGCGTCCTTCTCGCGCGCGGCCTCGCCGAGGAGACCGGCAAGCGAATCAGGCTCAGCACCAAGGCAATTCCGGGCGCCACGTCCAGGGGACTGAAGGGCCAGGTCGACGCGATGTTCGTCGCCGGGCCGCCGCCGGACGCGGCCGTCATCCTGGTGGGCGCGAACGACGTCACCAAGAAGAACGCCGCCGGGGCGTCGGCCGCGCGTCTCGGGGAGGCGGTCGGCCGCCTGCGCCGAAGTGGCGCGGTCGTCGTGGTGGGCACGTGTCCGGACCTCGGAGTGGTGCTCGCGATTCCGCAGCCGCTGCGTGCGGTCGTGCGCACCTGGGGACATCGACTTGCGCGAGCTCAATCGGAGGCGACGCTGAAGGCCGGTGGTCACCCCGTCGCCTTGGCCGACCTATTGGCACCGGAGTTCCTCGCGGCTCCGGACCGGATGCTGTCCGCGGATCACTTCCACCCGTCCGCGGCCGGTTACGCCCTCGCGGCCGAGCAATTGTTGCCGGTACTCGCCGCGGCGCTGGGCGAGTGGGACGGAGGCCCGCTCCCCACCCTGCCCGCTGTGTCGCAGGCCGCGGAATCGCGCCGTTTGGCGGCTCGATTGACGCACGCCGCGAACAGAGTCGTACGCGCCACACCGGCCGACAAACACGGACGCTAGATTCGCAGCACAGACCGTTCGATCATCGGAGGACAGTTCATGCCCGAAGCAGTCATCGTCTCGTTCGCGCGCTCGCCTATCGGCCGGGCCGGCAAGGGCTCGTTGGTGAGCATGCGCCCCGACGATCTGGCGGCCCAGATGGTCAGCGCCGCGCTGGCCAAGGTGCCCGCGCTCGACCCGACCGACATCGACGACATCCTCATGGGCTGTGGCCTCCCCGGCGGTGAGCAGGGCTTCAACATCGGCCGCAACGTCGCCATCCAGCTCGGATACGACTTCCTGCCCGGCACCACCATCACCCGCTACTGCTCGTCGTCGCTGCAGACCACCCGCATGGCGCTGCACGCCATCAAGGCCGGCGAAGGCGACGTGTTCATCTCCGCCGGCGTCGAGACGGTGTCGCGGTTCGCGAAGGGGACGTCGGACTCCTGGCCCGACACCCACAACCCGATCTACGCCGACGCCGAGGCCACCACCGCGGAGTTCTCCGCCGGCGGCAAGACCTGGGTCGACCCCCGCGAAGAGGGCAAGCTGCCCGACGCCTACATCGCGATGGGCCAGACCGCGGAGAACGTCGCTCAGATCACCGGCATCACCCGCGAGGAGCAGGACCGCTGGGGCGTTCGCTCTCAGAACCGCGCCGAGGAAGCCATCAATCGGGGCCACTTCGACAACGAGATCACCCCGGTCACCCTCGCCGACGGCACCGTCGTCAGCAAGGACGACGGTCCTCGCGCCGGCACCAACTACGAGACGGTGAGCCAGCTCAAGGCCATCTTCCGCCCGGACGGCACCGTCACCGCCGGCAACGCCTGCCCGCTCAACGACGGCGCCGCGGCTCTGGTGATCATGTCCGACACGAAGGCCAAGGAACTGGGCCTGACTCCGCTCGCCCGCATCGTGTCCACGGCGGTCACCGGCCTGTCCCCCGAGATCATGGGCCTCGGTCCCATCGAGGCGTCGAAGAAGGCACTCGCGTTGGCGGGCAAGACGATCGACGACATCGATCTCGTCGAGATCAACGAGGCGTTCGCCGTGCAGGTCATCGGCTCGGCACGTGAGCTGAAGATCGACGAGGACAAGCTCAACGTCTCCGGCGGCGCCATCGCCCTCGGCCACCCGTTCGGTATGACGGGTGCGCGTATCACCGCCACCTTGATCAACAACCTCACCGCGCACGACAAGCAGTTCGGTCTCGAGACCATGTGCGTCGGCGGCGGACAGGGCATGGCGATGGTGCTCGAGCGCCTGAGCTGACCCGAGCTTTTCGAGCGAAGGGCGCTTCCCGGGTCGGACCCGGGGAGCGCCCTTTGGCTTGCGTCTTCTAGATGGCCCGCTCGCGCCCGGCCCAGAAGGGTGCGCGAAGCTCTCGTTTGAGAATCTTCCCAGTCGCGTTGCGGGGCAACGCATCCAACACCTCGACCCGACGGGGACGCTTGTACGCGGCCAGGTTGTCCGCGCAGTGCGCCAGCAGGGCGTCCACGTCGACGTCGACGTCCTCGGCCGGAACGACCACCGCCAGAACACTTTCGCCCCACCGCTCGTCCGGAACGCCTATCACGGCCACGTCCGCAACCCCCGGAAACGCGGCGACGACGCGTTCCACTTCGGCCGGGTAGATGTTCTCACCGCCGGAGATCACGATGTCCTTCACCCGGTCTCGGATCGTGAAATAGCCTCCGTCGTCCATGGTCCCCGCGTCGCCGGTACGGAACCAGTCGCCGTCCATCGATGCCGCAGTGTCCTTGTCGCGCCGCCAGTACCCGGCCATCACCTGCTCGCCGCGCACCTGGAACTCGCCGATCTCCCCGGCCGGCAACGGGTCTCCGGTCATCGGGTCGACCACACGGACCTCGGTACCGAGCACGGGACGGCCAACCGAGTGAAGCCGGTCGGGCCTGCTGGTGTCGCGATGGTCGTCACCATCGAGAATGCAGAAGACCCCCGACGCCTCGGTCATGCCGTACACCTGGAAGAAATCGACGTCGAACGTCTCCATCGCCGTCGCGAGCAGCGCGGACGGCATCGGCGACCCGCCGTAACCGAGGCAACGCAACGACGTCAGGTCGAGGTCCGCAGCTCCGGGAACGGCAGCCAGCATGGCGATGGCCGCCGGCACGAAGAACGAGTGGGTGACGCGCTCGGCCGCGATCGTGTCCAGCACGACGGGCGGATCGATCGCGCGCACGAGGATCGTCCGGCAACCAGCGGCCAGACCGGCCAGGGCCCAACAGGTTCCGCCGACGTGGAACAGCGGCATCGCCACCATGTTCACGCTCTGCTCGTCGAAACCGAACCCGGCGATCGCACTCCGGCTGTGCGCGCCGACGGAGCGGTGGGTCAGGACGGCGCCCTTCGGAAGGCCGCTCGTGCCCGAGGTGTACAGCTGGAGGAATCCGTCGTCCGGGCCGGTGGAGAGCGCGCCCTCCACCGGTTCGGCAGAGCCGATCCACGGCTCGTATTCGTCTGCGGCGCCGCCCAACACGATGACCTGGGGGTCGTGAATCAGCTCCGAGACGATGGAGTCGATCACGTCTCGAAACTCGTGGCCGACGAGGACGACGCGGGCTTCGCTGTCGTTGAGCACGTGCGCGAGTTCCGGCGGTGCGAGCCGAAAATTGACGATGGCGTTGGCCGTGCCCGCCAGTGCACTGCCGAGAGTCGTCTCGAGACACGCGAGGTGGTTCTTGTCGAGAACGGCGATGCGGTCCCCCGAGCTCAGACCGGCGCCGCGTTGGGCCCCGGCATTTCGGCGCACGCGCTCGTCGAACTCCGACCAGTCGTACGTCACGCCCTCATAGGCGATGGCGGCACGGTCCGGGTGCGCTCGTACGTGCTCCCGTATCGCCGCCATCGTGTGCCACTGCGGCAGCTGGTCGTCCACGCTCGAAGTCCCTTCGTCGCGCCGATCCCCATTGACCGTACGCACGGTCAGTCAACCAGACAGTGATCCATGCCACAAGGGTCAGGACAGCACGTTCCGGGCGGCCGTTGCGGCCGCACCGGCCGCGTCGGCGAGGTCCTCGAGGTCACCTCGGTCGATCAGCAGTCCGCCGAGCACCGACTGCACGAGCGCCGATCCCACCTCCGCCGCGCTGTGTCGGCCCGCCGGCTCGAACCACGTGTACGCCCAGTGCGCGGACCCGAACAGCAGCAGGGACTGCAGATCGACATCGACGTCGCGGAACACCCCGGACTCGACGCCGGCACGCAGGACGCGTCGCACCGACTCGAGGTGGTCGGCTCTCAGACGCAGCCCACGTTCGCCCAGTGCAGGAAGGCGCATGACCTCACGCTGGAACGCCACCGTCGCGTCCCGGTCGTGCTCCTGATAGAGCACCAGGGCGAACAACACTGCGGCGAGTTGCCGGTCCGGCAGAGGCGACCAGGCCACCAGCTGCACCATCTCCGCGTTGCGCCGCACCATGTACTGCTCGTGGAGGGCGCCGAGCAGTCGCTCCTTGGTTCCGAAATGGTGGACGATCGTGCCCTTCGAAATCGACAGCTCGGCCGCGATGTCGCTGAAGTTCGTTCCGTCGTAACCGAATCGAGCGACCCGCCGGGTGAACGCCGCCAGGATGTCGTCTGCACGCCCTTCGCGACGCACGCGTTCCTGCTTCTCGATCGCCACGGCACACGGTATCGCGGCGGGTGCGCTTCACGCGGCACAGCGACACGAACAGCAGGGCCACGGACAGCAGGGCCCCGAACAGCAGTCGGCCCCTGCCTCCGAGGGAGACAGGGGCCGACGATCTGCGGAAGGCTAGTCGTTCTGGAAGTAGCTCAGCAGTCGCAGGATCTCGATGTACAGCCACACCAGCGTGACGGTCAGGCCGAAGGCGACGCCCCAGGCTGCCTTCTCCGGCGCCTGCGCGCGGATGAGCTGGTCGGCAGCGTCGAAGTCGAGCAGGAAGCTGAACGCCGCGATGCCGATGCAGACGAGGCTGAAGATGATGGCGATGGTGCCGCCGTCACGCAGTCCCAGTCCGCCTGCGGTGAAGAAGCTGGCGATGAAGTTGCCCAGCATCAGCACCACGACGCCGATGAGGGCGCCGACGACCATGCGGGTCAGTCGCGGGGTGACGCGGATGGCACCGGTCTTGTAGACCACCAGCATGCCGAAGAACACGCCGAACGTGCCGAGGACGGCCTGCGCGATGAGCGCGCTGCCGCCTGCGCCGCCGAACTCGATTCCGGTGAACAGGTAGGACAGGGCACCGAGGAAGACGCCTTCTGCGGCTGCATAGGTCAGAACGATGGCCGGGTTGTCCATCCTGCGACCGAAGGTTGCGACCAGCACCAGCACGAAGCCGATGAGACCGCCGCCGATGACCAGCGGAGCCGCGAGGCCCGGGTCGTTGCCGACGAGCAGGTAGGACACAACTGCGGCAACGGTGAGAACACCGAGCGTGATGCCGGTCTTGGTGACGACATCGTCGATCGTCATCGCGCGCTGGGCATTGCCGGTCTGGTACGGCTGCGGGGCCTGCGGCTGACCGAACTGCGTTGCCTGGGCGGCACCGGCCGTGGCCGAACCGAACGTGGCGTATCCACCGCCCTGCTGCTTGGGCAGATTGCGGAACACCGGGTTGCTGGAGGTGCGCACCGTGTCTCGTCCCTTCTCGGAGTAGTTCTGAAGCTCTGTGGTCTGTCAACGCTCGACATCCGGACAAAAGTTCCCGCGTCGTCGAGCCAGTCGGACAAATCGGACTCTACCCCGCGAAGGTCACGTTTCGCCCCTCGTCGCACTGGGCAGAATAGGGATATGAGTATCGAAGACGGCCCCGGCGACACCCTCGATCCGAGCGAAAGCCTCGACTCCGACGAGGTGCGCAACGCCGACGGCGACGACGTGGTGACCCCGCCCGATTCCTGGTCGGAGGCCGACAAGTTCGGCACCACCGAGCGTGAGGCACTCGAGGGCGAGACACTCGACATGAAGCTGAGCGAAGAAGAGCCCGACATCGCGATCGAGGACGAGCTCGATGTACCCGTCGCCGCCACGCCGGACGACTACCTCACCGAAGAGCTCGTGGACCGCGTCGTCGACAGCGACGACGAGAACGACTACATAGCCGCCGAGGATCCCATCGAGGGAAGCAAGGCAGCCGACGTGGTCGATGGTGTCGTCGTCGAAGATTCCCGCGTGGACCGCGGACAGATCGACGGTGCGGCCGAGGACGGCGACTCGCTGTTCGACTGACAGCTTCTGTTTCGACCGACGGCGTCAGCGGACGGTGCGCGTCACCGTGAACTTGGCGTTGCGTCCCACCGTGTCGGTGGGGCCGACGACTCTGCCGAGCAACGGTCGGAAGTGCAGGTGCGCGTTGTGCACCGTCCACAGCTCGCCGCCCGGACGCAGCACCCTCTTCGCGGCGGTGAAGAGTTTCTCGGCGCCGCCGGTGTGCACCGCCGCGTTCTCGTGAAACGGCGGGTTGCACAGGATCAGGTCCACCGAACCGTCCGGCATCGACGTCATCGCGTCGTCGCGAACCACCTCGATCTCGACACCGGCGTTGGCGGCGGTAGCCCGCGTGGACGCCACGGCCGCCGACGATCGGTCCGTGGCCACCACCGACGCCGCGGGTCGCCGTCGCGCGGCTTCGACGGCGAGAATTCCTGTCCCGCAGCCCAAGTCGACGATCACCGTCGCGTCGGGCCGCATGGTGTCGAGAAAGCTCACGAGGAATCTGGTCCCGACGTCGTACTTGTCGCCGGCGAACACCGCGCCGTGCGCCACCACGTCGAGATCGAGCTCGGCGATGGTCGACGTGACCGGATAGGTGAAGGTGGTCGGCGCGATCGGACCCGACGCGATCAGTCCGCGAGACTTCTGCGCGGCCCGGGTGGCCTGCACGTTCGAAAAACTCCGTGCGAGAACGTCGTTCATCGACCGCGTCATGTGTTTGACGCGTCCGCCGGCGTACACCTGCGCAGTCGGCGACGCCCATCGCGCGACCGTTTCGGACACCTCGGTCAGCTCCGCGAGCGATCTGGGCAGTTGCAGAAGGATCACCTCCGCGCCGGACACCAGCTCCTCGCCGAGGGGAAGGTTGCGGAATTCCCCGACGAACCCTGTGGTCGACGAGTTGTGCGCCAACGCTGTTTCACCGGTCAGCGCATCCTGATGCACTCGAATGTTCGTCGCACCCAGAGTCCCGATGGCCCCGAGGGTCAGTGCGCCGTACCGGTCTCCGATCACCACGACCGAGCCCGCGTCGGCGCGCGACACCGCGTCGGCGGCCTCGGCGAGAATCAGGCGGTCCGATGCGTCGAAGGCGAACAGATTGACCGCCTCGACATCGGGGGCCCGTCGCAGCTGAGAGAAGATCGTTTCGAGGTCGGCCACAGGCACAGTCTTGCGCAGTTTGCGCTGCGTGCGTCGCTCGGGTTAATTTACGGCCTGAAGAACTTGAACACCGTTCAAGTCTGGCGAAGGAGTACTGGTGACCCACTCTCGTTTCTCTGCGCGCGACCTCGCTCGTGTCGCCGTCTTCGCCGCACTCATCGCGGCACTGGGCCTTCCCGGCTCCATCACGGTCGGCATCAGCGGCGTTCCGATCACCGTGCAGACGTTGGGCGTCATCGCCGCCGGCGCCATTCTCGGTGCGCGCGAGGGCACCGCCGCGGTCCTGGTTCTTCTCGCTCTCGTGGCCATGGGCCTGCCGCTGCTGGCCGGTGGACGCGGTGGCCTCGGAGTCTTCGCCGCACCGAGCGCCGGATACCTCGTGGGCTGGGTGTTCGGAGCGCTGGTGATCGGCCTCCTCACCGCCCGAATCCTGCCCAAGTACTCGCTCTGGGCAGGATTGCTCGTCAACGCCGTGGGCGGAATCGTGGTCATCTACTTCTTCGGGATCATCGGAGTGCTGCTGCGCACCGACCTCGGACTCGGCGCGGCCATCGCCTCGACCGGTGCCTACATCCCCGGCGACGCGATCAAGGTCGTCATCGCGACCATCGTGGCGAAGAGCGTTCACCGTGCGTACCCGGGCCTGATCGGCCGGCCGGCGTCGCGGACACTGCGCACCACGGACGCATGAGCCTGGCCCTGTCGGGCACTCCCAGCGCACCTGCCCTCGCATGGAACGGGCGGGTCAAAACCTACGCAGAACTCGACGCCGCAGTGGACCGGTGGCCTCGATCCGAGATCCACGACGCCTCGCGTCTGTCCGTCCCCGATGCGCTGACGTGTGTGATCGCGGCTGCGCGACACGGGGAGTCGGTGATCGTGGTCGACCCGGAACGGCCGCCGGTCATCGAAGAACACAACGGCCGGTCCGAGGCCTCCGGCCTGAAGCCCGCCCGCCTGCACGTGTCGACATCCGGCTCGTCGGGCGCACCTCGCGCGCTGCGGCGCACGTACCGGTCGTGGACGGACAGCTTTCCGTCGTTCACCGCCGTCACCGGACTGACGAGTGCCGACCGCGTCCTGATCACCGGCCCACTGCACGCCACGATGCACCTGTTCGGGGCTCTGCACGCGCTGAGCGTCGGGGCATGCGTCACCGACGACGCCGACACGGCCACCGCGGTACATGCGGTCCCCGCCGTTCTGCGGCGGGTTCTTCGCGCCGCACCCCGACTGCGCACCGCCGTCGTCGCCGGAACGTTCCTGGATGCGACCGCGGCGCGGCTCGCCGCCGAGCGCGGCGTGCGCGTCGTCGAGTACTACGGCTCGGCCGAACTCTCACTGGTGGCGACGCGGGTGGCCGGCGAATCGGACACCCTGCGCGTCTTTCCCGGAGTCGACGCGGTCGAGCGCGACGGAGCCGTGTGGGCCCGGTCGCTGTTCATGGCGGCGGGACTCGAACTGGACGAGTCCGGCTACTACTCCGCGGGCGATCTGGGCCGCGTCGACGGTGACCGCATCGTCGTGTCGGGTCGGTCGAACGCGGCCATCAACGTGGGCGGAACCACCGTGATCGCCGAGGACCTCGAATCCCGGCTGTCCGAGGTCGACGGAGTACGGACCGTGGCCGTCGTCGGTGAACCCCACTCGGTGCTCGGCGAAGTGGTGACCGCCGTCGTCGTTCTGGAACCGGGAAGCGACCTCGCTGCCGTCAAAGCCGAGGCCAGGGCTACCGTCGGTGCCGAAGCGTTTCCGCGTCGATGGATCGTTCGCGACGAACTGCCGCGGACCGCGAACGGCAAGATCGCGCGAGCCGAGATCAAGAGGAGTGTGCAGTGACCCGGTCTCCGGTGATCGTCGCCGCTCGCCGCACCCCCATCGGCAACGCCGGCCACGGATTCGCACAGCTCACCGTCACCGACCTCGCAGCCCCTGTCCTGTCGGCGGTGGCCCGCGAGATCGACGACCTCGGACCCGTGGACGACGTGATGCTCGGCAACTGCGTCGGACCCGGTGGCAATCTGGCACGCATCGCCGCCCTGGCCGCGGGTCTCGGCACCGACGTCCCCGGTGTGACCGTCGACCGGCAATGCGGATCCGGACTGGACGCGGTTGCCCTTGCCGCGCTTCGTATTCGCAGCGGTGAGGACTCGCTGATCCTGGCCGGCGGGGTCGAGTCGGCCAGCACCGCACCGTGGCGATTCTGGCCTCCCACAGCGGGTTCGGAGCCGCAACGCTACACCCGCGCACCCTTCGCGCCGGCGGGATTCCCCGACCCCGACATGGGCTGCGCCGCAGACGATCTCGCTCGGCTGCGTGGTATCGACCGGGGCCGCCAGGACCGGTACGCCGAGCGGTCGCACCGCTTGGCCGCAGAGTCCGACTTCGGTCCCGAGATCGTGCCCGTCGGCGGCGTCACCCGCGACGAACGCATTCGGTCGGGCATGACCGAGGCGCGACTGGCACGCCTGCGCCCGGCCTTCGGTCCCGACGGCACCGCCACAGCCGGCAACTCGTGCGGCATCTCCGACGGTGCTGCGGTCGTTGCCGTCACCACACAGGAGAAAGCTCGCGGACGGCCGGGTCTGCGGGTCCTCGCATCGGCCGTGAGCGCCGGTGACACAGCGCTTCCCGGCCTCGGCCCGGTCGACGCGATACGCCGCGCCCTCGATCGGTGCGGCCTGGACATCACCGACATCGGCGTCGTCGAGATCACCGAAGCGTTCGCTTCTGTGGTCCTCGCGGTGGTGGACGAGTTGGCAATCGATCCGGAGATCGTGTGTCCGGACGGCGGAGCCATCGCGATGGGTCACCCGTGGGGAGCGTCCGGAGCAATTCTGTTGGTGCGCCTGGCAACACGAATGTGCGCCGCGGACGGACCTGCGCTCGGCTTGGCTGTCTGCGCCATCGGCGGCGGGCAGGGCATTGCCATGGTAGTGGAGAAGCTATGAGCGTCATACGTTTCGACGGTGTCTCGCACTCCTACGGTGAGCGGCACGTGCTCTCCGATGTCGACCTGACACTGACCGAGCATCGCATCGGTATCATCGGGTCCAACGGATCCGGTAAATCGACGCTCGCGCGGATGATCAACGGTTTGGTCGTACCGTCGTCCGGCACGGTGAGCGTCGACGGTCTGAACGTTGCGCGCAAGGGCGGCGAGGTGCGCCGCAAGGTCGGATTCGTCTTCACCGATCCGGACAACCAGATCGTCATGCCCACCGTGGGGGAAGATCTCGCGTTCTCGCTGCGCCGATCCAAGCTCTCGAAAGCCGAAGTGGCGCACCGTGTCGAGAGCATGCTCGACCGTTTCCGCCTCGCGGGACACGCCGACCACCCTGCCCACCTGCTTTCCGGCGGCCAGAAGCAGATGCTCGCCATCGGCGCGGTGCTGATCCGAGAGCCGGATGTCGTGGTGGCGGACGAACCTACGACACTGCTCGATCTACGGAACGCGCGCATGGTGACGGACGTCCTCGCCGCGGTGCGCCAGCAGGTGATCGTGGTGACCCATCAGCTCTCGCTGCTCGACGGGTTCGACCGGGTCGTCGTGGTGCACGACGGCCGGATCGCGTTCGACGGTCTGCCCGCCGACGCGATCCCCTCCTACGAGAAGCTGCTCCTGTGATCGGGTTGTATCGGCCGGGAACGTCTGTGCTGCATCGGATGCCGGCGGGCGCAAAGCTGATGGGGCTGATGGTGGCGATCATCGCCCTGCTGGCGTTCGCGCGCACCCCCCTCGACATCGCCGTCGCCGCCGTGGCAGTGGCTGCCCTGTTCGCAGTAGCGCGGATTCGTCCCGGAGTCGTTCTCGCGCAGCTGCGTCCGATGGTGTGGATGCTGGCGCTGATCGCCGTGTTCCAGGTGATTCTCACGTCTCCATCGCGCGCGATCGTGGTGTGCGGTGGAATCCTGCTGTCCGTGGCCCTCGCAAGCCTGGTCACCTTGACAACGCGGGTCACCGCGATGCTCGACACCACCACTCGCGTTGTGGGCCCGCTGCGCAGAGTAGGCGTGGACCCCGATCGGGTGGGACTGCTTCTGGCCCTGACCATTCGGTGCGTTCCACTGCTGACCGAGATCGTGCGCGAGGTGTCCGATGCGCGCAAGGCGCGTGGTCTGCAATGGTCGGTGACGGCACTCGCGACGCCGGTCATCGTGCGTGCTCTGCGGACCGCGGATGCGTTGGGCGATTCGCTGCTGGCGCGCGGCGTGGACGACGACTGAGCGGAGTTACCGCGCCCGAAGTTCGTTCGTGCTGCCCCACAACGCGAATCCGAGGAGCAGCGCGCCGGGGATCACCGCGCCGACGAGGTCGATCGCGACCTCGGGGCCACCGCCGAACGCGATGACCAGTCCGACGAGACCGCACACTGTCAGACCGGCCGCGAGAACGGTGAAGAACGACAGGTGCCACACACGCGCGAGCGCGAAAAAGTGCACGCCGACGACGAGGGCAATCCAGGCAACGGCGGCGTCCGGCCTGTTCAGCACACCGGTGATGATGCGCAGACCACCGAATATCGCAACGACTTCCACTGCGACGACCACCCAGTAGCCCCGCCCGAACCCGCCCTGCTTCGATATGTCGGGCAGGCGCGCGGGTGGTACGCGCGCAAGGGCGACAACGATTCCGACGAACACCGCCGCGGCCACGATGCGCAGAATCAGTGCGATCGGCCCGGGAAACGAGCCGGTGTTCACGAGCACGAAAATCAGGCCGAACATTCCGCCGATCAACGAGCCGATCTTCTCCCTTGGCATCGGGTAATTATCGGTGCTATCGACTTCGGGTGTGGAGAAGTGGCTATTTCCGCGGCCCACGCACCCCGGATCGCTCTGCACACGCCCGATCGCCGGCGCCTCGAGCGAACCGGAGTGCCCCAACTCCGAGCACCTCCGATCGCCGGTGCCTGAACGGCCCGACGCCCCGGAGCAATAAGTACATATGTCCAGACAAACTCTTGACATCTCTTGTGATGTGGATTACACATTGATCGCACACCGAATCACGACTCCGAAGCACCGTTCGCGGGCCATACCCGACCGCGAGCCTCGAGAAAGCGACCAGATGACACTGAACAAGAATCGCCGCGCCCTGTCTGCGGCGATCGGCCTGGCACTCACCGCGACGGTCGTCGCCGGTTGCTCGAGCACCGGCGGCGCACAAGACACCGGGGGCGGAAGCGGCAACAACGCCGGCACCGCCGACACTCCCCGCGTGACGATCGCAATGGTCACCCACGAGGCGCCCGGCGACACGTTCTGGGACCTGATCCGCAAGGGCGCCGAGGCCGCGGCAGCCAAGGACAACATCGACCTCAAGTACTCCAACGACAACCAGGGTCCGCGTCAGGCCACACTGGTGCAGTCGGCCATCGACTCGAAGGTCGCGGGCATCGCCGTCACCATGGCGTTCCCCGATGCCATTGCGCCCGAGGTCAAGACGGCAACGGACGCCGGTATCCCGGTCACAGTCTTCAACTCCGGCAAGGACCAGGCGCTCGGCGCCGGTGCCATCAGCTACTTCGGCCAGGACGAGAACATCGCGGGCGAAAGCGCGGGACAGCGTCTGGCCAGCGAAGGCGCCAAGAAGGCGATCTGCGTCGTCCAGGAGCAGGGTTCGGTCGCCCTCGAGGCCCGCTGCGCCGGCGCGAAGCAGGGCTTCACCGGCGGCAGCATGGAGAACCTGAACGTCAACGGCACGGACCTCCCCTCGGTGCAGGCCACCATCAGCGCCAAGCTGCAGTCCGACCCGTCGATCGACACTGTCCTGACGCTCGGCGCACCCATCGCGCTCACCGCGGTGCAGTCGATTCAGTCGAACAACAGCAACGCCAAGGTGGTCACCTTCGACACCAACGCCGCACTCGTGGACGCCATCAAGGGTGGCGACGTGCAGTGGGCCATCGATCAGCAGCCCTACCTCCAGGGTTACCTGGCCGTCGATCAGCTGTGGCTCTACCTCAACAACAAGAACATCATCGGTGGTGGCCAGCCGGTTCTGACCGGACCGTCGTTCATCGACAAGAGCAACATCGATGCCATCGCGGAACTCGCGCAGGGCGGCACCCGCTGACCTGAGCAGTACACGACCTGAGCAGTACAAGACAACGGGCCCGGAGCGATGCTCCGGGCCCGTTGTCGTCGTACGGTGAACGCATGAGCGAGACACCAGTACGCAAGCGGAGATCCACGCTGCCGAGCACCCCGGAGTTCGGTACCTACATGTCGTCGAACTGGGACGACGCACCCGATCGGCGTCCGGACCGGCGCGAGGTGGCCGCGTACGCTGCTCGCCGCCGAGCCGCGGTCTCCGCACAGCACCCGGGCCTGTGGCTGGTCGTTCCCGCCGGCGACCTCGTCCAACGATCCAACGACACCGACTATCCCTTCCGCGCGCACTCCGGGTTCGCCCATCTCACCGGATGGGGATCGGACACCGTCCCTGGCTCGGTCCTAGTGCTCGAACCCGTGGAGAACGAGGAACATTCGGCCACGCTCTTCTTTCCGGCAGCACCGGGTCGGGACACCACGGAGTTCTTCACCGACGCGCGCACGGGAGAGTTCTGGACCGGCCCGCGGCCGTCGCTCGCACACGTCGAAGCGGAACTCGGACTGCGAACCCGCCCGCTGTCGGAACTGCCCGAGCTGCTGAATTCACTGGGCGACGACACCGCCGTCGTGGCCGAAGCGGACCCCGGTGTCAACGAGCACCTGTCTCGAACACCCTCTGCCGCAAGCACACTCGACGCCGATCTGTTCCGCACCCTGTCCGAGATCCGACTCGTCAAGGACGACTACGAAATCGAGCAGATGCGCCGCGCCGTCGCTGCCACCGCACGGGGTTTCGACGACATCGTCGCGGGTCTCCCCGTCAGCTCCGGTCACGTTCGCGGAGAACGCGTGGTGGAAGGCATCTTTCATTCGAGAGCGCGACTCGAGGGAAACGACGTGGGGTACGCCACGATCGCCGCGTCGGGCCATCACGCCACGGTGCTGCACTGGGAGAAGAACGACGGACCCGTCCTGGCGGGGGATCTTCTGCTGGTCGATGCCGGTGTCGAGATGGACAGCTACTACACCGCCGACATCACGCGAACCGTTCCGGTGGACGGGCGCTTCTCGCCGGTGCAGCGGCGGGTGTACGAGGCGGTTCTCGACGCCGCCGACGCCGCGTTCGCGGTGACGCGGCCCGGCGTCCGGTTTCTCGACGTCCACGAGGCAGCCATGGCGGTGATCGCGTCCAGGCTCGACGAGTGGGGTCTGCTCACGATGAGCGTCGAGGAGGCGCTCGAGCGCGACAATCAGCCGCACCGTCGGTACATGGTGCACGGCACCAGCCACCACCTCGGCCTCGACGTCCACGACTGCGCGCAGGCGCGGTTGGAGCTCTATCAGGAGGGCGTGCTGGAGGAGGGAATGATCTTCACGATCGAACCCGGCCTGTACTTCCAGTCGACCGATCTCACGGTGCCGGCGGAGTATCGGGGAATCGGGGTTCGCATCGAGGACGACATTCTCGTCACCGCGGACGGCGCGGAGAACTTGTCGGTTGCTCTGCCGCGGAGTGCTGACGACGTCGAGGCATGGGTGTCACGACTGACGTCGTAATTCATCGAACACATGTTCGAATTTCGGTGATACGCTGCTACGACAGGTCAGGGTCGAGCGCGGAGGTCACCGTCATGAGCACCACAGGGAACACCGACGAGCTGTCCGGTCTGATCAGCGAGCTGACCGACATCGACCGTCGCCGCGTCGAGATCGGCCTGCGGCTCGCCGAGCTCGAGTTCGAGTTCCGCAGAGCACGCGCGGACGCGGCCGAGCGGCGTGCCCGCGAGGCTTTTCTGCGCCGTTACCAGGGCCGAATACTCGAGCTGGCCGACGGCCTGCGGGAGTAGCGCTCACAGCGGCAGCGCGGTCTCCTTCAGTCCCTCGGCAGCGCCGACGCGGCGGAACCATTCGGTGCCGAACGCGGCAGCCAACTGCTCGTCGGGCATGTCGCGGAAGGGCCCGAAGTCACCGATCTGAGTGGCGTGAGCGTGCATCGCCGCACGCTTCGCCGGCATCGCCGACACCACGTTCACGGAGGTGGTGATCTCGGCTTCCGGCAATCCCATCTTCTCGATGTCGGGAGCGTTCGGGTTGTCCTCTTCCCAGGCCGGGTTCTGTTTCACCAACGCCCGCATGTGATCTCGGTTCACGGTGGACTCGTACACCTTCTCGACGCCTGCCATCTCCGCGGCGCGCAGACCGACCTCGTGCACCTTGATGTGGTCCGGGTGTCCGTAGCCGCCGTTGGCGTCGTAGATGGTCAGAACGTCGGCGTGCTCCTCGGTGAGAATGTCGGCGAGGCGCCGGGCCGCTGCGTCACGGTCGACGTTGGCAAACGCGTCCGGGTTCGCATTGTCGTCGGTGCCGGCCATGCCCGAGTCCGAGTACCCCAGCACGACGACGCGTTCGGCACCGAGAACTCGCGCGGATTCCTGCAGTTCGAGACCACGACGCTCGGCGAGCGACTGGCCCGGCTCGAGTATCCCGTCGGGGAATTCACCGAGCGCACCGTCCGTTGCCGTCACGAGAACCACGCGGTGACCGGCGTCGGCCGCCAGCCGCATCACTCCCCCGGTGTTGAACACCTCGTCGTCGGGATGTGCATGGAAACAAACCAGAACGCTCATCGTGCAGATGCTGCCATGCCGGGCCGACCAGCGACACTCGGCTACTGCGAGAGAAACGCGGCGATGCGCCTCCCGACGACATCGGGGCGGTCGAGTTGCAGGAAATGGCCGGCCGACGGCACCACGACGACGTCACTGCCGGCGGGCAACAAGCGGCTCATTCCGTCGGCGAAATCCGCCGAGATGCAGCCGTCGTCGGCGCCGTGAAGATACAGAATCGGCACCAACGGCGCTGTGTGCCAAGCCTTCTGGGCCTCTCGATATAGCGCAGGCACACGTGGCCGACGCAGTGCGCGGTAATAGCCGAGCACAGCGCTCACCCGTTCGCGCGATCCCACGGAGTCGAACACGTCGCGAATGTCCTCGGCCGCGTCGTAGCCGGGCGACCAGCGCGACCACAACACCGGCATCAGCCGCCGGAAAGCCCTCTCCGGCAGCACCGGCAGTTGGAAGAACGCAATGTAGGAGCTTCGCAGCACCTGCTCTCCCAGCAGCGCCACCGTGCCCACCCCTCGGCGCCCGCCCGCGGACAGGATCGCCGGTATCGGCGGAACCGACATCGACACCACCGTCGCGAACGGCGAATCGGCATACGCGGCAAGCCCGTTGGCGGTCACCGCACCCCAATCGTGACCGATCACCGCGGCCCGCTCGTCCCCGCCGAGGGCAGCGTGAAGACCGATCGCGTCGTGCATCAATGCTCCGACGTGATAACTCCCGTCGGCTGGAATCGACGACGGCGCATACCCTCTCGTGTACGGAGCCACCACTCGCCACCCCGCCGCCGCGAGCTCGGGACCGAGATGCCGCCACGTCCGGGCGGTGTCCGGGAAGCCGTGCAGGCACAGTGCGAGCGGCCCGTCCGCCGGTCCCCACGTCAGCGCTTCGATGGTGACGGACTCCAGTTCGACGGTCATACGTCCGGGAGGTGTCGTCACAGCATGTCCTGCAAGGAGTCGAGGAAACCGACCTGGGCGGGCAACATCTTTCGTCGTGCGACGTCGATCGTGAACCACTCGACGCGGTCGATCTCCGGAAACGACTGCATACGTCCCGAACCTCGGGGCCATTCCATCTCGAAGTCGTTGCTGACGGACGTCGCCGGGTCGACGTCACCTTCGACGGCGAAGGCCACCACGACCTTTCCGCTCTTCTGCGTCACCGATCCGAGGTCCAGGTGTGGTCCGGTGGGTACGTCGCTGCCCACCTCCTCCCGGAATTCGCGGCGGGCCGCATCCCACGGATCTTCGTCGGTGTACTCACCTTTGGGTACGGACCAGGAGCCGTCGTCCTTGCGTGCGAAGTACGGCCCCCCAGGATGGCCGAGCAGCACTTCGATGTCACCGGACACTCTGCGATACAACAGAATTCCTGCGCTGGTCTTCGATCGCGTCGCCATGGTCTCAGACTAGGCGGCGGCCGGGTCAGTGCCGACCGACCCGCGACCGTGTCTGCGCATCGAGGTGCCGAGTGCGTCCACCGCCGGCGACTTTCGCCTCGTACATCGCGAAGTCGGCGTCCTCCAGAACTTCTTCGGGTGTGCGCGGGTCGCCACCGGCGAACATCACCACACCGATGCTTGCTCCGAGCCGCACGTCCGATCCGTCCACCTCGGTCACGGCGGCAAGAGCAGCGTGCAGGCGATCGGCGAGCCGGTCGACGTCGACGCGGTCCACCCCACCGAGCAGCAGCGCGACGAACTCGTCCCCGCCCAGGCGGCCGACGAAGTCGACTCGACGGACGGCTCGGCGGAGACGATCCCCCACGGTCCGCAGGACCGAGTCTCCTGCTCGGTGCCCCAAAGTGTCGTTGACGGTCTTGAGACGGTCCAAGTCGATGAACAGCACGGCCGCCGGCGTCGTCGAGGGCATGGCCAGCGCCGAACCGATCGCCGACACCACGGCGGCGCGGTTGGGAAGACCGGTGAGAACGTCGTGGGTGGCCTGGAATTCGAGGCGACGCGTGGCGTCGCGCTCGGCGGTGATGTCGGAGAAGGACGTCACGAGCGACGAATGCTCGGGATCGTCCGGGTTGAGGAGGGAGCAGCTGCCCGCCAGCCACACCAGCAGTCCGTCGGCTCGTTCCACGCCGACGACGTAGCCGGGATTGGCGCGGCCGGTGCGCAGCGTCTGCATCACCGGATGATCGGACGAGTCCATCCGTTGCCCGTCGGCGTGGAACATCGGAAACTGGAAGTCGTCGTTGCACGTCGTGGACGTGGCGTTCACGAGGGGCACACCGAGGATTCGGCAGGCGGCGGGGTTCGCACTTTCCACCTGGCCGGTCCGCGAGACCACCAACACTCCCTCGTCGAGCGAGGTCACGACCGTGCGGAAATGTTGCTCCGCCCGGTGCAGAGCCGTCGAGTCGGTACAGATCAGCGCGTAGCCGTCGGCCATCGGAGCCGCCGACACGCGCACCACGCGGGTGGATCCGTCTGCGGTGCGGTGCACTTCGTGCGAGACACCGCCGCGCGACACCACCGACGCCGGGGAGAGCTCCGCACCGACCACATCCGAGATGGGTCGGCCGATCGCGTCGGCCGCGGACCGTTGGTAGATGGTTGCCGCGGCCGGGTTCCAGCTGGTCACGATCTCGTCGAAGGTGGTCGAGATGATCGCGTCGCTGACGTGCTCGACGAGGGCGGCCTGAAAGCGCAGCGTCGACTCGGCGGCCTTCTGCGCCGTGAGATCGCGGAAGACCACCTCGTAGGCGGCACGCCCCTCCCACACCGTGCGCACCGAGACGGCTTCGACCGTGAGCGTGCCGCCGTCGAGACGGCGCAGGACGGCTTCGGACGGGTCGGACGCATCTCCCTCGCTGCGGAGCGCGGCGATACGGGCGACGACGCCGCCGATCGACTCGGGGTCGATCAGATCGGCGATGGGCGTACCGACCAGATCGTCGCCCGACTGGGCGCCCATCCACCGGACAGCAGCCGGATTCGCGTAGACGACCTGGCCCGATTCGTGCACGCAGATCGCGTCGGGGCTGTGGTCGACGAGCCGACGATATCGCTCGTCGGCGCTCCGATCGTTCATCTCGCTCCCCGCTCCGGCACGTCTGTGGGCTCTCATCATGACCCACAAACCTGAGAGTCGGTTATCGGTTCGATTCACCGCTGCCGGATACGCGCCGATCGGGGTTAATCGAGAGTGTGGTCATCCAACCGGCGATGACCCTCTATCAGGAGGAATCGAATGCAATCACAGCAGATCGAGCGAGGAATGTCCGTCGCGGGACTCGGGGCCGTCACCGGATACGGGTGGGGTCGAGACGCGCTGTGGGGCGGACTCGTCAGCGGTAAGCCCGCAGCACAGCTCCACGGGGGATACGGCGCCGGGCGCAACGAGGAAGTGTGGCTCGCGAGGGTTCCGCACGGCGGGGACGAGCGGGACGGTAGTCGGTCGGGACGGGCCATGGCGGGCGCGGTTCGCGAGGCGCTCGGCGACGCTCGTGAGCGTGGGTGGAGACCGGGCCGCAAGGTGGGTCTGCTGCACGCGGTCGTCCTGTCGGAAGCAGACGAATGGTCGAGCTTTCTTCGGGAGGAGGACGGGCATCGGCGGGTGCGGGACTACCTCACCCTGATGCCGTCGACTGCCGTGTCGAAGTTGATGCGCGAGTTCGACTTTCACGGCCCGGCGATGAACATCTCGGCCATGTGCTCGTCCGGCAACGCCGGGTTGATCACCGCGAAGATGTGGCTGGACGCGGGCATCGTCGACGACGTCGTGTTCGTGTCGACGGACCTGTCGCTGACACCGGAGAACGTCGAGCATTTCACGGCGCTCGGTGTGAGCGTGGTCGACGCCGAACCGCTCGACGCGTGCCGACCGTTTCAGGAGGGGAGTCGCGGCTTTCCTGCCGGCGAGGCATCGGTGGCGTTCGTCCTGTCCCGAGACGTCGAGGTCCCCTATCTCGACGTTCTCGGCGGTGCGATGTCGCACGACGGCTTCCACGTGACCTCGGTCGATCCCGAGTTGACCTACGTCCGCCAGTGCGTGGTGGATGCTTTGAGCGATGCGGGTGTCACCGCGGACAGCATTCGGTACATCAACGCGCACGGTCCCGGGACGGCGCAATGCGACCGCGCCGAGGCGACGATCCTCGAGACGGTGTTCTCGTCCCGACCGGAGATCTATTCGGTCAAACCGTTGGTGGGCCACTGCCAGGGAGCAGCGGCATCGGTCGAGATCGCGTCGACCGCACTGGCGTTCGAGCACGGAGTCGTCCCGGCCCCGCCCACGGTGTCCGCCGGCCACCCCCGTCTCCTCGACGGGCCCACCGCACTCCAAGGCGGGCTGACGCTCAAATCGTCTCTGGGGATGGGAGGGCACAACTCGGCGGTCGTGTTGTCGCCGCCTGCGTGAGCACATGACGCCTGCGTCAGCACATGACACTCGCGTGAGCACATGACACTGGCGTGAGCACATGACACTGCGGTGTGGACCCGGATCGCCCGGGTCCACACCGACACACTTCGGCGCTGTCGATAATGGGCGTATGGAATTCGGTCTGCGGTCAGACTCCGACTGCCCGGCCGACATCGTCCGCATCGGCGACGGACACGGCGTCACGTCCGGTCGGCAGGTCCGCGTGATCACCAGTTCCTACGGGCCGATGCTTCTGACGGCGGCGGTGGATTCTGCGTTGACGGGCTCGCGATGCATCGCGATGTCCCCCGCTCGCGTCACCAGGCTGCATTCGAGGACGGCGACTGTCGACAACCGGTGCACCGCGGAGTCCATGACGGGCGACGACGCTCGCGCACAGCTCGAGATGATCGAGACCCTTCTCGACGATGGGCACCGACGATCACTGATCGCCATCGCGCCGCATGGGGGTGACATCGAACCGACGACGGACTCGCAGGCCGAGCGGCTGGCCACGAGAGCGGGCGACGCGTCCGCGTGGACGGCTCGAGCGTGGTCACCGACGGCGGCGTTCCTACGGTGGCACGTGCCGTCGACCCTGCTCAGTCCCGACAGCTTTCCGGTTCTGAAACCTTTGATGGACCGACGATTCGAGCGGGCCGTCGCCTTCCACGGCTGTTCGTTCGACGGAGTCGTCGTCGGAGGAACGATGCCGGCGGCGGTGAAAGAGGCTGTGGTGCAGGCGGTCACGGCCGTCGCGGAGCCCTTCGGTTTCCCGGTGGTTCTCGCCGAGCCCGCCGGCCGCTACAGCGGCCGCGACCCCCGCAATCTGGTGAACCGGTTGTGCGCCGGCGACGACGGTTCACTACAGCTCGAACAGGGCCTGCGGGTGCGGGCCCTACTGTGGCGCGAGATCGCCGACGCGGTGGCCACCGCCTTGGATAAGTTCGTGGCATGAACTCCCCCGCTCTCGGTGTCGTGTTCCGTCCGCAAAGTCCGCCCGAAGAACTGCAGCGCGTGGCCAGAGCCGCCGACAGCTCGCGCCTCGACCAGCTGTGGCTGTGGGAAGACTGCTTCCTCGAAGGCGGATTCACCACCGCCGCAACGGCTCTGGCGTGGACCGAGAGGATCGACGTCCACGTCGGCGTGTTTCCTGTCCCGCTCCGCAATGCAGCGGTGGCGGCCATGGAAGTGGCCACCCTGGCCCGAATGTTTCCCGGCAGATTCCACCCCGGCTTCGGACACGGAGTGCAGGACTGGATGGGACAGGTGGGCGCGCGCGTGGCGTCACCTCTCACGCTGCTCGACGAATACGTCGGCGCGGTGTCCGCGCTGCTCCGCGGGGAGAACGTCGACGTCCGCGGCAGGTACGTGCAGCTCGACTCCGTCATGCTCGACTGGCCGCCGTCCCACGTGCCGTCGATCGGAGTGGCCGCCACCGGGCCTCGCACCCTCGAAGCCACGGGCCGTATCGGCGACTGGACCGTGCTGACATCCGAGACCACGGTCGAGGGCGTCGCCGCTGCGCGTGCCGCGGTGCAGCGGGGACGCGACGCGGTGGGCCGCACGGATCCCGTCCACATCGTCGTCTACGTGAGCTGCGCTCGGGAAGCAGGCGGGGTCACCGCCGCCGGAACCGCCGAGGAGGTTGCCGCCGTCGTACGCGACTATGCGGCGGCCGGAGCGGATTCGGTTGTTCTCGAGCCGCGGGCGGACGAGCCGGATCCGGTGGGCTTCGTCGAATTCGTCGGCGGCGACGTGGCGTCGGCGCTCTGAGTCGACCCTCTGAACCGACTCAGTCCTGCTCTCGCGAGCACCACCACGTCGTGCGACCACCGACGGTGCCGCGTTTCATCGGCGCACCGCACCGTGGGCACGTCGCATCGGCCTTGCGGAACGGGATGATCTCACCGGTGTGTACGCCGCCGTGCTTGATCGCGGCCCGAATCGACTTGCGCAGTTGCCGTCTCAGCTCGTCGAGCTCGTCGGTGGTCAAGGTGTTCGCTCGGCGCGAGGGCGATTGCGAACTCTGCCACAGGACTTCGTCGGCGAGCAGATTGCCGACACCGGACAGCGCCGCCTGATCCAGCAGTCTCGCCTTCAGGGCGGTGGTGCTCTTGCCGATGCGCTCCCGGAACTCGTCGCGGTCTATCTCCGCGGCGTCCGGGCCGAGCGCGTCGATGTTCGGTTCGAGCCGCACGCGTCCGAGCCGACGCTTGTCGAACAACCTGAGTTGACCGCCGTCGTCGAAGGTCATGGCGAACCGAGTCCACTCCGGCTTGTCGGTATCGCGGACACCGACGTGCGGATCGCCACCGCCGTAGGAGGATTGCGACTCGCCCTCGGGTGCGGTGACGATGATCCGCCCACCCATCCCGAGGTGGATGCCGAGTGTCGGTCCCTCGGATCCGTCGGCCGTGACCGTGTCGCACCACATCGCCTTGCCTCGGCGGTTGGCCCGCACCAACTGTCCACCAACGAGGGCGTCGGCTATCTCACCCGGGCGGTGGGGTCGACACTCGTAGGTGTCGCGATCGTCGATCTCGGTGATGACGCGATGCAGACCCTTCTCGACGACCTGCCGTGCGTTCTCGACCTCGGGAAGTTCTGGCACCCTTCTTTTCTACACATCGTCCGTGCAAGGGGCGCGCACACGGGCTCCGGAGAACCCGTGCGCGCGCCACGTGAGCTTTACGGGGTGCATCCTGCGGGGGGCGCGGGCGGGGTGCATCCGGCAGGCGGTGCGGGGGGTGTCGAACCGTCAGCCGGCGGTGCAGGCGGAGCGGGCGGCGTCGAACCGTCAGCCGGCGGTGCAGGCGGCGTCGAGCCGTCCGACGGAGGCGCAGGCGGAGCGGGCGGCGTCGAGCCATCCGACGGAGGCGCAGGCGGAGCGGGCGGCGTCGAGCCATCCGAAGGCGGTGCCGGCGGTGTCGCGGGTCCTCCCCCGGCAGGTCCCCCTCCCGCGGGGCCTCGCGCGGCCGGCCCTCCTGCAGCCGGTCCTCCCGCGGGCGGGGCCGGGGGCGCGGGGCAATTCGCGTTCGGCGCAGCCGGCGCGTCACTGCTCGGCGCCTGACTCTGGGTGGTGCTGGGCGCGCTGCTGCCGCCACCACCGTCGGCGAGAGCGACGGCCGATCCGCCGCAGGCGATGCCCAGTGCGAGCACGCCTCCCCCGATCAGGACGCGAGTCCGGCGGGCTGTCGAAAGTCCGTTCATCTGTTCCTCCTCGTGATGTTCCGGCTCCGACTGGTGCGGAACCGACTCACCCGAGAATTGACAGGAAACCTGAAGCCGACCTGAAGAGCGCGTGGTCTTCAGAAACTCTTCAGCCGCGACCGCCATGATGGTGTCCGTGAGTCCACCCCGTCCGCGCGTTCTCGTCGTCGAGGACAACGAGTCCATTCGCGCTGCTGTCGCGGCGGACATCGGCGCGTCCGGAGCGCTGGTCCACGAGTGCGCGGACGGGCGCGAACTCGAGAAGGTACTGGAGTCGTTTCGCCCGGACCTGGTGATTCTCGACATCATGCTTCCCGGTCGCGACGGAATCGAGCTGATGAAGGTGGTCCGCGGCTCCAGCAGCGCCGGAGTCATTCTCCTGACCGCGCGTGACGCCGTCGAGGACCGCGTGCACGGGCTCGCAGCGGGGGCCGACGATTACGTGGTCAAGCCGTTCGCGATGGCCGAACTACTGGCGCGTGTCGATTCCGTCCTGCGACGGCTGGGCCGGGTTCCGAGTGCGGTGACGATCGGCGACATCGTGCTCGACACCAACTCCGGCGACGCGACTCGCGCCGGCCACGATCTGGAGTTGACCACCACCGAGTGGCGTCTGCTGTCCTACCTCGCCGCGCAACGAGGGCGAACGGTGAGCAAGACTCAAATCCTTACGCAGGTATGGGGTTACGACAACTACGACGCCAATCTTGTCGAGGTTCACGTGAGCGCACTGCGGCGCAAACTGGAGGCGCACGGTCCGCGGGTGGTGCACACCCGCCGCGGCATCGGATACGTGCTCACCGCATGAGCGAGCCGCCCGCCCTGCACACGGCGTCGCTGCGGAAGCGACTGATTCTCTCCGCGATGGCGGTGATGGCCGTCGTTCTCGTGGTGGTCGTGGTGGCAACGAGCGTTCTCCTCGAGGCGCAGCTTCGATCCTCGGCCACCAGCGGACTGGAGGGCCGGGCCAGGTCCGCACAGCAGATGCTCGATCGCGGTGCCGATCCGGCGGAGATCGCCTCTGCCGCAGCCGGACCCAACATCGCAGCACAACTGATCACGACAGACGGGAAGGTGTACGGCAACCTCTCACTCCGCCCGGCCGCCGATGCTCCGAAGCCGCCCGCTCCCCCGTCCGGTGGCCCCGGTGGACCGACCGGCGCGCCGACACCGCCGGAGCCGACACCTCCTGCCGCGGTGACGGAAACGCAGGTGTCGACGTCGACGCTGTCCGACGGGTCCGTCCTGACCGTGGCCGTCGACGCATCCGCCATTTCCGCCATTCGGAGCCAACTGCTGTTCATCCTCGTTCCCGTGGTGATCGCTGCGGCCGTCGTGGCCGCACTTCTGCTGTCGCTGGCCATCTCTCGCGGCCTGCGACCGCTGCGAGCGATGACGGCGATCGCTCGGTCGATCACCACCGGCAACCGGGGGCAGAGGTTGAAGCCGGACAACACCCGGACCGAGCTCGGCGAAACGGCAGCAGCTTTCGACGAGATGCTCGATGCACTCGAGGGGGCGGAGGCACGCGAACGTGACGGCGCCGCACGCACGCGCCGATTCTTCGACGACGCCGCGCACGATCTTCGCACCCCGGTCGCCGGGGTCGCGGCCGCCGCGGAGGCGTCGCTGCGCGCGGGACCCGAGGCGGACCCGCAGCTGCGGGAACGGTTGCAGCTGTTGATAGTTCGCGAGGCACGGCACGCGGCTCGCCTGATCGACGACCTGCTGGCTGCTGCGCGCGTCGAAACGGCCGCAGATCTGACGACGGCGCCCGTCGACCTGATGGAGCTGGTGCGGGCCGATGCCGACCGCGTGCGGTTGCTCTCCCCCGACACGGACGTGACCGTCGACGGGGTGTCGGTGGTGGCCGATGTCGACCGGGTGCGGATGGCTCAGGTTCTGGCCAACCTGACCGACAACGCTCAGCGCCACAACCCGCCAGGAACGACCATCACGATCACGGTCGAGGAGACGGGTCAGGACGCGCGAATCACTGTGCGGGACAGCGGTCGCGGGATCGCTCCGGAGGACCGCGAGCGCGTGTTCGACCGGATGGTCAGGCTCGACAGCGCACGGTCGTCACCGGATGGATCCGGGCTCGGTCTGGCCATAGCGCGCACCCTGGTGCGTCAACACGGAGGCGACATCGTCTGCGAGGGAAACGAACCCGAGCCCGGCTCGTCGTTCGTCATCACCCTGCCGCGTCGGTGAGGGCGCGGCCGCGGCCCTCCCGCTTGGCCCGGTAGAGCAACATGTCGGCGCGGTCGAAGCAGTCCCAGAAGCTTTCGCCGGGCCTCGTCGTGGAGTAGCCCGCGGAGAAGGTGACCCACCCGGGCATCGACGCGGCGGCCGCCCTCAACTCGTCCAGAACGGCCGCGGCCTCGGCGGCCTCGGACCGCGGAAGCGCGAGGACGAATTCCTCACCGCCCCAACGTGAACACAGTCCACGGTCACCGACCACCTCCGCCATGCGATGCGCGAACGCCACGATCATGTCGTCGCCGGCGTGGTGGCCGTGCTCGTCGTTGTAGGACTTGAAGTTGTCGAGATCGAGGACGGCGAGCGTCAGCGGTTGCCCCCGATCCACGGTGGACGCCAACAGGCGCAGACGATCACGCCACCCGCGCCGGTTCAGCAACCCGGTCAACGGGTCGGTGGAGGCCAGCATGTTCAGCTCGTCCTCGGCGAGACGCCTGCTGGTGGTGTCGTTGACGACGGCCATCGTCCATCGCTCACCGGACGGCCCGACGACGGCTTCGGCCGCGACCCACCCCCACCGCACCGATCCGTCCGGCCTGACGTAGCGCTTCTCGACGCGCAACTGCTCGCCCCGCGCCCGCGCATCGGCCATGAGGTTTTCCATGTCGGCGTGCTGAGCGCGATCGTCGGGGTGGGTGTAGCCGCGCGACGACTTGCCGAGCAGTTCGGCTTCGCTCCGCCCCAGCACCCTGCAGTAGGCATCGTTCATCGCCACCAGCAAACCGTCCTCGTCCGCGAGTGCGATCCCTACCGGGCTGCACTCGAAGAGAATTCGGAACCACCGTTCGTCGACACCCACGCGCCGACCTTACCGAGAACGCGCCGAGGTCAGACCGGACGCAGCAACGACCGACGGCGCGGAGGAACGTACTGGGGCTCCTTGTCGCGCAGCAGCTGGAGCGCGCGACGCAGTTCGAGGCGGGTGTCCTCGGGCTGGATCACGGCGTCGATGAAGCCGCGCTCGGCAGCCATGTACGGGGTGGCGATGAACTCGTTGTAGAAGTCGATGAACCCCTGTCGCACTTCGTGTCCACGGTCCCCCGCCGCTTCGATCTCGCGCTTCTTGAGCAGTGCGACGGCACCTTCGGCGCCCATCACCGCGATACGTGCGGTAGGCCACGCGAAGTTGATGTCGGCACCGAGGTTCTTCGAGCCCATCACTGCGTACCCGCCGCCGTAGGCCTTGCGGATCACCACGGTGACCTTCGGAACGGTGGCCTCGATGATCGCGGCGAGGAGCTTTGCGCCGCGGTAGATGACGCCGCCGCTCTCCTGCTCGAGTCCGGGCAGGTACCCGGGGATGTCGACGACCGAGATGATCGGGATGTTGTAGGCGTCGCAGATGAGGAGGAAGCGGGCCGCCTTCTCCGAGCTCTTGATGTCGAGCGCCCCGCTCAGGTACAGGGGCTGGTTGGCCATGACACCCACCGTGCGTCCGTCGACGCGCGAGAAGCCGGTGATGACGTTCGGTGCGTACTCCGAGCTGACTTCGTGGAACTCACCGTCGTCGAAGAGGCGAATCAGCACGTCGTGCATGTCGTAGGCAGCGTTGTCGGAGTCGGGAAGGAACGTGTTCAGTCCGCGGTCCGAGTCGGTGACCGCGGGCTCGATTCCCGGGTTCACCAGCGGTGTTTCCTCGTGGCAGTTGGTCGGGAGGTACCCGAGCAGTGTCCGCACCCACTCGAAGGCGTCGCTTTCCGTCTTGGCGACGTGGTGGACGGTTCCGTAGCTGGCCTGGGCACGGGCGCCGCCGAGATCGTCGATCGAGATCTTCTCGCCGGTGACGCTCTCGAGGATCTCCGGCCCGGTGACGAACATGTATGCCTGGTCCTCGACGGCGACGACGAAGTCCGTGCAGGCCGGCGAGTATGCGGCGCCGCCGGCGCACTTGCCGAGCATGATCGAGATCTGCGGCGCGAGACCGGAGATCATGGCCTGCCGCTTGCCGATCTCGGCGTAGAACGCCAGTGAGTTCACGGACTCCTGGACACGGGCGCCGCCCGAGTCGTTGATCCCGATCAGCGGGCATCCGATCTTCACCGCGAGCTCCATGATGGCGCACACCTTGCGGCCGAACATCTCACCGAGGCTGCCGCCGAACACGGTCTGATCGTGCGAGTAGACGACGACGGGGCGGCCTTCGACGGTTCCGCGTCCGGTGACGACACCGTCGCCGTAGGTGTGGTCCGGTCCTCCCACGGCTTTGACGAGGGCGCCGTACTCGACGAAGCTCCCGCGGTCGAGAATCATGTCGATTCGCTCGCGCGGTGTGGGCAAGCCGAGCGACTTGCGTTTGGCGATCGCCTTCGCACTGCCGGCGTTGTCGGCCAGGTCGAGTTTGTGTCGCAGTTCCGCGAGCTTGTCTGCCGTTGTCTTCACTGTGAACCCCTTTTATCGTTCCAGCAGCCCCCGCTCGCGGACGATACGGATGCCGAAACGGCTGTGAATTCTCACATCGGGGTCAGGGGCCCTCCGCGGCCCATTTCTCGAGGGTCGCGCGGTCGGGATACGAGCTCTGCGTGCCGATACGCAGAGTGGCGTAAGCCCCGACTTTCGCAGCGAAAGTTGCTGCGTCCCTGAGGTTTCGACCCTCGGCAACACACGACGCCAGGGCGCCGGTGAACGCGTCACCGGCGCCGGTGGTGTCGACCGGCGTCACCGACGGCGACGGCACAGTCGCGATGGAGGGGTCGCTGTCGGCGTTCAGAACGACCGCTCCCTGCGAGCCGCGCGTGACGACGGCGGTCCGAATGGAGAGCCCGACAAGGCGGTCCAACACGTTCTCCCAGTCATCTCCACCGGCACCCGCAGCACCGTCGGCCCCCTCGAGCAACAACTGCAGCTCGTGCTCGTTCAGAAGCACCACATCACCCGGTTCGAGCAGATCGCTCACGGCGTCGAACGGGGAGAGATTGACCAGAATGCGGGCCCCCGCGGCTCGCCCCCGTCGTGCGGCGTCGCGGACCACATCGATCGGCGCTTCGAGGCACAGGCACACCACGCGCACGCCGTCGAACGCGCTGCTGTACCGCTCGAGCGACTCGCGCGAGAGTCGGCCGTTCGCACCCGCACTCACGACGATGGTGTTCTCACCCTCCGCGTCGACGGTGATCACCGCCGTCCCGGTGGCGACGTCGGGGATGCGCTCCACCCGGGAGGTGTCCACGGACGCGGCGTCGAGCGAGGTCAGCAGCACGTCTGCGTGCGCGTCGTCCCCCACGGCCCCGATCATCGCCACTCGGCTGCCGAGTTTCGAGGCGGCAACCGCCTGATTGGCGCTCTTGCCGCCCGCGCCCACGATCAGATCGTCGCCGTGCACGGTCTCCCCCGCGCGGGGGAAGCGGTGGGTGCGCACGATCAGATCGGCGTTCAGGGAACCGACGATCAGGACGTCGAGACGTTCTTCGCTCACCACCATCACTCTATTGACGGCGTCAGAACAGTGCCGCGGTACGTCAACAACGCATCAAGACCGTCGAGATCCGCTCGTTCGCGCCGCACGCTGAACAGGTGAGCATCCTCGACGTCCTTCCGTCCCTCCGAGCCGCAGCGCCCACGCGGTTCGACCCCGATCTCTGGCCATCGACGACCGAGTGCCTGCACGGCGCTCGGTACGGTCACGCTCGCATCCGACGTGCGAGCCGGTGACGTGCTCGCCATGGTCGGCACCGGTGGAGCCGCCGTGCTCGGCCTACCCGACGTGGACCCGTGGCCGACGAGTGACGTCCTTCTCCGCTCGGCGTAGCACCTCGCGGGTGACGGGTGCGACCTCACCGGCTCCGATGAACAGGAACCGCAGCAGGTTGATCAGCGGGTTGCCCTCGGACCATTCGAAGTAGACGTTCGGGTTGATGCCGGTGTTGTCGCGGACGGCGAGCAGGATCGCGGCGATCGAGTTGGGCACCGCGGGGCTGTTCACCCAGAGCACGCGGTGCGGCCCGCGTTGACGCCCGTGCACCGAGAGATCCGTCGAGAAGTCCGACGAGTCCACCACGTTCACCTCGAGGAACAGGATGGGCGCCGAATCGGGCAGGTGACTGTCCGCTCGCTGCTGTCGCGCCTTGTCGTCGTATTCGTCGACGTCGAAGCGGTCGGCGTCGTGCGCCACGATTTCCACGGTTCCGAGCCGACACGTCTCGTCGATGAAACGCTGTGCGGTGGTATCGAATTCGATGGACGTCGCCCGTAGCTCGAACGCCCGGTTCACGCGCGAGAGGAAGGAGATGACCAGGATCGAGACGATGAAGAAGCCGGCCACCTTGACCCCGTCGGGGCGTTCGATGATGTTCGCGATGGTGGTGTAGACGAAGACCACCGCGATGGTCGCGAACATGTACTGCAGCGCTCGTTGGCGATGGCGCCTCGCCGACAACGTCACCGCCACGGACGCGGAGGTGATCAATACGAGAACACCGGTGGCGTAGGCGCCGCTCTGTTCGTCGACGCTGGCGCCGAAGTAGATCGTGACCGTCACGGCGATGACGGCGAACACCAGGACCAGCGGGCGGACGGCGCGGGCCCACTCGGGGGCCATGCCGTAGCGCGGAAGGTAGCGGGGCACCAGGTTGAGCAGACCAGCGAGGGCCGATGCGCCGGCGAACCAGAGAATGGCGATGGTGCTCAGGTCGTACACCGTGCCGAAGACTTCGCCGAGATGCTCGTGCGCGAGGTACGCGAGCGCTCTGCCGTTTGCCTGGCCGCCGGGCTGGAATTCTTCCTGCGGAATCAGGATCGTCGTGATCAGGGACGAGGTCAGCAGGAACCCGGACATGATGAGCGCGGCGGTCGCGAGCAGCCGGCGCGCACCGCGAATACGCCCGGTCGGTCGCGCATCGGTGTCGTCGGCATCGCCTCGGATCTGCGGCATCACGGCCACACCCGTCTCGAATCCGGACAGTCCGAGCGCCAGCTTCGGGAACACGATCAGGGCGATCGCGATCATCATGAGTGGGTTGCCGTGTTGGGTCGTCATGGCCGACGTCCAGTCGGTGATCTTCGACGGCGCGTCGGCGATCTCGACGAAACCGGCGACGACCACGACGAAATTGAGGGACAGGTAGATGGTGACCAGGGTGACCGCGATGCCGATGGCTTCGGTGAAGCCCTTCAGGAACACGGCGGTCAGCAACGCCAGGAACACCAGGGTGATGACGACCTGTTGATTGCTCAAACCTTCGGGCGCGAACGGGTTCTCGATGACGTGCGCGGATGCGTCCGCCGCCGACAGCGTGATCGTGATGAGAAAGTCGGTCGCCGCGAATCCGAGGAGAACCAGCACGAAGATCTTGCCGCCCCACTTGGGCAACAGACGTTCGAGCATCGCGATCGAGCCCTCACCGCGCGGTGACTCCCGCGCGACCCGCCGATAGACCGGCAGAGCACCGAACAGCGTCAACAGGATCAGAACCACCGTCGCCAGCGGCGCCAACGTCCCGGCGGCGAGTGCGGCGATGGCCGGCTGATAGCCGAGGGTCGAGAAGTAATCGACACCCGTCAGACACATGACTTTCCACCACGGATGGGTGTGTTCGACCTTGGTCGGTTTGCGGTGGGGTCCGAGGTGTCCGGACGGTTCCTCGGTTATGTCGGCGAGCAACCATCCGCCCAGGCGTGACTCCATCGGGTCAATCTATATTCAGTCCTATGAGCACCTCGGAGATTGCAACGGTATTGGCCTGGCACGACGCATTGAACGCTTCCGACGTCGACACCGTCCTCTCGCTCGCCAGCGCCGACATCGAGGTGGCCTCGGCCGACGGCGCTGCTCAGGGCCTTGCCGCGCTGCGTGACTGGGCAACCGATCCGGACGTCACCCTCACGCCGGGGCGGATGTACTACCGCGACGGCGTCGTCGTGGTCGAGGAGGCCGTGGACGGGTCCGCGGACGAAGCGGCCGCGTTTCGGGTCGTGCACGACCGGATCACCTCGATCTTCCGGCACACGGACGTCGACTCCGCGCTGTCGGCCACCGGCATGACGCCCGACGACGTGGTCGGTTGACCCGCGTGCAGATCGGCATCGACAGCTTCGTCTCCACCGTCGAGGATCACGTCACCGGTGAGACGATCGGACCGGCCACGCGGATCGCACATCTCCTCGAGGAAGTCGAGACGGCGGACCGATGCGGGGTGGACACGTTCGGGGTGGGAGAACATCACCGGCCGGACTTCTACGATTCCGCACCGGCCGTCATCCTGGCCGCGGCGGCTGCACGAACGTCTCGGATCCGGCTGACCAGCGCGGTCGCCGTCATCAGCGCCGACGACCCCGTCCGGGTCTTCCAGGACTACGCGACTCTCGATCTCATCTCGAACGGTCGAGCCGAACTGGTGGTGGGCCGAGGATCGTTCACCGAGGCGTTTCCGCTCTTCGGGCTCGATCTCGGCGACTACGACTCGCTCTTCTCGGAAAAGCTCGACCTGCTGCTGAAGATCCGAGACAACGTGTCGGTGACCTGGCGGGGTCGGCACAGACCCGCACTGACCGGCCAGGGCGTGTATCCGAGGCCGGTGCAGTCCCCACTGCCCGTGTGGGTCGGGGTGGGCGGCAGTCCTCAATCGTTCGTTCGTGCAGGCACGCTGGGTCTGCCGCTGATGGTGGCGATCATCGGCGGCGAACCGCGACGGTTCCGGCCCCTGATCGACCTGTATCGCGAAGCCGGACGGCGCGCGGGCTTCACGCCCGAACAACTTCCCGTCGGCATTCACTGCCCGGGTCTTGTCGGCGACAGCACCGAAGCGGCGGCCGACGACGTCTATCCCGGCTTCGAGAGACTGTTCGGACGAGTGGCCAGCGAGCGCGGCGGGCCGCCGGTGACCCGGCGCGGATTCGACGCGCAGCGTGGACCCACCGGGGCGTTCTTCGTGGGAGATCCGGCCACGGTGGCCGAGAAGATGACGACGGTCTCGCGGGACCTCGGCGGCCTGTCGCGCATCACGTTGCAGATGACGAACATGATGCTTCCGCACGCGAGCATGTTGCGCAGTATCGAACTGCTCGGCACCGAGGTCGCGCCGCTGGTGAGAAAGCAGACCTAGCAGTTCCAGAGCTGAGTCAGCAGCGCGATTTCACGCTCACGACACACACGATTACGCCGAGCAGACCACCGTGTGGACAGAGCCGCGAAGGCCACCTGTCCGAGGGCGACGAGCGCCCCGGCCGGGCAACACGACATCGCCGCCATCGCCTGAGCCTCGGCTTGAGCGTGGGCATGACGATTGTCCATATCGGGCACTGCGCTCACGAGACCTCCCACAGACGGGCGACAGTGTGTCGTGGGTCACGCTACAGCGAAGTGCGTCAGATCGGGTCGACCACCAGGAGAGTCGCCCAGTATGTGGACACATCGTGTCCAAGATACGGCATCAGGAAGTCGTACAGCAGGTAGGACATTCGATTGCTCCTTTTCCGATGGTGACGACGGACCGAAGAATCAGTCCGAATCGCTGGCGAAGTTCCACGAATCGTCGTCGTGCTGAACCTCGAGGCGCCATCCGAGCGGGTCGTTCTCGGCCTTGGTCTCGACGAACCACTGGTGCGCGTCCTGCGCACTCGTGATCGTCTTGGTTGCGACGACGCTGCCGGTGGGATCGAGTACTCGATAATTGGCCATGCCCGCTTTATGCCCCGTTCGCCCGGTCCGTAATCATCGCGCCCTCAGCCAGTTCTGCGACTAACCAGTGCTTGCGACTAACCCGTGCTGCGACGAGATGCCTTGGCGTTGTACATGGCCCTGTCGGCCCGGTCGATCAGGTCGTCGAGGTCTGGCGGCGCCTCACCGGGTGTCCACACGGCGAGCCCGGCCGACACCGCGACGCCCACCGCCGTCACGGCGTCGACGGCAACGGTGCCCAGTTCGGTGGCCGAGGCTGCCGTCGCGTCGGTGAGGACCGCGACGAACTCGTCACCACCGATCCTGGCCACGACGGCCTCGGGACCGAAGGTGAACCGGAGAATCTCCGCTGTTCGAGTCAAGGCGTCGTCGCCGCTCGCGTGGCCGAGACGGTCGTTGATGGCCTTGAGCCCGTCGACGTCGAAGTACACGACAGCCGCCGAGTGTCCCTCTGTTGCGCATCGCTCGAGCTCGGGGCGCGCGGCGACGAACAGTCCTCTCCGATTCGCCAGGCCGGTCAATTCGTCGGTGAGGGCCGAGGTCTGGGCGCGGTCGTGGGCCGTCTCGAGCCGCCGATAGGCACGCATCAGTTCCTGGACGGTACGAAGGCGAATGTAGTTGAGCAACAGCGCAACCAGATTGACCCGAACGACGGCGAAAGCGAAGGTGGCCACGTCCGCTCCGTTGGTCCCCTCTGCGAAAGCGAGTGCGATCCACACCGCGTCGGCGAGTGCGACGACGAGGAGCATGTGGAAGCGACGCCGCAGGAAGCCCGCGGCCACGACGATGGCGAGAACCATTCCCGTTCCGGGAAAGGCGGTGCCGAGATTCCACATGGTGATCAGCGGGCTGCACAAGACCAGTACCGACGCGGTCAGAGTGACGGTGTCGGCGTTGCGGTAGAGAACGAGCGCGCGCGGAGTGTGCGTTGCGATGCACGTCGCGGCCGCAATGGCCGCAACCATCAAGTCGTACACACCGGGCCACACCCCGAACCGCAGACCCGGAGTCTGCGCCGTGACGAAGAACGACACGGTGAACCAGACAGCCATGATCGCTGTCACGGCCGTCATTCCGCGCACGGCCACCACGTCGAGTCCCAACGGATCCGCGCCGACAGCCTTGCGCCGCCACCACGCTCGACGCTCGCGGAGCTCGTCGCGCACCGACATCGACACCGCCTGACCTGTCCGGTGAATCCCGACCGCGCCACATTGCGCAACTGACGAAAGTATAGGGAGAAACAACAAGTCGGTTGCGTGGCACGCCACGCCCACGTGGGAAGCTGATCGGCGTGGCCCCGCCCTCCGAGTCGAGATCGGCTGCCGAACGCGTTGCCGACGCCGCCGCTGCGGACGCCGGTGCGCCGGCGGAACTGCTGGCGGACTTTCTCACCGTCCTCACCGAGGCAGTGACCCGAGGTCGACCACTCGAACGCCGCGATCTGCGCAACTTCCGGGCACAGGCCGACGACGCGGCTCGCCGCGGAGTAGCGCTGCGCGCTCTTCTCGACCTCTACCTCTCCGCGACGTGGCGGATGTGGCGCGAACTGCCGATGGTGCAGCAGTCCGCGGATGGCCGTGCGGTGGCCGCAGCCGGTGACGTGATGCTGCGCGCTGCCGACGACGTGGTTGCCGAACTGACCGAGGGATTTCAGCTCGCCCGACGGTCGATCGTCCGCCTCGAGGAATCGGCCCGGCGCGAATTCGTCGACGACTTGCTCATGGGCGGCGGAAACGTCGCGGACATGTCCTCTCGCGCGGCCCGTTTCGGGCTGAACCTGTCCGGGCCGCACTGCGTGCTGGTGGTGCGGGCCGAGGTTCCGTTCACCGACGGCACTCCCGTCGCGCGCTCCATCGAGCGAGCCACCGCGGGAACCAAGGGCGACGCGGAAGCCGTGGTGGCCAGCAAGGACGGTCGTCTCGTCGTGGTCTTCCCCGCACCCGACCGTCTCGCGGTCGATCAGGTTGTCCAGGCGGTGAGCGCGGCGCTGGGGTCACGGACCGGCGAGGGGTCGGAGGACTCGTCTCGCGACAGCGTCCGCCGCGACTGGCAGATCGGTGTCGGACGGGCCGCGCCGGGTGCGAGCGGCGTGGTCACCTCGTACCGCCAGGCGCGTGAGGCGCTCGAACTCGCGGTTCGGCTGAATCTGACCACGCGGGTGGTCGAGGCCCGTGACCTGCTGGTACACCACGTTCTTCTGCGAGACCGCGACGCCATCAGCGACCTCGTGGAGACCCTGCTGCGCCCCCTGGAAGAGGCACGCGGAGGGGCGGAGCCGTTGCTGCAGACGCTCGACACCTACTTCGCGTCCGGCGGAAACTCGGCGTCGACGGCCAGGGAGATGCACCTGTCGGTACGTGCTGTCACCTATCGCCTCGCTCGGGTGAAGGAGCTGACCGGATGCGACGTCGACGACCCGGCCGGCCGCTTCGCGCTGAACACCGCAGTTCTCGGCGCGAAACTTCTCGACTGGCCCTCTTCGGGGTCCGACACGGCTTGATTGCCGGACATCGGCAATGAAAAAGAAGCGAACCTGTCCGTATTCGGACTGAACGTGCGCGGTTCCGGCAGGGCACACTGGAAGGAACGGAGCCACAGGGCACCGCACAATCCACTCGTACCGATAGGAGCCCAAAGTCATGCTCGACGTACCCATCTGGGCGTGGGCCGCTCTCGCCGCGATCATCGTCGTGATGCTGCTGATCGACTTGTTCGGTCACCGCGGCGCCCACATCATCGGCTTTCGCGAAGCTGCGACCTGGAGCGCCATCTGGGTCGGCATCTCCATCGTCTTCGCCATCGTCGTCGGCGTCACCTTCGGAGCGAACGCGGGCGTGGAATTCACCACGGCGTGGTTGCTCGAGAAGAGTCTGTCCGTCGACAACCTGTTCGTGTTCGCGCTGATCTTCGGCTACTTCAAGGTGCCGCGTGAATACCAGCACCGCGTTCTGTTCTTCGGCGTCGTCGGCGCACTGATCTTCCGCGGCATCTTCCTGGCACTCGGCGTTGCCGTGGTCAGCAAGTTCACCGTCGTGCTCTTCGTCTTCGCCGCGATCCTGCTCTACAGCGCATGGAAGCTGCTCAAGGACGAAGACGATTCGTACGACCCCAGCAAGTCCGTCGCAGTTCGCCTGCTCCGCAAGGTCGTCCCGGTTCAGGACGAGTACGCCGGTACCAAGTTCTTCGTCAAGGAAGCCGGCAAGCGCGTCGCAACGCCGCTGCTCGCGGTGGTCGTGGCTATCGAGGCCGCCGACCTGGTCTTCGCCGTCGACAGCGTTCCTGCGGTGCTCGCCGTCAGTGACGATCCGTTCATCGTGTACTCGTCGAACGCGTTCGCCATCCTCGGCCTTCGCGCCCTGTACTTCCTGCTCTCGGGTCTGCTGGACAAGTTCCACTACCTGGGCAAGGGACTGGCGATCATCCTCGCCTTCATCGGCGTGAAGCTCGTGCTGCAGGCAAGCCACAAGGTCATCAGCACCTCGATCCCCGAGATCCCGTCGCTGGTGTCGCTGGCCGTGATCGTGGTGGTACTCACCGTCTCGGTCGTGTTGAGCCTCAAGCGTCCCCCGAAGGGGTCGGCCGACACCGACGAGACCGTTCTCGCGGACGGAGCGGTCACACCCGGATCCCGGACCGCCGTCGACGCCAACCCGGCAGAGGCCGGTGCAGCCGACACGGTGAACACCGAGAAGCAGTAGCACTTCCGGTTTAGAAGAAAGCGGCGACGCACCATCACGGTGCGTCGCCGCTTCGTTTCTGGGTCGAGCGTGTCTCGGGTCAGGCGTGCTCGAACACCATGGCGTCGTCGACGACCTTGCCGAACTTGAGCATGGGCAGATCGCGGAAGTAGTTCATGCGCAGACGCCACGGTGCAACAGATCCCTGCCGCGGGAAGCTGTCCACGGCGCGCAGGACGTATCCGGCGGCGAAGTCGAGAAACGGTTCCTCGCCCACCGACGGATCACGCTGCAGTTCCACCTTCGCGTAGTTGTTGGACTCCATGTGCTCGAGCAATCGGCACACGTAGTCGCACACCAGATCTGCCTTGAGAGTCCACGACGCGTTCGTGTATCCCACGATGAACGCGAAGTTGGGGACGCCGGTGAGCATCATTCCCTTGAACGCCATGGTCTTCGACAGGTCCACGTCCTGACCGTCGACGCGGAACGTCGCCCCGCCGAGTGCGGTCAGGTTCAGGCCGGTTGCGGTCACGATCACGTCGGCGTCGAGGTCCTCGCCCGACTCGAGCCGGATGCCGGATTCGGTGAAGCTCGCGATGCGGTCGGTCACGATGGAGACCGTTCCCTTGCGAATCTCGCGGAACATGTCGTTGTCGGGCACCAGGCACAACCGCTGATCCCACGGGTCGTAGCGCGGGGTGAAGTGGGTGTCGATGTCGTAGCCCTTCGGCAGCCACCCCTCCTGCAGCTTGCGGATGCGTCCCCGCATGAAGTTCGGGTACTTCTGGCACAGCTCGTACAGCGCGACGGCGACGGAGACGTTCTTGAGCCGGATGGCCGAGTAGGCGAGCTTGGCGGGGAGGAACTTCCGAAGCTTCTGTGCGATGGGGTCTTTCGCCGGCAACGACATGATGTAACTGGGCGAGCGCTGGAGCAGCGTCACGTGCTCGGCCTTCTGCGCCAGGTTGGGGGCGAGCGTGATGGCCGTCGCGCCGCTTCCGATCACGACGACCTTCTTGCCCTCCAACTCGAGGTCGTCGGGCCAGTGCTGGGGATGCACAATCTGCCCGGCGAACGAGTCGCGTCCGGCGAATTCCGGGGTGAACCCCTCGTCGTATCGGTAGTACCCACTGCACGACATCACGAACGACGCCGTGACGGTCACATCCGCACCGTCGTGGTCCGCGTGCACCGTCCACCGGTTGTCCTCGCTCGACCACTCGAGGGACGTCACCTTGTGGTGGAACCGAATGTGCCTGTCGATTCCGGTCTCTCGTGCGGTTTCGACGATGTAGTCGCGAATGGCCGCGCCGTCCGCGATCGACTTCTCACCCGTCCACGGCTTGAACACGTAGCCGAGGGTGTACATGTCGGAATCGGACCGAATCCCGGGGTAGCGGAACAGGTCCCAGGTGCCACCGATGGCTCCGCGGCTCTCGAGAATCGTGAACGTCTTGTCCGGGAATTTTGCCTGGAAGTGGTGCGCTGCACCGATTCCCGACAGTCCCGCCCCCACGACGAGGAAATCCACGTGCTGCTGTGTTGCGGTCATGACGAGTCGAAACCCCTTCTACTGCATCTTGTTTCGAGCACTGGTGGACCGGCCCAGCGCCGCCACCTCACGGTCCATCTTGGGAAGGATTCGCGGAACGTGCTTCAGCGTGCTGCGGTCGCCCACCCGCGACGTCACGACGGCTTTGAGCCACCCGATCGGCCCCACCCAGCCGGGGACGTTCACTCGGCGCTTGCGCTTCTCGAGTCCTGCCACGAAGGCGTCGACACAATCCTGCACCGACGACGTCTTGCCGAGTGGTCCGGGCATCACGGCGAGCAGATCGCCGAACGCCGACAGATCGGCCTTCGCGTCCTGCACCAGGGGTGTGTCGATCCATGCCATGTGCGCCGAGCCGACGCCCACACCCCGGTGCGTCACCTCGAGGCGCAGCGCCGACGCGAAGTGCTCTGCGCCGGCCTTGCTGGCGTTGTAGGACGTCAGCCCCGGGCACGCGGCGAAGGCCGCCAGAGACGACACGATCAGGATGTAACCGTTGCTCTCGATGAGCGCAGGCAGTGCGGCGCGGGCCGTGTGGAACACCCCGAGAAGGTTGATGTCGACGACGCGCTTGAACGTCTCCGGATCGACGGCGAGCACGGAGCCGTAGCTGGCGATGCCGGCGTTCGCGAGAACGAGATCGATTCTGCCGAAGCGATCGATTCCCGCCGCGACGGCTGCTTCCATCTGATCGAGCCGGCGCACGTCTGCCGTCACGACCACCGCGTCGAGTTCACGACCGATCTCCAACAAGGGCGCTTCGTCCACGTCGATCAGGACCAGCTTGGCGCCGCGCGCGGCGAGTTCGCGCGCCGTGGCCGCACCGATACCTCGCGCGCCGCCGGTGATGAGCACGACTTTGTTCCGAACCGAGGGCATGGCGACTCCAGTACGTATGTGTGACTGCCGGTACACCGAGTCTCACACCGCGTGTACGAGGCCGGTCGAGCGGGGTCTGCGGTGGTTTCGATCGACGTTTCGGGCAACAATTTTGCGCAAAGCGGACGTAACCAGAAAAACCGACGTCGGCGGCGTCTCCGATTGCCGGTTCCGTGACCTACCCTGGTGTACGGACAACCCGGGGTAACCGGCACGCGGTCGTACGACAGAGAGTGAGTCGATGGAAAGGCGGAGTCGTTCGGTTCGTTCCCTCCTCCACGTCGACCGTTTCGATGTGCGCACGGGCACCGTGATCGCGAGCGCATCCGGCGCTCTGCCTCTGCTCGTTCTCGGTGTCGTGTCGCCGACCTTTCTCAAGGCCGGCGCGCTGCCCATCCTCGCTGTCATCGTCGCCTTCACAGTGGTGACCGTCGCGATCGCCGTTCGAGCAGGCCGTCTCACCGAAACGCAGTTCACCGTCCTCGGGTCCGGCGGGATGATCGGTGTGGCGATCTCGGCGTTCCTCATCGCCGACCCGTCCGGTGCTCGGGCCGTGACATCGATGCTCGCCGTGGTTCCCGCCATCGCCGCATCCGGGTCACCGCACAAGGTCACGGCGTCCCTGACCTTGGCCTCGGTCGCGATGGCGACGGGTCTGACGTTCGCCGGGTCGACGTCCGGCGCCGTGACGTTCGTCGCCGTCGGCGCTGCCGCCACGATCGTGCTGGTCCCCGTGCTACTGATCGCCACGATCCGCCGGTCGCTCGTCGCGGTGACCGCACGGCTCGAGACGCTCGCGTACACCGATTCCCTCACCGGTCTGCTCAATCGCCGCGGCATGATGACCCGCGTCGAGACGATGCTCGACGCGGCGGCATCGTCGGACAATCCGGTCACCGTGCTGATCATCGACGTCGATCACTTCAAGACCGTCAACGACCGACACGGTCACGCAGCGGGCGACAAGGTGCTCGTGACCGTGGCCGACGCCATTTCGGCAGCCGTGCGCGAGTCGGTGCGCGACGACGACGTCGTGGTCGCCCGGATCGGCGGCGAGGAATTCGTCGTGCTGTGTCGAGACACCGCTCCGACCGACGTCCAGTCGGCCATCCTCGAGGCCGTTCGAACCCGGTGCCAGGTGACTGTCAGCATCGGCGCGGTGAACGCCCTCGTCGTGCAGGGGGACGGTGACCCGAGCGACGTCGAGTTGTTCGTCGACGAGCTCATCCGCGTGGCGGATCGCGCGCTGTACGCGGCGAAGAACGAGGGCCGCGACCGCGGTGTCCAGGCACGCGCGGAGGCGTTCCGATGGAAGTCCGAGGCCACGGTCCCCATCAAGCTCATGACGGGTGAGACCCCTAGGCGACGCGTCGGCTGATCGCCAGGTGTGCGGTCTCCGCCTGCATGGTCGACCACACGTCAGGACGCGCGTCGTCGGCGATCGTCTCGCGGTCCCACCACATCAATCGGGTCCGGTACTGATCCGTGGGGTAGGCAGCCGGCGGAATGCTGTCGTTGATGCGGCCGCCGGACGACTGCCACTGCCGCAGCACGTGATCGGCAGCGGTCGCGAGGAGGTAGCGGGACCCGGTGATCTCCATGGTCGGCAGCGCGACCCGCGCCAGTTGCGCCGAGATCACCTTGGCGGGAGCGTCGTCGTCGACCCATGCCGTCTTCATCTCGACGACGCCGTCCGGCAGACGCATCCGCAGATCGGATTTCACGAGGTCCAGTCCGTCGGACTCCGACCATTCCACGAGTGCGTGCGACTGCTCGACGTGCGTGTACGGGCCCTGTGCGCGGAGACCGCCGAGCATCCGTCCGTCGGCGTCGAGCGCCACGAAGAAGAGCGTCGTGGTAGCTCCCGAGGCGAGTTCGTCGGTGTCGATCGCGACGGACACTCCGTGACGCTCGTAGGAGCGCAGAGCTCCGTCCACGTACCGGGACCACAGGTCCGGCGCCGCGGAGGGCGTGGCCGCCACGAGCACCGTCTTGCTGCTGTGATCGACGACCGAGCGGGGACCGTCGAACGGGTCCACGACGCGTGCCGAGCGGGCGCCGAATTGCGGGCGATGCACCACACCGGTCCGAGATGTCGGCGATTGGGTCACGTGGACCACGGTCGGCTCCTTCACGCGTAGGGTCGGAGCCCTGCGCGCCCCGACGGCAACACGCACCATTCTCCCGGCCGTTTCAGCCGTCTACTACCGTTCGTCACAGCGATCGGCCCGAAATTAGTGAGACTGCACAACGAGAAACCGTCCATTGGTTTGGTCCGCGCCAATTTGCGTGCTGATTCACAAATAATGGTGCGAGAAAACACCTTTCGTTACGGAACGTCGTGCGGGTTGCCCGGCGGTTCGCTACCTTCGTCACCTGTCCCACCGCGCCAGCGAGAGCGAGCACGACGTGCCCGAACACCGCATTCTCGACCCGTCCGAGACTGCCGACCGCACCGAGATCGATCGATTGACCGCCGATGCGACGACGGTCGTGCTGGACACGACGGCCGAGCAATTGCGCTCACTCGCCGAGCTGCTTCCGCCGTCGGACGACGCGCGGTCCGACGGCACGAGATGGGTTCACTACCCGTGGCGCCACACCCTCGTTCACCTGCTCGGGCCGACGTCCTTTCGCCGTCTGCGACTCGACCGAAACCGCAACAAGATCACGGCCGCGGAGCAGGAATCGATGAACAGGCGGCGAGTCGGTGTTGTCGGCCTCAGCGTGGGCCACGCCGTCGCCCACACCCTGGCGCTCGAAGGCCTGTGCGGCGAGCTCAGGCTGGCCGATTTCGACGACCTGGACCTGTCGAACCTCAATCGCGTGCCGGCCACCGTGTTCGACCTCGGTGTCAACAAGGCGGTGCTCGCCGCCCGGCGAATCGCGGAAATCGACCCCTATCTGACCGTCCACACCTTCACGGACGGCATCACGCCAGGAACGATCGACGACTTCCTCGCCGGCCTCGACGTGGTGATCGAAGAGTGCGACTCCATGGACGCCAAAGTCATGGTTCGTGAGCACGCGCGAAGACACGGCATTCCGGTCGTCATGGAGACGAGCGACGGTGGTGTGCTCGACGTCGAACGGTTCGACCTCGAACCCGAGCGCCCGCTCTTCCATGGATTGCTCGGGGACATCGACCAGTCGTCCCTCGCGTCGATGGCCGCATCCGAGAAGGCGTCCATGGCGGCTCGGATTCTGGACCCGGCCAAGCTGACACCCCGCATGCTCGCGTCGGTGCCCGAGATCGGGTCGACGTTGTCGTCGTGGCCGCAACTGGGTAGCGACGTCGCGCTGGGCGGTGCGTCCGTCTGCGCGGTGGTCCGGTCGTTCGGCCTCGGGACGGCGCCACCGTCCGGGCGCGTACGGATCGACCTGGACGCACTGGTGGCAGACAGCAGGGACCCGCGGCCGCAGGTGTGACGGCCATTCGTGGCATAGTTCACGTTTTTGCTCATTACCAGCGGGTAACCGACTTTCAGGTCAGTTACGAACGACGTTCGTAAACGCCGATCCACGAAAAGGAGCAAAACATGACCGCCACCAAAGCAACGATCATTGCTCAGCTGCGCGCGCTGCTCACGCTCACGAACACCGAGATTCAGGTTGCGCAGACCCGAGTCATACAGGCGCGCACCGAAGCAGTGCGCAACGAGCTTCAGCAGAACGCCTCCAACGGCGAGGATCGTGCCAAGGCGATCAAGACCGTTCTTCGCGAACTCGGCGGCGCACCGTCCGTCATCGCACCCGCCGTCGGACGCATCACCGCGGCATTCAAGGCCGCAGCCGAGCAGGCGCAGCCCTTCGACGAGGCACTTCTCGGTGACCTCGCGCTCGAGCACCAGTTGCTCGACCGCTCGCGCTACCTGAAGGCACTAGCCACCAGTGATTCGCAGACCGACGTGGAGCGCCTTGCGGAGCGGCTCATCACCGCGCACAGCGCCACCGTCGACTGGCTCATCACCGTTCTCGCCGAGGACGCACTGGGCGGTCCGGCTGCTTTGCGTCGCACGCCGACCCAGGCCGTTGCAGGCGCCGTCGTCGGCGCCATCAACGCACCGATCAACGTCGCCACCAACGCGATCGACCGCGCCATCAACACGGCGCAGGAGACCCCGGAAGCCGTCCGCCGTCTCGTCGGACGCGGCGCGGAGATCACCGAGGTCGCCGCACGTACCGCTGCCGCCAGCCGTGACGCAGCGCTCGAGGCGGCCGAAGCAACGGTCCGCGACGCCGGCAGGAACGACGCCGCGGAGGCCCTGCACAAGGCACGCGCCGCCTCGGGCTCGCTCGAGGCCGACGAACTGCCGATCGAGGGCTATGACGAGCTGACCGTGAACAACGCGGTCGCGGCGATCCGTGAGCTCACCGACACGCAGGACGTGCGCACCATCGTCGCCTACGAGGAGCGCAACAAGAACCGTCAGGGCGTGGTGTCCGCAGCGCAGACCCACGTTGCGTCGCTGGCTCGTGAGGCCGCCGGCGTCGAATAAACAGCTCTCTCGCTCAGCCGATTACGCCCCTGTATTCCTTGAATACAGGGGCGTAGTCGTCTTCGCAGTTGGCCATCGGACCGTCCCTGTGGCTTAGCTGCAGTTTTGTTCGTGAACCTAGCGGAATGGACTATGACTCGGTCATGTGCGAACGCATCGCCGAGTACGTGCGCTGCAACGCATTCACGTCGCTCGGCGTCATGAGGTCGAACATGTTCTCGCGCACCGCGGCGACGTGTCCGGGGCTGGCCGATGCCAGCTTGTCTCGGCCGGCCTCCGTGAGTTCGGCCAGTGTGCCGCGCCGGTCGTCTTCGCATTCGACCCGCACCACCCAGCCTGCGTCGACCAGCCGCGTGATGGCTCGGGTGACGCCGCTTCGGGTGGTGGTCACCGCGTCGGCCAGCTCGCTCATGCGCAGCCGGCTTCCGGGGGACTCCGAGAGCACCACCAGGAGCTCGAAGTCGGTGAACGAGATACCCGCATCGCGCGCGAGTTGGCGGTCGAGGGTGTGCAGCAGCAGTCTGGTGGCATCGAGATACGCGCGCCAGGCCCCCTGCTCGTCGTCGTCGAGCCAGCGCGTGTCGGTCATGAACACAGAATATCGCAGTTAGTTGACAAAGCAACTAATGAGTGTACGGTTCCAGTTAGTTGAGCACGCAACCATTTTCTCGGGAGGCAATCACCATGACCACCGATTTCGCTGCACAGCGCGACCGCATCCGAGACCAGCACTTGGCGCCGGCGTCGACGCGTCCGGCATCGTCCGCGCGCGGCCTGCACCACACCGCACTCGTCAGCAGCAACGTGGAGAACACCATCCGGTTCTACCAGGACCTGCTGGAGTTCCCGTTGACCGAACTGATCGAGAACCGTGACTACCCCGGCTCGTCACACTTCTTCTTCGACATCGGCAACGGAAACCTGTTGGCGTTCTTCGACTTTCCCGGCCTCGACCTCGGTCCGTACCAGGAAGTGCTCGGCGGACTGCACCATGTGGCCATCAGCGTCGAGACGTCGCGGTGGGAACGGTTGCGAGAGAAGATGACAGGGGCGGGCGTCGAGTTCGTCGAACACAGCGAGGTGTCGCTCTACTTCCGTGATCCCGACGGCGCCCGCATCGAATTGATCGCCGATCCGCTCGGCGAAATGTACGGAGAGAAGGTTCTGTGATGACTGCTCCCACGCTGGACGTGCGACGCGCCGACGACAGGGCGAAGACGAACATCGGGTGGCTCGACTCGAAGCACTCCTTCTCCTTCGGCCACCACTACGACCCCGGCAATACCCACCACGGTGTGCTCATGGTCAACAACGACGACATCGTGGTGCCGGGCCAGGGTTTCGACACCCACCCGCACCGCGACATGGAGATCGTCACCTGGGTACTGCAGGGTTCCCTGGTCCACCAGGACTCGATCGGACACACCGGCGTCATCTACCCGGGTCTCGCACAGCGCATGAGCGCCGGAACCGGCATTCTGCACTCCGAGAAGAACGACTCCTGGCGCCTGGGAACGGAACACGGCGGCGAGCACGCCGAACCCGTGCACTTCGTTCAGATGTGGGTGGTGCCGGACGAAGCGGGCATCACCCCCGGATACGAGCAGCTCGAGATCGAGCACGAACTCCTCTCCGGTGGGCTCGTTCCTGTGGCGTCCGGAATGCCCTCTCACGCAGATCATTCCGCGATCAGGATCAAGAACAAGTACGCCGCGATGCACGTCGCGCGATTGCAGCCTGGCACGCCCGCGGTCACACTGCCCGACGCTCCGTTTCTGCACGTGTTCGTCGCGCGCGGAGAAGCATCGCTCGAAGGGGTCGGCGTTCTGGTCGAAGGTGACGCCGTACGAGTACGCTTCGGCGGCGGACAACAGGTGAGTTCGACGGCCGGCGCCGAGGTCATCGTCTGGGAGATGCACGCGACCATCAGCGGCTAGCACTGGCTCTGTGCATATGTCTTGACATATGCACAGAGTGCGTGTGAGCGTTGTTACCCATGAGTGGCTCCCCCGACCCTGTCGTCTACGACCCGTTCGACGCACGGTTCCACGACGATCCATTCCCGGTCTACCGACGCCTGCGCGACGAAGCGCCGGTGTACTACAACGAGAAGTGGAACTTCTACGCCCTCTCACGATTCGAGGACGTGCGGGCCGCCCTCCGGGACTCCGAGACGTATCTCAATTTCGAGGGAATCGACCTCGACGACACCAACTCTCAAGGCGGGGCGGGCAACATCCCTGTCCTCGACAACCCCAGGCACGACGAGATTCGCGGGGTGGTGCAGCGGCAGTTCATGCCGCGCAGCATCAAGAAGCTCGAGGACGACGTTCGCGCTGTCGTCACCGACCTGGTCGATTCCTTCGCCGATCGCGGGACCGCGGACCTCGCCGACGAATTGTGCTGGCCCCTCCCCTACGAGATCTTCTTCGACTTCCTCGGCTTGCCGGACGGGGAGGAACGCGAGCAGCTGAAGGAGTGGTCGCACGGCCTCAAGGATCGAGTGCCGGACAGCGCGGAACTCACACCGCGTGCCGTCGAATCGACCGAGCGATCTCGCGACTACCTGGCCGACATGTTGGCTCGCCGACGCCGAGAGCCGAAGAGCGACCTGCTGACTCACATCGTTCAGGCCGACATCGGCGGAGTCCCGTTGGCAGAGAACGAGATCGACGCCGCCTCGGAGATCGTGGGGTTGGTGTTCGGGCTGTACCTCGCCGGCATCGAGACCACGTCCGGCCTGTTGACCACGTTGTTCCACCAGCTCGGTACGCACCCGGATCAACAGAAAGCGCTGCGCGAGAACCCGTCCCGCATCGCGAACGCCGTCGAGGAGGGCCTGCGGTACAAAACGCCGTTGCAATTGGTGGTCCGCACGTCCAGTCGCGACGTCACACTTCACGGAGTCACCGTTCCGTCCGGCAGTCGCGTGGCCATGGTCCTCGGCGCGGCCAATCACGACGACCGTCAGTTCGAGAATCCGGAAGAATTCGAGGCACTCAGGCCGGCCGTTCGCCACCTCGGTTTCGGGGAGGGCCTGCACGGGTGCCTGGGAAATCCGCTCGCGCGGCTCGAAGCCAGAGTCGCCCTGGAGGTCGCACTCCCCCGCCTCGGTGAGTACGAGATCGCAGGTACCGTGCGAAGGTACTCGAGTACGCCCAACGCAGCAGGTCTGGATCGCCTGCCCGTGTCTTTCGGAGGAGTGTCGGCATGACCGAAGCAGATCTCGATCTCGTTGTCCGGGAACGAGAGGACGCGGCCGACGGTGTCGTGGTGCTCACGCTTGCCGATGCGGGAGGCGCCGAACTGCCGCCCTGGCAACCCGGAGCGCACATCGACATCACCGTCGCAGACGGCGGCGAGCGGCAGTACTCGCTCTGCGGAGATCCGAACGACAGGAGCGTCTACCGCGTCGGTGTCCTCAACGAACCGGCCGGACGGGACGGCAGCGCCTGGGTGCACGACACCCTGACCGTCGGGTCGACGGTCTCCGGACGTGGCCCGCGCAATCACTTCCCGCTCGACGAGTCGGCTCGCTACGTGTTCGTGGCGGGCGGAATCGGTATCACTCCGATCCTTCCCATGATCGGCGCGGCCGAGAAGTCGGGGGCCGAGTGGACGCTCGTGTACGGCGGTCGTTCGACGCAGTCGATGGCTTTTCTGGACGAGATCTCCGAGTTCGGCTCGCGTGCGACGATCTGGCCGCAGGACACTCACGGTCTCATCGATCTGCCGGGGCTGCTGTCCGAGCCGAGCGAGGACACCCTCGTGTACTGCTGCGGCCCCGAACCGCTGCTTCAGGCCGTCGAAAAGATGTGTTCGCCATGGCCGTCGGGCGCTCTGCACATCGAACGATTCTCCCCCAAGGAGGTCGGCGCGCCCGTGCGTTCCGATTCCTTCGAGGTGGTGCTCGCCGATACCGGTGTCACCGTCACGGTGCCTCCGGACCGGAGCATTCTCGAGGTCGTCGAGGAGGCGGGCGTGAACGTGCTGTCGTCCTGTCAGGAGGGCACGTGTGGAACGTGCGAAACCGGCGTCGTCGAAGGGGAGCCGGACCACCGCGACTCCGTGCTCACCCCGCAGGAGCAGGCCGAGAACACGTGCATGATGATCTGCGTGTCACGGTCGGTCAGCCCCCGACTCGTTCTCGAGCTCTGAGAGTTCGGTTCACAGTCCTACCTTCTCCAACATCTCGTCGTAAGCCTCGGCTGCCTCCTTCTCCGAGCGGCCCCGCGCGAGAGCGTCGGTGTAGGCGGCTGCGACCACGGCCTCGACTTTCTCGTACCTCTCCAGCCATTGCTCCGCCCGCACCCGCCAGTAGCCGATGATGTCGAATCGATCGGCGTCCATACCGCGTTCGCGGCGGACGAACTTGCGCACGGCCCGCGAGTCGGCGGCCTCCCCGGCGAACCACACGTATCCGTTGCCGTCGGGAAAGGGCCACTCGCGCACCGCATCCACGAGGGCGCCGGGGCCGTCACCGTTTCCGGTGCCCACGTGCCAGTCGACGGTCACGGCCCCCGCGGTGTCGAATTCGAGGATGTCGCGCCGGTCGCGTACCTCGGCGATCACGTGCGCGCGAGCATCTTTCGGCAGCTCTTCCACGATGCGCGCGAGAGCCGGCAATCCCGCGAGATCAGCGACCAGCAATTGCCAGTCGGCGCCGTCGGGCACTCGGTACCACCCGCGTGGCATCGCGAAAAGCACCGTGTCGCCGACCGATGCAGACAGTGCCCACGAGGCCGCCACGCCGCCGTCGTGGACCACGAAATCGACGACGAGGGTCCCGTCCGGTTCGATCCGCCGCACCGTGTAGTTGCGGCCGTCATCGGTGCCGGGAAAGTAGACGGCGACCGACTCGTCGGGAGATCCGTGAGGGACATAGTCACGTAGGTCGTTGCCGCCGAACCTGATTCGGACGAAGCTGGGGCCCGTACGCTCGGACGACAACACTTCGGCCCGGTACAAACCTCGCTCGCTCATGAGCTTAGGCTAACCTATCGATGACACTGGACAAATAGGTCGGTACAGTGCCGCCATGACCTGGGAGACCCATCCGGTCACACCCGACCGGTTCGACGACTTCGCCGACGTGATCAACCCCAGCCGCCGGACGACGCACTGCTGGTGTCTCTCGCACCGCCTCCAGGCCAAGGACATCGAATCACTCGGCGAGGGCAGCCGAGAGAATGCCATGCGCAAGCTCACCGAGCGCGAGCACCCGCCCGGTGTGGTCACCTATCTCGACGGCGTTCCCGTCGGCTGGTGCAGCATCGGACCGCGGAGCGACATCCCGCGACTGGTCGCCAGCCGCCTGATCAGACCGGTGGACGACACCGACGTGTGGAGCATCATCTGCGTCGTCGTGCGGAGCGGGCACCGCAGGAAAGGCGTCACGACCGCGATGCTGGAAGGCGCGGTCGACTACGCCGCATCCCGGGGCGCGCCTGCGGTGGAGTCCTACCCGGTCGACCCCGACGGCCGCATGGATCTGACGATGGCGTTCGTCGGAACCCGAAAGATGTTCGCCAACGCGGGTTTCGAGGTGGTGGGCACCACGGACGCGGTGGCGTCGAAGATGCCGCGACTGATCATGCGTCGCAGCCTCGGCTGACCGCACTTTCCGTTCGTGAGAAAATCGCCCGTATGGGACGTGTGGCGACCGCGGTCGGGCTGATCTGTGCACTGCTTCTGCTCACGGCCACACCGGCCGCCGCGCACACCAGGCTCGTCTCGTCCGACCCGACTGCCGACGCTGTCCTGGACGTAGCACCCACGTCCGTTCGGCTCACGTTCAGCGAAGCTCTGTCGACGTCGTTCGCCACGATCAGCATCGTCGGTCCGGACGGTGCGCAGTACGCCGAACCGAACACGACCACCGACGGTGCCGATGCGGTCGTGTCCACCGTCGACGCGATGCCGGCGGGCGCGTACACGATCGGCTACCGAGTGACGTCGGCCGACGGTCATCCCGTCACCGGCACGACGCTGTTCACACTCACCACCGCCGCGGCTCCGGTCTCGGCTCCGACCACGAGCACCGCCGAACCTGCCGCGCAGTCGTCGGCACCTGCCGAGCCCAGCGGAGGAGGCGGAGGCATCGATGTCGTGTTCTGGATTCTCACTGCGGTGCTCATCGCCGCTGCGGCATTGAAGGCAGGCTTCTTCATGCGCAACAGGGGTCGATGATCCGATGGCTACAGTCGAGTCATGACTTCGATTGCGTGGGCCCTCGACGCTTCCAGCGGCGGTATTTTGTCGATCAGAACCGGAGTGACGGGGCGGGCGTCGAAGTTGGGCCACAACCTCACGATCGAGGTGGCCAGTTGGCACGCGTCCGTCGAGTGGGACGGTCATCGACCGACCATGGTGGCCCTGACGGCCGAGGTCCCCTCCATCGAAGTGGTGGGCGGCGAGGGCGGTGTCACACCACTGATCGGCCCCGAGAAGATGGTGGCGAAGTCCAACGCGCTCAAGACATTCGACGCGACCAAGTATCCCGAGATCAAGTTCCGCTCCGACACGGTGACCGAGTCGGACTCCGGTTACACGGTGGACGGATCCCTCGAAATCCACGGCAAGACGCGCAACGTGGTCGTCGAGGTCACCGTGGAGGATCGAGGCCGATCGTGGCACCTGAGCTCCGAGAACGTCGTCAAGCAAACGGATTACGGCATCACGCCGTACTCACAGCTGCTGGGGTCGATGAAGGTGGCCGACGAGGTCACGGTCACCTTCGAGGCCGAGCACTGGAAGTAGCTAGCTGCCGAAGACGGAGCCGAGTTGCCGAAGGAAATCGGTGACGATCTGCACCGGACCGCCGGCGGGCAGGATGAGAACGGGCGACGCTTCCTGCACCTCGTACGCCGGGTAGGGGTACAGCCGCAGAATGTCGCTCACACCGGGGTAGCTCGACACCCACAACGCAGGGTCGGCCTCCGTACGCGCGCAACTCGCGAGCGCGACGTAGGAGCCGTCCGGGATGTCCGTCACCGTCTGAGTAGACACACCCCGCAGCACGGTTCCCGACTTGTACAGCTGCTCCGTGCTGAGTTCCTTGACGGGCGGAAGCACACCGCCGGGAGCCTGCGCCACCGATGTCGAGCAGGTCAATGGCGTGCCCGAGTTGTTCGTGATCGTGTTGGTGACCGTCGACCCGTCGGAGGTGAAGGCAAAGCTGACGTCGGTCGGCCCTACCGCGGAGGCCACGGCCGGGGCGGCGAGGAACAGCGGAGCGCATACGGCAGCGGCTACGGCTGTGCGGGTGAGCATGCGCATCGCGGGTTCCTTCTGTCGGAGCTGTTAGTGAGATGTCACGATTGTTTTCGTTACACCTAGGTTTGTATCACTACTACGAACGAAGGAGTTCATCGTGGCCGAGAAGTCCGAGCCTCAATCCCCCGAGACACCCGAGCCCAAGGGCGGACGGCCAGGCCCTGTAGATCACAACGGGAGCGGCGGTATGGCGTCTCGCGAGCTCGCTGCCGACGAGGAATCGGACGACTGATCGGTTCTTGTCGGTACCCCGGCCCCCACTTCATCGTGCCGAACCGACGATCGACGTGAAGGATGTATAACCGAAACATGATTCGCAACGTCGTCATGGGCCGCCTCCGGGACGGTGCCGACCGTGCACAGCTCGACGCAGCCCTGGCCGGTATAGCAGCGCTCGAACTACCTGGACTGATCGCCAACCACACGGGCTTCGACGTCGGATTGCGTGACGGCGGTTGGACATTCGCGATCACCAACGATTGGCAGGACGCCGAAAGCTACCGCGCATACGATCTCGACCCCGAACACAACGTCCACAGACGGCGCATCGTCGACGTCTGCGATGATGTGGCACGCGTCCAGTTCGAATTATGAGGGGCCCACTGTATATGAGGAGCCCACTGTATATGAGGAGCCCACTGTGCAGATGAAGCTCGAGCTGATCCCGATTCCGGTCACGGACGTCGATCGGGCAAAAGCGTTCTACGTCGACAAGTTGGGCTTCGTCGAAGACGTCGACGTCAGACCGATGGACGGCCTTCGCGTGGTGCAGCTGACTCCGCCGGGATCCTCCTGTTCCATCGGAATGGGCACCGGGCTCCCGGCGTACGACGCTGCCCCGGGGTCGGTGATCGGACTGCACCTGGTGGTGTCCGACATCGAGGCGGCCCGAAGCGAACTCGTCGACAAAGGTGTCGATGTCGGGCCGATCGACGACGTCGGCGGTGGCGTCAGGTACGCGGGCTTCGGCGACCCCGACGGAAACGGCTGGACGCTGCAGGAGATGGCCTGGCGGACCAGCGACAACTACTGACGGAGGCGGGCGATGACCGAATTCGACGGGAGGACGGCGCTGATCACCGGCGCGGGGCGCGGCATCGGCGCAGCCACCGCCCGGCTCCTCGCCGATCGCGGTGCGCGCGTGGCAGTTCTCGATCGAGATATCGTTGCCGCCCGATCCGTCGCCGACGAAATCGGTAACGGCGCACAGGCTTTCGAGGTCGATGTTGCCGACGAGGATTCAGTCGCGTCCACCGTCGACGCCGTGACGCGAACCATGGGCGGGCTCCACCTGGCGGTGAACAACGCGGGCATCGTCGGCCCCGACGCCGCGGTCGGACAGTACCCATCGGACGTGTGGCGCCGCGTGATGAGCGTGAACCTGGACGGTGTCTTCTATTCGCTGCGCTCGGAGATCCCCGCCGTCATCGGGTCGGGCGGCGGCGCCATCGTGAACGTCTCCTCCATTCTGGGCACCGTTGGACAGAAGGGACAGGCGCCGTACGTCGCGGCGAAGCACGCCGTCATCGGACTGACGAAAACGGCAGCGCTGGAAACCGCGAAGCAGGGTGTCCGCATCAACTCGGTCGGCCCCGGATACGTGGACACGCAATCATCTCGCACGTGGACGAGAAGGGCCGGGCGTTCCTCGACGCCTCGCATCCGGTGGGCCGGATGGGCCAACCGAACGACGTGGCCGAACTGATTGCATTCCTGCTTTCCGACCGCGCCGCGTTCGTGACCGGGAGCCACCACAACGTCGACGGCGGGTTCACGGCGCGGTGACTGGCTGGCGAAGGATGGTTCGTCTCGCCTCCGGAGCGGTGCGCCGAAAATCGCTCAGATAAATTTCGTGATGCTTGCCGGTGACCGACAGTCCGTGCTCGGGGACGAACTCGTCGTGTATCCGCCGCAGCAGCGGCGCCTCGTCGTCGAATGCGCCGACGTGCAGCGTCTGGACGCAGCGGCCCTCGGACAGCCGTTCCCGACGTACGTCGGCGCACCGCGGGTTCTTGGACGACGCCGTCGCGACGGCTCCGTCGAACACGGGCTGCTGGATCCACTTCGGAAACATGATCATCAACGTCCACTTCCACCGTGACTTGTTGCGCGACGGAGTGAAATCGTTCATGTCGTCCGCCCACCACAGACCCTCGAGCGGTGGCACCACGTAGTCACGACCCAGATCGATCTTGCTGGCGAACTTCAGCGCGTAGGCGAGCGGATACAGAGCTTCGATCGAGTCGGCGAACGATTGCGACGTGTTGGGATCGCCGGTTCCGTCGATCATCAGATAGTCGGCGTCGGGCACCTCGACGATGCGAAGGACGTCTCGCCGCGCCCGGTAGGAGTCGAGCTCCTTCTTGAAATCCACCTTGGCCATGGCCGACCGTACCGTTCCACGTAGCATCGCGACCATGAGCTCACTGGCTTTGGTTCTTGCCGGAGGCGGCGTCGCCGGGATCGCATGGGAGCTGGGGTTCCTCGCCGGCGTCCATGATCGATACCCCGCGATCGCCGACGCCTTGCTCGCCTCGGACGTCGTCGTAGGGACGTCGGCCGGATCGGCGGTCGCCGCGCAGATCACCAGTGGGGCAACGCTGGACGAGCTGGTGACACAGCAACTGACGCCCGCGTCGACCGAGATCGATCCCGCGATGGATCTGACTGCGTTGATCGAATCGTTCACTGCAGCACTGTCGGACCCCGACGCCAGTCCGACCGATCGGCTCCGCACCATCGGCACCATGGCCGCAGAAGCTCCGACGGTGAGTGCGGAGGTGCGGCGGGCAGTCATCGCATCTCGCCTGCCCTCGCACGAGTGGCCGGATCGGGACGTCCGGATCACCGCACTCGACGTCGCGACCGGTGACCTCGTGGTGTTCGACCGCTCCAGCGGCGTCGATCTGGTCGATGCCGTCGCCGCCAGCTGCGCGGTTCCGGGAGTGTGGCCGACGGTCACGATCGACGGGCGACGCTACATGGACGGCGGAGTGGCGAGCAGCACCAATTGCCCAGTGGCGCAGGGTTTCTCGCAGATCGTGGTGTTGGTGCCGTCGGAGTCGCCGGGCAGCTTTCTTTTCGGCGGGACGGTCCTCGAGGAGATCGGCGACCTGCCCTCGTCGGTTGTGCACTCGGTGTTCGCGGACGAGGCGTCCGTGGCGGCATTCGGCGAGAATCCGCTCGACCCCGCGACGCGCGCGCCGTCGGTTGCCGCCGGTCGGGTGCAGGGCGCGCGGGAGGCACAGGCACTGGGTGAGTTCCTGGGCATCACGTGACCCGAACGTAGCCTCAGCCGCGGCGATTCCCCAGCTTCTTCGTCAGTACGTGCGCCTGCTCGAGCAGCATGCGTCCCAGCTCGGGCCGACGATCCGGCCGAAAGCGCGTCTCCACGCCGGTGAGGCTCAACGCCCACGTCGGACGACCGGCCCGGTCGAAGACCGCCGCACCCATCCCCCAGCTGCCCTCCACCAGCAGGCCCGGATTCACGGCGAAACCCTGTTCTCGGGTGATCCCAATACGTTCGCGGACAGCAGTTTCCGAGTGGGCAGTCCCCCACGAGGTCACCAGGTCGACGGAACCCAGGTAGGCATCGAGTTCTCGGTCGGGCATGTGAGCCAATATCGCCAAACCTGCCGAGGCGACGCCGAGCGGGAAGCGAATTCCCTCGTGCAGTACGTGCGACCGCAACGGAAAGCTGCCGTCCTCGCGGAGTAGGCACACGGTCTCGTCGGCGCGCCGAGCCGACAGAAACGCACTCTCGCCGGTTTCGGCCGCAAGGAACCGCACCACGTCACGCGCCTGATCGGTGACGTCGTAGCGCTGCGCTGCCATGGTCCCGAGCAGGTAGACCTCGGGACCGAGAAACCACCGCCCGGATGCGCGATCACGGTCGACGAGCCCTTCGCCGGCCAGCGCCGACAGCAGGCGATGCGCCGTGGGCCGGGCCAGTCCCGTCGCGCGCGCCAGTTCGGTCGTCGACGAACCAGCGGGTTCGGCGGACCCCACCGCCCGCAGCACAGCGCTGACCCTCCCGACGACAGTCGACGCCTCCACGGTCATGGCACACATCCTAGCGTTCACTCAGTGGACGCTGCGGCCGTGATCGTCCACCTCCCGATCAGTTCACGCGTTTCGCGGACTGGATAAGCGCAGCACGGTTCACTTGTCAGCAGCGTTTACTGAATGAACAGGAGGGCTGGCGTGTCCACTGAAGTGCATTCCTCTGCTGCCGACGCGGTGGCGGATATCGGAACAGGAGCAAGCCTTGCCGTGGGCGGATTCGGACTGTGCGGAATTCCCGACGTCCTGATCGATGCGATCGCCCACGGCGACGCCACCGACCTCGAGGTGTTCTCCAACAACTGCGGCGTCGACGATCACGGACTCGGAATCTTGTTGTCCGCACACCGTATTCGGCGTGTCACCGCATCCTACGTCGGTGAGAACAAGGAGTTCGCCCGCCAGTACCTGGCCGGTGAGCTCGAAGTCGAACTGACCCCGCAGGGCACCTTGGCCGAGCGCCTTCGCGCGGGCGGCACCGGCGTTCCCGCGTTCTTCACTCCCGCAGGCGTCGGCAGCCCGATCGCCGACGGCGGTATGCCGTGGCGCTACGACCCGGACGGCGGCATCGCCGTCGCCTCCCCTCCGAAGGAAACCCGGGTGTTCGGGTCCAAGCGGTACGTGCTCGAAGAGGCGATCACCGCCGACTTCGCCTTGGTGCACGCTCTCACCGGCGACACCGAGGGAAACCTCGTGTTCGACAAGACCGCCATGAACTTCAACCCGCTGGCCGCGATGGCGGGCCGCATCACCATCGCTCAGGTCGAGAACCTCGTCGAGCCCGGCGACATCGACCCCGCCTCGGTTCATCTGCCCGGCGTGTTCGTGCAGCGCATCGTGCACACCGGCCCTCAGAACAAGCGCATCGAGAAGCGGACGATCACGAAAGGAACTGCACGATGACCGGATGGTCACGCGACGAGATGGCGGCACGCGCCGCCGCCGAGATGGTCGACGGCGAGTACGTGAACCTCGGGATCGGGCTTCCCACACTGATTCCCGGATTCCTGCCGCCCGACATCAAGGTCACCCTGCACTCGGAGAACGGCATTCTCGGGACGGGCCCCTACCCGACCGAAGACAAGATCGACCCGGACCTCATCAACGCCGGCAAGGAGACGGTCACCGTCAACCCTGGTGCCGCGTTCTTCGATTCGTCCCTGTCGTTCGGGATGATTCGCGGCGGACACATCGACACTGCGGTGCTCGGCGGCATGCAGGTCTCGCGCACCGGTGACCTCGCCAACTGGATGGTTCCCGGCAAGATGGTCAAAGGCATGGGCGGGGCCATGGACCTCGTGCACGGCGCCGGGCGCGTCATCGTGATCATGGAGCACACGGACCGCGACGGTAACCCGAAAATCCTCGATGCGTGCACCCTGCCGTTGACAGGTCAGGGCGTCGTGGACCGCATCATCACCAACCTCGCCGTCATCGACGTGGCGGGCGACGGCACACTCGACGTGGTCGAGTTGGCGCCGGGAGTCACCATCGACGAGGTCGTCGACGCAACCGGAGCCGAACTCACCTACGCCGAGCGATGATGCGACGAGCCTGTAGCAATACAGGCTCGTCCACCATTCGGCCCTGGAACGTGAAGACTCCGCGGTTGGAGGCCACCGCCGCGAGAAGTTCTTCGGCCCAGGCGATTTCGCTCTCCGCAGGTTCGTAGGACTCACGAATGACCGGCACCTGGCTCGGGTGAATGGCCACCTTGCCGTCGAATCCGACGGCAACGGCGTCCTCGGTTTCGGATCGGAGGCCGTCGAGATCGCCGATGTCGACGTACACCGAATCGAGTGCCAGAAGACTACGTGCCTTTGCGGCGAGGAGGACCTGCGACCTGACGTGTCGGGCCACGTCGCGATAGGCACCGCCGGAGAACCGGCTGGCGTTCCCGCCGAGCGAGGCAACCAGGTCCTCCGCGCCCCACATCGCTCCGACCGCGTTGTCCGCCGACAGAGTGGACATCACGTTCACCGCTCCGAGCGCGGACTCGATCAGCGCGACGACTCCGCGCGGCGCGAGCTCGGCAAGGTGGTCGGCGCTCACCGCCTTCGCGAGCATGAGCGTCCGATACTCGGTGCGCTCCACCGCTTCCATGTCACGTGAGTGATCGTCGGTCCCGAACGCGTTGACGCGCACCACGGTTCGCTCGGGATCCAGTGGCGTCGACACCAACGCTTCACGCGCGGCGCCCTTGTCGGCGGGCGCCACCGCGTCCTCGAGGTCGAGAATGACGACGTCCGCGCGCGCTGCCGCCTTCGCGTACCGCTCGGGTCGGTCGGCGGGACAGAACATCCATGCCGGACCCGGCGGTGTCCACGTCATCACTCGCTCACATCCCCAATCCTCGGGCGATCAGCATGAGTTGCACCTCGGTGGTGCCCTCCCCGATTTCGAGGATTTTACTGTCCCGGTAGTGCCGGGCGACGACGTACTCGTTCATGAAGCCGTAGCCGCCGTGGATCTGGGTCGCGTCACGCGCGTTGTCCATGGCCGCTTCGGACGCAACCAGTTTGGCGATGGACGCTGCCTTCTTGAACGGCTTGCCCGACAACATCAGTGCGGCCGCGTCGTAGTAGGTGGCGCGGGCAGCATGCGCACGCGCTTCCATCCGGGCGATCTTGAACGAGATCGCCTGATTGGTGGCGATGGGCGCTCCGAACGCCGTCCGATCCTTGGCGTACTTCACGCTCTCGTCGACGCAGCCCTGCGCCACACCGACTCCCACCGCGGCGATGGCGATGCGGCCCTCGTCGAGGATGTGGAGGAAGTTCGCGTACCCGCGACCTTCCTCGCCCAGGAGGTTCTCCCGCGGCACGCGCACGTCGGTGAAGCTGAGCGGGTGGGTGTCGGAGGCGTTCCAGCCGACCTTGTCGTAGGCCGGGCCCGCCTCGAATCCCGTTGTGTCCGTGGGGACGAGGATGGACGAGATCTGCTTGCGACCCGAAGCTTCGTCTACTCCGGTCACCGCCGTCACCGTCACGAGGCGGCTGATGTCGGTTCCCGAGTTGGTGATGAATTGCTTGCTGCCGTTGATGATCCAGTCGCCGCCGTCGACCTTGGCGGTGGTCTTGGTGCCGCCGGCGTCGGAACCTGCACCCGGCTCGGTGAGACCGAATGCGGCGAGCGACTCACCACTGGTCAGCTTGGGCAGCCACTCCCGCTTCTGCTCCTCGTTGCCGAATCGATGAATCGGCATGGCGCCCAGCGATACCCCGGCCTCCAGGGTCATGGCGACGCTCTGGTCGACCTTGGCCAGTTCTTCGAGCGCGAGACACAGGGCGAAGTAGTCGCCGCCCATGCCGCCGTACTCCTCGGGGAACGGCAGGCCGAAGAGACCCATCTCGCCCATCGCGGCGACGACCTCGTACGGGAACGAGTGCTCCGCATCGTGCTTCGCCGACACCGGCGCGACGACGGACTGCGTGAAGTCCGCGACCGACTTGATGAGCTGCTGGTATTCGTCGGGCAGATTCGCCGACGACATGACGCCGGTCATCGTGCGTTCTCGAGCGTGCGGAAGAACATGGAGCAACCCCGATCTGGACAGTTCGGTTAAGGGTCAATAACTGAAAACATAGTAAACCGTCATTAACCGAGCTGTCCACTGCGGGTCACGCCACGGGCTGCGTCCTCTCGGCCGGTGTCACAGGAGAGTCGTCGTCACGCGAGCGTGACCGAGCGCTGACCACCGCCAGCACCAGACCGGCCACCAGGGACAACCCGCCGACCACCGACGCCAGCACAGGGCCTCGGGACGTCAGCCAGGTCAACTTGTTCGCGCTGTCTTTCGCGCGCGCGACCTGTTCGGCCCGACCCGCGTCGTCGAGGCTGAGCGACGCCTTGAAGATCGAGACCTCGGGAACCTTCGGGTCCCGGGCGAAGTACTGGTACGGCGTCTCCTGCCCCGACACGAGGCTGCCGCTCAGCGGTTCCACGTAGATGTCGCGGACGTTCGAGTAGTACCGCTTCATGGTGATCGGTTCCTCGCCGTCCCCGACCCCCCACTTCGACGCGGGCAGAGTCACCGAGTTGATCGGGGACTTGGTGGTGGTCGACAGATTGAAATTCTCGACGACAGTACGGAAGTGGTAGATGTCGAGTCCGTCGAGCGTCATCTCCTCGACGAAATCCGCCGGAAAGCTGGTCCAGGATGTCGCGTCGTAGACGGTGTAGGTCTGCTTCTGCGTGCCGAAGGGGAATCGCTGCTGAAGGCCGGTGCGCGGCAACGGGATGGCCGGTGCGTCGAGGGTCGTCTGCAACGTCCCCGCAGGCTCGACCGGAACGCCGGTGTGTCGATCGCTGGTGACGCGATCCACCGACGCGGTGAGCAGCCCGGCGTCACCGGGGCGGTCTCCTCGCCGCACCGTCGCGCCCGATTGGAAGGTCACCCGCTCGCTGTCGGACGGTTCCTCGACCGTGATGTAGCGCTGGAGGATCAGCGGGACGTCACGAGCGACGGACAGCGGGCCGGGCCTGGTGATGGACGACGAGTCGAGCACCTCGCCGCCGGCACCGGGCGCCGTCGTCGCGACGGTCGTGGCTTCGATGTCGAGAGGCGTCTTCGCGAGCCGGTCGTAGACGTAGGTGGGAAGCGCCACGGCGATCACCAACAGGAAGCACCCGAGTGCGACGAGCAGGGACGACACGACACGCATACGGGACCTTTGCCTCATGAGAGACGATCCTGACAGCCTCTCGCCTCGGCCCGTGAGCTGAGGCGAGAGGTCCGTGACCGATCACAGACCTTCTCGCTCGGCCTCCGAAATTATCCTGTTTGCCGGGTTTGCTCCGACACGGCCGTGAACACTTGCCACCCATGACGAGCGACACCGACCGCGCCGACACGGGTGTGAACACCCGCCCACGGTGGCGGACCATCGGCACTGTCCGGGGAGGCCCGAAAGCACTGGACCTCCCGTTCGGGTGGGGGCCGGCCATCGTGCTGATCCTCGTCGCCTTCGTCGACCGCATCGAGTTCAGTCTCGTTGCGGCCGTGCTCCCGCAGCTGCAGGCGGAGTGGGGGTTCGGCGACACCGTCGCCGGCTCGATCCCGACAGCCGCAGCAGTAGCCGCAGGTGTGCTGGCTATGCCGGCTGCCTACCTCGCAGACCGCTACGACCGTGGTCGTCTGATCACCATCGTCGTCGTCGTGTGGTCGCTCGCCACGCTGGGTTCCGCTCTCGCGCCCACGTTCCTGATCTTCTATCTCGTCCGTATCGGACTCGCCGCCGCCGAGGCCGTCGACAACCCCTCGAGCGCAAGCCTTCTCGCCGACTTCTACCCACCGGCGACGCGATCGACCGCGTTCGGCTGGTGGCGCACCTCCGCGTACCTCGGCGGCGCCGGCATCGTCCTCGGCGGGATTCTCTCGGACTGGCTGGGATGGCGCGGAGCCTTCCTCGTGATGGCGATTCCGGGCGTTCTCACGGCCGTGCTCGTCTCACGCCTGCGAGAGCCGGAACGCGGTTACGCCGACCGACTGGCGTCGAAGTCCAATTCCGCTGCGACGGAGGAGGTCACGGCACCGATGCGGGTGCAGCTGGCCCGCGTCTCGGGCACGCGAACCCTGTGGTTCACCGGGTCCGCGCTGACCGTCATGAGTTTGTCGATCGGTGGCCTGACGTTCTGGTTGCCGAGCCTGCTGCAACGACGTTTCGGCATGTCCGAGTCCGCCGCCGCCACGTCCGGCGGCGGCCTGACCCTGCTGGGCATCGTCGCCGGCACCTTCGTTGCATCGCTGCTGACGCGCCGGGCGTTCGTGGGAACCTTGGCGCAGTGGCGCGTCCTGCTGGGCGGCGGCGGCATCCTCGTCGGCAGCGGGGTGTTGGTCGGCGCATTGACGACGGAGAAGCAGGTCCCGTTCATCGCCTCGCTGGTGGTGTTCGCGTTCTTCTCCGCGTTCGCACTCCCGACCCTCACGGCCTGCGTCGCCGACGTCCTGTCCGCGAGAGACCGCGGATTCGGCTTCGGGTTGTTGCAAATCGTCGCCACCATCGGCGGTGCGATCGGCCCGCTGCTGGTCGGCGTGGTGTCCGACCGTGCCGACTCCCTCATCGTGGGAATGGCTCCGCTGCTGCCACTTCTGACGGTCGGGGGGATTCTGGCTCTGTGCGCCTACCGATACGTCGAGCCCGAAGCGCGTCTGGTGCTGGCGGCAGCGGAGAACTAATCGGCCCAGAGCGCGTCGAATCGCGCTGCCATCACCGCGTGCCCCCCGTCGTCGGGATGAAGACCGTCCACCAGACGATCCGCCTCGTCCTGGTGAAGGAGATCGGGTCCGTCGATGTAGTCCAGATTGTCGTCGCGCCCGGAGCGACGGAGAACGATGTCGCGCAATCTGTCTCGGATGTCCTGCACGGTCAGCGCACCGAAGAGAACAGCCCCGTCGTCACCTGCGACGACGTAGTTGCCGTCGTCTCCGCGCAGCACCGGCCCCGGACGATCCTCGGCGATGGGAAAGGGCGTCGGCGAGATGACCGTGATGGGCGTGGTGGGGTGGCCGTCGCGCACGGTGTCGAGGAACCCGTCGACGGCCGGACCGAAGGTGCGCGCAGTCATGGCGGCCCCGTTGTGGATGTTGGCACCGAGCTCGAGGGTGATCCGGTCCGCGGGTGCGCCGGCTATGGATCGGGCCACGAACGGGTCGAGCATCGCGTTCCCGGTGAAGGACAGGTCGTAGAGCGCAAGACCGCGGGACAGCGCGACACGCACCGGCCACGTCGACACGATGCCGGCCGCCTCCAGTCCCTGGCTCAACGACGAGCCGTAATGGATCCACCGCGGACGCGTCTCGGGACGGGGCGGACGAATCTCCGCGTCCGCCGACACGGACACCGGCGCGGTCAGGGTGCCGTTGGGAAGCCACAATTCGATCTGTTTGTCGTCGTCGCCCAGGTCGTCCACGAGGATCGTCGACGGTTCTCCGTCGCGCACGTCGATCGAAAGGTCTTCCTCGACAACGACTGTGGAACTGATCTCCACCGGACACCGCCGACGGCGCTCGCCGTCGACCACGACGTCGACGACCTGGACGGCGAGTGACGACGCCTCGCCGCGCACCTCGAGGGCGGTGGTGTGCAGCCGAACCGTGAGGACGCTCGCGGCGGTGCGGAACACCAGGCGGATGCCGCCGCTGGCGCCGAACACGAAGTCCGTCATGCGATCCGGGTACTGGGCACGTGTCCACTCCGGGAGACGCCGCACGTCGACGCCGCCGTGACCCGACGGGGCGATGTCGCCGGCTCCGTCGATGCGGATGACGTCCGACGGAAACCGGTATTCGTGACGCACAACGTCAGTCTAGGCCCGCCCCGGCATCTCGGACGCGCCAGTAGCATCGGCGACGTGGACTCATCCAACGTGTCGCTCGGCTCTCCCCTCACCTTGGCGTGCGGCCAGGTGCTTCCCAACCGCCTGATGAAATCAGCGCTCAGCGAAGGCTTGGCCACCCGGGACCACGGGCCCGATGCGCGACTCGAACGTCTCTACGAACGCTGGGGTGCAGGCGGATACGGACTCGTGGTGACCGGCAACGTCATGGTCGACCGTCAGCACCTCGGCGAGCCGGGCAACGTCGTCGTTGAGGACGACAGGCACCGGGACGAGCTCACGCGGTGGGCCAAGGCCACCCGCGACGGCGGCACCCCGATCTGGATGCAGATCAATCACCCCGGACGACAAGCGAATCCGTTGGCCACCAAGGCTCGACCGGTCGCGCCGTCCGCGATCGCGCTGAACATTCCCGGACTGCCCTCGCCGCGCGAGCTGACTCACGGCGAGATCCTCGACATCGTCGAACGCTTCGCGACCACGTCGGTCGTCGCCGAGTCGTCCGGATTCGACGGCGTGCAGATTCACGGCGCGCACGGCTATCTGATCTCGCAGTTCCTGTCGCCGCTGTCGAACACACGAACCGACGTCTGGGGCGGCGAGGCGGAGGGCCGAATGAAATTTCTGCTCGACGTGGTCCGTGCGATCCGCAGCGCCGTCTCCCCCGGCTTCGCGGTCGGCATCAAACTGAACTCGGCCGATTTCCAGCGCGGCGGGTTCAGCGAGGAGTCCTCGCGCATCGTCGTCGAACGATTGGCAGAGGAGAACATCGATCTGATCGAGATCAGCGGCGGAAGTTACGAATCCCCGGCCATGATGGGAACCTCGTCCGAGAGCACCCGAGCGCGTGAAGCGTACTTTCTCGAGTACGCCCGCACGGTGCGCCGGGCAGCCGGATCCGTTCCGCTCGCGGTGACCGGCGGCTTCCGGACCCGCACAGGCATGGCAGAGGCGCTCGAGTCCGGCGACTGCGACGTGGTCGGGTTGGGTCGTCCCACCGCGATCATGCCCACCGCCGCAACCGCACTCCTCGACGACGGCGCGAACTCGCTGGCAGCACCGTCGGTGTCGCTGCGCATTCCCGCGAAACTGCGGTCGGCGCCGGCGTTGAAAGCGCTGGACGGCGCGCTCGACCTGCAGTGGCACACCGATCAGCTACACCTGATGGGCGCCGGCAAGGAGCCCGATCCCGATAGATCCATCCTTCGAACGGTGGTGACCACGGTGCGCCGCAACGGAATCGACGCGTTCCGAAGCAAGCGCGGAGGCGACCGACGCCGCTGATTCCGCAGTCAGCCGATCGTGTCGAGAATCTGCAGCGTGCGCGCCCAGGCCTGCGACGTCGGATCGATCAGAACCATGTGATCCCCGCTGACCCGGACCATCTCGGCGCGCGCACCGGCCGCGGTCGCAGCGTCGACGTACGACGTCGACTGCCCGATGGGTACGTTCGAATCTCGGTCGCCGTGCACACACCACACCGGCACGTCGAGCGGAATCTGTTGCTGTGGATCGAGTCTCGCATCCGCCGGGCCGGGCGAGTGCCCGAGCAGATCCGCGACGGCGCCGTCACCGAGGTCCTCGTCGTCCGCTACGACGAGGTCGAGCACACCGGCTTGCGAGACGACGTGAGTGACGTCCACTCCGCCGGTCCACCGTTCGTCCCGACCGCGCGACGCCGCCCAGGTGGCCAGGTGACCGCCCGCCGAATGGCCCAGGGTGACCACGGTCGACAGGTTCAGGTCCGTCTGGGCGAGCATGTCGATGCCCGCTGCCACGTCGTCGAAGGTCGCCGGGTTGCCGCCGCCGTTCCCGACGCGCCGGTACTCCAGATTCAGTGCCGCCCAGCCCTTCTCGGACAGATCGGTCGCCAGCGGAGAGCCCAGAGTGTAGTCGTACTGGCTGCGCCAGAAGCCGCCGTGGATCACCACCACCACTCCTCGCGGCGTGCCGCTGGGCAGATACAGTTCGCCGAACTGACTGGGATCACTGCCGTAGGAGCGTCGTCCTTCGCCGGGTCCGTCGGGTGTTCGCACGGGCACATCCTTTCCGCAGGCGGTGAGCTGTCCGCAGGCCGTGAGCACGGTGGCGAGAGCGCCGAACCGAAGGGCGGTTCGGCGGTTCACGCTTCCTGGAGACACAGCTCAAGGCTAGCCCGCTCCGATGAGTTTCCGTTGTGCCCGAGGTCGAACCCTGCATGAGCACCCACACAGTCGCCGTCACCGGCGCCACCCTGACGTACGACGTACACGGCGGCCTCTCCGCAGGGTCGGTCCCGCTCCTGCTCATCGGTTCACCGATGGACGCCACCGGGTTCGGCACCCTCGCGTCGCACTTCGCCGATCGGACGGTGGTCACCTACGACCCCCGGAACGTAGGACGCAGCGTGCGGGACGATCCTGACGCCGCAGTCACGGCGCAGCAGCACGCGGAAGATCTGCATCTGCTGATCACCGCGCTCGACGCAGGGCCGGTGGACGTGTTCGCGTCCAGCGGCGGTGCCGTCAACGCACTCGAACTGGTCGCCGCCCACCCCGACGATGTTCGGACTCTCGTCGCCCACGAGCCACCCGCGGGCGGAACGCTGCCCGACCGCGACGTTCTCGCTGCCGTCTACGACGATATGGTCGCCACCTACGACGCGTCCGGATTCGGACCAGCGATGGCAAAGTTCATCGCCCTGGTCATGCACCGCGGAGAACTGGACGCCGGCTATTTCGAGCGACCCGCGCCGAACCCGGAGATGTTCGGGTTGCCCACCACCGACGACGGCACCCGCACCGACGGGTTGATGGCGAACATGCGCGGCGGCGGCGCAAGCTACTCCCCCGACGTCGAGGCTCTCCGGTCCGCAACCACCCGCATCGTCGTCGGCGTGGGCGAGGAGTCCGGAGGACCGACCGACGGCGAAATGGCCGGTCGCAGTGCGTATGCCGTCGCAGGGCTGCTAGGCCTGGAACCCGTCGTTTTCCCCGGCGCCCATCAGGGTTTCCTCGGCGGAGAGTTCGGGCAGACCGGGAAGCCGGTCGAGTTCGCGGCCAAGCTGAAAGAGGTTCTGGGTCTCGATCATCGCGTCGGCAGGATTCCGGCGGAGCGGTAGCGCTCCGTCTTGTCAACGAAACTGTCGAAGGTCGATCGGAAGCCCAGAAATCCAGCCTGCCGACTCTTCGTCATGTCGGTCAGGCACTCGATGTTTCGCCCCAGGTCGCTGTCGGTGTGCCACCAGGATGCGAGGCGATCGACGTCGTTCACCTCGAGACCGTTCTTAGCGGCGATCGCCGCCCAGATTGCGGGCGCATCGTCCATACGCTCCGCCAACGGTCGGGGCGCATCGGCGAAACCGACGGGCTCGACGCCGAACTCCGCGGCGATCTTGGGCCACATCCATCGCCATCGGAACACGTCACCGTTGGCGATGTTGAAGGCTTCGTTCTCACCTTCGACATGGGTTGCGGCCCAGATCATCTGCTCACCGAGCAGATCCGCGTCGGTGATGTCGGTCAACCCGTTCCATTGCGTTTCCGAGCCGGGAAAGGCGAAGGGAGCACCGGTCTCACGGCACATCTCCGCGTACACGCCGAGGGTCAGGACCATGTTCATTGCGTTGCCCACCGCGTATCCGAACACCGTGTGCGCCCGGTGCACGCTCCAGGTGAATCCTTGCTTCTCCGCTGCGGCGAACAACTCGTCCTCCTGCGCGTAGTAGAAGTTCGGGCTGTCCAAGCGGGGTTCGTCCTCGTGGAACGGAGTCTCCGCCATGACGCCGGTGGCGTAGTCGTCGAACGAACCGAGGTAGTGCTTGAGACCGGTCAGAAGGCCGACGTGACGCAACGAGGGTCGCCCGTCCAGTGCAGCAAGTACGTTACGGACAGTTGCGCTGTTGACCTCGATGTTGGCCTGCTCGGTGTCCTGCTTCATCCAGGCGGTGACGAACACGATCTCCGGGTCCACGTCTGCGAGTGCAGCGGTGAGCGAGTCGGGATCGAGCAGGTCCGCCGCAACTGGGATCGCGCCGTCGAAAGGACTTGATCCGCTGCGGGACAATCCGTAGGTGGTCCAGCCCGCGTCGACGAGCTGGCGTGAGATCGTTTGGCCTGCAATGCCGGTCGCGCCGACGACAAGTGCGGTGCGTGCGGTGGTGGGGTTCACGGCGTCGATCAGCTCTTCTCGTTCTGGTCCCCCGGATGCGGCACGTTGTTCTCGTCGACGTAGGCAGTGGTGTCGGTGTCGACGTCCTGCTCGCGGGGTCCGTCGTTGCTGCCGGTCCGCTCGACTGCGTCGGCGGCGTCGCTGGGCATCGTCATGGGGGCTCCTCGTCGGTAGGGTCACTCCCGTGTGCCCCGTCGAGCGGTGTTTCAAGCGTCGGGGTCAGATCCACCCGTGCCGGCGCGCGAGGGCACAGGCTTCGTGGCGGTTGGCCGCGCCCAGCTTGGCGGCGGCGGCCGAAAGGTAGTTGCGGGTGGTTCCGGGCGAAAGATGCGCTCGCTGAGCAATTTCGGCGATGGACGCGCCGTCCGCGGCGAACTCCAACACGTCCGCCTCACGCGGGGTCAGGGGCGAGTCACCGGCGCCGATCGCCTCGGCAGCAAGAGCAGGATCGACGTAGCGACCACCACCGTGCACCGAGCGCACCACCTCGGCGAGCGTGGCCGCCGACGTCGTCTTGGGCAGGAATCCGCGCACCCCCGCCTCGAGCGCCTTCTTCAGATAGCCGGGTCGGCCGTGACTGGTCACGATGATCGACGCGCACCGTGGCAGAGCCGCGGCAATCTGTACGGCCGCTTCGACTCCGTCGATTCCGCCGAGTTGGAGGTCGAGCACGGCGACGTCGGGCTCGAGCTGCACCGCTTCGGTGACCGCAGCCTCCCCGGAGTCCGCCTGACCGACGACGTCGATGTCGTCCTCGAGGTCGAGCATCGTCGCCAGAGCCGTGCGGATCAGGTTCTCGTCGTCGGCCAGAAGAACTCGAATCACCTATGCCTCCTTCGCGCCCGAAAAATCGGCCGTCACGCTGAACGTATCGGACGTCGACTCGACGAGCAGCTCCCCACCGACTTCCGCGAGACGCTCACGCAGGCCGTTCAGGCCGGTACCGTCACCCGTGCCTCTCGCTGGAGACGGCGCGTCGTTGACAAGTCGAATCCTGTTCGCGCCGAACTCCATTCGGCAGAACGTGGCGTTCGAGTGGCGCAGGATGTTCGTGACTCCCTCCCGCACAACCCAGGCCGCCTGCTCGGCTGCCCGCGGTGGAACGTCGGACGCCTCGCCGACGATCTCGGTTCGAATTCCCGCTGCGGACAACAACGACCGAGCACCCACCACCTCCGACTCCACGTCGACGGATCTGTAGCCGCGCACCAACTCTCGTGCATCGGACATCGAATCCTGGGCCAGCTCGCGCACCTCGTCCATCTGAGCCGCCGCCCGATCGTCACCGCGCCTGGCCAGCGTCGCGGCCAGCTCGCTCTTGACCGCGATGGCGGACAACGCGCGTCCGACCACGTCGTGGAGATCTCGGGAAAAGCGCAACCGCTCCTCCGCGACGGACAGCGCGGCCGCCGAGTCGCGGGTGGCCTCGAGTTCGGTGACGAGCCGCAGCAACCACATCGACAGGTGCACGGTCAGCGCCATGAACGCGATGAAGAGGCCCAGGAACACGATCTGGGGAGCGTCCGCGCCCAACACCGCGGACACAGCCATTGCTGCGACCGCCGCGGCAAGAGACCACCGCAGATCGACGAGCGCTGCGACCGCCGCAGTGACCAGCAGTGCCGTCCACAGGATGATCGGGACACTGCCGAACGCCACCGACACCGCGCTCGCCGCAATCAGAACGACGAGCGGAAGTCGGGGTGAGCGCCGGGACGTTCCACCCATGCTCGAGGTGCGCTGCAGCACGGCCCCCGCAGCCAGGGCACCGATCAGCGACGACACCGCGGTCACGACGTCCTTCTCCGCAATCGATTGCGAGACACCGGCGACGACCAGCCCGACCAGAATCACCACGAACGACTGCCGGGTGTACAGGCGCACCTTGTCGACGTCACTGCTGTCGTTCCAGCCGTGCATCGGATTCAGGTAGTCACGCAATCGCATGGTGTCAGCCTCGCAGACGATCGGTCAGGATCGCGGTTCCCACCGGAAGTGGGTACGGGCGATCACGAGGCTGCCGGCGATCCACGCCGCCATGACGAGTAGCGGCATGCCGGCCTCGGTGAAGGTCGATGCGAAGCCGACAGACGTCTCTCCCACAGTGGTGTTCCCGAACCATCCCAGGTTCAGCAGGTCGGTCACTGCCGCCATCGGGGTCAGGCCCACGACTCGCGACAGGGAATCCGGAACGACATCGCGCAGAAGCGACGAACCGAGCATGGCCAGCAGGATGATCGGCAGGCTCGTGATCTGCGCCGCCTCGGCGTTGCGGGTGAACGCCGACGTGATCAATGCAAGCGCGGCGAACAGGGCCGCGCCGCCGATCAGTGCGACGGCGACCAGTACGACGTTGACCGGAACTCCGCCTCCCAGCGCAACGACCACTGCGCCCACGACGATGGTCAGCAGCACCGTCAGCAGCAGCGACGGCACGGCCGCACCGAGCAGGATCTGGGTGTCGGTGCTTTCCCCGGTCCGAAGACGCTTGAGCACCAATTCGTCTCGTCGCGTCGCGTAGACCGACAGAAGGTTGTAGTAGACCAGGAACACCAACAGAAAGAGAGCGAAGATTTCCAGCGCGGCCGAGACGCCGGCCGCCTCGAGTCCACCGTTGCGCTTGCCGATGATCAGCACGGCCACCGGAAATATCAGCGGCATCACGAGTGCGTTGAACAGCAGGACACGGTTACGGCCGAGGAGCGTGAACTCGGCTTTCGACAGTGCGGTGACGGTGCTCATGCGCTGATCCTCTGGTCGTCGAATTCGTCTGCGATGGAAAGGAACACAGTCTCGAGGGACGCTGCCCGCGCGTCGAGTCCGTGCAGGGTCACTCGGTTCTCGCGCGCCCACATCAACAACTCGGTGAGCGTGTCCTGCACCGACGACGTCGTGATGGTCACCGTGTCGCCGCGGACGTCGACGTCGACGTCGGGGAGTTGCGGCAGCGCACGCTCGGGCACCGTGAAATCGATCTTCGCCGGGTGATCGGCCACCACCTCGTCGACCGTTCCGCTGCGAACGACGGTGCCCTTGTGCATGATTGCCAAGCGATCGCACAGTGACTCGGCTTCGTCGAGGTAGTGCGTGGTCAACATGATGGTCACGCCGGAATCCTTGAGCTCCTGAATCAGGCGCCAGGTGTTGCGTCGGCTCTCGGGGTCCAGACCGGTGGTGGGCTCGTCGAGAAACAACACGCACGGCCGACTGATGATCGCGCACGCCAGATCCAGCCGGCGCTGCTCACCGCCGGACAGAAATTTCACGCGGGTGGCCGCGCGGTCCGACAGATCCACCTTGGTCAGCACCTCGCCGACCGGAAGCGGTTTGCTACACGTGCCGGCCCACATCTGCAGGCTCTCCTCGGCGGTGAGATCCTGTGGCAGGCCGCCCTTCTGCAGCATGATCCCGAGCGCCGGCCGTACCTTCCGGCGGTCGGCTACCGGGTCCATACCCATGATCCGCACCGAGCCTGCGCTCGGTTTCGACAGGCCCTGAATGACTTCGAGCGTCGAGGTCTTGCCGGCGCCGTTGGTGCCGAGCAGTCCGAACAGCTCGCCTTCTGCGATGTGCAGATCGAGGTTCTTGACGGCCTCGTAGGCCGCCTTGCCCGATCCGTACCGGCGGGTCATGCCCGATACGTCGATCATGTTCATGACTGCTTCTCCCAATGGCGGAGGCCGATGGCGAATCGAACGCCCAGGAAGACGACGATCACGGCCGTGGCCACGAGTGCCGGCACGCTCGGGCCGACGATGGCGAGCAAGACCGCAACGATGGCCAACGAGATGACGACGACCACGATCTCGCGCGACATCGTCGGCGCCGGGCCGAGCTCCATGAGGTCGGTGAACAGGTTTCCTTCGTCTGGTTGCTTCATGCCTACGATTGTTCGGAGATCGCCCGATCCGCAACAGTGCACAGGTGCATGACCTGCGATGACAGTGTCATCGGGCGGCGATGACAAATGTCATGATGGGTCATGGCTCTACGCAGGCAAGCTCCTAAGCCGTCCGAACTTCTCGAACTCGTCTCGTTCAAGAAGCCTGATTTGAACGGCCGCCGTCGACGGCTGGAATCGGCTTTGACGATCGCCGATCTGCGCACAATCGCCAAACGGCGCACTCCGCGAGCCGCGTTCGACTACACCGACGGGGCGGCCGATGCCGAGGTTTCGCTCGCCCGTGCGCGACAGGCGTTCCAGGACGTGGAATTTCATCCGTCGATCCTGCGAGACGTCTCGCATGTCGATACCTCCACGACGGTGTTCGGCGGTCCATCCGCGCTCCCGTTCGGTATCGCCCCGACCGGGTTCACCCGACTCATGCAGACCGAAGGCGAGTACGCGGGTGCGGGGGCCGCAGCAGCCGCGGGCATTCCGTTCAGCCTTTCGACCCTCGGCACGGTGTCGATCGAGGACGTGAAGGCGACGAACCCCAACGGACGCAACTGGTTCCAGCTCTACGTCATGAAGCAGCGCGAGATCTCCTTCGGCCTGGTGGAGAGAGCGGCGCGCGCAGGATTCGACACACTGCTCTTCACCGTGGACACCCCCGTGGCCGGCGCCCGCCTGCGCGACACCCGCAACGGCTTCTCCATACCGCCGCGACTGACGGCGTCGACCGTGCTGAACGCTGTTCCGCGACCCTGGTGGTGGTGGGATTTCCTCACCACCGACAAGCTCGAGTTCGCCTCGCTCACATCGACGGGAGGCACGGTTGCCGATCTGATCGGTTTCGCCATGGATCCGTCGATATCGTTCGAGGATCTCGACATCGTCCGCGGTATGTGGCCGGGTCGCCTGGTGGTCAAAGGCGTTCAGAACGTGGAAGATTCGAAGCGGCTCGCCGACCTGGGTGTCGACGGGATCGTGCTGTCGAACCACGGTGGCCGTCAGCTCGATCGCGCTCCCGTGCCGTTTCATCTGTTGCCCGAGGTCGTGCGTGAAGTCGGCGGCGACCTCGACGTGGTGATCGACACCGGCATCATGCACGGAGCCGACATCGTGGCGGCCATCGCCATGGGCGCAACGTTCACTCTCGTGGGGCGCGCGTACCTGTACGGCCTCATGGCGGGAGGTCGCGCCGGGGTGGACCGCGCAATCGACATCCTCTCGGGCGAGATCGTGCGCACCATGCAACTGCTGCAGGTCAATTCGATCGCGGAACTGAACCCGAGCCACGTCACGCAATTGGCGCGCCTCGGCCCCATCCGAGGCCAGAGTCGTCTCTAGCCGAACAAGACGCGCAGGCCGACGCTCGCCTGCGACCCACCTGCGCTGAGGACGAAGTTGTGGCGGCCCTCGTCGCGAAACACCATCTGCATGGGAAGAAACCAGAAGCGGTTCTCACCGGTGAAACCGGCGCCGGGGATCTGCAGCCCTCGTTGATTCACCACGTGGTTTCCCGACGCGTCGAGAACTTCGAGGGCGGCCGGATAGTCCTTTCCGATGTCGTCCGGTCCGGTCTGCAACAGCGCGACGAGACGACACTCGAGCATCCGAGTCTCCCGCGGCACGGTGCACGAATCCCACACGGCGCCCAGAACATCGAGCATGTCCGACGACGCCCGGGCGTACTCGGCGAAGAACAGTCCGGTGATGATCACGCCGGCTCCCGCATCACACCGGTTCCCGCATCACACCGAAGTGCCGGACGGACCCGGACACCCCCGGCAGTTCCTGCACCGGCGTCCACGTGCGCAGACCGTCGCCGCTGTCGGTGTAGAGGTACTTGCCCTCGGTGTAGGCGTCGAAGTACAACCGCCAGGTCTCGTTCGGCAACTGGACCAACGACGGGCCCTCACGGAGCGTTCCCCAGTCGTTCCCCGTGGGGAGGAAGCGGTACGGCCCGACCAGCGTCGGCGCGATCGCGTGCTCGATCACCTTCTTGGTCTCGTTCTTGGTGATCGCGTGATAGTCGGAGCCGATCTTCACGATGGTGGTGTCGATGCGATCCGCGCCGAGCCCGACGAGCGGCACGGGCATGCCGAACATGGTCAGCGACGGGTTCATCGCCGTCATCACGTAGGGCACGAATCCGCCGCCGGTCGAGAGCGACAGGATGACGCTGACGGTATCGCCTTCCACGAACCACTCCGGCGCCCACGCTTTGGTGACGAACGGCGACAGGGACGGACCGTCCGACGAACCGGCGGAGCCGACCGACCCCGGCGCGAGGCCGACGCCGTCGCCCGTTCCCGGCATGAAGATGCAGCAGAACGGAACCGGGTAGTCCATCAGATGCGTCCAGTTGACCCGGTCGCTGCTCCGCGCGAAGCCGATGTTCGCTCCCCCGGCCGTGGTGTACGTGACGTAGTACATGCCGTCGGAGTGCCGAAAGATACTCGGATCACGCACCAGTCCCGTCGGGGGTCGGTACGCCGGGCGCTGCAGTGGCTCGAACGTGGTGCCGTCGGACGATTGATAGACGTCCATGTCCCGATCGGAGACGTTGCTGAACGCCACCATCGTGTAGCGCCACGACGGCTCGGCATGACCGGTGGCCGGCGCGGCCAGCACCGCGGCGGCGAGAAGAAACAGCACGGTCGCGACCGCAGACACGGCATTTCGGATGGACGTCACGCATCGAGTATCACGGGTAGGAACGAACACCACCCGTCACTCGGGTCACAGGGTTAGCGGATCGTTACCCCGGAGGGCGTCAGATCCCGGCCGGAACAGCCCGCGCGGCCACTCCTGCTCCCATGTTGTACCCGAGATGACCGCCCAGCGCCCCGCCGATGCCGGCAACGGCGAAACCGCCTAGCGCCAACGCTTTCGACCGAGTGTCGGCGGGCGAGTCGGGAGACTTGGCCCGCCGCCGGTACGACGCCGTGAACAACCCGAGAGCCACCGCATTGGTGCTCGCGTGGATCAATCCGACTCGACGCTGCTCGCGGGTCAGCGTCGACCACGTCGCCCACCCCGTGATCAGAGCTGCCGGCGCTGTCACCAGTCCGGCGCCCAACAATCGACGGGCTGCGTCGCCGCTCCCACCCGTCAGGTCGAGAAACACTGCGCTGCTCCACATTCCGACGGTGGAGTATGCGGCGATCGGGTGAATCGGATGCCCGATGAACGTCCCACGAAGGATGCCGTCGACGGCAGTGCCGTCGAGAGCGGATCGCAGTGTCGACGCCACCGCATCACTCACCGGATCGAGAATCGACGCTTCTTCGGCGGGTTCGAACAACGCAGTCAGGTTCATACGCTCCCGAGTACCCGTCTGTGACGGACGTAACCCGACTGGTGTCGGGTGGTTACTGGATCAGACGGAGACAGCCGACCCGCAGATCCCGCACTGTTCGAATTCTTCGCGCTTCCATCGAGCGAGCGGGACGAAGAACACCGTGAACTGCTTGTACTGCCGCATGCGCGCCCACTGCGTGGTGTTGTGGCACCGCGGGCACGTCCGGGTCGAGCCGAGACCGAGCTGTTTGCGTTTGACACCGAATCCGAAGAGGAGGAACACGACCTCAGCCTACTGTCGCGGCGGTCCGGGAGCGCCGACCAGCACGAACGGCGACGAGGCCACCTCCGATGACCAGAAGCATGCCCATGCATGCGATCAGGGATGGCCGGTGGTGCCAGACCGCCCAGTCGATGAGGGCGGTGAACACGATCACCGAGTAGATGAACGGCCCGACCTTCTCTGCCGGCGCGTAGCGGTAGGCCACGACGATCAGGGCTTGAGACGCCAGTTGCGCACACCCGAGCGCGGCCAGCCACACCCACGCCTGCGCCGGAATCGGTCGCCAATCCACCGCGGCGATAGGCACCGCGATCACGGTGGACAGCAGAAAGTAGTAGAACAGCACTCTGATCAAGGGTTCCGTCGAACCCAACCAGCGAACGGACATCATTGCGGTGGCGAGAAGCAACGCCCCCGCGAGAGCGGCGAACGACCCCAGTCCGACGTTGTTGCCCGACGGTTGCAGCACCAGGACCACACCGACGAATCCGATGCCCGCACCGATCCAGGTGAGGCGAGCAACCCTCTGACGAGTGACACACCATGCGATCAGAGGCATCCACAGGGGCGCGCTGTAGGTCAGCAATGTGGCGTCGGCCAACGGAATTCGAGTGATCGCGAAAAAGAGTGCAAACCAGCACGCCGTTCCCGTCGCCGCCCGCAGAACGTGCATGCCGATTCGGTGCGTCCTCACCGCGGCGATCCCGCCGCGCAGCGCCACCGGCACGACGAACAGCAACCCGATTGCATTCTGGAACAGCAGCAACACTCCGGTGGAGGTGTAGGTTCCGGATTGCTTGGCCAGAGCGCCGACGAGTGACACGCAGAAGAACGCGACCGTCGTCAATCCTGCTCCGAGCACCAGGTTTTCGGGTCGGTAGCCGGTGGCGGAGCGGATCACCGCGGGCCGGACCTCAACACGGCCTCGACGTCTTTCTGCGTCTCGGTCAGGAAGGCGCGAAGTTCGTCACCCACCATGAACGTGGTCGTGAATTTGCTGCGCTGCGCTGTCTGGGTCCACGTGGGCGAGTCGACCATTTTCCCCAGCGCGCTCTGCCAGTACTCGACGGCGTTGGCCGGCATGTCCGGCGGGCCGTAGAGCCCGCGCCAATTGGACAGGGTGACGTCGAGACCCTGTTCTCTCGCGGTGGGCACATCGAGACCGGGCACGCGATTCTCGGCGAGCACACCCAATGCGGCGAGGCTGCCGGAGGAGATCTGGTCCACGAATTCGCTCACCCCGCCGATCGCCACGTCGATATTGCCGTCCTGCAGCGCCGCGATCTGTTCGCCGCCGCCCTCTTCGGTCACGTAGCGAACGGTCGACGGGTCCCCTCCCGCTGCCGTGATTAGCAGGTCGAACGGTGCTTCGTCGTCGAACGCAGCTCCGATCGCAACCCCGGCGGGATCGGCACGGACCGCATCGATCACGTCGGGCAAACGGGCGAACCGTGAGCCAGGTCGGGTCACGACGACGTAGTACTCGGTCATGAGACGGGCGATCATCGTGACGTCGCCGACGCCGTACTCGGACGTTCCGTTCACCTGATTCACCACCATCGACAGCGACGTCGACGCGATCTGGTCGTCGTCGCCCCGGAGCTGCGTCACCATGGTGGCAAGAAAGTCCGCGCCGCTGTTGCCCGGTCGGTTCTCCACCGACAGCGGGGCGTCAACGATCTTCTCCTTCTGCAACGCGTCGACGACCGAGCGAACGGTGAGGTCCAGACCGCTGCCGGGGTTGGCACCCGCCGTCAACGTGATCGGCCCCGCGGGATAGGGCGCCGGGTCCGCCGTCGGTGTGGACTGCGAACAGCCTGCGAGCAGAATCGCTACCGCTGTCAACACGCCGCACACGGTCGATCTCATTGCCGCGCCCCGATCGTCGAATTGTGTTGTGTGACAGTATTTCGAGCGTTCATGCGCGCGGTTTCACGTTCGAGAATGCCGTTGACAGCACGTGGGGCGACAAGGTCGAGCGCGCGGAGCGCGAGCGCCTTGCGAGGGGCGATTCGCAGAGGCCGGGTCTTCACGGCGGTCACGATCCAGTCGGCGGCCTCGTCCGCCGTGAGTGCAGCAAGACCGTCGTACGCCCGAGTGGGCGCAATCATGGGCGTCGACACCAGCGGGAAGTAGACGACGGTGGAATGCACACCTGCGGCGCCCCACTCCGTGTCGATGACCCGGCTGACCGCACTGAGCGCGGCCTTGGATGCGTTGTAGGCGGCGAACATCGGTGAGGCCTCGGGGAGAGCGCGCCACGTCGCAACGTTCACGATGTGTCCGTCACCGCGTTCGATCATGCCGGGTGACACCCCGCGAACGAGCCTGAGCGGCGCGTAATAGTTCAGTGCCATCACGCGCTCGACGTCGTGCCAGCGATCCAGCGATTCCGAGAGCGATCGCCGGATCGACCGAGCCGCGTTGTTGACGAGAACGTCTACCGGACCAGCGCGCTCCACCACCTCGTCGACCTGGTCGAGATCGGACAGATCTGCCTGCACGGCAACGGCATTGCCGCCCGCCGCCGCGGCGGCGCCCACGATCTCGTCGAGAAGAGCTCGACGGCGGGCGACCGCGATGACGGTGGCGCCCTCGGCGGCCAGCTTCAGCGCTGCAGCGGCGCCGATCCCCGAGGAGGCGCCGGTGACCAGAATTCGCTTGCCCCGCAGGTTCACCCGCTCTGTGGTGCGCCAGGTCGGAAAGGGCCGCATCCCGGCGAGCCTGAGGGACATCCGAACGTTCGACATCACAGCATCGCCCCTGCCCGATCGACCCTGTCCGATCGCCTTTGCCCCGAAGCACAGCGGTAGCTGCTCCAACATCGCCACAGTAGGGTGCGGAGACGGGTGGGCGCAGCACATCCCGACAAACAATCTCGGGTACCGTTAGCGGTCGAAACCAGCGTCGTTCGGTATGTAACTCCGGCGCAACGCTATTCGACCGCATTCCGCTGCACCTGCGCCTACAGTTGCCCGGTGTCGAGCTGGATCCTGGCCCTTGTCGTGGTTGCCGTTGTGGCACTGGCGGTCACCGTCAAACTGTTGGCACGCACCCGCGCACCCGACCCCGGCTGGTTCATCGACAGCACGCGGGCCGCGGGCGCGCTGACGGTGATCGGCACCATGTTCGCAGTGGTGCTGGCGTTCACCATCTTCTTCGCCCTGCAGAGCTATCAGGCTGCGCGTAACGGCGCCAGCACGGAGGCCGTTGCGGTGACCGAATTGCACAGCGTGGCCGAAGTTCTCGAAGGGCCGGAAGGAGAGCGCCTGCACGGCGATCTCATCTGTTACAGCCGCGCCGTGATCTCCGACGAGTGGCCCGCCATGTCGCGGGGCGAGATGTCCCCGGTCGTTGCCGAGTGGGTCGACACGATGACCAGCGATTTCGCTGCCACCTCGCCGCAGGGCGCGTCACAGGAAGCGGCCTACGGGCAGTGGTTCGACCAGCAAGCCGAACGCCGGGACGGTCGCCGCGCTCGCGCCGCCGAAGCGACACCCTCGGTCCCGTTCCCCTTGTGGATCGTGCTCGGCATCGGAGCGTCCGCCATTCTGACGTACATGTGCGTGCAGGCGGACAAGCGCGAAGGTGCTCTCGTGCAGGCGATTCCGATCGCGTTCGTCTCTGCCCTCGTGGCGTCGGCGTTGATGGTGGTCATGTTCCTGGACCACCCGTACTCGGGCTGGGCCGGCAGCATTCGGCCCGACGAGATGGGCGTGACACTTCAGCTGATCGACGACGGGCATCCCGCGCCCTGCAATTCGCTCGGTAATCCAACCTGATCCTTCGAGCCGACACAGTGCACACTTGTACACTGAGTCGATGGGGAAAACGTCGCGTCGAACGCAGGAGCTGGGCGAGCTCGGGGAACTTGCCCTGCGTGAGCTGGCGTCCGCCGCCGGTGGGGTCCGCGCCGTGCACTCGGCTATCGCCCGACGCACCTTCGCGGCCGTACGACTCGGTGTCGGACCGGCAGCGTTGCCGGCGCAACTGACCCACGACGCGATTTCCGCAATCACGTACACCTCCATCGGGGCCGTCTGCTCCGCCGCCGCCCACACCGTCGGCGCATTGACCCGATCCGACGAGTCCGGCGACACCGTCGAGCACGACAGCCCGCACTCGCCGTCGGAGACCACCCGCGGCGCCCAGACCATCGCGATCCTGCACGGCCTGATCGGCGACGAAATGGAACGCAGCGGCCGGACCTTGACGTTCCCGATGTCGATTCGTGTCGACGGCCGCGCCGTTCCGGTGAAGTACCGCGCCCTGGCGGCAGCGTTTCCCACAGCGGGCGCGCACGTCGTGCTCTATCTGCACGGACTCTTCGAGACCGAGTCGGCGTGGCGGCTCGGTGGTCGCCCGACGTACGGCGAGCGACTGGACGCGGAAGCCGGCACCACGGCCGTGTATCTGCGCTACAACACCGGGCGTCGCATCGCCGCGAACGGTGCCGACCTGTCGGCCCTGATCGAGGATCTCGTGACGGCCTGGCCGGTCGGGGTCAAGCGCATCACGCTCGTCGGTCACTCGATGGGTGGTTTGGTCTCGCGCAGCGCAGCGCATCAGGCCGCCGAGGACGGACGTCGATGGGTCGACCAGCTGACGGACGTGTTCACCCTCGGAACTCCGCACCTGGGAGCGCCGGTAGCGCACGGTGTCCATCTGGCCACCGCAGCGCTGGCGCTGACGCCCGAGACGCGGCCGTTCGCCCACCTCCTGGCGCGGCGCAGTGCCGGTGTCCGCGATCTGGTCCACGGCTCGATCACCCACGACGAGGGTCACGCCAGGGACCTCGACGGATTCGGTGTCGGTATGGCGACCGATATTGCCGTGCCGGAAAACGTCCGGCATCATCACGCGTCGGCAGTGATCACCTCCAGTCCGCAGAATCCCGTCGGATCGTGGGTGGGCGACGGATTGGTACGCACCTTCAGCGCCTCCGGGCGAAACAAGCTGCGCGACATCGGACTTCGGCCCGACGACGGCCTATCCATCAACAGCGCCCATCACTTCACCCTCCTCAACGACGAGAGGGTGTACGCGTGGATGCGGAGCGCCCTGGTCGGGGAGCGGTAGCAGGCGGGCGGCTCGCCAGTAGGGTCGGACCATGGGTGTACGAGCGGGCGTCGTGGTCACGGGAACCGAAGTGCTGTCCGGTCGGGTCACCGACCGCAACGGACCGTGGGTGGCCGCGCAGCTCCTCGAACTGGGGGTCGACGTCGCGCACATCACGATCTGCGGGGACCGCCCGGAGGACATGACCGCGCAGCTGCAGTTTCTCGCGGACCAACACGTCGACCTGATCGTCACCACCGGCGGCCTGGGGCCGACCGCGGACGATCTCACCGTCTCGACCGTCGCCGCCCTCTACGACCTGGATCTGCACCTCGACGCCGAGCTCGAACAGCGCATCGGCGCGATCGTCGAGCGGTGGCGCGGTCGCCTCACGTCTGCGGCCGACTCGGAACCGCTGCGGGCCGGCATTCGCAAACAAGCCCTGGTTCCGGAGGGTGCGCATTCCATTGCGCCGACGGGAACGGCGCCGGGCGTCGCGATCGCGGCGAACGATTCCGGGACTCTCCCCACCGTTCTCATTCTGCCGGGGCCACCCCGCGAACTGCAGTCCATGTGGCAGGACGCCCTCGACAGCCCACCCGTCGCCCGAGTGTTGCTGCGGCGGGCCGACATTCGTCAGGAGACGATCCGCGCCTACGGTCTGTCCGAGGCCGACCTGGCCGCGACGCTGCGTTCCGCAGAACAGAGCGTGCCGGGATTCGCGGACCTCGAGATCACCACCTGCCTGCGACTCGGTGAGCTCGAGATGGTGACCCGCTTCGCCGAGTCGGCCGCGTCGAGTTACGACCAGCTCGCGGGCCTCGTCGACGAGGCACACGGATCGCGGATCTTTTCCACCGACGGCACCACCATCGACGATGTCGTGGCACACGCGCTGTCCGACAGAACGATTGCCACCGCGGAGTCGTGCACCGGAGGCATGATCGCCGCGCGTCTCACCGACCGGGCAGGGTCGTCGGCCTACGTCGTCGGCGGCGTGGTGTCGTACGCGAACGAGGCCAAGATCGGTCTCCTCGACGTTCCCGCGGACGTCATCGACGAGCACGGAGCGGTCAGCGAACCGGTGGCGGCACTGATGGCCGAAGGTGCGCTGCGCCGACTGAGCGTCGACGTCGCCGTCTCCACCAGCGGAATAGCCGGACCCGGCGGTGGGACCGATCTCAAGCCGGTCGGGACCGTGTGCTTCGGAATTGCCATGGCGGGCAGAGCGACCCTCACCCGAACGCTCCACCTACCGGGCGATCGCGCGAGTGTGCGCGCGCTGTCCACCACGGCTGCGATGCACATGCTCGCCGCCGAGTTGGCGACCGGGAGCTGAACTCACCCCACCCAGAACGAGCACTTGTGCTCGTTCGCGAACGTTCCGGTCATGACCGATGCCGTGCGATCGATCCGCAGAGCCTGCTCACGATCCGACCAGACGTCCCAGTTCGGCAATGTGCTGGAATTCGGATTGCCCGTGTGCGCGAACGTGGCCCAGGTCGTCTTGAGTTGGATGGCGAGCGCCGCTGCCGGTCCCGTCCACGGAATCGGAATACCGCCGAGCCGCGAGAAGATGTACGGAACTTCGGCGGCATGGAATGCGCCCGGCAGGATGGGACTGCCCTTCCCCACCGGTGCGTCGGCGAACTGGTACTGCCACACGTCGGAACCGCCGCTGGTTGCCGCCTCGGTGGTGACCAATGCAGGACAGGCGAACAGCGAATCGGTCCATACGGCGGACAACGCCGCGGCGGGTGACGGGTACTTGTAGACCGGGTAGCGGGCCAGAACCTGGTCGGCCCGATCCGGATAGAGCTTCCGAACGTCGTCGGCGACACTCGCAGCCGTGGGTATCCGTCCGCTCAGATAGTCGAACAGCACCAGGAACGTGCCGCCCTCGTCGGTGTTGCTCCCGACGATCATCGGGATACCCGATGCAGCACCGGCTTTCAGCGCCTCTTCCGGTGTCGAGTCGAGAACAACCCCGTCGACGATCGGTGTCCATGTCGCCAACGGGCTGTCGAACTTGTTCGTCGGCGAGTCCAACAGCCTGTTGACGGGCAGCGCTCGCAGACACGCCAGACGGGTTCGCTCGTCGGTGCATCCCATCTCCAGCGCATACTTCGCGGCCCGCGCGTACGCCACGTCCTTGGTGGGCGGCACCAGTGGACTCCGTGCGCACGCACCGCTTTCCACGATTGCTTTGGTGAACAGTCCCTTCGACGTCGGCGACGCCAGTTGCGTGCACACGCTCATCCCGCCGGCGGATTCGCCCAAGATGGTCACGTTGCCGGGATTTCCCCCGAATGCTGCGATGTTCTCCTTCACCCACCTCAGCGCGAACTGCTGATCCTGCGTTCCGTAGGTCCCTGTGGCACCGCCCGCCTCGGCCGCGAGTTCCGGGAGTGCGAGGAAGCCGAGAGAGCCGACCCGGTAATTCGGAATGGCCACGATGACGTCGCCGTTCCGCACCATCTCCGACGGCGAGTCGTACTGGAAGTTCGAGCCCAGGACGAAGGCGCCTCCGTACAGGTACACCATGACCGGAAGGTTGCGACCTGCGGCGTTTTTCGGCACGTACAGGTCCATGCTCAAACAGTCTTCGCTGTTGGCCGGCATCCCGACGAGACTCGGCAGGTCAGGATCGACGGGCACCGGGAGGGGCAACGCTTGCGGGCACTGCTTGCTGTGTGCGACGGCCGGGCGCACCCCGGGCCAGGCCGGAGCAGGTTCGGGTGATCGGAATCGGCCCGCGCTGGCGTACGGCACGCCCAGATACTGATCGATGCCGTCGTTGACGAAACCGGTGATCGCTCCGCCGGTCACGGTGACGACCGGCTGCGCAGACGCTATCGGCGGAACTGACAGCAGCGCCACGACCAGCACGATCGCCCCGAAAATCGACCTTGATCTCACTTCAACCCCCCGTTGACCCGGCTGCGTGCGGCGCGCACAGTCGGCGTCAGCACCATAACCGCAACAACGACGATTGTGCGAACGAAGCGTGAACGACGAACGCACAGTTGGCATTATCGGACATTGCAGGCGCATCGAGTTGGACACGATTCGGGATGAACAAGCACACTCACTCACGAGAGGACTCGTTCCTCGATTCCGCTCGGCCATGGCCGTCAGAACGAAAGAAATTCCGAGAATCGTGAGCAAGAAAATGCGTGGCTCGTTGTTGTTCCATATCGCTGCGGCGGGAGTCGTGGCGCTCGGCATTGCGGGGTGTTCGAGCGAGCCGGCCAGCACGACGGATGCGGCACCGTCGGCGACGGCCGCTCCGCAACCGTCGTGCCCGGTGGAGTTCACCGGTCCCAATCCCACCCGGGACCAGGTCGAGAAGGACATCGGCGATCTGGCCGCGGATCAGAACAGTCTGTACTCGAAATACAGTGCCGCGCTCGGTAATCCGACACCCGCCCCGACGGACGCGACGCTGACCGAGCAGCAGGTGTCGATACTGAACGCCGCACCGGCCGGGGCCCTCGAACGTTTGTCGTCCGCGTTCTGCACGAACGAGACGCTGTCTAACGGGATGACTCAACGCCTGGACCAGGCCATCGCTGCTTCTGTTCCCGACACGACCGACGGTGCGCAGGACATTCGCTCCGGACTGGCGTCGATCTCCACCGGCCATCCGATCTCCCTACTCCTCGGGACGACCTTCGACGTCTGCGGGTTGGGCGCCAATCAGCCGACCTTGACCAAGGAGACCAATCCACTCGCTGCGGATCAGGGAGCGATCGCCATCGTCACGAACTTCTGCCCAGACCAGTCCGATCTCTTCGATGCTCTTCCGTCGTAGCCCACATCACGACTGCCGTTCCGCCAGCAATGTCTCGAGTCGTGTCGCGGCGTCTCTGCCGGCGGTGTACACGACGATGTGCAGGCCGGGATGGTCGGACGGCGCGAGGCGGTGGTGCTCGAGGACCATGTCGCCGACCATCGGGTGATGAAATCTGCGCTCGCGGGACGCGAAGCCCTCGACGCCGTGGCCGTCCCACCCACTCCGGAACTCTGCGCTGACGCTGCGTAGTCGGTCGACCACGGCGGCCACCGCAGGGTCGCCGAGCCGTGCACCCACTTCGGCGCGGAACTCCGCGAGGAACCGTCGGCTGTCGACGTCCCAGTCCGGCAACAACTCTCGGACGTACGGATCGGTGAAGACGAGGTACAAGAGGTTGCGATCGGCGTCGGGCACCGTCCCGACGTTCGGGTACAGCGCCGCGTACGCCCGGTTCCACCCGGAAATGTGCCAGTCCGGTTCGATGGCGAAGGCGGGTGAGGTGTCCAACGCGTCGAGCAGTCGCTGAACGTGCGCGGGAGCGCGGTCGGATGTGCGGGCGGGCCGCTCCCCCGCATAGCCGGCGAGACCCAGAACGTAGGTGTGCTCGGCCGGACTGAGCGCCAGCGTCCGCGCCACCGCGTCGATCACCTGCCGCGACGGGTTCATCTCTCGACCCTGTTCGAGCCAGGTGTACCAGGTCATCGACACCCCGGACATCAGCGAAACCTCCTCGCGCCGAAGCCCTGTGGTGCGCCCGCGCGGGGCGTCGGACAAGCCGAGGGGCGCCCTGGCGAGCTGGCCGCGGCGGGCTCGCAGGAAGTCCCCGAGCTCGCGTCTACGCTGCGCCGCGCTGTCCGTGGTCATCGGCCGAGCCTACTGGTAGTGCCACTACTAGTACCGCCACCGTCTTGGTGGTCGACGCTCCTCACACCGACGATGAATCCATGCCAGCCCTCAGATCACGCACTGTCACCCACGGACGCAACATGGCGGGCGCACGCGCGCTGCTCCGCGCCGCCGGCGTCGACCGCGAGGACTTCGGCAAGCCGATCATCGCCGTCGCGAACAGCTTCACCGAGTTCGTGCCCGGTCACACACACCTGCAGCCGGTGGGCCGCATCGTCTCCGACGCCATCAAGGCAGCGGGCGGAATTCCGCGCGAATTCAACACGATTGCGGTGGACGACGGCATCGCCATGGGCCACGGCGGCATGCTGTACTCGCTCCCCTCGCGCGACCTGATCGCGGACTCGGTCGAGTACATGGTCGAGGCACACTGCGCGGACGCACTCATCTGTATCTCGAACTGCGACAAGATCACTCCGGGCATGCTCATGGCCGCGATGCGCCTGAACATTCCCACCGTGTTCGTCTCGGGCGGGCCCATGGAGGGCGGCACAGCGGTACTCGTCGACGGCACCGTCCGCACCCGCCTGAACCTGATTTCCGCCATCTCCGATGCCGTGTCCAACTCGGTGTCCGACGACGACATCTCCCGCATCGAGGAAGCCGCGTGTCCCACGTGCGGCTCCTGCTCCGGCATGTTCACCGCCAACTCGATGAACTGCCTCACCGAAGCACTCGGGCTTGCCCTGCCCGGCAACGGTTCCATCCTCGCGACGCACACCGCGCGCAAGAAGCTCTATCAGGACGCCGGTGCCACGGTCGTCGACATCACCAAGCGCTACTACGACGGCGACGACACCACCGTGCTTCCCCGATCCATCGCGTCGCGCGCGGCGTTCGACAACGCCATGAGCCTGGACATCGCCATGGGCGGGTCCACCAACACCATCCTGCATCTGCTCGCCGCAGCGCAGGAAGCGGAGCTGGACTACACGCTCCGCGACATCGAGAAGCGCTCCAAAGCCGTTCCGTGCCTCACCAAGGTGGCCCCGAACGGGGTCTACCTGATGGAGGACGTCCACCGCGCCGGAGGCATACCCGCCATCCTCGGTGAGCTTCACCGCGCCGGCCTGCTGAACGAGGACGTGCACACGGTGCACTCGGACTCGGTGTCGGAGTGGTTGAAGACGTGGGACATTCGCGGCGGGTCACCCTCACCGGAGGCCGTCGAGATGTTCCACGCCGCCCCCGGTTGCGTGCGGTCCGCCACGGCGTTCAGTCAGTCCGAACGGTGGGAGAGCCTGGACACCGACGCTGCGAACGGTTGCATTCACGATGTGGCACATGCATATTCGGTGGACGGCGGGCTCGCCGTGTTGCGGGGCAACCTCTCCGTCGACGGGTGCGTCGTCAAGACCGCCGGTGTCGACGACTCCATCCTCACCTTCTCCGGACCGGCGGTCGTCCTCGAATCGCAGGACGACGCGGTCGAGGCCATCCTGAACAAGAGAATCAAGCCCGGTGACGTCGTGGTCATCCGGTACGAGGGTCCGAAGGGTGGACCCGGAATGCAGGAAATGCTGTATCCCACGGCGTTTCTCAAGGGCCAGGGACTGGGCAAGGTCTGCGCACTCGTGACCGACGGACGCTTCTCCGGGGGAACGTCCGGCCTCTCCATCGGACACGTCTCACCGGAGGCAGCGGCCGGGGGCACCATCGCCCTCGTGCAGGACGGGGACACAGTCACCATCGACTGCCCGGCTCGGTCCATCACCGTCGAGGTGTCGGACGCCGAGCTGGCCGAACGCCGCGCGAGGCTAGAAGCCACCACCGGGTATCGGCCCATCCAGCGCGATCGCAAGGTATCCCTGGCGCTCAAAGCCTATGCAGCGATGGCGTTGTCGGCGGACAAGGGTGCGGTGCGGGACGTGTCGAAGCTGGGCTGAACCGTCCTGGGTCTGGTGGAGACTGTGATCTCACCAGGAGAATGCCGTTATGGCTGCACCGAGGAAGTTCGACG